>CALGFD010000051.1 GCA_937881075.1 uncultured Planctomycetales bacterium
CTGCCCGAGCTATGACAAACTGCGGTTCTGGCGGCGCACTCCCAAAACGGTCGCGTACCCAAAGCCGCATCACGTCCATCAACATCGGCAGGGCGTTCCGCCGCAACGATAGCGTCGACGAAAGCTCGTTGACCAGCGTCACTGGCACCCTCCGGAACGGCAAATGCAGCCGGTGCGTCTCCCCCCTCCCGTCCGGGAGTTCTTTTCCGACCCCAACCCGGTTACCCGAGACGTCCCATTTTCCCGGGAAAAATGCTTGACAGCCCCGGCAGGGCCGGGCATACTGCCTTAACTACCCCCCAATAGAGACATTCCGGAGATCTGCCCGTGGAAGTCAAACTCACCGATGGCCGTACCATTCCGATCGAGATGCACAAGGTCCGCATTGTGCAAAAAACCACCTTGGCCCCCGTCGATGAGCGCCTCCGGGCGATTGAGGAAGCCGGCTACAACACCTTCCTCCTGCGAACCCGCGATGTCTTCCTCGATATGTTGACCGACAGCGGCACCAACGCCATGAGCGACAACCAGTTGGCCGCCATGATGGTCTCCGACGACGCCTATGCCGGCGGCGAGAGCTACTACAAGCTCCTCAGTGCGGTCAAAGACATTTTGGGCTTCGAGTACTGCGTGCCGGCACACCAGGGACGCGCGGCCGAGCACCTGCTGGCCAAGATGTTCGTCAAACCCGGCGACGTCGTCCCGATGAACTATCACTTCACCACCACCAAAGCCCATTTTGAGATCGCCGGTGGCAAGGTCGAAGAAATTTACACCGACGACGCTCTGCAGACCGAAAGCGACAAGCCCTTCAAGGGCAATATGGACCTCGACAAGCTCCAAGCGCTCATCCGCCAGCACGGCGCGGAGAAGGTTTCCTTCGTCCGCATGGAAGCCACCACGAATTTGATCGGCGGCCAGCCGTTCTCGATGGAAAACCTCAAGGCCGTGCGGAAGATCGCCGCGGCCCACAAGATTCCGGTCGTGATCGACTGTAGCCTGATTTCAGAAAACGCCTACTTTATCAAGCGCCGCGAGCCCTGCTACGCCGACAAGACGATCGAAGAGATCGTCCGCGAGATGATGGCCCAGGCCGACATCATCTACCTCTCGGCCCGCAAGAGCGCCTGTGTCCGCGGCGGCTTGATCGCTACGAACAACCCCGACTACTTCGAGCAGTTGAAAGCCTGGCTGCCGCTGTACGAAGGCTTCATCACCTACGGCGGCATGTCGTCGAAGGAAATCGAGGCCATGGCCGTCGGCATCCGCGAAATGGTCGACTATGACGTGGCCAGCAGCTCGGCCGACCTGATCGACTACTTCGTCAAGAGCATGGTCAAGCGGAAGATTCCGGCGATCACGCCTCCCGGCGGTCTGGCCGGTCACGTCGACGCCAAGCGATTCGTGCCCCACATCCCGCAGTCGGAGTATCAGGCCGGCGCATTGACCGCCGCTGTCTACATCGCTTCCGGCGTCCGCGGCATGGAACGCGGCACGATCTCAATGGACCGCGACGCCCAGGGCAACGACGTCTTCTCCGACATGGAGCTTTGCCGGTTGGCCTGCCCGCGTCGCGTCTACACCGTCTCACACGTCGACTACCTGGTCGATCGCCTGGCCTGGCTCTTGGAAAACGCCAAGCTGATCGGTGGCTTGAAGTTCTGCCACGAGCCGCCGGTGCTGCGGTTCTTCACCGGCAAGCTCAACGCCTTGGGCGGCTGGGGCAAAAAACTGGCCGACGCCTATCGCAGCGACTTTGGCCCCGCTTGATCATCCGGCAGCCAAGCCTTAAAATAGAGCCCGTGAACAATTCGGGGCGGTAGCTCAGTTGGGAGAGCGCTGCGTTCGCAATGCAGAGGTCGGGAGTTCGACCCTCCTCCGCTCCACATCCAAAAGCCTTGCAGGTCGTCGATCTGCGAGGCTTTTTTTGTCGCCGCGGTCACGGCGACAATCGGCCGACTAGCAACGGCGAACAACGCAACGGCTCAGACCGAATATATCACCAGCGCGATGAGAATAACCACCAACCGACCGGCGGCCATGCCTTGGTGTCAGCAGCACTTTAAAGCCGCCCACGCGGAGAACCGCCGTGTGGCGGGGCTGGATCGACAGCTCTGGTTTTGATATCATGACAGGGCACTCAAATTACCCGACCAATTTCCAGTCGATCGACTCGGGAAGCCAACGTCTTTCGCGATTACAACTGAAGAAGATCAAGAATAAGCGACCCCCCACGCCAAAGCGGGAGTCGCCTTTTTTTTCGCCAAAGGTCTACCATGTCCGATCGAATCCCGATGACCCGCGTGGGCTATGACAAGCTCAAGGCCGATCTGGAACACCTCACCTCGGTCGAAATGCCCAAAATCCTCGAACGGCTGGCCACTGCCCGAGCCGAAGGCGATTTGAGTGAAAATGCCGAGTACCACGGTGCCCGCGAAAGTCAGGGATTGATGCAGGCCCGCATCGACGTCTTGCGCGACAAGCTCTCCCGGGCGATCCTCGTCGATACCTCCCAATTGCCCAAGGATCAGGTCTCCTTCGGCGCCACGGTAAAGGTCAAGGACCTTAAGTTCGATGACGAGGAAGAGTTCACCCTGGTCGGCGCCGGCGAAGAGGACTACGACACGGGCAAGATCTTGGTCACCAGCCCGCTAGCCCAAGGCCTGGTCGGCAAAAAGGTCGGCGACCGGGTGGAAATCGAAGTACCTCAGGGAATTTTGAAGTTTGAAATCCTGGAGATTCGCTTCGAGGAGTAGGCTTAAGGGAGATTTCGCGTCATCCTGAGCGAAGCGAAGGATCTTGCCGCCCGTCACGAAGACTCTCTGCTGCGATCAAACTAACCTACGAGAACAGCAATCTTCGCTGATCGACGCGAGTCTCCTTCCGATTCCACGGGACCAAGCGGGCGTGGCAGTGTTTCGCGTTCTCCCACTCCCCCCTCTTCTATCGGGACCTAGAGCGACGGCCGCCGTTGCGGTACACTGGCTGCAAAGGGCAGCTATTCTCACTCGAACCTCTTCAACCGGGGCAGTGCGTGCCGCCAAACCTTACTCGCCGGTGCGTCCGCGCGGGGTTTGAATCCTTAAAGGAGAGTTTTCATGTTCCAGACGCGTTCCCTCGTTCTCTCCATCCTGCTCTTCGCCACGTATGCCGCGGCAGCCCAGGACGCGAAGAATACGCCTGAGCATCGCGCGCAACTTGCCGAGGAGAAGAAGTATTCCGAGGCATTGGAGGCGTACAAAGCCGCGCTGGCCCAAGACCCGAACAATGCGACGTTGATGTACAACGCTGGCCTGATGGCCTACCTGGCCGAAAAACCTCAAGAGGCCGCGGAATTCTGGTCGCGCGAAAAGGCACTCGAGCCAAACAACTGGCGACTACGGGCGAAACTCGTTCAGGCTTACGAAGCGGTCGGCAACGCCAAGCAACGAGACGCGGAACGTGAAGGACTTCTTCAGCTTCGAGAGAAAAGCAAGGATGAGGAGCTGAAGAAACTGAAATACTACTGTCGCGATCAGTTCACCGCAGGCAAGGATCGCGTGATGGTGTTCGAGCATTTTGAACTGGCGGGTGATCATGCCGTTCGCTTGCGGTTCCTCGTGCTTGGTCCGGATTGCGAGACTGTTCAAGCCAAGTACAGCCTCGGCTCCTCCCGCCAGACAGTGGAACTGGCCAGGTCACTGAAGGAAATCGGGCCAGATGATCGCCTGTTTCACCTCGACGGCTATCTCAACGGCGGCCGCTCGCACCGCACCTATACGTTCTACAAGAACGAACCAAAATACGACGACGTCAAAAACGCCGTGAAGGAGATTCTCGAGGGAAAACGCAAGCCGACCAGCGGCATCGATGCGCCACATTCCGTTGCACCACGCCCACAATAAATCGCGGAAAGAAGGATCGCCATGAAGCGCTATCTGCCTGAAACGCTTCGTTGGGCGACGATTGTCGGCTGTCTGGCGTTTGCCGCGTGGATGCTCGTTTTGCTACGGCCGTGGCGGTGCTCGCTCGACGACGGCTTTAGCGCGACAATGTCACTGCTGATGCTCGGTTTCGATGCGCTGCTGGTCCTGCCGCCGTTGGCCGTCGCCTACTTCTGTTTTCGGCGACAGTATCGCAAGATCTATTATGTTGTCGGCGTGGTCGGTGCGGTGGTTGTCTTCGGTGGGCTGGTGAGTGTGCCGTTGCCGAGTGATCTGAAGAAGATGCGGCCGCAGGACATGAATGCCGGCCAAAACTTCATGATGCTTGCATGGCTGTTCTTTGAGCTTTTTGTGCCCGCCTATGCCGCGGCCGGGTTCTATCGCCTCTGCCGCTGGCTGGCCAACCGCAAGCAGCAGCCGGTCGATCAGCCGCGACTCAAGACACGGGCGACGTGGTGGCTTGTTTGGCTGGGCGCCGCGTGGGCGGGATTGCCGGGCCCAATTCTTATGCTGGTTCATTTGAACAGGATGATGGCCGGACCGCAGGCAAAGCCCCCGGCAGACGTCGGCAACGACATGTCGCCGATCGCAGGCCTGGCCATGTTCGGCACCGTTCTGATGTTCCTGGGCTTTGTGACACGCAAGCCGGTGAAACCGCTGGTCGTAGAAGCTGAGCCATCCGCGTCGCGGCTGGCTTCAACCAACCCAGGCGATGGCGTCGCCGAGTAGGCATAGCCCGTCGCCAAAACCGGCGGCTTCGGCAAGCTATAGTTGTATGGGGGGCATACCCTATACATACCTGTCTCTTGCCGCGGGTATCGCCATGGAAAACCTCGTGCCGCCTAGCGCCGCCGCCGTGGTCCCGGTCGTCGCCGAATTGCGACCGCATGCCAAACGGCAGCAGTTGTTTCGCGAGTTGATGAACGACGGCGAAATGCTGCTGAAAAATCGCCTGGAAGTCCGCCACCTGATGACCCGCAGCCCGCTAGTCGTCTCGTCGTCCACGAGTCTCGAAGAAATGAGCGAGTTGATGCGCAAGCTGCACATTCGCCATCTGCTGGTGGGTGGCAATTCGGGCGAGTTGTTGGGGGTCGTCAGCGATCGTGACCTGCACGCCCAACGCGGATCGACGGCTCACCAACTGATGAGTTTTCCGCCGTTGACCTGCACTCCCGACACCCCGCTGGGCGCGGCGATCACCTTCATGCAGTCGAACAACATCTCCTGCCTGCCGGTCGTCGAGCACGGGCGGATTTGCGGCATCATGACCACTACGGATCTGGTGCTCATGCTGCAATGCACGCTCCAATCCTGGCTACGCCTGGCCCAAGTCCTTCAGCAAGACACGGCGTGGCCCCAGCAATTGCAGCAGCTCGCCGATTCCTTGAGCGAGGATCTGACCGCCGGGCAATTGGCGGAGCGTATCCAGGCCGCGCGCCGCATGATGCATCAAGAGATCGAGAATTTGGTCAACGCCGTCGACCTCCGTGCTGATGCCCTGACCGGCATGAGCAATCGCCGCGAACTGGAAGAGATCCTCGGCTTGATGTTGGGCGTCAAAAAGCGGTACCAGCGGCCGTTTTCCCTGGCAATCGTGATCGTCGACCACTACCAGCGAATCCTCGAAACGTGCGGCGAAGACGTGGCGCGACAATTACTCAAGTCGGTCGGGCGCCTCATTGAACAGACTGTCCGCGAAAGCGATTTCGCCGCTCGCTACAGCGAACACACCTTTGCAGTGATCCTTACGGAGACCAGCCAGCAACAGGCCTCGCTGTTCTGCCAGCGACTGTTGGACGCCGCCCAACAGCGATCGCAAGTCGACGTGCCCTTGCGACTCAAGATCAGCGCGGTCGAGGCCACCGAAGCGGAAGACGTCGGCCACTTGCTGGCGCGTGCCCAAGTGGCCATGCCATAAAGACCGCTCGATCGTATTGACCTTCAGATTAGCAATGCAACAAGGGCGCGGGCACCGACCGAAGGTTGGTCGCGGAAGCCCGGTTTTCGTGGTGAAATCGTGACGCGACCGTTGCATTGCTTTGCTGACTACCAATAAAGGCTCTCGTTCCACTGCGGCTGCGAGTATTTTTCGGCCACCAAGCGGGCAACCGCGAGAGCCGGCCACGACGATCGCGCCTGCCGAGCATGGAACGCGCGGAGGAGCGCCTCGCGAATCACCGTCGCCGGGAGTGGCAAGTTCATGACGAATTCGCCGTGCCCGCGCCGCTCACGATAGTCCGGCATTCGTTCCGGCATGCCCAGGCATTCCGCGACCAGATCCAGTGGAAAATCGTACAACAGAGTGCCGTGATACAGGAAATGGGTTTGCCGGCAACGGACGCTATTGCCAGAGACTTTCCGGTCGCCCACAGCCAAATCGCTTGTACCCCGACAGCCAACACCGGGCACCAGCGGAGCGAGGGCCTCGGTGAGCATCCCCAACACCCAGCGATGGGCGCGAGGCAACACCCGCAACTGCGGCCGCAATTGGTAGCTCAGCACCAGACTGTACATCAAACAGCCGGGCCCCGCCACGATCGCCGCCCCACCGCTGACGCGCCGCAACACGGGAATCCCCCGCTGCCGGCAAACGCCAACATTCACCTCTCGGCCCATGCGAGATGAGCGGCCAATGACGACCATCGGCGCCGGCGATTCCCAAAGCCGAAGCGTCTCGTTCGGCCCGTCGAGTGATTCCGCCTCGTCCAGGAGCGCCTCGTCCAGTGCAAGGTTCTCTTCCGCGGTGGCCAGCGTCAAATCAAGGTACTGCATCAGTCAAAAACCATCCGAAGTTCGTTCGCCACTTCCGATTCTATCGATTACGCAAGCTCTGCTAGCAAGCCCGGCAAGTTCGCGAAAATTTGCGGGTTTTATCGAGATTTCCACGTCGGCGAGGATGCAAAGAAACTTGAAAAAATTTCATCCAACGCAAACCTCGTTGCGTATTATACTTCGGATCGAATCGTAATCGAGAGCCGTGGCCAACCGTTTGCCTGCCACTCTATTATCTGCCAGACTCAGATGAAGGGTTCCATCGAGACCTTGCGGTTGATGATCCCCGGCGGCCGAGGTTTCACCGGCGCCAGGGCTCTTTGGCCCAATGGGATCGGAATAACCTATCCTTGCTGTAGTCGCCTGCGCTGTCAAAGCAACAACGTCGGCCTGCATCGAGCAGCTAACTTGCCGGATACGAGGATATTGCAATGAACAACGTGATTCGTTCCCTTTTGGCGTCGTCGTTCTTCGTAACCATGGTCTCTGCCGCACTCGCCCAAGGGGGCGTCCCAGTGGTCTGCGGCCAGGAGTACCGGCTGGTCTACCAGACGGTCTGCGAGCAGAAGCAGGTCACGGCCTACCGGATCGAATATGAAACGATCTGCGAAGAGCGGCAGGAGACCCGTTACCGGCCCATCTGGGAGACAGCCGTCCGCGAGAATCGCTACACCGTTGGCCGCCCGGTCACCGAAACCGCCGAGCGCGAGGAGCGCTACACGGTGCAGCGGCCGGTCTACGAGACGGCCGAGCGCGAGGAACGCTATACGGTGATGCGGCCGGTCTACGAGACATCGTACCGCACCGACTATCACACGGTCATGCAACCGGTGACCACGTTCCGGACGCAATACGTCGATCAGGGCTGCTTCACCGATCAAATGGTCTTGAAGCCCGGCCTGCCTGCCACCCGTCTGACTTGGCAATCGGCCAAGTGCGGGGTGGATCCCATCACTGGACAAGCCGTGTATCAACGGGCGGGCCTGTATTGGGAACAGACGCCGCGCGGCCGCTATGAAGTCCAGAAGGTTTGGCATCCGAACGTGGTCGCCCAGCAAATCCCCCAGACCACGCTAGTGCCGCAGACCGTCGCTCAGCAGGTGCCGGTCCAAGTTTGTCGCTACGTGCCCGAACAAATGGTCCGCAAGGTCCCCGTTCAGGTCTGCCGCATGGTAACCGAACAACAAGTGCGAAAAGTCCCGGTCACCACCTGCCGGATGGTGTACGAGGAACGTGTCGACCGGGTGCCCTATCAGGTCTGCCGGATGGTTGCCGAACAGCACACCGTTCGTGTGCCGCGCACCGTTGAAAAGCGTGTGCCGGTAACCTACACCTACAGCGTACCGCGACTGGTCTGCTATCGAGTCCCACTGGACGCTTGTGGCAATCCGATTGAAACGCCCCCCGCACAGACCCTGTCACCGATTCCAGCTCAACCGTTAGCGCCAGCCACACCGCCGGCCACGCCGAATCCGGCAGAGCCAACGCCGGCCATGCGTCAGCCGACGCCGGCCGACAGAGCCCCGGAGCTTGGCAATCCATCCAACCCGTCTCAGCCGACCGATGCCGAAAATTTGCGCCCGCTGACAAAGGTTCCTCCGCTGCGCACAAACTAGCCGACGCAAAGGCAGCCGCAGCAGTAAAGCGCCCAAAGGCTTCTTTTGTCGCACCGCTCACCCGGGCACGCTGGTCAACTGGCGTGCCCGCTTGGTATGATGAGGTGCCACTCCCGACCTGTTTGTCATCGGCAGCAGTGACGGACGTGGCCGCATCGTCGCATCGGCGTTGCGTTATACCCCATTCACTCTAGCCTCCCATCGTCCCCAGCACCGCTCATGCAACTACAGGACCAGCGCGTGGCGTTCGTCGGCCGGTTGGCCAGCATGGCCCGCCGTGATGCCGCGCAGTTGGTCCGTGAACAGGGCGGAATAGTCCTGGAAAAACCCAATGCAACAGCAACGCTGATTGTCGTCGGCGAGGAGGATTTTCCCCTTCCCGAACTGAATGACGCCGACGAATGGCTCGACGAAGCCACACGCCGCGAAGTCGAACAAGGCGCGATCCAGGTCCTTCGCGAAACGGACCTCTGGCAACGTCTGGGATTGGTCGAATCGCAGCGGGACATTCATAAGCTCTACACGCCGGCAATGCTGGCCGACTTGTTGGGTGTGCCGATCGCCGTGATCCGGCGTTGGCATCGCCGTGGGCTCATCGTGCCCGTACGCGAAGTGCGACGACTGCCATACTTCGATTTCCAGGAAGTCGCGACCGCCCGGCGGCTCGCCGAATTGCTTGCCGGCGGTGTCTCCCCGGCGGCGATTGAAAAAAAGCTCGGCGCTCTGGCCCGCTATCTTCCGAACATCGCTCGGCCGCTAGCACAACTCTCGGTGATCGTCGAAGGCAAAGAGATTCTGCTCCGCCAAGGCGATGGCCTGATCGAGCCAGGCGGTCAATTGCGATTCGACTTCGACGCCGCCGAGGAGCCTCCTGCGGCGGCAACCACCGCCGTACCCACCTCGGTCGAGCAGATGTGCCGTCTGGCCGCCGAGCTCGAAGAAGACGGTCAGCTCTCGGCTGCCGGCGAGATGTACCGGGCGGCAATGGCGGCTGCTGGCCCAAAACCGGAACTTTGCTTCCAAGTGGCCGAGTTATTGTATCGACAGGGTGACCTCGGCGGCGCCCGCGAACGTTATTACATGGCCATCGAGCTCGATGAGGACTACGTGGAAGCCCGCGCCAATCTCGGCTGCGTGCTCAGCGAACTCGGGCAACGCGAGTTGGCCGTGGCCGCCTTCGAAGGCGCACTGCGCTACCATCCCGATTACGCCGACGCCCACTACCACCTGGCGCGGCTTCTGGACGAGCTGCAATTGCCCGATCGCGCCGCTGAGCACTGGCGGGCGTTCCTGAACGAATCGCCTGATAGCCCCTGGGCCGCCGAAGCCCGCTGCCGATTGGAACCATAGCTGGTGGCACCCACGCGTTCGGTCGCAAAGGGTTAGATTTCTTATACTTGGCGCGATCCCCGGTGCGCACAGGGGGGTTGCAAACTCCCACTGGACCTGTATCCTAAAGTTCACCGGACAAGCAATAATTTTAGGCGACGACCGGCAGGACGAGCGAACCGGTACGCCCTCGACACTTCGTTGCATTGCTTGGCTGACCAGCAAACGATTCCATGCAGGAAATCCTCTTCGGCTACAAGCTGAACCCTACCACCTGGGCCTACATCTCGGCCCTGATGATGGTGGGTATCTATTTCAAGTTCCACCGTTTCTGGAGCATACGGAACTTGGACCTGATTGGCCTGCTGTGCTTTTCGCCCGGCTTCCTCCTGGTTTATTACGGACTGCTGAACCAGAAGGAGGAACTGGTTCGCAACGGCTACATTTGGCTGTTCGCGGTCAACGGTTTCTTCTTGATACGATTGTTGGTCGATTCTTTGATGGTCCGTCGGCCGCTGTTGGACCCGAACTTGTCTGCGAGCGGTTTGACATTCACCGGCGCATCGTTGCTGATATTCTTGATGGCCAACGTCATCACCAATCCGGCCGAGCGATTGGAGAACTTGCTGAGCAACCAAGATGCGGCCGTGGTCGCCAATCCCAATCCCGGCTATCAACCCTTCCAGGATTTCGCCAAGGAAGTCGGTCGGCCAACGCCGCCGCTGGACCCGGCGCGCCCGGACGTTTACCGCGCGGCCTTTCTTCGCTCAGTAACGACCCGCAGCGCCACGATTTTCGCCCACCTGCTGATCGTCTCTGGCATGGTGTGGATTGGCTTCCGACATTTCGACAACATCCATACCGGCGTTGCCGCGGCAACACTTTATCTGTTGACGTTCTACACCAGTCAGATGACTCGGCAGATCGATCACGTTGCTCCGGCCGCCCTGCTGGTCTGGGCCGTGGCCGCCTATCGCTGGCCGGTCATTGCCGGCATCCTCGTCGGCGCTGCCGCCGGACTGATCTACTATCCGCTCTTTCTCTTGCCATTGTGGTGCAGTTTTTACTGGCGTCGAGGGCTGGTGCGATTCCTCGTCGCCGTGGCCGTCGTCTTGTTGCTAATGGTCGCCTCGCTGGCCCTGACCTCGCCCGACGTGGCCTCGTTCTTTGCCCAAGTGAAGCAGATGTTCGGCCTCCGCAATCCGCTCAATGTGCAAGTCACGGGTCTCTGGCACTACCTCAAGGACGACTACCGCGTTTACCGTTTGCCGGTGATTGCCGCCTTTGCAGTGGTTTCGGCCGGCTTGGCCTTCTGGCCGGCGCAGAAGAACTTCGGCACCCTGCTGGCGTGCTCCGCAGCCGTGTTGTTGGCCACCCAGTTCTGGCTGGCCGACGAGGGCGGACTGGTGATGGGCTGGTATTTGCCCCTCTTGATCCTCACCATCTTCCGTCCCAACCTCGAAGATCGCGTCGCCCTCTCGGCCGTGCAGCCCGCCTGGGGCCGCCGTAAGAAGAGCTAACCCTGCCTTCCTTCATCCTTCCCTCCGTTACCTCGATTGCCCGTGCGCCACGCTCGCGCATAGTATCAGCCATTACCGCACTCCACCCTCTTCGCCAATTGACGCTCCCAGTCGGTACGCTATATTGTGCTTTTCGCATTCCCAATCCCCTTTGAGGTTCCCATGGCCAAGAAAGCCGCGCCCAAGAAGAAAGCCGCCAAGAAGTCGACCAAGAAGCCCGCCAAGAAATCGCAGCCGAAGGTCGAGCACGTCGAGATCGAACTGACTGCCGCCGAGGAAAGCGCCCTGAAGTTGGCCGAGACGTCGGACGAAGTCTGCCGGGACCTCGAAGAGAGTGTCACCCAGGCCATTTGCGCATCAGTCCGCAAGGTCTTCAAGGCCCGTAAGGTAACGCTTTCGAGCGAAGAAGCGGAAAAGGTGGCTCTCGTTCTGTTCGGCGACTGAGCGTTATCGTCGCTGGTAACCGCCTGAAGCTAGCGCCGAACAACTTATCCTGTTACAGGAGGGATTTCTCATGGATCTGCGCGGATCGAAAACGGAACGGAATCTTTTGATCGCCTTTGCCGGCGAATCGCAAGCCCGCAACCATTACACGTTCTTCGCCAGTCAGGCCAGGAATGAAGGTTACGTGCAGATCGCGCAGATCTTTGAGGAAACCGCCAATCAAGAGAAAGAGCACGCCAAGCGGCTGTTCAAGTACCTCCAGGGCGGCCAGGTCTGCATCGAAGCGAAGTTCGCCGCCGGAGTGATCGGCACCACGGCGGAAAACCTCTTGGCTGCCGCCAGCGGCGAGCATCACGAGTGGACCGAGATGTACCCGGCCTTCGCCAACACGGCTCGCGAAGAAGGATTCAAGGCGATCGGCACCATTTTCGAAAAGATTGCGGTGGCCGAGAAGCAACACGAGCGACGGTTCCGCGGCTTGCTGGAGAATATCCAGCAAGGCCGCGTGTTCCAACGCCCCGAACCGGTCAAGTGGCGGTGCATCAATTGCGGCTACATCCATGAAGCCGGCGAAGCCCCGGCCGCCTGCCCCGCCTGTGCCCATCCACAAGCCTATTTCGAACTGCTGGCCGAGAACTGGTAGAAGTTCCCCGCGAGGCCACGATTTGGCAACTCGCGATCGCTGCACCCGTAGAATTGTTCGAAAGGGTTGCACGGTGAACAAAGCTTTCCTCCGGGAACCGGACCAGACCGCCGAATATTGCCCCCGTTGCGGCTCGCAGGGTCAACCCGTCGGCCGCGAGACGCTGGAAACGTATCTTGCGGCCGATCAACTCCGCCAAATCTCCGAGGCGGCCAATTTTTGCCCCGCGCCGCGCTGCGAAGTGGCCTACTTCGATGCGTTCGAACGATCCATCCTGGCGACAGATTTAGTCCGTCCCGCCTATCCTAAAAATTCCGATGCGCCGTTGTGCGCCTGCACCGGCTTGACGGCCCAACAGATCGAGCAAGACGCCCGCGCGGGAAACGTGGCCCGCGTCCGCGAAGTTTTGAAAAAAGCTGCCGCGGCAGAGGCCGCCTGTGTCCGAAACGCTGCCAACGGGCAATCTTGTGCCGCCTACGTGCAGAAATATTACTTGCAGTGCCTCAGACGCACTCCAGGCGAGACGCGGTAGCTTTCATTTCACGGCTGCTTTTTTCGCACCGCCACGCGTGCGTCGGTTTCCCCGATCGGAACGGTCTCGTTTGTCTCTTTGACTGCGTCGACCTCTATAATTTCCCAGGCACGATCCGTGCCCCCAAAAGGAGTTTCTTGGAAAACCCATTGTGTAGCGCCACTTCACCACGCGGTTTGATCGCGATGGCACGCTAATGGCAAGTGCAACAATCACTAGGAGTTGGATCATGATCACTGAGACTCAGCGATGTTCGAAGAAGAACCTCGGCTCGCCCGATACGGTCCTGGACTGCGGGCACGGTCGGATGGAGTTCGCCGCCGTCGAAGACACGTCCATCGCCCGTGTCACTTTGGAGCCGGGCTGGCGCTGGTCCGAACACATTAAGCCGGCGATGAACACCGAGAGTTGCCAGGCGACCCATCATCAGTACGTCATTAGCGGCCGAATGCGGGTCGTGATGGACGACGGCAGTCAAATTGATTTGGAGCCGGGCGACTTTGCCCACATCCCGCCCGGGCACGACGCTTGGGTCGTGGGAAATGAGCCGTTTGTTGCCGTTGATTTCGCGCCCGACATGAAGCCGTACGGCCAGTTCAAGGGCGAATGCCACTAGTCCCTTGGTGTCCCGTCACGAATCCGATCATTAATCGTCGAACAAGGGCCTACGCCACGTCCAGCATTTCGCTCACAGCGTCTCGCGTCGCCAGGTAAACCGGAAAGCGGTCGTGAACCGCCGCTCGGCAAGTGGCCACGGCCAGTTCCGGCGTGTTGTTGTCGCCGGACAGATGCCCCAAGCAGGCCCACTGCAATCGTCGGTCAGCACACTGGGCAAGCAGGTCGGCCGCCTGCAGGTTGGACAAGTGTCCCCCGTCGCCCTCGATACGCTCCTTGGTGTACCAGGGATAAGGTCCGCCGGCGAGCATCTCGGGGTCATAATTGCTCTCCAACAACACGGCATCCAGGGACGCCACGATGTCTTTGAGCCGCCGGAACACGTGGCCGAGGTCGGTCAGGATCCCCAAGCGATGGCGGCCGTCATCAATAACAAACGCGGCGCCTTCCGCGGCATCGTGGGGCGTCTTGTAGCTCTCGACCTTCGTCCGCCCAAACCAGAGCGGCTCGCCGATCGCGAAATGATGCGCCTTGTCGATCCGCCCGATACTATGCGAGCGAGCTGCTTGAAACGTCTTGGCGGTGGCATAGATCGGCAGCCGAAACTTGCGGTGGTAAATGCCCAGGCTACGGCTGTGGTCCACGTGGTCGTGCGAGATCAGCAGGCCGTCGACTTGGCGGATGTCGCAGCCGTGCTGGGCCAGTCGTTCTTCCGCCGCTCGGCCGCTGATGCCGGCGTCGAACAGCAGCCGCGCGTCGCCGGTCTCGACATAGATCGAGTTGCCGTTGCTGCCGGACTGGAGCGAAATCACGCGCATCGCCGCATTGTACTGGAAAACAGCGGCCTGAGAAGGTTTTCCGCCAAGTTCGAGGAGTCTGCCCGATCGATATCGGACGCTGGCCGGCGACTTTTTCGGCCGCCCTTGGCCGCTGCCGAATTATTGCTTTTTGGAGCATCGATATTGACTTGTGTGTCAAGTCGTCCTTTCGCTCCGGAAAGACGATGCCGAGGCAATCGAGCCGTGATCGGCGAGCGAGCCGGGGGCCACACAAGAATCCGCGAAGTGGGTTTACCGCCGAGGACGCCGAGGAGGCAGAGGAACGTCACAAGAGAGCACCAGAAGCGGGAACACCGCTAATCTTGATTGATTGCCCCTACTGCACAGCGGAACCGGGGCACGAGTTCTAATTCCCGGGCATGTGAGGCGGGGAAGCATCCCAAGCTATAGCTGGTTCAGCCGTCGTTGCAGAGCGGCCTCCTCAACTCCCTATTACACGCATAGTGCCGTGCTCGCACGCGCCATCATTGATGCCGGGCAAGACAAAGAAGCGGTGCATACAAGTACGTACCCTACACTAACTAACAAGCACACTGGCAAAGCCAGTGGCACTCGACTTCAACTCTTTTTCGTCAGTGCCACCCCGCCGAACGGACGAGCGGGCCGAATGTCAGGCAGAGGACTGCCTGACCTACAGGGCTGATTGGGCCTTGTGCCCCGGAGTCACAATAGACTACAGATGTTCTTCTGCTATTCCTTTCCCGCCGTCCCAACGGTACAGTCGTACGCGATCGTTTCCATAATGTCGCTTGATGCTCGCGAATATCTTTTCAACTTCACCGTAATACGACGAATCATGACGATCATAAGGCGGATACACAATTCGATGTAACGGATCGACAATGGCCAGGATCTCGTTAGGATTCTCAGTGCTCCAAACTAAGAACAAATCCTCACATTTGCTCGTGCGAATCATTGAAAAGACCCGGTGAGAATTGAATACGTCCGGGTCGCAACAGAAGAACGTGCCCGATCTCTCTCGCCACCCGTCGTACTCCGCCTCCAAATAGATCGGGACACTGCACTCCCAGTCACGCTGTGATCGCATTGCAATCTTGCACGATCTGCTCCCTACGAACTCCGCAACCACTGGGTCTCGGCAGCCAGTGAACAGTAAACAGAGATAAACCCATGACAGATAATAGAAGTTATTCTTGCTCATCTTTGTCGTAGATTGATCGGTAGGGCGGAACTATGAGAAAGGAGGTCGAGCCGGCTGCCATAGCCGCGTACCCCTGGCTCGTTCCCTACATCCTCCCAAACGAACATGCCCACGGCAAGCGTGGGCATGGTGCGTCGCTCAAATTGAAACAAGCCGAGACCGATTCGCCGGCCAGCGATCACACGCCGGCCATCGCCGCCTTCTTACGTTCGGCGATGATCTCTTCTTCCAGCGACTTCGGCAAGCGTTTGTAACGGGCGAACTCCATCGAGAACGTGCCTTGGCCTTGCGTCATGCTCCGCAGGTCGGTCGAATAGCCGAAGGTTTCGGACAGCGGCACTTCGCCTTCGATGCGGGCCTCGGCCCCGTGGACCTCGGTCGACATTACGATGCCGCGGCGCGACGTCAAATTGCCCACCACCGAGCCTTGGAACTGCGTGGGGCACTCGATTTCGATCCGCATCACCGGTTCTAAGAGCACTGGCTTGGTCTTGGCGAAGTTTTCTCGCATCGCCGTCTGGGCGCAGACCTGGAAGGCCATGTCGGAGCTGTCGACTTCGTGGTACGAGCCGTCGTTGATGTGCACGGCCAGCGAGACCACCGGATATTTCGCCACCGGGCCCTTGGCCAGCATCGAGCGGAAGCCCTTTTCGATGGCCGGGATGTAATTTTTCGGAATGCGGCCGCCGACGATGTGCTCTTCGAACACGAAGTTCTCTTCGGCGTCGTCCGGCAGCACGTCGAACTTGCCGACGATATGGGCGTATTGGCCCGAACCGCCGGTTTGCTTGCGGTGACGGGTATTGAACTCGGCGGCCTGGGTCGGCGCTTCGCGGTAGTTGACCTTGGGCGCGCCGACGGCGACTTCCACCTTGTATTCGCGGCGGATCCGCTCGATGTAGACGTCGAGGTGCAACTCGCCCATGCCGGCGATGATCGTTTCGCCCGTCTCTTCGTCGGTGCTGATTTGCAGCGTCGGATCTTCGCGACGGAAGCGGTGCAGGGCCTTGCTCAGGCGGTCGGCGCCATCGCGGGTAGCTGGGGCGATCGCCATGCGGATCACCGGCTCCGGCACGAACATGTTCTGCAGCGTGCAGTAGTTCGATTCCGAGCAGTAGGTGTCGCCGCTAGCGCAATCGACGCCCAATACGGCCACGATGTCGCCGGCCAGGGCCTCGTCGATGTCCTCGCGCTGGTCGGCGTGCATGCGCACGATGCGGCTGAACCGCTCTTTGCGGCCGGTGCGTTGGTTGATGTAGGTATCGCCCTTGACGAAACGGCCCTGGTAGAGCCGCATGAAGGTGAGCGTGCCGTAGGGATCTTCGACGATCTTGAAGGCCATTGCCACGGTCGGCTTGGCCGGGTCGGGCGTGAGGGTGATCTCGTGGGTGTGCCCTTCCTTGTCCTTGGCAAAGGCTTTGGTCTCGCAATCCAACGGCGACGGCAGCAGGCGGATGATCGCGTCCAGCAGCAACTGCACGCCCTTGTTGCGGTAGGCGGTGCCGAGCAGGACGGGCGTGAATTCGAGCTGTGCGACGGCTGCCCTCATGACCTTGTAGATCAGGTCGGTGGGCGGCTCTTCCTCGGCGAGCAGGACTTCCATCAACTCGTCGCTATACATCGACAGCGATTCGAGCAGCTTGTGGCGGGCGAGGTGGGCTTCCTGGGCCATGGCGGCGGGAATCGCTTCCTCGCGGACATGCTCGCCGTTGTTGCCGTCGAAGTAATAGGCCTTTTGCGTGATCAGATCGACGATGCCCTCGAAGTTCTGCTCGCAGCCGATCGGCAACTGCACCAGCACGGCGTCGCAGGCGAGCTTTGCGCGGAGTTGCTCGACGACTTTTTGGGGATTCGCACCGGTGCGGTCCATCTTGTTGATGAAGGCGAGTCGCGGCACGTGGTAGCGGCGCATCTGACGATCGATCGTCAGCGACTGGGCCTGGACGCCGCCGACGGCGCAGAGCACCAGGACCGCCCCATCGAGCACGCGGAGGCTGCGTTCCACCTCGACGGTGAAATCGACGTGGCCGGGGGTGTCGATGAGGTTGATCGTCGAATCTTCCCACTCGACCTGGGTGGCGGCGCTGGTGATGGTGATGCCGCGTTCCTTTTCGAGCTCCATGTGGTCCATGGTCGCCCCGCCGCCGGCGCCGCCGTCGTGGACTTCCTGGATGCGGTGGATGCGTCCGGTGTAGTAGAGGATGCGCTCGCTGAGGGTGGTTTTGCCCGAGTCGATGTGAGCCGAGATGCCGATGTTTCGTAGCTTGTTCAGGTCCATGCAACTGCTTCCCAAAAGTGTCGAGCCCTGTAATATACGCCCGGCGGGATGCCTCTTCAAGGGGACCGGAGGGGGTTGGCCAGCGGTTTTCCGCGATTTTTTGCGCGTTTTCGAGGCGCAAAAACGAAAGCCGCCGAAGCAATCCTCGGCGGCTGATCGTAGCAACTTACTGTTAGCGGAGGATTACTCCACTGGCTTGCTGGCCAGCACGACGTCTTCCTGGTCTTCGTTGAGTTCGAAGCCACGGTTGCGGAAGGTGGCCAGCATGCGGTTGTTGTCCTTGGAGACCTCGGCCACGACGCGTTTGACGCCCCAGTGTTTGGCGACTTCGAAACAGTAGTCGGTCAACAGGCCGCCCAGCCCGTGGCCGTGCCAGCGGTCGACGACGATCACGGCATATTCGGCCGCCTCGTGATTGGCATCGGCGACCAGGCGGCCGACGCCGATCAGCTTCCGCTGGCCGTCTTCTTCGACCTCGGCGACGATGCCCAGCTCGCGATCGTAGTCGATGAAGCAGTAGCGGGTGGCCATTTCATGGGTCGTCTGCTTGAACAGGTAGCTGAAGCGGAACCAGAGCGACTGGGTCGAGCAACTGCCGAGCAGTTCGTGCCACATCGGCTCATCTTCGGGCTTGATCGGCCGGAGGACGACCGGCGTGCCGTCTTTCATCTTCCGCTCGGTGACATACTCCTCGGGGTACGGACGGATGGCCAAGTGGGCATACGGCCGGACGGTTCTCACTACCAGGTCGCGATCGATCACCACGCGGGCGTCGAGGGCAATCACGTCCTCGGGCGTGACGAGCAGCGGGTTGATGTCGAGTTCCTTGATCTCGGGGTAGTCGGCCACGAGGTACGAGAACCGCATGATGGTCTCGATCAGGCGGTCGATGTTCGCGCCCGGCTTGCCGCGATAGCCTTGCAGCAATGGCCAGGACTTGAGCGATTCGAGCATGCGGCGGGCCAAGGCCTCGTTCAACGGCGGCATTCCCAGGGCACGGTCGCGAAAGACTTCGGCCGCGGTGCCGCCCATGCCGATCATGATCACCGAGCCGAAAACGGGGTCCTTCTTGGTGCCCATGATCAGCTCGAAACTGTTCGGATAGGTGACCATCTTCTGGACGGTTACGCCGACCACATCCGCGTCGGGCCGCATCTCCCGGGCGCGGCCGGTAATGCTTTCGAAGGCAGCGCGAACCTTTTCGTCGGAACTGAGGTTGAGCACCACGCCGCCGACGTCCGTTTTGTGGGTGATCTGGGGCGAATGGATCTTCAGCACGACCGGATAGCCAAGACGACGGGCCACTTCGACCGCTTCGTCGGCGGTCCGGGCGGCTTGCGGCTTGGTGACCGGAATTTCATACGCCTCGAGGAATGCCTTCGAGACGTTTTCGGAGAGAATCTCGCCGCCCTCGGTGAGAATCGTGTCGAACACGCCGCGGAGCCGCTGCCGATCGAGGCTGAACTCGAGCGGGATGTCCTTGGGGGTCTCGTGGAGAATTTCCATGTTGCGGGCGTAAGAAACCAGGTGCATGAACGCCCGCACGGCTTTCTCCGGCGTGTTGTAGGTGGGGATGCCAGCGGCGTTGAGCAACTGGATGCCTTCGGCCACCACGCGTCCGCCCATCCAGGCAGCCAAAATCGGCTTGTGGGCGTGGGCCGCCGCTTTGCCGATGGCCTCGGCGGTGGCCGTCGGATCGGTCATCGCCTGGGGCGTGAGAATCACCAGCACGGCGTCGACGTTCTTATCGCGAAGCACGATTTCCACGGCCCGGGCAAAACGATCGGGCGGGGCGTCGCCGAGAACGTCCACGGGGTTGCCGTGCGACCAACAGACCGGCAGGAATTCGTTGAGTTGCTGCATGGTCTCGTCGCTGATCTCGGCCAACTCGCCATTGCGATCGATCAGGGCATCGGTCGTCATCACGCCGGGGCCGCCGGCGTTGGTGATGATCGCCAAGCGATCGCCCTTGGGGGTCTGCTGGCGGGCCAACAGTTCCGCGCAATCGAACATGTCTTCAATCTGGAAGATGCGCTCGATGCCGGCGCGCTGGAAGGCCGCTTCGTACACGGCGTCGACGCCCGCCATGGCGCCGGTGTGCGAGGCCGCCGCCTGGGCCGACTCGGCGAAGCGGCCGGCCTTGTAGGCGACGATCGGCTTGGTGCGAGCGAAGGCCCGGGCCGCCGACATGAACTCGCGGGCTTCGCTGATCGACTCGATATAGAGGATGATGGAGCGGGTTTCCGTGGCCGAACCGAAGTAGTCGATCAAGTCGCCCATACTCACGTCGAGCATGTTGCCCACGGAGACGAAGTAGGAAAAGCCGATGCCTTCGTCCAGGGCCCAATCGAGCACCGAGGTACACAGCGCGCCGGACTGCGAGATGAAGCCGATGTGCCCCTTCGCCGGCGAGGCGGCCGCGAAGCTGGCGTTCAGCGAAATACCGGGCACAATGATGCCGAGGCAGTTCGGGCCAAGGATTCGCATGCCGTCGAACTTGCGTTGTTCACAGCGAATCTGTTCTTCGAGTTTCCGCCCTTCGGCGCCGATTTCCCGAAAGCCGGCCGAGATGACAACGAGCCCTTTGGTGCCGACTTCCCCGCATTGCCGCACCAGGGCCGGGACCGTGGGGGCGGGAGTGCAGATCACGGCCAGGTCGGGCGCATGCGGCAGGCTGGGAATGTCTTTATACGCCTGGATGCCTTGCACGGCCTCGCGCTTCGGATTGACCGGATAGACGACGCCGCGAAAGCCAGAGCCGACCAGGTTTCGCAGGACCGTGTAGCCGACACTGCTGGGCGCATCGCTGGCGCCAATGACCGCAACGCGATGGGGCTCGAAGATCTTGTCGAGATTGCGAATACTCACGTTCGATACCTCGCTGGCCGCTTAAAAGGAAGCCGGATGGCTAGTGCGATTGCCGCTGGGCTCCGTCCAGGGAGCCAGAGGGGCTTTTGATAATTCGTCCCGCCTAATGAATATAGGTCAGATTAGTACTTTAGCAGACCCGCAGGGGCGAAGGAAGCATTGTCGATTTTACCGCTTGCGCGGCCTGGGAGCCGACGCGGCCCCGAACGGGAGATCTGGATTTAGCGACGAAAAAGTTGGCACCGGAGTGAGTGTCAACAGAGAGGTGTTACGCCGCAGACGGCCAAGCGCCAGCGGGCGTGGCGGGCAATCTTATCGAGCTACGGGGCGGCCTAAACGGACTATTTACCGCAAGATGCGGTTCGAACCGTCGACGTGGACGATCGTAGGCTTGAAGCAGCGGGCCTCTTCCTCGCTCATCGCGGCGTAGGCGATGATTACCACTTGGTCACCCTTGGCGCCGAGTCGGGCCGCCGGTCCGTTGAGCATCATCGTGCCGGAGCCGGCGGGGGCCTCGATGACGTAGGTAACGAGCCGTGAGGCATTGGAGAGGTTCAATACGTGGACCTGCTCGCCGGGCTGCAACTTGGCCGCGTCGATCAGGTCACGATCAATGGCGATGCTTCCCTCGTAGTCCAACTCCGTGCCGGTAAGCGTGGCACGGTGGATTTTGGACATCAACATGAACCGTTGCACGCCAGTCCTCCGTCAATAGCGAGCGGGGAACGCCCGCCTATCCAGGCAGTTCTTCACAAATATCAACATATCATCATGACGCGCCAGGCGGTGAAATTCAACCGACAGCCGCAAAAAGCGGGGATTTCCTCGACCGACGGCGAGGGAGGGGCCCATGCCAGGAAAAAAGCCCTTTTTCCCCCGCCGCTCGTCCGGCAGGGCCGGTCCGGCTCTGCCCCCCCTCGCCAAGCGCCGAGATCCTCGCCGCTGCGGCAGCGCAACCCCCTGGCGACGCTACCGATAGGTGGCAGGTTCGGCCTGGGCTTCCTGCATCAGTTCCGGCTCGATGACCCGCATCTGCTGCCAGTGGCCCCCTAGGAACCGCCCCAGGTAGATCCCGGCCATGCTGCAAATCCAGAGGGTAATGACCACCCAACACCAGATCAGTCCCCAGTCGAAGTAGGCGATGCCGACCCAGGCCAGCACAAGCGGCACGGGTGTCATGACCAAGGAGGTGACCAGGATGAAGCGGGTGTCGCCGGCGCCTTTCAGCGCACTGGCGAATACGACGTTCATGGCGTCGAAAAGGCAATACACGGCCACGAAGCGGAGCAGGACGACCGTGGTGTCGCGAAGCTCGGCGAACTCGCTCGGCGACGTGCCGCGGGCATGGCCTAAGAGGAGCAGGTCGGGCACCGCGACGTAGATGGCAGCCATCAGCGACATGTACGCCGTCGCCATCCAGAGCGAGGTCCAGGTGGCTCGCGCGGCCAGATGGGACTGGTTGCGGCCAAGTTCCCGGCCGACCAGCGTGGTTAGAGCGATTCCCATTCCGAGCATGGGCATGAAGGCAAGCATGTTGACGTTGAAGGCTAGGGTGGTGGCCGCCATGGCATCTTTCCCCAGGTTGCCGATTAGCAGCAGAAAGAGGGTGAAGCCGGCGATTTCCACCAGCAACTGAAGACCGTTGGGGCCGCCGTAGCGGAGAAGCCGTTTGAACATGGTTGGCTGGAAATGCCGCCCCCGCCACAGGTCGTAGGGTAGGCGATAGCGGGGCAGCATCATCAGGCCGACGTAGGCCACCACGCGGAACCACAACGCAACGACCGTTGCCCAAGCAGCGCCTTCGATGCCGAGGGCGGGAAGTCCAAAATGGCCGAAGATCCAGCCGTAGTCGAGGACAACGTTCAGTAGCGAAGCGGTTGAATCGACCACCATCACCACCCGGTTCTTGCCCAGTCCGGTGAAGAATCCGGCCAAGGCAGCGGCGATGACTTCCGCGGCAGCCCCAAAGGCGACCGTTTGGAAATAAACCGTCTCCAGAGCGGCGAACTGTCCGCTGTGTCCGGCCGTCTTGAAGATCCACGGCGCCAGCGGGATCAAGACCAGGAACAGTGGGAAGCAGATCAAACCCACCCGGGCGCCCTGCCAAACCGCCGGGCCGATGCGTTTGGGATGCCCGGCGCCGTGGTACTGGGCGACGAATGTGTTGACGTACGAGGCGACTCCCAGGGGGAAGCAGACCAAGGCGAAATGGACCATGCCGGCCGGCATGGCGGCGGCCATCGCGTCCTTGGAGTACCAAAGCAAGAACATCCGGTCGATGAAATTCATCACCGTCCAGGATGCGGTCGAAACGATCAGCGGAATCGAAAGGTGAAGCACTTCGCGTCCGCCGCAGGGACGCGCCCACCAGCCTGTTTCATGACGTGCTATCACAATCTCGCTACCACCTCGGCGTCCCGATGCCTCGCGCTCTGCCATTGCCGGCGGCTGTGAAAAATACCTGTCTTAGGCAAAGCGAATGCCCACTTTCGGCGCCAGTTCCATCAAATACTGCCGGCACTGGTCGTACTCCTCCGCGGTCTTCATGTGTTCCATCATTAAAGGTACTTGGCCAGGCAAGGCGGCGATGCGTTTCAGGTACGTGGCATAATCCAACGTGCCGCGGCCGATCACGACTTCGCGGAAATGGATGTTCGCTTCCACCTCCCAGGCCAGATCCTTGGCGTGGCAACTGACGATCCACGGGCCGAGCTTGTCGAAACACTCGTTCAACAGGTCGGTGTTGCGGTAGAACTTCGACGGCGAGTTGATCAAGTTGCACGGGTCCAGGTGCACGCCGAAGCCGTCGCGATCGATGTTCTTCAGCAATCGGATATAGTTGTCCGCCGTGTCAGGAAGGCTCCAGCCCATCATCTCGTAGCAGAACTTCGCCCGCTTGGGTTTTACCGCATCAATGATCTTTCGGGCGTTTTCCACAATCGCGTCGAAGAACTTCTCGGAGAGGTTGTCGGGATGCGGGCCGTAATATTCGGGGCCCGTAGTATAGGAACCGGCAATGTTGACGCAGCAGCGGCAGCCAATTTCGTCGGCCAGCGCCAAGCCCTCGGTGACGAAGGCCAGATTTTTTGCCCGCGTGGCCGGGTCGGCGTCCAACAGATTGCACCAGCGGCCGATTTCGGCCAGCACCACGTCGTGTTTCTTGAAGGCCGCCGAGGTCTCGCGAATGCGTTCCTTATCACTGAGGGGAATGCTGGGGCAATAGGCGGCCCGATAGCCGAGCTTGCGGTGGGCCAGGGCCAACTGTTCGGGGTCCTTCGGCGCCCGCGGCACAGGCGCGCCGAGGCGTACGAAGTTCTTGGCATTGGAATCTTCGCCCGCGATCAGTTCTCCCAGGGGCCGCGCGACGGTAGCGGCAAGGCCCATGGCGGCGGAAGCTTTTAAGAAGGTGCGACGGTTGGCGGCTTCGGTGGACATGGCAGTTCCCCAAGCGAAGAAGACAAATTCTCGACCACTGGGGCGATTCTATCCGACGCCGCGACTAAGAACAATCGCCGAGCCGCTGTTGAACCGAGGCGATCACTCGCAAAATTGCCTCCGGCGAACGTTCGTCGAGCAGCTCGATGCGGAAATGCCGCACGCCCGTTTGGCGAAGGTCGGCCATCTGCTTCAGAAGCTGTTCGGCATCGCGGTGAAACAGCCGGTTGCGACACTGGCTGTCGGTCAGAAGCACATGTTCCACCCCGTAACGGTCGCGCAGCTTCATGCTGTGCTTCAAACAAGGCCGGCCGCAAGTCTCTCGGTTCTTCCCCTTTGATAAGTGCGCACAAAATAGGCAATAGGCGGTGTGAAACAGTTCTGGATGCCAGTGAACGACCACTTCCAGGGATTGCGGCTTCACCGTGCGAGCCAACGCCAACAGTCGCTGCGGATCCAGATCGTAGGCGGCGGTGACACGCAGAGCACCTTGGGACAGCAGCCAATCGACGGTCAGTTCGTTGACCGCGTTGAGCGAGAAATCGGCGACGGCGGGCAAACCGCGTTGGCGGCAGAAGGCCAAAGCGGCCAAATTGCGGGCGAGTACTCCGTCGGGCTGGCAAGCGGCCAAGAACTCGAAGGCCTCGTTTTCGCCCGGCTTGTGGATCCGCGGCGTGGCCAGTTGGATCTCGGCAAAGCGTCGGCGAACAAGTGCCACGGCGCTCTTGCAGTCGCCCGCGTCGGCAAAGTCGGCAATCACATTCTTTACGCCACTGTCGAGCGCGGCGGCAAGCTGTTCGAGCGAGCGGCAGAGGACGTGCAGCGTCGGCTGCTGCTTTTCCATGCTGGGCTGCTCGGCAGAGAAATCCTGTGCGCGAATCTCACCGCGAAGTTGCACAAGGGGCGACGCCGACAGCATAGTTCGCTGCGGCGGCTGCGAGCTGGCTTTCTCCAGTTGTTCGAGCAACTCGCGGCGGAGCTTGCCCAGCACACTTAGCGGCGCCATCGGACGGCCGACAATCGTCGCCGCCAGATCGCGAAGCTGGTACGGCGAGTTGCCGAGTCGGCCGAACTGTTCCCGCAGCACTTCGGCGGTGAGCGGATGTTTTTGGGCTTCGGCCAGTGGGTCGTCCGACTCGAGTCGGCAAGAAACGCGGCTCGCCGTAGTAGCGGCGACGTGCATTTTTCGGCCGGCCTCGGCCTCGACCGAAATATCCAAAACCATCCGCCGCGCGCGGCCCTCGAAACTTCTTCGCAAACGCTTTTCGAGCTGCGGGTCGTCGGTCTTGAAGACCTTTTGGCCCTGGTGCACGCGTGTGTAATCGATCGCTCCGTGGCGGAAGGCAAGGTCCACGTGCTGGCCGGCCGGGGCCTCCTTGAGAGAGGTCCGGCCTTGAAAGATTTCGAAGACCCGACCGCCCACCTCTTCGCCGCGACTACGATCGGCTTCGAAAACGATTCCATCCCCGCGTCGGACGGTGTCGGCCAGTTGCACGGCCACGCGCTCGCCGTGGACCACCACCACTTCGCCGAGATAAACGCCGCGTTTGGCCGAAGCCGATCCGGACACAAGCGAGCGGTGGTCGTTGCCATCGAGCCAGCCCTGACAGAAGCCGCGGGAGAAGGTGCTTTCGAGTTCGTCGATTGCTTCCTGCTGCATCGCGGTTTGGTTCCCTGCCACGGCCGCATCGATCGCCGCCCGATAACGTCTGGTCACGCTGGCGACATATTCTGGCGGCTTCAGCCGGCCTTCGATTTTCAGGGCAGAGACGCCGGCGGCAATCAGTTGGGCAATCCGGTCGTGGCCGCAGAGGTCGTGCGGGCTAAGCGGATATTGGTTCGTTCCCGTATCGAGTAGACGGCCGTCGCAAATCACTTGGTAGGGCAATCGACACGGCTGGGCACATTGGCCGCGATTGGCGCTGCGTCCGCCCATCGCGAGGCTCGCCTGGCATTGGCCCGAGTAGCTGATGCAAAGGGCCCCGTGGACAAAGGCCTCGAGTTCGACGGAGGTTTGCTGGCGAATGGCCGTGATTTCGGCGACGGAAAGTTCGCGCGGCAGCACGACGCGGCGGACGTTGATCGATTCGAGGCTTTCGATCGAAGCACTGGCTGGCACGCAGCCAGTGGCACCCGAGTGCTCCAAATCGTGGGTGGCACGGGCAGCTTGTCTGCCCGTGGTCTCGGCACTGCCCGGCGAGCCAGCAGTGGCACTCAAGGCACGGATGCACTCGCCGCTACTGAGCGTCATCTGCGTCGAGGCGTGCAGCGGCAATTCGGGACACAGTCGGGCGAGTAACCGCAGCAGGCCGAGATCCTGGACGAGCACGGCATCGATGCCGGCCTCGATGGCAATCCTGGCCGTTTGCTCGGCCGCCTCGAGTTCGTCGCTGAAGACGAGCGTGTTGAGCGTCAGGTAGCCGCGAACGCCTCGGGTGCGGAGATAGGTCATCAACTCGGGCAGTTCGGCGGCGGTGAAGTTCGTCGCTCTCGCACGGGCGTTAAAGCCGCCCTGCATGCCGAAGTAGATGGCGTCGGCGCCGTTTTCGACCGCGGCACGGGCACAGTCCCAGTTACCGGCCGGGGCCATCAGTTCGGGCGCGTTCGTCGGGGAAGAGAGCATAGCAGGCAGGAGGAGCGACAGAGGGATCTCGCAAAGGCGCTAAGGAGCAAAACAGTCTACCACAATCGCCTTCTTGACGCCTGTGCCTTCGTGAGAGAAAACGTTCTTCCAAAATTCAGTCATTCCGAGCAAAGCGAGGAATCTGGCCGCAAGCTCGGTGCCATCCAGATTCTTCGCTTCGCTCAGAATGACTCTATGGACCGGTACTTCTTCGAGAACGGTGCCTTTTTCGCGCCTAGGCGAGAACAAGTGGTTATATTAGAAGTTGCTGGTCGATCAACCACTGGAGGTCAGTTGCCATAGCCCTCACCCCTCTCCCAAAGGGCGAGGGGACATTACTTCTTCGCCTTGCTTTCTTTGGCCTTGCTGTCGCTCTTGGCGCTGCTCTCGCTCTTGCTGCTGGAGCTTGTCGAGCCGTTGCTTTTGTCGGCGGCGGCCGCCTTCTTGTACGACTCGGGGCGGTAGTCGGTCTTGTAGAAGCCGGAGCCCTTGAAAATCAGGGCCGCGCCGGGGCCGATCAGCCGGCGAAGCTTTTTCTTGCCGCACTCGGGGCACTTTTTTTCCGGTTCGGCCGTAATTGACTGAAACAGCTCAAACTCGTGCTCGCAGGCATCGCAAACATAATCGTAGGTGGGCATATTTCACTCGCTCTTCGTCGTGGTCGAGACTATGACTTGGGCCGGTCGGACCACGCGGTCGTGCAACTGGTAGCCGGTCTGGGTAACCATCGTCACCGTGTTCTCGGGATGCTCTTCGGAGGGCTGTTGCAGGATCGCGTGGTGGACGTTCGGGTCGAATGGTTCGTGCAAGGCTTCGATGCGGGTCACGTGGTGAAGTTTCAGGGCGTCTTCGAGTTGCTGGTGGACCATTTTGAAGCCCTCCAACAGCGCGTTGGCGTCGGGATGTTTTTCGCCGGCCTCGATCGCCCGCTGCACGTTGTCCAACACGGGCAACAAATCGCGTACCAAGCCCATATTCGCGTAGCGAAGCTGTTCGGTCAGTTCGCGAGTGGCCCGCTTGCGATAATTATCCATTTCGGCGTGGCAACGGAGTTCGCGATCCTTGGCCGCCTTGAGTTCGTTGCGGAGCTTGGTCAGTTCCTCGGCGCCGAGGGCCACTTCAACGTCTTGGGCCGTGGCGGCGGGGGCCTGATTGTCGTTCGCAGTCGCCTGAGCCCCGTGATCGGCCTGCGGGGCGGCGGGCGTCTCGGGCCTATTTTCCGGCTCGTGTTGCGTGGAGTGATGCTTGCTCACGGTTTAGAATAACTCCTTAAGCTTTTCGAAAAAGCTCTTCCGCGTAGGACTTACGTGTGTCTTTTCGAGTTCCGCAAGGTGTCGGATGGCGGCCTCGTGTTCGGGCGTCAGCGAGCGGGGGACCTCGATGTTCACTTGGACCAGCAGATGGCCGTTCCCGCGCTGCCGCAAGTGCGGCATGCCGCGGCCCTTGAGGGTAAACACTTCGCCGGTTTGCGTGCCGGGCGGAATCACCAGTTCTTCGCGGCCGTCGAGGGTCGGCACGTCGATCGTGGAGCCGAGGGCGGCCTGCGAATAGCTGATCGGGATGGCACAGAGCAAATCTTGGCCCCGTCGCTGAAATAGGGGGTGTTCGGTGACATGCAGGAAGCAGTAACAATCGCCGGGGGGGCCGCCGTTGGGACTTGGTTCGCCTTCGCCCTGCAAACGCAGCCGCGTGCCATCGTCGACGCCGGCGGGGATGTCGACCTTGCGGGTGACTTTGCCTTGCACGTAGCCGGAGCCGCGACAGTCGTTGCAGGGGTTTTTGATAATTTGTCCCGTGCCATGGCACGAGGGGCAGGTCGTCTGCAGGGAGAAAATGCCGGTCGATTGGACTACTCGGCCCCGGCCGCCACAGTAGCGGCAGGTTTCTGGTCGGGTACCGGGCTTCGCGCCGGTGCCCTGGCACGTTTCGCAAACGGCGTGACGCTTGAAGCGGACGACCTTCGAGGTGCCGCGGGCCGCTTCGAGCAGGTCGATCGTCAGGTCGCAGCGGATGTCGCTCCCCTTGTTGATCCGCTGGCCGCGACCGCCAAAGAGATCGCCGAAAATTCCCTGGCCGAAGATGTCGCCAAAGGCGCTAAAGATGTCGGAGACGTCGTGGAAGTGGGGGGCGCCGCCGCCTTCGAGCCCGGCGTGGCCATAGCGATCGTAGCGGGCCCGCTTGTCTTCGTGGCTGAGGACTTCGAAGGCCTCGGCCGCCTCTTTGAACTTTACCACCGCCTCCTCGTCGCCCGGGTTGCGGTCGGGATGGAATTGCAGGGCGAGTTTTCGGTAGGCTACCGAGATCTGGTCCACGGTGGCGTCCCGCTCCACGCCGAGGACCTCGTAGTAGTCGCGTTTGTCGGCCATCGTCTTCATGGCTGGGTTGGCAGGGAAGGGCCAAACATTCTATTGTACCGCAAAGCAGTGGTCTGTGGTTAGTGGCCAGTGGCCAGAATGCAGAAGAACGGCAAAGTCGCCGGAAGCGGCGGTTCCTGGAATGTCGTCCTCACACTCCGTGTGAGGAACTGCGGAGCGTGAAGACTACGGCAGCGACTCTGCCGTTCTCCTGTGGTCTGAATGTTTACGGCTGCACAAGCCTCTGACGACGGTGAAAGGGGCCGCCCCTTGCGAGGCGGCCCCTGCGTGTTGGCAACGATCAAGGAGAGCGTACTAGCGGACGGCTCCCTCGATCTGACGCTTCTTGTCTTCCTTCTTCAGGTCGGTCACGAGCGTCTCGGTGGTTAGCATCAAGCCGGAGATGCTGGCCGCATTCTGCAGGGCCGAACGGACCACCTTCAGCGGGTCGATGATGCCAGCCTTGAACATGTCGACATACTTGCCCGAGTAGGCGTCGTAGCCGGTGTTGGTCGGCTTCTGGCTGACTTCGTCGGCAATGACCGAGCCGTCGACGCCGCAGTTGTCGGCGATCTGGCGGATCGGCATCGAGAGGCATCGCAAGATGATGTCGACGCCGATCTTCTCGTCGCCGCGGGCACTGCTGCGGACTTTTTCGACCGCCTCACGGCATCGCAGCAAAGCCACGCCGCCGCCCGGAAGAATGCCTTCTTCGGCCGCCGCACGGGTGGCGTGCAGCGCGTCCTCGACGCGGGCCTTCTTCTGCTTCATCTCGGCCTCGGTGCTGGCGCCGACCGAGACCACGGCCACGCCGCCACACAACTTGGCCAACCGCTCCTGATACTTCTCGCGATCGTAGTCGCTATCGGTCGATTCGATCTGGCCGCGAAGCACGTCGCAGCGGGCGCGAATGTCGGCCTGCTTGCCGGCGCCCTCGACGATCGTGGTCGCATCCTTGTCGACGGTGATCTTCTTGGCGCGGCCGAGCTGCTCCAGCGTGACGTTCTCGAGCTTGATGCCGAGGTCCTCGCTGATGACGGTGCCGGCGGTCAAGGTGGCGATATCGCCCAGCATGGCCTTGCGTCGATCGCCGAAGCCAGGCGCTTTGACGGCGCACAGGTTCAACACGCCGCGGAGCTTGTTGACGACCAAGGTCGTCAGGGCTTCGCCCTCGATGTCCTCGGCGATGATCAACAGCGGCTTGCCGCGCTGCATGACCTTCTCCAGCAGCGGAATCAGGTCGCGGAGATTGCTGATCTTCTTCTCGTGGATCAGGATGTAGGCGTCTTCCAGCAGGCAGTCCATCTCCGTCGACCGATTGATGAAGTAGGGCGAGAGGTAGCCCTTGTCGAACTGCATGCCTTCGACGACCTCGTAAGTCGTTTCGGCCGTCTTGCCTTCTTCGACGGTGATCACGCCGTCGCGGCCGACCTTGTCCATCGCTTCGGCCAAGAGATTGCCGATCGTGGGATCGTTGTTGGCGCTGATCGAGCCAACGCTGGCCATTTCTTCCTTGCTGGCGACCGGCTTGGCCATCGAGCGAAGCTGGCCAATGGCCCCTTCCACGGCCTTGTCGATGCCGCGGCGGATGGCAGTGGGGTTGCTTCCGGCGGCGATGTTGCGCAGACCTTCGCGGAAGATCGCACGGGCCAGGACCGTGGCGGTGGTGGTGCCGTCACCGGCGATGTCCGAAGTCTTCGAAGCCACTTCGTTGACGAGCTTGGCGCCCATGTTCTCGAAGCGGTCTTCCAGTTCGACTTCCTTGCTGACGGTCACGCCGTCCTTGGTGACGGTCGGGCCGCCGAAGGATTTGTCGAGGATCACGTTGCGGCCGGTCGGACCGAGGGTCACGGCCACGACGTCGGCCAGCTTTTCTACGCCGCGAAGCATGCGCTCGCGAGCCTGGTAAGCATATAGAAGTTGTTTAGGCACTGTAGGCGTTCCTTGTTTGGGTTCAGGGTTCAGCAGTCCAGGGTTCAGGAGTTCGGTTCGGGGAAGGGCGACGCATAAGCGTCCTGAACCCCGACCCTTCGGCCTCCCGCTACTTGACGACTTTGGCGAGGATGTCCGATTCACGAAGAATCTTCACTTCGCGGCCATCGACCTCGATCTCGCTGCCGCTGTACTTGCCGTAAATCACTTCGTCGCCAACGCAGACCGACAACTTGCCGCGCTCGCCGCTGTCCAGAAGCTTGCCCGGACCGATCGCCACGACCGTGCCGCGCTGGGGCTTTTCCTTGGCCGAATCGGGCAGAACGATGCCACCGGCGGTGACTTCTTCGGCTTCGACGGGCTCGACGACGACACGATCATCCAAAGGCCTCAGGTTGAGTTCCTTCATGTCCGTTTTCCTTAAGCTTAAAGTTTGATTTGGTTGGTTTGAATGTGATTGTCGAAAAGAATGTCGCTAAGACGTCTCTTCCCGAATTAGCCGGAGCCTACCAGGCTCCGGGGCTTTTGCGTTTCCTTTTCCGGGGGCTGTTAGCCCCCGGCTATTTTTGTCACATGCTATGCGCGAGCGACAAAAGATGCTCCTCGTGGTGAGTGAGCGGCGTTAGAAGCCCATGCCTCCCATGCCACCCATGCCACCCATGCCGCCCATGCCGCCGCCCATGCCACCCATGCCGCCGGGGCCGCCCGCGGGGGCAGGCTCTTCTTCCTTCGGAATGTCGGTGACACAGCACGAGGTGGTCAGCAGCAAAGCCGCCACACTGGCCGCGTTTTGCAAGGCGGTGCGAACCACCTTGGCAGGGTCGATGATGCCGGCTTCGACCAAGTCGCCGTAGGAGTCCTTGTCGGCGTCGTAGCCGTCGTTCTTGCCTTTCATCTGGCGGACGCGATTGACCACCACCGCGCCGTCGAGGCCGGCGTTCTCGGCAATCGCCCGCAGCGGGGCATCCAAAACCCTCTTCACAACCTGCGCGCCGAAGGCCTCGTCGCCCTTCAGGTCGAGCTTGTCAATGGCTTTCTCGCTGCGGAGGAGGGCCACGCCGCCACCGGGAACGATGCCCGCTTCCAACGCCGCCTTGGTGGCGTGCTGGGCGTCTTCCATCAGCGCCTTGCGTTCCTTCATCTCGGTCTCGGTCGCCGCGCCGACGTTGATCTGGGCAACGCCGCCGGCCAACTTCGCCAAGCGCTCTTGGAGTTTCTCGCGATCGTAGTCGCTGGTGGTCTTGGCGATTTCCTGGCGAATCTGCTCGGCGCGACCTTCGATGGCGGCCTTGCTGCCGGCGCCGCCGACGATCGTGGTGTTCTCGGAGTCGATAATGACCTTCTTCGCCGTGCCGAGGTCGGAGAGCTTGACCGAATCGAGCGAGACGCCGAGGTCCTTGAAAATGGCGTTGGCGCCGGTCAAGGTGGCGATGTCGCCGAGCATGGCCTTGCGGCGGTCGCCGTAGCCCGGGGCCTTCACGGCGGCCACGTTGAGGATGCCGCGGAGCTTGTTGACGACCAGGGTGGCCAGGGCTTCGCCCTCGACGTCCTCTGCGATGATCAACAGCGGCTTGCCGGCCTTGCTGACGGCCTCCAACAGCGGAATCAGGTTCTTGGCGTTGGAAATCTTGTCTTCGTGGATCAGGACCAGGGCCTTCTCGAACTCGACCGACTGATCGTCTTGGTTGGTAACGAAGTGGGGCGAGAGGAAGCCGCGATCGAACTGCATGCCTTCGACGACGTCGACGGTCGTTTCCGCCTGCTTGCCTTCTTCAACGGTGATCACGCCGTTCTTGCCGACCTTCAGGAAGGCGTCGGCTAGCACGGCGCCGATCGTCGGATCGTTGTTTCCGGCGATCGTGGCGACCTGCATGATTTCCTTCTTGTCTTTCTCGTTGACCGGGCAAGCCATCTTTTCGATGGCCTTGCTGACGGCCTCACTGGCGGCGTGGATGCCGCGACCCAGGGCCATCGGGTCGGCGCCGGCGGCGACCATCCGCAGGCCTTCGAGATAGATCGCTTCGGCCAGCAAGGTGGCCGTGGTGGTGCCGTCGCCAGCCACGTCGTTGGTCTTCGACGCGGCTTCCTTGACCAACTGCGCGCCGAGGTTTTCGAACGGGTCGTCGAGTTCAATTTCCTTGGCGACGGTGACGCCGTCCTTGGTGATCTTGGGGGCGCCCCAGCCCTTGTCCAGCACGGCGTTGCGGCCGCGCGGGCCCAGGGTGCTAATGACAGCCCGGGCGAGCTTGCTTACGCCAGCGGCCAGCGGCTGCCGAGCGGCATCTTCAAAAACCAACTGTTTTGCCACAGCGGATTCCTCCTGTGTCGGCTTCTCTATCGAACAATGACGGCATGGCACGACCGCGTTAGTGGCAGCCGCGCGGAAAATTTGCCGGCATTAAAGCAAGAGCTGTGCCAAGCTGGGCAAGAATAGACCTAAGGCACTGCCTGCAAAAGATTTAGAAACATATCGCAGGCTTTGGCTCGCCGGTTTCCAGCCGAGGGAGGACATGTCATTTTGGCAGGCCGCACGAGTGACCGATCGTCCCCTGGCGAGTGGCGAACTTTGGCGACCGACCTCTTGCTCCTGTTTCGCGGCCGACGGCACGTCGGCCCCCTAGCCCCTGCCCCACCAGTCCATCTCGAATCTCTAGCCTCTAATCTCTAGCCCCTCTTCTTCAGCACAAACACCGCGTCCCCCAACTCGTTGTCGAACTTCAGCGGCTCGTCGATCTCGTACCAGAAGTCGTAGACGTCGCAGAGTTCGAAGGCCGGAACCTTTTTCAACAGGCTGCGGAACTGAGCGGCCGTGTAGAGCCGCAGGGGAAACTCGGTGCGGAGGCGAGTCTCTTTGCCGCCGCTGCGGGCCAACACGCTCACGCGCAGGTTTTCCAGGCGACGGCGACGATCCGACGACAGCACCCGCAGGGTCGTGGTGACTTGGGTCCGACCGAGTTTTTCCGTCCACCGCTCGATGCAGGCGAGATCGGCGTCGGGCGGCAGCAGATGGAAGCCCAGAATATAAATACCACCGGGCCGCAAGGTCTCGACGACGCACTCCAAGTGCCTTTTCGCCTGCTCTTCCTCCAGCAGGTGCCGAAAACTGTTGAAGGTGCAGAAGGCGGCGTCAATCGGCTTACCTAAGCGGAAGTCGGTCATGTCGCCTTCGATCAGCCGGGCTTTGAGCTTCTTCTGCGCAAGCCGCTGGCGACAGTAGTCCAACGCCGGGCGGCTGAGGTCCAGGCCGGTGGTGCGGTAGCCGCGGGCGGCCATCTCGACCACCAGGCGGCCGGTGCCGCAGGCCGGTTCAAACAGCGTGCGGACCGGAAAGGGGCAATATTTGCGGCAGGCGGCCTCGATAAAATCGGCCTCCCGCGGCGATTCCGAGCGAAAAGCGATGTCGTAGTAGTGGGGGAAGTCGTACCAGCTTGCTTGGAGATTTTTCGTGGAGCTCATTCGCTGTTCCCGAGGCAGGGGGCAAGTGGACTTGCAGGCGAGACCATTTATGATACAGTCAAAGGGTCGTTTTGACCTGCACCCCTAGCTCAATTGGATAGAGCATCGGTCTACGGAACCGAAGGTTAGAGGTTCGAGCCCTCTGGGGTGTACTTTGGAGCTGCCATTTTGACGCCAAGCCCTTGTTTTGCAAGGGCTTGTGTCGTTTCTTGAGGCCGGTTCGAGCGATTTCTTTTTGATGCCGTAGGTTCTTCTCGCGCTCGCGTGCCACCGAGCCGCGCGAGCGGCGACAGGTGGACAGCAGGGGCGATTCGTTTTGTAGGGCGCGTACTTGGTACGCACCGCTTTCGTTTGGCGGCAATGAATGGTTGGTGCGTGCCACGGTACGGAACTTCACTTCCGCTCTTTTTCGCCATTGTCACCCGCCGCCCCACCGCCGCCCACAGTTGTTCGTTTGCCCGTCCTTAGCTACTCCCGACCGGTGGCCGTTCTTAACAGAGACGATTCGGGATTGGTGTGCGTTTGCTCGCGACTATCTGGCCGATCCCCCGTGGCAATACCCGCCGTTGCCGACCGTTGATCGTCTGCCGGGTGAATGGCTGGACACCAAGAATTGGCTCATCGCAGACTGGCAAATAACGACCATCAATCTTCTACCCATTTCCGGTGTTCAAAATCCTCGAACGTGCCTCCACACTGGCATGAGTATTGGCCATCAGACGACTTCGTCTCAAAGCACTTATTGCAGATCCAGGCTTTGGAACGCCATATCGTCTTTGATAAGATCGGCCTTCCGAACACTATTTGGATCACATACGCCACCACGGCTACGATCACCGCAATGATTAGTGCTCGGCTGGCCGCGTTACCTATCCTGAGCGTCCTAGCCGGAGTGGGTCGAAAGGGGCCAGACGCGATTCTCACAGTGGCAGCCGCAAACATGATAGCCCCAAGCATAATGGGCGTGCCGACCGCCAGACGCAGTTTCCTACGCCGGGCCATCACATCCTGAGGAGTCTTGCGCACCCACATAACCTGATTCCTCTAGACCTAATGCTTCACGGGAATCACCAGCCAAATAGCTCTTCCCATGATATTATTTGCCTTTGGCAAAAACCGCGGAAAGCTTCATTCCCTGCAGGCCTTCATCCCATCTACGTTTTCCTTTCCACCGACCGGCAGCAACGGCTATACTATGCCTATCGTTAGCAGCGCGATTTCCGAAAAGCGTGAGGACTTGCCGATGAGTGGAAGTTTCTTGTCCCGTGGGATAGTGCTCGTTCTCGCCGCACTGCTTGCTGTCGCTAGTTCGGCAATCGCCGACGAGGCGCGGCCATCGCCGCGGTTGATTCAGCAGACGCCTGCGTGTTCCGATTTCGACTTCGTTCCGGCCGGCTGGACCAAACCGGCTTTTCGGGTGCTGCTGCCGGAGCACATCACGGCCGACGGCCAAAAGCCGCTGCAATTCGTCCATACCAAGCGGGGCCAATGGCGGACGTCGGCCAACGAATTACTTGGCGCCTTCGATGTCGGCAAGTCGTACGAGCTTATCGTCCGGGCAAAGGTGCATGATAACGACGTTCAAATCGAGTTGACCTTTCGCAACCTGACGCAGGAGACGTTGAGAAACGTGCGGATGTTGGTTTGTTCGGCGACGAATCATCAGCCGGGCACGCCGGCGTGGTCGAATCCGATGTTCATTCCCGCCGAGATGAAGGATGACCGCGATCTGCAAGGCCGCCACTGGTACCGGCACGTCGCTCCGGGCCGGTTGTTCGCTCTGCGGCCGCAAGGCTGGGTCGCCACGCATCCCTCGCCGGCCGATCCCGATCCGGACAAGGTGCCGAAGTACAGTTTCACGCCGAGCCCGACCGCCGACGCGATCGCCTGTGCCGTCGAGTCGGCCGACGGCCGATGGCAGTTCTATCAGGCCTGGGACAAGCCGAGCCGCTACGAGACGCCCTGCCCCGGCAACGCCTGCATGCACCTGCAACCGCTGGTCGCCGAGCAACTGGCGCCCGGTAGCTCAGTCACCCTCCGCGGCGAGGTCGGCCTTTTCGCCGGCAATCGGGAGGAACTGCGCAAGATGCTCCAGAGCAAGGGTTTTGAACGCTAGAGCTCCGTTGCGGTCATTCTGGGCAGCGCGAAGAATCTGCTCGACCCGCCCTACGTGGCTGCACGCGGGCGAGCAGTTGCACGGCATCAAGAAGCCCTTCCTTCAGGGGATGGCAAAAGGTTGCGGCCTTCGCCGCGGCTGCCTATACTAGACGGGTTCGTCGGCAGTTCGGCCCCGCCGATGGTCTCCCCGTGTCGTCCACCCCGCCAATCACGGTGCTGCCATGAAGCTCACGAAACTTGCAGTCAACTGTCTCGCATTGTCGCTTATCTTGGCCACGAGCCTGTCGGTTACGCCGATCCTTGCCGGCGAAAGCGCCCCAACGGTATCCGCGATCCAAGTACCCAACGGCCTGACCGATCTGAAGGCGATCGAATCGCAAGTCCAGGCGACGGTGAAAAAGGTCATGCCGGCGGTCGTCGGCGTGCGAATTCCGCCGGCCGTCGGCAGTGGCGTGATCATCAGCGAAGACGGCATCGTGATGACGGCCGCACACGTTTCGGGCAAGCCGGGCCAAGCCGTGCAGTTCATTTTCGCGGATGGCAAGACGGCCAAGGGCATCACGCTGGGGGCCTGCAACTCGGCCGACGCGAGCCTGATGAAGATCACGGACCCGGGGAAATGGCCGACCGCGCCGATTGGCGCAGCGGCCGCAGTGAAACAAGGTTCTTGGGTGGTGGCCATGGGTCACCCGCTGGGTTATCGCCCGGGTCGACCGCCGGTCGTGCGGCTGGGCCGAATCGCGGAGAAGACCGATGGGATGCTGAAGACCGACTGCCCCTTGATCAGCGGCGACTCAGGCGGACCGCTGTTCGATCTAGAAGGTCGCGTGATTGCCATCAATAGCCGCATCGTTACGGGCGTGGAAGTCAACTTGCACGTGCCGAGCGAAGTTTTCCAAGGTTTCTGGGACCGGTTGCTGAAGAGCGAAGTTTTCGACTTGGGCCCGATCGCCCGCGGCAGCGCCGACGTGAAGACCGCATTCCGCCCGGCGGTTTCGGCCGCCAAAGGCTGTGTGGTGCGGATCAAGTGCGACGGCAAGGAGGCGGCCCTGGGCACGATCGTCGGCCCCGACGGCTGGGTGCTCACCAAGGCCAGCGAAATGAAAGGCAAGATCGTTTGCCGCTTGGGCGATGGCCGCGAGTTGGAGGCCCGGATCGTGGGCACCCATCACGCCCTCGATCTGATGATGCTCAAGATCGATGCCATCAACCTGCCGCTGTTGCCGTGGATCATGAACCAGCCGGCGGTGGGCCAATGGGTGATCACTCCCGGCCTTGAAGACGATCCGGTAGCGATGGGAGTGGTTAGTGTTCCGCGCCGAGCGATTCCGCCGATCGGCGGCGTGATGGGCGTGCAACTGATCGAGAAGGATGGCATCTCGCGGGTCGCCCAAGTGATCGCCAAGGGCCCGGCCGACCTTGCCGGCTTAAAGATCGATGACATCGTTACCCACGTCAACGGCCAAGCCCCGCAGGGGAGCGTCCGGGTCCGCGACCTGGTGCAGCGTTACCGTCCGGGCGAGGTTGTCCGGTTGCTGGTGAAGCGCGGTCCCCAAGTCCTCGAGATCAACGTCACCCTGGGCGAAATTTCCTCGGCCGCCGCCCAGGTCATCAAACAAGCGAACAGCCTGGGGGTTGGCGTCAGCAAGCGTTCGGACAATTTCGCGGCCGTGATGCAGCACGACACGATGCTTCGCCCGGTCGATTGTGGCGGCCCGATCGTGAACCTCGACGGCAAGGTTGTCGGCATCAACATCGCCCACGCCGGCCGCACCGAATCGTACTACCTGCCGACCGACGTCCTGCTGGTGGCGATGTATGAACTCATGTCGGGCCGGCTGTCGCCGTCGGTCTATGAAGCGGCCAACAAGGCGGCCGAAGAAAAACTGGCCGCCATCCGCAAGGCCGCCGCCGAGAAGATGGCTGCGGAAAAAGCGGCCGCGGAGAAGGCTGCCGCGGAGAAAGCTGCCGCCGAGCGAAAGGCCGCGGAAGAAAGGGCCAAGGCCGAGAAGCGAGCCGCCGCCGAGAAGAAGGCCGCCCAGCAGAACCAAGCCTCGAGTCAATCCGGCGTGGAAAAGAACACCTCGGAAGACGACGACGAACCGGAAGCCACTTGGCGGAAGGTCGATAACGTCACCTATTGAGCCACTGCGATGGTTTTCGCAGGCGTTCAGCTCCGTCGGCCAGGGGTCGGGCGTGTGATTTGTTTCAGTGAACAAATTCGCACGACGTCCCGCCGGGTAGCGAATTATATTCGTGGCCTGTGCTGAGCATCAGTCTGGCGTCGGCGATGCGATTTTGCCGCATCGCTGCTCTACCACGTTGGGGATGATCTGTCTTTGAGGAATCCGTCATGACCGCCTCGCGCGTTGACCGTCGTCGCTTTCTGAAGACGGCCGCGGCCACCGCCGTCGCTCCCTATGTGATCACATCGACCGCACTTGGCAACGCCACCACCCCGGCGGCCAGCGAGCGAGTCACCTTGGGGCACATTGGCGTGGGCAATCAGGGGGGCAACCTCTTCCGCGCCGCCCAGCGCAATCCGGCCGCGCAAAGCGTGGCGGTGGCCGACGCCTATCGCGACCGTCGCGCAGCCTATGCGCGGATGATCAAGGGCAAAGCCTACGGCGATTTTCGCGACCTGCTGGCGCGAAGTGATATCGACGCGGTGATCATCGCCACGCCCGATCACTGGCACGCGTCCATCGCCATGGCCGCCGCCCGGGCGAAGAAGGACTGCTACGTCGAGAAACCGTTGAGCGTCAGCATCGAGCAAGACCTCGCCTGCCTGAAAGTTTTCCAGGAAACCGGACGGATTTTCCAGTATGGCACTCAGCAGCGCAGCTTGCCCTACTGCCGCTTTGCCTGCGAACTCGTCCGCAACGGCCGGATCGGCAAGATCCAGGCGATCGAGGTAGTCGCCCCCAACGGCGGCGCCGGTGGCTCGACGAAAGTGGTGCCGGTCCCGGCCAATCTTGATTACGAGATGTGGTGTGGCCCTGCGCCGGTGAAGCCCTATACGGCCGATCGCTGTCATCCCAGTGGCACTTACTGGATCTACGACTATTCCATCGGCTACCTGGGCGGCTGGGGCGCGCATCCGTTGGACATCCTGGTCTGGGGCTGCGACGCCGACCTGGCCGGGCCGCTGACCGTCGAAGGCACCGGCGACATCCCGACCACGGGCCTCTACGACACGGTCTACAACTGGGACATGAAGATCCAACTGGCCGGCGGCGTCCCGATGACCTTCAAGTCGGGCGGCGATTCGACCAAGTTCATCGGCTCCGACGGCTGGGTCCGAGTCACTCGGGCGGGCATCGACGCCGAACCTAAGTCGTTGCTCCGCGAACCAATCGCCCCTGACGAAATCCATCTCGACGAGGATCGGACCGCGATCGACCGCGACCATGATTCGTACATGCCGTTGACGCGCCACGGCAAGAACTTCGTCGCCGCGGTGAAGTCCCGCAAGCCGGCATTGAGCACGATCGAACACGCCTTTCGCAGCGATACGATCAGTCTGTTGTGCGACATTGCGGTTCGGACCAAGCGAAAGATTACTTGGGACCCTGCCCAGAAGACGATCCTTGGCGATCCCGAGGCGGCCGGGATGATGCATCGCGAAATGCGGGCGCCGTGGGCGATTTGAGCTACTAATACAAGACCGCGGGGTTAGGAAAGGCCACGGATGTGAGATCGATGTTCGCTGCTGCTGCTGCGCGTTTTTGGTTGCGAGGCGTGCTGTTCGCTGCCGCTGCGATGGCCTTGTCAGCCGGCGATTTTGCTCGGGGCGACGAGCGGGCGCAAGTGGCCGAAATCCGGGCCGGTCGAGCGCCTTCTGAAGCCGATCCGAAATTCGTAGCTGCCATCCGGCTCATTTGCGATCGCGGCGGCGAATTCAAGTTCGATGCCGTCGGGAACTTGGTCGGCATTGATCTCGCCGCGGATCGGGTGTCCGTCACCGATGCCGATCTGCCGTCGCTTTTGGCGTTGCCGCATCTTGCCGAACTGCGGCTTTCCGGCGGCGGAATTAGCAATGCCGGACTCCGCGTGGCCGCCAGGATCCCGACCCTTGCCGAGCTTTCCCTCTTGGACGCTCAAGTTGACGATGCCGGCGTCCGATACCTGTCGGCGCTGACGAATCTGCGTACCCTGGCCATTCGCCGCAGCCCAGCGATCACGGACCAAGCGCTATCGACACTTCTGCGATTGCCGAAACTCACCACCTTGGGGCTGGTGGAGATCGGCATCACCGATAGTGCGCTAGAACAGCTTGGCAAGATGCCGCGTCTTACCGCCTTGGATCTCCGCGGCTGTGCACAAGTGAGCAACCACGGTTTGCAGCATTTGGAATCGTTGCCGAATTTGAGAGTGCTGCGATTGGCCGGCCAAGCAATCGATGACGAGAGCCTCGCGCTCCTGAAAAGCGTATCGTCCTTGACCAGCCTCACCGTCGAAGAGGCGTCGATTACCGATTCTGGCCTGGCCCAACTCAACCGTTTGCCCTTGGAAGAACTCAACTTGTCGCGTTGCTACAGCATCAGCGACGACGGGCTCCGGCAGCTTCCCTCGTTTGCATCGCTGCGACAATTTTCGCTTCGTGGCGTGCCCGTCAGCGGCGACGGCCTGGCTGCCCTCAAGAAGATCAGGTCCTTGCGTCTGAACGAGACGGGCGTCAATGACGACAGTCTGAAACTCCTCGTGACGTTGGAAAAACTAACCCGGCTCGAGCTTCGGCAAACGATGATCACCGACGCGTCCGTCGAGGCGTTGAGCAAGCTGCGAAACCTGCAAACGCTTGACGTCCGCGAGACGGGCATCTCCGCGGAGACGGCAAAACGACTGGCCGCGGCGCTGCCAAGCTGCAAGGTGTTGCGATAGGTTGGCGGCGGCGTTGGAGATAGGAGAGGCCGCTTGCCCTACTTGGGCCGGCCGATCGAGTCGACCACGTCGTGGCAGATGTCGCGGAACTCGCGGGCCGATACGTCTTCGAGCCGCTTGCCCTTTTGGTCGAGCCGCTCGTTGATCTTCACGGCAGTCTCTTGCATGAGGCCGTGGGTGTCCTTGCTGCCGCCCAGGAGCGTGAAGTTCTTGCCGCGGGTCAGCCGGGTCTGGCCGTCGTCGTTGTCAAAGGCCAGCCCCAGCAGACTGGCCGATTTAGAATTTTCGTTGGCAGCTTTCACGGTGGTCTTCCGGGAGGCTCGAGCTCTCGATCACGGGGGCGAGCGAAGCAAAGTCAGAACGATTACGACTCGTTACGGCTTTTTCCGCTGAAAGAATTGCCGCAGCACTTCCGCCGCGGCTTGCCCACAATTGTCGCCGATGGGCTTCACTTGTCGCTGCATCTTGCCGGGGGGCTTCGGCGCGGTGGGTTTCTTCTTGTCTTCCTCTTGCTTGGCCAACTCGATGTGCGGGGCCGGAATGGTCGTGGTTTCGATCATGCTAGTCCCGGCCACCGTGTCGCTAATGCCGGGCAACGTTTCCGCCGGTGAAGCCTTTTTCGGAGAATTGTCCTCGGCCAGCCAGCCGCTAATATCGAAGTTGTCATCCTTGGCCGAGGTGGCCACCGTGCGAGCGGCCGCCTCTTGCACGCTTTGGATCGCGGGCTTTTTCTTACCGCCGATGCCCACGGTCAGCTCGACCTGCAATTCGAGCAAGCCCACACGAATGACGTCGCCGTTTTTCAACTCCTGCCGCTGCAGGATTTTCTCGTTGTTCACGAAGGTGCCGTTGGTGCTGCCGTAGTCCTCGATCGAGACCAGCGCCGGCTCAACCCGGATCACGCAATGCTTGCGGCTGACGGAGTGGCTTTGCGGACGCAACTGGCACATCTCACCGCGGCCAATGCGGAACTTTGGCCCGGCAACGCGTATTTCTTTGCCGGCCAATTTACCATTGGCGATGATGAGTTTGACGTCCATAGAAAGACATTCCCCAGGCGCCCCGCTCACCCCGTACCGTCTCCGCAAACAGATCCGCTACCCCCCTGTCCGATGATACCAACTGCCACGCAGAACGTCAAATTTTCCCCCTACCACGGCAGGAGGACGCACTCCACTGTCGTAAGTCTTCTGGCGAGGCGCGAAAACCGCTCACGCCAAGCTGTCGGCCCACCTCCGCAACGGAGTGTTAGGACTACGCTTTCTTCGCCCCACCGCGGCGGCGGCTCTCCGTCCAGTCGAGGGAGCCATATTTTTCCGCCGCCAAAACTTTTGCCCGGGCACAGACTGCCTCGTCGAGCGGTTGGTTTTGCCAACTGACATCGAACGCCGCAGCGAGGTGCCCGATCCAGGCCTCTATTAGTTCTTCGACCGAAATAGCTCGACCGGTCAATTCAAACAGCCCATCCAGTTCCGGAGCGGCCTCTGAGCGGGCCAAGAGCACGCTGCCGTGCTGCAAAATGGCCCCGGCCGCGCGACGTTGGGCGCTGCCGGCAATCTTTGCGTCCCCGACCAGGACGTCACCTGGCGCCCGGCGTTGAAAGCAAAGAAACGCCGAGGAGTTGTCGATCGCACCGCAGCCCACTCCGTCGGCGACGGAGGCTGGACGCGCATCGGCGGGTGATTCGGCGAACATGCTTGCCGAAATTCCCCATTGCCCCAACGTTTCGATCAGCGACTGATGGACTACCTGGTAGGTTCTTAGCCGCGTGACGGCCAGCGGATGCCTTTCCGGGATGGCAAGACTATAGGTCAGTTCGCGGTCATGAAGAATGGCCCCGCCGCCGCTGGCGCGACGGACCATCGGAGACCGCTGGCTGGCCACATGCTGCCGCCGGTCGGCAACGTCCTGAAAGTAGCCCAGCGAGAGCGTCGGCACTTCCCATTGATAGAAGCGGAGTGTGCAGCGGCCAGCAACGGCCGCCTCCAACAGGGCCTCGTCCAGCGCCATGTTCCAAACGCCGCTGGCGGGCGGGTCGCGGAGCAGACGAAAGGCGGAAGGATGAAGGTCGAAGGATGACGAGCTCGTTGCTGCCATTTTCATTCTGGTGCCCGACTCACTTTGTACGGCGCCTTCCCCTTTCTGACTTCATCCTTCGTCCTTCCACCGCAGCACCGGCTTGCGGGCGGCCAGCACTTCGTCGGGACGCGAAATCGGCGTGCTGTGCGGCGCGTCGTGCAACACGTCGGCCGGCTCGTTGATGATCTTTTCGAGCACGTCGGCAAAAGCGTCCAAGGTCGACTTGCTTTCGCTCTCGGTCGGCTCGATCATCAACGCCTCGCGGACGATCAACGGGAAGTAGACCGTCGGGGCATGGATGCCGTAGTCCAGCAGCCGCTTGGCGATTTCCATCGCCGAGATGTCCTTCTGCGACTTGAGCGACGCGGCCGAGGCCACGAACTCGTGCATGCAGCGGTTACCTCGCGGCACGTCGATGGTGCCCTTCACGCGCGATAGCAAGTAGTTGGCGTTCAACACGGCGTCTTCGGCAATTCGACGCAAGCCGTCCGGCCCGTGCGAACGGATGTAGCAGTACATGCGCACAAGCACGCCAACGCTACCGAAAAAGCTCCGCACGCGGCCGATCGACCGCGGACGGTTGTAGTCCAGGTGATAGCCGCGGCCATCTTTCACCACGATCGGAGCGGGCAGATACGGACCGAGCTTCTCGGTCACGGCAATCGGGCCGGCGCCCGGACCGCCACCGCCGTGCGGACCGCTGAAGGTCTTGTGCGGGTTGAAGTGCATCATGTCGGCGCCGAAATCGCCGGGCCGGGTGACGCCAAGGATGGCGTTCATGTTCGCACCGTCGCAATACATCAAGCCGCCAACGTCGTGCACCATCTTAGCGATCTTCTCGATGCACGGCTCGAACATACCCAACGTGGTCGGGTTGGTGATCATGAACACGGCCGTCTGGTCGTTGAGCTTTGAGGCCAGATCGGCGATGTCGACGAAGCCTTCGGCGTTGCTCTTCACGGGCACGATCTTGAAGCCGGCCATGGCGGCGCTGGCCGGATTGGTGCCGTGGGCCGAGTCGGGGATCAACACGTTGGTCCGTTTCTGGCCGATGTCGCGGAAGTAGGCGGCCGCCACGAACAGGGCCGACATTTCGCCGTGGGCCCCGGCTGCCGGCTGCAGTGAAACCATCGGCAGCCCGGAAATCTCGGCCAGATTGTGCTGAGCGTGATGCAGCAGGGCCAGAATGCCTTGCAGTGACGATTCCGGTTGGTAAGGATGCACGTCGGCCAGCCCAGGCAGGGCTACCAACCGCTCGTTCCGCTTCGGGTTGTACTTCATCGTGCACGAACCGAGCGGATAGAAGTGGGTGTCGACCGAAAAGTTACGCGTCGACAGGTTGACGAAGTGCCGCACGACGTCCGGTTCCGATAACTCGGGCAGCGGCAGCGGCGAATCGCTCAAGGCCTCGGCCGGCAAGAGCTCGGTCACCGGCTTTGGCGGCACATCGCACTTCGGCAATTGCACGGCCTGGCAACCGGGCCGGGAAAGTTCGAACAACAGTTCCGTAGATTGGAAGTTTTGCATCGTGGTTATATCCTTTACGCCCGTCGATGGGCGTTCTTTATCCCAGCGCCGCGGCCAGCCGATCGATTTCCTCTTTCGTCCGCTTTTCGGTCACGGCCACCAACAGGCAGTCGGCCAACTCGGGATACCAAGTGCCCAACGGCACGCCAGCGAAAATGCCTTGTTGCAGGGCTTTTTCCACCACATCGGCGACCGGCCGATCCTTGACGCGCACGACGAACTCTTTGAACGTCGGCTGCTGGAAGGCCAGCGACAGCCCGGGCACCGCGGCGAGTTTTTCGGCCGCGTAATGGGCCTTCTGCAAGCAGAGGTTGGCCACATCGTTCATGCCAGCCGGTCCCATCAGCGATAGGTACACGGTCGCTCGCAAGGCGTAGAGTCCCTGGTTCGTGCAGATGTTACTGGTAGCCTTTTCACGACGGATGTGCTGCTCGCGGGTCTGCAAGGTGAGCACCCAGCAGCGGTTGCCATTGCGATCGACCGTTTGGCCGACGAGGCGACCGGGCATGCGACGCACGAATTGTTCGCGGCAGGCGAGGATGCCCAGGTAGGGGCCGCCGAAGGCCATGGGGTTACCCAACGATTGCCCTTCGGCCACAACGATGTCGGCCCCGTAGTCGCCCGGCCGCTTCAAGATGCCAAGGCTGATCGGATCGACCGCGACGACGAACAAGGCGCCGTTTTTGTGGGCGATTTCCGCCACTTGTTCGACCTGCTCGAGGCAGCCGAAGAAGTTGGGATGCTGCACCAGCACACAGGCGGTCTGATCGTTCACAGCGGCGGCCAGTTCGGCGATTGCCACCGCGCCACCGGCCGCCTTTAGTGTCACGATCTCAATGCCCATGTTGGCCAGATAGGTGGCCAGCACTTGACGGTATTCCGGGTGCACGCCTTCGGTGGTGACGACGCGCTTGCGGCCGGTCTGGTGCAGGGCCATCAGCACGGCTTCGGCCGCGGCGCTGCCGCCGTCGTACATGCTGGCATTCGAGACGTCCATGCCGGTGAGTTCGGCGATGAGGGTCTGGTATTCGAAAAATGCCTGCAGGCTACCCTGGCTGGCCTCGGCCTGATAGGGCGTGTAGGCGGTGTAGAACTCGCTGCGGCTGGAGACCATATCGACCACGGCCGGGATGAAGTGGTCGTAGCTGCCACCGCCGAGGAAGCAAACCGCCTGGCCGGCCGAGGTATTTTGCGCCGCCAAGGCGGCAACGTGGGCGGTCAGCTCCAGTTCGCCCAATCCGGGTGGCACGCAAAGCTTCTGCTTCATGCGAAGCTCGCTGGGCACCATCGCGAACAATTCATCGACCGAACCGGCTCCGATCGCCTTGAGCATCTCCTGGCGATCGGCTTCCGTATTGGGAAAATAAGGCATCTTCTTCAAGGATGAAGGATGAGGGAGGAAGGATGAAGCCTGGCGCTCCATCCCTCATCCGTCATCCCTCATCCTTCCTCCTGTTTTCAATGGGGCTAGAGACTAGAGGCTAGGGGCTAGATGGCGGAGCTATCTTTCGGCATTTGACTTTCGACATTGGTCATTCTGGCTCCATCCTTCCCCTTCCTCCCTCATCTTTTCAATGTTGTTCTTCTTCGCACTGTTTCTTGTAGGCGGCGTCGTCCAGCAGGCTGCCCAAGGCGGCCTTGTCGCTCATCTTCACCTTGATGAACCAGCCCTTATTGTACGGGTCTTCGGCAAGGTGCTCGAGATCGACGCCGGAGTTGACCTCGACGACTTCGCCGTTGACCGGGCTGTTCAGATCGCTGACGGCCTTGACCGACTCGATCTCGCCGAAGGGCTGGCCGGCCGACACTTGGGCGCCAACTTCGGGCAACTGGATGTGGACCAGGTCGGTCAATGCTTCCAAGGCGAACGCCGTCAGTCCCACCGAGGCCGTATCGCCGTCCACGCGGACCCATTCGTGCGTCTTGCTATACAACAGATTCTGCGACATGGTTACTTGCTACCTTTCTTCGTAGTGGGGCGACGGTAAAACGGCAACTCGACGACCGTGGCGTTTTGCACGCTGCCGCGGATGTCGATCTGAAGTTCCAAACCGGGGCGCGTGTAGTCGGGCGAAACATAGCCCATGGCAATCGACTTGCCCAAGGAAGGCGAGTAGCTGCCGCTGGTGACTTCGCCAACTTTCTGCCCATTGCTGAGGATTGGCGAGTGTTCGCGAGCGGCCCGCTTGCCCGGCATTTCCAAGCCAATGCGGACCGAGGTGGCCGGTTCCTTCTGAATCTTCAAGAGGGCGTCGCGGCCGGGGAAATCGTAGCCGGCCAGATGGCAGGCGAAGCCGAGCCCGGCCTGGAAGGGGTTGATTTCTTCCGACAATTCATGGCCGTACAGCGGCATGCCCGCTTCCAACCGCAAGGTGTCGCGGGCACCGAGCCCGGCGGCTTGAATCCCCAGCGGCTTGCCAATCTCCATCAGGACTTCCCAGATGCCTTGGGCAATGCCTGCGCCGAGGCTCAGCTCGAAACCGTCCTCGCCGGTGTAGCCGGTGCGGCTGATAATGCAGCCCTGACGCTGAGCGGCGGGGTGCAACAGGCGAGCCTGCGCACCGCGGTAATACTTCATCGACGCGAGGTCGACGTCGACCAACGGCTGCAGCAGTTCGACCGATTTCGGCCCCTGAATGGCGAACATCGCCCAAAGCCGGCTGACGTCGTTCCAAATGATCTCTTCGCCGGGCCGTTCGGCGCGTTCCTTGGGCAAGTGGGCCTCGACCCATTTGACGATCTTCGCGCGGTTGCTGGCGTTGACGACCATCAGGAAGAACGGTTGGCCGTGGGAATTGTGGTAGTAGCCGACCAGCACGTCGTCGAGGATGCCACCGTCGTCGCGGGTCACCAACGAGTAACGGACTTGGCCCAACTCCATGTCGGCCACGCGGCGGGTGAGCAGTTCGGCCAGAAAGACCGCCGCTCCGGGGCCTTCAAAACGCAGCCGGCCCATGTGGGAAATGTCGGCGAGCGCCACCTTGGTGCGGACCGCCTGATGTTCATCAATAATCGAACCGTATTGAACCGGCATGGCGAAACCAGCGAAGTCGACCATCCGACCGCCGTGGGCCACATGCCAATCATATAGAGGGGTTTTTTGAACCGATGCGTCCATCCCCTTACTCCTTCCGCAACCTTGGGAACGTGGGTCGAGCCGCAGCCTGCGGCGTCGAAATGGCCTATTTTAGCACTCTTCTCGGCGCGCACCAAGGGGGAATGGAAGCGGGGCCAAGGAGATGGAAAGCGGCCGACGTCCGGACTTACCGGCGTCCACCTCGCTTCTTTCTCCCGCGCGTCGGCGGTGCTGATCCGCGGCGTTGGGCGGCCTTGGCCTTTTTTGCCTTCGCCAACCGTTGGCGGTGCAACTCGGTGCTCAACTTCTTCCGCTCGACCACGCGGAAATCCACCTCGCGGCGTTCCAGGTCGACTCGGGAGACAGCCACGCGCAACAAATCGCCGAGGCGATAGCTATTGCCCGCCCGGTGGCCGGTCAGTGTGTGCGAGGCCCGATCAAAGTAATATCGGTCGTCGCCGAGGCTCTCGACTCGCACCAACCCCTCCGCCGGAAGCTTGAGGCCCTGTACGAAGATACCGAAGCTCTCCACGCCGGTCACGACAGCGTCCATCTCTTCGCCGATGCGGGTGCTGAGATAGGCCATCAACTTTAGCTTCGTCAGATCGCGCTCAGCCGCCTCGGCGCGTTGCTCGCGGTCGGAGCAATGTCGAGCAAGGACCATCATCTCGTCGTAGTCGTTGCGCGGCTTGGCCTTCTTGAGAATGGCATCCACGAGCCGATGCACGGTCAAATCTGGGTAACGGCGAATCGGCGACGTGAAGTGGCAATAGCACTCGCTGGCCAAGGCGTAATGACCCTCTTCCTTGGGGCTGTAAATGGCGCGTTGCATCGATCGCAGCACGGCGAAATGGACCGCGCGCTGATCCGGTTGCCCCTCGGCGGCCGCCAGCAACTTCTGCAACTCAAAACGGCTCTGCAAGCTGGACGTCTTGTAGCCCAGTTCGTTGATGAATTCGGTGAGCGCCTGCAACTTCTGCGGGCTGGCCGACTGGTGCACTCGGCGGAGAAAATAGAGTTTCCGGGCAGCGAGCGTCTCGGCCACCGCCTCGTTGGCGGCGAGCATGAATTCCTCGATGATCTGATGGCTTTCGGTGTCCTCGACCACATGGGCACCGGTGACACGTCCTTGCTTGTCGAGTTCGACCTTTACCTCGGGCATGTTCAACTGCAAAGCGCCGCGGGCCAACCGCCGCTGCCGCAAAATCATCGCCAGCGTGTGCATGCGGCCCAACAAATCGCAAACCTTGCTGCCCAGCTTGCGGCGGACCGCCTCACGATCTGCCAGGAACTCGTCGACTTGCTCGTAGGTAAGCCGCTTGCTGCTGCGAATGGCGGCCGAGTAGAGTTCGACCGAGGTGCGAATGCCCTCGGCAGTGAAATCCATGATCGCGGTCTTGGTATAGCGGACCTTGCCGGGCTGGAGGCTGGCCAGGCCGTTGGAAATCACTTCTGGCAGCATCGGCAGCACACGGTCAGGCAGATAAACGCTGGTCGCCCGCTCCACAGCCTCGCGATCCAAGGCCGTATCCGGTCGAACAAAATGCGAGACGTCGGCGATGTGGACGCCCAGCCGCCAGGAGCCGTCTTCGAGCAGTTCCAAGGAAATCGCGTCGTCGAAATCGCGGGCGTCGACCGGATCGATGGTTAAGATGGTCTCGCCGGTGAAGTCGGCGCGGTCGCCGATACTTTCATCAAAGCGATCGGCCTGCTGATTGGCCTCTTCGATCGCGTCCGGAGCGAATTCCTGGGGTAGATTGAACTCGCGAATGATCGAGATTGTGTCAACTCCCGGCTTGCCGCGGGGGCCGAGCACTTCGACGATTACTCCCTCGCCATCGCGGATGGCCGACGGGAAGCGGAGCATCTCGATGACCACTTTGTCGTCCGGCTGGGCGTTCTTTGCCCCGGGATCACCCACGTAAATGGGCCGCGCGAAGAGTGTGCCATCCACGCGAACATAGGCAGCGCCGGCCGATTCGAAATAGGTGCCGACGAATTCGTGCGTTTCGCGTTCGATGATTTCGACGATCTCGCCGCTGGGCCCTGGCTCGCCGAGATGCGGTTTGAACACTTGCACCAGCACCACATCGCCCGTGGACGCGTCCAAGGTTCGATCGGCCGAGATATAGACGTCCGGCGACTCCGTTCCCCGACCGTTTTGGTCGACGCGCACGAAGCCAAAGCCTTTTTGCGTCCGTTGGAAGACGCCGACGACGCGGTTGCCGCCACTCTTGGCCGACGTGTGATCGGCCGCAGCGCTACCGCGTTTCTTGCGATCGGAGGTGTCGGCCGACGGCGCTTCGCGGGCTTTCTTGCCGGGCTTTTTGGCGACTTTTTCGGCCGCCCTAGCCGAAGGGGTTTCCGCGGCGGTTTGGTCGGCTGTTCCGGAGGCTGTTAGCCCCCGGCTATTCTCCGATAGCTTCTTCGCGACCGAATCGCGGCGGCCCTCTTTGAGTTTCTTTTCAATCTTCTTGGTGGATGCGTCTGGGGGCGCTGCCGGTCGAACCAGATGATTGGAGCCATAGTTGAGGCGACCGGCCCGCACCAAGCGTTTCACCGCCCTCCGCACCAGCACGGCATCGTCCGCCGGCAGTTTCAGTTGCTTGGCGATCATCCGCGGCTTGACCGGGCGATAGCCCTTGGCGTTAACGACTTCGAGAATGGCGTTTTCGAGGTTTTCCATGTTCAACTCGCCGATCTTTTTGTATCACCACAGAGGCACGGAGGACATGGAGACTAGGAGCCGCAAAGAAACCGCGGATGAACGCAGATGCACGCGCATAGGACCGATGCAAGCCTCTTCCATCTGTGCATTAATTTGCGTAAATCTGCAGTTTCAAGTCGGATGTCCTCTGTGGCCTTTGTAGGTGCCTCGGTGGTGGAAATTATTCGCTCTCCCCCGTCTCGCGCCCGGCGCCGCCCGTTCCGTTGCCCTTATACAGCTTTCGATCGAGGTTTGGGTTGTAGGTCGTCCAGGGGCTGTCGACGTTCGGGTCATCCTGCATGAGGGTGGTGAAAGTGTTGATCTTGGCGTCGAGGTTGTCGAGGTATGCCAAAGCGACCGCTTCGAGGGTCATCGGCAGCTTCGGGCTGCCGAAGGCGTACTCGCCGTGGTGGCTGAGGATCATGTGTTTGAGTCGCAGGCGCGTCTCTTCGGGTACGGGTTCGCCGGAGAGGTTTTCGGCCTCGGTGATTTTGGCGTTGAGCATTTCCACGGCCATGACCAGGTGCCCGATCAACTGCCCCTCGTCGGAATAGGTCAGGCCGTGCTGGAAACAGAGTTCCTCGGTCTTGCCCAGGTCGTGCAGGAACGCGCCCATCAGAAGCAGGTCGCCGTCGATCTGCGGATAGCAGGGAGCGACCCGCAGCACCACCTCCATCAGGTTGACGATGTGCTCCAACAGCCCGCCGTGGTAGGCATGATGGTTCTTCGTGCCGGCGGGGGCCATCGACAGCTTGGCCATGAGCCGTTCGTCCATCAGGAAGCACTCGGCGATCGTCTTTAGCGCCACGTCATTCATGCCGCGGAGAATATCCCCAAGCCGCTGCAGCAACCGGTCGACCTCGACCGCCGGCAGCGGGACGAATTCGCTCTCATCGATGTGGGTTGATTCCACCTTGAAGATCTTGTGGATGATGACCTGCATCGCGCCTTGGAAGACCTGGGCGGTGCCCAACACGCGGACGTAGTCGCCGTTATCGAACGAGCGGTAAATCGTCTCGCTGGCATTCCACAGGCGGCCGCCGATCGAGCCGCTGCGGTCGGACAACTCCACCTGGAGGTACAAGTTGCCATTACGGTTCGGGCGAAGTTGTTTATCGTTAGCGACGAAGACCTGATCGATCGCTTCCTGGTGGGTCAGTTCGTTGATATATCGGCGGGGCATTTCTCTATTTCGGCGGGCGATTTTGAGGGGAGAAACAAAGACAAAACAACAGCACGTGAATTGTAGAGGTGGGCCAAGCTGGCCACAAGGCGGAACGCAGGGTTCGGGGTTCAGGGTTGAGGGTTCAGGCACGCGGGGTCATTCTGTGTGGGCCGACGTGCCGCTAAACCCTGCTAGGATTGACGTGGGGTGACGCCGTCCGGGGACATTATTGAGCGACGTGCCGCGGCCGCTAAACATGGTTGTTTGTCGGGCCGACGTGCCGTCGGCCGCTAAACTTCCCCTGCCGCTGGGACGGCCGCTCTCCTCTTTCCCAGATCACTCCATTCCCCTACAATAACGCCTCCGGAAATTCTTTGCGCCCCTGACCCCTGAACCTCGAACCCTGATTGCTCTCATGCTCTGGACTCGCACCCTCATCCCCACCATGAAAGAAACGCCCGAAGGGGCGGAAATCCCCAGTCACGTGCTGATGCTTCGGGCCGGACTGGTCAACCAAGTCATGGCCGGCGCGTACACCTACCTGCCGCTGGGTTTGAGGGCCTTGAAAAAGGCCGAGCGGATCGTCCGCGAGGAGATGGATGCCGCCGGGGCGATTGAATTGGCGATGCCCGCCATGTCACCTCGTTCTCTTTGGGAACAGACCGGGCGCGTGGACGCCTTCGGTGATGTGCTGGTGCAGGTCACCCTGTCGCGGACTGGCCGCAAAGTCAATGTCGTGCTCGGCCCGACGCATGAAGAGATCATCACTGACCTGGTATCGCGGCAGATCTCCAGCTACCGCCAGATGCCGATCACGCTCTACCAGATCAGCACCAAGTTCCGCAACGAGGAACGGCCGCGGTTCGGCGTGCTGCGCACGAGCGAGTTCCTGATGAAGGACGCCTACAGCTTCAATGCGTCGGTGGAGTCGCTCAACGAGAGCTACGACAAGATGTACACGGCTTACTGCCGGATCTTCAACCGCTGCGGCTTGACCTTCTTGCCGGTGGAGGCCGAGAGCGGTCCGATCGGCGGCGACGCGAGCCACGAGTTCATGATCCCGGCCGACAACGGCGAAGATTCGGTGCTGCACTGCCCGTCGTGCGGCTACGCGGCGAACCAGGAGAAGGCCGAGATCGGTTCGCTCAATTGCACGGCTCCCAACGTGCCGCAGCAGCCGCTGCAAAAGGTTCCAACGCCGGGCGTGAGCACGATTGAGCACGTCAGCCAGTTTCTGAAGTGCAAGCCGCAGGACATGATCAAGACCTTGATTTACGTGGCCGACGAAAAGCCGATTGCCGTCCTATTGCGAGGCGACCATGAGGCCAACGAAGGCAAGATCCGCCGGGCAGCCAAGGCTGCGAAGGTGGAATTGGCCCCGCCGAGCGTGATCGAAAAGGTGACGGGCGCCCCGGTCGGATTCGCCGGGCCGGTAGGCATGAAAGAAAAGATTCCGCTGCTGGCCGATCGCGACGTGCAGTGCATGGTCAACGCCGTGACAGGTGCAAACCAAGCCGACACGCACATTACCGGCGTCAACCTCCACCGCGATTTCGAACCAGACCTGTTCGCCGATCTGCGGAACGCTGTCAACGGCGACCCCTGTCCGCGCTGCAGCAGCAAGCTCACCGTGCGGCATGCGATCGAGGTCGGCCATGTGTTCAAGTTGGGCACGAAGTACACCGACGCCCTGAACGCCAAGTTCCTCGACGCCGACGAGCAGTTGCACCCGATCATCATGGGTTGCTACGGGATCGGCGTGAACCGGATCATCGCCGGCCTGGTCGAGACCAACAACGACAAGGACGGGATCATTTGGCCGGTGGCGATCGCTCCGTACGAAGTGGTGCTGACCCTGGTGAAGGTGCCGGACGAGGCTTCGATGAAGGTGGCCATGCAGTTGCACGACGAGTTGCAGGCGGCCGGCATCGACGTCCTGCTGGACGATCGCGACTGCCGGGCCGGGGTGAAGTTCAAGGATGCCGATCTGATCGGCGTGCCGCTTCGGGTCGTGGTCGGTGAGCGCGGCCTGAAGGAAGGCAAACTCGAAGTAAAATGGCGTTGGGAAAAGGAGGCCGAAAAAATCGACCTCGAGGGGGCTGCGGCCACGATCCTCGAATGGATTTGCAGGGAGCGCACGGACGGTGAGCGGTTTCGCAACCGCGGCGGTTCGTGATGGCAGTGGCACGGCTTTCTTTGCCAGCCGCTCCCGGCTATAGTTCATTGAGAGGTAAACGATGACCAACTCGATGATTACTTCTGACCCGGCCGTATTGATGGGAAAACCGTGCATTGCCGGAACGCGGATCTCGGTGGAACTGATCCTGGAAAAGCTTGCCGCAGGCGAGTCGGTCGACCAGATTGTCGAGTCCCATCCGCGGCTGACGAAAGAAGCGGTTCACGCGGCCTTGCAGTTTGCCGCGGAAGCGTTGCACGCCGATGTTGTTTACCCTTTTGCTGAACCGGCAATATGATTTTGCTGGCCGATGAAAGCATCGAACGGACGATTGTTGACCTCCTTCGTTCAGCAGGGTGGCAGATCCTGTACATCGCCGAGATGGAGCCGGGCATTTCCGACGACCTCGTTCTACAACTCGCGAATGAAAATCGCGCGCTGCTATTGACCGCCGACAAAGACTTCGGCGAATTGGTCTACCGTCTGGGGCGGCTGCACACCGGAGTGGTGTTGCTTCGTCTCGCCGGATTGCCCGCTGCGGCGAAAGCCCGCGCCGTCCTCGCTGTTATCCAGCAGCATCAGACGGAAATCGAAGATGCCTTTTCCGTGATTTCGCCAAACGTTGTCCGCATTCGCCATCGATCCTGATTCTTATGGGCGAGCCCACCTCCCATCCGCCGGCGTTGCTGCTTATGGCCGCGTTTAGTCGGTACGACGAGGCGCTCGATTGGGCGAAGCAACGAGCGATTGCGCAATGGGGCCCCATCGAAAACGAAAGTCCGCGTTTCGACTTCGCGGAAACGAGCTACTACGACGCGACGATGGGCACCCGTCTGAAGAAGGTGTTTTGGACCTTCCAGCGCCCTTTCGAGCCGAGTGAGATGGTGGAGATCAAGCTGCTCACCAATGCCTGGGAGGAAGAATACGCCTCGGCAGCCCAGCACGGCGAGTCGCGTCCGCTGAATCTCGATCCCGGCTATTTGACGCTGGGCAAGCTGGTGCTGGCCTCGACCAAGGATTTTGCCCATCGCATCTATCTATCACGCGGCATTTACGCCGAGGTTACATTACAATACAGACATCATTGCTGGGAGCATCACCGCTACACGTTTCCCGACTACCGCCGGGCCGACTACCAGCAATTTTTCAGCCACTGCCGCGAGGGACTGAAAAGGATGAGGGAGGAAGGATGAAAGGGGACTGCCCGGGAGAAGATTCCTGATGTCGTGGTTGATCGCCGGTTGCGTATTGCCAAGCATGGCCGTTTGCTGGATCGCGTCGTTTGCCGTGCGCCGCTGGGGGCGCCAGGTCGGACTGGTGGATCGGCCGGGGCATCGCAAGATTCACGCGGAGCCCATGCCGACCAGCGGCGGGCTGGCGATCTGGCTGGGAATCGTACTTCCCTTCGCCTTCGGTGAATTGGCGCTTCGGATACTCGATGCTCAGCCGTCTCTCGCGGCAGCGCTGCCGCAACTGGTCGCCCCACACGTAACGGGTCTGATTCAGCAATCGGGGCGGCTCTGGGGAATACTCGGCGGGGGCACGGTCTTGATGCTGCTGGGGTTGGCCGACGACCGCGTGGGGCTCGATTGGCGCCTGCGATTGACGGTGCAAACCGCCGTGGCCATCGTCATGGTGCACTTGGGCTGGCGAGCCACGTTGTTTATCGATATGCCATGGCTGACGGCGACCTTGAGCGTCTTGTGGATCGTCGGGTTGATCAACTCGTTCAACATGCTGGACAACATGGACGGTCTTTCGGCCGGTGTAGCCGCCATCGCGGCGGCCATGTTCGCCACGATGATGTTACTGACGCATCGCCCGGATAACAACCAGCCGCAGTTGTTCGTGGCCGGATTCCTGTTTGTGATTGTCGGTTCGCTCTGCGGATTCCTGTGGCACAATCGGCCCCCCGCGCGATTATTCATGGGCGATGCCGGCAGCTATCTGATCGGTTACCTGTTGGCGATTGGCACGCTGACAGCCACGTTTGCCGGGGCGAATCTGCCCCGGCATGCGATTCTCGCTCCTTTATGTGTGCTGGCCGTACCGCTCTACGATACGGCAACCGTCGTCGCCATCCGGCTCCGCGAGGGGCGAAGCCCGTTTGTGGGCGACAAGAGTCACTTCTCGCATCGATTGGTGGAACTGGGATTGAGCAAGCCCCGGGCGGTTCTGACGATCTACCTGGCGACCGCCACCTGCGGTTTGGGCGCGTTGCTGCTCGGCCAACTGAATCCCCTCGGCGCTTCCATCGTTTTCTTGATGGTCGGCTGCACCTTGGCCCTCGTCGCGATTCTGGAGACTGTCGGGCGGCGCCGACGATGATCGACCGGCGGACTTTTTAACCAGGCAAAGATTGTCTCATGACCCGGCAAGCCAAGGCAGCGTCCATCAGTTCCCCGGGCGTGCCGACCTCATCGCACGACCCGCTCCGCAAGTGGTTGCTGGGGGGAATGATTGCATTGCTGGTGGCGCGACCCTTGTTTCCCAGTGAATCGGTCAATCTGGGCGACGGATTGACGGCGGTCGTTCTGTGGCTCGCACTGGGTGTGTTGACGCTCGGTGTCGCCCTGCGGCAACGACAGTTCTCGCTGCGGTTCGGCGTCATGGACGTTGTCGTTTTGTTGTTTTTTGTCTGGATCGCCGCTGCCTCGTTGTGGGCGGCCCAGTACCGCAGCCCTCGCCCCTCGCTCAATGCGATGTGGGAATGGATCGGCCTGGGCGTCGGCTACTTCGTGGCACGTCAACTTCTTGAGACCGAGCGCGAAGCCCGGGCGGTCATGGCCGTAATGATCTCGCTAGCGGTGGGAGTATCGGTTTACGGTTTGTACCAGGCGTGGTGTGAGATGCCGCAGGCCCGGGCGGCCTATGCCGTCGACCCGGAAGGGGCGATGCGCGCGGCGGGCATCTACTATTCACCGGATTCTCCGGAACGGAAGCATTTTGAAGATCGTCTGCGAAATTCGGAGCCGCTGGCGACCTTTGCCCTGACCAACTCGCTGGCGGCTTTTCTGGCTCCCTGGCTGGTCTTGCTCTTGGGCATCCTGGCGAGCGTTCGAGGCAATCGCAATCGTCTGCTGGCCGTTGCCTTGTGCTCGATGCCGCTTGTCGCCTGTTTCCTGGCTACAAAAAGCCGGAGCGGCTACCTTGCGGCCGGTATCGGCGTGCTTCTAATTTGGCTGTTTTCCGTCGGGGGAAAACGAGGCATCGCCCGAAAGGTGCTGGTGGCTGGATTGGCGTTGTTGCTGGCGGCGAGTGCCGCCGCGATGCTGTTGGAAGGCACGGCTGTTTTCCGCCGGGCCACAAAATCCTTGGGCTACCGCTTTCAATATTGGCAATCGAGCGCGGCGATGATCGCCGATTATCCCTGGTTGGGGTGCGGGCCGGGGAATTTTCAGGAAGCCTACACCGTTTACAAGCTGCCGGAAGCCAGCGAAGAAGTTTCGGACCCTCACAACTTTCTCATCGAAATTTGGACGATTGCTGGCACTCCGGCGGCCTTGGCCTTCTTAGCGATGTTGGGGATTTACTTCGGCAAGGTGGTGCGACCGGCAACCGAAGCGGAGTTCAGCTTGCAGGCAACGAGAGTTGCGGACACCGGCCCAGTCGCCGCAGGAACTCCGGCGTTGGCCGCCTCCGACGGCTTGTTGTACCTGGCTTTTGGCGGCTTGGCAGGATTTTTTCTTTCCTTGCCGCTCGGGGCACTGAGCGCGGCGCCGCCATCGCTTGCGGCGGTGGCCATCAGCCTGCCGGTGGCGGCGGCAGCGTTTGCTTTGCTGTTCGGTTGGGTGCAGCACGGCAGCATTCCCCCTTGGTTACCGGGCCTGGGCATCGTCGTTTTGCTGATCGATCTGTTAGGCAGTGGAGGAATCTCTTATCCGGGCATTGCCGCGAGTCTTTGGCTCTTGTTGGCGTTAGGGCTTCGCCGCGAGGGAAGACGGGTTTTGGGCAAGCGTCTTGGCGTGCTACTGATCCTTGCGGTCATCGGCCTGTTGGCCGCCTGTTATGAAACGGCCTATCGGCCAGTGGTGGCTTGCCAAAGCCACATTTTCCAAGCCGAGCGCCACGTGAGTGAAGCCGGGAAGGATAATGAGGCGACCCATCTGCCCGCGGCCGTTCAGCACCTGGAAGCCGCCGCGGCGGCCGATCCCCGTTCGGCCGATCCCTGGCGACTGATGGCCGATCTGCGTTTTCGGCAATGGCAGAGCGAGCCAAGCGAGGCCCATTTTGCCGCCTTTCAAGCGGCCACCGACGCGGTAGCGGGGCGGGCGCCGTTGTCGGCAATGGATTGGACCCTGGCAGGAAAGCGTTACCGGGCGATCGCTTCGCGAGCGCGGTCCCAACGAGAGTCGGCGGAGGTCAACGATAGGGCGATATCCTGTCTCCAGCGGGCCGTAGTACTCTACCCAAATAGTGCGGTACATCGGGCATGGCTTGCCGAAGCCTATCTCGAAAGCAAGGATCGCGCAAGTTTTCAGCGTGAGGCCGAAAAAGCCCTGTGGCTTGACCGGGTAACTCCTCACCGGGAAAAGAGACTGCCCGACGATCTGCGCGGGTTGCTACTGCAAGGCCTTGGGACCGGCCCAAATGAGGTCCTCGCAGGTCTTGGCGCGCGGCTGACGTGGCATCGATGGGCCGCTTCCGGTACACTGAGGGTAGTTGTTTTTGCGGTCCCGGGTC
>CALGFD010000052.1 GCA_937881075.1 uncultured Planctomycetales bacterium
TCGGCGAAATGAACGCCATGAAATCCGCGCCGAGCGGCTAGCTCCATTTGTTGGCATTCGAAATCCAAGATCGTATCCATCAGCCGCGCGAACCGCTCCGGCTCGATGAGGAAATCCATCATGCTGTTCTCGAACCCGCGCAACAGCGTGTAAACCGTGAAGCCGCTCAGGTCAAAGGAGGCCAACCGGTAGCGGTCTTCACACTCCGCGAGAAACGCCGGCAGCCGGGCCATGCGTTCTTCTTCACGAAGGGGCGGGGCGACGAACCGTTCGGCCGCATCCCAGTCGGGCAAATACGGCCGGGTGGGATGCCCCATCGTGCCGTCTTCGAGCGTTTCGAGGTGGTAGCCCCACTCGTGATCGCCCGACGCATCGCCTTCCTTATTCAACGAAAGGCTGTAAATCAACACGTCGCCGGCGGTCTGGTCGCAGTTCTTATACCAGACCGGAATCCGCTCCGGCCGCTGAAAATGGATTGCCTGGTCAACAATTGTTTTGCGAGAGGGCATGCTATCTCTTTGTCAATTCAGAGCCTTGACTGAAGCCGCTCAAAGCCGCACAGTCTAATCCATGCTGCTCAAGGACCGCCGTGAGGTGTCGAGCAACAGGACGATCATGCCCTGATCGGTCTTCACGCGACGATACGTTCGCAGGTCACGGTCCTTTCGAACGGTAAAACCCTGGCGATCCCCTTTCATCAATTGACCGAACTTGTCTCGTTCTCGGTCTGTCGGAATGAATCGTGACAAATCCACCTCGGAGATCTTCTTGTCGCTGTCCTTCTCGCCGTACCAAGCGGTGAACTCATAGTACAATTCCACACCTTTTATCTTCTTAGGAAAGATGATCGACAGCCGACTTCCTTCCTGGATGCTCGCCGACATTGCTTCACGGACCTCGCTTAGATTTTTGATGGACGAGTCCTTGCTGATCAACGAAACGGCTTCCGCTGCGAGCTTACTATCGGCTATGGCCTCAATTTTCGCGACGGCTTCGCGTTCTTTGGTCTTGTATAGCCGCCACTCGGCAACGCCCACGACCAACACGACCAGACTAATCAGAGCCATAGCGATACTGACCGTGCGCACTAATGACGCGGACTTGAGTTCCTCGATTGGCTCGTTGGTGGCCCGGGCGGCCTGGGCCTTGGAGATAATATTGAAATTGGCGGCAAAGTTGAGAATATTTAGTGCCAGCAAGACCATGCCGGCACACACTCCACAGGCAAAGAATGCCATCGCGAAGCGATTCGTCATATCGCCCCAATGAAAGACCATTCCGGTAACAAACACCGCCGCCCAGAGAATCTCGAACCAGACCAGGATGTTGATCAAGACCATCGAAAGGTCGCGAATTTTTTGTTCGGTCTTCATGGGCTACCCCTTTCTTCGATGATGAGCATTCTCTTGAAAGCACCTCGACTTGCGCAACAACGAGGGGCGGCGGCCTTTTGGACCACCGCCCCTCGAAGACAATCACAATGATAAGCACATTGGCGTTTCGCCTTTCGACTTACTTCTTCGTCTGCTCTTCCTTGTCGAAGGCGGCGTCGAAGGCCACGCGGCTGGGATCGAAGTCGAGCTTGCGGACGAACTCCAACGCCTCCTTGGCGCCATGCTCGCGGTCCATGCCCGAGTCTTCCCACTCGACCGACAACGGGCCTTGGTAGTTGGCGACGTTCAGAGCGCGGATGATTTCCTCGAAATTCACGCCGCCGCGGCCCAGGCTGCGGAAGTCCCAGCCACGACGCGGATCGCCGAAGTTCAGATGGCTCGACAGGATGCCACTGCGGCCGTCCAATGTGACAATCGCGTCCTTCATGTGGACGTGGTAAATCCGATCGCCGAACTCGCGGATGAACTCGACCGGGTTGATGCCCTGCCAAATCAAGTGGCTGGGGTCGAAGTTGAAGCCGAACTCCTCGCGGTAGTTCAAGGCTTCCAACGCCCGCTTGGTCGTGTAGATGTCGAAGGCGATTTCGGTCGGATGGACTTCCAAGGCGAACTTCACGCCGCACTCGGCGAACACGTCGAGAATCGGATTAAACCGCTCGGCCAAGAGCTTGAAGCCGTCGTCGATCATTTCGGCCGACACCGGCGGGAAGGAGTACAGCAACGGCCAGATGCTCGAGCCAGTGAAGCCGTTGACGACGCCGACGCCCAATTTTTTGGCCGCCCGAGCCGATTGCTTCAATTCTTCGGCGGCCCGCTTGTTCACTTCGGCCGGATTGCCGTTACCCCAGACATACTTCGGCAGCAGGGCCTGGTGTCGGGCGTCGATGTTGTCCAATACGGCTTGGCCAACCAGGTGGGCGCTGATGGCGAAGACCTGCAGGTTGTTCTTTTCCAGCAGTTCACGCTTCTTGGCGCAGTAGTCGTCTTGGCACATGGCCTTGTCGACTTCAAAGTGGTCGCCCCAGCAGGCCAATTCCAGGCCGTCGTAGCCGAACTCGCTCACCTTGCGGGCCAACTCGGCCACAGGCAGATCGGCCCACTGGCCGGTGCAGAGAGTAACAGGTCGCGCCATGATGCACTCCTCGTTTTGTATCTAAAAGGGAACGAATAGCAGGGATTGAGCCCGCTATTTTCCCCAAACCGGCGGGCCTTCGCAAGTAGCCGGCGGGATGAAGTCGCTCGCAAAGGCGAAGGCACAAAGACTAGAAGACTAGTGGTACGTTAATTCATTGATAGTGGGTTGGGTGCCACTGCTGACTTGTCCAGCAATGCAGGAACACGCGTGGGCAAGCCACTCGTGGCACCCGCGCGTCTTGGCGAGAGGCGTTCTGGATTAGGAGGAGCTGGCCGCCTCGTCGGCAACCTCGCTGCAGTCGATCCATTTTGACATTGACCAGACCCCCTGTTCCACTACAATGCCGCCACCCCTTTTTCTGCACTGACACGAAATTTCCACGGTAATTCCACGCAAAATCCGCGATGAACAAGCCCGCCCCTGAACAGCCTGCCACGACTGAAGCCGCCCTGGAAGCCGCCCGCCGCGAGAAGTTGCGCAAATTACAGGAAATGGGTGTCGACCCCTGGGGGGCACGCTTCGACGACCATCAGGCCATCGCTGCTATCCGTGCGCGGGAAAGTGAGATCGTGACCCCCTCCGCCTCCGAAGGCGAACAGGCCGAGCCCCGTGGCCCAAAGGTCCGAGCCGCCGGCCGCATCGTATTGCGCCGCCCCTCGGGCAAGGTCCACTGGCTGCAAATCCGCGATTGGTCGGGCACGGTTCAAGTGATGATCGGCAAGAACCAAGTCGGCGACGAAAACTTCGAGCTAGCCCAATGCTTTGACCTCGGTGACATCATCGGCGTCGATGGCGAACTGAAAAAGACGCGAACTGGCGAATTAACGATCTTCGCCGAGAAATTGACCTTCTTGACGAAGTCGATCGCCACACCCCCGGAAAAACACAAGGGTCTGACGGACCCCGAACTGCGTCAGCGCCGCCGCTACCTCGACCTGATCCACACCGAGGGCGTGCTGGAGCGATTCCTGCGCCGCACCAAGATCGTTCAATCGATCCGCAACACGCTTGCCGGGCGCGGCTTTGTCGAGGTTGAAGGCCCGACGCTGCATGCCATCGCCGGCGGGGCGGCCGCCCGACCGTTCATTACGCACCACAACGCGTTGGACATCGACTTGTTCCTCCGCATCGCCTTGGAACTGCACCTGAAGCGACTGCTCGTAGGCGGCGTCGAGCGGGTTTACGAAATGGGTCGCGTCTATCGGAACGAGGGAATCGACGCCCGACATAATCCCGAATTTACGATGATTGAGATCTATCAGGCCTACGGCAACTACGAATCGATGATGGACCTGACTGAGGCCCTGATCGTCGACGCGATTCGGGCGACGGGCCAAGGACTCGTGCTACCCTGGGGCGACAAGGAAATCGATTTCACCCCGCCCTTCGCCCGCAAGACCTACGACCAGCTCTTCGAAGAGCACACTGGATTGAAGGGCGACGACGATGTTGGCATCCGCAAGCTGGCCGAATCGATGGGCTTCAGCACGGCCAATAAGCACCCCGATGTGGTCAAGAGCTTTGTCTTCGAGGAGAAGGTCGAAGACGCCTTGGTCGGGCCGATCTTCGTGATCGACTATCCCTCGAGCATCTGCCCGCTGACCAAGCGTAAGGCGACCGACCCGAACATCGCCGAACGATTCGAATTGTTCATCCATGGGATGGAAGTGGCCAACGCCTACACGGAACTGAACGATCCCGATCTGCAGGAAGAACTGTTTACGAAGCAACTGGCCGGTTTGCCGGAAGAGGAGTCGATGGCCAAGATGGACCACGACTTCATCCGCGCCCTGCGAAACGGCATGCCTCCGGCGGGCGGACTCGGCATCGGCATCGATCGCCTGGTAATGCTGCTAACCAACTCGCAGACGATCCGCGACGTGATCCTCTTCCCGCTATTGCGGCCGGACGTGGAATAAGAGCTAGTGGTGAGTGGTGAGACGTTTTCAGTTGCCAGTTTTCAGTTAACAATACGGCGAATGCCGAAGCGGTTGGAATCGCACACTCAAAATCATAAATCCTACATCCTAAATCCCTACCCCCCGTCCCAAAATCCCCGTCCCCCGCATGTACAAACTCCTCCTCTGCTGGCGTTATCTTCGCACCCGGTACATCGCCCTGGCGTCGATCATCAGCGTCACGCTAGGCGTCTGGACGATGATCGTCGTCAACAGCGTGATGGAGGGCTTTTCCACCGAGATGCAAAACCGCATCCATGGCATCATCTCCGACCTGGTGTTCGAGGGCCGCAGCCTCGACGGCATTCAGGACGCCGCTTTCCACATGGAGCAAATCCACAAGGTGGCCGGCGACCAGATCCAAAGCATGTCGGCCACGGTGGTCGTCCCGGCGATGCTCAATTTCCAATGCAATGGCGTGTGGATGACTCGTCAGGTGGAATTGATTGGCATCGATGCGGCCACCCAGAGCAGCGTCAGCGATTTCGGCCAATACCTGCAACATCCGGCCAATCGCGAGGCAATGAGTTTCGACCTCCGCGAAGGTGGCTACGACCTCCGCGACCATCAGTCCGGCGGCGAGGCGCCCGAGCGCAAGCAGATGGGCGACGCGGGCTGGGCCCACCGTCGCGAAACGGCCCGAATCCGGGCCTTTCAGGATCAGTATCTCAGGAAGAAACAACAGCCGGCCGCTCCCGCGACAACGGCGCCCCCGGCCCAAGCCTCCTCGGGTGGCCCGCCGTCTGCCGATCCGTTTCGCGATCCGTTCGCCGGTCGTGTGCAACACGAAAACGTGTTTGATTCGGCCAAGCAGCAGCACACCGGCGCGGTGTTGGGCATCGCCATGACCAGCTACCGAGACAAAACCGGGCAGGACCGTTTCCTGGCGGTCCCCGGCGACGACATCAAGCTCACCTTCCCCACTGTCGGTCAGCCGCCGAAGGCCGTCAGCGACAATTTTACGATTGTCGATTACTACGAGAGCAAGATGAGCGAGTACGACACGAAGTTCGTCTTCGTGCCGATTCGCAAGTTGCAGGAACTCCGCGGCATGATCGACCCCAGCAGCGGAATCGGCCACTTCAACGCCATCCAGATCAAGCTCAAGCCGGGCGTCGACCTCAACCAGGTCCGCGACCGCCTCCGCGCCGAGTTCCCGCCCGAAACCTACGGCATCTATACCTGGCGCGACAAGCAAGGGGCGCTGCTGGCCGCCGTTCAGTTGGAAAAGGCCGTGCTCAACGTGCTCTTGTTCCTGATCATCGCCGTGGCCGGCTTCGGCATCCTGGCCATCTTCTACATGATTGTGGTGGAAAAGACCCGTGACATCGGCATCCTCAAATCGCTCGGCGCCTCGAGCAGCGGCGTGATGGGCATCTTCCTCACCTACGGCCTGTCGCTGGGCATCGTCGGCTCCGGGTTCGGCATGATCATCGGGCTGGTGTTCGTCCGCTACATCAACGAAATTGCCGACGGGCTGGCTTGGGTGACCGGACAACCCGTCTTCGATCCCTCGATCTACTACTTCTACAAGATCCCGGCGATCGTGGTGCCGCAGACGGTCGCCTGGATCGTGCTGGGCGCCTTGTCGATCACGGTGGCGGCTAGCATTTTGCCGGCCCGCCGGGCCGCGCGGTTGCACCCTGTGGAGGCTCTGCGTTATGAGTGAGGAACTAGAACGCCTGCTGAGCCCGCCGACGGCGAAGTTGCAGCCCACCCCACCTGGCCCGCGTTTGCGCGTTGTCGCACCCATTGCCGATGGTGCGCCTGACGAGGGCGATGGCGAGAGTTCGATGGCCCAGGCTTCAGCGACAAAGGCGATGATCCCCGACGTCAGCCCAGCCGCCCTGCGGCGTCACGACATCAAGCATGACCTCCTGCCCAAGCAACTCTTCGCGCACGACGTCTACAAGAGCTATCGCAAGGGCCCGGTCGAAGTGCCGGTGCTCCGCGGCGTCAGTTGCAACGTCCACCAGGGCGAGTTCTTGGCGATTGTCGGGCAGAGCGGCTCCGGCAAGAGCACGCTGCTCCACTTGCTGGGCACGCTCGATGCGCCCGACCGGGGCGAGATCTACTACGCCGGCCACCGCGTCGACAACTTGCCCGCCGCCGGCAAGGATCGTCTGCGCAACAATGACTTCGGCATGATCTTCCAGTTCTACCACCTGCTGCCCGAGTTGAGTACGCTGGAGAACGTCTTGTCGCCGCTGATGATTGCCCAGGGGGCGCTTCGCTACTGGCGCCATCGGAATGCCCACCGTCGCCGCGCCGAGGCCTTGCTCGACATGGTCGGTCTGGGCCACCGGCTGAAACACCGCCCCCGCGAGCTTTCCGGCGGTGAAATGCAGCGGGCGGCTATCGCCCGAGCCCTCGTGACCGAGCCCCGCCTGCTGTTGGCTGATGAACCCACCGGCAATCTCGATCAGGCTACCGGCCGCGAGATCATCCGCATTCTGAGGGACTTGAACCACCAGCAAAACCTCACTATAGTGATGGTCACGCACGATCCGGCCGTGGCCGACCAGGCCGATCGGATCGTCCGGCTTGCCAATGGTCGCATCGAACAGTAGGCGCTAGCGATCTGGGCACAGTTTCCGCTGCCCGCATCTCTCGCGCCTCGTCCCCCTAACCCCATACCAGCTATCATGGCCTTGAAAATTTACATCGACGGAAAGCTCTACGACAAAGAAGACGCCAAGGTAAGCGTCTACGATCACGGCCTGTTGTATGGCGACGGCGTGTTCGAAGGGATCCGCAGCTACGCCGGCAAGGTGTTCCGCCTCGAAGAGCACCTCGACCGCCTCTGGGAATCGGCGAAGGCCATCTTGCTCGAAATCCCCATGACCAAGGAAGCCATGGCCAAGGCTGTGGTCGATACCTTGGCCGTCAACAACATCACCGATGGCTATATCCGCTTGCTGGTCACCCGTGGCGTCGGCACGCTCGGCCTCGACCCGAACAAGTGCCCCAAGCCGTCAATCATCATCATCACCGACTCGATCGCGCTGTATCCGGCCGAGATGTATGAGAAGGGCCTGGAGATCATCACCAGCAGCGTACCGCGCGTACCGCCGGCGGCCCTCAGCCCGCGTGTCAAGTCGATGAACTACCTGAATAATATCCTGGCCAAGATCGAAGCCATTCGCGCGGGCTGCGTGGAAGCCTTGATGCTCAACCACAAGGGCGAAGTGGCCGAGTGCACCGGCGACAACATCTTCATCATTCGCAAAGGCAAGATCTACACTCCCCCGCTCGACGCCGGCATTCTCGAAGGCATCACCCGCAATACGGTCATCGAGTTGGCCTGCAAGCTAGGCTATGAGTTGAAGGAAACGACGCTTACTCGGCATGACGTTTACATCGCCGACGAGTTCTTCCTGACCGGTTCGGCAGCCGAAGTCATTCCGGTGGTGAAAATCGACGGCCGCGTGATTGGCGACGGCAAGCCCGGCCCGATCACCCGCCGCCTCAAGGAAGAGTTCCACAAGCTGGTTCGCAGCTAAGTGGGGTATCGATTCGTTAAGTAAAAAAACAAGGCTGTCGTCGTTACTGACGGCAGCCTTGCTCGTTTCTTGAGCGTTCTTTGTGCTCAGTTTTCGTCTGTCAGTCTTGCAGAGTAGCGCGGGTTACTGCACCAGGTCCCTCCGCCAATCCACAATCGACCAGCCAAAATCACACGTGCACCACCTCGATGCCTGAGAGTTGGCAGTAGGCCTGCACGAGCCGCTCGTGACGCCCCAGCACAAACAACTGGTGGAATCCCTTGCTGTCGCGCGGATCCTCGACGCCGTCCAGCGTGATCTCGACCGAGGTCCGGCAACCACCGCAAGGCGGCGTGTCGATGTTCGTCACCACCTTGCCGGTGCCGAGGATCATCTTGCTCGGCCCGTCGAATTTCATCACCGTCACTTCTTCCCCGATCGGCCAGATGACCTGTGGCGAGACACCCATCTCGGATTCGCTGTGGCTGCGGAGAATCAGCGGCTCGCCCGGCTGATCGAAGCCACGCAGCTTCGTCGGCGCCGAACAGTGGGCACCCATCAAGGTGCCGTTGATCGTATTCGGCGCCGGGTCCTGCATGAAGCCGGGCCGTCCCGTCAACAGGGAGCACAGCCGCAGCGAAATGGCCGCATTCCAGTCACATTCGCAGCAACCGACGTTCCCCTCATCGTTGAGCTTCGTCCAGGCCATGCAGGGCGGACAGGGAACCCGGCGATTGGCCACCAATTGCAGGCAGTGCAGCGAAATGCCTTGGCACTGGTCGGCCGCCATGATCCGCTTGGCAACGAAATAGTTCTTCGCCGCGTTCAACACATCTTGCGGGGTCGGCTCGACGATCTTCTGGGCCGTCTTGGTGAACTCGGCTGCCAAGGCTTTCACCTCGGCCGTCACTTCCTGCTTGGCAAGTTCATCCGTCCAACGGTTCAGCGGAATATAGTGCAACGTCGTTCCAATCACGTCGAGCTTCTGATCACCTCGGTTTTCGCCGCCCGTGATGCAAATCGCCAGCCGCGTGGTCTTCATGTCCCAAACCGTGCGCAGCAGTTTCACGCCGGTCGCCAGCCAACTGTGATCCTGCGTAGCGGCCACGTAGCATTTCTTCGCCGCGCGAGTGGATTGCAGGTTGCCGGTGAAGGACGTTCCCATCGGGCTGAAGATGATCGTCGGTACGTCCCCCTTCTCGGCCGCAAACTTGTTGGCGTGCTTCCAGTAGTTCGGATGCAGGCTCATCACCGTCACGATCACGCCATCGGGCGGCGACTGCTTGCACTCGGCCAACAACTGATCGATGCCGGCCATTTCGCTGATCGGCTGGTCGCTCACCTCGAGTTGCACGCCGAGTTTTTCGGCCGCCTCGGCCATGATCTTAGTAAACTCGGCTTGTCGGCCGCTCATGTCGTAGCAGGCGCCCGGCCAGCCCATCCAAGTACGTTCGACATCGGGACGCAGAAAGACCGCCCGTACCCGGGGCTTCGCGGCCGGCGCCGTCTCCCCGGCAGACACCGCAGACGTCAGCCCCAGCAGGCCGCCTGACGCCGCCAACGCAGAGACCCCGACCGAGGTCATACTCAAGAAATCACGGCGATCCATCGCATTGCAGCAACCGTGATGACAATTCTCGCCGTGATGGTGCTCATGCTCATGATGCTCCGACATAGCAACTCCTCCGGTAAACAACAAAAAGGACGGGAAAGAGTGCGACCGGCTACCGGCCAGGCAGGCAGAGCCCAATCTAGAGCGGGGATGCGAAAATTGCAAGTATTTTCGCCATCGCTACCAATCGTGCTCGACCCAGTCGTATGGATTGGCTGCGCGAACCCGTTCCGCCTGGGCCTTGATCTTGTCGTAGAATTCGCGGCACCGCGGATCCAGCCCGTCGCGATTCAGTTTGGCCAGCACGGCCAGGGCCTGAGCAGGCCGCTTCTCTTGCACCACGAGGATCTGGGCGAGCTTCAATCGCACTAAGATTCGCTTTTCCAGGTGCTTTGCCAGGTATTCGCCCATCAACGGCATCGACTCGCGGAACAAGTTCTTCTGATGCAATGCCTGGATCAATTGCAGATGATCACCTTCCGATAGCGACCAATCGGGGTGCTTTTGAGACATCCGCTCATGGGCCTTCAGCGCCAATTGCGGCTGGGTTTTCATCACTTGCCGCATCTCCTGCACGGCAAACTCTCGCGAGTTGCGGGCCGCTTCCTCCGCTTGCCGACGGCGCTGCGGCGTGTTGGCTTCCTCGGCCTCCCGCTCTTCGCGGGTTAACAGATTTCGGCCTGACCAGACCGAGAAGATGTCAAAATAATCGCAGTCAACGAGCTTCCAGCGGATCATGGCAATGGCAATTGGCAGGCCGACGGCCGCTCCGATCAGATGGAGCATTTCACTGCTCATTTGCATTTCCGTCCACCAGACGATCACAATCTGAAGGAGGAGATACAGACCCACCAGGGTGAAAACGCGGATTTCAAAGTAGGTAACGCGGAAGTAGAACCCAAAGATGAACACGGCGACGCAATCGATCTTGCTTTCCGGCGCCCAAACAAGGGCCATCGCCATGAAGCCGAAAACAACGCCAGACGCTCCGTACGACCCACCTGTGCTGTGTTGCAGGACGAATTGCTCGGCGGCGCACTGAAAGACGCCCATGCCGAGGTAGAGGATCGCCGTCTTGTACCACCCCAATTTGCCCTCGATAATCAAACCGAAGGCCCAGAGGAAGAGCATGTTCCCCACCAAGTGCATGATTCCGCCGTGGAGAAAGATCGAGGTGATCCACTGCGCGGGATGCAGACCGTCGCCGTAGTCCAAGACCATTAACGCGGCCAGCCCCGGATTAACCAGTACGGCGACGAAGAGCACAGCATTCAGGGCAATTAGTGTGACCGTGGTATATGGCCAATAATAGACTGGCGCATCGGTGCCGTACGGAAAGAAGAACATCGCCCACCCCCGCGATAAAGAGAAGCTCACACCACCCTGCGAGTAGTGCTATTCTAACCAACGGGCGGGAGCAGACACAAGTCGATGCCTTCGCCGCCACGAAGCTCGTCATCGCTAGCCCGGCAGCAGACCACTCGAGCGTCGGTTCCTGGTTGTCCTGGAGAATGTCGCTTTCTCGCCGCCGAAGGACATGCCTTCGGACAATTGACGCCTCGCCGGGGGTAGGTTACGGTTATAGGTGCCCGGCGGGGCTTTCGCCCCGTGATCGTCGGGTCGAACTCGAGGAAATCAAGTCCATGAAACCGATTCTGCAAGCGCTCGTTGTCGCCGATCACGTCTATGAAGACAAATCGGGCAAGAAGATCATCGCCGGCACTTTCAACACAATGGGCTTCAGCAAAAAGCCGCCAGTGACCGAGGTCACTCTGCCCGATGGCACCAAACAGCAGGTCCTTCGCGGCGGCATGCAGTCGGGCTCCCCGTTCGCCTATGTCAGCCTGACGGATGTCATCGACGGCACCAAACTGCAACTGCAGTTCGTAAATCTGATGAAGAATGAAGTCCTGTTCGGCAACGAAATCATGGTCAACAGCGTTGATCGGCTGTCCTCGATTGAGATGGTCTTCCCGCTGCCGCGGCTGCCGGTGACCGAACCGGCCCCCTACGCCCTGGAATTGCTGTGCGAAGGCGAATTGCTCGGCTCCTGGAAGATTACCGGCATCGACATGGACGCCAAGCGGGAACCGCCGCCGAAAGCCACCTAAATAGGTCCACACGATAGCGAAAGTGGCGGCGGACGTAGACCGCCGACCAATTGCGTGGTTTTCACTCTGGCAACGCTTTCGGTTTTCCGCAGTTTTATTTAGAGACGCCCCCGCCACGTCGGTCAAGAAACAGAAGAACCCGCAGGAGCCTTGGCCCTTGCGGGTTTTTTGCGTAGGGTACTAGTGGGCGGTAAGGGACTCGAACCCCTGACCCCTTCGGTGTAAACGAAGTGTTCTAGCCGACTGAACTAACCGCCCGGCCAAACTGCACGCTCGGCCCACTCCATCTGCTCCTCGGAGCGGGCATCTTCCGAGTATAAACGGCGGCCCGCAGACCATGCAATGGGCAGCCTCGAATGCCAAGCCGGCCATTATCGGACCGGCAAGCTGCCAGAGCGGCTCCTTGCGATCGAGAGCCGCGCGCCTCCAGCGCCAGGGCGCTCCGTCGGCCTTCCAGGCGCGGATCGGCCGCCCGATGGCAACGCGACTCGCGGCTTAAGACTCATCGCACTTCCTCCCCGCGGCACCCACACCCCACCAAACATACTAGACACTTCGAAAAACGAGACTCTTGGCGGTGCCTAACTTTTGTGCACACACCAGCCCGCCCGAACACCAGGCACCACCGCTCAAAAAACAGGCACGTCGCTAGCAATGACGTAAGTGCTGCTGTCGCAAGCAATTAAAAAAGTGACTTGACTCGCCAGAAAGATATCGCGGGCGAGGGAGCCCTACGACAACGATAAGAGTCCAATTTCTTTAAGGAGTAGCTTGCAATGAATGCGATGGCGACTGGCGAAGATATCCGAATGATGGCCGAGCAGCTTTTTTCCCAGCAGCCCGACTGGGTTACCTTCTACCGTGAGGTCCTCGGACTGCGGGGCATCGTGCGCCAATGCCATCCGACCCGCGAGGCCCTCGCCGCCTTCGAGCAAACCGATGCGTACCGGGCGATTCTCGAGATGCTGGCGAAGTTGCGGACACAGATGCCGACCGCGGCCGAAGACACCGAACCGACCCGGGTGATTACCGTACGCCTGCCGAAGAGCATGCACGAGGCCCTTCGCGCCGAGGCCCACGATCATCGCACCAGCATGAACAAGCTTTGCATCTCCAAGCTCCTCCAGTTCATCGATGGCGAACAGGTGCCAACGGAACTGTAAGAAAACCAGAGACTCTCTCCCTCGCTGATGAACCCACACCTTGGCCCTCTTTTCCCAAGGGGGCCAGGGTGTGAGCAGCACGGACCAGCCCGAAGGGAAAAAGGGTTCGCAGTGGACCTGTAAGCCGGGTTCTGTCCCGCCGTAAAGACGGTGACGGTCATTTCTCTAGGACGACGATTACTCGCCGTCTCGAGCAGTCTACCCGGAAGCTATTGAGCCGGACCGGCCCCGCGAAGTCGGCCACAGCAATCGCCGCAGCCAACCCCGCAGCTTCCTGCTTGACCTTGCTCCTGGTGGGGTTTGCCTAGCCAAGCTGGTCACCCAGCCTGCTGGTGAGCTCTTACCTCACCGTTTCACCCTTACCGCGCCGACGCAAAGCCGACGAGGCGGTTTGCTTTCTGTTGCACTTTCCCGGGCCTCACGGCCGGTGGGCGTTACCCATCACCATGTCCTGCGGAGCCCGGACTTTCCTCCCGCCGTCGCCGTTGGCGGGCCGATGTGGCGACCCACGGCAGACGGCCAGCGACCGTCCGGTCCACTGCGAACCATATCCGTCATCCATCACCTTAGCGGTTGAACGGGCACAAGGAAAGGCGCCAAAGGGTTGAGGGTTGAGGGTTGAGGGTTGAGGGTTGAGGGTTGAGGGTTCAGGGTTCAGGGTTCAGGGTTCAACGCCCAAATCCCTGGTCCCCGCCCCCCGTAGCCGCTCCCTGCCACGTTCCCCGGCGGCGGAACTCCGCGTCCACCGCTTCGCGAACGGCCGATTTATTCAGGCACCACTGCGGCCCGAGCAGATACTCTCGGGGAGCATCGCCGCAGAGCCGGTCAATCACCATGGCTGCTGGCAGCCGCTCGAGGAAGTCGACCAATAGCGAGACGTACTCGTCCCTTCCCGGCAATTGCACCTGCCCCGCCTTTACCTCGTCGGCCAACTGCGTCCCGTGGACAGCATACAGGTTATGCGGTTTGAGCGAGTGGATTTCGAGCGCGGCCAGCGCGTCGGCCGTCGCCAGCATGTCGTCGCGGGTTTCGCCCGGTAGTCCGAGAATCACGTGGACTCCCAACTGCAGCCCCCGCGCTCGGCTGCGGCCGTAGGCGTCCAAAAAAGCCTGGTAGTCGTGCCCTCGATTGATGCGCCGCAGGGTCTTGTCGTGGATCGACTGGAGGCCGAACTCGAGCAGCAACCACTTGCGCTGGGCGATCTGCCGGAGGATGTCGAGAATCTCGTCGGAAACGCAGTCCGGCCGGGTGCCGACGATCAAGCCAACCACATCCGGGTGATCGACCGCCTCGCGATAGGCCGCCACCAGGACGTCCGTCGCGCCATAGGTGTTTGTGCCTGGCTGGAAATAGGCGATGAACCTGGCCTCCTTGTTTTGGGCTCGCCGCGCCGCGACGCCGCCTCTGATCTGCTCGCGTATCGGCCGCAGGGCTCGTCGCCGACTAGGGCTGAAGCTGGCCGGGTCGCAGAACACACAGCCCGAGGTGGCCAAACGCCCATCCCGGTTCGGACAACCGCAGCCGGCGTCGATGCTGATCTTCCAGACGCGGGCACCGAAGTGCTGTCTATAAAAATAGTTGAGGCTGTTAAAAAGCAACCCCGCCGAACGCCAGTCGTACATGGATGGGTCCATCCGGAGCGAAAATGGTTGACGCTAAGTCTTGACAGCGTTAGACTATAGGAGCAGACGGCGCTCCATGGTACGCCACTCGCGACGACAACACAAGAAGGAACGTCATGTACGGCGAACTCATTCCGATTGGGGGCGGGGACCCCATTCCGCTACTGAAGAAAAGTCTGCTCGTCGGTCGCCGGGAGAGTTGTGACGTCGTCTTGCGATTCTCGAACGTCTCTGCCCACCACTGTCAGTTGACCGTCAACGCCGGCTACTGGCACGTGCGCGATTTGCAGAGCCGCAACGGGGTCAAGGTCAACGGTGTCCGCGTGACCGACAAGCTGATTCAACCGGGCGACGTCCTGTCCGTGGCAAAGCACAAGTACGAGGTTCGTTATTCGCCCTTCGACCTCGGCGCGGTCGGTCCACCCCCGCCTGATGTCGCGAATGCCGAGTTGTTTAAGAAGTCGTTGCTGGAACGAGCGGGCCTGGAACATCGCCGCTTCACCGCTCCTCCGCAGACCGAGCAGAAGCCGGAGGAACTTGGGCGATACGAAATCACCGACGACACTCCTGGCCGGATCCCGTTCCGCCACCGGCCGCTGTAGGATGGCCAAAAAGAACAAAATCCGGGCCGACTTCCGCAAGAATCGCAGCGTTCGCACACGCACGACCGACTGGACTCGCCGCTATCAGCAGCATGGCTTCGAGCATGAGGCCACTTCGCAAGGCGAGCGCATCAGCGGTAAAGGCGAACTCATTCGCCGCCGGACCATCGTGGGGAACGAAGTCGACGCCAAAGAAACGCCCGGCCTGCCGGTGCTCATTGACGTCGACTCCTCGGTCTGCCGGCCCGGTCGCGTCCTCAGTGTGCTCGGTCTGATTAGCATGGTCGAGGACGAGACCGGCGAACTCTATCAGTGCGCCACCCGCCGCTTGTTGAAGACTCTCAATACCGACCAGCGGCATGTCGTCGCTGCCGGCGATCGCGTGTTCATCCGTCCGGTGCCCAAGTCAGCGCCGAAGGAAGCGATTATCGAACGGGTGGAACCGCGGCGGGGTTGTATCAGCCGGGCGGTGCGCGGACGCCAGCAGGTCTTGGTCGCCAACGTTGACCAGTTGATCATCGTTACCAGCACGGTCGAACCTCGCTTGAAACCCAACTTGATTGACCGGCTGCTGGTGGCGGCCGAAAAAGGAAGAGTTCGCCCTCTGATTTGCATCAACAAGATCGACCTGGTCGATCCGGCCAGCGTGCAAGCGTTAGTGGGGGTCTACGCCCAGATGGGTTATGAGGTGCTTTGTGTCAGCGCCACGACCGGCGTCGGAGTCGAACGATTGCAGCGGCGGTTGATGGGACGCGCCAGCGTCTTCGCCGGACAAAGCGGCGTCGGCAAGTCGTCGCTGTTGAACGCCATCGATCCGTCGCTACAACTGAAGGTGCAGCCGGTCAGCGAGGAGAACGAGAAAGGCAAGCATACGACGACCACCGCACGACTGATCCCGCTGAAAGCGGGCGGCTACGTGGTCGACACGCCGGGGGTTCGTTCCTTCCAACTTTGGGACGTGGTTCGGCATGAAGTGGCCAACTTCTTCCGCGACCTTCGCCCCTACGTCAGCCTGTGCCGGTTCCCCGATTGCACACATACCCACGAGGACGGCTGTGCGGTGAAGAATGCGGTGGCCGACGGCCACATGGACGAACGACGCTACGAGAGCTATTGTCACCTATTCGCCGGAGACATGGTCTAACCCAGACAACGGCAATTTTGCAGGGAGCTAGCAGAAGCAGTGTACGAACTGAACCGCACCGAGAGCGTGGAAAGTGAAGCCGCGATCCTGGTCGGGGTTCTTTTGCCCGATCAGCCGGCGATCAACGGAAATCCCTTGGAGGAGTTGGAGGGGCTGGCGGCTACCGCCGGGGTGCGCGTCGTCGGCGGCCTGACGCAGCGCCGCGAATCGCCCGACGCGGCCACCTACCTGGGCCGAGGCAAGGTCGACGAGTTGACCAGCTTGGCGGCCAACCATCAGGCCGACGTCGTCATCTTCGACAACGACCTCAGCCCGGGCCAGACCCGCAACTTGGAGAAGGCGGTCGGCGTGAAGGTCCTCGACCGCACCGAGTTGATCCTCGACATTTTCGCCAGTCGCGCCCAGACGGCTCAAGCCCGACTCGCGGTCGAACTGGCCCAACTCGAATACTCGATGCCGCGGCTCAAACGGATGTGGACCCACTTGTCGCGTCAGAAGAAAGGCGTCGGCCTCCGCGGGCCTGGTGAAACCCAGTTGGAAGAAGACCGCCGCTTGGTCGAGAACCGCATTAAGGACCTGCGCAAGCAACTCGACGTCATCGAACGCCGCAAACAGCGCGAGGTGGCCGGGCGCCGCGGTTCGATGACCGTTTCGCTGGTCGGCTATACGAACGCCGGCAAGAGCACGTTGATGAACGCTCTAACGGGCGCGGACGTGCTGGTGCAGAATGCTCTGTTCGCCACGCTCGACACCCGCACCCGGCGCTGGCAACTGCCCGGCTGGGGACCCGTGTTGTTGAGTGACACGGTGGGTTTCATTCGGGCGTTGCCCCACCACTTGGTCGAAAGCTTCAAGGCCACGCTGGAAGAAGCCCGCCAGGCCCACTTGCTGCTGCACGTGGCCGATGGCTCCAACCCGGCCGTCTACGAGCAGATCGGGGCCACCTACAAGGTGCTCGAAGAAATCGGCATTCAGCAGAAGGATACCTTGCTGGTGATCAATAAGGTCGATGCGCTGCCCGACCGTATTCGGCTCGACGGCCTGTTGAATCGCTACCCCCATGCAATTCCGATCAGCGCGCAAAGCGGCTTTGGCTTGGCCAACCTCGCCGCGGCCGTGAGTGACGCCCTGAGCCGCAACTTCCTCGAGGTGGATGTCGAATTTGGCGTGGACAACGGCCGCCTGATGGCCTACCTTGCTGCCAATGGCGAGGTATATTCGAAGCACTATCGAGACAGCCGCGTGGTGGTCCACTGCCGCATGCCGCGAGAAATCCTCGGCCGGATTGAAGGCGATTCGGTGGACGTCCGCGCTCACACCAACGGCGTGCTGCTGGGACAGTAACGCCAGGTTCCTCGCGGCAGGCATCCGATTCGAGAAGACGCCCCAGAAGCGATTGGACTCGCGACCATCGAGGAAGCAGCCGGAGGCTAACAGCCTCCGGTGGATCGCGAGAAATCGTGTCGTACGGACCCGGGGCTGTTACCCCCCCGGCTATTGCTGGAATTAGGTCTAAGGAGACGAGGCAACGTCGTGCCTTGAAGAGCTTGAGAATGAAACGCAACCTCAAAGACAGCCGTGCAATCATCACCGGGGCCTCGAGCGGCATTGGCCGGGCACTGGCGCTGGAAATGGCCCGCCAAGGCGCAAAACTGGTTGTCGTCGCCCGCCGCGAGGATCGCCTTCGGGCGCTGGTCGAAGAAATTTGTGCGATTGGCCAACCGGTAGAGCCGGTCGTGGGCGACGTCACCGATCCGGCCGTCCGGCAGCAGGCCGTCGACTCTGCCCTGGCGCGTTTCGGCGGTCTCGACGTCCTCGTGAACAACGCCGGGGTGGGCGCGATGGGCCTTTTTGAGGACGCCGACCCGACCCGTGTCCGCCGCGTGATGGAAGTGAACTTCTTCGCCCTGGTCGAGATGACCCGGCTGGCCCTGCCGCATTTGAAACAAGGAATCAAGCCGCTGTTGGTCAATGTCAGTTCGATTCTGGGCCACCGCGGCGTGCCCTACAGCAGCGAGTACAGCGCTAGCAAGTTCGCCGTGCAGGGGTTCAGCGAGTCGATCCGTGCCGAGTGGACGCGGCTGGGCATCGACGTGCTGGTCGTCAGTCCCGGCACCACCGAAACCGAGTTTTTTGAGCGCGTCATCGAGCGGACGGCGGAACCGAAATGGCCGGAACACAAGCCGATCAGCGCCGCCGAGGTCGCCCGCCGGGTCGTCAAGGCGATGCGTGCCGGCCGACACGAAGTCGTGCCCTATTTCTGGGGCCGCGTGCTTTGCGGACTCAATCGACTCTCGCCCGGGCTGGTCGACCGGCTGATGGCGAAGTATGTTTAGAAGCTGCCTCGAGATTGCCTTGCGTTCATGCTCGAACTTGGTTTCCAAATCCTCTGTGAAGACGGCCCGGTGCTGGTCGTCAACAAGCCGCCGGGCTTGCCCACCCAAGCGCCACCGGGCATCGAAAGCCTGGAGATGCGGATTAAGGGGTTCTTGAAAGCCCGCGACAACCCGCCACACGACGTCTATCTTGGCGTACCGCATCGCCTCGACCGGCCGGCGTCTGGGGCGATGGTGTTTGCGACCCGCCGCCGCACCACTCAGAAACTGGCCAAGCAGTTCGAGTACCGCGAGGTCAAAAAGCTCTATTGGGCCTGCGTCGAGGGACGCGTGGAACCGGCTGAGGGCACCTGGCAAGACCATCTGTGGAAGGTCTACGGCAAGCCGCAGGCCGAGGTTGTGCCGGCCGACCATCCCGAGGGCCGCCTGGCAGTGCTGCACTACCGGACGCTCACCGTCGGCCTCTGGGGCACTTGGTTGGAGATCACTCTGGAAACCGGCCGGACGCATCAGATTCGTGTCCAAGCGGCCTCCCGGGGCTACCCGGTGTTGGGCGATTCCCAGTATGGGGCCAAAACTCCCTTCGGGCCGCACTACGAGGATGAACGCCTGCGAGCGATCGCCCTGCACGCGAGAACGCTCGAGTTTGTGCACCCGGGCCACAAAAAGCCGGTTTCGCTCACGGCCGACCCGCCCGATTTCTGGCCGACAATCGAAGGCCCCTTCCCGGCTGCTTGACGAAGCTGCGTCCCCACGCTAAAACGGCGATAGCTCTTCGGCATAGATTTCTTCTGCCTTTAAGGGGGGTGGCGTGTTGCGATCAATTTCTTGGGTCGTCGCCGTTATTCTTGTTACCGTAGTGCCGGCCACGGCCGCGCCGTTCCAAAACCTGGACTTTGAAGACGGCACGCCGGGGGCCTATGCCTTCTCGGAAGCCATCCCCGGCTGGTCGCCGACTTCATTTTATAGTGGAGTCTTTTTCAACACAGTGACACTCGACGGTCCGGGCATCGGGATCCACGATCGCCAATCCTGGTACCTGTCGCCGCTTCATGGCAATTACTCGCTGGTTCTTTGCGATCCGAGCGTTGCAGGGCTGAACGGGGCGCCACTGCCGTACGGCGTCTCGATCGCCCAGACCGGCACGGTGCCGACCAACGCCGGCACGCTCAGCTTTCTGACGCAGTACATGGAGTCCAACTGGGACGCCTACCACTTGGTTGTTTCCGTCAACGGCACGGAAGTACCGATCGGATCCGTAGGAATCTCGGAATGGGATTGGCTCTATGGCTATCAGATCGTCCCATCCGGAACACCCGCCGTGGATCTTGGCGCCTACAGGGGCCAAACAATCACGCTGCAATTCGAACTCCGCCTGTTCGACGCAGCCGGTTATACGCGATGGATGGCCTTGGACGACCTCCGATTTAGCGACTTGCCGGTGGTGTACACTCCCGAACCGGCCAGCGGAATCCTGCTGGCAATCGCTATGGTTGGGCTGGCGGCTCATCTTCTCCGGCGCAAACAAGGATGACATCTTTCAAATCTATCAAGACCCTCGTTCGCCGTCTTGCGTTGCTTCCACAGAACGAGAAGTTAGCTGCCCGCTGTTCGTTTTGTCACCGAGCCTACTCGGTCGCCGGTCCATTTGCCGAGGGACACGACTCGGTCTTCATTTGTGGTACCTGCAGCGAACGATGCCAGCAGTTGATCGCCGCTGAACGCGATCGATTAGCGCGTATTGCCTCTGAAGAACCGTGACGCTGGCCACCGTCCAAGAAATAAAGCGGCCGCCGTCAGCTTTGGGGGGGGGAAAGCCAACGGCGGCACAGGGAGAACATCCCTTCTAATTTGTCGCGTCGCTTACGGCGACGATTGAATGCCCATCCGCTCCTCTTCCTCTTCCTGGATGATGATCCGCGGCGTGACCATCATCATCAGGCTTTGGGTTTCGCGGCCGATACCCACGTTCTTGAAGAGGCGGTTGATGTAGGGGATCTTGTCCAACATCGGCACGCCGGCCTCGTTGCGGCCTTCGCTCAGGCGCTTGATGCCGCCCAATAGGACCGTGCCGCCGTCGGGTACGCTCACCGTCGTGGTGACCGTGACGAACGAGAACGACGGCAATTGAACGGTAGTGCCGGCATTGGTGGTCGAGACGTTGTCGCCCTTCTTGTTCCACAGTTTCGACGGATCCGTGGCGGCCGCCTGCAAACCTTCACGCGTGGTGTCGCTCGTGGTGGTGGTCGAGCCAGTGAATTGGAAGGTCCGCACGTCGCCGATCTTGCTGAAAAACGGCACCACGGTCAGACGCACGAAGCGTCGATCGGCCGAGACCACGGCCTGTACCGTCATGAACGTTCCTTCCGAGAGCACGACGATCACCGGTTGCTGGGCGGCGGCGAAATCGCCCACCACCGGCACGACGCTGATCACGAACGGGCTCTGCGTGGTGTCCGACACGAACGCCTGCTGGCCGTTGAACAAGGTGACCTTCGGGGCCTGCAGCACGTTGCTGCGGCGGTCGCCTTGGGCGGCATTGATGAAGAAGTAGGCCTCGATGTCGCTGAGGATCGCGAAGCCCAACTGGGCGCCGGCCGTGGCGTCGAAGCCGCCGAACTGCGGCACGGCCAGGCCAAAGCTGTTCTGCGTAAACGGAATGTCCAAGTCGGCGCTGAACATGTTCGGGGCGCTCATGCCGACGCTGACCGTCCGGTTGCTGTCCTGGTTGACGATGTTACGCGGCACGCCTTGCCCGATCGTGAATTGCGACGGGTTGGCGTACTCGATTCCCTGAGCGGGGTTCCGAGCGCCGAAGGCCACGTTGGAATTGTCGATGTTGTCGTTGATGGCGAAGTCGAAGCTGACGCCGATGCGTTCGAAGAAGTTGTCGTTCAAGGTGATGAAGCGTACTTCAATCGTCACCTGGAGGTCTTGCAAGCGTCGCAACTGGCCCAGCAGATCGACGATTTCCTCGTGCACGTCCTGCGTCTGGCTGACGACGATGCTCAAGTTCGTTTCAAAGGGAGCGATCGAGCCCGGGCCGCCCACCGCGTCCCAGGTCTGCGGTTTGACGGTCGAGGTAATCAGGTCGATCAGGGCGTCGAAGTCCGGCTGAGCACCGCCGCCAAGACCGCCCGGTCCGGCGCCGACCGGCGCCGATTTCTGGCCGCCCGCACCTAGGCCACCGGTCCCCGTAGCCATCTGGGCCAACAAGGCCGGATTCAAGGCTCCAGCACCGCCGCCCTTGCTGTTGTTGGCCACCACGGCCATCGGCGTCGCCTGCGACGAGCCGAACGGCCCGCTGGCGCTGCCGAAGCCCATGTTCGCCATCGCGCCCTTGTAGGCCGAGTCGATACCCATCGAGGTCGGCACGAAATTGGGTATCGGCACGACCAAGTCGGCCACGTTGTAGGTTACCGTGTAAACTTGCCCGTCGCGCATCTGCTCGCTGGTGATCTTCAGCACTTCGTCCTTGACCACGTAGCTCAGATGGAGCGGTTCGAGGATCAGGTTCAAGGCGCTCTTGAGCATGATCTCCTGCCGCAATTCGATGGTCACGGGGGTGTCGCTGGTGACGCCCTCTTCGGCCAATCCCTTCGGATCGAGGTGCAAGTTGACTTCGGCCAGTTTGGCCAGGTATTCCATCACCTTGCTCAACGGGGCATTGGTAAATTGCATCGAGACCGGCGTGCGGAGCCGCTTCTCGATCTCAATCTCCGTCGCCGTACGGGTCCGGCGGCCTTCGCCTCCGAACTTCTTCGGGCGTCCCGACAGCTTGGCCCATTCCTTGGCCCCCGGGAAAATCATGGGATTCTTGTCGCCTACCTGGCCCGGCTTCGAGGCATCGTCCACTTCCCCCATTGCCGCCATGAAGCCTTGTTCTTTGGCGTCCGCCAGCGCCTTGTTGCGCTGAATGGCAGTGACGAGTTTCCAATTCAACATGACTTGCGTGACAACCGGATTTTTCGGATCAAGTTCGGCTGCTTGCTTGGCCTTGATGCCGGCTTCTTCCCACCGCTGCTCGTCCATCAACTTGTTATAGTCGTCGATCAAGCGGGCCATCTTCTCCTGGACCTCTACCTTGGTCCGCTGCTGGCGTTCGATATCCTGACGCACTTGGTTGTTCCGTTCGGCCAATTCAAGCTGCGGCCCCTTTTGCTCGATCAATTGCTTGGTTTCGTTGATTGCTCGGTCGACCCGTCGCAGCAATTGTTCACGCGACGGCCCGTCCAAGGGCGATGTCTCGACGCGTTTGCGAGCTTCGACCAACATTGCCAGGGCGCCCTTCGGATCGTTCTCGCGCATCGCCCGGGCGTTCGATTCGCGGTGGGCCAGGTCGGCGGCAATCTGGCGGGCCAGAAGTTGCTGCTTGGCCATCGCTTCGTCGGCCAAGGAACCGCTGGGGGTACCGATTGGCGGCTTGCTACGATTGCCCGAGAGCAATTGCAGATGGTCCTGGAGCCGTTGGACCGTCACCGGATCGAGTTCGTTCGAATGCGTGGCGGCCTGCTGGAACAGTTCGTAGGCGCGGGCCGGGTCGCGGGCCTGCAAAGCAGCTTCGCCCTGGCGGAACAGGGACATGCCGGTGTTGGTTTTGGCAGCACCCGGTTCCTCCGGTTCGGCGGGCAGCGGTGGTTGCGGCGGCGACGGCTGGCGGGCGCCATTTTGTGCCATCCGGGCCCCCGGCCCCAACGCCGGTTCCTGATTGGCGACCGGCATATTCCGCGTCAAATCGTTGGCCGCGTCGTACAAGGCGCGATCGGCCACCGGATTCGCAGCATTCGCACCGCGGGCGGGCACGATTTGCTGGGCCGAAGCGGCCATCACCGACGGGTTCTGCTGCCGCAGTTGCTTCAGATCGAGCAGCACCAGTTTCGGACAATCCTCGCCCGGGGCAAAGGCGCCGTCCGGCAAGCGAATCTGGGCCGCCTGCCGGGCCAGCATCTCCGCCTGGTCCATCTGGCCAAGGGCGATCGCTTCACGCGACTGCCGCACCAGTTCCACCGCCTTCTGCCGCAGGGCGAGCGTCGAATCGCCGGAGGCCGCCGTGGCAAAGCCGGCCGCCTTCGGCTCCCCGTTCAACGCGGAGCGGCCCACTTGCCGACGCGCGCTCTGAATCCGTTCCAACATTTCCTGCGGCTTCTGCTCGAAGGGACCGTAGGTAATTCGCATGCTCGCTGCCCGAGAGGCCAGTCGTTCGGCCTCGTCGTAATCGCCCCAGCGGGCCAGACCGTCGGCCTGTTCCATCAGATTCCGCGCCGACGCGCGGGAATGCGCCTCGGTCCCCTTTTCCAGGTTCGCCAGCCCCTGATAGCTGCGAACCACCGCCTCGACCTTGTCGGGCGTGTCGTCCGTCGGGCGATAGTTGACCCGTTGCGATCGGGCTCGCTGAACTAACTCTTGGGCATAACGCACATCGCCGACCGCCAGGGCCAGCCGCGCGCCACGGAGGGGATTCGCGTTATTGGCGTTATTCGGTTGAACGACTTCGCGCCCGGCATTGCCCATCGGGCCACCCGGCACGCTGGCTTCGTTCTCGCCAGGCATCATCGCGCCGTAGGAGGCATTGCCCGTCGGCACTGGACCATGCTGCACGGCCGGCAATCGGCCGACAGCGGCCGTAGCGGCATTGGCCGGCGAAGCCGACGTCGCGGCTGCCTGCCCAGGGAGCGTGCGTCCGGCGAACGGATCCGCGCCAGGCGGCGTAGACTTCTTGGCGAGTGGCGAAAACAACTGGCTCGGTCGAGTGACCGCCGAGCCGCGCTTCCGCTCCAAGTCGCGGCGGGCCTTCTTCGGGGTGTCGCCCATGTAGAACGTGTTGTAGGTGATGTTTAGCGACTCGGCCTGCGAAATCAGCGTGTCGGCAGCCGGCAAATCGTTTTCGGCCATCGCCTGGCGGGCCCGGCGAAGCAGATCGGTTGCCTGCTGGCTCTTGTCGTCCCCACCGTTGTTTTCGGCCGCTTGCGCGAGAATGACGGCACCCAGCCAACCTTGTGATGTTGCGTTCAGCGCTCCGGCCATCGCTATATTCGCCGAAGCCACCGTTGCGAAGGCAACCCAGCCGACCAGTGCTTTTGTTGTCGTTTTCAACGAAGTTCTCCTTGTGAAACTCGTCCGTTTCACGCCGGCGTTTTTTCGCCCGCCAATCCCCCACTCAGTCCCGTTTTCAGGCCGAATCCTGAAATTCCGGGAGATGAGAGCGGGTTAAATACTCGGGGGGGCCGGATCGGTCAAGGGCACTTGAGGCGTTTTCTGCAAATCGGCCAAGAATTAACAGAAAGCCAGCGCACAACCGGCTTTCTTGCTCGCCGCCGAACTCGCCCGGCAGGCAATCCGAAAAGAAAGGGCAAACCAGGTAGACTCGACTGAGCCTTCACCGCCAGACGGCATCGTGGCGCGTCAATTGGATCTGCCCAAGTTGGAGCAATTCGCCTGCCGCGCCCTACTGCTCACGCCTCCCGTCAACGATCCGGCCGCGCCAGGCAAGCATCGGGACGGCACCGCGTCGCACAGCAGCTAGTTGAAATAGCCCACGGCGTTAACGAACATCTGCAGCCCGTCGCCCACCGGGCCGGCTTCGCCGCGCGTCCAACGGGGGTGCTGGGTGGGATCAATGTGGCGTTCGGGGTGCGGCATCAGCCCTAGCACCCGGCCGGTCGAATCGCAGACGCCGGCCACGTCGGCCATTGAGCCGTTCGGGTTGTCGCCGTTGGCGTAGCGAAGGACCAGTTGGCCCGCCGCTTCGAGCTGTTGCAAGGTCGCCTGGTCGCGGGCGACGAACTTGCCCTCGGCGTGGGCAAACGGCAGGTACATCGCCTGAATGCCAGCGAGGAACACGCTCTTGGCGCCCTGGACTTCAAGTCGCGCCCAGTTGTCCTGGTAGCGGCCGCAATCATTGAGCGTCAGCGTGGCCGGAGCGCCGTTGTCGTCCGATTCGAGCAGCACGGGCGACTTCAGCAGCACCTGAAAACCGTTGCAGATGCCCAACATCAGCTTGCCGTCGGCCTTGAAGCGGGCCAATTCCTCGTTGAGGTGGTGCAGCATCTGATTGCCGAAGATGCGGCCGGCAGCTATATCGTCGCCGTAGCTAAAGCCGCCGGGGATGCAGAGGATCTGAAACTTCTGGAACAACGCCGGGTTTTCCAGCAAGCGATTCAGGTGCAAGACTTCGGTATTCGCGCCCGCCTGTTGAAAGGCGTAGGCCGTCTCTTGGTCGCAGTTGGTGCCGGGGGCGCGAAGGATCAGGACGTTGGGAGTAGGCATGATTATGGGACAGTCTCAAATCTCAAAGTCAGAGGGAATGCAATTCCTTACCATCGCAGCGGCTTCTGCCAGGCTTCTTTTAGCGCGGCCAAGTCGACGTTGATCAACGGCTGATTGGCAACGATCTCGAGCCGGCCGCTGTCGGTCACTTCGCCAATACAGGCGTGGGCAAGGCCGAACATCGCTTCCTCGAAAGCGGCCGCGTTCTCTTTGGCCACTTCGCAGAGGAAGCGGGTGTTGGATTCGCTGAACATTAAGCTTTCGGCGCTGAGCGTTCCCTCGTGTGGCACGTTGGCAAGCGAGATCTTCGCGCCCAACCCGCCGGCAAAAGCCATTTCGGCGGCCGCTGCAGCCAAGCCGCCTTCGCTCAAGTCATGGCACGATCGCAACAGGCGGCTGGCGATGGCCTGATGGATAGCGGCGAAGGTCTTCTTGGCGGTCGGCGCGTCGACCTTCGGCACCTGGCCGCCGGAGAGGCCTTCCACCATCGCATAATGCGAGCCGCCGAGTTCGTCCTTGGTGAGCCCGACGATGTAAAGCAGATTGCCGGCCTTCTTGAGGTCCATCGACACGCAGCCGCCGACGTCATCCACCTGTCCCAGGGCGCTAATCAGCAACGACGGTGGAATCGAGATCGGCTCCTTGGCTCCATGGGGGCGGAATTCGTTGTTCAGGCTGTCCTTGCCACTGATAAACGGCGTGCCCAAGGCGATCGCCAGGTCGTGGCATGCCAACGCGGCGCGGACCAACGAGCCGAGCGTTTCGGGCCGATCGGTAGTGCCCCAGCAGAAGTTATCGAGGATGGCAATGCGGCTGGGATCGGCGCCAACCGCCACGCAATTCCGCACGGCCTCGTCGATCGCACTGGCGGCCATCCAGTAGGTGTCGAAATCGCCGTAGCGCGGGTTCATGCCGCAGGAGACGACGATGCCGCGACGGCTGCCGAGCACCGGACGCAACACGGCGGCGTCGCCCGGGCCATCGTTGGCCACGCCCACCAGCGGCTTCAGCACGCTACCACCTTGCACCTCATGGTCGTACTGTCGAATGACCCACTCCTTGCTGCAGACGTTCAACGAGCCAAGGATTGTCTTCAGCGTTTCGGCGTAATTGACAGCGGCACTGGCAGAGCCCGCGCCGGGATGAAGGCGGAAGGCGGAAGGATGAGTCGCACTCTTTTGTAGCGGCTGCGCGGCCGGTGGACTGTAAACCGCGTCGCGGACCACCGGCGGACGGCCATCGTGCAGGAACGACATCGCAAGGTCGCCCACTTGCTGGTCGCCGTACTTCAGCACCAGTCGGCCGGTCGGCACGAACTTGCCAATCACGGTGGCTTCAACGCCCTCCGAAGCGCAGAGCGAGTGGAGTTCGTCCCATTGCTCGGGCGACACGGCAAAGACCATCCGTTCCTGAGCCTCGGAAATCCAGATTTCCGTGTAGGAGAGACCTTCGTATTTCAGCGGTACACGCTCGAGCCAGACTTCGGCGCCGATCTTTTCGCCCATTTCGCCGACCGCGCTGGAAAACCCGCCCGCGCCACAGTCGGTCACGGCATTGTAAAGGCCCCGATCGCGCGCGACCAGCAAAACATCGAGTACCATCTTCTCGGTAATGGCGTTGCCAATCTGCACCGCACCGCCGGAGACGGTTTCGCTCTGGCTGGTCAGTTCGGCCGAGCTAAAGGTGGCGCCATGGATGCCGTCACGCCCTGTGCGGCCGCCGACGGCCACGATCAGGTCATTGGGCTTGGCCTGCTTGAACGATTTGTCGCGAGGAATCAGGCCAATGTTGCCGCAGTAGACCAGCGGGTTGCCGAGGTAGCGGTCGTCAAAGTAGAGCGCGCCATTAACGGTGGGAATACCCATCCGGTTACCGTAGTCGCGGACGCCGGAGACAACGCCCTTCATCACGCGACGGGGATGCAGCACGCCGGGAGGCAGGCTTTCCGGTTGGGTATCAGGTGGAGCAAAGCAAAAGACGTCGGTGTTGCAGATCGGCTTAGCGCCCATGCCAGTGCCCATCGGGTCGCGGATCACGCCGCCGATGCCCGTATTGGCGCCGCCGTACGGCTCCAAGGCCGAGGGATGGTTGTGCGTTTCGACCTTGAAAACAACGTTGTTCTGCTCGTCGAAGCGAATGACGCCGGCGTTATCGGCAAAGACACTGACGCACCAGTCGTCTTCGCCGGCCGCTTGGCGAATCTGCTGGGTGGCGGCGAAAATCGTTTCCTTGAGCATGTTCTCAAAGCGACGCTCGCCCTGCTCGTCGCGATACTGGATGCGCCCGGCCAGCGTCTTGTGGCTGCAGTGCTCGCTCCAAGTTTGGGCCACCGTCTCCAGTTCGACATCGGTCGGATCGCGGCCAATCTGGCAAAAATGGGCCTGGATCGTCTGCATTTCGACCAGCGACAGATAGAGCTGCCCCTCGCGGCTGAGCTTCTGCAACGCGGCATCGTCCATCGTGCGAATCGGCACCGTGCGAAGCTGGAATTGATAGGGTGAGCCGACGTGCAAGCGGTCGAAAGTCAGCGGGCCGACGACGACTTGCTCAATCGCGTCGTTGGCGAGCACCTTCGAGCACAACAACGGGATGCGGTCCTCCGCCAAGCGACCGACCGCGTACTTCTTCACCGTACGCACCGCGTCGGCGCGGAAGCCGAAGTCGGCAATCGCGTCCATCGCGCTCTGCGCGACCGGGTCCATCACGCCGGGCTTGGGCAGGACATGGATCCAATGCGTTCGGCCGGCCGGAAGCTGGCTGAGCGCGGCGTCGTCGACGGGAGCCACCACGGTGCGTTCCACCACCACGTCGGCCAGTAGTTCGTTGGCAATCCGCATCACCTGATCGCGATCGAGAGCGCCTTCAATCAGGTAGCCGCGGGCCGAGGTCACGGCCACTTCGGAGGCCAAGTGCAATTCGGCGACGGCGGCCGTTACTTCGCGGGCGCCGAGATCGGGCTGACCCTCGGCGGCGTAAATATCGACTTCCCAGAGCATTGTGATTTTTCGGGGCGGGTGCAAGGAGCAGTAAAACTGTCCATTGTATCAAATTGCCCGTGATTGGCACGGGGGAGGACGATGTCGCGGCTGAATTCCCACCGACTCGGTAGGGACATTGCACCTAGCCAATAGGAGTGGTACCCTTGACTCTGTCGCTGCGCCCTATTTTTAAACCTGGCAGACGATATTCGCGTTGCCAAGGCACTGCTCAAACGGATGGCTTACGATGACAAGACTCAGCCGCCATCACAGTGAATTGCAGCGATGATTGCCGAATAGAACGCTAACTCCCCAGTGCGTCGCGATTCTTCTTCGCGAAGGTAAGCAACCGGGTAATCTCCTCAGCGTTGTTGTCGCGGATGGCCGCATGCAGGGCGGCCAGTTTCGAGCCGTATTGCTCCAGCGCGCTTAGAACGTTGCCGCGGTTGAGCATCACGATCTGCCGCCACAGTTCGGGATCCCCGGCGGCGACCCGCGTGGTGTCGAGTAGCCCGGTTCCAGAGAAGCGGAAGTAATTCTCGGGCACGGTGAGTGCCAGCAATGCCGCCGCCACATGGGGCAAATGGCTGGTTAGCGCCAAGGCCCGGTCGTGCTCCTCAGCCGTCATCCGCACCACCACCGACCCGAGCGCTTGCCAGAACTGTTCAAGACGGTCGAAATCTTCTGCCCGGGTGTTTATCGTAGGCGTGAGCACGGCCACCCGGCCTTCAAACAGATCGGCCGAAGCATGCAGAGCGCCGGCCTTTTCGCTGCCGGCCAACGGATGACTGCCCAGAAAGCGGCAACCGCGAGGCAAGTCGCTATCCAGCGCGGCAACGATGCACTGCTTGACGCTGCCAGCGTCGGTGATTAGGGCATTTGCCGGACACGTTTGAGTCGCCTTACGGACATCGTCCACGATCTGGCCGACTGGCGTGCAGACGACAATCAATTCGGCCTCGGCCACCCCCTTGGCCAAGTCGATGGTCGTGTGATCGACCGCGCCGACATGGCGGGCTACCCGAAGGCTGCTTTGCCGACGGCCGATCCCCACGACACTCTTGGCCAGTTGCCGCTGCCGCAGCGCCATGCCAATCGATCCGCCAATGAGACCCACTCCGACAATTGCAACTGTCTCGAACTGCTTCATAACGGCTGGGCGGCCGAAGTTCCGCCGCGAAGGCTGGGGCGATGAGATGGCTTTGACTTGCGAGCGGTCTATTGTACAGGATTTGCCCAGGTTGGGAGGGGGGATGGGGATCTGGGATTCTAATTTGCGTATTTCGGACGTGCGAGCTTGCGGAGTCCGTGAATGCCCGGCCAATTTACCTCTTTACCTCAATCCGAGATCTCCAGCCCCTAGCCTCTAATCCCTATGCTCTAGCCGCTCCACATAGGCTTGGGCAATTTCGTCAGGGATTCGCGTCGGCCGACCGGTGGCGTAGTTGATAAAGGCCCAGTGCGTCTCCGCCTTGGCCAAGACCTCGCCGTCGGCGCGTCGCAGGACTTCGTACAGGCGGGTCGAGGTCGCCTTCTTCATTGCGGCGACCCACGTCCTCACGACAATCTCCTCCCCCGCGAAGGCGGGCCGCAAATATTCGACGAAATGCGATCGGGCGACCCACCCCATGCCGAGCTTCAGGTAGCGTTCCTGAGTCCAGCCCAACTCGGCCGAGTGGGCCAACGCGGCCGCCTGCATCCAGGCGACGTACACGACGTTATTGGCATGCCCTTGCTCGTCGATTTCTTCGGGCAGCACAATATGCGGATAGTCAAAACGAGTGGTCATCAGCGGCGTGGGCTCCTGGACGGGGGTAGAACGGCAAGAATATCCGGCCGCGACGGCCCCTTCAATATTGCTGCAACAATCGGCACGCCAAGCGTCTTGTTCCGGCTCCGCTATTGATCTTGCCATGCCGGTGGGAAGCCGGTACAAGGCAGCCCGGCCCTTGCCAGGCGCCTGTCCGACGACCGCCTAAGACCGCCCAACGTGCCAATCATGTTGACCCAGGAACGAAAGCTGACGTTCGCGCTCCAAGTAATCCTGCTGCTTGGAGTTGCGGTTCCGGCCACGGGGCAAACCCCTGCCGCCAAGCCCATCGCCGACGCGGCCTTGGCCGAAGTCCTCCAAGCGAAACTGAAGCAAGTCGATGACTTGCGGGATTTGGATGAAGCAGGCAAGGCAAAGGTCCGCGAAGCCTATCGCCAAGCCCAGCAGGAAATCGAATCGGCCAAGACCTGGGCCGCCGCTGCCGACCAGTTCGAGAAACAGGCGGCGCATGCCCCGGATGAACTACGACAGACCAAGGCCGAGCTCGAAACGTTGCCGGTGAAGCCGGCCGCGCCGAGCGGCGAAGCGCTACCGCAGTTGGAATTGACCATTTCCCGCCGCGAGGCCGAGTTAGAGCAGTGCCGCACGAAACTGACGGCGATCGAAAACGATTTGACCACCCGCGCCAGCCGCAAGGCGAGCATTCCGAAGTCGATCAGCGAAGCCCGGGAGCGATTGGCGAGCGTTACCAGTGATTTGAAGGCGCCCGCCGGAACCAGCGAGAGCTCGCCGTTGGATGCGGCCAAGCGCCTGTTGCTGACGGCCCGCCAACGCGCCATCGAACAGGAACTCCGCTCCTACGAGATGGAGTTGCGGGCGCACGATTCGCGATCCGAGCTGCTGCCCTTGCGGCGCGACCTGTTGGCGCGTCGGATCACCCTCGCCGAACAAGAGATCAAGCAATGGCAGGCGGTCGTCAACCGACGACGACAGCACGAAGCCGAGCAACAGGCCCGGCAAGCGGCCCGCGAGGCGGCCCAGGCCGATCCGGACGTGCGCCGACTGATGGAAAAAAATGCGTCGTTGGCCGAGATTCGCAAATCCCTGGCGGCGCGAATCGTCGAAACCACCACGCAATTGGAGCAGGTTACCCAGCAGCTCACCAAGCTTAAGGAGCAGTTCAAGCGGGTCCAAGAAAAGGTCAAGACGGTTGGCCTCACCAACGTCATTGGCGTGATTCTCCGCAAGCAACGGGATGAACTCCCCAGTCTGCGGGCGTATCGCCGCAACATCAGCGAACTCCAGCAAACTATCGGCGAAGGGCAATTGGCACAACTGCAGTTTCGCGATGAGCGATTCGCGCTCGCCGATCTCGACGTGCAAACCGCGACCGTCGTGAGAAGCCTCGGCAAGAAAGGCGAGGAGCTGGAAACGGCCGTGCGCGAAGCGCTGAAGGCCGAAAGCGACTATCTCGATGCCTTGATTACCGATCACGAGACGTACTACGACAAGCTCGTGAAGTTGAAGGACGCCGAACAAGAGTTGATCGCCGAAACAGAGCGATTCAGCCGCTATATTGATGAACGCGTGCTCTGGATCGGCAGCGCTGACGTGGCCGGGCCAAGCGATCTCGACGATGTCGGCCGATCCTTGGAATGGCTCGCGGGGCCAGAAGCCTGCGCCGACGTGGGGCGGACCTTGCTCGCGGATCTCCGACGCAACCCGACGCTTTGGACCGCGGCCGTGCTGGTATCTCTGTTGCTGGTCTACATTCGCCGCCGAATGCGGCGTTATGTGCAGAAGGTCGGCGAGAAAGCCGCCCGCGGCAGTTGTTACCGCTTCTTTCCCACGCTGGAATCGTTGGTCCTGACGGTGCTCGTGGCTGCGGTCTGGCCAGGGATCCTTTCCCTGCTGAGTTGGCGGTTGAGCGCATCGCTCGACGCCTCGGAACTCTGCAAAGCGGTGGGCGCGGGCCTCTTCGCAGCGGCCAGCATCTACTTCGTGCTGGAACTGCTGCGAATCTCCTGCTGCGCCCAAGGGCTCGGCGAAGCACATTTCGGTTGGCCGGCGCCGGCCTTGCGTTTGGTGCGACAGCATCTCCGCTGGTTCACCTGGCAGGTGCTGCCACTGGCGTTTGTCGCCGTGGCGATCAGCACCCAGGACAACGATCGCTGGGACAATTCGCTGGGGCGGATCTGTTTTGTCCTAGGTCTGCTGCTCTTCGCGTTGTTTGTCCAACGCGTATTGCGGCCGTCGGCGGCTGTGCTGCAGGCAGTGGTGGCCGCCCAGGCGGGAAGCTGGCTGGAGCGCTTTCGTTACCTCTGGTACCCGATGTCGGTGTTGACGCCCGCCGCGCTGGCCGTCTTGGCGTGGGTCGGCTACTACTACACGGCACAGCAACTGGCCGCACGGCTGGTGATCACCGCTTACCTGGTCATTGACATCGTGCTGCTCCGGGCCGTCTTGCTGCGCTGGATCTTGGTGAACAAGCGAAAATTGGCCATCGAGCACGCCCGACAACGTCGGGCCGCTCAAAATGAAGGGGGCGTGGTCGAAGATCTGGCGAGCACGGCGGAGATCGTGGCGGCCGCAACGCCTCAGCGCGACTTGGCCACGATCAACATTCAGACCCGCCGCTTGGTGGAGTACTCGTTGGTGATGGCCGGAGCCTTGGCCCTCTGGTGCACCTGGGTCAATGTATTGCCCGCCTTGGGCATTCTCAACCGCGTGGTGGTCTGGGAAACCACGGTGACGACGACCGAAAGCGTCACCGCCGCAGACGGCCAGACGCAGCCGCAGGTCACCGAGCGACCCGTGGCGATCACGCTCGCCGATTTGGGGCTCGCGCTGGTGATCCTGGCAACGACCGTCATCGCGGCCAAGAACATTCCCGGCCTGCTGGAAATGGCCGTGCTCCAACATTTGCCCATGGACGCCGGCGTGCGCTACGCCGTAGCCACGGTGTCACGGTACATCATCACCATCGTCGGTGTGCTGGCATGTTTCGGCGCCTTAGGGGTCGGCTGGTCCAAGGTGCAGTGGCTCGTGGCCGCGATGAGCTTGGGACTCGGCTTTGGTTTGCAGGAGATTTTCGCAAATTTCGTCTCCGGCCTGATCATCCTTTTCGAGCGCCCCGTGCGCGTCGGTGACGTCGTGACCATTGCCGACATTAGCGGCGTCGTCTCGCGAATCCGCATTCGCGCCACCACCATCACCGATTGGGATCGCAAAGAATTGATCATTCCGAACAAGGAATTCATTACCGGGCGGGTGTTGAACTGGACTTTGTCGGATCCGGTCAACCGGGTCGTGATTCGGGTGGGCGTGGCTTACGGCGCCGACACCCAACTGGCAGCCGACCTGTTGATGCAGGCCGCCGGCCAACATCCCAACGTCTTGGACGATCCGCCGCCCCGCGTGATGTTCGAGGCCTTCGGCGATAGCAGCCTGAAGTTCATGCTGATGTGCTTCCTGCCGAATCTGGAAAACCGCTGCACGGTGATTCACGATTTGCACATGAATATCGACAAGGCGTTTCGCGAGGCGGGCATCGAAATCGCCTTTCCGCAGTATGACATTCATGTCCGCTCGATCGATCTACGCGGGCTGCCAGCGACGACCGAGCGGGACACGCCCTGGTCGTCGGTCATGCAGAAGGCGCCGCCGGAAAAGGCGGCCTAAAAAGCGAACAGGCTCAAACCGCACCTTTTCCCGCAAAGTGGTTGTCCGCGCGGTCGGTTCTGTTACGATTGTGGGCAGCGGTTCCCAGGGACGATGGCGGCTGCGGGAGTGAAACCGTATTCGGGGATCGAACCGATGATGTCTGTCTTGCCTCCGTCTGCCCATTTCCCCCCTGCCGAGGAAGCAGATCCGGAAGGGCTGGTGGGATTTGGCGGCAAGCTTTCCGTCGAGTGGTTGTTGGATGCCTACTCGCATGGGATTTTTCCCTGGCCGCTGACCGATTTCGAGGCCCCGCTGGCCTGGTGGTCTCCCGATCCTCGCGCGGTGATCGACTTCGAGAATTTCCACGTTTCGCGGCGGTTGCAGCGGACTTGTCGAAGCGGACACTTCGTTGTCACCCGCAACCGGAACTTCATCGGCGTGATCCGCGGTTGCGCGATGGTCCCCAGCCGCGTCGGCCGGACTTGGTTGACTCCCGAGATGATCGACGCCTACATCCGCTTGCATCGGCTAGGGTACGCCCACAGCATCGAGGTATGGCACGAACATGAGTTGGCCGGGGGAGTCTATGGAGTCTCGATCGGCGGCCTCTTCGCGGCAGAGTCGAAGTTCTACCGGGTACGCGATGCCTCGAAAGTCGCCTTGGTCCACTTGGTCGAGCACCTTCGCGGACGGGGTTATTCCTTGCTGGATATTCAGCAATTGACGCCTCACACCGAGCGATTCGGCGCTGCGGCAATTTCCCGCTCCGAGTATCTTTCTCGTTTAGCCTCGGCGCTGCTGCAGCCCGTATCCTTCTAAAGCGGGGATCATTTGCCGAACGGCCGCTTGCGACCAAACGGCGCGCCCGCCTCCGGGCAAAGCGACGGCTTGGCACCACACTTGCGGCGATTTCCGCGCGGCCGCGAAGTTTCCTTATACCCCCTGGCCTGGATAGCCGATAAAGTTTAACACTCGAGCAATTTTTTCCAGCCGAAACGGTCTTTCTCTGCGGGAAGGCGTTGAGACGCATGATGAGCGATACGAATGACTTGGTGATGGAAGTCCAAGAACTGGTTTGGGCCCTGGTGGACGAGCAAGCCACTCCGGAGCAGGTCAAGCGGCTGGAGGATCTTCTTCTGGTCGACGACTCCGCTCGGCACATCTATGCCTTGTGCATGCAAATGCATGCCGACCTGCACTTCTTGCTCAGCAACGAGAAGATGCCGCAGCGCAATCAAAAAGGCCAGGGGGCAAAGTCGACCCGCAACGCGCTACCGATCGTCGACTTGCCGGCGGACCAGCCGTTTTCCAGCGCTTTTGCGCCGTAAAACAGCCGACTTCGGCGGGGGCGCCGTATAACGACCGGCCGCGTCTTTGTCATGCCGACCGGATAGAAATCCCGCCCTACTTTCTCGCCATTGGCTCGCCGCCACTGGCTACTCGACCGTCGGCTTGCTGTAGCGGGCGCGGAGGTACTCGATGACCATCGGCATTACCGAAATGACGATGATCGCCAAAACCACGATCGAGAAGTTCTTTTCCACAAACTCGATCTTGTGAAATCGCCAACCGCCGAATACGAAGATGGCCACCCAGGCGATGCCGCCAACGACGTTGTAAAGGATGAACTTTGGATAGTTCATGGCCCCGACGCCGGCGACAAAGGGGGCGAAGGTGCGAACGATCGGCACGAAGCGGGCAATAATGATCGTCTTTCCACCATACTTCTCGTAGAAGGCGTGAGTGCGGTCGAGGTGCTCTCTCTTGAGAAAACGAATATTGCCGCTGAACGCCCGTGGCCCGATCCAGGCTCCAATCCAATAGTTGACCGTGTCGCCGAGAATGGCGGCGCAACTGAGCAGGGCGAAAAGCCAAACCGGATTCAGGTCGCCGCGGGCGGCGAAGATCCCGGCGGCAAACAGCAGCGAATCGCCGGGAAGAAATGGCGTGACGACCAGCCCCGTCTCGCAAAAAATGATCACGAACAGAATCAAGTATGTCCAAGCGCCGTAATCCCTGATGATCTCGCCGAGGTGCTTATCGAGGTGCAGGAAGAGGTCGAGAATGGACTGAAACCATTCCATTGTGGGTCTCCACGACGTGCGGGACGGTTGTCTCTCGTCGTTGCCGGTGGCACTGACGATGGGTGGTTGTACTGCGGCGTCGATTCGCGGAATTGTAACCAGAAAACGCCAGCGTCGAGGTGTGCAAATTCCCCGCCAAAGCTTCTTGACAGCCATTTCGGCAAGGCTTAACATCCTAACATTAGCTAGGGACATCGGGAAGCGGCCGCCTTTGCTACCACGCCCAACGTCGTCGCGCCTTTCGCCCGGGGCGAGCGGCTGACGGAAGCGAGATCCTGCCATTGTCAGGTAGTGCCGTCTGTTTCGGCCCTGCCGCCCCTCGGAGGGAACATCTTGAAGCATACGATTTCTGGTTTGGTGAAGAACCGCGCGGGGGTGCTCGCGCATATTGTCAACGCGTTTAAGAAGTTTGATGTCAATATTCACAGCGTCGCCGTCAGCGAGACAGATCTATTCGACACCTCGCGGCTGACCATCGTCGTGGAAGGCCGCGACAAAGAGGTCAAGAACGTGACGTTGGAGGCCAAGAAGCTGAGCGACGTCATCGCGATCGACGACCTCTCGCGACAAGAATTCTTGAATCGCGAACTGGCTATCATTAAGACCCAGTTCCGCCCCGAGGACCTCAGCCAGTTGACGCAGTTGGCCGAGGTGTTCGGCGCGCAGGTCATCGCCATGGGGCGGGAAACCATCACCTTTGAAATCGCCGGCGACGAGGAACGCGTGGACGGTTTCATCAATGCCCTCAATGCCTTCGGGATCCGCGCCTTGGCGCGCAGCGGTCGCGTGGCATTGAAGCGTGGTGATGAGGTGTGAGATGCCGGCGGTGAAAAACATTCGCAGTCTTAAAGATATTCTTGCGGTCGCCAAAAAGTTGCCGGGCAACAAGACTCTGGCACTGATTGCCGCCGATCAGGAAGAAGGCCTGAAGTGTGTCGATGACGCCTTCCAGAACGGCATCATCAAGCCGCTGCTGGTCGGCGACAAGGCCAAGATCACCAAGCTCGCCCGGTCACTGAAGATCTCCCTGCGCGGGATGGACATTCTCGACGAACCCGATCCGAAAGCGGCGACCCTGAAGGTCGTGGCCATGTGCCGCAGCGGCGAGGTCGACATTCTGATGAAGGGGAGCGTCAACACGGACGTGGTGCTGCGGGCCGTGCTGGATCGCGAAAAGGGCATCGGCCTCGGCAAGCTCTTGAGCAACGTCACCGCCTTCGATTCCCCCACGCACAAGCGATTGATGTTCCTGACCGACCCGGCGGTGAACATCAATCCCGACGCCAGCCGCAAAGTGGAAATGATTCGCAACGCGATTTGGGTGGCGAATCGCTTGGGCTTCAAGCGGCCGAAAATCGCCTTGTTGGCGGCCGTCGAGAAGATCAATCCGAAGGACATGCCCTGCACGGCCGATGCCGCGATCATCGCCAAGATGGCCGAGTCGGGCCAGATCAACGGCGCCGAGATCGCCGGCCCCTACGCTCTGGACCTGGCCTTGTCGAAACACGCCGCCGAATGCAAGAATGTCACCGGCCCCGTGGCCGGTTGCGCCGACGTCCTAGTCTGCCCCGACATCCATTCGGCCAACATCCTGTACAAGTCGCTGGTGTACTTCTCCAACGTCCACGTCGCTAATGCGATGGTCGGCGTGAAGGCGCCGATCGTGATGTCGTCCCGTTCGGATAGCAAGTTGACCAAGTTGTACACCATGGCCCTTTCCGTAATGCTGGCAGGGGAACAGCAAGCATGAGCGCTGCGAAGAAGCGTGACCTGACGATCGTCGTCAATCCGGGTTCGACCTCGACCAAGCTGGCGATCTATCGCGGCAGCGAGTGCTTGGCTTCGGAGACGATCGACCATCCCAAGGGAGATCTGGCGAAGTTCCACTGCGTTGCCGAGCAGTACGAGTTCCGCCGCGACGAGGTGCTGAAGTTCCTCGCGGCGCGGGGCGTCGACTTGCAGCAGGTCCTGGCAGTTGCCGGCCGGGGCGGATTGACCAAGCCCATCCCGGGCGGCGTCTATGCCGTCAACGCGAAGATGATTCGCGACCTTCGTAGCGGCAAGTGGGGCGAGCACCCGTCGAGCCTCGGCGCACCGATCGCCCAAGAAATTGCCAAGCGCTGCGGTTGCCCGGCATTCATCTCCGATCCCGTGGTGGTCGACGAGTTGTGCCCGCTGGCTCGCTACGCCGGCCATCCGGCCTTCGAGCGTCGCAGCCGGTTCCACGCTTTGTCCCAGCGGGCGGCGGCCCGCCGCGCGGCCCGCGAATTGGGCACCAAGTACGAGAAAGCGAACTTCGTGGTCGTTCATATGGGCGGTGGCATTTCCATCGGCGCCCATCAAAAAGGCCGCGTGATCGATGTCAACGACGCCTTGGACGGCGACGGTCCCTTCTCGCCCGAGCGGAGTGGCTCGTTGCCAACCGGCCCGTTGGTCGACTTGTGCTTCACTGGCAAGAAGACCCATCAGGAAGTGCGAAAGATGCTCGTCGGCCACGGCGGCATGTTCGCCTACCTCGGAACGATCGATTGCCGAGACGTCGAGGAGCGGATCAAGAAGGGGGACGAAAAGGCCACCGCGGTTTACAGCGCGATGGCCTATCAAATCGGCAAGTGGATCGGCGCCTCCGCAGCGGTGTTGTGCGGCAAGGTGAACGCCGTGGTCGTGACTGGCGGCATGTCGCGATCGAAGCTGCTGGTCAGCATGATTCGCAAGTACGCCGGCTTCGTAGCCCCGTTTGTCGTCTATCCGGAAGTGGAAGAAATGATCGCCCTGGCGACTGCGGCCCAAGGCGCCGTGGCCGGCAAGCTCCAGGTTCAGGAGTACCGCTAAATGTCTCGCATCGAAATCAACCCGGAACTGTGCAAGGCGTGTGAAGTCTGCCTGGCCTTCTGTCCGAAGGACTGCATCCAGCAGAGCGACACGTTGAACCGTTACGGCGTCTATCCCATGCAGATGAAGGAAGCGGCCGAATGCACCGGCTGCACCCTCTGCGCCACGATGTGCCCGGACACGGCCATCACCGTCTATCGCACGGTGGTCGAGAAGGCACAGAATCAGGAGGCCTCGACGTGACCAAAGTATTGATGAGCGGCAACGACGCGGTGGTCGAGGGCGCGATCCGCGCCGGGATCGACTGCTATTTCGGCTATCCGATCACGCCGCAAAACGAGATTATCGCCGGCATGGCGGCCCGTCTGCCCGGTCTCGGTCGGGCCTTTTTGCAGTCGGAAAGCGAATTGGCCGCGGTGAGCATGGTTCACGGCGCCGCGGCGGCTGGAAAGCGGGCGATGACCACCTCCTCCAGCCCCGGCATCTCCTTGATGCAAGAAGGCATCAGCTATCTGTCGGGCACCCAATTGCCGGCGGTGATCGTCAACGTCCAGCGCGGCGGACCGGGGCTGGGTAACATCGCCCCCGCCCAAGGCGATTACTTCCAGGCCACGCGGGGCGGCGGCAACGGCGATTATCACAATATCGTGCTGGCCCCGTCCTCGGTCCAGGAGATGCTCGACTATACCTATGAGGCCTTCGATCTGGCCGATCAGTACCGTATTCCGGTGATGATCCTCACCGACGGCCGCCTGGGCCAAATGATGGAGCCCTGCGAGCTGCGCGATCCCTATCCTCGCAAGAAACTCGTGGAGAAGCCCTGGGCCGTCACCGGCGCCAAGGGGCGAAAGCAGCATTTCCTTTGCTCGCTGCACCTGCCGCCGGCCGAGTTGGCCGAACACAACCGCGCGTTGCAGAAGAACTATCGCGAAATCGAGCGGAAAGAAGCCCGGGCCGAAGCGCATTGCACCAACGATGCCGAAGTGGTCTTCGTGGCCTATGGGGCCTGCGCCCGCCTTTGCCGCGAGGCCGGCGACATCCTCCGCGAAGAAGGGCTGAAGGTCGGACTGCTGCGGCCGATCACCCTCTGGCCGTTCCCCGCCAAGAAGCTCCAGGCCTCGCTCAAGAAGGCCAAGCGGATCGTGGTCGTGGAAATGAGTGCCGGGCAGTTGATCCAAGACGTCCAATTGTCGAACGTCGACGGACTGCCGATCGAATTTATCGGACGCATGGGCGGTGAGGCGCCTTCGATCAAGGAGCTGGTCGCTTTCGGGCGAAAGCTGCTGCAGAAGCCGCGCCGCAAGTTGGCTTCCCAAGGAAAACGCTGATGACTCAAACCGAGAAAAAAGTCTTCGCCCGCACCGAAGTGCTGACGTCGCAACAGACGCATTATTGTCCCGGCTGCGGGCACGGCATCGTGCACCGCTTGGTGGCCGAGGCCCTCGACCACTTTGGCCTCCGCGAGAAGACCGTCTGCGTCGCGCCGGTCGGCTGCTCGGTGCTGGCCTACAAGTATCTGGCCATCGACATGTCGGAAGCGGCTCACGGCCGTGCTCCGGCGGTGGCCACGGGCGTGAAGCGTGCCCGGCCTGACCTGTTCGTCTTCACCTACCAGGGTGACGGCGACTTGGCCGCCATCGGCACCGCGGAGATCGTTCACGCTGCCAACCGCGGCGAAAACATCTCGGTGGTCTTCGTCAACAATGCCGTCTATGGCATGACTGGCGGCCAGATGGCGCCGACGACCATGCTTGGTCAGAAGACGACCACCTCGCCGGCCGGCCGCAACCTGCAGAGTGAAGGCTCACCGATCAAGGTGGCCGAGATGCTCAGCGCCCTGGACGCCCCCAGCTACATCGCCCGCGTGACGGTCGACAAGCCGGCGGCGGTCCGCAAAGCCAAGCAGGCGATTCTTACGGCCTTCCAGCGACAGATTGACGGCAAGGGCTTCAGCCTCGTGGAAGTTCTCTCGCCCTGCCCAACCTACTGGCGGATGCCGGCGGCCAAGGCGATGAGTGCGATCGAAGACACCATGGTCAAGGTCTTCCCGCTGGGCGTGTTCAAGGATAAGGAGGCGGCCAATGGCAACCAAACAGCGTAGTCGCGTCTCAACCAACGGTAAACCGAAAGCCTCCTCGAATGGACGCGCCAAGGCTCCGGCCGCCAAGCCGAAGCTCGAGCCGACCAAGGAAATTCTCCTGGCCGGCAGCGGCGGACAAGGCATGATCTTCGCCGGCAAGATGGTCGCCCAGGCGGCCGTGGCCGAGGGGCTGAATGCCACGTACATCCCCAGCTATGGCGCCGAAGTCCGCGGCGGCACCGCCCATTGCCATGTAAAGGTCGGCCGCCGGCAGATCGGTTCGCCGATCGTCGAGGACGCCGCGATCGTGGTGGCCATGAACGAGCCCTCCTACAAGGCCTTCTCGCCGCTGCTGCGCAAGGGTTCGACCCTGGTCGTCAATTCGTCGCTGGTGCCGACCATTGGCAAGCACCCCGGCGTGAAGATCGTCGCGCTGGAACTGACCAAGATCGCTTCCGACATGGGCAGCCTCCGTTCGGCCAACATGCTGGTGTTCGGCCTCTGCGCCGGTTTGCTCGGCTTCCAGGATCTCGACAAAGTCACGGGACTGGTGGAAACGACGCTCGGCAAGAAAAACCCGGCGATGCTGGAAACCAACGTGAAGATTCTCGAGAAGGGCATCGAACTCGGCCGCGAAGCAGCCGCCAGTTAAGCCCCAAGCAGGATTGCTGCGATAGGATATCAAAAGGACGCGGCTTCTTGCGGAGCTGCGTCCTTTTTTGCTTAACACAATTGCAGGAACTCCAGACTCGCTCCGTACCAGGACCCTACGACATGAGCCGCAGACGCAAGGTCGATCGCCACGCGGTCGAAGCAAAGCCGTTGCCGTCGACGTGTGCCACGAAGCAACCATCCTGGCTCATTCCGGCGATTTGTGCTGGCCTCGTGCTCGTTGTCATAATCGTCTTTGGACCGACCGTATTTCACGGTTTCATCAACTTCGACGATAACCAATACGTCTATGAAAACCGGCTGGTCAAGGAAGGGCTCACAGTTGAGGGGGTGACTTGGGCTTCGACCAGCACCTTCTTTAACAACTGGCATCCGCTCACTTGGCTCTCCTATATGCTGGACTGCCAGATTTATGGAGATTCAGCAGGTGGATTTCACTTGACGAATGTCTTGTTGCATGCGCTCAACGCGGCAGTTCTGTTCCTGCTTCTGAAAGGCATGACTGGCCGTCTCGGACCGAGCCTTTTCACAGCCGCCGTGTTCGCAATACATCCGCTGCGTGTTGAATCGGTGGCATGGATTTCTGAGCGCAAGGACCTGTTGAGCGGGCTGTTCTTCCTCCTCACGCTCGCGGCATATGTTCGCTATACTCGGCATTCCTTCTCAATCACCCGTTACCTGATCGTCGTGGGGTTGTTTGCCTTGGCGCTTATGGCCAAGCCCATCGTGGTCACCCTGCCGTTTGTTTTGCTACTCCTCGACTATTGGCCTCTCCGGCGAATCACCGCCGAGAGCGTTCTGCCGTCAGAAGACGGGCGGGCGGCAATGCTTACAATCAGCGAAATTGCAGTTCCCTCGCGACTCATCGTGGAAAAACTCCCCTTCTTCGGGATGTCGTTTTTCGGCTGCCTGGTGACTCTGCAAGCGCAGAAGGACGTGATCGAAGGGAACCTCCATCTTAGTTTGCTTGCTCGGCTCGGCAATGCGGCGATAGCATACGTTGGGTACTTGCAGCAGATGATCTGGCCTGCCGATCTTGCCCTGCTTTACCCGCATCCGGGAGAGGACTTGTCGACATGGCGCATGTTGGCGTCGGTAGTGGTGTTAGCTGGTGTTACCATCGCGGTCGTCCGCTGTCGTAGGCGTTTTCCTTACTTAGCGGTTGGCTGGGCATGGTATCTGGGGATGCTGGTGCCCGTGATTGGGCTCGTGCAAGTGGGGCGACAATCGATGGCCGACCGTTACACTTATCTGCCCCATATTGGCATTTACCTCGCTGTCGCTTGGTTGGCTGTCGACATCAGCGTAGCCCGACTGGGAGCACGACGCGTTGCGGGAGTAGCAGTCGCTATCGTTGCGGTACTTGCCGTAGCCGCCTCCCGGCAGACGAGTTATTGGCGAGACAGCGAGACCTTATGGCGGCGGACCCTGACTTGCACCACAAAAAATGCCGTGGCCGAATGCCACTTCGGCTTGGCTCTGATGGAGCAGAACAAGCTGGATGCGGCCATCGAACACTTCCGGTCCGCAATTGAAATTGACACGGACTTCCTGCCGGCACGGCTGAATTTGGGAGAAGCCTTGCGAAGGTTGGGACGAACCGATGAAGCGATTGCGTGCTTCCGTCAAGTTCTGCGCACTCAGCCCGGCTCAGCCATGGCACACTACAATTTGGGCGAGGCGTTCCGACAACGGGGGAATCTCGACGAAGCGGTCGTTCATCTGCGACGCTCGCTAGAGATCGAACCGCAGCGGGTGGACGTACTGACAAATCTAGGCATCACTTTTGCCCAGAAGGGTGATGTGTCGAAGGCGATTGAGCTTCTTAAACAAGCAATGCGGTTGGATCCGCGGTGTGCAGAGACCTGCAACAGCGTGGGCGCAGTTTTGGCTAGCCAGGGCAAATGGGAAGAGGCGATCGAATTCTATCGGCAAGCCTTACAGATTAAGCCGGAGTACGCTGAGGCGCATAACAACTTAGGATTCGCACTGGCCACGCGTGGAAATTGGTCGCAGGCGACGGAAGAGTATCGCCGCGCGTTGGCCGCCATGCCGCATTACGCCAAGGCGCGCTTCAACTTGGCTGAGTCGTTGATCAGGCAGCAACGCTACGTGGAAGCGATTGCCGAGTGGCAGCAGATGAATGCTGCTTTTCCAGATAATCCAGAGTTGCTGCACCGGCTGGCGAAAGCCTATGCAGCCGGTGCGATGTATCCGAGCGCCGTCGAGGCTGGCCGACAGGCCCTAGAATTTGCCCGCCGTCAGCAGAACCTGTCTCTGGTAAAGGCCATCGAGGTTGACCTGCAGAACTGGATATCTCGGAAGCGATGAAGCACGTATTGAGACTCGGAGCACCGGACTGATGCGACAATGAGCCGTAAAGGTCACAACAAACGCCGTCGCGACCACCGCGAGTTAAAGCCGGTTGCAGAACAGCTTGGTTCGCCGCGCGAACTTGGCGGTGTCTGCGCCGCCCTTGTGCTGCTCGTTCTCGCCGTCTTCGGCCAAACGGTCTTCTTCCAGTTTGTTAGCTACGACGACCAGCAGTACGTCGCGCAGAATGCAACCGTAAACGCCGGCCTGACAGCAAAGGGGCTGGCTTGGGCCTTCACCAGCGTCCACGCCAACAACTGGCACCCGCTGACCTGGCTGTCACACATGCTGGACTGCCAGTTGTTCGGACTGTCATCCGGTTGGCACCATCTGGTCAATGTGCTGTTCCATGCCGCAAATGCCGTCATCTTGTTTCTGGTGCTTCGCCAGATGACCCGGGTCATTTGGCCAAGCGCCTTGGCAGCGGCCGTGTTCGCCGTCCATCCCCTCCGCGTTGAATCGGTCGCTTGGGTGGCCGAACGCAAGGACGTCTTGAGCCTCTTCTTCTTTCTGCTCACCATCGCCGCTTACCTTCAATATGTCAAAAAAGGCTTCTCCTGGCCGCGCTATCTTACGATCAGTGGTCTGTTCGCCTTGGCTTTGATGGCCAAGCCGATGGTGGTGACGCTGCCGTTCGTGCTGCTGTTGCTGGACTACTGGCCACTGGGACGGCTGTTAAAACCGTTCGGGGCCGAAGAGAAGATTTCCTTTCGCCGTCGCCTGCAATGGCCGGTGGTGCTGGAGAAAGTGCCGCTGATGGCCCTCTCGGCCGGCTCGTGCCTGATGACCCTGGGGGCTCAGCGCGAACTTATCGCCGCCGAGGAACAACTGTCGCTGTTCATGCGGATTGCAAACGCGGCGGTCTCCTATGCCACCTATATCGGGCAGGTCTTTCTGCCGATAGATCTGGCCGTTTTCTATCCGCACTGGGGACGCCGCTTGCCAATGAGTTACGCGTTTTGGTCCTTCTTGGTGCTCGCTGTGATCTCCGGCGCCGCTTTGGCTTGGCGAAACAGGTACCCCTACCTGGTTGTCGGCTGGCTTTGGTATTTGGGCACCCTGGTGCCAGTGATTGGCCTAGTGCAAGTGGGCGCCCAAGGCATGGCCGACCGTTACACATATCTGCCGCAGATTGGCCTCTATGTTGCCATGATCTGGCTGGTCCATGACCTCGGACGCACTTGGTGGCTTCCCCGCCGAGCTTGGATTGCCGGAAGCAGCGTCATCGCAATTCTCGCGATTCTGGCCTTTACACAAACAACCCATTGGCAGAACAGCGAGTCACTGTGGCGACGAACCGTGGCGTGCACCAAGCCAAATCCAATCGGTTTGGCAAATCTGGGCCTCGCGCTGGCCGACGTACATAAGTTCGATGAGGCCATGGACTACTGCCGTAGGGCGCATCAGTTTCGTGGCCTGTGCCCTGCTGTCTGTGCGACATTGTGTCGCGATGTGGGCATTCGGCTTCGCGCGGCCGGCCGTCTGGAACAGGCGGCCGAAGTGTTTCGCATGACCGTTGAACTGACTCCCCAAGAGGCAGAACCCTACTACAATCTCGGCGAGGTATTGCGGCAACTCGGCCGAACCGACGAAGCCATTCGCTGTCTGCGCGAGTCGCTTTGCTTGAAACCCGACAGCGCCGACGCCATCAACGACCTTGGCGCGGCACTGGCCCGGCGCGGGGAAATCGACGAAGGCATGCAACTCTTCGCCAAGGCTATCGAGTTGAAGCCGGATTGCTACGAAGCCTATAACAATCGCGGAGCCGTCCTCGCCGCGCAGGGCAAACTGGCCGAAGCGATTGAGCAGTATTACAGGTCGCTGTCGCTCAATCCCAACTATGCCGAAGCCCATAACAACCTCGGTTTTGCTCTGTCCGGCCAAGGCAAGCTAGCGGAGGCCACCGGGCATTATCGGCAGGCTCTCGAGGCAATGCCCGAATACGCCAAGGCCCGCTATAATCTGGCCGATGTATTGATGCGGCAAAACCGCTTCGCCGAAGCGATTGTCGAATGGAAGGTGATGGTGGACGCCTTTCCCACCGATCCCGTTCTGCTCAACCACTTGGCGATCGCTTACGCCTCGGCCGGCGATACGGTGGCCGCCCGGGCAATGGCCGGGCAAGCACTTGAAATTGCCCGACAGCAGCAGAACGCCCCGTTGGCCCAGGCAATCGAGGCCAAACTGCAGACGTGGTCGCAGGGCAAATGAGACTCCTTTCACAACGGCTCATGCCCATTTCCAACCGAACGACGCCTCTTTCGTAGATTGACGTCGCTTCACAGATTCTTGCCTAGACAACCGGGCTTACCTCGCCATTTAGCTCTAACTCGCCTTGTCCTAATCCGCGACTTTGAGTATTTCTACGCGACCTTCTCCTGCATAGGGGACGCCCGAGGCTCGCTGCCGGCATTTTCGCCTGCCTGCGAGCGTAAAGGACTAGCGGAAAGGGCCATGGATGGCCAGCTTGCGATGCAACTCGGTCCGACACGGCGGAAGCACCGCGTGGCTTGCGCCTTGGGCCCTGGCGCTGGGACTCGTCGCCAGCGGCCTTTCGCCGGTATCTGCCCAGATCTCCGGCCCCGAGTTGACCGCGCCTGACAAGCCCCGCGCCACGCCGGCTTCGCCCCGCCAGCAGACCGCAGGCGGTGAGAAGAAGGCGACCGTCGTCGATGTCCGCATCGCCGGAAACAAATCGCTGCCGCTGGACCGCATCCTGCCGCATATTCGCACCCGACCAGGCCGGGAGTTCGACCTCGAACTAATTCAGGAAGACGTTCGACGCCTCGACAAAACCAGGATGTTCGTGAGCGTGAAGACGTTCATGCGGCCAGTCCCCGGCGGGCTCGTCGTGGTCTTCGACATCATCGAGCGGCCGCTGCTGAAAGAAGTGCTGTTCGTCGGCTGCCAGGAGATCCGCAAGAAGACCCTCCAGAAAGAGGCAAACATCAAGGCCGGCGATCCGATGGACCCGTTCGCCAACGAAGAGGCCCGCCACAAGCTGGAAGAATACTACCACAAGCAAGGCTTCAATCTTGCCCGCGTCACCCTCCTCGAAGGCGACAAGCCAGAGGACCGCCGGGCGATCTTCTTAGTCAACGAAGGCCATAAGCAAAAAGTCTTCTCCACCAAATTCATCGGCAACACAATCGCCGACGACGGCCGCTTGCAGACCGTCATCAAGTCGAAGCATCCCTTCCTCTACCTGTTCGGCGGCGAACTCGACCGCAATCAATTGGACGAGGACCTGAAGCGTTTGACCGCCTATTACCGCGGGCTTGGCTTCTTCAAAGCCCGCATCGGCCGCGAAATGGAGTTCAACGAAAAGGGCGACTGGGTCACGATCACGTTTGTGATCGATGAAGGCCCGCGCTATAAGATCCGTAATATCTCGGTCGTCGGCAACAAGCACTACCAGAACGACGAACTGCTAACCGACCTGAAGCTCAATCGCGACGACTACTTCAATCAGGCCAAGCTGACGAACGACCTCAACGCGATCCAGGACAAATATGGCAGCGTCGGCTACGTGTTCGCCGACATCAAGGCCGACCCGCGATTCCTCGAAGAGCCGGGCCAGCTCGACCTGGTCTACAACATCAAAGAGGGCGACCGCTACCGCTTTGGCAAGATCGATGTCCAGATCAAGGGCGAATACCCGCACACCCAGTTGACCACCGTGCTCAACCGGCTGTCGATCAAGCCGGGGGACATCGTCGACACGCGGAAGATTCGCGCCAGCGAGGCCACGTTGAAACGGAGCGGATTGTTTGAAAACAATCCGGCAACCGGCAATCCGCCCAAAATCGTCTATCACCCGCCAGGACAAGAAGACGAGGAAGCCGACAACAAGCCGGAGACGGCCTCCCGCCCCCGCGGCGGTCGCAAGCCGGGCGAGCGCGTCCGCGGCCAAAGCCCCGATGAACCCTCGCCGGATCGGGTGCTCGACCTGACCCTGGTCGGCGACTACGTCGCACCGCGCGAGGAAGCATCGCACCCAGCACAACGATATCAGCCGCAGCCGGGCGAGGTCCGAGCGATTTACGAGCAGCCACGGCAGCAGCCCGGGCCGAACAAGGACGACCTCCTAATCAGCAAAGCCCGGTCGTTCTCCAATCTGCTCTCGACTGGCGCTGAACAGCCGCGGCCCCGCGAAGGGCTAATTCAGACGCAATATTCGCCCGACGGCGGACAAAGCAACCCCACGAACCGCACTCCCTTGCAGTGGTCGGGCACGCAAAACACGTCGAGCAGCCAATTGAAGCGGCCGGTCGCGGGCAGCTATTCGAACAACGGCTATCAAAACAATAGTTACTCCAATAGCGGCTATTCTGGCGGCAGTTACACCTCTTCGCCCGAACCGTCTGCGGGCTCGACAGCCGGGCAGAGCTATTCGCCGGCCACCGATCCCTTCGGCGGCCCTGCAACGTCTTCGCCGCCCCCTTCCTCGCAACCGGCGCCGGCCCAGCCCGCGCCCCAATACGGCCAGCGCTGGCCCGAGCAAGGCACGACCGAGCGAGCGGTGAACACACCCGAGGGCTCGTACATGCCGGGCCCGGTGTTCTCGCCTAGCTCCCCCTTCGTCGATGGTCCTCCCGACAGTACGCCGTTCCGTACGCTTCCTCCGACGACCGTGACGGCCGAAGAGGCCATGACCGGCCGCTTGATGTTCGGCGTGGGCATCAACTCCGACGCCGGCCTGGTCGGTTCGGTCGTCTTGGACGAGCAGAACTTCGACTGGACCCGCTTGCCGCGTAGCTGGGAGGATTTCCGCAACGGCACCGCCTTCCGAGGCGCCGGCCAGCGATTCCGCATCGAGGCCGTGCCAGGCACCCAGGTGCAACGCTACATGGTCAACTGGACAGACCCCTACATGTTCAATACCCAGGTCAGCCTGGGGCTCAGCGGCTACTACTACAACCGCATCTACACCGAGTACGACGAGCAGCGGCTCGGCGGCCGGGTGGCAATGGGCTACCAGTTCACCCCCGACCTCTCGGCGAGCATTGCCTACCGCGGGGCCAAGATCAACATCACCGATCCAATCGATCCTCTGCTGCCCGACTTGGCCGAAGTCACCGGCCGCGACCTGGCCTTACACGGATTCCAGCTTTCGTTCGCCCACGACAAGCGCGACAACGCCTTTCTGGCCACCGAAGGGCATTTGCTCGAAGTGTCCATGGAAGAAGTGCTCGGCTCGTTCCAGTATCCGCATGCCGAAGTCGATCTGCGCAAGTACTTCACGCTCTTCGAGCGGCCCGACGGCTCCGGCCGGCACGTCCTCTCGCTCGCCGGCCGTGTCGGCTACACCGGCGACGATACGCCCATCTACGAACGCTATTATGCTGGCGGTTTCTCCACGATCCGTGGTTTCCGCTTCCGCGGGGCCTCGCCCATGGAAATCGGTCCCAGCACCGGGCAGGACATCGCCGTCGGCGGCAACTTCATGCTGCTGGCCTCGGCGGAGTACATGTTCCCGATCACCGCCGACGACATGCTCCGCGGCGTGGTCTTCTGCGACACGGGCACTGTGGAACCGACGATCGACAATTGGAGCAACAAGTACCGCGTCGCACCCGGTTTCGGTCTGCGGATTGCCGTGCCGGCGATGGGCCCCGCCCCGATCGCCTTGGACTTCGCCTTCCCTGTCTCCTGGCAGCCCGGCGACAAGCAGGAAATGTTCAGCTTCTTCGTCGGCTTCGGCCGGTAGCAGTGAAGTTGTCAGTTTTCAGTAATCAGTTGTCAGTTTGCGACGGTTGAATCACTGACCACTGAAAACTGATTACTGCTCCGGCTCAGCAGTACTTGACCAGGCTGACCGTTTTGTATTGGCCGATTCGCTCGGCGCCGTTGAGTTCGGCCAACTCGATCAAGAAGGCACACCCGGCGACGCATCCGCCCGCCGATTCCACCAGCCGGCAACAAGCCTCGACCGTCCCGCCGGTGGCCAACAGGTCATCGACTACCAGCACTTTCGCGCCGGCCGGGATGGCGTCCGTGTGGATCTCCAGGCAGTCGTTGCCGTACTCCAAGTCGTAGGAAAAAGACTTGGTATCAAAGGGGAGTTTTCCCGGCTTTCGCACCGGCACCAAGGCGGCATTGAGTTCCAGCGCCACCGGGGCTGCAAAAATGAAGCCGCGGGCCTCGGCGGCGACCACCACGTCAATCTTTTCCGTCCGAAACGGGTTGGCCATCTCCACCACCGCAAGGCGGAAGGCCGACGGGGCCGCCAGCAAGGGGGTAATGTCGCGAAACAGGATCCCCGGCTTCGGAAAGTCAGGTATCGAGCGGATATACGTGCTGAGATTCAACTGGGAAGACATGCCACCGCCGCGGTAAGAATGGAAAATGTTGGACAAATTGCCCGCCCGGAGTTAGTATACTGGCCAGCAATCTCATCGGGAATAGTGCCGCCATCTCATCTTGGAGTTCGCACCTGTGAAACAGATTGTCCTGCTCGGTCTGGGGCTGATTGCGTTAACGTACATCCTCGCCACCTCCCCTGATGCCGACGGTTCCCATCCGCGCGCTGGCAAGCTTCGGCATGTGGTTCTGTTCAAATTCAAGCCGACCGCCACCCCCGAACAGATCAAGCAGGTGGAAAACGCCTTTCGCGCGTTGCCAGCCAAGATCCCCGAAATCGCCACGTTCGAGTGGGGCACCGACGTCAGCCCCGAAAACCTCTCGCAGGGCTTCACCCACTGCTTCCTGCTAACGTTCCACGACGCCGCTGGCCGCGATGCCTACCTGCCCCACCCCGCGCACAAAGAGTTCGGCAAGTCGCTCAAAGGTGTACTGGAAAAGGCCTGCGTCATCGACTACGTGGCCAAGGACTAGAGCAGGGACTAGGGACTAGAGACTGGGAACTAGAGGCAGGCTCGGGGCGACTACCAATAGCAGCAGCGGATCGCCGCTGCTGTTGGACAGCGAAAACTCAATGAGCGCCTACGCTCGCTCGCGTTTAGCAGCCGACGGCACGTCGGCTCTGCCTGAACCCTGAACCCTCCCAACTAGTCCCGCATGCCGTAGGCACCGAACATCTCGGCCGGGCCATTAAGGCTGTCGGCCAGCTTGCCCAACGCTTCGGTCTCGATCTGGCGGACGCGTTCGCGGGTCAGCCCCAGCGATTCGCCGATCTCTTTGAGCGTGCGTGGCTCATTGTCCTCCAGGCCGAACCGCATCTTCAGCACGGTGGCCTCGCGGGGATCCATCGTCTGCAGCTTCCGCATCACGTGGGTGAGGTTGTCGTTCTCGACCAGTTCCTCTTCCGGCGTGCGGACGCGCTCGTCCATGACCATCTCGCCCAGCGACCAGCCGGCTTCCGCCTGATCGGTCTGCGGCGTGAGATTGTAGATGCGGATCGCCTTCTTGATGATCGGCAGCTTCTTGCGCGGCAAGCCCAGCACGCGGGCGACTTCCTCGGGCGTCGGTGTACGTCCCAGTTCGTCGGCCAAGCGGCTGCTGGCACGTCGCCACTTTGACAGCAATTCGACCATGTAAGCGGGAATGCGGATCGTCTTGGCCGTATTGATCAACGCTCGTTTGATCGATTGCTTGATCCAATAGCTGGCGTAAGTCGAGAATCGGGTGCCGATCGCCGGATCGAAGCCCTCGACGGCCCGCAGCAGCCCCAGGTTGCCTTCTTCAATGAGGTCCTGGAGGCTCAGGCCCTTGCCGGTGTAGCCGCGGGCAATATTGACGACCAATCGCAGGTTCGCCCGGACCATGCGGTCCCGGGCTTCGGTGTCGCCCTGGCCTATGGCTACGGCCAAGTGATGCTCGTCGTCGGCCGACAGCAGCGAAGTCTCGTTGATCTCGCGGAGATACGTCTCCAGCGGAGACTGCACGGAAGGTGATTGTCGGCGACGCGAAGTTTTGGTCATAGCGGTCAATACCGTTAGCAAGCAATGTGGATTAGACAGACAGAACTATCGACGGGGACTGAGGGCTTTCTGCAATCTAGCGGCGATGTGTAGAACTGTGCTGTTTGTGCGCATCATTCCATCTGTAGCAAAGAAACCAGCCGGCGCGGTGGTTCGCCTGAGAAACACGAGCCGCTTATCGGCTGGCTGGAATGTGGCGATTCTTCGGCGGTTGTGGTTGGTGTGGCAGCGCGTCGTTCGCTTTCGTCCCGGCCTAAGAACAAAAAAACGACCCAGTCGCCGTAGCAACTGGGTCGTGTGAATCACGCGTTGAACGTTTGCGTTCTGCCGATTACTCCGACTGCTCCGAAGCTTCCGTGCGAAGCGGTTTGAACAACGGGCCGCTGCTGCCGCCGACGCCGCCCTTCAGTTCGCTCTCGTCGATGGACGACGTGCGACCACCGCTGGCTGCCGCCTCGTTCTCGGCTTCGACTTCTTCGGCCCATTCGACCCGCTTCCGCGAAAGGCCGATCTTCCGCTCGTCGGGATCGACGCGCAAAACCTTCACCTCGATGACTTCGCCAACCTTGACGACTTCCTCGGGGTTCTCGACCTTGTGGTCGGCCAACTCGGAGATGTGCAGCAAACCTTCCAGGCCGTTTTCCAGACCGACGAAGACGCCGAAATTGGTGATCTTCGTGACCGGACCCTTGACGATCTGGCCAGGCTGGTACTTGCCGGGGATGTCGGTCGCCCAGGGATCGTCGGCCATCTGCTTGAAGCCCAAGGCGATGCGGCGGCGGTCCTGATCGACGGACAGCACGCGGCATTCGATCTCCTGCCCCTTCTCGACCATCTCGTTCGGATGGCTGATCTTGCGGGTCCAGGACATGTCGCTGACGTGCAGCAGGCCATCGATGCCTTCTTCGATCTCGATGAAGGCGCCGTAGTTGGTCAGGTTGCGGACGGTGCCCTTGACGGTAGCGCCGATCGGGTAACGATCGCCCACACGATCCCAGGGATTTTCCTGGGTCTGCTTCATGCCCAAGGAGATTTCCTGCTTCTCCTTGTTGATGCCCAACACGACGACTTCGATCTCGTCGCCCGGTTGCACCAATTCGCTGGGATGGCTGATCCGTCGGGTCCACGACATCTCGCTGATGTGGACCAGGCCTTCGATGCCCTCTTCGAGCTTCACGAAGGCGCCGTAGCTCATCACGTTGACCACGGTCCCCTTGATCCGCGAACCGACCGGGTACTTGCCTTCGACGCTTTCCCACGGGCTCGGCGTGCGCTGCTTGAGGCCCAAGGCGATCTTTTCCTTCTCGTGATCGATGTGCAGGATCTGCACTTCGATTTCCTGGTCGATCGAGACCATCTCGGAAGGATGATTGATGCGGCCCCAGCTCATGTCGGTGATGTGCAACAGGCCGTCGATGCCGCCCAGGTCGACGAACGCGCCGAACTCGGCGATGTTCTTGACAATGCCCTTGCGGTGCTGGCCGACTTCGAGGTTCGACAGCAACGCGGCCTTCTTCTCGGCCCGCTCGGCCTCGATCAAAGCGCGGCGGCTGACCACGATGTTGCGCCGGGCTTCGTCGATCTTCAACACTAGGCACTGGATCGAGCGGCCAATGTAATCGCCAATGTCGGCCGGACGGCGGACATCGACCTGGCTGGCCGGCAGGAAGACGTTCACGCCAATGTCAACCAGCAACCCGCCCTTGATCTTCTTGGTGGCAATGCCGGTGACGACATCGCCCTCGTGGACGGTTTCCATGACCTTCAGCCAAGCCTCGATCTTCTCGGCCTTGCGCTTGCTGAGGGTAATCATGCCGCGGGAGTCATCCACCAGGCCATGAATGTCTTCCACGTCTTCGATGAGGACCTTGACCTTGGTGCCGGGCTCGGGAAGCGCCTCGCCTTCTTCCCATTCATTGCGGAAGATGATGCCTTCGCTCTTGTAGCCCACGTCGACCAGCACCACGTCGCCTTCCACGCGCAGCACGCGGCCTTCGACGATCTTGTTCAACTCCATCTCTTGAGTTGTCCAGGCGATCTCCTCGGCCGGAGTGCCTTCTAGGGCAGCGTCCAGTTCCTGTGCCCATTCTTCTTCAGTAAGATCGAATCCTCGAATCAGGTTACGGTTGACCATAGAGTAGCTTCTTTATTACGCACACGCACACACACCACCACCTCGTTCGCCCGGTTTTTCGACATCGAAAAACTCTCCGCGGACCATCGAGTTGAACCCGGTATTATAGCGTCAACGGGGGGAGGGAACAATGGCAGCAGGCGGAGCCGAAGCCCCCGTTCCAAGTCATCAACGGATTTCGGCAAGATTGCCCCGTAGCGATCGCCCAGTTTAGCGGCCGACGGCACGTCGGCCCCGGCAACCGCCTCCCGCGGCCGAACAAGCAGCATGACTCCGCCTGCGAATTCGATCCTGTATCTCTTCATCGCTTTCTCCGGTTGTTTGTATGGACATGCCACAAATGGGGGCCATTCTATGTGGCGACGCAACCGTTGGGTCCATCATCGTTGCCCCAAGGCGAAGGATGCCCGCTAGCCCCCCGTTCCAAGCAGATTACGGCGGAATTGCCCTGTAGCGATTGCCCTGTTTAGCGGCCGACGGCACCTCGGCCCCGGCAATCGCCCCCCGCGGCCGAACAAGTAGCATTGATCTGTCAGAAATTTTGCCCGCCAAAGTTGTCTGGCTCTCAGAAAATGGCCGCCGGCTCTCACTTCGCCCATCCGGCCCACGGCTACCCCCCGCTTGACTGCGGCAATGCCAAGAGTTGGGCTTCCTTGCCGGCCTCAGAATCGTTACTTCCCCTTCTTCCGTGGTTGATGGTCATGCCCGAGTTGCGCCGATAGGATCTATCAAGGCAACGTGCCCGAGGGGACTTTCGAACGGTGGCAGCCAGTCGAGGGGCAGAAATGCGGCTCGGTCTTTTTCTCTTGGGGCTATTCCTTTTCGCCGTCGCCGGCTGCAAATCGTCCGGCAGCCCCTCGGTACACGCGTACCCCGCTTCGGCTACCCGATCCGTGCAAGCGTCCCCTTCGTTCCCGGTTCGCGGCCCTCAGGCCCCGCCCACCAGCCCGACTCGGGGTGATGTTCGGGCACCGCAGTCGACGCCGCCAATGAGACTGGCCGAGGAATTGACCGCCGACCGGCCAGCGTGGCTAACGCCTGCTCCGGGAGAGCTGCTTGCCCCCGGCGATCCAATCTCGCCCTACAAGCTCAAGTGCCGCGCCAACCCGAGTGATGATCCTTATTCGAGAGTCGAAGACCAGGCACCGGTCAGCCTGAATTCCGAGGGGAACGCCGGCACCGTCAGTTCGGAACTGAGCATTGGTTTTTGATTCTGAAAGGGAGCAGGTGGACCCATGGGCACTTCCGGACATTCTCAGGCACAGTCATTTGGATTGGTACTGATCCTGGCGAGTCTGCTTGCCTCCGGCTGCAAATCGTCCGGCAGCCAGTTCACCTATGCCGACCCCAAAACCATCTCGCCAGCGCTAATCGCCGATACGCAGTCGAACCGACTGCCAGATCGTAATCCGAATGAAACAAAACAATCTGCTCGCGTGGCAATGGCGTCACCGGAAGAAAGCGGTCCGATGAAGATGTGGGCGAAGCCGAGCATGAACCCCTACGACCGACAGGTCGACCCTCGTCTCTATGACCGCAAGGGGAGCGATGTCGATCGCCTCAAGGCCGAAGAGAAACAAATAATGCAGGCGCAAGGTCTCGGCGATGAGGGGCAAGCGGGAGTCAGTTTCACCTTCAAATAACGGCGTCAACACTACGAAGCCATCGCCCGCAATTCCGCCTGGCACGCCCGCACGCGTCGCTCGACTTCGGCCACCAAGGCGTGTTCGTCCATTCCGGCGTACTCGACCGGCAGGATCGGCTTGCCGTAGCAGACGCGGATCGTCTTGCCCAAGCGCGGAAACTTCTTCGATCGCGGCCAAACCTGATAGGCGCCATCAATCGCCACCGGCAGGATCGATGCTTTCGAGCGAACGGCCAAGGTCGTAAAACCGGGCCGAAACTTGGCGATTTCGCCGTCGCGGCTCCGCGTGCCCTCGGGAAAGATCAGCACCATTTCACCTGATTTGAGCCGCTTGAGCGATTCCTTGATGCCGGCCAGCCCGAGTCCGTCGCGATCGAGCGGAATCGCGCCGACCGAATGAATGATGCGACCGAACAGCGGCGCGTTGAACAGCGTTTCGCGGGCCACATAGTTCATCCGTCGGGAGATGCCGATGCCTACCAGCGGCGGATCGAAATGACTCTGGTGATTCGAGACGACCAACACGCCGCCGTCGGCGGGAATGTTTTGGACGCCATAGTGACGCACGCGATAGAAGACCATCGCGATCAGCCGGATCAGATTCTGCAAAAAACGATACCAGAGGTTATTGATCAGCGAGCGTTGGGCCATGACGTGAAGGGCTAGGGGATTGGGGATGGACAACTGACGACTGAACACGAATCACCGGCCCTAAGCAACCATCGCCGCGCGGGCCAGCAGTTCGAGCTTATCGACCACCTGCTCCAAGCTTAGGCCATCGGTCGATACCTGGATCGCATCGGCGGCAGGCACCAGCGGGCCTACCTCCCGGCTGGCGTCCTCACTATCGCGGCGGCGCTGCGCAGCCAAAACTTCTTCGAGCGTCGCCTGTTCGCCTTGGGCATGCAGGTCGGCGAGCCGGCGGCGAGCGCGCTCCTCGGGACTAGCCGTGAGGAAGATTTTGCATTGGGCATCGGGAAAGACGACCGTGCCTTGGTCCCTCCCCTCGGTGACGAAGTTGCCGCCCCCGGCAATCTCCCGCTGCAACTCGACCAGACGTTGCCGGACTCTTGGATTCCCCGCGGCATAGCGCGTGACGGCCGTGACGTCCGATGTCCGCACCGCTTCCGTCACATCTTCGCCGTCCAGCAGGATCCGGTCATCACGGACGCGGAGATCGAGCCGGCAGGCGAGGTCCGCCATCTGTGCGGCGAGATTCCAGTCGACGCGGCTTCGCATGCCGGCCAGGGCCACGGCCCGGTACATCGCCCCAGTGTCAAGAAACCGGAAACCCAGCCGGCGGGCTAACGCCCGGGCGACCGTGCTCTTTCCGGCTCCGGCAGGTCCGTCGATGGTGATAATCATGCGAGATGGGCGGCGACGAACTCGTCGAGGGTGAGAACGGGCAAAGGTGATGACCGGTAATCAGCCTTGTTGCGGGTCACGATGACATCGATCTCGTGTCGCACGGCAGCGGCATTTTGGACAGCGTCCTCGAAATCGGGAAAATCGGAGTTCAAAGCGACCTGAAGGGTGCTTCTGTCCACCTGGCAGACGTCAACCACGTCCAGAAGGTCCCGCAGGAAATCGAGAGCCTGTTCTCGGCCCTTTGCTTTGCGCATGAGATAGTAGACGTCGGTTGCCATCGAAGCAGTAATGAACAGGTGCCGCGTGTCGAAGTCGGATGCCTCGATCACCGCGACGGCCAAGGAATAGAAGGGCTGCCGTTGGAGGCCTACATCGAGTATGACATTCGTGTCGAGGAGCACTCTCATCGGTGTTTCTTCTCAAGATCCGCGATGCGTTGCTCCTTCCAACCCTCGATGTCGGCGTCTTTCAGCACACCAGACCACTTCTCCACAAACCGTTTTCCTGCATCCTTATCGCGCGGCTCGGCCGGCTCATTCGACTCCGGAAACAAGACGACCACTTCCATCCGACCTGTTGGGCCGTTTCCTTCAGGAAACACAAGCTGCCCATTATCGTAGACGGCCTTGATCGATCTCATGGCAACGTTCCTTGTACTGACATCACGCCAGTCTTCGCTCTAATTATACCCCTCGACAGGGAGGTCGCAAGGATGCAGAAGCTCCTCGCTGACTAATCGGCGTAAAGCTGGTATCGAATTCGATGCACGGTATGTAAAGCATCGAACATGTGAAGTCCCCAATGATGTTCGTACGAGAACTTCCATCGCCAGAGAGCCTCGCGGAATCCCCATGGTTCACTGCCGTCGAAAAGATCAAGACCGTCACGGAGGTCCCTGTAAATGTCGGCTAACGAATCAAACAATGTTACGTCCCGTTCAATTTCCTCCGCATAAGCCTGGTCTGCTTCAGTAAGCGACAGGACTTCCGGCGAAATCGCCTGGCTGATCCGCGCTGCAACCTGCCGCCACTGTTCATGGCTAATCCGGCTCGACTCATTCACCTCGGCGCTGGTGCCTCGCCCAAGTGGCAAGTTCGCGATACTCTGCGTCAATCGACTAAGGCAAGAATGCAATTGTTGGTACAAGTTTGGCGGTTTTCCTGCCGCCAGCAAGTCGATGAGTCGACAATAGTCTCGCACATCATTGACGAAGGCAAAGACTCGCTGCGATTCGGAGCACGCCTCCCGAATAAACCCGTTTACCTCCTCGGCGTGCGAAACGTTGATCAAGTGCCCGCCGCCCGCGATGAAGCGATCGGCGTCGACACGCCGGGCGGGAATCAACGGATCGCGGCTGCCGTGGATGTGGAACACCGCCGTGCCGCCGAGCGGCGTGGGCTGCCAGCTTAACAACGTCTCGACCGTCCAGTGCATGAACCGCGAATCGGACTCTCTAAACATCGTCACGGCCAACTCTTTTTGTTCACGCGGCACACTCAATCGCATCTGCACCACCGGCTTTGCCAGCAGTTTTGCGACGCTCCAGGCACGCAACGGTAGGATCGGCATCAGCCCCCGCCCCAGCAGAAACTCCGGCCGCAAGCTGCGCGGCGAGCGGCAACTGGCGATCAGCACGACCGCATCCGGCTTGAGATAGTGGGCCATTTCGCAGGCCAGCATTCCGCCGAACGAGACGCCGCCGAGAATCAAGGGCTTGCCCGGCGTCCGTTCAACCGTCTCAGCCATTCGAGCGGCATAGCTTTGCAGCGATTCCTTGTCGTGCGGCGGAATCCAGGGCGGCACGATCAAATCAGGAAATGACTCTCGCTGCGGATTTAATAAGCGGCGGTCCGCACCGAGGCCGGGCAACAGAACCAGTTGAAATTCCGAGCTTCGGTCAGGCATCAATCGGCAGAGGGTTTAGGAGAAAGGACGTGTTTAGCGGCCGACGGCACGTCGGCTCGAACAAACAACTGCGAATTCACATTGGCAAACGCATTGATCACCAACAACCGGTTCAAATGAGCTCAACTTCCACTTCGGCCAATTGATGCGGGCCAACTGGAATGCGAATCCGATCGCCTTCGACGTTCAATTCCAGCGGCGGCACGCCCGGCGGGTTGATCTTTTGAGCCGAGCGGACCTGCTTGAAACAGCGCAGTGTCGCCATCACACCCTGGCCGTCGGTTTCCAAAAACTGCACGCGGAAATTGCCGGGCTTCCCCGGCAACGGTTCCCAGCGCGTCGCAACGACGTTGCGGCTGTCGAGGTGGAAAAGCCAGCCAGAGGGAGTCGGCGGGCAAGGAACATCCTCCACCAAGCATGGCGGCGCGACGAAGCCGAGGGCCGCGGCCATCGGTTGCGGAACGTCCAAGGCAATCCCCAGGCGGAAACTCCGTGCCGTCTCGCCAGGTACAACCAGAAGCGTATCGAGTTTCCGATCCCCAATCCGACGATGGAAGGGCAAACCTCCGCAGAGCAAGGTCGTCCGCAGCTTCCCTTCGCGAATGTCGACAAAGTAGGGCGACTCGATCCGCCGCAACTCGGTTGCCATATTGGCCAAGTTCGCGCTGCCATGCAGTGTCGCCATCTCATCTTTCCAAGCCAGCCGCACCGCATAGTACGACTCCCACGGATTGCCGCTTGGCAGACGATCAATTTCCAAATCAATCAGGATCTCGATCACCGGGCTGCCACGGCGAACGCGCGTGATTTGTTGGAATCGGGCGACGACTTCACCGGACCGGTTCATCAACCGGCCGCGAGAAAGCATTTCGCCAACCGACAAATCGCAGCGCATAACCCGCACTTCTTCGGCCGACATGATGGAATAGTTCTCGTCGGCTGCCGGATCACTGCCTCGCGGCGTGCGCAGCGCGATCTGCTGGGCCAAACGCGGACGGCAGCTGCTGTAGTCGAAGATCGACCGGATCGCCCCCGTGTGACGGTCGAAATGAATCTCGCCGAACTCGTTGCGCAATAGATTCTCTTCGGCCAGCGGCGGCGGTTCCTTGGCTTTGCCTAGACCAAACCAGCTTCGCCGCGCGGCAGTCGGCTGCGGCGGTGACCTCTCCGCTTGCGGATCGAGCCAACTAAAACCGAGGCCGGGAACGGCGGCACAGGGCAAACGGGAGGGCGGAGAGGGGAGGCAGACCGGTTGCGCAAAGCTGCAGGGGTTGATAACCAGCGTGCTACGCGGGCTGCCCGGATCCGCGACGGCGATTGCCGTGGCCAGCGATGTCACGCTGTCGCTCAACTGCTGCTCGATCTGTGTATCCAATTCGGGCGAGTCGTGCTCGTTGTCCACGAGAGCATCATGGATTGCGGGCGCCAGCGAGGTCGGGGCCATCTCTTCCGACACGGATACGGCGCCGCGGGGTGAACCAGCGGCCTCCCGCCCCTCGTCAACCGCTTCCCGTCCTGGGCTTCCGCATAATTGGGCGAAGCGAGCGATGGTTTGAGCCGCCTCCCGTTTCGCGCGACGGTCGAAGTACCTCACCCAGCGAGAAACAGGATCCTTCTGGCCGGCCGCTACCTGCTGCCGCAACCAGGGCGAACGATACTCATCCGGCTTGTGGTGAACAAGATGGCCAGCAAAGCTAGTTTCCTCGAAATGGACGGTGATGGTCGAAAAATCACCTAAGACCGAGCCGTACTTCCCGATCCGCTGCACGTCCTGATACCACGGCGACGTCTGGCCGGGCCAATGGGCAAAGACAATCGTGGCCGCCGCGTCAAGGCTCATTGCGTCGCTGAGTTTTTCGGCCAGTTGCAGAAACGTCGCCGTGCGCCCCGCGTCCAGTGGCACGCAACCGAGCGCCTCGATGGTCGTGCCGTCGCTGCCCTCCCACTGGATGCGGCTCGGGTTGGCCACCGGAAAGCGGCCCTCGTCCAGCGTGCAGTGCAGGGCGGCCGAAAAACCCTGTCGCTTGAGAATTTGCGGCAGTACCGGCGTCAACCCGTAGCGGCGACGTCCGAACACCGCCGGCCGCTGCCCTAGATGTTGTTCGTAAGCCGACAGCCCTCGCTGAAGTTCCTCACCCATCGCGTTCGGATCGAGCAGCGGCAGATAAGACTCGTGGAATTCGCCGCCGACCAGCGCCGCCCGTCCTTCCGACAACGCCTGTTGCAGGGTTTGAAGCGTGTCTGGTTCCTTTTCCGCCATCTGTTCGACGACGGCGGCCGAGATCAGCAGATTTCGAGGCGTCTCCGATGCGAGTTCTTTTCGCAACTCCGGCCCCAGCGTGGTCGGGGCGACCAGCGTCAGATCGAGCAGCCGCGTCTCGACCGGATGGTAGTAGTCGCGCGCGTCGTGCAGACGGTCGAAGGCCGTTTGCAGGTGATTGCGAGCAACTTTTTCATCACCAGCTAGCGCCGCGGTCGCTGCCGCCAAGGCCGCTGTCTGAACCGCCGACTCATCGACGTTGCTCATGTAGCGGAGCTTGCGGGTAAGGATCTCGATCTGCAGGTGGCAGTAGCCCAGAGCCAGAAAGTCAGCAACCAGCTCTCCGTCCGCCGGCAGGAACGGAGCGGGAACGTGCTGCAGGGCCGCCGCCAGCATCGCCGCGCGGTTGGGGAAGCGTTCCAGAACAATGCCCCCGGCCGCCTCGGCTTCGCTCCGCCAGTTCTCAGGCAGTTGCGGCTGGCAACAATCGGGAACAAGGATGAGGTGGTCCGCCAGCTCCGTGGGCGGACTGCCCGCCGGGTGCCAATTGGGGAGCGAACCGCTGGCCAGCAGCAGCGCCGGGTGCCACAGCGCGGACCATGCCCCCAGCAATTGTTCCGCATCCTCCTCACGGCGCTCGAGTTCGAGGTCGTCCACGGAGTAACACGGCAACAAGGCGGCGAGGCGAAGCATAGTGGCAACGGGTGACGAAGGAATTCTGGGACGCAGGAGTGCACTAAGAGGCCGTTAAGCGGGAGCACCAAAGGTATCGCGGTAACTGGGGAAATGGCAAAGGCCCATCTCCCAACACCAAATCCTACAATCCTACATCGGTCGCTCCCAATCCGCGGCGACGCCTACCCCCCCCTAAAGAAATACACCAGCCGCACAGGGAGCCAAGCGGCAAGGCCAGCATGCCGATCCTCCACTATCCACTACTTGGCGGGGCGTGGCAATTGGTTGCATTCATAATCTGGGCACGATACATTAGGGGTATAGCAAGAGGCAGCCTGATTGGAGCACGTCTTTGCAGGCCCAGCACCATGGCCTGGGGCTGTCAGGAATAGAGAACATCCACCGTCTGTCTGCCAGTTTGGAAGGCGGACTACGGGGAAGGGCTTGGCAGTATGGCAAGCGGTAGCGTCTGGGGTATCGATATCGGACAGTGTGCCCTCAAGGCACTCCGATGTCGGCCTCACGAGGACTCAAAAAAGCTGATTGCCGACGCCTTCGATTACATCGAATACCCCAAAATTCTCAGCCAGCCTGGCTCCGACCCCGCCGAACTCGTCCGCGACGCCCTCAAGCAGTTTCTTTCCCGCAACTCCGTTGTCGGGGATTCCGTGGCCGTCTCCGTTTCTGGCCAGGCGGGCTTGGCGCGGTTTATCAAGTTGCCGCCGGTCGAGGCCAAGAAAATTCCCGACATCGTCCGCTACGAGGCCCGCCAGCAGATCCCCTTCGATCTGAACGACGTGGTCTGGGACTACCAACGCATGGGCGGCGGGAGTGTCGAAGAAGGGTTCGCCCTGGAGACCGAGATCGGCCTGTTCGCAATGAAGCGCGACGCCGTGTTCCGCGCCCTCGATCCCTTCCTGCGGTTGGACATCGAGGTCGACGTCGTCCAGTTGACGCCGCTCGTGTTGTACAACCTGGTGCTGTTCGATCAATTGACCGATCTGCCTCCGCCCGACGAGTATGACCCGGAAAATCCGCCCGAGTCGATGGTCGTCATCTCGATGGGCACCGATGCTACCGATCTGGTGATCACCAATGGCTACCGGGTTTGGCAGCGCAGCATTCCGCTCGGCGGCAGCCATTTCACCAAGGCCCTGACGCGGGAGTTGAAGCTCACTTTTGCCAAGGCCGAGCATCTCAAGCGAAATGCCACCTCGGCCGCCGACCCGAAGGCCGTGTTCCAGGCGATGAAGCCGGTGTTCAACGATCTGCTGACCGAGTTGCAGCGATCGATCGGCTATTTCTCCAACCTCGATCGTGCCGCCAAGATCGGCCGAGTGATTGCCTTGGGCAACGCTATGCGGTTGCCCGGCTTACGCCGCTATTTGTCCCAGAGCCTAGGATTCGAAATCGAGAAGATCGACGCCTACCGCGGACTGATCGGGCCGCAGGTCGTCGCCGCGCCGACCTTCCAGGAGAATCTGCTCAGTTTCGGCGTGGCTTACGGCTTGGCGTTGCAGGGGCTCGGCAAAAGCGGCGTGCACACCAACTTGCTGCCCCGCGAGATCATTAAAGATCGCCTCATTAAGCGGAAAAAACCGTGGGCGGTGGCCGCCGCCGCCGCCCTCTTGTTGGGCTGCAGCGTCAGCTATGCCGCCTACTCCCTGGCCCTTGGCAGTGTCGATGCGGGCACCTGGAAAGACGCCGAATCTCAGGCCAAACAACTGGTCAACGAAGCCAATCGCTTGAAGACCGCTGCCGAGGAAGCCCAGGCCGCTTTCACCGCGACCGATCAGATCGGACAGCACCTGGTCAGCAACGTCGAGGGACGAATACGCTGGATGGAGCTGCTAAAGGCCGTTAATAGCTGCTTGCCCAGGGATCCCGAGCGGAAACCGGATGACCCGCCCCCGCCCATCACCAAGCGCAACGAATTGCACATCACCAACCTCGACTGCCAGCGCGTTGAGGACGTGGCCCAGTGGTGGACCAATGCGAAAAAGTGGGAACCGGCTGGGGAAGCGCGCCACCCAGGGCCGCCAGGAAGCCCGCCGGGAACGCCGGCGAATCCGGGCAGCCCCGATGCCCCCGCCGGGGATCCTGGTCCCAAGGGGCCCGGCTATATTGTTCGCATCAGTGGCCATCACTACCATAACGCCGACCAGATGAACCAGGGCGCCCAGTTCGTGCGGAACACCCTCATCGAGCAGTTGCGAAACGGCAAAGTGGATCTGCCCGGGACGACGCGCGGCGCGATGGAATCGATCAGCATGAAGGAACTCGGCATCGGCTACCCGGTCCTGGTCAACCCCCTTCGTGTTTTTGAGGAAGATGTCGTCGATCCGTCAAGTGTGGCCGAGACCGGAGGTGGAACCGCCGCCCCGCGTGGCGGCATGCCAGGCGCCGGCATGGGCGGCATGAGCCCGCCCGCGATGACGGCCGGAGCCGCGCCAGCCGGCTCGGTTCGATTGCCCCGCTTCAATTTCGTCGTGCATTTCTGTTGGCAACCTCAGAGCCCGAGCGAACGCGAGAAGCAGAAAAAGGCTGCGGCCGAAAAGGCGGCGAACCCCGCCTCGCCGCAATAGCGAGTAACGCGACTGAAACCAAAGAAATTGGCATGGATAAGCTCCGCCCCATCTTGGCCGCCGTGCAAAAGTACCAGTTCTGGGGACTGTCGGTACTTGTGACGCTGGTCGCCATCGTTTGCTGGTGGTTGGCGACCAACGGCTTAGCCGGGCAGTATCAGAAGCGGAAGTCGCAACTGGAAGCCGCCTTCAATAGCGCGCGGATCCAACCCGGGCATCCCAATCAGAAAGTCATTGACGAAGTCACGAAGCAACACGACTCGCTGAAACAGAACGTCTATAGCGCTTGGGAGAGCCTGTACAGCAAGCAAAAGGAGCAAAATCCTTTTCCGCCCGTGCTCGGGGAAGAGTTTCGCAAACGCTTCGAAGATCTAAAACCAAAGGACTCGCTCGCTCGCCCCTACCTGGAACTCTACCAGAACTTCATCAAAGGGCATTTGCCCAGCTTGCGAACGAAAATCAATTGGCGACGACCGAAAGACGAGCGCCTGGCGCCCGCGAAGACGCCGGCAGCGGGCATGGGTGGCATGGGCGGAATGGGCGCCGCCGGCGGACGGAATCAGCACGACGACATCGAAATGGTGGGGGTCGTTGATTGGAATGAACATGATTACGCAAAGTTGACGTCGCGCTTCGAATGGCGCGAGACTCCCTCCACGCTGGCCGTCGTATTGGCCCAAGAGGATCTGTGGGTCTACGAAGCGCTCTTGCGCGTGATCGCCAACGCCAACGAAGGTGCAAGCAGTCCCACCGACGCCGCCGTGAAACAGATCGAAAGCCTGCAGATCGGCAAAGACAGCCAGACGGCCTGGAAGAACGCAGAGGCCGCCGTCTTCGCCGCCGGGGCAGCACTTTCCGCACCAACCGAGGACCACTCTGCGTTTCCGCCGATCCAACCGGGCGGACCGGCGGGCGCCGCCGAGGATAGTGCCCGACGGGCGTTGATGGACAATCGCTATGTCGACGACAAAGGAAAGTTCTTGGCCTACGATCCTGAGTTCCCCTACGCCAAGCACCCCTATGCCGAGTTCAAGTTGATGCCGATCGTGATGAACCTCGTGGTCGATCAGCGGAAGTTGCCCAAGCTCTTGGCCGAGTGCGCCAATTCCAACATGCCGATTGAGGTCCACCGCGTGCGACTACTGAAAACCCGCGGAGAGACGATCGACTTGAGCGCCTCCGCCGGGGGCGGCGGTGGCAGCTTCGGCAGTTCGGCGCCGGGTGCCGGCGGCGGGCCGGGCGCCGGCACGACCGTTGTCCAGCCCGGCTCGGTGGAAATGCCCGTAGAAATTCACGCCGTGATCTATATCTATAACCCGCCCGATCGGGAAAAGTTGGGTACCGGTACCGCCTCCGAGCAAAAACAACCCGCCGGACACTAGCCCGGTGACGAGCGTTACGTAAGCCATGAAATTGAAAGTTCGTTTGGACCAGAAGACGATTCAGGAATTCTTCCTCCAGCACCTGGAGAAGATGGTTCTTGCGATCGTCGTCCTGCTCTTTCTCTTCATGGTCTATTCCGCCCTGATGGGAGTCGAACGGTATCGCAAGACGCCCGATCAACTGATTCAGTCGGTCAAAGAAGGAGAGCGAACCGTTGCATCGACCGAGCCCACGCCGGTAACGCTCACCGATTATGTGAGCTTGGCCCAACGCAGCCGCGAGCCCACGCCCGAAACGCCTTACGCCACGACGGCGACCTGGGACCCATCGCTGTTTCAGAAGAAGGAATTGCGGCCGGTCCCGCCCGTGTACACCGTGCACCAGTTGCGCGGGGCAGCCGACAAAGGTACGCTGGCTGCGGCCGGCGGTCCAAGAGCAAGTAGCGTCCGTGGCAAGCGTTGGGTGACCGTTACCGGTTTGGTGCCCCTCGAGCAACAGGAGCAGGCCTACGTCGACGCGTTGCGCACCGCAGTGTCCTACGAGCCAGGCAAGGATCGACCCGCATACCTGGGCTTCTGGGTGCAGCGGGCCGAAGTCAAAAGCCCCGCCGAAGCCGCCAATCCGGACTGGGACGCGGCCAAAAAGATCTTGTCCAAGACTGCCAAGGAGGAAGCCGAACGGCAAGGCCTCCTCAGTGCCACACAGGGCGAGGTGGTCGGCAAGGAGTATCTCGATGAGGCTCTGGCGTTCTCCTTGCCACCAGTCGTGATGCCCGACTGGACAGAGGCAGTCGCCCATGCCCCCGAGATCCCTTTGACAACGGCTGGTGAGCCCGGCGGCCCAGGCGGATCGCCGCAAGCCGACGACAAACGGGAGACTAAGCCGCGCCCCGACGATCCCTTCGGAGTGAGGCAACCGCAGGAACCGCGGGCTCCCACTCCCGAAACGCCAGTCAGGGGGAGCGTCAAAGACAACAGGCCACCGCGATACCTCTTGTTCCGCTTCATCGATTTCCAAGTGGAACCGGGAAAACAATACGTCTACCGCGTGAAGTTGGCGCTGGCGAACCCGAATTTCCGCAAGAAAGAATCCGAAGTAAAGGATCCGAAGTCGCTCACGAAGTCCTTTCTGGAGACCAAGTGGTCGGATCCCACGGCAATGATAGCCGTGCCGCGAGACACGCGCGTCTTCGCCCTAAATGTGAAGCCCGGGCGCACCCCTGCCGATACCCAGGCGACCATCGCCCTGGCCAAATGGCTCGAACGCACCGGCAGTGAGAAGTGCACCGACATTAATGTCGCGCGCGGCCAATTGGCTGTCCCCGACGATCGAGATGGCGGCCAAGTAAGAGTCAATTCAGATCCGATTGCGATCGATTTCCGCGGTGGCCAGAAGATCACCAACGGTCGCAACGCCCTGCTTTCCGCCGGCGAAGTCCTCTTGTTGGCCCCCGACGGCTCGTTGCTCGTGCGCAACGAACTGGAGGACTGGCCCGCCTACGACAAGCTGGTCAACCAGAAACCGGCCGAAACGCCCCCTGGTCCACAGCCTGGTTCGCCAGCTGCACCGCCAGGCGTCGCCCCCGGTCGCCCGGGCGGCGGAGCGTTGGAGAATATGGAGGAAGGTCCAGGCGGAAGAAGAAGACCGGCGCGACCTCCCCGTGGTGCTTAGCGCAATCGCCACTCGCCAAAAATTCCGCTCCTCCACGACTTCGATGTTTGCCGGTCTATCGGCGGATCGACCTGGCTACGAAATCAGCCTCCCCGAAAAACCACTTTACCGGGCTTCCGCAAGCCGGTCTCATCGAGCCTCCCCCAACAGAATCATAAACTCGGCCGTCCTCCCTTTCTAAAATGTAGTAGGGCTCGTTGGCGAAGGAGATCGTGCCATGTACGAAGATCTGAAATTTTCCGAGGCCGAGTTGGCGCTGATCACCCAGTTGTTGGAACGCGAACGAAGCGAACTGCCGGTCGAAATTCACCACACCCGCAGTTCCAGCGTCCGCAGTGAACTCCACGATCGGGCGACCATCGTCCGCGAGCTGTTGGTCCGCCTGCACAACGCCACCGCGTTTGTGGGTTAGCACCGTCACTCACGGCTCGTTGTCTGCTTCAACGCCGCCGTCGTCGGCGTCGACACGGAGTTTGAAGTCCCAAAGAGGATTGCCGTGGATGACGCCGCAAGTCTCACATGACATGGCCAGTTCATTTCGGCCATAACGAAACCACTCTCCGCGCATGCCGCACCGAGGACAGGTAGATCGCAAACCGAACATCGCCAAGATTCCAAGAACAGCGCCGCAGGCCGCAATTGGAATCAGAATCGCGATCCCCGTGAGCAGGGCTATTTCCTTCCAGGAACCGAGGACGAAGCTGGAGAATACCAATGCAAAACCAACGAGGCCAAGTTTGCATGCATAGAACCAAGCCTTGAAAAGCATCTGAAAACCCTCACAGCCAACAACGTCTTCAACCGCTGCCCCACACACTACCCAATCTACCTCTCTTCCTTCAAGTCACTGCACTGACTCCCGCGTTGCACTCCATCCACCGCGCCTGGCCCTCGATGTTGACCCTTCCGCCCCGATGGGCTCTAATTCCCGGTTGTGGCACAACGGAATGCCATCCTGCAGCAGAAGTGGTGGAACCATGCCGGAGCGGGCGTCGCAAGAACTGATCGCCAGCCTGGAACGGCTCGGTCTGGCCCGGCCGACCCATGTGGCGCAGATGTCGCGCCGCGTTCGTCGCCTCGCTCGTGATTTGCCCGTTTTCGATTCCGTCTGGATCGATGCCTTGGCTCAGGCCCGCGTTCTGACGCCGTTTCAGGCCGCCGAATGGCACGCCGGCCGGGCAGAATCGCTTCGCGTCGGGCCGTACGTGCTTTGCGATCGTCTGTCGCACCCGCTCTATGTCCGCTGCTATCGCGCCCGAAATGTCGAAACCCACGAGTTCGTCCGCTTGGCCGTCCTCGAAAAGGCCGACAGCCGCATCGCCGCCGGCCTGGAAGCTCTTCGCGCCTCCGAGCCATACACGGCCAGCGTTCGTGCCGACGCTGCGTCCGACGATCCTGCCACGAGTCAGGGTCTGCCGCACCTGCCGGCTCCGCGTTCGCCGCTTCCCTCTCCGCTCTTCCTCGCCGCACCCTGGATCGAGGGGCGCTCCGCTGCCGAATGGATAGCCCATCACGGCCGACTGGCTCCCGAAGTCGTCCTCCACATCGCCCAATGCATGGCAATCGCGCTGGCCGAGCTGGAGACTCACAAGCTTTCGCACACCGACATCAGCATAGCCAGTCTCCTGCTGATCGACTCCGGGGAAGTGCATCTGGTGTTTCCGGGCTTGCGCGGCCTGCTTCGTCCCGAAGAAGGATATGCGCATGCCGATCTGCCGCCAGAAGCTTACGAAACTCTCGCGCCGGAAAGGGTTGTGGGCAGTTGCCCGCCCAATTCGGCAAGCGAGGTCTACGCCTGCGGCTGCGTCTGGTGGCAGTTGCTGTGCGGACGTCCACCACTACTTGGCGGCGATGCCTTGGCCAAGCTCCGCGCCGCGCAAATGGCCGACATCTGCGATCCAAGCCGCTACGTACTGAACATTCCCGAACCTCTTGCGACGACGATTGCCGACTGCCTCCAACGAAATCCCGGCCGTCGGCCGAAGTCGATGGCCCAATTGCTGCAGATGCTCGGTCCTCCCAGCCAGGAAGGCCGCCAAGCTTTAGCCGATTGCCTCGCCCTCGCCGCACGCCCCGCCGTGCAATGGTCGGCCGCCGTGCGACGGGTCCGCAAATCCTCTCGCACCCCGATCTGGCTTGCCGCCGCCACATGCCTGTTGGCAACAGTCGTCGCCTTGTGGCCGACGTGGAAAGAGTGGAGCCTTCCTGTCTTCAGCGCATCGACCCGCTCTGCTAAGAATCAACTCGCGCGGCAGCCGAGCAAGAAGACTCAACAAGCCGACGGCAAAACACTGCGGACGACGCAACGCGCCGCCGCTCCGCGCGATACCCAGCGATCTGGCGACAACCGCGTGAGCCAGGCCTCCTACCTGGTCCTCGAACCAACCCCCGACGAACTGGTCCTGGCTACCGACAAACCGCTCGAACTGACCTCGCTGTCCCTGCAAGACGGTCAGCGTGTGCGGGCGGCCAACGGCGGTCGGGCAACGATCCGGGTGCCCAAGAGCGGACTAGTCGTCGATCGCAAGAATGTTCAGTTTGAAAACATCGACTTCGTCTGGAATGGCACACCAAGCTCAGAGAACCTCAGACGATCACCGCCCGCGGTTGTCGTTCTCCGCGCCAGCCAAGTCGAGTTCCGTTGCTGCTCGTTCATCTGCACACATCCTGCCCCGGCAGAGTTGGCGGCCATTCGCTGGATGTACCCGCCCGATCGTAGCCAGGCGGCAACCATGCTGCCCAGTGGCGTGGTGCGACTCGTGGATTGTCTCCTGCAAGGCGACCTTGCCGGCGTCGAATGCCAAGTCGTCGGCGCAGCGCGCATCGAACTGGCCAATATTCTCCACCTCGGCAACCGGCCTCTGGTCACCATCGATCATTGCCCTGCGGCCGATGAAGTGGTGTCGCTCAACCTCGCCCAGAGCACGCTGCGCGGCGGTCCCGTCTTGGAGTGTCAGCGTTCCTGTGCCCAGCGCGCCGGCGAAATCGCCATCTCGGCCACCGCCTGCGTCTTTGCCCCGCGGTCGAACCAGCCGCTGGTGCGTTTCACCGACGTGAAGGCACTGGAGTCGTTCGTCACGGCGCTGCGGTGGACCGGTCAAGGCTCCTTGGTGCTGCCGCAGGTGAATGTCTTGACGTACGCGACCGAGGGCCGCCATGAAAAGGCGGTGGACGAAGCCTCCCTGGCCATCGCCGGACTGGTCCGCAGCCACGTCCGCTTCGCCGGCCAAACGGACGATCCGGCGGCAAACGAGGTCCTCGATTGGCAGGCCCCGCTGCAATCGACCAACCCGCCTGGCATCAACCCGCAGACCCTGCCGTCGGGCAAGCGCCTTTGACATTCGCTCTCCGTGGCCTAGGGTTGAATAAGAGGTTTCGCATACCATGGGTCGTGCTATGCGGTCAATTCTGCGCTTTCTGTTTCGTTCCGATGCCGCCACGGCAGTGGAATACTCCGTGATGCTCGCGCTGATCTTGCTGTCGCTCTTGTTGGCGATCGGCGCCGTAGGCCAGAAGTCGGGCGGCCTATGGGGCGGTGTTGCCAGCAGCATTGAAGAGAACCATCGCTAACGCAAGCGGCCGTAGTACAGCAGGCCGACCAGCGTCTTGGCATCCCGAATCTCGCCCCGTTCGATCATCCCCAGCGCCTCGTCCCAACTGGCCAAAAAAGGCTCGATTTCCTCGCCCCCCTCCAACGCCATCTCGCCCAGCCGCAAGTCTTCGGCCAGGAACAGGTGCATCCGCTCGTCGAGGATGCCGGGAGACATGCAAAACTCGAGCAACCGCCTGATTCGCCCTGCTCGATAGCCCGTTTCTTCCGCCAACTCGCGCAGGGCCGTCTCGGCCGGGTCTTCCCCGGCTTCCAACGTCCCGGCAGGCAGTTCGATCAGCGTTTCTCGCACGGCAATCCGGAAATTGCGAACGAAGCAGATCCGCCCGTCGCTTAGCAATGGCAATATGACTACCGCGCCGGGGTGGCGTACAACCTCGCGGGTGTGGCGGCTGCCATCCTTCGCGACTTGCACGACCTGTTCCACGCGGAAGCGGCGTGCCTGCAACAAAATTTCGGGCGTTTCCATCACGGCTTCGGCAACCGGCGTGCCGGCTTTGGCGTTCAATTTGAGCAGAGGACACACGGCACTCTATCGGTCCGCATCGCTTTGGTAAAGATCCTCCCGCCCGAAAAAACCGCAAAGCCGAATCATCTCTTCCGACCGAATCACCTAGCCCGGCCCTGGACATTCGACATCGCCACACTAGCGATGTAGGCTTGCGCTAGCCGTTGCGCTGGCGGTTGTGGCATTCCACACCGATGACGCCAAGTCCCGCAGCGCTTCGGCCGGCACCAGCGCCGTTCGCAATACTCGGGCATGTTATGGAATTCGAAACCTTCGTTCAGGACGAGAGCTCGCTTGCATGGAATTCGTCGGCCGTAGCAGGGGCCTGCGACAACCGGCGGCGTGAATGGAACAACCTGTTGCAGCAGGCCTTCGGCCTCCCCTTCACCTTCCTCGATGCGGCCAGCGGAACCGTCGTAGAAACCTCGGAGGAGGCCCGACTCTGGAATTGGGACGCTTTCGGCAGTCTCTGCCGCGGCATCGCTCGCCGACAGCAGCCGACCTTCATCGCCGAAGAAGACCCCGTACTCGTTTTGGCCATCCCCCTGCCGAACGGCGCGGACAATCTCGTTGCCGTGGCCGCCTTTGTTACCCGCCAGATTAAAGAAGAGGGCGAGCTGACCGCGGCCGCCCAAACCCTCGGGATGGACCGCAGATCGCTCTTTTCCTGGGCGGTCCGGCAAGACCCGTCGACCGCCTCGACATTACAGCGCATCGGTCGGCTGCTGATGACGGCGGTCAGCGCGAGCGGCCGCGAGAAATTCCTGCGCGAGGAAATCGACCACCTCGCGAAGAGTCTGGCAGCCACGTACGAGGAAATCGGCCTGTTGTGCCGTTTGACGCAGAATCTCAAACTCTCGCAGAGCGATGAGGATCTGGGACGCTCGGTGCTGCAATGGTTGCAGGAGGTACTGCCCGCCGAGTCGTTGGCGATCCAGGTTCTGCCGGCGCCAAGCGTCGACAGATCGAGTGCGTCCCGGCGACGGTCAATTTTTCTGACCAGTGGCAACTGCCCCCTGAATTCCAGTGACTTTTCCCGGCTTGCCGCCCATTGGGACCCAGCCAAGACGCATCGCCCGATCGTGATCAATCTCACCTCGGCCAACGGAACCCTACGCCGCGCCAGCGTGCGGCAAATGGTCTTGATTCCGCTTGCCGAAGGCGAACACTTCTTCGGCTGGCTGGCGGCAATCAACCACATTCACGACGGCGAGTTCGGCAGCGTCGAGGTGAATCTGCTGAATGCCGTGGCCACAATTCTCAGCATCCACCGCGGCAACATCGAACTTTGCCGGCAGCAGTCGGAACTGCTCGAGGGCGTCGTTCGCGCTTTCACTTCAGCAATCGACGCCAAAGATCCTTCCACCTGCGGCCATAGCGACCGGGTTGCCCAAATCACCGTCCGGCTGGCCGAAGAAATGGGTTGCGACGCCAAGACTCGCAAGACGCTGTATCTCGCCGGACTCCTGCACGACGTCGGCAAAATCGGCATCGACGACAGTGTGTTGCGCAAGCAAGGCCGCCTGTCGTCCGAGGAATATGAACACGTCAAAGAGCACGTTGCCATCGGGCACCATATCCTCCAGGACCTCTCCAAGCTGGAAAGCGTTCTGCCGGTCGTCCTCCACCACCACGAAGCCTGGGACGGCAGCGGCTATCCGGAGCGCCTGAGTTTCGAGGCGATTCCCCTGGCAGCGCGGATCGTGTCGGTGGCCGATGCTTTCGACGCCATGAGCAGCGACCGTCCTTACCGCATGGCCTTGCCCGACGAGCGTGTCGACTCGATCCTCCGCGCCGGCGCCGGACAGCAGTGGGATCCGGCAGTGATCGAGGCCTATTTCCGCTGCCGCGACGATATCCGCCGCCAGCGCCGCAGCAGCAAGCCCCTCGATCGCAGCGCCTATTCGATTTCGATCAACGGCTCGACTTCGCCCGACTGAAATCGGGCCAGAAGCATCTCTGTCGAGAGATTGTGGCCGAGCACGGTCCGATTGCGGGGCGTTGTCAGTGATCGGTAGAGGAGCCATTGCTTGCGGCCTATCTGCACCCGATAACCCACCGCGGCATCGCTGGCCACCACTTCCAACGTTTCGGCCACGGTCAATTGCCGCCAGGTGAGCCGCTTGTCAAAACGTTTCGGATTCAAATCCAAAAACAGCGGGGCAAACATCGCCGTCCCCTGACATCCTTGCCGAAGTTCCAACCGGCCGTCCAATTCCAACATTTCGCCGTGCCCGCGAGTGTCCTTCCATTCCGGCAATTGCAGGGGCAGCACCAGAGCCCGCGGTTTGCCGCCACATAAAACCACCTCGCGAGTCTCCCGCGCATCCTTCGAGGTCGTCCCCGCGTACAAGGGCAACGTGCCCCGATATTGCAACCCGCCCCGCTGGCTGCCCAATACCGTATCCGACAGGAACGCAATACTTTCCTTTCGGGCCAAAGCCAAGTGCCGTTGTAGCCGTAAACCGTGCGTCAGTTCGATCTCGAGTTCCAGGTAATCGATGTCGGCGTCCGATACCCAACAATTCTCCGACCAATCGGATGTCGGCGTCGCCGGAATACCATCGACGGTCAACTCAAACTCCCAGGCCCCGGAAACAAGCACGTCCTTGCCGCACGCCAACTCGATGTGGCATTCCGTTCCCGGATTCATCACCGTCAGTCGCGGCGCCGATCGCTTCCAGTCGGGTCGCAGCACGGCAACGGCCGCCCACTCCGAATGCTCCGCCGCTCTTGGCATGCTTTTTCGCGTCGCCGTGCGGCCGCGGCTCTTGTCGGCTAGCACGAACGACGCCCGTGTCCTATCGTCCGGCGCGCCCACGAGCGCCAGCGCCGCCCGAAGCATCTGCCGATCGGGCTTGCCGCCTGGCAGCGCCGAAAACACCGCCCCGCCGTCACGTCGACTTAATCCCACCGCTTGCCGCACGAATTGGGTAAACTGCTTCTCTGCTTGCGCCGACCAGCAACCCAGCTTCCACCGCGAGGCGAGCGCCCGACATCGCGTCCAACACGCCAACAGCGGCCGCAGGGCGCCAAAGTGACGTGCATGCAGCAGCCCGTCCCCATCCAACAGCTCTTCCAAGCCCAGCGACAGCATCAGTCGGGCTTGCTTCACCACCGCCCGACAGGGTTTCAGTTCGGGAAACAAATAGCCAAGCGTCAGCGCCAGTTCGCCGGCGAGAAGCTGGTGCGCCACCGGTTGTTCTTCGAGAAGCCGCACATCGAGCGTACGGTCCGATGCCCACTCCAGAAGGCGTTCCCAAAGACGCCACCATAGACCGGCCGGAAGCGTCGCGGCCAGGTCGGGCAACGCACGGCACCAGGCCACGGCCTCGAGCGCGGCAGTCTGCCGATCGCCCCGTTCGTCGCCACCGTCAAGCCAACGCTCCACGGCCTCACGCTGCGCGGCGCCTCTGCCCGAAGCGATCGATGATAGCCCGTCGACCTGCTCACGCGTCAGCGCCCAAACCAAGCTTCCCTCAAGAGCCCCCTGCTTCGCCACAATGCCCGGCAGCCTTCGATTCCGCAGCCGCTTCTGCCACGCCTTCCAGGCGGCTTGGCGATCGCCTGCCAAGAGCGCCTTGCGAACCACGCTGGGCGCCGAGATGTGCCAAATCGGGGCAGCGCCGCCGGAGGCTTGACCAGCCAGACATCGCGAGCGCGGACGATCAATAGCGAGACTCATGGTATTCTGCGAATCGGAGGCGAAGAGTGGGACGTTCGACCGCGGCCGCGCACTAGGCCAACAACCGGGTGACGCTGTCCAGTAACCGATCCATCGCGAATGGCTTGCGGATGTAGTCGTCCACCCCCAGCATCTCGGCGTAGGCCTTGTGACGGCTTCCCTCGTTCGCCGTAATCATGATGATCCGCACCGGAACCGGACGCGTTCGTCGCAGCTTCTCCAACACCAGAAAACCGCTGCGCTTCGGCATCATCATGTCCAAAATCACCAGATCCGGATCCTCGCGCTCGGCCAACGCCAAGCCTTGGTTGCCGTCCCGCGCAATGATTACCGAATAGCCCGAGGCCTCCAGCGCAAATCGCATCGAGTCGATGATTTCGCGATCGTCGTCGACCAGCAGAATCCGCTTGCGGGCCTGCGCGGAAGTCACTTTTTCACCTGTTTCATCGGCCATGACGCTCGCTACCTCGACTGCTCAGTATCTCAAAATTTCTCGTGAACGAATCTCTTGGGGAAGCATCGTATATTCGTAGCGGATCGGGCGGTCGGTTGCAAGGGGACGCCGCCGGGAGCGGAAAAACAAGGCATTCTTGCTGCCCACCCCCTTCAATTGGTACACCCCCCAACTCCTATTGACGGAGATTCCCAGGGAGGGTAGAATCCGGGCGATTATGCTTCTCAGATTCGGCTCCCGCGAGCGCTCGCCGCGACGCCGACCAAGTGGAAGGATGCAAATGGATGCACATCCGCCGATCCGCGGTGGAACTGGTGATCCAGGCTCCCGCAAAGCTGAACTTGTTCTTTGAGCTTCTTGCCCGGCGAAGCGACGGGTATCATGAGATTGAAACGCTCATGTGCCCGATCAGCCTTTTCGACACACTGATCTTCCGCCGCGCAGAGCACGACCAGATCCGCTTCGGCTGCCGCTGCCTGCTGCCCGCAACCGACGTCGCCCAAAAGGTGCCGCTCGGTCCCGATAATCTCGTGGTCCGCGCCGTCGAAGCCGTCCGCCGCCAGGCCGGCCTGTCCCGCGGCGCCGAAATCCAACTAATTAAACGCATTCCCACCGCAGCGGGTCTTGGCGGCGGTTCGAGCGACGCCGCGGCGGCCTTGGTCGCCGCCAACGAAGGCTGGCAGGCCGGGCTTCGCCACGACCAACTCGTCCAAATGGCGGCCCAGTTGGGCAGCGATGTGCCGTTCTTCCTCGCCCGACAATCGGCGATTTGCCGAGGACGCGGCGAAAAAATCGAGCTCCTCGCCAACCAACCCCCGCTCCATTTCGTCATCGTTTATCCGCCGCAGGGCCTTTCCACCGCGAACGTTTACGCCGCGGCCGAAGTGCCAACTGCACCTCGTTCGGTCCAGCCTTTGCTACACGTATTACAGCAAGGGGACTGGCGGCAGCTCGGCCAAGGTTTGCACAACCGCTTACAGCCGGCAGCCGAACGGCTGTCGCCTTGGATCCGTCGACTAGAACGTGAGTTTGAAAATCAAGACTGCTTGGGGCACCGAATGAGTGGAAGTGGGACGTCCTATTTCGGCGTGTGGCGGACCGCACGCCATGCTCGTCGCGCTGCCGCACGGTTGCGAGCAAGAGGCCTGGGGACTGTTTTTGCCGTAGCTGGCTGCAATTGACCGGCCCGAAATGCAAGGAGAGAAACCGTGGAGATCACCGAGGTTCGCGTCAAATTAATGGACGAGCCGGGCGAGCGACTGCAAGGATTTTGCTCGATCACGTTCGACGATGCCTTCGTCGTTCGCGATCTGAAAATCATCGAGGGGGGCACCGGGTACTTCGTAGCCATGCCCAGTCGCAAGCTGACCGCCCACTGCGCCCATTGTGGCTGCAAAAATCACCTCCGCGCAGCCTACTGTAATCAGTGCGGCAAACGGCTCGCCGAGCCGCCGGCGCTGAAAGACGAAGAAGGCCGTGCCAAACTCTACGCCGACATCGCCCACCCGATCAATTCGGCCTGCCGCGAGATGATCCAACAGCGGGTGATTCACGCCTTTGAAGAGGAAAAGGCCCGCTCAAAACTCCCCGGCTATGTGCCGAGCTACGACGACTATGAGTCCGACACGATTGCCCCCGCGGCAAGCAGGTCGGGCACGTCGACGCACATCCAAGGGGCCGAAAAACCCCGCGGCCCCCACAAGCCGCCGAACCACCAGCCCCACCAAACCCCGCACCAAGCGGCCCATCAGGAGCAACCGGTCCGCGCCGGTTTCGGGGCAGGCGTCTTCGATAGCTGACCCGATCGGCATTCGTGCCGCCCATCGACACGCGGCGCAACAGCCGGCGGTTAACAACCGCCGGTTAATGCTATTCGCGAACGAAGCACAACTCTTTTCGTTTAGCAGCCGACGGCGAGTCGGCTCCCGCTTCGCGTTGTGCATCTAAGACGGTGAATAACGCGACTGGTCGCAGCTAAGAAGATGATCGCCAACAAAGTCTCAAGCATGACTATGCCTGACGGCTCTGGCACCACTGCCACTTGATCGACGACGCTCGGAGCGCTGCCGCTCTCGAACCTCACGCATGTGAGGCCATCACTGAAATCTGACGTTCCACGGCTCCCAGCAATCAGCCCGGTCTGTATGTGCGTCAAGCTCAAAGTATTGGCATCGCTCAATAATACGTCGTACGCCGGTGTTTCATAGAAATGCCCAAGGAGGCGCAATGCGTACACGTTAAGCGTGTCCACGTCATCAGAGAACGAATTGTTGGAATTGGCATCGAATGAAAAGTTAACGATAGGAGCATTGCCAAACAGGTCAACGCCATCGCTGCGGACCGAGCCGTCCGCTTCCACCTGGAGCCAGATTGAGGTCCGATCAACTCCGTAAAGCAGAAGTTGGAAGCCACCCTTTGCCCCACCGGCCGTTGCGAACAGTACATCGAATTGCCACTCCGGACCAGTCGACGCAATTGCCTGATACATGCCGGCCGCATAGGCCCCTCCCGAGGTAAGAAAAGCCGCCGTGTTTGATCCTGAAACTAGGCCATCGTGCGGGAGCACTGGATTGTAAACACTGTTTGTAGGTTCCCAACCAGACAAAAACGGCACCGCCTCGAAATCGCCATTCGTCAAACAGCCTGCATGCCCCATCTTGCAGACCGCGATCAAGAACATCATTGTCATCGCCGCTAGATACCTCATCGTACATTCTCCAGTCTGAGAATTGCCTATACGCCCGATACCACTGCTGGCTGGACCGGCAATGCAACGCGAAACAGCCACCAAAATGCTGGCCTATTGTCGATTAGATCGGCCAAGAACTTGAGATATTCTGCCCGATCTTGTGACAATTCTCAATCGGATTCTACCGCCAAAGTCGCGAAGAAGCGTCTCAGCCGCGTAGGGTAGGCACCACCCACCGATGCATTGGCATCTGGCTCATGTACGAGACACAACGCCCCATCCCCTACGGCAACGGTTTGCGTTTGAGTTCTTCCGGCGTTCGCGGCGGGGCGATTTGCCCGAACAGCTCGCTGGGCCAGAGCCCAATTCGTTCAAAACCCTTCGGCATCGGCTGTTTGAACTGCACATAGGCCTGCACTTTGCCTTCCACCGAATAGCTCACGGCCTTGGCATCGTCACCCGGCGTAAAAACGCTGTAGCCGGCCAGCATGCAGTCCTTCAAATCGACGTGCAAGCGACCCGTCGGACGATGCCCCTGGGTGCAAAGGATCCCGGTCGACTTGCCGCCCATTTCCGGCTGTGTAAAGTTCAATACGATCATCCGGCAGTTGGCGAACTTTGCCCGCGCGCAGTGCGACGCATACGAAATCGCCACGGCGTTGTCGGGATGCACCATCGTGCAATCTTCAAACACAGCGTGCGGACGGTCGGGCATCGTCTTTTCCCAGCCGCCGAGCAACACGGCCGCCGTATCGCGATCAAAATCCAACGCCAGGAAATAGCAGCGGCGGAACGTGCTCGGCTCTTTCGGCCGCACCACCGGGTAGCAGACGCCGCCGCCGAATGCGCGGCCCGTGCAAATACAATCTTCGACCACGACCGTAAAGCCGTTGCCGCTCTTGTCCGTTAGATCCCAGAAGAAACCCGCATCGCCGCCGGCCGTGTAGATGTTTCGGAAAATCCATCGATCGAATACGATCGACGAAAAGGTCTTGCCCGTCTTGTTGCCGGTCGGCCAATTCTTGTCGGTGGCACCGATCGTTGACCACCAATCCCAACTCTTAAACCCTTTCTGCGGATCGCTCGAATCGATCAGCACCCAGCCTTTCGCGCCCGAGCCCATTTGGCCGTCGAAGTCGCCAACCAAAGCGTTGTACGCTCCGACAGCCCCCGGATGCGACGCCGCGAGATTGGCTTCCACATAGCGATCCGGCCGGACGATGATGCGATACCCGCCCATATCATCCGGCACGGCCGACAGCGCTGCCTGGATCGTGTGAAAGGCCTTTTGCCAACTGCTGCCGTCGCTGTTGTCGCCCTGCTTCGACACGTAGAGCGTCGCTCCTCGATGACCCGAGTAGTCGGCCGCCGCGGGATCCCAAGTCTCAGCATGCAAGCTGCTGGCAAAAACCATCCAGGCAGCTACGATCAGCGATTTCAACCAGCCGAACCGACAGACAGATGCCGTACTCATCGCGACCTTCCCTTACAAGTATGCAAATCGCTCGTTGAAAAATCCCCGGCTTCCCGCTCTCCGTGACGATCCCACGTCCGTTTAGCGGCCGACGGCACGTCGGCCAGACCGCCGCGACACGCTCTCGTAGTCTACCCGCCGACAATGTCCGCGCCCATGTCGGCTGCCCACGGCGAAAACTTGAGCAATTCCCGGCATCTTCTTGCCGCCACGCCCCATCCGATGGTCATGCGTTCGCCGTACTGCTATAGTCATTGGCTGCTGCGCAGTGAATGGGCCGTTCCCAATTCATCAAACCAGGCAACCTCGTCTGAAACAGCTATGAACTGGCACGCCTCGAGCCTCGAAAATCTTCGCCGCATTTTTGTCGATGGCTTTACCGCCCGCGACATCGCCGAACCGCTCGCCTCCTTCGACGCGTCAACGCCGGCCGCCGCAATCCTCGCCCTCGCGCAGGCGAAGGATTTTGATGTTGTTGGCATTCGCGACCAAGGGCATGTCATCGGTTACGTCACGCGCGAAGAACTCGATACCTGCAGCGGCGACGCCCCGATACATCCGCTCGAAGAAGCGACCGTCATTTCCGACAGCGCCGCGTTGTCCGACGTCATTGTCCGCCTGAAAGACGCACCGCGGCTGTTCATGCGCACGCTCGGGGCGATCCATGGCATCGTCACGCAAAGCGATCTGCAAAAACCGGCCGTGCGGATGTGGCTCTTCGGCATGGTCACGCTGGTCGAAATGCGCATGAGCCGTCTCATTGAGCAACTCTGCCCAGCCGAGAGTTGGAAGCAGTTTCTTTCGGAGGGGCGACTGGAAAAAGCGGCAGCCCTGCTCGAAGAGCGTCGCCGACGGAGCCAGAATCTGGCGTTGCTCGACTGCCTGCAATTCGCCGACAAGGTCCAGATCGTCGCCCGCAACGACGCGATCCGCTCGCTAACAAGATTTGCGTCGCGTCGCGAAGTCGAGAAGGTCTGCACTGCCTTGGAAAATCTTCGCAACAGCCTAGCCCACGCCCAGGACATCATCACCAACGACTGGCCCACGATTGTCATGCTGGCCGGCGACCTCGACGGCGTGCTGGCCGGCACCAACGACGTTCAACAGGCGCTCGGCGAGGGAGGATAGCACCAGCTAACAAGGGGAGCAGTGCCCTCTTCTCGTAGCTTGTGCCTCTCAGATTACCAACATCACTTTGCTTTGATACCATCGCTTATCGTCTCGTTGCTGCCCCTCCAAAGCAAAGTCAAACCATCGCTTCCGTTCGTCCGCCAGCTGCCCTAAGAAGTACTGCCAAGCGGTCTGAATCTCGGTAATGACAGTCCCAATTGACCATGGGTTCCCATTCTTGCCATAGGTGATGCGGTCGTAGGAAATGTGGGCCAAGGAACGATGTAAACGGTCGAGGTTTTTAGCCAGAAACGGACATAGCTTGGTTTTGTCGGGTTTCCAGCAGTGCGAATCGTCAAAAAAGTGAAAAGCACGCACGTCTGGCAACTCGTGCCCGCTCCTGTCCGTCCTGACCTTTCCGCCAAATAAGAACTCCCACACTACCCGAGCGTGCAGTAACCCTGCCTCTAAAAAAAGGTTGTGTTGAAGACGCTGCGACCTTCGTAGATTAGAGTTGTAAGCCTTCGCAAATCTCATCGAGAATCCAAATTTCGTAGCCAATGTCCCACGCAATCTCCTTCGCCTTTGCATGCAGTGTCATCGCATAGCCCTTTTGATCCAGTGGCTTGGAACTCGCCGGGTGCCACTGCTGGCTTGTCCAGCGGTGCGAAGCAGAACTGCCACTTTATTGCTGGCCGTGTCGGCCGTCTTCGTCAAGAACTTGAAACATTCTGCCCTATTTTCACATCATTCTCAATCGAATTTCACCCCAGAGGCCGCGTAGGCTGGGCACTGCCCACCGATGCCACCCTTCGACCTGATTTGACATGGCCAGAATATCCCTAGTTTTCGGCATCGCTTCTTTTGCGATATTCTTCATTGCGATTCTCGCATCGCGGGCGCTTGTGCTCAGCGAACAAGAGTGGAATATCGGTGTTGCCCTCGCCCTGTGCGCAGGTGCTGCGATTGCCCTCGGAGCAATCGGTGCGGGCTGTTCGCTTGTCGCGCTCTATCGGACAGCGTCCAAACGCATGTTGGCACTCGTGGCCCTTACCCTGAATCTGACGCCACTCTCGCTCTATTTGCTCTCCCGACTAGCCGGCGGCTTATGAAGCAGAGGGCGCCGCCCACCGTTGCCATTGAACGTTGCAAGACGGCGAGCAATGGCCGCCCAGCAAGTTCGGTAGGTCAGGCACTCCGTGCCTGACAGAACTGCCTGATCTACAGCTTCCCTTTACGACACGTTTGGGTGTGCCCCAACACGCAAGATTTCAAGCCGATTGCCTTGTGGCTTGCCCCTCTTCAAACCCTCGACGGAATGCCACCCGGGTTGCGACGACCGGCACCGCAGCCAGACTCAGCGTCCGAACGAGGATCGCGGCGCCGCCTCCCTGAACCGCCATCAGCAAGCATAACTCCGGCACGATAATGCCCAGCACGGCGGCGATCAACATCAGCCCCAGTGGAGTCCGCATGTTCTCCCTTTCTTGCTCGAAATGATCCGCACCTTTCCCGCGACAACGGCGCCGCGTGTCGGCCGACCAAGGCCAGAACTTGAGGAATTCCGCCACCCGCTTCAGTTATTGCCCTTTCAGCGTCCGTGCCTATCGGCTCGCTTCTTAGCCTTCTCCTGTTCTCGCAATTGACGCTGGCGCTCCAAAAATGCGTCCCATTCCGACGCCGGCACATACTCGCCGTGACCATCGACAAATGTCACGCAATGCCCGCCTGCTGAAAGTCGGCGGCCCATTTCGTCCAGTCCTTCCTTGTCCCAAAATAGCGCCAACTGTGGATCGGAATCTCGCCGCAATCCCTCGATGTAATTCCATCCACAGGTATCCGGTCCGAGCAACTGGCCGCGATCGAGTATCCCTTTCTCCACCTCTTCAGGCACATCCCGCCGGCGCAACAGATAGGCACACTGCTGATATCCATCAAGCTCATGAATCAAGCAGAGCGATGCCTCGGGCGTCGCCTGTCCGGCAGGAAACTTGCCGTCGTGCTTCTCGGCGTAAAGGAGGAGTGCCATCGCGAGTTGTGTATTGCACCGGTGGCAGGCCCCGAACGGATAGTAGTAGCAATAGATGCCCTGTGGGTAGAAGTAGCGATACAGGCCGTAGCTCGCCCCGCCAAGCACGGCGATAAAGATGAGAATGCGCGTCCTCTTCTTCATATCGACGCCCCCAGGTAGCCCAAAGGCCCTCCGACGGGTTCTGTCGAAGGGCCTTGTTGAAAAAGAGTCGGGGCGAGAGGATTTGAACCTCCGACTTTCTGGTCCCAAACCAGACGCGCTAGCCAGGCTGCGCCACGCCCCGCAATGTACCTTCAATCTTATCAGTTTCCCGCCCGCTCGAAAATAGGGGGCAAAATGCCGGCGGGGGACGGGAGGCGTGGGGCGGGCAAAAGGATGAAGGAGAAAGTAAGAAGGATGAATGCAGAATTCAGAATGCAGAGTGCCGAATGACGAAGGCCGAAAACCAAAGGCCGAACCGGCCTCATATCCGCAACCCGCACGCCTCCCGTCCCACGCCCCCCCAACTTCTACCGCCCGCAAATGTGCTCTTTAAGCTGCTCGAACTCCTCGTGGTTGCGGAACTGGATCACGAGCTTCCCCCGTCCCCGAGCGTTGTGGGTGATCTTTACTTTCATGCCCAGCGCCGTGCGGAACTCCTGCTCAAGCGCCGCCAGGTGATCGTTCTTCGAGCGGCCAGCCTTCGCCGGCTTCGACGCCGTCCGCTCCGGCGTGTCGGCCAGCGGTTCGCGATCACTCGCGTCGATCGTCTCTTGTACCAACGCCTCGGTCTGACGGACGCTCAGGCTCTCCTGCTCGATCCGCCGACAGAAGTCAATTTGCTCCCGCTCGTCGCCCAACGGCAGCAGCGCTCGGGCGTGCCCCTGCGTGATCTTCCCGCGCCGCAGCGCGTCCTGAACTTTTTGCGGCAGTTCCAACAAGCGGATCAGGTTAGCAATCGTCGAGCGATCGAGTTTCAATCGCCCGGCCAACTCTTCCTGGGTGCAACGGTACTCATCGAGATACTTTTGAAACGACGCGGCCTTTTCCAACGCGTTCAAATCCTTGCGCTGCAAGTTTTCGACGATCGCCAATTCGGCCATTTGACGGTCGTCGGCTTCGACGACATTGACCGGCACGTCAGTCCAACCGGCTTCGATCGCCGCACGCAGCCGGCGCTCGCCAGCGACCAATTGGTAACGATCCCGGACACATCGCACCACCACCGGCTGCAACAATCCGTGCGCGGTTAGGCTCTCGGACAGCGCCCGAATCTCGTCGGCATCGAAGTCTTTTCGCGGCTGGGCCGGGTTGCGATCGATCAGCTTCACACTAATGCGTTGTGGCGTAGCAGGCACCGTTTCCACACGCGCCGACGTGGCAACAGCGCCTGCCCCGACGGCCTGGTGCACAGGCTGTTGCACCGGCGAACGATGGGGCTGCCCGGCAAGCGCGCCGGCCGAGCCATGCGGTCCATCGAGCCAAAACAGCGACTCCGCCGAAGTGGCCTGCGCGTTGGCAATCGGCGCTGCCGCATGGTTCGGTTCAACCGTCGTCTGCTGGCGACGCTCGGCCGGCGGTGCCGCCGTTTCGGTGCGTGGAGGTAGCTGCCCCAGCAGTGCTTCCAAACCGCGTCCCAGTCGTCGTTCCTTAGTCACGTTCGAGTACCTCCATGCAAAGTTCGATATATGCCCGAGCCCCACGCGAGCGGGGCGCGTAGTCGATCACCGCCTTGCCGTGGCTGGGCGCCTCGGACACCGCCACGTCGCGCGGAATGACCGTTTGAAAGACAATCTCACCAAAAAAGTCGCGGACCTCCTCGTCCACTTCGTGCGTCAGTTCCAGGGTGTGGTCGTACATCGTCAGCACGATCCCGCCGAACTGTAACTGGCTCGCCTCGTCCTGCATCACGCCTCGAATGACCTCGATCATCTGCGTCAGCCCTTCCATGGCGAAGTACTCGCACTGGATCGGCATGAACACTTCGGTCGAGCTGCTCAGCGCCGTCCGGGTCAGCGGCCCCAGCGACGGAGGGCAATCGATCAGCACATAGTCGTAGGCATTGAACCCCGTCATCAGGTGCTCGCGCAGCCGGGCCGACTGCTGCGGGTCGTCGCGGGTCAGTAGTTCCACGTCGCGAAAGCTCCGGCTGCCCGGCAACAGGTCGAGCATCGGTACATCCGAGGCCAACACGCCTTGGCGGATCGGTGCGCAGTGAACCAGCGGGTGGCTGTTGGTCGGCTGACGGCCCAGCCCGGTCGTGGCGTTGCACTGCGGATCGAGATCGACCAGCAGCGTTTGGGCACCGGATCGGGCAAGCCCGGCGGCCAAATTCAGAGCGGTCGTGGTCTTGCCCACGCCTCCCTTCTGATTGGCCACACAAAAGATCCGAGCCACCGCGAGCCTCCTTGCCGCAGTCCGCAAACGAAATGAAACCAGCCTCTTGCTCTTAGCCGGAGGTCAACGACATCCGGGCAGCCGCGTACGTGTCGCCCTATCCGCTTCGTTCCGGTAGCTGTTAGCCACCGGCTATTCGCGCAAGGGCGTTTCGCCAAACTTCGAACACACACAGTCGCGCGGATTCTAACAAGCAACGGTCGCCAGGGGGAATGGCAGTTTCGTTCGGGACGTGAGACGAGAGGCGCGGGGGATGGGAATGTAGGATTCTTGATTTAGGATTGCGGGCCTTGCATTGCCCGTTTAGCAGCCGGCGGCACGCCGGCTCCCGCTAATCACCGGCTACGAGTCGCCAGCGTTTCACGTGGAACGCCCACCCGATCTTGCCTGTTTCACGTGAAACACGCAGCTTCACCAACGGTTTCACGTGGAACACGTTGCACTGATAGGGCCAACTGCTTGTTCGATCGCAATCGGGCGGCCCTCACGGCAATGCGAACCGCCGCCCCAGCATCCAGAAAAGGTTCGTCAGCGGCGAAATGGCAACGATTATCACGCCAACCCAATGTAGCCAGTCACGCCCGACCCTTCCTCGATAATCCCGAAGGATCGCTGCAACGAAGTAGATCAGCGCGAGAATGCCGCAAAATAACGTTGGCAGAAGCAGCAACATAGATATGGCACCGACCAACTCGTTCTTTGGCAAGGCCATACACAGATCGACTGTGGCAACCAGAAGATGCGTCACGGCGAACACAGTGAACACGCCTTTCCACGGGTCCGCAGCCTCTTGCCGTCGATGGGCCAACCAGAATAGCCCCGCACTGAACAGGCTGCAAGCAGCGGCAACAAGCATAATTCCTATAGTCTTCAGTCCCTCACTCCTCAGGACAAAGGAGTAGGCGAAGCTCATGAGGCCGGTGACACACAAATTGATCAAGAGCCAGTGGCCAGGCTGCCAGCGGGTACCCACCTGGCCTCGGTCAACGCGAATGAGAATTGTCACCCCGACCAACGCAGCCGCAAAGAGGACGTTACTCAGAGTATGGCTGACAAGCGTTGTCCATGGCCCAATACTCACATCCGTCCGACCCAACATGGAATCTGCCACAATGTGAACCGCCGTCAGGAACACCGACATCCCAAGCCATGTCGCAACGTACTGAGGGCGAATAGGCGGAACTGAAAGCGGGCTGTTCATTTTGGTCGGTCCTGCCACCTTGTATACTCCCGGGTCAACGTCGAAACCAGTCTACTGCCTGCGGCGAAACAAAAACAGCCGGCGGCTTCTCGCCTCCCGGCTGTTCGCTTTCGCTTGCTAACGGCTGGGATCAATGAGGCGGGCTCGCGATCTTCGGCGGACAAGCCCGCCGGATAAACGGGCCCTCAATTCGAAATCCGCAATCCTAAATCCTAAATCCCCGTCCCACGTCTCCCGCCCCCGCTTCTACTCCAGCGGATTGATGACCAGACCGCTGAGCAACTTCGGATAGAAGTAGGTGCTCTTGGCCGGCATCCGCTCGCCGCTCAGGCTGATCTTGCGGATGTGCTCGACCGTGGCCGGCATCACCACGGCGGCCAACGGGTACTCGCCCGTCTTCAAGCCGTCGACCACTTCTTCGATCAGGTGCACGTAGCCTGGCTTCGGCAGATCCTTGCAGCCCAGGATGTCGCCGATTAGCAGTCGGTGCAGCAGGCTGACGCCCAATCCGCACCAATCCTCGCTGTGCTCCTTGGCCACTTCCGCCATCCGAGCCTTGCCGGCCTCGGTCAGCGTGGCGATCACCCACTTGCCATCCTTCTGCGTGTACAAGCCGATCGAGCCTTGCTCGCCGGCCGTCTCGATCTCTTCCCAAACCGTCTTGGCCGTTTCCGGGCCTTCGCCAGCCGGCTTCACCGAGAAGAACGGCTCCAGCTTGGCGGTCAACTCGGCGCTGGTCAGAGCCGGCACGCCCTTAAACAGGCGGTGGGTCGGCATCACGATCAAGCCCGGGTCGTCCATCGCCACGCACATCATCAGCACGCCGTTGGCCGGATGATTGCTCGGCAGCGTGCCCCCGTTGGCCAGTTCGTCGCGGTAGTTGCAGGCGGTCTCATAGCGGTGGTGACCGTCGGCGATGAACAGCGGCTTCGGGCCCATGATGGCCGACAGCTTCGAGATCACGGCCACGTCGGTGACCGGCCACAGCTTGTGAACCACGCCCAAGTGATCGGTGGCCACCAGCGGCGTCTTGTCGGCCACATAAGCGTCCAGCAGGTTCTGCGCCTCACACTCGGCGTCGGGATACAGGCCGAACACCGGGCTGAGGTTGGCCTTGGTCGTGTACATCAGCATCAGCCGATCGGCCTTCGCGGCCGACAGGGTCTCTTCGTGCGGGAAGACCTTGCCTTCGCCAAACCGGCTGAGTACTTGCGAGCAGAGGAAGCCACGACGGCAGTAGCTGACGCCTTCGACCGTGTACTCTTGGTTGTAGACGTAGATGGCCGGATCAGCTTCGGTCTGCAACACGCCCTCATCGCGCCACTGCTTGAAGATCTTCGCGGCCCGGGTGTAGCGGTTGTTCTTCTCGTCGTCATCGCCCGGCTCGATCTTGTTCAGGTCGATGCGGATGAAGCTGTTCGGATGGAGGTTGTAGAAGTGGTCCTGCAACTCGGGGCCAATCACGTCGTAAGGCGGCGTGACCACATCCGTCAAGGAACCAACGCGACCAAGGTTGTAACGGACTCCGCGAAAGGCTTGAATCTCGGGCATGATAGGTGGGAGGGTTGAGGAATTAGGGTTCAGGGTTCGGGGTTCAGGGTTCAGAAGTGTGGCTCGGCCAGCGGTGACTGTCCTTGTCCAACTGTCGCTCAAGAGTCTTCTCGAGGCCGTTTAGCATCCGAACACACTCCAGATACCGCTCTCGATAGTCGCTGTAGTCTTGCTCCGTGATATACTGCTTCAGCATCGCTACGTACAAGTGGTGAAGCGTCTCCAACGCCTCGCCGCGGGCGCGGTTGACGCCTTCGATCTTGTTTCGAACGTGCCGGTCACTGTGCTTCTCCGCCAAATTTGCTGGGGAACTGTTCGACGACCGCCTTACCTGCGATCCGAGTTCGAACCGCTCTTCAGCCGGCCACGCCTTTGACAACCCGCAAACTTCAATATGCAATCTGCACAGCTTCTGATAGACGTGCAGATCTTCAACACGCATATACTCCGCCATCATCGCCCCCAGTTCGACGACGGAAATCACTTGTTATCATTCGCGAGGTCAGAGTGATTGAGGCCTGAACCCTGAACCCCGAACCCTGTCCTCTAGTAACGATAATGTTCCGGCTTAAACGGCCCGGTCGCTGGGATGCCCAGGTACTCGGCCTGCTTCTGGGTGAGCTTCGTCAGCTTCGCGCCGACCTGCTCCAGGTGCAACCGGGCAACCTCTTCGTCGAGGTGTTTTGGCAGGGTGTAGACACCAATCGGGTACTTGTCCGTCTCGGTCCACAAGGCAATTTGTGCGATGACCTGGTTCGTGAACGAGTTCGACATCACGAACGACGGATGGCCCGTCGCGCAGCCAAGGTTCACCAATCGCCCCTCGGCCAGCAGGATGATCGAGCGGCCGCTCGGCAGTGTGTAGCGGTCGACCAGTTGCTTGATGTTAACCTTCTTCACGCCAGGAATGGCTTCCAATCCGGCGACGTCAATCTCGAGGTCGAAGTGCCCGATGTTGCAGATGATCGCGTCCTGCGGCATCTGCTTCATGTGCTCGACCATGATGATGTCGCGGCAGCCGGTCGCCGTCACGAAGATGTTGCCCCGCGCGGCCGCATCCTCCATCGTGGTGACCTCAAACCCCTCCATGGCCGCCTGCAACGCACAGATCGGGTCGATCTCGGTCACTAGCACTCGAGCACCATAAGACCGCATCGAATGGGCGCAACCCTTGCCAACGTCGCCGTAGCCGCAGACGACCACCACCTTGCCGGCGATCATGATGTCGGTGGCCCGCTTGATGCCGTCGGCCAGCGATTCGCGGCAGCCGTACAGGTTGTCGAACTTGCTCTTCGTGACCGAGTCATTGACATTCATCGCCGGCACGCCGAGTTCGCCCCGCTCGTGCATCTGGTACAGGCGGTGCACGCCCGTTGTCGTCTCTTCCGACAAGCCGCGAATGCCGCTCAGCAGGTGGCGATACTTTTCGCTGTGGAGCATAAAGGTCAGGTCGCCGCCGTCGTCCAGAATCATGTTCAGCGGCTGGCCGTCGGGAAAGCAAATAGTTTGCTCCAGGCACCAGTCGTACTCGGCATCGGTCTCACCCTTCCAGGCGTAGACCGGCACACCGGTCGCCGCGATGGCGGCCGCCGCGTGATCCTGGGTCGAGAACTTGTTGCAGCTACTCCAGGTGACTTCCGCGCCGAGTTCCTTCAAGGTCTCGATCAGCACGGCCGTCTGGATCGTCATGTGCAGGCAGCCAGCCACCCGGGCGCCGGCCAAAGGCTTCGACTTGCCATACTTGCGGCGCAGCGCCATCAGGCCAGGCATCTCCTGCTCGGCGAGCTGAATCTCCTTGCGGCCCCAGTCAGCCAACGACATATCCGCAACCTTGTAGGGCAACTTCGTTTCGACCTTCGTCACCAGCCGACTCCTTTCCCAGACATTCAACAACGACAGATAGCGCAAACCGCTATCATACGGGCTGTTAGGGCCGGTTGACAAGCCCCTAGCGATGCCCCATAGCGCAGCGTGCCTTGCGCCTGTTTAGCGGCCGACGGCACGTCGGCCCCACGCCCCGGCGCAACCATCGCAGAGATGGGGGGGACAAACGGCCGGAGGCTAACAGCCTCCGGAATCAGGCCCCATCGCGTTGAATGCCCCCCGCGCCGCTTCGACAAAAGCAGCTACCGCAGCCGCATCCTTCCGTCCCGGCGAACTCTCCACCCCGCTGGCGACATCGACCGCCTTCGGCCCCACTGATCGAATCGCCGTCGCCACGTTATCCGGCGTCAATCCACCGGCCAGCACCAGCGGCGGCAGTCCCGGCGCTTCTTGATAGGCCTTCGCCACGTCCCAATCGGCCTGCTTGCCAGTCCCACCATACCCCCCAGTAGACAGGGCATCCAGCAGCACCGCCCGCGGCCGCACGCCGAGTGCCTCGCACTGCGCGAGGTAGTCGCGGACTTCGACTAACCCACCTGCCCCCACGCGAAAGACCTTTATTATTGGCCGCCCTCGAAGCCGCCCAAAAAATTCCGGCGTCTCGTCTCCGTGAAGCTGAATCAGGTCGAGGTGCAACTCGTCGAAAAGCTCGCACACCCGCGCCGCCGCTTCGTTGACAAACAGCCCGACCTTCACCACCTCGCTCGGCACCGCCGCAACAATCTCCCGCGCCTGCTCGGGGCTGACGACGCGTGGGCTGCGGGCATAGAAATTGATCCCAATCGCGTCGGCCCCAGCCTCAGCCGTCGCCCGCGCGTCCTCAACGCAAGTAATGCCGCACACTTTGATTTGGAACATAGGTTCATCTTGCCGGTTAGGCAGGACATTGGCAAGTCTACCGACGGCAACAGCCGAAATGGAGCAGCCCCCCTCCACCGGTCGATCCCTCAGAAAGCCGATCTCTCCAACATGGCAACGGCAGACCGGGAGCAGCCACATGGCACGCATGGGCAGGATCAAAGAAACCGTACGGCCCAATCCGCCAGCACGAATCCCTGTCGTCCTGTGCCTGGTGGTCTTTCTCCTGAGTGCCGCCGTGATTCACCTCATCGCCCGAATCCACTTCGGCAATGGCCAGAAGCAACAGGCCTACACCGCCACAGCTTGGCTAACCGAACGGCCGGCCGCATCGGCACGCGCTACCGGTGCCGTCGAAGGCCAACCCGTCGCGATCTCCGCCAGTGACCTCGACCCACTCCGCGCCGTGGAGATGGCCAATTCGCTGGCCGACCGGCAGGCCATTCAGCGGCGCGACCAGTGGCGCAGCAACGCCGCGCAGCTCATAGAACAAGCCCGGTTGGCGGCCGAGCAGGCGACTGAAGAGTATCGCCAACATACGGCCCAGCTTGAAACGTACCAACGCCAGGTTCATGAGAAGCAGGCCGCCCCGCCCCCGCCGTCGAACACGGTCGCCGTTCCCAAGACGCTCGATAACCCCGAACGAAAGGTCTTGGAGCAGCAAATCGCCGAACTCCAGCAGCACCAAGCACAGCTACTCGTTGGCCGCACGGCGGCACACCCCGCCGTGCAGGAAATGGCCTCGAAAATCGCCGATTTGGAATCGCAACTGGCCAAGCTCAACCCCACGATTCTCAACCCCGATGCGAACGAGGATGCCGGTCCCGCCCTGAACCAGCCCCTACAAGATCCACCGCAAGGGGACGATCAGAAGATGGCAGTTCTGACCGCGGCAGTTGAGACTGCCCGCCAAGCCCGCGCGGCCGCCGAAGAAGCCCTGGCGCAAGCGACACAGCATAGCCAAGGGGAGCCACAACTTCTGGTGAAGTACGCCGCTGCCCCGCCGGCCACCGCAAACCGACTGTGGAATCACCTCCACCTGCTCGCGACGATGTTCGCATCAGCCCTGATGATGAGTGTGGGCTTCGGACTCACTTGGATGGGCAGACAAATCCAACCACCCGTGCAGACCTCGGAACAACTCGAAGCAGACCTGCTGGTGCCCGTCGTCGGCGTCCTCGCAAGCGATGCTCCGGAAACCGCCGACGTATCGGCAAGAATCCGCCGCCGCACCCTGATGCTCGGGCTGGGAACCGTGCTTACCCTCGCCTGTCCAATCGTCGCCATCTGGATCGTGTGGTCGCTGTAGGCGTGGCAAAAAACTCGCTAGCCTTCTTGCTCCAACACGGTATCCTCGTGCTCATAACCGGGCGCACAGCAGCATAAGAATTTCAGCGTCGCCTCGCCGGTATTCGTGATCTGATGCTTGGCGCCCGGCGGGATCGCAATCGCGTCCCCCGGCGCCACCTCACGACGTTCCTCCTCGATTTGCATCCATCCGCGGCCTTCCAGAATGTAGTAGATCTCCTCGGTCTGCACGTGATGATGCGGCGCGGTGCTCGCCCCCGGTGACACGCGAGCCTCGGCCAGCGTCTGCTTGCGAATGCAGGAGTTGCGATGCGCCAACAACTCCCGGATCTCCGAACCGTCCTTGGTGGTAAACGGCTCGACACGATCAATGTTCTGAACGTCCATTTCGCCTACCTCTTGCGATAGATTCCCACGACCGCGGGCGGATAGGCCCGCACGTCCCACTGCTCGGCGTCCGGCAGCCGCTGGAAATCAAATCGATCGTCCGCTTCGACCACAAACACGCTTCCCAGCGGTGCCCGCTGAAACACGTAGCCGACTAGCTCGAGCATTTCATCGAGCCGGTCGACGAAAAACGCGTAGGGTGGCGAGCAAAACACGGCCCAGGGGCTGGTGCCGAGGTCTGGCTCACGCCGCGCCCAGACAAACGTGTTGCCCGACACGATCTCAATCTGCGATTCGACGCCAAGAATAGCCGCGTTCTGGCGAATAATGTTCGCCGTCGGCCGATGCTGCTCGATCAACGTCGCTCGCTGCGAGCCGCGGCTGAGTGCTTCAAAGGCCAGCGCGCCGGTGCCGGCAAACAGATCAATGGCGTGTGTCCCGCGAACCTCCGGCCCGACAAGGTTGAACACGGCCTCGCGCAGGCGGTCCTTCATCGGCCGCGTGCGAAGATCACCGCTGTAGTGGAGCTTTCGCCCACGGAAATTGCCGCCAATGATGCGAATCCCTTCCACTGGCCGCTCGCTGCCGCCAAAGAGCCGACCACCGGCCGTCACGCTCGAACGCCGATCACGTTTCGCCATCGAAACTCCCAGGAAACTTCGCTTGTGCCGGGCCTTGGATGAATTGCCCGGCCGCTTCGGATATGATACCGTATGGCGGTGCCTGACCGATAGGCTCCGCCGGTGGACTTCCTGCATTCCAAGGACCGTGACATGCTAGTGAACAACCTCGTCCGTTCCATGCTCCTGGCCATCAGTGCCGCGTTCTTGCTCCCTGCCTCGGCCCGTGCCGCTGACCAGCCCGCCGAAGCAAGCTCGCCCGGCCCGGCCGCCAAGGAATTTCAGCAGTGCCACGATCAGTTGAACGCGGTTCTCGCCGATTTGGCCCAACTGCAAATCAAGTACGCCACGGCCAGCGAGGAGAAGAAGCAGGAAATCCAGCAGAAGTGGAAGGACCTGGTCGCCAAAGGCGAAGCGATCGAGCCGAAACTCGTCGAGGCCGCCCAAAAGGCATACACCGAAGCGCCCAACAAGGACAAGAAAGTCGCGGAATTCCTGATGCTCCTACTGGGCCAGCGCGTCAAACGCGACCAGTACGAATCGGCCGCGCAAATCGGCAAGTTATTGATGGACAATGGCTGCACCGATCCGCGGGTGGCCAACGCCGCTGCCGTGGCCGCCTTCGCCGTCAGTGACTTCGACACCGCCGAAAAGTACTTCCAGATCGCCGACAAGAGCGGCTACTATGAAAAAGCCCTGCAAAACGACAAGGACAAACTCGCGCAAGCCGGATGGATCCACAAGCAGAACGTGGCCGACTACAAAAAGATTTGGGACAAGGAAAAATCGATCCGCGAACGCGAAACCGAAGCCGACACGTTGCCGCGCGTCCTGCTGAAGACGACCAAGGGGGACATCGAACTCGAGCTGTTCGAAAACCAAGCTCCCAACACCGTCGCCAACTTCATTTCCCTGGTGGAAAAAGGCTTCTACCGCGATGTGCCGTTCCATCGCGTCATCGCCGGCTTCATGGCCCAGGGCGGTGATCCCAAGGGCAGTGGCACCGGAGGCCCCGGCTACAGGATCCCTTGCGAATGCTATCAGCCCGACTACCGCCGCCATTTTCGCGGCTCGCTGAGCATGGCCCACGCCGGCCGCGATACCGGCGGCTCGCAGTTCTTCCTCACCTTCCTGCCCACCGCTCACCTCGACGGCAAACACACGGCGTTTGGCCGCGTCGTCCAGGGCATGGACGTGCTGGCCAAGCTGCAGCGGCGCGACCCGGAGGATCCCGAAGCCCTGCGCCCCGACAAAATCATCGACGCCAAGGTACTGCGAAAACGTTCGCACCCCTACGAGCCGAAGACGCTGCCGGAATAGCCGGGAACTGTGGGTCGCATTGCGACTATCGCCTCAACGCTGGCCCACAATTGGATACTTTTCCACAATTCGGCCACACTGCTCGATGATGGCCGGAAGGTACGACTGATCGATTTCAAACTCCACGTGATGGTGTTGCGAAAGGTTGTCCGGGGTGATTTGCACCTGGACTATCACGTGTCCTAGCTTGTCCCTCGATACAACAAGCACCCCCAATTCCGGCTCTACCGGGTCGAGCCTCGCCTCGCTAGTCTTTCCGTCGAGCAATTGGCGGCATTGGTTGCCGAATCGCTCGATGTCACTCGACATCAGTAGCGATCCCGTGACTCGAATGATAGCCCCTGGAGCCTCACAGATCGCCGTAACACGAAGCCAGTTCGCGTCCCAGAAGTCTTCGGACTCGGGGAACTGCCGCCCGTATATCCAAAGTGAAAGACCGGCAATCACAAGAGAGGGATCGCCAAGATCATCGGGCGGCGGACCTAGCAAGGGTCTGATCCTCCGTCACTCGCGAGCCTTGTCCCACCTACCGCCCCAATTCTGTCCCCTGAACACTTAGCTCCGAACCCTGCTCTAGCTAATCCTCCATCACCTCTTGCTCACGGGTCTTGGCCAGTTCGGTCGCCTGCGTTTCATAGGTCTTGGTGAGCTCTTGGATCTCTTCCTTGACCTGATCACGATCGTCCTCGGAGAAGTCCTTGTCCTTCTCGCCTTGGTCGGCCGACTTGTTGCCGTCGCGGCGGATGTTGCGAATGGCCACCTTGGCCTCTTCGGCCAGTTCCTTGATGCGGCCGACCATTTTGCGGCGGACCTCGGTCGAAAGCGGCGGCACGTTCAAGCGAATCAACCGGCCGTCATTCTGCGGATTGAAGCCCAAATCGCTGGCCTGAATGGCCTTTTCGATGTCTTTGATGGTGCCCGGATCGTACGGACGAATCACGATCTGATTGGGTTCCGGGGCGCCGACCGAGGCCACCTGCTTGATCGGCACGGGCGAACCATAGACCTCGACCCGTAGCGAATCGACCAGCCCCGGGTTGGCCCGACCGGTGCGAATGCCGGCCAGGTCGCCCTTAAGCTTGCGAATCGCCTTTTCCATGCGTTCTTCAACGTCCAGCAGGATTTCGTCGGTGGTCATTGTCGAGGGATTTTGGGGCTAGGGATTAGGGACTAGCACAAGCCCTACTCGTGAATTAGCGTTCCAATCTTCTGCCCGAGCACGGCCTCTTCGATGTTCCCCTGCTTGCGGAAGTTGAACACCAGGATCGGCAAATTGTACTCCGAGCACTTCGTAATCGCTTCGTGGTCCATCACCCGCAGGTTCTGCCGGCGAACATCGTCGTAGCTCAGTTCGCTGTACAGCACGGCATGCGGGTTCTTTTCCGGATCGTCGCTGAAAACACCGTCCACGCGGGTCGCCTTCAACAGGATCTCGGCCTCGAGTTCCAACGCTCGCTGGGCGGCAGCCGTGTCGGTGGTGACGAACGGGCTGCCGGTGCCGCCGGCAAGAATCACAATTCGGCCCTTTTCCAGGTGACGTCGCGCGCGGCGACGAATGTACGGCTCAGCCACCCCGTCGGTGCGAATGGCCGTCATCAGCCGGGTGTCGCAGCCCAACGATTCCAGCGCGTCTTGCAGCGCCAGACCGTTGATCATCGTGGCCAACATGCCCATGTAATGACCGGTCGCCTCGTGAATACAGGCGTTTCCCGCCGTGAATTGGGCGCCGCGGAGAATATTTCCGCCGCCAATCACAATGGCGATCTGCACACCGTGCTGCGCGGCATGATAGGTCTGCCGCGCAATGTGCAGCACGGCATCCATCGCGATGCCACGCTCACCGGGATGAGTAAAACCCTCGCCCGAAATCTTCAAAACCAGGCGCCGATACTTGGGCGCCACACCAGCCGGGTTCGATTCCGACATGAAAGCCGCTCCTTGCAGTTCTACTCCTTGGGCAATTCCCAACGAACGAAACGCACGAGCTTCATGCCCGCTTCCTTCGCAACCTGGCCGACCGTCTTCTTGTCGTCCTTCACGAACGGCTGCTCGGCCAGACAGCACTCGGCGTAGAAGTTCCGCAGACGGCCTTCGACCATCTTGGCAATGATCGCCTCCGGCTTGCCTTCCTTGCGGGCGGCCTCCGAAAGAATCTCGCGCTCCTTGGCCACCACCGCCGGGTCCAGCTCCTCGACGTACAAGGCCGCTGGCCGCATCGCCGCAATATGCATGCAGATGTCCTTGGCCATCTCGGAGTTGTTGCCTTCGTACTGCAACAGGACGGCCGACGCACCGTTGTGATGGGCGTAACCGCCGCAGCGCCCGTCGATCCGCACGATCCGCTCGAGCTTGAACACCTCGCGGATGCGATTGTTCAGGTCGTCAAACTGTTGCCGCAAGGTCGGGGCCGTCTTGCTCGGCGACGGCTGCTTCATCAGCTCTTCCGGCGTGGCCGCGCCCGAACCGGTCGCCAACTGCTGGGCCATGTCGTTGGCCAATTGAATGAAATGCTCGTTCGACGCCACCGGCGCGCTCTCGCACCGCAGATCGACCAGCGTACCGACGCTGCAATCGGGCGTGATGTGCAGGGCAATCCGGCCCGATGTGGTCGCCCGGCCGGCCCGCTTCTCCATCATCTTCGCGCCCGCTTTGCGGAGCAACTCGACGGCCTTGTCAACGTTACCCGATGCTTCCGTCAGGGCCTTCTTGCAATCCATCATCGGCAAGCCAGTGCGCTCACGCAGGGCCTTAACGTCGGCTGCGGAAATCTCTGCCATGGTTATTCTCTCCAATTGAGGTGTATGTGCTGCTGTGGAAAAACAGCGTTCGGCCGGCAGAAATCGCCCTGCCAGCAGGACTTGGTAAAACTAATACCGCCCGGCAAAGCGAGTCGTCTCGCCAGCCGAGCGGTTTGACTTGTTACAGCGGGACTCTACACGGAGGCCGGAATCGCGCCTTCCGCCTGCTCCTGCTTCAAGGCGCCGGCCGAAGCCTTGCCAGCCAAGACCGCGTCAGCCAGCAACGTGAAGATCAACTCGATCGAGCGGATGCTGTCGTCATTGCCCGGAATCGGCAGGTCGACCATGTCCGGATCGCAATCCGTGTCAATCAAAGCAACCGTCGTGATGCCCAACTTGCGGGCTTCGCCGATGGCATTCTTCTCTTTCCGCGGATCGACCACCACCAGGCACTCCGGCAGGCGGTTCATCGTGCGGATGCCATTGAGGTTGCGATACATCTTGCGGTATTCGCGGTTCAACGACGACTGCATCTTCTTCGAATAATGCGAAATTTCGTCCGAATTCCGCAGCCCTTCCAGCTCTTCCAGCCGAGTCAACCGGCTGCGAATCGTGCGGAAGTTGGTCAACGTCCCGCCCAACCAGCGGTCGCTGACGTACGGCATGCCGCAGCGCATGCCTTGCTGCTCGATCACGTCGCAGGCTTGCCGCTTGGTGCCAACCATCAGCACCAGACTGCCCTGCGCGGCCACCTTCTGCAAATAGCGACGGGCCCGCAACAAACCGCGGATCGTCTCACGAACGTCGATAATATGAATCAGGTTGCGGCGGGCGTAAATGTACGGCCGCATCTTCGGGTTCCAGCGGCTCGCACGATGGCCAAAGTGAACGCCCGCTTCAATCAGGTCTTTTACCAGTACAGTAGCCAAGCAAATCTCCTTCACAGAGGTCACACCGGCGAAGTCCCTGGGGCGTGAGGCGTCATCAGCGATGCCTGCCCGCACACAGCGTGTACGGACGACGTCTCAACAAGATGGGCGTCCGGCGTTAGGTCGCGGAATTTCGGTCCAATGTTAATGCGCACCGCCTCGGACCGTTTAAGACGGTAAACCCCATAATCTAGCAGAGGTTAGGAAGATGGTCAATGCCGGCCGCGGCGCGAGTGTGGCAGCCATTTGTCCCGCCATTGGTGTTTAGCAGCCGACGGCACTTCGGCTCAATCTCCCAAAGGGCAAGCTTAGGCTGAAGGCGTTCACGACGACAAGCGGGAACCCGCTCATCCTTCATCCTTCCAACTTCATCCTTAGAAAAAAGAGCTACCCGGCAAGGACTCGAACCTTGAACGAGGGAACCAAAATCCCTTGTGTTACCATTACACCACCGGGTAAGGGGGCAGTTAGCCGGCCTGTTCGACCAGCTACCCGCCACCGGCGTCCTCATCCTATTTCTTTCCCCCGCCGCCGACAAGAGGATGGCCGCCTCTTGCCGCAAGAATCTTCACCGCCCCGCCCGGGCGCTGTCCGCAAAATACTCTTCGTGGTTCGGCCAGAAGCCGCCGGTCCGTGGGTCGTACTGCCAACCGGCCCCGCCTGGCACAGCCCCCACAGGCTGCCGACCGGGCACGGCCACCGCGACCACCGCGTGGCTGTTGTTAAACGGATTGGCGGGAATCCGCCCCAGAAAATAAGGCCCGCACGTCAAATTCCCGCCGCTGGTCGCCCCTTCGACAGTCGTCGCACGTGTCAACTGCTCGGCGAACTTCCCCATTTCTGGCAACCGGCCGTGATGCTGCGCCTTGTAGGCCTCAATCTGGGCCCGGACCATGTGCAGGTTGAACTTCAACGCGCTCTGGCGAGCGTCATCGGCGACCGTAAATTGGGGCAGAATGGCCGCCGCCATCGCGGCCATGACAATCACGATGATCAACACCTCGACCAAGACAAACGCATCGCGGCGTGACATAGGCAACCGATGTGCTAGGGGATCGTTCAAACCCGGCGATCAAGGGCCGCTACGCCCGCTCGACCAGCACGCGCGTTTGCCCTGCAAGTATCTCTAGGTTGCTATCCTTTTCGCGTCAAACGACTCGACCGATAGCCCGGGCCGCGACTCGAAACCAAGCCGGCCACGTGCCCGCGCCAGAAACACCCGCGCCCGCGCTACCATCGCTGCAACCGTTTCCACCGGCACACGCCGCATGCGCCTTTCCACACGATTCGGCCGCCCAACTGATCGCTGAGTGTTTCCTTGCCCGAACTGACTCCTCGTATAGCCCGCTATTTCCACTCCATCTTTCGCAAGGTTCGCGGTTTTACAGCCGCAATCGCCGATTACTCGAGTTGAAGTAATATCTAGGAAACCTACGACCTATACCAGGGATGACCGGCATTCGCATTATGGGCAATACGGCTAATGTACGGAATATAGAAGGCCGAAGATTCTAAAAGGCGGATTCCCCGCCAAACAGCGCGAGTCTCACGCCGTGGTAGCTATCGATTTCCAGGCTGCCACCCGTGCGGCACGCACTAGACCAGCCATATCCGGTTCTTGTGATGCTTGAAGGAGGCATGCGATGAGAAGGTTACTAGGAGTGCCGCTGGCAGCGGCGATCCTGCTGGCCCTCGCGGTGAGCACGGCCAACGCCGGCTACTGCGGCGCCGCACGGTTTCGCTGTTACCAACGGGAATGCTGTGCCCCGGCAGATTATGCCAGTTGTGCGCAGCAAGTCTGCACGGTCATGAAGACCTGCAAGGAAGTCCAGTACGAACAGCGGCAGTACACCTGCTACAAGACCTGCTGGGAGCGGGTTTGTGAGCAAAAGACCGTCAACTGCGTGAAGTACGTCCCCGAGACGCGCTACCGCGAGTGCACCTACACCGTCTGCAAGCCGGTGTGGGAGACCCGTACCAAGGAGATCTGCTACAC
>CALGFD010000053.1 GCA_937881075.1 uncultured Planctomycetales bacterium
ATTAAAAGAGGGCATAGGCTCAAAACGGAATAACTTGCTGGAACTTTTCCGCCGTGTCCGCCGGGCCAGCATCGAGATGTGCAATTCGCTCGAGCCCGAGGAATTTCGTATCCAGCCGATGGCAGAGGTAAGCCCGCCCTGGTGGAACTTGGGGCACACCAGTTGGTTTTTCGCTCGCAATCTCTTGCAACCCTACGGGCTGGACTCCGGCGCAGACCGCACTCTTGATTACTTGCTGAATTCGTACTACGTTTCTCTCGGCCCGCGACTGGACCGAAACCGTCGCGGCCTGGTGACTCGCCCAACGACCGCCGAAATCTACCGATACCGTGATTCTGTCGACCGCCGAGTTGAACAATTGATCGGAAGCATGGATGGTGCCGGTCTTGCCAGACTCGAAGCTGTCTTGCGGATTGGCCTGGAACATGAGCAGCAGCACCAAGAACTTTTCTACACCGAGATCAAATACATCCTTGCCGAAAACCCGCCTGCCCTGCGCCGACCGTATATTCGGAAAGCCACAGAAGTTGCCTCCCATGTGCCGCGTTCCCCCCAGTTTCTTGAGATTCGTGGCGGGTTAAGCAGTTTCGGCAATGTTGAAGGCGGTTGGTGCTGGGACAACGAATTGCCTGTCCATCGCTACTATGTGGATGACTTTCGCCTTCAGGATCAGCTCGTGACCAACGCCGAGTATTTTGAGTTTATTGCCGATGGCGGCTACCGCCAGCCTTTGCTGTGGCTTGATAATGGGTGGCGATCGGTCAGCCAGCAAGGCTGGCAGGCACCACTCTACTGGGAGAAGCAAGAGACAGATTGGACGATCTGGACTCTGGCTGGCGTGCAGCCGCTCAACCCGCCCGAGCCAGTGTGCCACGTTAGCTTCTACGAGGCCGACGCCTTCGTCCGCTGGAAATCTCAAACCTACGGAGACTTTCGTGGTGCGACTTTGCCAACCGAGCGACAGTGGGAACAGGCAGCCCGTGCAATGGGCGTCGATCCCGATCGCGGCAATTTCTTGGACAGGCGTTGCCTCCATCCCCTTCCGGCCCGCGGCAAACAGGGCTGCCAGATGGCCGGCGATGTGTGGGAATGGACCTCCAGCTACTACGAGCCATATCCGGGCTATCACCCCTTCGACGGCGCGCTAGCCGAGTACAACGGCAAATTTATGGACAACCAACGCGTTTTGCGTGGCGGATCATGCGTCACTCCCCAGGGGCATTGGCGCATCAGTTATCGGAACTTCTGGAGCGGCGACACGCGTTTCCAGTTCACCGGCTTTCGCTTGGCCTTGCCTGGTTCCTGACGACCTTTGATCAGCAAACACCGGAGCACCTTATGATACCGGTTGCCATCGCCAAATCGAGTGCCGCCGCCTTGGCAGCCGACGTGCTTGCAGGCTTCGCCCAGTCACCGCGAACGCTCCCCTCGCGCTGGCTCTATGACCGCCGCGGTAGCGAGCTATTCCGTCGCATCTCACAACTGAACGAGTATTATCCTACTCAATGCGAAAGCGACATTCTCCTCAGGCACAAAGCAGATTTCGCCGCCGCCTTGCCGAGCGGGCGATTGCGAGTCTGGGAACTCGGAGCGGGCGACGGCACCAAGACCGAGGTCCTATTGGCCGAATTGCTGCGGCGCGAAGTGACCGTAGAATATCTGCCGGTGGACATCTGCGACGACGTTCTCGAGGATTTGGCCGAGCGGATGCGGCGATGCTTCTCCCGTTGGCCACTGACCATCTCGCCGGTGCCCGCTACCTATGAAGAGGCTTTCGTTCGCCGTGCTTCATCCAACCGAGTGAGCAACCTTGTGTTGTTTCTTGGCTCGAGCATCGGCAACATGCATCACGAGGAAGCACGATTATTTCTCACTTCCTTGCGGAGCCGATTAAATCCTGGCGACTGCCTGCTGATCGGCTTCGATTTGAAGAAGGACCCCCGCATTATGCAAGCCGCGTACGACGACCCCACCGGCGTTACACGGCAATTCAATCTTAACCTGCTCGATCGCCTCAATCGGGAACTGGATGCAACCTTCGACAAGAGCAAGTTTCGCCACCATTGCACCTACAATGCAGAAAAAGGCCGTATGGAGAGTTGGCTCTTGAGCACCGAACCCCAGGAAATCGTTCTGGCCGCGCTCGAACGAGCCTATTTCTTCGATGCTTGGGAGGGCATTCACGTCGAATCGTCCTACAAGTACGATCTCAACGAGATCGCTTCGCTCGCAAGGGCGAGCGGCTTCGCCGTCCGGCGACACTTCTTTGACTCGAAGCACTACTTTGTCGACTCGTGGCTGACGGTGCCGTCCTAGCTACCCACGCCCCGTCCCGCCTCTCACTGCATTTCTCCTGTGGTTACACTATCTGTCCACTTGATCGTAACTCGTCAGGCTTGCGATCCCTTCGACGAATGCAGTACCATTCGCCCCATGGGACATCCAATGTCCCGAGCGATCACCGGGCACTTCACACGCAGCATGAAGTAAATTCGCCCGGGCGATTCTCTCAAGGTCTCGTAGTTACCCTGACCCTTGGCGATAATCAGGTCGGCTTCGGCAAAACGCCGCCGGAACGCTTCGCTGCAATCGCCGAGTATCGTCCCAGGGGCATCCGAACCATTGTCGATGACTTGGACCAATTGCGGCAATCCAGCCGCTTCCGCGTCTTCCAGAGTCGCATCGTTGATTACAGGTGCCCCTTTGACGGCAACAGTCACCTTGTGCCGTGGTAAGAGCTCGATGAGCAGCCGATCGAAGACAATCTCACCGGCATTGTCCGTCAAATAGAGAATATTCTGGGCTCTGGCGGCGGCGGCCGCAAAATCCGCAACGTTGCCATCGAGCGATTCATCGAACGACTTATCAATCGAAGTTCGTATCTGATCCTCGGTTAGGCCACTCTTAGCGCCCAAGTCCATGACGTTGCCTGCGATTGCCAGACGCACGGCCATTTCCCAAGGGTCTTTTGACTGTTCTAAGCGGAGCTTGAAAGCGGGCAGTAACTCCAAGGCCAAAGAGTTGAACCGCTGCTTGCGCTGGCGGTATGGGTCGCCGCTGCCGCAGAGTTGGTTGATGCGCCTATGGATAATCTGCGCCATCGCGGCTGGCGGCTGGCTAAGGTCCATCTGGCTGGCCATCCGTAACACTTCACGAAGCATTTGCTCGTGCGCTCCTTCGTCGGGCGTCACTAAACGCACCGAGTCGAGTGTCTGGCGAATCAAACAAGGAATGCAATCAAAGAACGTTTTCATAATGCACTTGAATTTCCTTGGCGCAATCGCATCGCGCACCACCGCCAAAGCCGCGGTTGTACCTTAGAGATTCCAGCCGACGAAGATCAAGAGGCGGACGGTCACCAAGGTCGTCAGCGGCGTGGTCACCTTCGGCACCGCCGAGCCTCCCATCCCCGTCTACCAGGGCCCGCCGCGTCGACGGGGGTTGACGGCGGCGACCACGGCCACTTCGAACCACAAGGGGGCGGGTGATAACGAAATCGCCCTCCCCCCCAGAGTTAGCATTAACTCCGGCGAGGAGGGCGACTTGTTAGAAACTGTAAGTCGGGGCGACAGGATTCGAACCTGCGACCTTCTGAACCCCATTCAGACGCGCTAGCCAGGCTGCGCCACGCCCCGAACCCAGCAAAACGGTCACCCGCTCGCTGAAGTGTTAAGTATCGCACAATTGGCCGATCACTGCAACGCCTCCTTGGCTGGCGGTGGGGGCTCGTCGAATCAGCCAAAAGTCGCCACAATAACGCACTGGCAACGCCCTCGCGACGGGCCGTCAAATAATCCAATCCGAACTGTCATTGTCCTTTAGGAGTACGTCTCTTGTTACCGTTTGCCGCTCGCCTGACCAATGCTATTCGCGCCCGACGCAATCCAGTCCTGGTTGGGCTCGACCCGAGAGCCGAAAGCCTCCCCGAGGGTATTCTTGATGACGGCCCGAGCGCTGGCTACCAGGGGATTGCCGATGCCTATGGCCGGTTCTGCCGCGGAGTCATCGATGTTGTCGCCCCCCTTGTGCCGGCCGTCAAACCGCAGATGGCCTTTTTTGAGGAACTCGGCCCCGCGGGCACGGCAATCCTTGCCCAAATTATCGAGTACGCGCAGGCTCGCGAACTCTTGGTCATTCTCGACGGAAAACGGAACGACATTGGCTCCACAGCCACCGCCTATGCCCAGGGGATGCTCGGATCGGCTGGCCAAAGCGCTTGGGGGGCCGACGCATTGACCGTCAGCCCTTACCTGGGCGACGACAGCATCTCACCGTTCGTCGAGGTCGCCTTGCAGCGGAAAGCCGGGCTGTTCGTCCTCGTCAAGACGTCGAACCCCGGTGGAAAAATGTTGCAGGACCTGGTCGCCGATGGCCGTCCTCTCTATCGCCACGTCGCCGAATATGTCGAGCAACAGGCTGCAAAAACGGCCGGCGATTCAGGGTATGGCGAGGTGGGTGCCGTCGTGGGAGCGACCTATCCAGCCCAACTTTCCGAACTGCGGACGGCCATGCCACACACCTTGTTCTTAGTCCCAGGCTTCGGCAGCCAAGGGGGCACCGCCCGCGACGTCGCTGCCGCCTTCGATCCCGCCGGCCAGGGAGCGATTGTCAACAATTCCCGCGGCATCATATTCGCTCACACGCGGAAGCCGTACTCCCAGCGCTTTGGCGCCGCCCGCTGGCAAGAAGCTGTCGAAGCAGCAACTCTCCAGATGATCGACGAACTTCGCACCGAAACGACCGCGGGAAACTTGTGAACTGAGGCCGGAAAATGAAGAAGGCGTTGCTCCTGGTGATTCTCCCCCTTTGTTCCTGTGTCGCACTTGCCCAAGGTGGCGAAAAACTAGTCACGGTGGTCCCGGCGGAAACGTACGAACTCTTGGCCAACCCAGGAATGGGCTGGCAAACCTTCCACACGACGAGCAAAGAGGACTCGAATCTACCGCCATGGCTGCCTTCGACCGTGGCATACATCCGATGGGGCTGGAAGGAATTGGAGCCGGACCCGGGCGTACTCAACTTTCGACAAATCGACGAAGCAATCCACAAGTGCCGTCTCGCCGGCCAAAAGTTGGCGTTCCGCGTTATGTGCTGCTCGCCCAGCCCCACCGAGCCGTATCATCCGGCTTGGCTCAGTTCGCTGCCAAAGGGCGTGGCTCTTTGCGACTACCAGGGCCGGACGGTTCCGGTTGCCAATCTAAACAACCCCGAGGTGTTGAAGCGTCACCTCGACTTCTTGAAACGGTTGGGCGATCGATACAACGCCCATCCCTATGTCGACCACGTCGATATCGGCTCGGTTGGCTGGTGGGGCGAATGGCACATGTGCGAGTCGGCCTGCAGCCTGCCACCGGTTGCCGACCGGATAAAGGTCATTGACGCCTACTTAACATACTTCTCAAGCACCCCGTTGTTGATGTTGGTCGCTGGCGAAGACTGCCTTGCCTACGCAGCTCGCCGCGGGGCCGGCTGGAGGGCCGACTGCCTCGGCGACCTGGGCATGTTTACGTCACGTTGGTCGCACATGCGCCATGGATATCCCGAAATGTTGGCCCAGGCACGCGCCGCCGATTGCTGGAAAGATGCCCCAGTCGCTTTCGAATCCTGCGGCGATCTGCGGGATTGGGTCCGCCGGGGATACTCGCTCCGTTATATCTTCAATTACGCCCTGGCACTTCATGCCACCTATCTCAACAACAAATCAGCCCCACTTCCGCAGGAAGCAGCAGTGCGCCTAGAAATCGAACGCTTTTTGCGACGACTTGGCTATCGATTCGTTCTCAAAGAGCTTGTCCATCCCCTCCAGCTAACAAGGGGACGCGAGTTTGTTCTTCGAATGAAGTGGCAAAACGTGGGCTCGGCCCCCTGCTACAAGCCATACCGAATCGCGTATCGATTGTCCTCCGCCGACGGCACAGCATCGTTCGTGCTGCGCGGAAACATTCAAGTCCATCGCTGGCTGCCCGGCTGGGTGGCCGTCTTCAGCCCCGAGTTTTTTGCCAGTCCACCCGACCTGCCCAACGGTGACATTTCTTCGGCGGTGGAGCGACTCGTTTGTCCCGAGGGACTGCCCGCGGGGCATTATCGCTTGTCGTTGGCCATTGTCGGTGATGACAATATCCCGCAGGTCCGTCTCGCCATCGCCGGCAAAACCCCCGACAACTGGTATATGGTCGGCGAAGTCGACGTGAAAGACTGACCAGGACCGCCAGCTCACATCTGCGCAACCGTGACCCAGCGAGGCCCGGTCCAGGGCAGCGACTCAACTGGGCAAGATCAATTCCCAGCGAATGCCCCGGGCGAGTCCATCGGCGCCAAAATGGACGAGATGGTGCCGTTGTCGGCGATTTAGCGAATTGATTGTGTCATGCAACCGACGTTGGGGGTCGATGTCCGGCTTCCGGGGAAGGGGATCGTCAATTCTCGGCGGCCAGTTCTCTTCCTGGAACACGGCCAGCACAATCTCTTGATTGGTGGCCGGCACTTTGAATTCCTTAATTACTGTCATACCTAGCCTTAGTTGACGCCGATCGCGATCCCAAGTCGGCTTGACCGGCAAGTTCGAGACTGCCGCCGGCGCAACCAGCTCTTCCCGGCGCACACCACCGAATCCGGCGTCGGCAAACAGACTTGCCTCCCGAGCGAACCGCTCCCCCCGCGGCGTCAAGATGAAGCACGTGTTTCGGGTCAGGCTGAGATTCGAACAGGGAACAAACCGCCGGTACTTGTCTCGGACGGCCGTCACCTCACGAGCTTGCCGCACGAGGCGATTGTCAATGAGCCGTCGCCCGTCGTTGCACGTCAGGCCGAGCCGACGAAGCTCGGACCACTCAACGGCAAACTGCCATATATCTCCCCCAGATTCTCGCGCGTAGCGAGCCGCTTCCAACAAGAGTCGTAGGGCCGTGCTTACCGGAAGCGACACATCGGGCAAAATCAGCCTAGTCGAGACTCCCCCGGGGACGACCGTGCGCGGCCAATCATGGATCGCCTCACATTCCCCGTCATCCGCCATCTTGAACGCCGCCTCGAGCTCGCTTTCTTCGAGCGTAGTGGTAGCATCGTTGTCGCAAGCATCCCTCAGATAGCCCGCGTCGCAGTTCTTGCTCGTCATGTCCCGCGTTCAATCGTTTGGGGCATACAGCCTAGTCAGACAGCTTCACTTTGCTCTCAGGCGTGGCAAAGGCGCACGTCGCCTACCTAAGCGTGGCCATTCTATTGCCCCCGACGACGAGTCAAGACTCTCCCTTCCGGCAAAAAAAGGTGAAGCCCCTCCACCAAATTGCGGGCGTCACGGCACTCGCCGGCGCGCAATCACCGGAGGAGGCGAGACTTGCGGCGAATCGCCGCCCGCCGCCTCTATCTTCCATCTTGCGCATTTCCACTGGCTGTATGGGCGATCTCCCGAGCCCATCCCGCTCGATAAATTCCAGCTACCGCACCCCTTGCTGCAAGCGGACAGCTGGCTTAACGAGAGGCCCGCTCGACCAACACACTCGCGTGCCGCATTGCCGTTGGCCCCGCTTGCTTCATAATGGGCAAACCAGCCAACCTTTTCCTGGCGTAGCGGTGAATCCGATCAGATTGGCTTTCGCGTCACTGCTTAGTTCCCTTAAATGGGTTGTAGGATCAGACGATATCGGTGTTAACAGTGAAACTGTTTTCAACGAGACGCGGGATGGTGGCGCATTTTAGGAAAGACATCATAAATCACAACATACCAGCTCGCATTATGACTCGCCTATCCAGCCTAACCACGCTGACCGTTCTACTCTCGCTGTGGGGTGTTGCAGGTCTCGCGCTGGCTGGCAGCGCTTTTGCCGCCGATTCCGCCCCCTCACCGACGAGCCACCAGAATGTTCGTGATCTCGCGATTCAACGGGCAGAGGCGCACATCCAGCGCGGGCTCGATCTGGGAACAAGGCGGGCCATTTGCTCTGCCCAGATGCAGTTCATCAAAGCCATTCGACAAATCGCCGTAGCGCTCGATCTGGAGCAAGTCGGCCACACCCATCAGACTGCGCTCGACGAGGGGTTGCGAATTCTCGCGCTCGTCGAGGCGCCGCGGGCGAACGACCCCGACGCCTTGGCCCTCATGCAGCAGCAATTGCTCAACGCCCAAAAACAGTTGGCCTTCGCCGGTGGCCACATTCCAACCGCCTCCATGGCCTTGTACTCGTTTGGCCGTTCGTATACTGCCCTCGCCGAGGAGTCGGAGGAAGAACGAGGCTTGGCTGGTCCAAAGGCCATTACCTTGTACCAGGCCGCACTCGCGGTCGACGGCGACAACTACTTAGCGGCAAATGAACTGGCGGTGCTGCTGGTCCGATATGGTCAGTACCAGGACGCCGAACAGGTCTTGACTCGCGCCTTAGCACGAAGCCAACGCCCCGAATTGTGGCGCAATCTGGCCGTCGTCTATGAAAGATCAGGGCGAGTCTCGGCCGCCAAACAGGCTCAGCAACGGCATGAAGAACTCAACGCCGGTAGAACGACTGGAGTCCACGCCTCGTTCGCGGCCAATATTCGCTGGACCGAACCCGTGGAGTTCAATCGCAACACGGGCAACGACGACCTCGACGTGCCCATCGCCGCCAAGACTCAGCATCCGGCCAAACCCGAGCCGGTCGCCAAGAATTTTGAAAAGAAGGAATCCCGGTATCTGCCAGAGTGGCTCACAGGAAAATTGAGCAGCTCGAGTGGTGACGTGAAACGATAATGGCCGTCATAGCTTATGACCGCCCATCAGCAACGAAGACGATGAGCAGCTAATAAATAGGGAGTATCTCAATGAGGGGCCACTCGCACTTCATCACCAGACTTCGCTGGCCCACCATAGCACTCATGCTATCGTGGCTCGCCCTCCAACCGAGCATCGTTCTTTCTGACGATGCCGGCCCGGCCAGGGAGGCCAATCCGTTGCGGACCACCCGCGCTCCCCAACTATTTCCGAAACCGGCGCATCCGTTGCGCTCTGTATCCACTCAATCAACAACTCCGCCGGTGCCCCAGACTCCGGCTGCCCCGGCAGCCGTTGCCGCTCGGCCACAACGACCTGTTCTTCGAATGGAGAATTCGCAGGAGCCGACTGGTCCCGTGGCAAGAATCATTAAGGTTCGTGTGCCGACCTCGGCCACAACTGGCTCTCCAGACGTTCGCCGTGAAGAAATCAAACAGGTCAGGGCCGACTCTCCAAAGACTGCGGCCGCGTTAGCGAATATTTTTCCGGCTACCGTTCCTGCACCAACAGACGACCCCGCTCCAATTCGCATCGCCCGGGCCCAGCCCGTCTCGGCGGTGCTCTCAGAGAGCGTGACAACCGCCCCGGCCGAGCCCTCGAAAGTTGCGCAGTTGCCGGCCGCTCCAGTAACCCCGGCTCCCGCGCCGCAGATGACAACTCCGGAAGCCCCCTTGGACGAACCCGCGCCGGTCCGCACTTCTCAGCCTCAGATGTGGCTACCCTGTGCCCCACAGGGCCGTTGTGGCGTGACCTGCCCGATCAATGGTTGTGAATGCGAACCAAGGTGGCGTGATCAGCGGCCGGTACCGTGGCAAGTCTTTGCTCAGGGTGAATACGTTGGGCCTGCCCGCTTGGCGCATGTGCCGCAATACCATATTCGCGTCGACGATATCCTCCGCGTCGTTTACGGTCTAACCGGAGCACCTTCGACCAGGCCCTACGAACTTGCGGTTGGCGATATCATCAAGATCGAGTCGCTCGGATCGCCCAACCTGGAACGCCAAGTTAGTGTCCAACCCGACGGCATGGTGACGATGCGAATGCTCGGACAAGTCCCGGCTGCCGGGCGCTCGATTGAGGAACTGCGAAAAGACCTCGAAAACCAGTACTCCCGCTATGTCAAAGAGCCGGCCATCAGCATCACTCCTGTCAAGCTTAACACGCGGGTCGAAGAATTGCGCGCGGCGGTTGACCAACGATATGGTACCGGTGGACAGGGCGTTTTTGTACGCGTCACTCCCGCCGGCTATATCCAACTGCCCTCGATCGGCTCGGTTCCGGCCCAAGGCTTGACCTTAGACGAAATCAAGGACGAAATCGAAGCCCGATACGCCCGCCGCTTCCACGGCATCGAGGTCACCCCCGTCCTTGATCGTCGGGCGCCTCGCTATATCTATGTTCTCGGTGAGGTTAAAACGCCGGGCCGCTATGAACTAGAAGGACCAACCACCGCCATGCAGGCAATCGCCATGGCTGGCAGTTGGAACGTCGGAGCTGAACTACGGCAGATTGTAGTGTTCCGCCGCGACGAGTGCTGGCGGCTGATGGCCACCCGACTCCAGTTGCGCTGTGCTCTGGACGGGAAACGCCCCTGCCCGCACGACGAGATTTGGCTCCGGGACTCCGACATCGTGCTGGTGCCGAAGAGTGCGCTGCTGAAGACCGACGACTTCATCAACTTGGCCTTCACACGCGGCATTTACGCGGCCTTCCCCATCAACTTCGGCGTGTCGTGGACCAATCTCACGGCGTTGTAGTATCAAGGCTTTCGTAGCGAACCCTCCATGGCGCCTGCGACGTCGCAGACGCCATTTTTCGTTGTAGATTCGGGCAAGAAACAACGGATTGCCAATCAGATAGCGCCGGGCTTTCTTTGGCTGCTGTAGCATGATCCCCAACCACTCAAAGCCGCTCCCCCGCAGCCATTGCGGTGCCCTGCTTAAGCTGCCGGCCCAATACTGAAACAGCCCGCCCACCGCCATGCAAACAGGCACGACAAGTCGCTCTCGATGGCGGTGAATCCATTGCTCCTGCAACGGGTTTCCCATCCCCACCAGGAGCAAATCTGCCTCAGAACCGTTGATGGCTTCCAGCGCATGCTCGTCTCGCTCCGGTGTCGTTAAGTAACCGTGGTGGCAACCCGCCACAGTCCAACCGGGAAAGGTTTCGGCGACGTGCTCCGCCGCCTTGTCGACTGACCTCTCATCGCTTCCCAAAAGGAAGCAGCGATACCCCCGGCCAGCAGCGGCGCGCAACAACGCCGGTGTCAAATCCGTTCCATTGACGTTGTCGTGAAGCCGAACGCCTTGCAGTCGGGCGGCCCACCGAACCCCAGTGCCGTCCCCGAAAACCCGGTCGGCCGAATTAAGGACCCGTCGATAGCCGGTCTGCGAGGCCGCCAGATTCAGCGTGTGGGCGTTTACAAAGAACACCGAACTCGCCGGACCGCCCCGTCGCGCAAGCATCGCTTGCACAATCTCCAGCGCGCGAGCCATTGTCACATCCGAAATCGAGACTCCAAGGACTTTGATTTGCCGATCCTTGCGATCAGCCTTGCGTCTATGCCCCGTAACCCGCCCGGGCGAGTCTAGCGCGGCCAGCAATTCTGCTTGCAACATTCTGTCTCTCCTCGGATTGTTGTTTGTTCCACGGCCGACAACTCCTCATGGAACGAGACGCTTGGCAACCAGCCGCGCCGATACGCGTTAACCTGACACTAGGCGGAGTAAGGCTTGGCAAGGCATTCTAATTCAATAGTCAACCGCCATCAGAGAAAACGCGGGAACTGACTTCACAGCCCGCACGTTGACAGCAATTCGATCTCGACAAGCGGCACACTCATATCGTTGCTAGCTCCCCTGCATCGCACGGACAGTTCCACCAGAACTCCACTGAATTGTCGATAGTCGCTCGCCTCGGCTCTTCAATAATTGCACTGCTACGGCTTCCCAAGCCAGGGCATGATCGTCATCGCCGTTGGTGGGAGCCTTAGGATAAGGAGGCCACAGCCATGAATTACGGGGAGGTCAGGGACATCACGCTATCCGACATCTTGCAGACGCTTTGGCAGTACCGTCGTCGCTGCCTCGTGACAGCTGCTGTTGTCGCTGTTGCCGCGTTGACCTACGCCTTCGTTGCACCGCAAACATGGGAGGCGTCGCAGGCAATCGTGGTTCGCGATGACATGGAAGCCCGGTTCGGCGCCACCGGCCGGCCGCGCAATGAAGATGGCCTGAAAGATATGCAGCAAACCCTGCTCGAACTGACCCTCAGCCGTCCGGTCCTCGCTGCGGCGCTAAAACAGGTCGGCCCGGAGCCAAAGCACGTCTCCACCACTTGGCCAACCGCCGAGGATGTGGATGACGTGCGAGCGGACATTAACCTCGTGGCGCCAAAAGGGGCCGAATTCGGCAAAACAGAATACTTCTACTTGAAAGTCAAGGCGCGCCAACAAGATCGCGCGATCAGACTCGCCGAGGCGATCTACGCTGAAGTTCGCAAAGCCTTTGGCGAACTCCGCGCAAAGGTGGCGGCCAGCACCATCGCCGAGTTGCACGCGGCGGTGACACTGGCCGAAGCCAACCTGCAACAAGCGACGCAGCGCTTGGCGCAAATCGAAAGGAGCGTGGGCGTCGATCTCGTCGCGCTGCGCATGCTCCACCAATCCCCAAACGGTGATACCGCGCTCTACCGCACCTTGGCGGCGACTCTCGATGAATTGCGCCAGAGTCGCTCGCTGGAAATGCAGTACAACGCCATTCTCTCCATGCTCCGGAAGGCCGAAGACAATCCCCTGCTCATGAGTGCTGCCCCCAAGGAACTCCTCGACTGCCATCCGGGATTGCCCCGAATGATCCAAGGTCTAAGCGAGGCCCGCCTGAGAACCGCCGCCGGAGCAAGCAAGCTTACTGACGAACATCCCGAGATGCGGGCGGCCTTGCGCGAGGAAACCGGCATTCAGGACGGAATCCGTCATGAACTAGCAGCCGCCATCCAAGGAGTCACGGCGGCCAAGGCCGTCGCCACGGCGCGACGTACTACGCTCGAAACGCAAGCTAACGACCTCAACCAACGCTTGAATCGTCTCACCGATTTTCGCGCCGAGTACTCCAATCTTGTGGTCCAAGTGGAACAGCGGCGGACACTGCTCGAAGAGTGCCAAAAAAACCTGGCACAGTGCCGGGCCTCCGCCGCCGCTGCGACCAGTAGCAGCCTTCTCAGTCAGGTGAGCTTGCCCGACGGTGGCATTCGCCCCGTTAGCCCGAGCAAAAAGGTGATCGGTCTGGCAGGGATCGTGGGTGGTCTCCTCGCCGGAATCGGCTTGGTGTTCCTCACCGCCCCGATCTCCCACTTGGAAGAAGAGGTGGCTTCGCTCCGCTTGCCCAGGAGTTCCACTGGCGGACTGCAGCCGGTGCGAACCGGCAGCGACAGGGTCGTATGGACACGGGTCGGTGAACAACTGACCGCCGAAAGCGTTCGCTGACGCGTAATCCTCCCCATCTACGAGCCACGGAAAGGATGCAATCATGATGGGATTGATTACGATCGTCGCCGCCGCCGGCCTTATCTGGTTGGCCGTGGTCGTTCTCCGCGTGCCTCCGCTCCTCGTGGCGCTGGCTACCGTGCTGATCGGCGCTGCCCTCGGTGCCGCTTTTCTGACGTTTCCCATCGCCGGCGTGAGGATGACCCTCGACCGCCTGATGCTGCCGCTCCTGATCGCCGCCTTCATTGTACAACGTCAACAGGGACGATTTCAGCCCAAGTTCGTCGGTCACACGGAGTGGCTCCTGCTGGCCTTTCTCGCTTGGATTACGGTCAGCATGCTGTTGAACGACTTCCGTCTGTCCTTTGGCCACTCGTCCACTCCCCTCTGGCGTTGGTCAACGGCCTACTGCATCCCGATCGCGATCTATTTCCTCGTTCGCGAATCATCTCCCTCTCCGCTCGCCCTCCGGTCGCTGCAGGTCGTCCTGGTCTTGTTCGGTATCTATCTGGCGTTCACTGGACTGTGTGAAATCGCCCACGTTTGGGCCTTGGTATTCCCAAAACATATTGCTGATCCTACCGCCGGCATCCACTTCGGCCGGGCGCGGGGGCCCATGGTCACCTCGGTTAGCTTCGGCCTCTACCTTGGCGTCGCCCTCCTGGCGCTCTGGGCCATCCGGGACAGGCTGGGCCGGGCGCGTTGGTTCGTTTTGCCACCGTTGACGGCCCTGTTTGCCGCCGCCCTCTACTTCAGCTACACGAGAAGTTCGTGGCTCGGCACGGGTGCCGGTTTACTCTTGCTCTTGGCCGCGTCGATGCGCGGCCGAGCGCGGGCGTTGGTCGTCACGGCCGCCGCCTCATGCGCCGTACTACTGCTGGCAACGAAACTCGACAAGATCGTCTCCCTGCAACGCGAACAAACCGCGGCCGTCGCGAAAGACTCGGCCGAATGCCGGCTGAGTTTTGCCTACGTGTCCTGGCGCATGTTCCAAGATTCGCCCGTCTGGGGTTTCGGCTTCGGCCAGTTTCCTGTCGCCAAGATGCCTTACATCTCAGATCGCATTGATCTTCCCCTCGAACAAATACGCCCACTCGTCCATCACAATACTTATTTGAGCCTGCTAACGGAAACCGGTTTTGTTGGCTTGTTCCTGTTCGTGGCCACCCTTTTCGGCCTGGCACTGAACGCGTGGCGTTGGGCTCGCCACCCGGCTACGCCCCCTTGGGCTCGTCGCCAAGCCGTGCTGCTGCTGGCAGCCATCGGCCTTTACGCCTGCCAGTACGCGTTCCACGAATTGTCATATTCCACCATCGACAACAGCCTGCTCTTTCTCCTAGCCGGTGCGACGACAGGAGCCTGCTTCCAACAGAGCCACAGCGGCGTCACGGATGCGGCCGCCAAGCACAGCCCCAGCTTGCAACTTACGACCCCAGCAACGTGATTGTGCCCGTCGACACACTTTTTGAGGAGGACCGTATGAGTGCCAATGAATCGTCGGCCGTCAAGCAGGACTCAGCGCGGGTCAGGGGTCGCGAGCATATCCGTCGTCACGAGAAGCCCCGTTTGCTGCTGTCGACCACCGTGACCGCCGATAGCAAGGACGTCACATGGCAAGACACGCTCCGCTTGCCAGCGAGGCGGCGACCTCGTAGTCGTCAGCATGTGATCGCCCCAGCCGGCAACCAATCCCTTTCGTACCTTGTGGCAAAACGCACCTTGGACGTCGCCGGGGCTGCGTTTCTCTTGCTCCTGCTATCCCCGTTGCTGCTGGCTGTCTTCACAATCTTGACCATCACCACCAAAGGTCATCCGATCTTTGCCCAGGAGCGGCTTGGTTATCTCGGCCTTCCCTTTCGACTCTACAAGTTTCGAACCATGCGATTGGACGCGGAAAAAATCCGCCATCAGATACAGAACGAAAAGGATGGCCCGATCTTCAAAAACCACCAGGATCCCCGAGTGACGCGGATTGGCCGTCTGCTGCGCTGCACGAGTCTCGACGAGGCGCCACAACTGATCAACGTGTTATGCGGACAGATGTCCCTTGTCGGCCCACGTCCTCCTCTGGCCACCGAAGTGGCCCAGTACGAACCTTGGCAGCGGATTCGCCTCGCGGTCAAGCCCGGCCTCACGTGCCTTTGGCAAGTAAGTGGTCGCAGCGAGATCGGCTTCCATCGCTGGATGTTGATGGACTCCTGGTACGTGAAACATCAAAACCTGACGACCGACTTGGTCCTGCTGATTCGGACGCCGTGGGCCATTTTGACTCGCCGGGGTGCCTATTGACGCAACATCCGGGCAACGACTGCGGCAACTGCAAGCCCAGCAAGGAGACCGATTTTGGCCATCGTCCATACGCTAACCCCCGTCGAGCACGATCCCTCGCCGCCTCGAAACGATACCTCCTCGGCGATGACACGCGTACTCCATGTAATCAATGGCGAGCACTATGCCGGCGCGGAGCGAGTCCAGGACCATCTCGCCGCGCGGCTTCCCGAATTTGGCTACGACGTCAGTTTTGCGTGTCTGAAATCCGGGTGCTTCGCCGCGATGCGCGAATGCCGCAGCGCCGTCGTCCACGAGCTCTTTATGCGATCCAAACTCGATCTCCGCTCCGCCTTTCGTCTGGCGTCGCTCGTCCAACAACAGAAGTATGCAATCGTTCATACCCATGGGCCACGCACGGCAATGATCGGCAGTTTGGCAGCCTCGCTCGCCCGTGTGCCACTGGTCCATCACGTCCACACCCAGACGCATCGAGAGATTGGAAATCGGTTGAGTCGCCGCTTGAGCGCCTGGGTTGAGCGACGCAGCCTCAGGCGGGCGGCCTGCCTGATTAGTGTATCACCAACGATTTCCAGGTATTTGCGCGGTCACGGCTACGCCGATCAAAAGATCTCCCTCGTTCCCAACGGCGTGCCAGCCCGGTCGTTGCCTGTCGAAAAGACCCGGCGGGAAGAATGGGTTATCGGTCTCGTAGCCCTGTTTCGCCCACGAAAAGGCATTGAGACAGTATTGGAGGCTTTGGCTGATCTGCGGCGGCAGGGCCTTCCCGTCCGGTTGCGGGCGGTGGGAAACTTCGAGTCTCTCGACTACCAGCAGCAGGTACAACGTCTATCGGCTCGTCTGGATTTAGAAAATTGCGTCGACTGGGTGGGCTTCCGCTCCGAAGTCGATCGAGAACTACAGCAGATGGACGTATTCGTACTTCCCAGCCTACTCAGCGAAGGGATGCCAATGTCGGTCCTCGAAGCCATGGCGGTAGGTACGCCAGTTGTCGCCAGTCGTGTGGATGGGGTCACTGATGTGATTCGTGACGGCGAGGACGGGCTGCTAATCCAACCAGGCGATGTCGTCGAATTGAGCCGCGCCCTCCGCATGCTGTTTGAAGGAGAAGCCAACACAACGCGGCTGCGACGCATCGCCCACGAACGCCAAACTACCCTCTTTTCCGACCGCAGCATGGCCGCCGGCGTTTCCGCCGTTTATGAGGAGGTGCTGCTGCAGTATCGCTGCGGTTCTGGCAGGCACACCCAGGAGTTAGCATGAGCCATCCTGCGGAAAACCGGACTTTGTATGCGACCAACCAAACCAGCGCTCTAAGCAAGGACGACCTACACGCATCCACCGTCCCGCGACGCTGGCGGACCGCTCTGGCCAAGGCCTACTACTATGCCACCTATCCGGAGCGACAATGGTACCACCGTCGCCTGGCCGCCGCGGGTCGCGCGCCAATCTCCGTGCTGGTGTTCCACCGCATTGCCGATGATGGGGCGAACAGTTGGACGACGCCGACTCGCAATTTCGTCGAAGTAATTCGTTGGTTGAAGACCCGCTTCGAAATGATTTCCTTGACCGACCTCCAACAACGGCTTTGCGACGGTTCGAATACCTCCCCCAGCGCTTGCATCACCTTCGATGATGGCTATGCCGACAACTGCGAAACGGCCATTCCCCTTCTGATCGCAGAAAAGATCCCCTGCACCTACTTCGTCACGGCCGAGCCGGTCCTCACGGGCAAACCCTTCGCGCATGATCTTGAGATGGGACACACTCATCTCGCTCCCAACACCCTCGATCAACTCCGTACGATGAAATCCGACGGGATCGACATCGGCGCTCACACCCGTACCCATCCCGACATCGGTCGTCTGGCGGATCCTGCCCGCTTGTACGAAGAAATCGTGACCTCGCGCAATGACCTGGAGAATTCCCTCGGCGACCGGGTGGCGTTTTTTGCATTTCCCTTCGGCAGCCCTGAGAATCTCACCCATCAGGCGTTCCGACTGGCAAAGCGTGCCGGCTTCGATGGCGTCTGCTCGGCGTACGGCGGCTGGAATTATCCGGCTGACGATCCCTTTCATATTCGTCGACGAATCGTCGATGGCCCACCACACCGAGCGAAGAGCTGGGCCGTCCTCGATCCATTGCGCGAGTTGTGTCTCCCCCATTTCGCCTATTGCCCAGAACGATCCCCGTCTCTCGAACAATCTCTTTAGCTAGCATGGCGACAGCCCTTTCGATATCAGAACGATCCTCGCGTTTCGCCATCCGGCCTGATCCGTTGGCGGCCAGTCTGGTCCTGCTGTTGAGCATGACGGTAATCCAGCGCGCGGTGGGCTTCGGCCGCAGCCTGTTGCTCTGTCGCTGGCTGCCAGCGGAAGAATTGGGGCATTGGGACCTGACTTTTGCCTTCTTTGATTTCGCAGCACCCATCGTTGTCTTCAGTCTGCCGGCTTGTTTCGCCCGCTACGTCGAACAATACCGGCAAAAAGGGCGGCTACGACTCTTTCTTCACAGAATGATCATCGCCGTCACGGCCCTCATTCTGACGGCTGCTCTCCTGATGTACATCAACCGGGCGTGGTTTTCCCAACTCCTTTACAACGAATCCAACAACTTCCACCTGATCAATATCGTGCTGCTGGGACTGCCTGCAGTGATCGTTTTCAACGTCATCAACGAATTGTTTTGCGGTTTGCGCAAATACCGGGCCGTCTCGATACTGCAATTCATGCAGAGCATTCTTTTCGCCACTTTCGCGGTGGGCTTGGCCGCTTCATGGAGCCCCTCCGCCGCGAGCGTGGCCATCGGCTTCGGCCTCACCTGCGCTGTCTGCAGCATCATCCCTGCCTACTGGTTGTTGCGGATGTGGCTGCGTTTGCCCTCTCACCTAGCATTTGATACCGCCGATCACTTCTGGCCGAAGATGCTCTCGTTCGCGGGGGCGGTTTGGGCCAGCAACTTCCTCACCCACCTGCTGCTGCTCGCCGATCGCTACATGCTGTTGCATCATTCGGGCTTGGATCCGGTGTCGGCCAGCGCCGCGGTCGGACAGTATCACAGCGCGCGAATCATTCCCCTGTTGATCGTGCAGTTGGCAAGCATGGTTGGCACCATGTTCGTCCCCTACTTCAGTCACGACTGGGAGGCCGGACGCCGCGATGTCGTTTGTGCCCGAGTGAACATGTTCTTGAAAGTGACCGGCCTGGGCCTCCTTTTTACGGCAGCGATGATCCTCCTCGCCTCACCAATCCTCTTTGTCGGTATCTTTCAGAACAAGTTCGGCGCCGGCCAGGCCATTCTCCCCTGGACCCTGCTCTGGGCGATCTGGTTCAGCTTGTTCTGCATCGCCCGCAGCTATCTCTGGTGCGATGAACGCGTCTCCCTGATCAATGTCAGCCTTATAGCGGGTCTTGCCCTCAACATTCTCACTAATACCCTTCTCCTGCCGATCCTGGGAATCACCGGAGCAGCGGTCTCCGCGTCGCTGTCGACGATCACCCTGCTCTTTCTGGTGTACGCACTGGCCTTCCGCCGAGGGCTCAACATCTCACTGGGAACCTGGCTAATCACCATCATTCCCCTCGTCTTATACTTCGGCCCCTGGGCAACCCTGGCCCTGATTGCCGCGCTGCTCCTTCTGTCGACAACGACGAACACGGTCTTCGACGCCTCAGAAAAGGAGCAATTAGCGGTCTTCGCTCGCGACGCCCTGACACAGTGGCGATCATTTCCAGGGCGTGAACATTCCCTGAACACCTCCGTCGGTATCGAGGAACCCTAACGATGGCTTTACCCTATTCCCCACTGTCGTCTCGCGGCCCATTGCGGGTCATGTTTTTGCATACCTCGGCGCCGATCGGGGGCGCAGAAACCTTGATGCTCAACCTTATTCGCCGCATGGACCGCACCCGCTTCGCACCCGAACTGTGCTGCCTGAAAACGCTGGGACAACTCGGCGAAATCTTGGCCGAAGAAATTCCCGTCTTCGAACGATTACTCAGCAGCAAGTACGATCTCCGGGTACTCCCCCGTTTGACGAAACTGCTCCATCGTCGACGCGTCGACGCGATCATCACGGTTGGGGCCGGCGACAAGATGTTTTGGGGACGACTAGCTGCCCGGCGTGCCGGCGTTCCGGTGGTAGTCTGTTCTATCCATTCCACGGGTTGGCCCGATCGCATTGGCCGATTGAATCGCCGTCTTACCTGCTGGACCGATATGTTCATCGCCGTTGCAGCATCCCATGGCCGCTTCCTTATCGACGTCGAACGGCTCCCCGAAAAAAAGATTTGCATGATCCCCAATGGCATCGATACGGAGGAATTCACCCCTCGTCCGCCCAACGAAGCCTTGCGACGGCAGCTCGGTATTCCCCCGGGTCCAATCGCCGGCACCGTCGCCCGCCTCGGCCCCGAAAAAAACCATGAAATGTTCCTCGACGTTGCTGCGCAGACCGCAAAAGATATGGCCGACGCCCAATTTGTCCTCGTCGGCGACGGCGCAATGCGGACTTCCCTGCAACAGCGCGCCGTTCAACTCGGTATCGAAAACCGCGTGCACTTCCTCGGCTGTCGCTCTGATGTCGCGGAAATACTCAACCTGTTCGACGTCTTCCTCTTGACCTCGCATATCGAAGCCAATCCAGTGTCTGTTCTGGAATCACTGGCCTGCGGCGTGCCGGTCATCGCGACCCGCGTCGGCTCAGTGCCCGAAACGGTACGACATGAGCAGACCGGCTATCTGATTGAACCCGGTGATGCTGCAACAATGTCTCACTATCTTGTGCAACTTTTCCATGATCGCTCGCAGAGGAACCACCTCGGCTCGACCGGTCGTGAACTCGTAATATGCAATTGGTCGCTGGAACAAATGGTGCGGCGCTATGAGGCCATGATTGAGAGCATCTATCGCCGCAAGCGGAATGATTTGCCACCACGCCTGACTGTCCACCACGAGCAGTCGCTTGAAGGGGAGCCGATGACAGTCGCCGTATAGGCAAATTGGCCTCGAATGCCGCGCCAGTAAACGATTTACTTGCCTCATTGAGAAAGGAATTGTCATGGCCAACAAACCACGCTCCGCCGAAATGCAGCCGGGTCCTGGTTTCCGCGTGCGCTACAACTTTCCCCGCCTCGATCAATCCCTGATGGATCAATTCCGCGACTTTGACACGCCAACGATCTCGGACTTGCTTAACCGAATGTACGCGTTGGACCCCGGCATCCGTTGCCTCACCGGGCCCGACCACCGCTTGTCCGGGCCGGTGTGTACGGTCAAGCTGTTCCCCGGTGATAACCTGATGGTGCACAAAGTCCTGGACGTAGCGCAACCGGGCGACGTCGTCGTCGTCGACTCCCGAGGCTCGACGAACAACGCTGTGCTGGGGGACCTTATCTCCACTAAAGCCCGCCATCGCAAGATCGCCGGATTTGTTATCGATGGATTGGTTCGAGATCTACCCGACATCCGGAGACTCGGCGACTTTCCCGTCTTTGCCCGGGGCACCACCTCGATTGGCCCCCTGCATCGCGGACCAGGCGAAATCAACTACCCGATCTGTTGTGGTGGGACCGTTGTCTTTCCCGGCGATGTGATTGTTGCCGACGCCGCCGGCATCGTCATTGTTCCTCAAAACATCGCCGAGGAGGCACTTGACCGCCTCAAGAACCACCGCGACACAAACGCCGCTTACCTCGCCAGCGTACAGCGCGGCGATTTCTCGAATCAGTGGGTGGATGCAATCCTCCAGGAGCATGGCTGTCCGATGATTCATGAGGAATCGTATGCTCTCCGGAACTCCGCACCGAGACTTCAACACGCTGAGACTTGACAACTCCTAAGAACAGATCTCTCATGTCGCGTCTGCGCTATCTTGAAGCGTTGCGTTGGATCTACCGCCTCCAGGCTCTGCTCCGCTGGCGCAACGCCGACGTGAAAGCCATGGAGCGTGAACGCGCCCGCTTCTATGATTGGATGTGGCGATCCGCCTGTGCACAACTCGGCGGCAGTGCCGAATCGCTCGGTGACGACCTGCTTAGGCTAAAAATCGGCGTCACCGAAACACGCGTTTGGGCGAACTTCACGCCTATCGACGATCCAGTCACCTTGCTAGTCGCACGCAATAAGCCCGTCGCCTATCGTTTGCTGTCCGAGGCCCACCTGCCAATCCCCCGCCATTTGCCATTTTCCTTGGCATCGCTCGACAAGGCGGCCCATTTCTTGGAGCGCCTCGAAAAATCCTGCGTCGTCAAACCAGCTAGGGACACCGGTGGCGGGCTCGGAGTCACCACCGGAATCATTCGCCAAAGAGAGTTGCTTAGAGCCGCTGCCTTTGCCTCGGGTTATTGCCGCGATTTGGTCATTGAGGAGCACGTCGCCGGCAACTGCTATCGACTTCTTTATCTGGACGGCGTCCTGCTCGACGCCATCGTCCGGCATCCGCCCAGCGTACGCGGAGATGGACGATCGACGATTGGCGAATTGGTGCAGCGGGAGAATCTGCGGCGGTTGAAAACGGGATTTCGAGCCTGCCAATTTTTGTTGCGAATCGACGGAGACATGCGCGGTACCTTGGCCAAACAGGGGCTAAGTCTCCGATCCGTGCCGGCACTTGACGCACAAGTGGTTGTCAAGAACGTGGTCAACGAAAACGCCGCCGAAGAGAACGAAACGGTAACCGATCGTTTATGCAAAGAAGTGATTGCATCGGGCTCACATGCGGCCGCCGCCGTCGGTGTCCGGTTGGCGGGCGTCGACATGATGACCACCGACCCAACTCGTCCGCTCGAGGAGTCCGGCGGACGCATCATGGAAGTCAACGCGACCCCCGGGCTTTACTACCACTACTTCAAAGCCGATCGCCCCGTCTCCGTGGCCGAGACTGTCTTGGCGGCTCTTTGCGCGAACGATTCGCCCCCCCCGTCCGAACACATTTTGTCCATACGCGGATTTCGACAAGTATCCTGCGCGAGTCAACCATGAGCGTCGAGTCTCTCCCCCCCGCCCCGGCTTACCCCCTCGCTGCAGGGCCACGACGGTCGCAGCGTGCCCAGCGGCCACCCGTTGTGATCGTTGGCGGCGAGATCAACGCCCTGACAATCGCTCGCAGCCTCGGACGCTATGGCGTTACGGTACATGCCCTTTCAATCCCCAGCAGCCCTGTCCGCTACTCCCGATACGCGCGTTGGATAGCGCTGGCCAACAGCATCTCTGTTTGGCGAGACTTTCTCCTCGGCAATCAAAGTCGTTATTTGCATGGTTCCGTATTACTTGCCGCCAGCGATCCTGCTTTGGAATTGCTCCGCAATGACTACCATGACCTCCGCCGCTTATATCTGATCGATGATATGGACACCGTCGCCCAGGAACAAATGCTCAACAAGTTGAGCACTTATGAGGCGGCACGGGCTGCCGGCGTGAAAACTCCAGGCTTTTGGACCGTTGATAATCTCGAACAACTTCAGTCTGTGCGCGACTCACTGACATTTCCTCTTCTCGTCAAGCCGCTATTTTCTCACGTCTTCGACGCCAAGCACGGTCGCAAGCACTTTTTCGCAAAACATTTTGACGATTTGATTCAGTCCTGGCGGAGAGTTCTTGCCGACGGCATCGAGGCGATGCTCGTGGAATGGATTCCCGGCCTCGATGATCGCCTTTGCAGCTACTACACTTATCTCGATGCGTCCGGCCAACCTCTTTTCACTCTGACCAAGCGCGTAATTCGCCGGAATTCTCCCGGTGAAGGCGGCGCCTGCTACCATATCACCGATTGGGTCCCAGAAGTTTGTGAACCCTCCCTCAAGTTGTTGCGGCACGTTGGGCTGCGCGGTCTCGCGAATGTCGAATTCAAGTCGGATCCCCGGGACGGGCAATTGAAACTAATTGAGTGCAACGCCCGTTTCACCGCACCAATCTATCTGCTGCAACGCGCCGGAATCGACTTGGCCCGCTTCGTCTACAATCGGGTGGTCGGCATCCCTCAAGAGCCCCTGACGACCTTTCGCCAAGGCCTCCGCCTCTGGTATCCGTGGGAAGATTTCCATGCCTTTCGCTCCTTGCAGCGACGTGGGGACATTTCCTGGTTCGGCTGGCTCAAAAGCATTGCTCACAGGCAAATCTTTCCAATATTTTCCGGCAGTGATCCCATGCCTAGTTTTGCAGAGCAGTTCTGCCGGGCAAAGCGAAGACTACGTGTCAGCAAACAATCCTAACGCATTGGAATCATGCGCTACATAACCGCACACGAATTGGAGTGCCTGGCGCGACGCATCCTTCTCGCCGCCGGAGCACTAGACAATGAAGCCTCGGCCGTAGCCCACAGTCTCGTCGAATCCGATCTCCGCGGCCACGAGTCTCACGGAGTGTTACGACTGCCCTCGTATGTCGAGAAACTGCATTGCGGAGATGTGCGACCAGGTGCCGTATTGGAGGTAGCTAAGCAATCGCCAACGGCCATCGTCTGTGAGGGAAATTGGGGATTCGGTCAGGTGCAGATGCACCGATTGTTGCTCAAGGCGCTGGATCAAGCCAAGGCACAAGGTATGGTCGTCGCAACATTGCGGCACGTCACCCACGTTGGCCGGCTCGGCGAGTACAGTGAAATTGCCGCCGAAGCCGAAATGGTGTCGATCATCATGGCCAACGCCCACAGTTCGCCTCGCGTTGCCCCACCCGGCGCAAAAGCTGCCCGGATCGGAACTAATCCGCTTGCCCTCGGCGTACCAACCCCCAACGGTCCGCTTATCCTCGATTTTGGCACAGCGGCCGTGGCCGAAGGGAAGATTCGCCAGCGCAAACTCACTCGCCAGTTGTGCCCCGATGGTTGGCTCGTCGACAACCAAGGCAATCCAACCAACGATCCCGCCGCCCTCTATACGGATCCACCGGGAGCGATCCTGCCCTTCGGCGGTGAGCAAGCCTACAAAGGATTCGGCTTGGCGATGATGATCGAAATGTTTGCCGGAGCCCTCTCCGGAGGCGACTGCATATGCGAGACGCCAACAGCCCCACTGGGCAACTGCGTGTTTCTCTTGTTGATCAATCCCCAGTCACTTTGCGGCACTTGGCAGTTGCGCCAAGCAACCGACGCCTTCGTCCGCTATATCAAGAGCTCTCCTCAGAGCAATGGCACCCAAGAAGTCCTCCTGCCCGGTGATCCCGAACGGCGGACGCGTGAGACACGTATCCGAACGGGCATCCCGATCGACGAAGCAGCCTGGGCAGCACTCCTCGCTTTGGAACATCGGCTCCTCACTCCCCACCAATCCTCTCGCTTGGTTAGCTTAAACGCCTAGCCAATTCGGCGGCCCGCAACTCGCTGTGCTAGGGCCGGCTTGGAAGAATGTTCAAAATCTTTCACTGACGTTGAGTGAACGACTCTGCTCCCCTCCTCTGCTACCTTGGGGAACCTCAAAGTCTCACGTGAGACAGAACATTGCGATTCCATCGAGGCCGGCCAAGAAAAGGGATGAGACCATGAACTCTTCGGATTCCGCGACCAAAACCCCCTCGCGTCGAGGTTTTCTCAAATGCTCCGGCAGTGCCTTGGCCGCTGGCTCGTTGTTCAGCGCCATCGCCGCCCGAAGCTTTGCCGGCGAAGACAATACCATCAAGGTTGGCTTGGTCGGCTGTGGCGGTCGAGGGACTGGCGCTGCCGTCAATGCCCTAAGGACAAAGGGTCCCACTAGGTTAGTGGCGATGGCCGATGTTTTCGAGGACCGCTTGGAGAGTAGCTACGGAAGCATATCCAAGGCCCAGCCAAAGCAGGTCGATGTACCCAAGGATCGCCGTTTCCTGGGCATGGATGGGTACAAAAAGGTGATCGACACCCTCGGTCCGGGCGGTGTCGTCCTGTTGGCCACGCCGCCAGCGTTCCGCCCGCTTCATCTCGAATACGCGGTGGCCAAAGGCTGCCACGTCTTCATGGAAAAGTCTTTTGCCGTAGATGCGCCGGGCATCCGTCGCGTACTAAAGGCCGGCAAGGAAGCGGAAGCCAAGAATTTGAAGATCGCCGGCGGTCTAATGAGCCGTCATAATCAACCGCTCGCCGAAGCCATCGAGCAAATCCATAACGGAGCGATCGGCGACGTCATCACTTGCTGGGCCTACCGCGAACATAATCCCGTTGGGGCGAACCGGTTTAATCCGTACATTGCTAAGCAGGCCAGCATGAATGAAATGGCCTACCAGATCCGCAACTACAGTTGCTTCACCTGGCTGAACGGCAGTTTCATCCTCGATTGGCTAATTCACAACCTCGACGTGTGCTGCTGGAGCAAGAACGCGTGGCCGACTTCCGCCCAAGGACAAGGTGGCCGACAGGTCCGCACCGACCCCGACCAGTTGTTTGACCACTACGCGGTCGAATATACCTTCCCTGACGGAACACGCATGTTCGCCCAAGGGCGGCACATGAACAACTGCTGGAACTTCTTTGGTGACGTCATCCATGGCTCGAAGGGCAGCGCCGTCATTGGCGAGGGAATCGCCAACCCCAAAATTTACAAGGGCTACTCCCAGAAGTCCGGCAACTTGGCCTGGCAATACAAAGGCCCCAAGTGCAATCCGTATCAGTTTGAACACGACCTGCTGTTTGAGGCGATTCGGCAGGACAAGCCGTATAACGAGACCGAGCGGTCGGCGATGGCGGCCATGACCGGCATCCTCGGTCGCATGGCGGCCGAGTCGGGCAAACTGATCACCTGGGACGAAGCATTTGCCTCGAATCGGCAATTGGCTCCCAACCTCGAGCAGATGACCGTCGAATCGACTCCGCCGGTCGTGCCCGATACCCAAGGACGCTACCCGGTGGCCATGCCCGGTATCACGGAAGTGCTCTGACAAGCCACCGTCATCAACCGGCTCTGGCACACCTTCCGCCAAACATCTAGAAAAGGCTTTTTACGGCATTCACAATTGATTACGCCATGAAAAACTATGGGAATGGCCCCTCGACGGGTCTGGAACAAACCGCGGCCGGGCGAATCAATAGCGGCTATACCCGGGATAACCTAGTAATCTCCGACGCGGACCGCGAGATCCTTCGCCGCCTGGCAGAACGAGTAGCCGCGATCACAGCAAGCCAACAGATGCTAGAGGTCCGCCAGTTGTGGACAAGCATCAACCGCCTCAGCCCGTCTCGACCAGCCATCTTCTGCGATCCGGAAAATGGCTGGAACGAGATCGTGACCGAGGCCGAGATGCAGTGTCACGGGGCCTTGGCTCGCCGCTGGGAGATGGATCTGCGTAAGGAGATTTTCTGGGGCGAGGAGATGGGGGACGACAAACCCGTCGAGCCTTACTTCGACGTGCCATACACGGCCACGCCCGACGACTGGGGATTGCAGCAAGTCTTCCACAAGACCGCTGGTCAAGGCTCGTACGTTTGGGAAGCCCCGATCCGCGACTATGCAACCGATCTGAAGAAGCTGCACAGTCCCGAATTCAGCATCGACTGGGAAACGACTCGCGGCAGTGTGAGTCTGGCCGAGGAAACCTTCGGAGACATTCTGAAAGTCCGGCTCAAGGGCGTCTGGTGGTGGTCGCTTGGGGTAACCTGCCCGGCCGTCATGCTCCGCGGACTGACCAACCTCCTCTGCGATTTCATCGATCATCCCGACGAACTCAAACAGCTTCTGGCGATCATCTCGCAAGGACACCTGGAAAAAATCGATTACCTGGAACAGAACAACCTGTTGAGTCTTAACAACGACGGGACCTACGTCGGCTCCGGCGGTTACGGCTTCTCCAACGACTTGCCGCAGCCCGATTTCTCTGGTTCGCCGCGCTGCGTCGACCTCTGGGGCTTCACCGAAAGCCAGGAGACGGTGAATGTCTCACCCCGGATGTATGAAGAGTTCGTCTTTCCGTACGAAAAGCCCATCATGGATCGCTTCGGATTGAACTGTTATGGCTGCTGCGAGGCCCTGCATGGCCGCTGGCACGTGGTCCGCCAGCACAAAAACCTCCGTCGTGTGTCGTGTTCCCCCTGGGCCGACTTAGCAAAGATGACCGCCATGCTCGGCCGCGATTACATCCTTTCGGTGAAGGTCAATCCGGCCGCCCTCGCAGTGCCAACCATCGACGAAAACGCTATCCGCAGCGATTTGCGTCATATTCTCGATATCACCCGCGGCCACGTTGTCGAACTGATCATGAAAGACAATCACACGTTGGGCCGGCGACCAGAGAACGCCGTGGCCTGGTGTCGCATCGCCCGCGAGGAAGTGGAGCGACAGCAGGCACTCGCCAACTCATAAGAGCGACCGACGAAGTTGGCTTGGCCGGCAATATCCGCAACTAACAATGCAAGCAAATGGGAAATTGGCAATGAAACTCGGTTTGGAATCCTACTCCGTCCGTAACTCCGGGCTCGATCCGATTGGCGTGCTGCAATTTACCGCGCAACTGGGCCTGCAGGGCGTCCTCTTCGAGCTTTCGCCGTTTACCTCCTTCGCCGACGACCAACTGGAGCGGATTCGACAAAAGTCCGAAGACCTCCAACTCTATCTCGATTTTGGCATGGGCTCGATCTTCCACTGGCATCCCATGGCCGAAAAAGGGCGCGACCTGCTCGCCGCCGCCGGCTACGACGTGAATGTCTCCGAGGCGAAGATCGTGGAACACCATCTGGAGGTCGCCCAGAAGCTCGGCTCGCCCATTCTCCGATGCGTCGGTGGGAATCTGTTCACACGCGACGAAGGCCATGACATGACCGCGCTTATCGATCAAGCCGTAGCCATCCTGCGGCAAGCCTGTAAAACGGCCGAGCAGATGGGCATGCAAATCGCCATGGAAAACCACGCCGATTTCACCGTTCGTGAGCTCGCCTCAATTCACGCCCGCGTCAACAGCCCGGCCTTTCGTTTCACAGTTGACACTGGCAACCTGGCTTTCGATCTTGATGATCCCTGTCGACTGGCCGAGATTATGGCCCCGCACACTGCCAGCACGCACCTGAAAAACTACGAGATTCTCTGGACCGATCGGGGACTAGCCCTGGGCAATTGCTGTCTCGGCAGTGGCGACATAGCGGTCCCGCGAATTGTCGAGATCCTCGGTCCATACGCGCCCGAACTCCACTTGAACATTGAAATTCACACACAGTTCGCGCCATTCCGCCTCGACATTCTCGAAGAAGGCTTTTTCGCCCGCCATCCCTCGCCACCAGGCGACGGCCTGGCTTGGTACCTTCGGCATGCCCAAAAACGAACCGCCCCCTTTCGCCCGAACACCTTGCCCGATGGGCTTGACGCGTGGAAGCTGGAACAGGAAGATCTCCGGAGTTCGATCGCTTGGGCCAAAGAGCATCTGGCCACCGTGCTCTCCTAAAAATAGCAGAACAAAAAGAAGGATCTATCCAAATGCCGCTGCAAAAGACCGACACCGATGTTCGCCGCCAACTCCACATGGCCGTTCTGGGTTGCGGTTTCATGGGCAAGTGCCACACCAACGCCTACAAAAAGATCCCCTACATCTACCCTGCTGCCGGTTTTGTCCCCCGCCTAAGCGTACTCTGCGACAAGGATGAAAAGCGGGTACGCTGCGAGGCGGTCCGCTACGGCTACGAGCAATACACCACGGACTGGCACGACGTGGTCAACAGCGACGGCGTTGACGTGGTCGACAACTGCCTTCCCGACGCCGGTCATACGGAGCCCTGCATCGCCGCCTTACAGCAGGGCAAGCACGTGATCTGTGAAAAACCGCTGGCCGTGTCGGTCGACGACGCCCGCCGCATGCGTGACGCCGCAGTCAGCGCCACCGGCAAATCCATGTGCACCTTCAACTATCGTTTTATGCCTGCCGTTCGGCTCGCCAAAGACCTGATCACCGAGGGGCAGCTTGGCACCATTTACCAGATCCGCGTCAATTACTTGCAGTCGGCTGGCCACAACCCGGCCCTCCGTGCCGGCGAGGTCTGGTACTCGGCCTGGCCACACTCCGGCGGCTCACAAGGCATTGGCAGCCACGCCATCGACCAATGCCGCTTCCTCGTCGGTGAGATCAAGAGTGTGTCAGCGCTTGTCCGAGCGTTCAACAAGGACCGCGCGGTGCCGTCGGCCACCTGCCCCACGGCCCTTTCGGATGAAGGCACCGCTGCCGTTCTGGATTTTGAGAACGGCGCGATCGGCGTCCTCGAATCGTCCGTCGTCGCCACCGGCCGAAAGAACTTCCTCTCCTGGGAAATCAACGGCTCGCACGGCTCTCTGAAATGGGACCTCGAACACCCCAACAGCCTGTTCGCCTGCCTCAACGGTTGCTCGGGCGATCGCTTGCTAGGCTTTACCGAGATCTCCGTCACCGAGAACGAGCATCCCTACGTGGGCGCTTGGTGGCCGCAGGGCCACAACATCGGCTGGGAGCATTGCCACATTATCGAAAAGCTCTCTTTCCTCGATGCCGTGGCCAACAACAAGGCACTCAGCCCCTACACGGCCACTTTCGAGGATGGCTACCGCGTGGCAGCGGTGATCGACGCAATGCGGAGGTCGAGCGAATCGGGGACACGCGTCCTGCTCAAGTTCTAAGCAGCGTCATCAAGAACTTCGCCGCTTAGACACCTAGCGTCGCTGAACACTTGGCTGCGCCCGGCTGACCCATGCCTTCTCGGGCGGGATATTCTTAGTCATTGGCTTGCCGCACGACGCACAACAACTGTTGCCACCGCAGCTATGCTCTGCCGCTACCGGACGCCAACAGAGCTTTGGCAGCGGCTTCCAGCAATAGTCGTCGCAGCCGAAGTCACGGGGTGAACAGAGTTTCGGGCACGGCTTGCCGCAGTAGTCCGGGCAGACGAAATCGGGCAAACAGGCAAACCGTGGCAGCGGCTTGCGGCAATGATCATCGCAACACCAGAAAGGCACCGCGCACCGCAGGTAAGCCCAACCGGAAGATTGTTGCCGGCATTCGGCGCCCACGGTTGGCAAGGCACATGACGTTAGCAGCAGCACGAGCAGTACGCTCGTTCTGTTTACCAAATAGCGTCGCACAAAGGCCGCCGCAACCGGAGACACACGCACTTCTATCCGCATCAAACGTTCCCCCCTTGGCGATATCACTTCGTCACCTTCTTCGCGACGATACCCGCTGCGGCTTCGGTGGCGGCACCGGCTCTGGCTCCTCGTCGCTGACAACGACTGCTGTTCTGGACTCCTCCTCGCAATCGAGACGGATTTCCCAACCGCCGCCCAGTGCTCGATAGATTTGGATCAGGTTCAGGGGAATGTCGCCGCGAGCCCTCGCCCATTCATCCTGACGCTGTGTTTTCTCCAACTGAACCACGTATAAGCGGTCGTAGTTTCGGCCACCCTCCTTAGCCTCGAGGAGACAGAGTCGCTCGGCTTCCGCCATCGCGGTTGCACCCTCGCGAAGAGCCGACGCCTGACTCTGCGATCCGAGGAATCCGACGATGGCGTCCTCAACTTCTCTCGCCGCCTGTAAAACCGTGTTCTGATAATTGAAGACAAGCTCTTCGAAGAACGCCTCCTGCTCCCGCACTGCCCAGCGCAGGCGTCCGTAATTCAGAATACTCCAAGTCAGACCGGGGCCAATGCTGCCTGACGTGCTCCGCGAGGTGAACAGGTCAGAGAGATTCTTCGACTCCCAACCCAACGTTCCGTTGATCGACAGGTGGGGAAACAGTTCCGATTCGGCGACGCCGATTCGCGCCGATTGGGCCGCCGCGATTCTCTCAGCTCGGCGGATGTCCGGTCGTCGCCGCAACAGTTCGGCCGGAATGCCCACCGCCACTTCCTCCGGTACCGTGGGGATCTTCCCCTCACCGACAAGGTCCTCGACCGTCAGATCTCGCGGTGGCATCCCCATCAACACGCAAAGCGCGTTGTTTTCCCGACGCAGGCCAATTTTCAAGGTCTCGATCACGGCCTTCGTTCGCGCTACATTATCCTGGCATTCGTAAACGTCAATCTTGCTGACGGCCTTGGCCTTCAGTCGCGTCATTGCCACATTATAGGTTGCCTGCTGTAGTTCGATGTTTTCCCGCGCCAACCGGATGCGCTCCTGGTACGTGCGGATGTTTACATAGCTCGTCGCTACGTTCGATAACAGGATCACCAGCACGTCGTCATAGTCTTCGATCGAGGCGTCGAGTTCCGCGTCCGCCGCTTCTAACGCGCGAGCAAAACGGCCCCAGAAGTCAATTTCCCATGCGAAATTGAACCCAGCCCCCCAGTGATCAAAGTTTGTGGTCGCATTTGCATTCGCAACGTTCTTGCTATCCTGGACCCGCGTATAGTCGGCCAGAAGCTGCTGGGTCTGGGGAAAGATGTTTCCCACTGCAATACCGCGAATAGCCTGCGCCTGAAGAATCCGGGTTCCCGCAGCGCGCAGCGAAATATTCTGATTAGCGGCCAAATGGATAACCCGGTTGAGCTTGGGGTCGTTCAAGGCTCGCCACCAATGGCTCGTATCCACCTCATCCGCACTTACCCGTGGATCCTTCTGGAAGTCGATCCACTGGCACTCCGTCGGGGCGGCCGGCTTGCAGTAGTTCGGGCCGACCATGAAGCCGTTCTCGGCCCATTCCCGCAAGGTCGTCGCACAACCCGCGGATAGTGCTAGGGGGAACGCCAGAGCAAGACACACCAGCCGAGCACCCGTATATGGCCGATTGGCCTTCCAATCCCCTAATATTTGCGCGTTGAGCATAGCCCTCCCTTTCGTCAAACTCAGACTATTAGGAGCCATCGGCATAATCGTTACATCTTTCCAGCAAATATCCGCCATGCACATATTTTCGGGGGGGGCTTTACTGCGAAAAGACTCTAGCGGCAACCGCTGCCCGCCTAAATAGGCGTCAACGCGGCTTAACCAGAATGCCCGGACCAAGCCCCTGGGCGCAAAGATAGGCAAGCCGGGCAGCCCTATCCGTTCCAAAGATACGTTCTGATAGTGCACTGTCGCATGTGCCGAAAATCGCGAATATGATGAACATGCCAAATCATCCAATGCACGGACGTAGGGGATTTAGTCCGCTCCTCGGCAGCGGAATGGCCTTTCAAAGGAACTCCCGGGCTGCGCTCGCCGGGTGCGCCCTGCTGTTGCTGCTAGCCACTGGTTGCACCTCGCTGCGTGACTACGTCGGCAACGGCTTCAAAGTGGGCCCCAACTACTGCAAGCCGCCAGCGCCAGTAGCCCAAAATTGGATCGACGCCGAGGATAAGCGTCTTCGCAACGAGAGCGAAGATCATAGCCGCTGGTGGACGGTCTTCCATGATCCCGCCCTTGATTCTCTGATCTGCTGCGCCTACCACCAGAACCTAACATTGCGCCAGGCCGGCTACCGGGTTTTGCAGGCCCGCGCCCTACTCGGCATCACCACCGGCCAGTTCTTCCCTCAGAACCAAAACGTTACCGGCAGCTATTCCCGTAACGCGATCAGCCAACAAACCTCCACGAGCCTTCCCGGCTTCCTGCCCGCTTTCTCAAACAACTGGAATTTCGGTTTCAATCTCAATTGGGAACTCGATTTCTGGGGACGCTTCCGCCGCGCCATCGAAGCCGACACGGCCAACTTGGACGCCTCGATTGAAGATTACGACGACGTGCTCGTCACGTTGCTCGGTGACGTGGCCGACGGCTATGCGCAGATGCGCACGCTTGAAGGACGTATCGAGTACGCTCGCACAAACGTCCGCCTCCAGCAAGAGACGCTCACGATTGCGGATGCCCGTTTCCGTGGCGGCACCACCAGCGAACTCGATGTCTTCCAAGCCCGCAGTACCCTCGAAAGGACCCAGGCCCAGATTCCCGCCCTGGAGATCAGTTTACGCCAAACCGTGGTGCGACTGTGCATTCTATTGGGCATGCCGCCCGAGGAGATCCGCTTGCGACTCGGACCCGGCGACATTCCCAAAGCACCGCCCGAAGTGGCGGTCGGCATTCCTGCCGATCTGCTGCGACGTCGGCCCGATGTCCGTCGCGCGGAACGCCTAGCGGCCGCCCAGTCAGCCCGGATCGGCATCGCCGAATCCGACTTCTATCCGGCGATATCCATCAACGGTACCCTCGGCTACTCTGCTCAGAACTTCCAGGATCTCTTCCGATCCTCGGCGCTCAACGGCAACTTCGGCCCCTCGTTCCAATGGAATGTGCTCAACTACGGCCGAATCTTGAACAACGTCCGCTTACAGGACGCGCGGTTCCAGGAACTCGTGGCCGCCTATCAACAGAGCGCGCTGAATGCGGCCCAGGAGGTTGAAAACGGAATTGTCACGTTCCTCCGCGCCCAAGAGCGCACCCGATACTTGACAACCAGTGTCAACGACGCGGAACAGAGTGTCAAAATCGTCCTCGCCCAGTACCGGGCCGGAGCGATCGATCTGACACGCGTTACCCAGATCGAACAAGACCTGGTATCGGTGCAGGACGTGTGGACGCAGGCTCGGGGTGAGATTGCCCAAGGCCTGATTCAAGTCTACCGCGCGTTGGGCGGGGGTTGGCAAATACGGCTAACGAACTGCAACGAGTCGCTGCCGCCGCCCGCAGCGAACCTCGCTCCCAACCCTCCGACGACACAGCCGATCGAGCATCTCCCGGTGCCGATCCCGCAACCGGCCGCGCCGACGCCTGCGGCGTAATTGCGTCCGGCACCCAACGGCCAGTCCGATCTTACGACGTTCGCCCAACCCGTTTCCATCCCGCCAAAACCGCGATGGCCAGTCCCAGAAGAACCCAGGTGGCTGGCTCCGGAACCGCGCAGGCCGTGGCGGTTAGCCACCCCGCTCCGCCTATGTTGTAGTAGCGAAAATCGAAACTGATGCCATGGCTGGTGAACCAGGAATCCACCGTGAAGCTGCCAAACGAGCATCCAAGCCGTCCTACCAAGTGATGATCTTGAACTCGTTGCCAACATCCGGAACGAAACCGTTCCAGGCCAACGGGCTTAAGGCAGGCGAATCGAATAACGAGATTTTTCCCCAGTCGTTAATCTGGTCGTGATTGTAGTCGCTCGACCCCGGCGTGGTTCCGCCGAGCTCGATCTGAACGGTGCCGGCGAACGCCTGGTTGGTGCCGTTGCTGATCGCCGGGCTTTCACCGGGGGAGAACGTACCGTATTGGTGAATGTACCTTTGCCGGAAACGACCCACGGGCTGTTGAAAACGATCCGCTCGTTCGCCCCAGTGCCGTCGCCGATGACATCCCCCTGGTTCTTGAAGGTACCGTTCACCTCGCCGCGACCGACCAGGTTCTTGCCTTGCTCCAACAGAAAGTGGGCGTAGTTGTCGGTGGATCTTGCATTGCCGGCGGTGAGCCTCCCTTGGCCAAAAACGTTGCCAAGTCTGGTCAAGGATCCGAGACCGGCCATATTTCGGTCGTTGATTGTGACCGTGTAGCTGTTGGTATAGAGTTCGCCATCACTAGTGAAACCAACATACGAAGTACTGTCTCCCAAAGTCAGATCGCCTCCCGCCTGGATCGTCGAGCCGAAGGCAGCGGCAATTTTCGCATTGACCGAACCACCACCAACCAAACTCGCGCCACTTCCAAGTGCGATGCCATTCGTCGCAGCGATGGCCCACCTGAAAGCGACGTATCCCCATCCAATGCAACAAAACCCGCACATTTGAACGCCAGTCCATAGGAGCCAACGTCAATCCTCCCCTTGCCAGAGCACACGTTGTACGACGTCAAATCGCCAATTGTGGTCGGACCGCGAACGAGAAAGGTGCCGTTGTTCGAAACCTTGTTTGCGGAGAAAGTGCTGGCTGCTGTGATAGTCGCCGTCGCAGAACCGAGACGAGCCCGGCGGTTTGCGTGAAGATGCCACCGAAATACATCGTTCCCGACTGGGCTTCCACAGTGCCACTGTTGTTAAAGGCAGTGTAGAAATAGGATGTCCCTGTACCGGATGATTTGCGGAAAATACCGCTGTTGTTCACACACGCCGCTCCACCGTACGAGTACAGGACGCCGTCGTTCTTCACGTCAAATAGGCCGGTATTGCTGAGCACACCAGTATCAGCCGCGAGGCAAATCGTTCCCGAGTCGCTCCAGGTCGCCACCCCCGACGTCTCCAATTTCCTGCCTATCGTCCTGTCCGCAGCATCCGACAACAAAAGTTGTCCCTGGACGTAAACCGTTCCCGGCCCCGACATCGATCCGCCTGACGCGGCCAGGGTCCCTTGCTCAGTGAGATCGCCTCCCGTGATTCCACCGAACTAAATAGTGCAGTTCCGCACTTCCACCGGAGTGTCGATCGTAACGGTCGAATGGTGGATGCGGGCATCAAAGTCGCAGCCAGCGTTTCTATTGTTCGGAGCGTAGGGATACGTGGACCAGTTCCAAGGATTTGACCAGGAGCCGCCGCTGCTGGCACCGCGCCACATAGCTTCACCATTCCAACTTCGCGTGCTGGCCAAAGCCGGAATGATTGAAACATTGCCGACAACAATCACGAATATGGCGACAATACGGCCCTTCAAAACCGCCTTGCCGCTAACACGCACGTTCATGGAGCCACCTATCCTCACTGAAACCAAGTACAGTTGTCGGCAGGGGCAATGGTAAAGAGACCAACCGCAACAGCGGTCGCTGTAAGACGAGAGCCGCCCCTGGCCTGTTAATGATCGGAACGTTCTGCGGCAAGCCGTCGGAAAACCGGCTTACCAGACAATTCGCCTTCTCGGCAGCGTGGCAGACCTGTTAGAATCGGCAAAGGTTTTGGTAGATTGTTTGGTAGAATCGTCCCATTTCTCGGGACCGTGCAACTTCGCCTCGTTATCCATGGCAGAACGAATAGCTTCGAGATTGGTGGCTACATCGGTCGGTACGCCGGGTGCCTCGGCTGCTCCGTGCGCCAATGACTCTCCTACAAAACACCTCCTGCCAATTGCCTTGCTGCTCTTTGCGGCGATCGTGCCCTACCTCAATTCCCTGCCGAACTCCTTTCACTTCGACGACTTTCCGGAAATTGTGGACAATGAGGGAATTCGAAGCCTGCACGGCCTCTGGCAGGCACGCCCCTTGGGCCGCTGGTTGACCTACGCCACGTATTTCGTGAACTATTGGCTTCACGGCTTGTCCTGGCTACCCGGCTGGCACTTGGTCAACATCTTCGCGCATGCTGGCTGCGTGTTATTGCTGTACCAGTTACTGAATGGGTTGTGCCAGTCCACACTAGGCCTGCGACAATTTGATAAGCATAACACGTTCCGCACACCCGCCTTCTGCGCAGCAATCTTATTCGCGGTGCACCCGCTGGCATCCGAACCGGTGAATTACCTGCAAGCCCGATGCGTGCTGCTCTACACCTTCTTCACATTAGTGGCGTTGTATTCGGTGGTCCGGCTTCATCAATCTCGGCGGCTGTGGCCAAAGTTGCTCTTCGCGGCAACCGCGACCCTTGCCATTGGTCTGGCCGCTGTCTCCAAACCCGTCGGCCTGTTTTTTGCGATCGCCTTGCCGCTACTGTACATATTCGTCGTGTGGCTGCCCGCCTCGCCAAGGAAGCGGCATCTGCTGGTTTCTGGAATTGGATTCGTCTCAGTAACCGGCTGCCTGGCGGGCATCTGGTTGGTGCGAGCGAACATCTGGGACGGCATCCTCGACCGCTTTCGCGGCGATTTGCCACAATACTTCTTCGCGCAATGGCTCATCTTCTGGCGATACATCGGTCTGGCCGTGTTACCGCTACCGTCGCGACTGAACGTGGATCATACTGTAGACTATCGCCCGTACACCTGGAGTGATGGCGAAGTCATACTCTCGATGATCGCCGTATTCATCGTGGTAGTGATGCCCGCCGCCTGTCTATTGCGTCGGCGGCCCGCCATAGGTTTCCTATTCCTGGCGGTACCGTTGGGCTTGCTGCCGTACTTCTTCCTGACGTCCGTCGAAGCGATGGTCGAATACCGCTTCTACCTGCCGCTGGCGTTTTTCTGCGGGCTAGCGGGCATCTTGGTCTCGGCGGCGATGCAGCGGATTCCTGGCCGCCCCTTAATGGTCACGTTCGTCGCGATCCTGGTTCTTCTGGCAGTCGGTACGGCGATGAGAAACACCGCCTGGCGCACAGATCTGACACTTTGGAAAGACGCCGTCGCAAAATCGCCTCGAAAGGCACGCACGCTGAACGCACTTGCGTGGGCGTTACTAAAGGATGAGATCAACGGCGACGTCGAGCGCGGCCTGGATATGGCCAAGCGATCCCTCGACCCCCGTTACGTCGATCTGCCACCGGGCTTCAATCCCTACATGCTCGACACCTTGGCCGAAGCTTGGTTCCTCAATGGCAACACCGCCGCGGCCGTGCAAATTGAGAAGCATCTGATTCAGCAAGGTTTTGGCGACGTAGATTACTTTGAACGGCAACTACAACGCTTTTCGCAAAGCAAGCACGGTCAGGCCATCGACTCCAGCAGTTCCCATCGCTGATAGGCGTCGGCAATCTCCTTTTCCAGCGACCTCAGCCGGGCATTCGCCTTCACCAGTTCCTCTGGAGGCCGCTTGTAGAAGTCTGGCGCCGCCATTTCCTGATGAACCTGCCCTAAATCCGCTTCCAGAGCGGCAATTTGCTCCGGCAACGTTTCCAGCTCCCGCTGCTCCGCGTAAGTGAGTCGGCGCGGCCGTTCGTTCCCCGGCGCAACCGGTTTTCGCTTCGCAGGCACCTGCTCCACGACTTCATCGGCCGATTCCGCGGCCCGCTGTCGCAGCCAGTCATCATATCCGCCTGCATATTCTTTGACGTTGCCGGTACCATCGAGCACAAGCGTGCTGCTCACAACGTTATTGATAAATTCACGGTCGTGGCTCACCAACAATAGCGTCCCGGCATAGTCCACCAACAACTGTTCCAGCAATTCCAGCGTCTCGATGTCTAAGTCATTGGTCGGCTCATCCAACACCAGGAGGTTGGACGGTTTCGCCAGCATCCGGGCCAAAAGCAAGCGGTTCCGCTCGCCTCCAGACAAGCGTGACACCGAGCCAGCGGCCTGCTCCGAGCTGAAAAGAAAATCGCTCAGGAAGCCAATGATATGCCGGCGCCGGCCGTTGATGTCGACGAAATCGGCGCCGTTCGCGACGTTATCGCGCACCGATTTGGCTTCATCAAGTTGGGCATGCAACTGATCGAAGTAGGCGATTTCAAGGTTCGTACCATGTCGTACGCGACCATCCTGCGGTGCAAGCTCTCCCAACAGCAGTCGCAACAGGGTCGTCTTTCCCGAGCCGTTGGCGCCGACGATGCCGACCCGATCTCCACGCATAATCAACGTGGAAAACCCGCGGATAATCGTGCGACGATCGTACTGGAAGGTCAGCCCCTTTGCTTCAATCACCAATCTGCCCGACCGCTCCGCCTCTTGCGTTTCCATCCGAACGTCGCCGATGCGTTCCCGCCGAGCGCGGCGTACCTCGCGCAATTGCTGCAGGGCTCGAACGCGTCCCTCGTTGCGCGTGCGACGTGCTCGGATGCCCGTTCGAATCCACACCTCTTCCTGGGCCAGCTTCTTGTCGAATTCGGCCTGCTGGCGTGTTTCCGTTTCCAAGGCGGCTTCCTTGCGTTGCAGGTACGTCTCGTAGTCACATGCCCAACTCGTCAGGTGCCCCCGATCCAACTCCAGAATGCGTGTAGCTATCCGCCGGATCAAGACGCGATCGTGCGTGACAAAGAGAATGGTTCCTTCATAACGCAACAAAAACTCCTCCAGCCACTGAATCGCTTCCGTGTCCAAATGGTTCGTCGGCTCATCGAGCAGGAGAATATCCGGTTTGCCCACCAACGCCCTGGCCAAAAGTACCCGGCGTTTCAATCCTGCGGAAAGAGTGGTTATTTCCTTGTCACCATCGAGCCCCATGCGTGACAACACCGCCTCGACTTGCTGGTTCCATAGCCATCCGCCCTCCAAATCAAGTTGGTGCTGGACGCGATCCAATCGCCGACGATGCTCGTCGCTGCCGATAAGGGAGTACTCGTGCGCGGCATGATGGTATTCCGTCAGCAGTTGGGCTTTCGAGCCTAGCCCAACAGCGACCTGGTCAAAGACCGATCCGCTCAAATCGTTGGGCACCTCCTGAGGCAAAATCGCCGTTACTAGGCCCTGTTGCCGGGCGATTTCCCCCTCTTGGGGTTCTAGGCCGCCTTGGATCAGTCGCAACAACGACGTCTTCCCCGTGCCATTGCGGCCGATCAAGCAGACCCGCTCGCCCGAGTCCAGGCTGAAACTGGCCTTCTCTAATACTGAGGGCCCGCGAAAACTGAGATCGACGTCACGGAAGGTAATTTGAGGCATGGACCTCGATGATACCCGCTCTCCCTTCCCCTTCACAAGGTGCCGCCCGTGTTGGGCATGAGAGCAAGCTTGACCTGCCCGATAGGCTTCTCTTGCGGAAACACCCGGTCTGAGGTTCCGATGTCGCTGCCGCTCGACAAAGAGATCCATCGAATCTTGGCCGTGCGGCTGGATAATATCGGCGATCTCGTCATGCTCGGCCCGTCGCTCCGCGTAATGCGTCGGAACTTTCCCGCGGCCCACATAACCCTGTTGGCAACTCGGGCAGGCACACAAGTCGCTCCGTTGCTGCCTTGGATCGACGAGGTCTGGGAGCATCGTCCCATCTGGCAAGACACCCAAGGGGCGATGCCGTTCGATCCGGCCAGGGAAAAGACGTTTATTAGCGATCTGAGTAAACGGCAGTTCGACGCCGCCTTCGTCTTCACCAGCTTCACCCAATCCCCCTACCCACCGGGGTTCGCGTGTTATCTGGCCGGGATCCCGCTTCGAATCGGCCAGTCGCACGCATTCGCTGGGGCGGTGCTCAGCCATTGGATACGGCCGCTCCCGACCGAAACCCATCAGGTGGACAGGAACTTGCATCTCCTGGCATCGGTCGACCTCGCTTTCGATCCGCAGGCCGAGAAGCGTTTGGAGTTGCAGATACCACTGGATACAGCCTCGCGCGCGGAGAAACTACTAGAGGAAAGCGGCATCGACCCTCAACAACCCTTTCTTGTGGTCGCGCCAGGGGCGAGTTGCCCGACCCGCATTTATGATCCTGTCCGGCTCGGACAAGCCATGTCCCATATCGGACAAAGGCTGATGTTGCCAATGGTGCTTGTCGGCAGTCGTAAGGAGGAAGCCCTCGCCGCAAAGATCTTCGCCGTGTCCCCGGCGAACCTTGTCGTCTCGCTGGTCAATCGCACCACAATCTCGGAACTGTCGGCAATCATCCGGCGGTGCTCACTCTTGCTCGGCTGTCATTCGGGGCCAATGCACCTCGCGGATGCCTTCCACCGATCCATGGTAATCCTTTTTTCCGGAACTGATTTGGAATGCCAGTGGAGGCCGCGCAACAGCCCAAACCTCTTACTCCGCAAGTCGACTTTCTGTAGCCCATGTTATCGGTTCAATTGTCCCTACCAAATGGAGTGCTTGGATATTCCGGCCAGCACGGTTGCCGATCAAGTCTGCTCCTTGCTAGTCTCGAATCAGTCGCTTTGACGGCGGCTCGTCCAAATTGGTTCCTTTCGCATCAGCGGGTCTCGCCGTCGTTCGCCCACTTGCCGTCTCAACTCAGATTTGGGGCAGCATGGTCTTTCCACCTAATCGAATCCCAAAGTCGGCATGTTTCTTGCGGTCACAACTGCCAACTCCGCCAGTCAGAAACTGATGTGCTCCATTCCATGAATCCATGCCATGCCAGCCTGATGGAGTCTTTCGCGAATCTCCGGATTCTCGTGATCGGTGACGCCATTCTGGACCAGTACGTTGAAGGCACCACCGGGCGGCTATGTCGAGAAGCACCGGTGCCCGTCGTCAGCGTTAGCTCCCGGCGTGTCGCGCCAGGCGGAGCGGCCAACGTGGCGGCGAACTGCCGCAGCTTAGGCGCCAAGGTCCATTTCCTTAGCCTGATAGGCCGCGATGCGGAAGGCGGGCTTCTGCGATCAGCCTTACGAGATTGTGGTGTCACTGATGAGTTGTTGACCGCTCACAGCGCGCGCAGTACCGTGTCAAAGTTGCGTGTGGTTGCCGATGGGCAGTTGTTGGTTCGGTTCGACGAAGGATGCACCGAACCGATTGACGAGGCAACGCAACAAATCTTGATTGCCAAACTTGAAGCATTCTATGACTGGGCCGACGCGATCATCCTCTCCGACTATGGTAATGGAGTCTTGGTTCCCAACCTGATTGAGACAATCGCCCATCTCCAGCAAAAGATGCCGCGAATCCTTGGCGTGGACTCGCGGAACCGCCTTTCCGCGTTCCACACTATTGAAGCGACGGTTGTCAAGCCGAACTACCGCGAACTACTCGCTTTGTTGCCCAACGGCTCGCCTTCCGCGTCGGACCGCGTCTCGGCCATCGTCGACCACGCCGACGAGATCCTGCAATTCGCCGGTTCGCGGATGGTTGCCGTGACCCTCGACCACGACGGGGCCGTACTGCTCGAGCGTTGCGCCGCGCCCTATCGAACCTATGCAACGCCCAGGCCTGAAAGCCGAGCAGCCGGGGCGGGCGACACGTTCATGAGTGCGCTGATTCTTGCCTTGGCAGCCGGGGCCGACCCACCAGCCGCGGCCGAAATCGCCTCGGCCGCCGCGGCCGTCGTGGTGGACCGTTCAGGAACCACGGTTTGCCCGGCCATCGAACTTCGCGAACGCCTTCGCCGACCTGGCAAAATTGTCCTCGAAGTTGACGAGCTATTGACTCGCTTGCAGCTTTTCCGCGCCGATGGCGGCAAAATCGTCTTCACAAACGGTTGTTTCGACATCCTCCACCGGGGCCACATCGCCTATCTAAACGAGGCGAAATCCCTGGGCGATATTCTCGTCGTTGGGGTGAATTCGGACGCTAGTGTGACGCGCCTCCGCGGATTCGGCAATCCGATCAACCCTCTTGAAGACCGCCTCCACGTGTTAGCGGCCCTCAGTTGTATCGATTACGTCGTGCCCTTCGACGCCGACACATCGGCCGATTTGGTGGCCGCGATTCGTCCGGACCTCTTCGTCAAAGGCAGCAACTACGCCCGGGAAAACCTGCCCGAAGCCGCCCTCGTCGAGCAACTCGGCGGCCAGGTGCGGATACTCCAACGACATGGACCGATGCCGGCGGGTTATTTGCTCCAATGCCTCCGCCAGGCCCCGGCCCATGCTTGGGCGACCGTGGATTGAGGCGATGAAATCAGCGATCGATCTTGTCATTCCCACCTACAACCGCACTACGGCCTTGGCCGTCACGTTAACCTCGTTATGCGCCCAACATTTCCGGGATTTTCGCATCCTTGTCTCCGATCAAAGTGATCGCCAAGCGCCTTTCGAAACCGGCGAGATTCAGGCTGTGCGCCGCGTTCTTGAGTTGCACGGCCAATCCGTGGAGTTCCACAAGAATCTCCCCCGCCGAGGCCTGGCCCAGCAGCGTCAGTTTCTTCTCGACCACGTTAGCGCGCCGTACGTTCTCTATCTCGATGACGACCTGATTCTCGAACCGTACGTGATCGGCCGCATGTTTCAGGCAATTCGCGAGGAGGCCTGTGGTTTCGTCGGCTGCGGCGTAATCGGCCTCAGCTACCTGGACGATTTCCGGCCGCATGAGCAAGTCGTTCAGCCCTGGCCAGGCCCCGTCCAGCCGGAAACGGTTCTCCCCGATCCCCAGGCCTGGCAACGTTATCGATTGCACAACGCGGCGAACCTCTTTCACGTCCAGGAACAGCAGGGCTATAACGCACGTCTCTTGCCAAGCGATGACATTCCTAGCTGCAAGTATCGCGTAGCTTGGATCGGCGGCTGTGTTCTCTATGACACCGCCAAGTTGCGAAGCGTCGGTGGCTTCGAGTTTTGGAATGACCTGCCCTCGGCACACGCCGGCGAGGACGTGCTGGCCCAGCTTCGTGTTATGGCCCGCTTCGGCGGCTGCGGTCTGATGCCATCGGGCGTCTACCACCAGGAGTTGTCGACAACCGTCGATGATCGCCGCGTGGACGCAGCCCGCGTTTTAAGCATACTGAATGCCTCCAGCGGCTCCGCTTCGTCAATTGTCTATGACACCCAAACCGGCATCCCGTCCGCCGATTCACTGTTGCCGAAAGATGCCTAGGCTTTGCACGCTCAAGCCCCCTGCCCCTGCCGTTGGCGAGCCACCCCTTACAGTCGACCGAGAAGACCGAATTGCCTCACTAGTAACCAGGCTGAAAGCGCCAGCCCGATGAAAATGATGATCCGTCGCACTCGGTCCTGACCAATGCGACGGGCGGTGCCCGCTCCCGCCACGCCTCCGACGACTGCCCCGGTCGCCATTAGGGCGGCCAGTCGCCAATCCACCAAGCTTTGTGTAATGAAAAGGGCCCCGGCGATACCATTGATGCACATCGCATTCAAGTTCTTGATCGCATTCATCTGGTGGATGTTACGGAAGCCCAAATATCCGAAGGCCGCAAGCATGAGGATCCCGATCCCGGCGCCGAAGTAGCCCCCGTACACTCCCACGAGAAACTGAAACAATGCCACGCCAATCCACCGTCGCCAAGTGGTGTGAGGCTCCGGGCCACCGTCAACCTTCCCCTCGGCTAGTTCAGAAGTCGCTCCCGACGCGTTGGCTTGGCGACGTTGGAGCCAAGCACTTAACGGCCGCTGCACCATAAACAGTCCGGTTGCCAACAGCAGCAAGTAGGGAACCAAGGCAGCAAAGGTCGCGTTACTGGTGTCGAGCAGCAGGACCGCCCCAAGCACGCCCCCTGCAAAGCTGGGCAAGGCGAGAAGGCCGATTTGTCGCCAATTACCCTTCAACTCACTGCGGTAGGTCCAGAAACTGCTAAGTGCCCCGGGCCAAAGGGCCACCGTACTCGTTGCATTCGCAATGATTTCAGGCTGGCTTGCCCAAAGCAACGTCGGGAACGTCAGCAAGGTGCCGCCGCCCGCCACCGCGTTCACGGCCCCGCCACAAACCGCGGCCGCGAACAAAACGACGCCGCTAATCAAATCGATCCCGTCAAAAAGGCTCATCAGTCCAGTCCACTGCTTGCCCACTCGTCGTCTCGTCATTGTCGGAAGCGGAGCGGGAACTGGCAAGTCCAGATAAAGGGCGGCTACCCGAGTTGTCAAGGCGACCTACGTCGGCGATACTGGAGCAATTAGCCGGAGAATTGCCAATGCACAACGAAGATTTTCGCAAATGGGGTCACAAATTGATCGACTGGGTCGCCGACTATCTCGACCACGTCGAGGACTATCCGGTCATGTCGACCGTGAAGCCAGGAGATATTCGCGCGAAGTTGCCCCCGGCCGCCCCCGTTTGCGGCGAATCCTTCGAAACCATCCTTCGCGACTTCGAGCAACTTATCCTGCCCGGCATCACCCACTGGCAATCACCCAATTTCTTCGCCTTCTTCCCGTCGAACAATTCCGGGCCTTCAATTCTTGGCGAAATCCTCTCCGCCGGTCTCGGCGTGCAGGGGATGCTATGGGCAACCAGTCCGGCATGCACCGAGTTGGAAACCCACGTCATGGACTGGATGGCAGATCTGGTCAATCTTCCATCCCAATTCAAGTCCCATTCCACCGGTGGCGGCGTGATCCAGGACAGCGCCTCTTCGGCTGCGCTCTGCGCAATTCTCGCCGCCCGCGAACAGGCTACCGCCGGGCAGAGCAACGCCATGGGCGCCGATGGCAGACTCACGGCCTACACCTCGACGCAAGCCCATTCATCGATTCTCAAAGGGATTCGGATTGCCGGCATTGGAAGCGACAACCTTCGCCTCATCGACGTCGACGAGCAATTCGCCATGCGTCCTGGCCATCTCGCTAACGCTATCCAAGAAGACTTGGCTGCCGGGCGCCGTCCCTGCTTCGTCTGCGCAACCCTGGGCACGACTTCCTCCACTGCGATCGATCCCATCAGACAAATTGCCGAGATCTGCCGGAAACACCAGATTTGGCTGCACGTTGATGGCGCCTACGCAGGCATAGCGGCCATCTGCCCTGAGTATCACCATTTGCTGGAAGGCTTTGAACAGGTCGACAGCTTTTGCTTCAATCCGCATAAGTGGATGTTCACTAACTTTGACTGCGATTGCTTTTTTGTGTCGGACCGCGGCCGACTCATTGATGCACTCACAGTTCTGCCAGAATACCTGCGAAACAAGGCAACGGAGTCGGGTTCCGTGATTGATTACCGCGATTGGCAGATTCCCCTAGGAAGAAGATTTCGGGCATTAAAACTTTGGTTCGTCTTGCGTTCGTTCGGCATCGAAGGATTGCAGGCACGAATTCGCCATCACATCAGCTTGGCGCAGCAATTCGCCGCCTGGGTGCGGGCCGATCCCGTTTTTGAGTTGATGGCGCCGGCGCCATTTAGCCTGGTTTGCTTCCGACACCGCAATGGTGAGGCGGTAAATCAGCACATTCTCGAGAGCCTGAACGGTTCGGGGAGACTCTACTTGTCCCACACCCGACTTAATGACGTTCTCACGCTGCGCATGTCCATCGGCCAAACCGGTACGGAACTTCGTCATGTCGAACAGGCGTGGAAGCTGATACGTGCTGCGGCCGCCGACTTCCCAAAGACCTAGCCTAACCACAAGGGCGCGGCTGGAGCGCGGTTCGCAATTGTGTAACGCTATTTCGCTTTTGGAAAAAGACTACTTGATCACGATTGCACGCCACCGGTAAGTGCGACATGCGCTAGCCGCTCGCCTCGTCCTCCCAAATCGTGTGATACGCCCCTCGGCTCTCGAAATAGTCGAGCATGGCTTTGTAGAACCAATGATTGGCCAGCGTGGCACTGTCGCCGATCACCAACAGTTTTCGCCGCGCCCGCGTTAGAGCTACGTTCATCCGCCGGACGTCGCCGAGAAACCCAATCTCGCCCCTCGCGTTCGAACGAACCAGCGAAATCACCACGGCTTCCTTCTCCCGCCCTTGAAATCCGTCAACGCTGTCAACCTCCAAGCCGGGCACCGATAGCTGGTCACGCAACAACCGTACTTGCGCGGCGTAAGGAGCGATCACAGCGATCGCTGTAGGCGACAAGCCAGTCGAGAGCAACGCATGGACCTTTCGTCCCACCACATCGGCCTCTCCCCGGTTCAAGCGACTCTCGCCGTCTGGCTCCAATTCCTCGTCATAACCGGCGCCCGCCGTGTCGATGAACGTCAGCGGGGAGTCCGTGATCGAATTGCCCAGCACGGCAGGCAAGTCGCATAGGCGACGTTCTCGCACAGAAGGATCTGCCTCGAGCGTGCCCTCGTAAAACTGCTCGGACGAAAACTGCATGATCGCCTCATGCATGCGATACTGCACCGATAGCAGGCGAGAAACATCCGTGCCGTAAAGCCGCATCAATCGTTCAAAGAGGCTGATGCCAAAGCCTTCGTCGGCTGCACGAGGGCTCACTACGGTTGGGGGCAATTGCTGATGATCGCCGGCAAGGATGACGCGTTCGCAGCGTAGCAGCGGTATCCAGCATCCCGGCTCTGTGCTCTGGCAAGCCTCGTCAATCACCGCCAAATCGAATCGTCGCCGTCCCAACAACTGGCTGTCCAACCCGGTTGTCGTAGCGCAAATGACACGCGCCGAGTCCAAAATGCTCTCCACCGCCTGCATCTCTAGCCGCCGCGCGTCGGTTAAGAGCGACTTGGCATCGTCGCGAAGCTGCCGTCGCTGTCCCGGCTTGGGGGCCGCCCGAGTCCGCCGATCCGCGTCTCGAAACAAGCTCATTGCCTGCTTCACCAGCTTTCGAGCGACTTTCACATCGTGGTGCTGCTCGACCAGCAAATCAAGCGTATGCTCACGGAGCTCCGGCAACACGCGAGCCGGATGTCCAATCCGCACGACTCGCTCCCCGTGGGCCAGCAACCGCTCGAAAATATTGTCCACGGCCAGATTGCTCGGGGCACAACTCAACACCTTCTGCCCGCGGCGAGTCGCCTGGCGAATTACCTCCACCACGGCCGTGGTCTTTCCTGTTCCCGGCGGACCGTGAATCAAACCGACGTCACGGGCGGAAAGGGCGAACCGTACCGCCTCCCGCTGCGTCGCATTGAGGTTCCTATCCAGTATCGGATACTCGGGATTCAATCCGAATTCGGGCGAACGGCGTCCCAGCAGCACATCACGCAGAATCGCGAACCGGTCGCCCGCCGCTTGCCGAGCTTGCTCCAAGGCGACTCGCTGCCGCTGCGCGGCGATCTCGTCCGACGCTAGGTCTAGCCGCCACAGCTCGTGCTCGTCCAACTCTTCTGGCATGCCGTCGAGCGCGATCCATAGCCCCTGATCCCGCCGTTCACAAACCACTGCTCGGAACGAAACCCGAACCTTCGGTGCTACTGGCGAGAGCACCACCGGGCTGCCCGCGCCAAGCCGGCTCCATGGCAAGTCCGCCCGCTTTCGCTTTGCTAATTCCAGCAGACATCGGCCACCAAGTCCGACCTCCATGTCGCTTACGACCAGATCAACCAAGGCGTTGCCCGACTGCTCCGCCTGGTCACCGCTGAGCCGTCCCGCTTGGGCCGCTAGTTGCTCGGCCTGTGCCCGGCTCTCAATCTCGAGCAGACGCGACAGCCGCTGGAAATGGTCCTTCTCCACCGAGTCCGCGCCCGCACTGGACTTACTGACAAAGGCTCGCACCCGTCGCTCCCCAAACAACTGGCCATCCAAGGCCTTGGCCAAGCGACTCTCCCAACCGTCCGGCACCTCGACGACTGCCCGCAGACCATGAAGTTCGATCTTGCCGATCCGGCGGCCATCGATGCCACCGTGCTGGGCAAGAAACGCCAGCACATCTGTTTTGCCCGCTCGACGTGGTAGAGGTTCAACGGCAATCAACGACATTGTTCGGGTTGTCTCTCAGGGCAACGGTTCGCCGCGAGCGGCCGCCAGCAGCCGGTACCAGTCGTCACGGCTCAAATCGATTTCAACGGCCCTCGTAGCATCTCGAATTCGGTCGGGATTTGTGGAACCAATAATTGGCACGATTCCCGAAGGGTGTTTCAGCAACCACGCGACAGCCATGGCCGAACGGCTGACGCCATAGGTCCCGGCCAGCATGTCCAAGGCTAGTGCTACCGCTTCCGGCCGGTATCGTTCCTGGGCTGGGAGCAGATATGACGCTCCATCACCCAACAATCCGCCTGCTAACGGGCTCCATGCCAGTGGTGTCATTTTCTCCATCTGGCACTGATCCAGCGTCCCATCCTCGAACGGATTAAGATAGGCGAGACTGATCTCGACCTGGTGCGCGATAAGCGGAAAATTGCACGCAGCTTGGATCGCCGATACCAAAGATGGTCGGAAATTGCTCACCCCAAAGAACCGCACCTTGCCGCTGTTACGTAAGGCCCCAAATACCTCGGCGACCTCCTCCGCGTTGGCCAGATAATCGGGCCGATGGAGCATCAGCAGATCAATCGTATCGACGCCAAGTCGTCGCAGCGAACCTTCGCATGCCGTGATGATATGTGTCGGTGAAAAATCCCATCGGGCAGGCGAATCCACGTTTGGAATCCCCTTGGGGCAAACCCCGCACTTTGTGGCAACGACAACCTGTTCTCGCATCCCCCGTACTTCCCGGAGCACCTGCCCGAAGATTCGCTCACAGTGACCCAACCCGTAAATGTCGGCGTGATCAAAAAACGTATAGCCCGCTTCGTATGCCGCAATCACGGCCCGCCTTCCGGCAGCCTCAGACGCGTCGCCGATCGTCGCCGGACTTTCGCCCGCGAGCCGCCAACACCCGTACGCCAGACGACTGCTGATCAACGAACTCTTTCCAATGGAAATCTGTTTCATGGGCTTCGCATCCAAGCGACGTGGCTTTCTCAACGCCTCAGGGCCAGAGCCTCCATTGTCGCAGATCAAAAAAACCTTACCAAGGGGTCCAACGGGCTCTCGCACCTCGGCTAGGTCAAGATTTGGCTGAAGAGGCCTACGGGCATTGACCGATGGATAATGGTCAACACTAGCCGGGGAGATACAACATGAACGAGTATGAAGTGACTTATGCCAACGGCGAAGTGATCGAAATCGAGGCTTGGACCCCGGTTGTGGCCCAGGCCATCGCGGAAGAATTCGCGGAAGCCGACGGCCATCCTAATCTCGAGGTCACCAGCGTCCGTCTGCTTTCAGCGGTGTCGGCCGATGCCTAAGTCCTAGTAAAGGCATGGCTCCTTGTCCGCCGCCCGCTAACCTTCCCAATTGCTGATCCTGTTCCTCGTCAGGTGGGCCTCGCCGAGCGCGAAGAATCCACGAACAACGGTAGAATTTTTCAACTCCTCCCTGTCTCCTGCCGTTTTCCAGAGCCATCGGGCCGTCCCGTTACAATCGATACCGGGCCCTTAACCCGTCGCATTGACGCCCTATAACCGGTCCAAACGCTCTTCCTGGGCCGCGAAATCGCGGGTGGCGCGCGCTCGGCTACCCCGGCGGCCTACTCGAATTTCCGTGACGCGGGGCTCGCTTTCTGTAGGGGGGGAAGATGCAAGCTAGAGTTGTTGTGGAAATTGCCAGAGATACCCGTGGAGTCGTTCCTCGGCTCGCCGCTATGAACTCAGCAAAAACCAGCGGGGCGGAAAACAACTTCGGGTAACAACATGGAACTGAACAGCACAACCTGCGGCGCGACCTTTCAAGAGACTGCTTTCGCAGCCCCCGCGGCGCACGTGCTTGACCTCGACAAGCTGCTTCACCGTTGCATGGGAAACATGGACCTGGTGCAACGCGTCTTGGCCAAATTCCAGCACCGTCTCCCCGCCGAATTGGCCGAGTTGGAGCAAGCGCTCGCCGACAACAATGCCGAACACGTCGCCCGCGTTGCCCACCGGGTCAAAGGAACCGCAGCGAACATCTCCGCGGAAGAGTTGCACCGGACGGCAGCGACTATCACCGAACTTAGCCGTGCCGGGCGGTTGGTGGAGTTGGGCAAGTATCTCACGCAACTCCGCAGTGACTGGCAGCGCTACCTCGATCATACAGCAATGCTTCCTCTGGACACCTCTAGCGGCCCCGATGCAAACCTTGCCTCGGCTTCAACCTCGGAGACCTCACCGTGCGCGTCCTCATCGTAGAAGATGACGAGCTTACCAGCGAAATCCTGGCAAACGCGCTTACGCAGTTTGGCCACGAGGTGGCTACCGCGCGCGACGGTCGTGAGGCTATGCAGTTGATGCGAACCGGCAAGTACCGCCTCGTCGTCTCCGACTGGGAAATGCCGGAGATGAGCGGGATCGAATTGTGTCGCCATATCCGCCAACGCTACGCCAGCGGCTACGTCTACATCATCCTGTTAACGGCCCGGCAAGGCACCCAAAATATTGTGGATGGCTTAAGCGCCGGTGCCGACGACTTCGTCAGCAAGCCCTTCGAACCTGAGGAACTCTGCGTTCGGATTCGAGCCGGGGAGCGGATTCTCTCCCTGGAAAGCCGTGAAGTCACCATTTTCAGCCTCGCCAAACTAGCCGAATCACGCGACCAAGAGACCGGCGCCCATCTCGAGCGCATGCGCGAGTATTGCCGCGTCATCGCCGAACATCTCGCCTTGCGGGATAAGTTCCGCGACCAGATCGACGGCGACTACGTGCAACTGATCTACATGACCAGCCCCTTGCATGACGTAGGCAAGGTGGGCATCCCCGACAAGATCCTGCTAAAGGCTGGCCCGTTGACTCACGACGAATTCGAAGTCATGAAGCGGCACACGCTTATCGGCTGCGAAACGCTCGAAGCGGCCGCCGAGGCTTACCCCGAAGCCAAGTTCCTCCGCATGGCACGCGACATTGCCCGCAGCCATCACGAGAAGTTCGACGGCAGCGGCTACCCCGACGGCCTGATTGGTGAAAACATACCCCTCTGCGGCCGAATTGTCGCCCTGGCCGACGTCTACGACGCTCTCACCACGAAACGGGTCTACAAACCGGCCTACAGCCACGAGACGGCTCGCGAGATCATTCTCGACGGACTGGGCAGTCATTTTGACCCCGATATTGTCCGCGCCTTTCTCGAAAACGAGGACGTGTTCCTGGCGGTTCACCAGCGATTCGCCCAACGCGAAGAACTCGAGTCGTCGCTGCTTCTGAACGTCTAATTATCTGAGCGACGCGCGGATGGACTGAGGCAAATGCCCGCCAATCCAGTCGTCGTGGCCGGAAAGTCGCTCTGCCGGATAGTCGGCCGCGATCTAGTAACGAACGGTCACACCCGCCGCCACAGCATCCGCCGAAATCTTGCTGGTAACCGACGTGCCTGGGATCGGTCCAATCCCCGGCGCGTACATCGGGCCGCTCGCCGAATTCTCGAATCCATGCAGATAGGCCAGCGACAACGCGACCTGATCGGTCAGGCAATACGTTAAGCCAGTCGAAGCAATGTGCTGGATGATCAACGGCGACGCCACGTTGAAGAAGACATCCTCGCTGCCGATTGGGTTGTCGTTGAACTCGTAGCCAAATCGCAGATACAACCGGTTCGTCGCCTGGTATTGGGCCCCAAGGTGGACCGACACTACGCTCTGCCACCCCAAACCGGTGACAGCACCGTCGGGCCCGAAACCAGACGTGTCCCCAAAGCCGGCCGTGTTCCCGTAGTCGAAATAGCGAATGTCACATGCCAACAACCATCGATCAAACCCTGTATAGGCACTGCCGAAGGAAACAATCATCGGATAATCGAGGTGCACCTTGTCAATGCGCTCCACGCCGACCTCATTCGTTGTGTGATATCGAAATGGCTCGAACCATTGAGGACTCTTGAAGGACATGCCGAATTGCCAGTTGTGGTCGGTGATGTAATACAAACCAGCCTGAAAACCACCGCCCCAAGCGTAACGCGTGGAACAGCCCGCTGGGTACCGCGGCACGAGACTTCCATCCGCGTCATCTGGCGAGGCGAATGCCAATGGATCGGCCATTAAGCGCGCCATCGTCACGGTCGGCCCAAAACCGAAGAATAGCCTTTCCGTAACCGCATACGACGCAGTGGGGGCGATCTGAAAGTATTGGGCATCAGCGTAAATGTGCCCCAACCCTCCAACTCCGCCTGGCTGGTTGTTCTGCGGAGCTAGAATCGGATTCGTGAGGCTCGACGGATAATTCACGCTGAACCCGGCGATCCCGAACATCCCCAGGCCGTACGTCCACCGTGAGCCCTCCGGCTTGTGCACCCATGCCATCGAGGGAATCGGAGACACGCCCGGCTCCCCGGAAGTCGTCCCAGCCAGGTCAATCGGCGGAAAGCCCCCGCCAAACGCACCGCTGGACACCGAGGACGACAGGCTCTCCGAAGGCAACAGCAGTTCCATGCCCAGCGCGATCTCCGAGCTGCGCAACCCGCTGATCGTCGCCGGATTCCAAAGCAAGGCGCCAATCGAGTCGATGGGGGCTGCGGTGGCCGCGCCGCCCATTGCACGGTTAATTGGACCGGCACCATCCAAGGCAATGCCCTGGGCCTTCACCTCGGCCCCGCCCAATATCAGTTGCACTAACACAATACTCACGCATCCGCACCGCACTAGCCACCGTCGCATCACAGGTCCCCCGATCCGCGTGCAGGGTCAATTCGTCAAGAAAGGGAATTCCGTCTCTTCTGGCATCGGCCTCACGATTTGCCATCCAACACCTATTTGTTGCGATGGTCGGTTTTTTTCTCCGTACCCACTTTCCTCCGGCACATTTTCTCCGCCTTGCCCGGCCGGCAACTCCTCCGCGGCCACGCGCGGGAACGCGACTGTTACCGCCCAACCCAGCGTCGGCATAAGCGGTGAGAAATTGTCTACTTTTTCTAGAAATTGGGTCGCCGCCTGATTACAATCGGTTACTTAGAACTTTTGCAAACTTTTCCTCAAGATATCGTCTCTAGCGTAATTAGGGGCCAGCTACATGAGTGTTGCTTCAGGGAAGACACGGCTTTTCGAAGAATACCGAATTCCAACCGAAGGGGATGAAGAACTGTTTGCCATGGCCATGATGCCACGGCATCCGCGACGCGTCGTTTTTATGCCGCCCTTGGTTGGCGCGGGTGCGGCTCAGGCGCCCATGACCTTTCGCAACATGGTCAAGCGCGGCTGCATTCTCCTATCCTACCAATACCGCGGCCACCCCAAGTGCACAGGCATCTTCGACCTCGATACCACGGTGGTCGATACCCGGTACGCATTGATGTGGGCATGGAACTATGCGAAGGATCGGGGACTGCCACTCCACGCCCTCACGCAGTGTTACGGAACCGTGCCGCTGTTAGCCCAATTTGCCCCCGGGGGCTGCGGGCCAATCGTGACCTCGATCAGCCTTGGCTCGGCCCTGGTCAGCATGGATCAAATCCTGCAAATCGGCGACTTCGTACCAATCCTTGCGCGGCACTTGGGGATCAAGTTGGATCTTGCCGGGATGCTCGACGGCCTTAAGGCAAAGCTATTCAATTGGCGGAGCAAACCGTGCCGGATGGCTCTGTACGAGTATCTCATGCAAATGTTTCCCGAACTTCGCATTACCCCCGAGTCATTCGAGGACCTTGCTTATGACCGTACGGACCTGGAAAGCACCCTCTACCAGTTTCTGACCGCCCGCTACTTCCACCGCGTATCCGTTCCCGCCCGCATTCCCTGCCATCTGTTCCTCGGTGTCCGCGACGACATGATGCATTTGCACACGGATGAAGGCCGGGAGATCTATGAAAACAGGGTGCGGGAACTGATTCCTCACGCTGTCCCACACTATTACGATATCGATCATTTCGGCCGCGGTCCTGGCCGCGAACCTTTGATCGAAGTCATGGCCGACGTGTGTGAGGAAAGCGAACAGACTCTCTCACGGAAATCAACCGTTGCTGGCGCACCACCCATGAGAACCGAGAACAATGAAGTCACTGCTTCAGTTTTGGAATAACCAGTTTCGTTTTGATCGGCCGCTGGAGAGCGATTCCTGGGTCCGCGACAAGCTCAACCGGCATCTCGTCGGCACGCTGTTAAACACTTTTCCGCATGCCGCCACCCGGCTGTTTGCGCGAAGCCGGGGAGAACTTGCCCGCCGTGTCTGCGTCGACTTTGAAGGCGGCTCGTATCGCGTGTTCCACGCGATGTACGAGTACGAGAAGCCGCATGCGCGGGGCGATCTCCTCAATCAGCTTCTGATGGAGTCACCGGCCGCCAAGGCTGCGCGAAACCGCCGCAAGATCGCCCAAGCGATGCTCGCACGATGCCTCCTCGCTGCCCCCGCCGACAAGCCGCAACTGGTGCTGGCCATCGGTGGCGGGGATGGCACATTGGAGGTCGAAGCGATCGCCCGTTGCGGACGCCCAAACGTCTTCTATTGCGTGGTCGACAAAGATGAGAAGGCGGTGGCCGACAATCCGACGGTCATGCAGCGGCACGGCCTCGAGGGCAAGGGGATGGTTTTCATCGGCGACGCCTCGGAAAAACGCGACTTGCAGGCGGTCGTCAAGGAAGCGACGAGCAAGTTCGCCACTCCCTTCGAGGGTGTCAGCGTTGCCGTTTGCCACGGCATTACCGAGTATCTTGACATGGGCGTGCCCGGCAATGAAATCCTGCACCGGTTGCTGCGCGCTATTCATGACTGCGCGCATCCCGGCGGCAGTCTCATCATCAGCCAGACCGACTATCACGATCGGGTCAGATTCGTCGAACGCGGCCTGCGATGGACCATGCGGCTGCGCAGCATGGAGGAACTGGAGGCGGAGATCGAACGGGCCGGCTGGCAAATCTCGCTCTGCGACCACGAGCCAATGCAGTTGATTTCGCTCGCTCTGGCCATGAAGTCCAGCGAGTCGTTGCGCCGTGTCGATAGCCCCAGTCGGCTCCGAAGACCTCGCACTATTTCCGCATCCGTTGCTCCGGCCACGAGTCGCCGGTAGCGGTTCTACCTGTTATTCCGGTCCCAGCGGCTGCAGGGCTCAAGCTCAGTCGACTTGGCTTGAGCTTTCTGCTTGGGCACTCTCTCTTGCCCGCCTGCATCTCCATTGCATAGGGACAAAAAGCTAAGCTTTTCTGGCAGGCGATAGACTGCTCCGGAAACGACAACTGGTCGTCCGGCAACGACTTCCGTCGCATATCTCCGTTCCTGAGGAATCGCCGCGCGACGCGGACGAGAACGGCGACTGCGCGGCACCGAACCGCACTAGCGATGGCACAATGAATAACGGCCTGACCGATACCAGCTCACGTGCCGACGAAGCTCCGCTCTTTGTCTCGCCCGAGAACGAGCTTCTCCATAACCGTTACCGACTTCTGAGGCCTCTAAAATCGGAACGTGGCGCAAAACATATGCTGGCAACCGATGTCACCAGCGGCGCCCAGGTTGTCGTCGGCTGCTGGCAGTCGCAGGATTGGCCGACGGGGGCGATCCCGCAGTTGGTCAAAGAAACCAACACCGTTCAAGAACTACAGTGTCCCGCGCTGAGTGGCCTTTGTGATGTGCAGCACAACGACCGCACGTTGTACGTCGTTCGCCCGTACATCAACGGCATGAATCTCTACGACCGGTTGTCTCGCGGCCCGTTGACGCTCGCTGATACGCTTGTCGTCGCCAAGAATCTGTTTGCCGCTTTGGCCAGTCTGCACGAACGCGACATCCTCCATCAGGACGTTCGTCCGAAGAATATCATCTTAACGGGCAGCGACTCCATCCAATCTGCCACGCTGATTCACTTCGGTGTTACCAGTCTTCTGCCGCCGGATAGCCTTTCCAGTGACGAACTGCTCGAAGCCGCTACCTATCGCTCACCCGAACAGGCCGGTTCGCTCCATTGCGAAGTCACCGGCGCCTCCGATTTGTATTCGGCAGGAATCGTGCTGTTTGAATGCCTTTGCGGGCGCCCCCCCTACACCGCGACAAGCGTCGGCGACCTGCTCTTGCAGCACATGACGCTCCCTGTTCCCCGACTCCGCGAACTCGGCATCCATGCGCCGCGAGTGGTCGACGAATTGGTGCAGCGACTGCTGCACAAAGACCCCCGCGATCGTTACCAAACAGCCGCTGCGGTGCTGGCCGACCTGAATGCAATCATCAACGCACTGGCGAGGGGGATTGAGGAGCCCTCCCATGTCGTTGGATGCCAAGACCGGCGACGCGTCCTGACAGAACCCGCCTTCGTGGGGCGGCAGCGCGAGTTAAAGCAGATCGAGCAAAGTATGGCAGTAGCGGCCGCGGGCGCCGCACAACTCATCATTCTCGAAGCAGAATCCGGCGGTGGCAAATCGCGCTTGCTCGGCGAAATTGCCGCCCGCGCCGTCCAGAATGGGATGTGGGTGCTGCGCGGCCAAGGCTTGCAGCAGGTGGGCCAACAGCCCTACCGCCTCTTCGGCGGCGTCGTGGCGGAACTGATCGCCGAAAGCCGCTCCAATCCCGACTTTGCCAGACAACTCTACGAAGGACTTGGGGACCAAGCCGACGCCATTGCTGATGCCCTGCCCCAGTTGGCCGAAGGGTTGGGCTGGAAAACCTCGCGCGTCTCTGGCCCTGCCGCCTTTGCCGAAACACGGTCCGTCCAGGCCGTCGCTGCACTGCTGAACTTGCTTGGTGCATGGAAACGCCCGGTCCTGCTGATGCTCGACGATTGCCAATGGGCTGACGAACTCACCTTAAAGGTCGTTCGCCATTGGCGCAGTCAACAGCAGGGTTCACGAACCTCGGCGATCCTGGCGATCCTGGCGTTTCGCTCCGAAGAGGTCGGCGAAGATCACCCGCTTCGCAAGCTGCAGCCAACCTCAAGTTTGCAGCTAAAGCGGTTTGGCCGCGAAGAGCAACAGCAGTTGCTCGAATCAATGGCCGGCCCCCTCCCCTCCGAGGTGCTCGCCATTATCGGCCGCTTGTGTGAAGGGAGCCCGTTCATGGCCTCCGCCGTGCTCCGCGGCATGGTGGAATCCGGGGGACTGGTAGCCAGCGCGTCGGGCTGGCTACTCGATCCGTCAACCCTTGCCGACCTCCACTCCTCAGCCCATGCCGCCGGGTTTCTCACCCGCCGCCTGGAACTGTTGCCCAAGGAAACCATCGAATTAATGGCAGCCGGCGCAGTGATCGGGAAAGAATTCGACTTGCGCTTGGTCGCCCGACTCCTCAATCTGTCCGAAAGCAAAGCCGTCGCGGACCTTGAAAAGGCCCGCGCCCGACAACTGGTATGGCACCAGGTCGAAACGGGAAAATATGCCTTCGTCCACGACAAGATACGCGAGGCAGTGCTGTCGCAACTCACCCCGGAACGGCGCCGTCATCTGCACTACAGTATTGCCCGACTGCTGGAGCAGGAAACGCCCAGCAACATCTTTGACCTCGCTTATCACTACGACGCCGGCGGCGATGCGGCCAATGCCCTAAAATATGCCTTGGCCGCCGCGGAACAATCGCGGGCGCAGCATGCCCTGGAAAGCGCCGAGCAACAATACTTGATCGCTCGTCGATCGGATTTCCTCGTCGATCAGGCCACCCGCTACCGGATTCTCCAAGGGCTCGGTGAAGTCCAGATGCTCCGCGGGCGCTACGACGCTGCCAGAGCCTCCCTTCGTGCTGCGGCGATCGTCGCCGAGGGAAACGACGCCATTGCCGAAGTTCAAGGACAATTGGGAGAACTAGACTTCAAGCAAGGCGAAATGGCCGCTGCCACCGAAACCTTTGAGCAAGCCCTTCGGGTGCTAGGCTGCCACTATCCGCCGCGCTGGCCCCTTGGGCACCTACGTGTCTTGTACGAGGCCGGAGTGCAATTGCTGCACACCCTGACGCCGCGTTTCCTCACTCGGACCAGATGCCGTGAAGCATCCGAACTCGACCTTTTGAAGTTGCGGCTCCATACACGCCTTGGCTATGCTTACTGGTTCACGCAAGGAAAGATTCCCACCTTCTTGGTCCACCTTCACGGCATGAACTACGCCGAGCGTTACGCGCCCACGCTCGAATTGGCGCAGTTCTACTCCGAACATGTCCTCGGCATGACACTTTTTGGCCTCTTTCGGCGCAGCTACAAGTATGCCGAACAGTCGTTGGCAATTCGACGGGCCCTGGGCGACACCTGGGGCCAAGGGCAATCACTCAGTTTCCATGGCTGTGCCTTCTATGCGGCTTCTCGCTTCGAGGACTGCATCGAAAAATGTCGCGAAGCGGTGCGATTGCTGGAACGCACCGGCGATTATTGGGAGGTCCACATCGCCCGATACCAGATCGCCGCATCGCTCTACCGTCTCGGCCGCCTCCCCGAGGCTATGCAGGAAGCCCAACGCATGCATCAGTCGGGGCTGACGCTGGGCGAAGCCCAAGCCTCCGGGATCAGCCTCGACGTTTGGGGCTTGGCCACGAACGGCCGTGTCCCTGAAGCGATCCTCCAGCAGGAAGTCAATCGCCATCGCCCCGATGCCCAAGGCAAAGCCCAAGTGCTGCTTGCTCAAGGCGTACAGTGGATGGGGGCAAAACAATACGGAAAGGCCGCCGAAGCCTTTGAACAAGCCGTCGCGATTGCCAACAGCCTCGGCTTGCCCAACGCCTACTTGTCCCCCGCCCTGCCCTGGCTGGCCACAGCACTGCGTTGCCAAACGGAGATCGACAACCAAATCGTTCCGGAGGCCAAGAATCGCTTGCTGAAACGTGCCGAGCGCATTGCCCGCCGAGCGGTACGAGTCTCCCGTCGACTGCAAAATGACCGTCCGCACGCTTTGCGAGAGCTGGCACTGATTCGTTCCATGCGGGGCAAATGCGGCCGCGTGCGCCGTCTGCTCGATGAAAGCCTGATGGTGGCCGAACGTCAGCATGCTCGCTACGAATATGCCCAGACCTTGTTGGTGCGCGGCCGACTCGGCCGAGAATTGGGCTGGGCAGGAGCTGACGTCCAATTGCGCCAGGCCGAGGCACTGCTGCAGGAACTGGCCATTCCTCAAGAGATGCTCGGTCCGCAGAACTCGTCGGCACCCGCCACCCTCTCGCTGACCGATCGATTTGATACCGTCTTGGTGAATGGCCGCAAAATCGCCTCCGCCCTTTCCCGGGAAGACGTCATCCAGGCGGCTCGCTCGGCCGCCCAGCGGATGTTGCGGGCCGAGCGGTGCCTTGTGCTCGAAATCCTGAACGACATCGACAAACAAGTCGTCCGTCCGATCTCACCCGCGGACGAGGGCCCCTTCTCCATCGCCGGCGTCCAAGCCGCGTTGGAAGCGGGCCGAACCATTACCCTTGCGACCTCTACTCCAGGCGACGCCGACTTGGCGTCAAGCGGCGAACGCTCGGCGCTCTGCACGCCAATTCTCGTGCGCGGCCGGCCCGTTGCCTGCCTCTACGCCGCCCATGGTCAAGTCCAGGGCCTGTTCGGCGCCGATGAGGAACGTCTCGCCGACTTCATCGCGACCCTCGCCGGGGCCGCGCTGGAAAACGCAGAAGGCTTCCGCCAGTTGCAGCAACTCAACGAAACGTTGGAACAACGCGTGGCAGAGCGAACCGCCGCCGCCGAATCCCGTGCTGAAGAATTGGCGATCTCCAATCGCGAGTTGGAGCAGCTAACCATCAAGCTCCGCAATGCCAAGGAACAACTCGAGGTGGCCAAAGAAGCAGCGGAGAAAGCAAACAGCGCGAAGAGCGAATTCCTGGCAATGATGAGCCACGAAATCCGCACGCCAATGAACGGGATCCTCGGCATGGCGGAACTCGTTCTCGCTTCCTCGCCGACGGACGAACAGCGACGTCACCTGCAGACGCTCAAACAGTCCGCCGATTGTCTGCTTCGCTTGATCAACGACATCCTCGACTTCTCCAAAATCGAAGCCGGCAAGATGGAGTTGGAGCAAATCCCCTTCGATCTTCGCGACATCGTCGGCGACTCGCTTCAATTGCTCGCCCTCCGCGCAGTAAGTAAGGGACTTGAGCTGATTTGGCGAGTCGATCCGGCTGTGCCGCGGATGCTGCAAGGCGACCCGGGGCGATTGCGACAGATCCTCGTCAATCTCCTCGGGAATGCCGTGAAATTCACCAGTGTTGGCGAGGTAATCGTCGATGTTACCCTTGCGAATCCGTCAACGGCGGACGGCGTACAACTTCATTTCGCGGTGACCGACACCGGCATCGGTATTCCTGCTGATAAACAATCACGCCTCTTCCAATCCTTCAGTCAGGTCGATAGCTCCACCACCCGACGGTTTGGCGGCACAGGCCTCGGACTGGCGATTTCCGCGCAGTTGGTCAACCTGATGCGCGGACGAATCTGGGTCGACAGTGCCGAGGGCCGCGGAAGCTCCTTCCAGTTCACAGCCCACTTCGCCGTCATATCTGATGCCTTCTCGTCAGACACCGACTCCAATCGTGACTGCCCGCGCATCGTGGTCATTGACGCCCATCCCAAACGGCGCTCTGGCTATACTGCCCTTCTTGCCAGACACGCCCGCGACGTGCTACCTTGCGAGGATGTCGAGATTGCCCGCCAAACCGTAGCACAGGCAGCGGCCTCGGGCTCGCCAGTCGGGATCGTTGTCCTTGATCTCGGCGAAGTCGAAAAACTGAATTGGTCCTCGCTCGACGAACTACTCGGCGACACCGCGGTCAGCACACTGCCCACAATTGCCCTGGTACCCACGGGGCAACTTTCCATCCCCGACCGCTACCGCCTGTTGCCGTCGCTCCATTTTGTCAGCAAGCCCGTTAAGGATTCCGATCTATTGCACGCGATCAATACGGCATTGGGCGGGCAATTGGCGCAACCAACCCCACTACCTGCGCGAAACAAGCAAGCCCGTTCCCTGCACATCCTCCTCGCAGAAGACGGACTTGTCAATCAAGAGGTAGCCGTCGGACTGCTCGAGATGCAGGGGCATCGCGTAGAAGTAGCCAACAACGGCATCGAGGCGGTGTCGGCCGTCGAACACCAGGCCTTCGACGTGGTGCTGATGGACTTGGAAATGCCAGACATGGATGGCTTGGAAGCCACTGCCGCCATCCGCCTCATGGAGCCAACCCTGAATCGGCGAACTCCCATCATCGCAATGACGGCTCATGCCGTAAAAGGCTTCCACGAGAAATGCCTGGAAGCGGGCATGGACGATTACATCACCAAGCCGATCGCCCCCGAAACGCTCTTCCAGGCTCTCGAACGCAATACCGCCCGACGGCTGTGCCAGCCGAAGCGTCTGTCCCCGACTAAGCTGCGCGACCGCTCACCTTCGTCCGACTAGCTGAAGCATCGATTGCCGCGAATATGCCCGCTTGCCGATGGCCTTATGGCATCCCGATAAACTGAAACCTCGGCGTCACCGTGCCATCAACGTCGACCTGCTCCAGAAACATCGCCTTGGGCCGACCCCAATCCCTCTTGGTCCCGAAATAATCGCGGCGAATAGCAAGAAAGGTGCTTTTACCCGAGGTTTGCGGCTGTTTTACCCCTCCGCATGCCTATTGCAAACCGTTTCATTTCCTATCAATGATTCTCGGGAAATAGCGGTATTCTCACGGTGGAGATGGCCGCAAAACGGTACTGCAGTTTGTTCCCATGGCTGCCTGGGTGTCGGCCCCGTGGCCTAGTCGACAGTTGGGAAGTGAATTGTTACAATAATGGCTGGCCGGGACGTGCCGGGCTCCTGCCCCGCCCGGAAGGCGTTTATGCTTACCGTCCCGGCCACTTCTTCTGCCGTGAACCGCGTAGAGCTCGCAAGAAGCCGTCTCCCGCGTTCCTCAATCAGCCGGGCAGAAAGATCCCTTTTCCCACCGAGGCCGTCAGCGGCGAAGCAAGAAGCTCTGGAGGGCAGGCGGCTGCTTTCGCCGTGTTGCAACCTTAGGTGGTAGTTGAGTGGTAGTCGCGCCTTTCGCTTGGGCATCAGCTAGAGTTCCTGGACGGCGTAGCGTGGTCCCAAACATATGCCACCTCCATTCTCCAGGCACATTCGCAGTATACCGACATGAAGCGGCTCGTCCATCCACTCCTGCTGCTCATCGCCCGCGCTACCGAGAAGGACTTGGTCCTGTACATCGAGTACCTCAAGACGGAGAATCGGATTCTACGGAGCAAGCTGCCGAAGCGGATTGAAGTCAGTCCGGCGGAACGAGCCAAGCTCGTCAAGCTCGGCTATACATTGGGAACAGAGGCATGAAACGAGCAATCGTTGTCGGGGCTACGTCAGGCATCGGGAGGGAACGGGCGGTGGTTCTCGCCCAAGATGGCTATAGCCTGGGGCTCATTGGCAGACGGCCACACTTGCTGAAAGAACTCAAGGAAAGTCTTTCTACTCCGGTGCTGACTCAACAGATAGATGTTGCGGACCACGACAAGGCGATGGACTTGTCCGCGGGGCTCATCGAGCAGATGGGCGGCGTGGAACTGGTCGTCATTAGTGCGGGGTCGGCTTCCTCAACCCGTCCTGAACTGGTCCGCGGAGAAAGCGGCCATTGACGTGAACGTGGCAGGGTTCGCCACCTTGGCAAGTACTGCCTTTCGGCATTTCGAGCAGGTGCGGGCAGGACACCTCGTTGGTATCTCCTCGATAGTGGCGTTACGTGGCAGTCGTCACGCCCCGGCCTACAAGTGCATCGAAGGCATTTGTATCGAATTACCTGGAAGGACTTCGATTCCGGGCAATGAACGCGGGGCTGCCGATTGTGGTGACCGATATCCGGCCGGGATTTGTGGATACGGCGATGGCGAAGGGGGAGGGGCTGTTCTGGGTGGCCTCGCCGCACAAGGCGGCGAGGCAAATTTATCGGGCCATCGAGAGGAAGGCGAAGCACGCTTGCGTCACACGACGATGTTCGCATGGGTGTTCGGGCCTTTACCAGACTTCATTCTTGCCAGAATGTAGGCCTTCCTGAGGCCGCTGTGCATTCAACCGCCAGAGTCGAATTAGATTTCTTTGTTCAGAATCGTTCGCTGTGACGGTACGTTGAGCGTGGCCGTTCTGCCCGGCACACACAAGAGGGAAGGGCCGGGGGATTGGGGGAGGGAACTGGGCCTCTGGTCCCGTGGAACTCAGATCTTGTTCTGCCTCGTCGGTGAATATCGCCCTGTTCGCGACGTCGGTTTCGGTGGCTTCCCTTGCTAAAGTTCACGAACCGCGGCGGTATTGCAGGCGGCCACGGTCATCCTCCAACCGCTGCTGACGGAGGCGGCCACCCCCGCCCGCTGATCGCTACAATTCGCGCAACCGAAGCTAGCCGGAGCAGCCCTCGCGGAATTTGCTTCCCAGCCAACCTGTCCTGCCAAAACCGTACCGTAGAGTTACGTACAACTTCGAGTTTACCACCCCCCTGCCTACCTACCACCGTCGGCAAGAAGCCCCTGTTTCTGCCAGCGCATTCCGTTCAGGCCGGACCATGGCTTTCACCATCTTCTTCCGTGATGCGCAGACTCTGGAGTTGCTGATTGAGCAGGCTTTGCCAACTTTGCGGGGGCAGGCGTTCATCCGTATCTGGGACGCCGGATGCGCCCATGGCCCGGAACCCTTCACACTGGCCATGCTCCTCCGGGAGAAAATGTCGGACTACGTTTTCCGTAACGTGCGGATCCACGCCTCCGATATCGATACCCAATTCGGCCCGCAAATCGCCTCGGGCATCTTTACTGAGCAAGAGGTCAAACGTATTCCCTACACGATTCGCTACAAGTATTTCCAGGTGGCCGATCAGCCCGGATACGTTCGGGTGGTTGAAGAAATTCGAAAGAAGGTGTCTTTCGTGCACCACGACTTGCTGTCGCTGGTGCCAATTCGCGAAGACTTCAGTCTGATTGTTTGCAAGAACGTCTTGCTCCATTTCAACGAAACAGAGCGACGTCAAGTGTTGCGGATGTTCCATGCCGCGTTGCGGTCCGGAGGGCTGCTGGCCACGGAACATACGCAAAAAGTCCCTGAGCCGTTGCGACACCTGTTCCAGCAGGTTGTTCTCAACGCAGAAGTGTATCAGAAGATTGAGTCCTCAGTGGCGAGCGATTTCCGTTGGGATTTGGGTTCGTCGCCCTGTACTCATCTGCCTGTGGGCAAACCGTTGCCTCATCATGTTCCGAAACAGGAGGTTTACTATTCGGGGTGGTGATGCATTTGTCCACAATGTCGCGCCAGGCTCGCCTGGCATCTTCCCGCGGTCCCTTTAACACAATCCAGAGGAGTGCACGATGTTGGGTAACTTGAAGACCAGTACAAAATTGACGGTAGGATTCGGCATTATGTTGCTGATCCTGATCAGCCTGGGCGTGACCGGCTACGTGATGTTCGGCCGTGTCCAGAGCAACGTGTCAGCCTTGACCGACCATAGCCTAGCCGCCGTCAAGAACTCGACGGGGGTGGAGCGCGCTGCCTTCGAGACCATTCTCGATGAGAAGAACTATCTGCTCAACAACAAGAACGAAATCCGCGACGAGGCCATGAAGCATCTCAACGACCTCAACGCGAGCCTCAACCTGGTCGACAGGATTGCCGAGCAGTTCAACGACAGCGAACTGGCCAAGCAGTCGAAGGACGTCCGCACGTTGGCCGCGCAATACGGCAAACTCTATGACGAGGGCGTCAACGCCATCAAGTCCCGTGATGCAGCCCTCAAAGTGATGGTCGAGAAGGGCCTGTTGGTCCAGGGCGAGGCCGAGGCCTATCTGGCTGCCAAGAAGGCCGAGTACCTCGAAGGCAAGAACGAGTTGAGTATTGTCAACAAGGTCGAGACCATCGCTTGGCAGACCCGCTGGGCCCGCCAGAAGCTGAAGATCGAGAAGGACGACAAGTGGCTCGATGTGATGACGAAGAATGTGCTAAGCCTGCAGGGCTATTATGATCAACTTGAGCGGATGAACCCCAGCGTCGAGGAGCGTCAGCAGATCGCCACCGCGCGGAAGGCCAGCCAGGACTATCTGGACACCTCGCGTAAGTATTTCGACGCTGCCAAGCGCAACGAGAACGCCACCGTGTTGGCCGAGTTGGACAAGCAGAACTCGGCCGCCGGCGACATGGTCGCCAAGACGGCTTCGGACTACCTGAAGGCCAAGGAAGCCGAGATCGACAAGGTTGCCGAGTCGGTCTTCATTGTGGCCGACATTGCCGAGACCGCTCCCACCACCCGCCTGGCCACCCAGAAGTACATGGCGAAGTCCGACGCGATGGAGTGGAAGAAGATCAATGATGGCATTGCCAAGCTCACCAAGCTCTATGACGATCTGCGCAAGGTCTCGATTTCCGCCGACGATCGTCAGCGGATCGATCGGGCGGACGTCGCCACCCGGGATTACATGGCGAACGTCACCGCTTGGGCCGACAACGACAAGAAGCTCGAAGACGTCATTCTGCCGCAAATGAAGAAGGGCGGCGAGACGGTCTTGACGACGGCTCAGACCGCCGAAAACAACGCCTGGATGGCCTCGGATTTTGCTGGCACCTCGGTGCTCGGCATCGTCACTTCGTCGAAGAGCCTGATCGTCGGCACATTGCTGGTCGGCACGGTCGCCGTGCTACTGCTCGCCTATTTCCTGTCCAGCAGCATCAGCAAGGTGCTCAACGCACTGATTGGCGAAGCCAAGCGTCTAACCACCGCTGCGGTGGAAGGCAAGCTGCAAACTCGCGGCAACCCCGACCTGGTCAGCGATGAGTTCCGCCCCATCGTCGAGGGCGTCAACAGCACGCTCGATGCCGTAATCGGACCGCTAAATGTAGCCGCCGAGTACGTCGATCGGATCTCGAAGGGCGATATACCCGCCAAGATCACTGACAAGTACAACGGTGATTTCAACGAGATCAAGAACAACCTCAATGTTTGCATCGACGCCGTCAATGCATTGGTGCTCGACGCCAACACCCTGTCGAAGGCGGCGGTCGAGGGCCGGCTGGCCACCCGCGCCGACGCCAGCAAGCACCAGGGCGACTTCCGCAAGATTGTCGAGGGCGTCAACGACACCCTGAACGCCGTGATCAACCCGTTGAACGTCGCCGCCGAGTACGTCGATCGGATCTCGAAGGGCGATATACCCGCCAAGATTACCGACGACTACAACGGTGACTTCAATGAGATCAAGAACAACCTGAACCAGTGCATCGACGCGCTGAATGGCTTGTCGGCCGAGATGAATCACATGTCCGACGAGCACAACAAGGGCGATATCGACGTGATGATCCCCGTGGAAAAGTTCCAGGGCACCTATCGCAAGATGGCCCAGGGCATCAACGAGATGGTCAACGGCCACATCAACGTCAAGAAGAAGGCCATGGCCTGCGTCGCCGAGTTCGGCAAGGGCAATTTCGACGCCGAGTTGGAGAAGTTCCCCGGCAAGAAGGCCTTCATCAACAACACCATCGAAACCGTCCGCACCAACCTCAAGGACGTCTCGTCGGAAGCGATCACCTTGTCGACCGCTGCCGAGCAAGGCAAACTGGATGTGCGGGCCAACGAAGACCGCTACGCCGGAGCCTGGCGGCAAATCATCCGCGGCATGAACAACACGCTGAAGGGCTTTGCCGTGCCCTTGGAAGACATCAGCGAAGCCCTGCAACGGATGGCCGAAAAGGACTTCAGCGCCTCGGTCACCAAGGAGTACCCGGGCGCCTATGGCACGCTCAGCGACAACGTCAATCTGGTGATTGGCAATATTCGGTCGGCTATCCAGCAGATCAATGAAAACGCTGGACAGTTCGCCGAAGGGTCGCGGACCATCGCCGAAAGCGCTCAGACGCTGGCCCAAGGCGCGCAAACCCAAAGCGCCAGCGTTCAGGAAATGACTGCCTCGACCGAGGAGCTCGCTCGCTCCGTAAGCGCGGTCAAGGAAAACGCCACTGAGTCGGCCAAGGTCGCGGCGACGGCCAGCCAGTTGGCCGACGACGGCGGCAAGGCCGTTCAGAAGTCCATCGAATCGATGGAACAGATCCGCACCAGCTCGCAGCAGATCAGCGAAATCATCCAGGTGATTTCGGAAATCGCCAGCCAGACGAATCTTCTGGCCCTGAACGCGGCGATCGAAGCGGCCCGCGCCGGAGAGCACGGCATGGGGTTCGCCGTGGTGGCCGATGAGGTCCGCAAGCTGGCCGAGCGTTCGAACCAGGCCGCTCGGGAGATTTCCTCGCTGATCAAGGAGTCGACGCAGCGGGTCGAGGAAGGCGCCCAACTCAGCGCCCAAACCGGCGAATCGCTGAAGCAGATCATCAAGGCCGCCGAAGAGACGGCCGCGAAGATCAGCGAGATCGCCACGGCCACCGTGCAGCAGGCCGCGAACGCCGAGGAAGTGTCCAAGGCCATTCAAGGCGTATCGGCCGTGACCGAGCAAGCTGCCGCCGGCAGCGAGCAAATGGCCTCCAGCAGCCAGGAACTCGGGGCCCAAGCGGCCTCCCTGAGCGAGTTGGTCAGCCAGTTCCGCGTCGGATCCGGCAAGAACACCTACCATGGAGTAGTGACGAGTGTCGCGTAGTCAACTAAGTATGACGGGGCGATAGTTCACCACTGTCGCCCCGTCTTTTCCATACCCAATCGTTCCAATCAAGGAGTCTATGATGGCAACCGCCACGATGGAACCGATGGCCACCAACACTTCCCAAACGCGTGGTGTGAAGAACACGTTCACCGAAGTGCATGGCACCCTGCAATTGGTCAGCTTCAACCTGGCCAAGGAATTGTACGGGATCGAAATCACGAAAGTCCGTGAGATCATCCTGATCACCGACATCACCCACGTTCCCGAGGCCCCGGCATTTCTCCGCGGTCTGATCAACCTTCGCAGCACGGTGATTCCCGTCATCGACCTGCGGGCCCGCTTCGGTCTGCCGCCGGGAGAAGTCTCTGACGACAACCGCATTATGGTTCTCCAGGCGTGCGGCAAGACGATTGGCATCGTGGTCGACGCGGTCAGCGAAGTGCTGCGCGTGAAGCAAGAGCAGATTTCCCCGCCGCCGCCCACCGTCGCCGGACTCGGCCGCGATTATCTCAGCGGCCTGGTCAAGCTCGACAACCAACTGCTGATCCTCCTCGACATCGACAAGATCTTCGGCGGTGAAGAGATGAAGGTCATGAAGGACGCAGTCGCCGATGTGTGATCGGACGAGAATCGCATCACGCCTGTTGCGAACAGTGTGAAGCATGACGCCGGACGATATCACGATGCCGGTAGTCGACGACTCGGCGATGATTCTCGCATTGAACTGCGACGACGTGGTCACCGCACACGATTCGCAAGCAAACCAATGCGGACGAGGCGGCTTGACCAGGATGGTCACTATTAGCGAGGACAATCACCGACTCAGCCTGGCCGTGACTGAAGTTGTCGGTGAAGAAGACGTCATAATCAAGCCCATCGCGGACAGCTATCGCAATGTTTCTGGCCTCGCCGGGGCAAGCATCCTCGGAGACAGCCGTGATTCCCTAATCGTCGATCCGACAACGCTGATCGATATGTCATACCACCCTCGTATTGCCATGGCGGGCATACCGGAGAACATTTCATGACGCATACCAACAGCTTAGAAACCGCGAAACTGCTCCTCTTGCGGGAGCTTTTCGCCTCCTCAACCCATGACGCCTCCACTGTGATGTGCCGGTGGACCGATAGCGTCATCAGCCTGCAATTGGACGATGTGTACGACCTGCCCCTCGAGGATGCCTGCAAAGACTTGCACATCGGGGAAGAACTCCTGACAATGGTCGTGTTGAGCCTCGAAGGCGAACTCGGTGGCTCCATGGTGCTGACTTTCAATGAGTTGGACGGCCGCCGACTTGCCGCCTCGTTACTGCAAACTGAAATCAACCCCGGTCCCGACTGGAACGAAATGGAAAAATCCGCGCTTGCCGAAACCGGGAATATTCTCGGCTGCGCTTACGTGAATGCCCTGACGCGGCTGATCGATCAACCGCTGGTGCCGTCGGTGCCCCACTTCCTCCAAGATTACGGGATGAGTGTGGTCCAGCAGGCGTTGGCATTCCAAGCCGCTGCTCGCGACACAGTATTGATTTGTAACACCTGCTTCAAGCAGGAAGGCGAGGAACTGAACTGGTGGTTGCTGTTCGTCCCGTCGGTTGCCCTCCTCGCAGCCATTCGAACGGCACTGGCGAACAGAGCGAGTCCCCCATGTCGCTCAGAAAGATGAGACGTCGCGAACCATCTAACCACGGTTTCTCGTGGCGGCGGAACCCTCTAAGGTCCGGCAGTTTTGCAGTCGATTCGACACGGCCTGGCCAAAACGTGATTTTTTCGAACGTAGGGGAGTAACCCTGGCGGGCCTGCCCGTACTTGACGTGCTGAGATCCCGCGTAGCAGGTCTTGCGGTCCTCGTTCCACAATTCGCACCCTGTGCAGCCCATGGTTGGATTGCACGTCGAGTCAGCCCATGAAATGGGTGTTGTCTCTGACATTGGTAACTGTCTCCACAAAGCACGATGGCCCGGCTAGGAGGATTTCCAGGCGCCTGGAAAATCACTGCCATCACCGGGCCACCGCGTGCTGAACTTCCTTATTGGACTGCCAGGGCCAGCTTTTTCGCTGTCCGGCGATCATCCCGCTGAGCAGGCTCATTCCACTGGTCCTGCTCTTCCGCTATATGCCGCCGCCGCTTCTCGGCCTCCTTCGTGCAGCGGTCAAGTTCTGTTAAGCAATCGGTCAACTGCTTACGAGCATCTTTCACCTGGTCGAAAAGGTCATCGCTGAGATCAGCCATATCGGCTTCGCGTACAGCTTCCAGAAAGCTCTCGCTGAAGACCCTGGCGTTGCTCGCGAGGGCTATCACCTGGACAAGGAACTTTTTCGCCAACTGACCAAATGTCGTGCTCGTCGTCCGCTCCGTGCCCGCGTCCATCTCTGGTCTTTTTGCATTCTGTAAATTGCTTCGAAGGTCGCGAACGCTCCAGTCCTTTTCCAAGACCGTTGCGGCTAGCTCGTCTCGTTGACTTACACTTTGGACCGACGCAATCAAGACAAGATGAGACCAAGTCAGACATCGCCCGGCCTTATTTCGCTTGCGTAGCATTTGGGAAAAGGACTCGCCGTTAGGCCATGCGTTGTAGACGCCGGCATACTCGTAGAGTTTGGACTTACTGATGCCCATGGAGTTAGCAAGTGTACGAGCCGCATTACGGCCGTATTTTGCTCCGTTGTCCTCCAGCACCTCGTGAATTAACGCAGCGGCTTTGTGCCTGGCCTCCGCGTTTCCGCGTTCCGCTGCTTCTACAAGTTGTGCGATCTGTTTGTAGATTAACCTGATAGGATCATTTGACAGTGCGGCTTTCATTTTTTGCGTCCACAACAGCTGTTCCACGTTCGTAGATGAATCAGGAGAATGGGTGGCTCATGATTCATCAGATACGCTCTACTCTCCTTGCCAAAACAAAAAGCCCCATGAGGCGGCCCGGCAAGGTACCTCATGGGGCAAGGGTTCGCCCGAATATGGGCGAGAACGCTCGTGTTTTTGCCGGGCACAAGCCTTATCAAGTACTCCTATAGATGACGGGGCTACGATTCGTGTCGCCAAGCTACTGAAGGGGTAGCACTATTATTCCAATTCCCAGTCCACGGGAGTCTTGGGGGAGTATCGCAGAGCCCCCCGCGAAAGAATGGCTTGAAGGTGTATGCCCAGTCTTTCGTCTTGTTCCTTTACTTTTTTAATGGCTTCCAGCGTTGCCTTCCGAACGGCATCTCGGTCGTTTTTTGCTTTGGATTTTTCGAGTTTCGGTTTTCCCTTATACGTTCCAGAGCGAATATGGCGCAGAATCTGCTGTCATCAATCGACTGTATTCGTTTTGCATATTGTCTTAGACTTTCCTCGTCACAAGTTTCGCCGGCATTGTCGAGATGCGCCGGTGCATTTCCTCCCTCGAGCTGCGCCAGATCGGCCTCTCCGCGTTTCTTCCTGGCTAAATTGTCGCTATCTTGTTTGTCCAAGGCCAAGGCCGAACGGAGGTAGCTTGGGTCCACTTCTAAGTTTGGACGCCGAAGCATTTCTCGTATGTAAGAGAGGCCACAGAGGTCTGGCATCGGGAATAGACGCCCCCCATTAAACTTAATTTCCCACTGGGAACCACTCTTGCGAAAAATATTCTTCGCTTCGATGCCCGGGTCTTTTTGCGGCTTTTTTACTGACTCTCTACTACCTGCGATACTTGCAGGTGGGTGTCGCTTCGATTCCTGTAACTGCTGACGTAAGAATCGCCCGGTCTCGCCAAGCTCCCGAAGAGCCTCAATGATTGTGGCAATCGTTTCTTCGCCCTGGTCGAGCAATTCTTTACCTTCCGGGCAAATTGCCACCAACGCTCCAGCCGAGGTCAACCGCAATTCCTTTGGTTCGCTCGTCCCAATGCATCTACTCAGCGCAGGAACAGCTGAGACTGCGTCGACCCCGAGCCATCCCAGTACTTCGGCGGCACCGGTTCGTACATCCGTATCCCGATCCTCCAGCAGTGTGATCAGCCTCGTCATCAGCAATGATGACCGGTCGATCCCAAATGAAGGAAGCTCGCCGAGAGCGGACCGCACCACGTTCGCATCACTGTCCTCTAGTAGGCGGGAGATAGCGGCGAACAAGTCGTCTGGGGGAAGAATCTTCCTATAACGACCAAGGTTATTCAGGAGGCCGAGACGCACCTGTGACAGCGTGTCGGCCAAACCGTTAAGAAGCCTTGTCGGAGTCCTCGGGAGCAAACTTAAACAGCAGCGCAAGCCTTGCGTTACAGGTGGACCGACTAATATCGGCAAGGCGGAGACAGCGTCAACACGGACGCTATCAGCCTTTGATTCAAGGAGCCTCCCAAGCACATCCAGTCCTGTTTCTTCCTTATTGCCATCGAGAACTTCCCTCAAAGACTCGGCGACGACGGCTGGGAGGCTTACTCTGCCGCGATCAACCTGTTCGAGGGTGTCGGCCAAATCCCTTCGAGTTCGCAAAAGCCGTTGAATGTGCTGATACTTACCGTGCGCGTCTTGCCGGGCCACGGTGGTTCTCCTTAGGGCGGGGTATTCGACTGGGCTAATTGTATCTGGTGCTATCTCTGCTCGCTACCTGGTATGCGATTGCCAAATAAGCTACCCGCTTCGTAGCGTTGCGAGGCGACTTGTAGACCCGAAGTGGTAGCGAGCCAAAGTGCCCGCTACCTCGCGTCAACGCTTCGTATTGTCTAATTACCTAACATGCCCCGCCCCCGAATCTCATGCGAAGCCTTGAGCCCCGGCCAGCTGGCACGGCGATGGGGCATTAGCGTCGATCGAGTTCGTCGGCTGGTTGAAGGCGGTCACGTCCCCGGTGCTTTTCGGATTCCTGCCGCTGGCCGGTATGGCGAAATCGTCAAAATCCCGCTTGCTGTAGTGTTAGGGAGGGAACAGGAGTGGTCTATAGCACCCAAGTCTGGCGAGGCACCTCGGAAACCGCGTCGATTGCCCGGCAGCTTGTCCGCCCTAAAGCACTTCCCCGAACTCAGACTCGCTTCAGCTGAGCCCGTCGCTGAATGTCCTTCAGACGATCCGTACTCAGGTGAACGTACCGCTTAATCATCTGAGGATCGTTTTGCCCCATCAACTCACTGAGTTCGCTATCTTCCACCTTGCCAACGGTTTCGGTCGCGAACGTGTGCCGATTCGTGTACAAGACGACTCTTTCCCCGCCTTTTTCCACGATACCCGCCCTGTCGCGGAGTCGGCTCATCTTTTCGACGACGCAGTCCTTCGTATACCGATTTCCTCGCGAGTTCAGAAAGACGTGGTCCATCGGCAAATGCGGCGATCGGGCCAACCACCGACACATCATGAGGACTGTTCTCGGCAAGGGAATGATTCGCGGCCGTGGCGTTTTCATTCGCGTCACCGTCTTGTGCTCGGGAATGATCCAAAGTCCCCGCTCCAAATCGACCCACTCCCAAATCAACGACCGCAACTCCCCGGGGCGACAGCCTGTCCGCAACAGGGCAATCAGGAACCTGCGGAAGGGCCGGTCGGCGTAATGCAACAGAGCTTTGAACTCACTTTCGGTGAACGTCCTGGATCGTTGTCGCGGTCGGGGCGTATCCTTGTATCTTGGCACTGGACTACTATCGATATACTCGTTTTCGACCGCCCAGTTCAAAACCTGCCGAACCGTCGTGATCGTGTCCTTGATGGTTGTCGGGCTGTATTCCTCCTTGGCCAACACCTGGTGGATCTTGGCCATGTGGTACTTTCGCATTTCGCAGACCCGCAACTCCGAACCGAGGATCTTCAATGCCCGGAGGATGCCGTAGCGAAAGGCCAGGTAACTGTTGTGCTTCTTCGTCGCCTCGATGTGGTCGAGGTATTCGTCGGCCAGCTCGGAGAACGTGGCGTTCAGCCAGTCACGGTGTTCGACGACACCCTTCTTGAGGCGGGATCGGAGCGACTTGAGCTTTCGACAGGCAGCGGTGTAGTCCTTGTCGAGATACTCCCGCTTTCCAGAGACGGTTGCACACCACCAGCCAGTTGCGCCTTGCAGCCACGGCTTATCAGACGGCTTGCGAGCCATAGAAGGACCTCCCACGTGGTTATTGAACCTACTGTGAGAAGCCCGGAAGATTCCGCCAGCTATACACGCAATTCAGTGTGCGCTTCAGTGTATAGCGGGTATTTCTGGGTTTCGATACTTGCATGGCAACGAATGCAAGTCGTTGCCATGCAAGGTTTTGTATCAGTCGGGGCGACTCCCTTTGTACCTTTGTGAACGAAACCACGGGTTTGTGGTTGGTGCGCGGGCTGTTTCCGCGAATCCTTTATTTTGAGGGAAATGCGGTGCTGCGGCTCGTGGAGAAGGGTTTGTATGCCAAGCGACGCTAAGCGCGTCGCTATGGCTGCAACTGCTATTTACCACCATAGACTGCCCTCCTGAAGGCGTTAACCCCTGTTATCGCCCCAAGGAGGACCGCGATGACTTTACGATCGAAGACGGCTTCGCCGTCAAAGGGCAAGCTCACGATCAAGACGATCGGGGCCATCTACGCTCGCTATTCGAGCCGTTTCCAGCATTCTATCGAAGACCAAGTCCGCGCATGCAAGGACTGGGCGGAGAAGAACGGCATCCGGGTGCCCGACGACCTGATCTTCGCTGATCGGGCCGTGACCGGCAAAAGCAGCCGCCGCCAAGGGTTCAAGGACTTTCAAGAGGCCTTGGCGGGTAACCGGGCGGGGGTGGCTGTCATATTCACCACCAACCGCCTCTATCGGAAGTTTTATCAGACGCTTGCCTTTGTTGAAGAAGAAATCGTTGACAAGGGCAAGCGGGCTGTCTTCGTCAAGTCCGGACCGATTGACACGGACGACAAGGAGCAATGGAGGAAGCTCCTGCATATTCACGCCCTGATGGACGAATTCGTCATCCAGACGATCGCCGCCCACGTGCAGAGCGCCCACGAAGGCTTATTGTTGCAGTGCCGGGTGTTTGGCACCGTGGCCTTCGGATTCACCGGCGAGGAGATTCCGGACCAATTAACTCGACTGGGACGCCCTGCCAAGAAGCTGATTATCGACGTGGCTGCCGCCGAGTGGGTCAAGAAGGTCTTCAATTGGTTCGTGCGGGAACACTGCACGATCCGCGAAATTGTCCAGCGGTTGAACGCCGGCGGCGCTCCCCTGCCCCCGCGTACGCAGCTCAAACGTTGGACCCGATTGGCTGTCCGCCGCCTCCTGGCAAACCCTCGCTACAGGGGGTGGTGGGAGTACGGACGTTTTCAGTCGGTTTGGGTCAACAAGCCCGGTTACTCTCGCCAACAAGAGCGCGAAGAACCCTTGGCCGGCCTCCAGATTGAATCACTTCGGATCATCGACGATTCGCTGTGGTGCGCGGCACAAGAGCGATTGGAAAAAATCGCGCAAAACTATGGCCGGTCGCCTGCCGATGGCGACCGGCAGAGCCGGCCACGCGTGCTTAACGGGCTAGTATTCTGCAAGAAGCACAACTCCGTCTTGCACGTGCATGGCCCGTACGGAAAGTACATGTCCTGCAAGGCCTGTCGAGAGGAGGCCGAACCGGGCCTGTATTCGTACCTGCCGCGCCGTCTTTCGCTTGAACTCGTCTGCGACCGACTGGCCGACCTGCTGCAAGCCGACCAGCCCCTTGTTGACCAAGCGACGAACGCATTCCGGGCATACTTGCAGAACTTGACGCGGCCCGATGAAGGTCGAGCCGAGAGGCTGAAACGGGAAATTGGTCACCACACTCGCCAGATCAGCTTCATTCTGGATGCATCGGGCGACAGCGAACAGGACCAAAAGGAGAACCGGGAGCGGCTGGGGCGGCTGCGGGCGGATCGGGCCGCCAAGCAGACCGAGTTGGCCGAGATCGAGGAGGCCTCCCGAAAACCGTCGCAGCTCCCGAGCGAGGATGAGATCGAGGCCCACGTGCAGCAGGTTAAGTCCGTGCTGCGCGAAGCAGCGCGGAGTGAGGATCGAGCTGAATTGGCGGCGTTGCACCGCCTGATCAAGGACCTGACGGGCGGCAAGATTGTTGCGAGCCAGCAGGGCGAAAAGGCGGCCCGCAAAGGCTGGATACGACTGACCTTTGAAGTCAACGTCTTAAATCTCATCGGCAGCCGCTGTGGTTTTCCTGAGGTTCAGGGCCACACGGTTGTGGTTGAGATTGACGTCAGGGAACCGGACTGGCGTGACCTAAAATGCGAGGAGGTCAAAGAGTTGTACGACAAGGGGCTGCTCGGAAAGGATATCGCCGAGCAGTTGGGATTGCACCGCAGCCAGGTGAGCATGCTGGTGAAGTACTGGGCGGAGAAGCACGGCGAGACGCTCCCTGATGGGCGCCAGCGGCGAGCAACACTTCCCGGGAAGCAGCAGAAGACGCCCGACTACAAGGCGATCGCCGAAGCAGTAAGGCTCCTCTGGGACGATTCGACGAACCTGTCGGTGTTGGAGATTGCGAGGCGGGTCGGTACCTCCGATACGATGGTCTGGAAGGCCCTCGCTTGGTGGCACCGCGAGCGCGGGCTGCCGGTGCCGACTGCCAAGGAGCGGCGGGAGCGGATCATCGTTAGGGCGAAGCAGATGTTCAGGGATGATATCGAATTCAAGGATATCGCGTCGGCGTTGGGCTACAGCGAGCGGGGAATTAAGCCGCTGCTTAAAGAGGCCTTTGCTCGCGACGGCGAAACCATGCCCGATGGACGCACACGTCCCCGCGATCGCAGGAAGGCCGGCTAGGCCGGTTCGTGAAAACGTCACGCGCGGAAAGTGGACATGCTGCCGCACGTTTTAGCGAAGCCGCTAGTGTCGGGGATGCGTGTTCGGCTACCACCGGGTGGTTTAGGCCACGGCACTACGGGTTCTCTTCCCGTCGCGGTTTCTCTTGCGCGCGTCGCAACGCGCTAGGTCTGTTCGATAGTCTCATCGAAGGTGCGCCTTTACCTATAACAACTTGTTCTGGAGAAACCCATGCAAAAGACAGTCCGAAGTTTCTTTACGACGTTAGCCCGAATGCTGGCTGCCCTAGCGGCATGCCTTTTCTGCACGTCGTGCGAAGAGCGGCCAACTAAGCCCTCCACACCAAGGATCCGTTGGAAGGGCGAAGACACGGGCTACACCATCGAGACCCGATCCCCGTCTAGTAATCAGGCGGCGGAAACCCAGCAACTAAAACAGGAGGACAACCACCCATGAAATTGCTTTTCCTTCTATCGATTCCACTTGCGATCGCGATCGCTTGGCTCACAACCGCCATTTCGCGTTGGACAGCAGAGAAGCCGACAACCGTTACTTCTCAAGGCCCAACCGTTGAACGCCTTGAAAGACTGGCCCATCTGGCCACAACTCGGGTCTACGTTGCCGACGTGCTCGTGGGCGAGGGCGAGGGATGTCGCGGCGCCTGGCTGATCAAAGGAGACGCCCTACTTGGCGTCGACATGCGGCGCATTCAGATTACGGCCAAAGACGAGGCAACGAAGCAAGCGGTGATTCGATCGCCACAACCGACCATTCTGCAACCGCGCGTTGATCACACGAAGACCCGAACCTGGGAGGTTCGGCGAACGACTTGGGTACCGTGGAACGCCGACGCTGACAAACTCCGAGACGAGGTCATGCGCCGAGCGCAGGAGCTAGTCGGCACCTCTGCCGCATCCGCGGAGAACATTAGTCAGGCCAAGATATCCGTAGAGACAACGCTTCGCGCTTTCTACCAAGAGCTTGGTTGGCAAGTCACAGTTGACTGGACGGCGTCCGAAGAAACCGTCCAGCCCCTATTGGTTCATCGTTAGAATCGAAAGGAGTGTCTAATGAGTCACATCGTTCTTATCGAAACAGAGCTTCGCGACAGTGCCGCCATTCGGGCTGCTTGTAGTCGTTTGGGGCTGCAAGAGCCGGTCCATGGCACGGCCAGACTTTTTAGCGGTGAAGCTACCGGCTTGGCCGTGCAACTGCCCGGCTGGCCGTACGCCGTCGTCTGCAACACGGCCACCGGCCAGGTCCAGTTCGACAATTTTGGTGGCCGCTGGGGCAACCAGCAGGAACTCGATAAGTTTCTCCAGGCCTATGCCGTCGAGAAATGCCTAATCGAGGCCCGGCGAAAAGGTCATCAAGTCACCGAGCAACCATTGCCGGACGGCTCGTTCAAGCTGACGATCCAAGTCGCAGGAGGTGCCTAATGACCATTGAGATCATCGTGACTGCCGACGGCAACACCGTCGTGTATACCAAAGGCTTCACCGGCGCTTCGTGCGTGGACGCCAGTCGCTTCCTTGAGCAGGCCCTTGGCCGGGCGACCGCTGATCGCCGCACCGCCGACTTCTACCACGCTGCTGATATCCAACAGCAGCAACAGCAGCAGCGGTCTTAAGGTCTGACCGTTGACCGTCTTCTCTCTTCCTTTTTAATCAGGAGATTTGCGATGTCACTGCGCGCACAGTTTACGGAACTCATTGCAGCATGCTTTTCGGGGATTTGGGTTCTCTCGCATGAACATCAAGACGCCCTTACCGAGATCGGCCAGGCGTGCCGCGATGAAGGGTGGTCGTTGGCCGTCTGGGATGTCTCGCGCGGCCTGCAACTCCCCGGACAGCCAGGCAATCCGCCAGACACTGGCGGTGATCCGTTGGCCGCCATTCGGGCTCTCAGCACCCTTGCCACGCCCGAAAACTCGGCCGTTCTGGTCCTGGTAAACTTTCACCGCTACATGACCAGCCCGGAGATCGTTCAGGCGGTGGCCGAGCAGATCGCCGAGGGAAAGCAGCGGCGAACGTTCGTCGTTGTGTTGGCCCCCGTAATGCAAATCCCCGTGGAGCTAGAGAAGGCCTTCACCGTGATTGAGCACGAACTGCCGGATCGCGATCAGCTTGCTGAAATTGCCCGAGGGGTAGCGACAGAGGACGGCGAATTACCCGAGGGTACCGAGTTGGAGTCGTTGTTGGACGCCGCGGCCGGCCTGACTCGCATCGAGGCCGAAAACGCCTTTAGCCTGGGTCTGGTTCGCCACCGGCGTCTGGAGGCGAGCGCGATCTGGCAACTCAAGGCGGCCGAGTTGAAGAAGAGCAATCTTCTCACGCTCTATCGCGGCCAAGAAAGTTTCGCCGACCTGGGCGGGCTGGAGTCACTGAAGAGCTTCTGCCTTCGGGCACTGCGGCCCAAGCCGGCCGACAAACCAAGAGCCAGAGGCATCGTGCTACTTGGCCCTCCGGGCACAGGCAAAAGCGCCTGCGCCAAGGCGTTGGGCCGGGAAACGGGCCGGCCGACGCTGATCCTCGATCCCGGCAGCCTGATGGGCTCGCTGGTTGGGATGACTGAGGAACGGACCCGGCAGGCGCTGCGGATTATTGACGCCTTCGGGCCTTCGGTCGTGATCATCGACGAGGTAGACCATGCCTTGGCGGGCCACAACTCCAATGGCGATTCGGGGGTGATGAGTCGGTTCTTCGGGGCTATGCAAACCTGGCTCAACGATCACACTTCCGACGCGTTCGTCGTCTGTACGTCAAATGACGTGAGCAGTCTGCCTGCCGCCTTTACACGGGCCGAACGGTTTGACGGCTTGTTCTACGTGGGATTGCCAGGCGTAACTCAGCGCAGGGCGATCTGGCGGATCTATCTGGACCGGTACGGGCTGGACCCGACACAACCGAAGCCGGTAGACGCAGATTATAGCGGTGCGGAGATCAAAGCCTGCTGTCGCCTTGCGGCCCTGCTCGGCGTGCCCTTGGTCGAGGCCGCCCAGAACGTAGTACCGATCGCACGGACGGCCCATGAGTCGATCGATCGGTTGAGAACGTGGGCCAGTGGCCGCTGTCTCTCGGCTGACGTACCAGGGATTTACAAGTCAGAAGTCCCTGCCTCGGTAACCAAACCGGGTCGCAGAGTCCGTCGAGATCCATCCAACAACTAACGACAACAAGGAGAAACTGTATGTCTACCGTAGTTGAAGAATCCATCGCTACGCCATCCCAGCGGCTGCAAGCTGCCGTGGCGGCCGTCCGAGTTTCTTTCATTTGGCTGGGAGTCCGCAAGACCCTCACGCCCGAGCAAAAGGCCGAGGCGGCCCAACCGTTTGGCACGGATGCCCGCTTCCTGAGCGCCGGCAAGCGGCTGTTGGATACGTCGCACCCGATTTTCAAGCAACTGACGGCCGTCCGCAACCGGATCCTGTCTTACTGGAAGGCTATGAGCTTGCCCTATCCCGAGGCCGGCATCCGGCTTATCCGGCAGGACCGCATCGATGACTTCACCGCGACGATGCGGGAGTTCCAGGAGGAGCTTTCCGAGGCCGTGGCGACGCTCGATCGCCACTATGACGACTTGAAGGCAACGGCCCGGCAACGGCTCGGTTCGCTCTACAATTCGAGCGACTATCCCGGTTCGCTGCAGACCATGTTCGCCGTCGATTTCGACTTCCCGTCGGTCGAGCCGCCAGACTACCTCCAGCAGCTCAATCCAGCGCTGTACGAAGAACAGTGCCGGCGAATGCGGGCCCGATTTGATGAGGCGTTAAAGCTGGCCGAAGAGGGATTTCTTGCCGAACTGGCCAAACTCGTCTCGCACCTGACTGAGCGGTTGAGTGGCCACGACGACGGCAAGCCCAAAATCTTCCGAGATTCGGCCATCGAGAACCTGACCGAGTTCTTTAAGCGGTTCGGGGAACTCAACGTCCGTAGCAACGATCAACTTGACGGACTGGTCAACCAGGCACAGAGGATCGTCAAGGGGATTGAGCCGCAGGATCTTCGCGACAACGCCGGGCTGCGGCAGCACGTGGCGACCGAGATGTCGCGGGTGCAGAGCGTGCTGGACGGCCTACTTATCGACCGGCCCCGCCGCAACATCCTTCGCCGGCCCAAGTAAGGAGCCGCCACTATGCAGCTTCTTATTGAACGCGGCGGCACTGTCCGTTGTGTCTACGGCGAGGAGATCGACGTGAGCAGCCTCGGAACTGCCACGATGCGCCGGGCCTCGCACGTCGAGCCCGACCGACGTGGAACGTGGCTTGTCGATCTCTCTCCACTATCTGGCCCCGTGCTTGGGCCTTTTCCGCGTCGCAGCCAAGCCCTAGCTGCTGAACAGGCATGGCTAGAAGCCAACTGGCTCTACGATTGCCAAGGCTGACGCTTCTCTTCGCGTTGCCTGTCCGTTTCCCTCCTTCGTTTTCACCGTGCGAGGCTGCTGCGCACTGCGCGGCAGCCTCGTTTCTCTTTTTGACCCAAAGGACTACTTCCATGACCCAACGTGACCTGAATCGCGCCGTGGCTCGCGCCACAAGCGAATCTATCTCCATGATCTCGCAAACCGGGTTCGTCCGTCTCCGACGAATCCCCATGGAACGAGAGCCTCTTATGGTGGACTGGGACATCATTGATCGTCGACGGCTTGCCGCCTTTCCGCAGCGGGCCGGGCAGCGGCGACTGGGTGCTTAACGTACTTTAATTCCTGAAAGGAACATTGCCATTCACCACGATCCAATATCAGTCCGTGCAAGAGCCCCTGACAGCCCTTCCACCGTCATCTCACATGCACGAAATACCTTTCCTCGCCGCTTTCACCGGCGGGTTGGAGGTGCTCAGCGTGAGAGCAAGATGCACCGTCGCGAGAATGGCGGGGAAGGTGACGGCCGTTGACCGACCAGCGGTAGCGGCTTTTCTTCAAGTCCTACGGAGATTTCTATGGGAGCAAGAGACGAGCTTAACAAGCACCATATCTACGGGGCGATCGGCGCCGCAGCAATCCTCGGTCTCCTGACGCAGTCATTGGCCGTCTTTGTGGTTGCCCTCGCCGTGATGATTAACGCATCTGCAATTGCGGGTCACGTGGGTTCTTGGCCGCCCGGAATCGCTCGACAAACTCGTTCATCCTTTTTTGAACGCTTGGCAAGGCACAGATCCGCCGCCCCTCGCGGGTCGAGCAGCCGAAGACCACGCCGGCCAGCTTGTCCCATTCGCCGAGCCTTTCGCCACCGGTCGGCTGGAGTCGAAGGGTTACCTCAGTCGTTTGGCCCGCGATAAGTTTCACGCGGACCTCGCGGCGGCCGAGGAACACCGGCAACTCGTAGACGTCGCCGTCGACACCCAAATCGGCTTTGCCGGCTGGCAAGTCCAGCGTTACCACCCCGCGTGCGTCGGTGATGCCTTCGAAAGGTTCAGGAACTCCCTCGTCAATCGCCTTGAGGTAGTCGCGTTCTCGTAGGAATCGCTCGCCGCGTTCCAAAGGATGGCAGTAGATTTGCGACCCGCCATTCCACCAGCCGACGTTTGGGCATGAGAACACATTGACGCCTGCGACCGGCTTGTCGGCCTCATCGACCGTTTTGGCTACACAAGGCACCAGCGGGGTCATCATCACCGTGATGCGACGATCTTTCTCCGGATCAAAAACCTGCGGTCGATTGAAGCGGTCTTGTTTTGGATCAGGGCGTATCTTCACGACGTCGGGCGCCGGGCCCGAGGCGGCCACAAAGCCGTCACAAAGGGCAATCAGCTGCATTCGTTCCTCGGCCGGCCAACCGTCGATCGTGAATGTCCCATCGGGTCGAATTGCCGTCGAACTGAGCCAGCCCACGCGATTGTAGCAGACGTCAGCAGGAGGAAGGGTGCGGAGCTTGATCCGACCCCGCTTCACAGGCCTAGGCACGTTGTCGCTCAAAGCCCCTTCGACTTTTAGGCTCGGCCGCAAGGGCACGTCAACTGTCTTCGGCTGGCCTGCCGCGAGCTCGAAGTCGATGATCTTGCTGAAATGGGTGGGCCGTTCGCCCTCGAGTTTCACCGCCAGCACGCTGTTCTTTCCAGGCGGCATGGCAGCGAGACGCAACGTTCCATTGGCCATTTTCTTCGGCGAGCCGTCCTGCCGCCACGACCGGCCGTCCGACCAAAGGAGGAAGATGCCGTCGAGGTTGGTCGGCCGGCCGTCGATCAACGGGCGAACGTCCACCGGAACGCCCGGCGTCAATTTAATCTCGTACGGCTTCTCGGACTCCAGCGGCACATCGATATGTACCTCGTCGGCGAAGGCAAACTCGGGGTGGTCCACATACAGTGAAACCGTCATGGTGCGAGTCTGCTCCTGGACGCTGCGGTAGCGTGGATAGAGGATCGTCGCCGTTCCATCCTTGCCCGAAACGACCATTTCCGGCCCGAAGCCGGCCCCCTTGTCGTCGTCTTTCCAATTGCCATGCCCCTGAGAGCTCCGCAGCGCCCGGGGAATGATTCTGGCGTTGGGGACTGGTTTGCCGTTGGCGTCGACCACCCGTATCGGAAGCTTGACCACTTCCTGCTTGGCCGCCAGTTGTTTCGACGGTTCGGCGGCGATTAGGTTCGCAATCGGGGCAACATGAAAGGACAACGCCGCGATCGTTGCACACGCGGAACAGACCATCTTCCCGAAACGTCCCATTTAGTTAACTCCCTATTTCCTTATTTCATCCCAGACACAAGTTGCGTCAGGCAGCGATGCAAGGCCTTCGCGAAGGCGGCCTCCATCTTGTTGTCGCCGAGCGGTTTGGAACGCCAGCGCGCGGACGCAGCCCGATCGGCGGCAGCCTTCTCGTGGTCACCCATCGTTTCGTACACATGCGCGCGGACGGCGTAAGCGTCGGCGTTGGTGCTCGGCGCGTCGAGGGCCACAGCCTTAGACGCGTTGTCGAGGGCGTCGGCCAAGTTGCCCTTCCGCAACTGCGAGATGCTCAATACTAGACGAGCACCAACGATCATTTCGCGGCAACAGGGATCGAGTCGCAAGGATTCTACCATGTCCTCGACCGCCTTCTCGATGCCGTCTTTCTGGCTCGCATAAGCCAGCCCTCGCAAGTAATGGCAGGCGGCCGCATTTCCTTCGTCAGGCTGGCATTTCAGGCAGCTTGTAAAATCCTCGATGGCTTTAACGGCATAATCCTGCTTGTAAAGCAGATACGCCAGGCCACGGATGAAGTACGCATCAGCTTCGTTCCCCTGAGAGGCCAAAAGCTCCGAACACGAGGCAATCGCGGCATCGTAATCTTCTGTTACGATGCCATACATCGCGCGGTCCCGCAGGTCAGCCGGCTTCTTCGAGCTGCGGTTTTTCGCAACCTGCTCTGCGAGTTGTCGGACGCCCTCTTTCTCGACAAACCCATCCATCTCGCCCGGAGCAAGTTCCTTAACCGGTTTGTTATCCGGTCCCCAGATAAGATACTTTTCGGGCCGACCGTCTTTCGACTCTTTCCGGACGATCAGGTTCTCGGGCAGCCGGAGTTCCAGGGCATCGGCGGGCAACGGAACATTTACCAACAGCTTGCTCGCCACAACCGTGACGTAGGTCCCATCCTTGGAGTCCGCTGAAGCGTTCGGGGCAAGCAAGTGGTACTCTGCTCGTTTCGGGAAATACACCCCGCCGGCACAGCGATCGAACTCCACTCGCTCTGTATAACGAAAGTTTTGTAGTGTTTTGTCCTTGCCTAAACTAATGTGAAAATCCGCAGCCTGAATCAGATAGTTCTTGGAGCCATTAACTTCCAGGTCGACGTAGCTGCCGGGCACCGGTGGATACTCGGCGTGGATTAGCCACAGGATGTCGCCGTCGTTCGTCACCTTTTGGCCCCGCAACGTCACCTTCCATGCCGGGGAATGAAGCATCTCGGACAGCGTGACCGGTTCCTCGCGGGTAAAGCGATTGTTGGACCCGATAATGCTCCACTGCAAGTATCGCAGTAACCCCGGGCGCATATCTTGCCTCGTCCAGGGTTCGGACGGTGCCGGCCGAAGGCTTGCACTTAATCCCTTCTGATTCGAGGCAAACAACTCTCCCTTGTCCTTGGTTTTGGGATTTGCATCGGTAAATTGCCAAAGGCTTTTGCCATCCAGCAGAAGATCCTCAAAGGCATCGTTGGCCTTGCCGCCCGTATGTACCGAGGTAACCTTAATCACCGACGGGTGTCGTCGCATTCGCTCCAACTGACCGGCCTTCGTCCACCGAGCCGTCGATTCCTGTTCGAAAATGGTCTTGCCATCTCCCAGTACACGAATCGTTGTCGAATACTCCATGTCGATCGACTTAATGGCGTCCCAGGCGGCGTCGTTGGCCCTGGCAATGTCGGCCAGCATCGGATTGGCCGCGCGGCTTATGCTTTCCGCTGGCTTCGCCTCGTCGCCCCAGAGCGGTCCTTGCGTAGATGCGCCAAGCATGATGGTAGCGAGAAACGCGAAAAAGCTCCGATAATTCATTGCAAATCCTCCTTGAGTATTCGTCCTTTGGTGGAGTCGCTATTGGCAGCTAGTGCATTGCGCACTGATGTTAAACGGCCGCGGGACTCCTCCGCCTGACGTGAAAGTCAGTCGCGTCTGACCGCAGAGCGGCCAGAGGTTGGCGGCACTGACTTTGTTACAGCAATATCGTCATCGCTCAATCCTTCCAGTCAATGAGAGCAAAGTCACCACCACGGCACACAGCCACAGAAACGCCAACAAGCAATAGGCCAGCATCTGCGAGCCATTCCTGGTGCGCAAAGACTGCGGATACAGTAAGAAGTATGCGGTAAGCGACGTAGCTGCGCCACCCACCATCACGATGCCGCCGAATGGTGAGGGAACCAATTCTGGCAGGACAATAACTACGAATAAAGAAAGCAAGCACAACAATGCCGCCTTGGTCTTCTGCTTCGTGTGAGCAGCCAAGAAAACTGCTTCAACCTTTGCGATCTTCTGGGTATCGGTTGTCTTCATAGGCTTTTGGTTTATGGTGCGGTACTGTTATGATCACGAACGTTCTCCCATCCGGGCTGAACTTCGTGGCGTGGCGTATCTGGCAGGGTCGTTATGACGGTCGCCCAATGTATGGCGGATGCTAACGCCGATGCTAGGCCCGATATAACCGAAGATGATTATGAGGCAGATCCCCCCGTGGCCGCGGCCGACTTTTCGCCTTCCACGCGTTGGCCAGTGATCGCGATCCGCTTGCCGTCGCTAGACCAGGCGATGTCGCCACTTAGCCAATCCGCCGGAAATCCCGGGAACGGCATAGGCGGAGCCTTCCCAGTGAAGTCGAAGATATAGGGCTTGGGCACAGGCTGCGACTTCCGGATGATAGTCGCCACGATTTGATTGCCGTTGCCGCCCCACGAACTCGTCATGCCGGCAGCCTTGATGTCTGGCATCGCGTCGGTGGGAATCAGAACCTTAAACCCCTTCTCGTCCCCCTCGGCATGTACGGCCACCGTCTCTGCTCGGCCGTCTGGCCGCCGGCCGCGAAAACAGATCCACTTCCCATCGGGAGACCAACTCATTCCCCAGTGGACGGCTACGTACTGCCCATGCAACAACTCGCGTGTCTGCTTGGTGTCGGCGTTATAGACGTAAAGATTGTCCCGGAACTTCGTGTAAGCAATTTCATTCCGCACCGGCGACCACTGCGAGCACCAAGCATCACTGCAGATCAACTCCGGATTAGCCCCGTCGACGTCCCTGATCCAGACGTGGTCTTGTCCAAAATACTGCACGTAGGTCAAACGCTTGTCATCGGGAGACCAACTCGGCATGCAGCCCGGCCCCAGGTCCTTAAGACCGCTGCCATCGACGTTGCAGATGAAGATGTGGGAGTCGCGGTTATTTTCACCTAGCGCCGGCCGCCAACCATCGAATGCTAACCGCTGACCGTCGTGCGACCACTCCGGTGATCCAATGGTGGTGCCATCGAAGTTGGGCAGATGACGCAGATTACGGCCATCGGCATCGAGCACCAGAATGGACATCGTCCGCGGTCGGCTAAGGAGGAGCACCAAGTCATTCTTGTCGTTCCTGAAGTCGGAGGAACGACTCTTGTCCGCGTCGTTCAAAGCGATCTTCAATTGATTGCCATCATGCTCGCAAATGCCCAGCATCTTCCCGTCCTTTGACGAGACGTCGATTGTCCACGGCCGGCTGTTCGTGTGCAGGTCGTATTTCAGTTCGCCGAAGACCGTTTTGCCTACCCTCAACATGAGCACGTCCGAGTTGATTTGGGCGTTATACGCTTTTTTCTGGTCCTCCACCCTCTCCCGGATATTCTCCCCCGAGGACAGCGAGAGGGTGTCGATTTGCCACAGGCCAAGGATTGGCTTCTCGTTGGGACCCGCTGGCTCCTCCTTTTCTGCTTGCGAGCGAGCTTTCGGCTCGGCCGCGATCACGATAGCGGGAATCAGCAGAGCTACCAATGTCAGGCTCCACGCCCAATTGCCGCACAACCTAATGCCACGAAATCTCCCAAAACTCATCATGAAACCTCCCCTGTCTCTATTGATTTACAAAAGAAGCGTCTAGTCTGGCAACTCGACCGTGTCCCGTGCAACCCTCCGTCGAATTCCCGCTGAAGTGCTCATTCCCAGCAACGCCCCGGATCGAGATTGTCGCCTTCGCTCATGGTGGAGTCCGGGAACTGTTCCGCTCCTATCGCTATATTAAGCAAATGAAGGAAATGGTTACGCCCCCCGGCAGGAATTTATATGAACCGGCGGGTTTCTCATCTAATAACCCTGCAGTTGGCAATGCCTGCGAGGAGTTCCCTAGGGCTTCTTGTCCGATTCTAGATGTCACCGGGGATTTGGGTGTGGCTGAGCACCAGTATTGTGAGTTGTGGTATTTTCAGGGGCGGGGCCAAACCGGCGCCTGTAATGTTGGTATGATTGAACTCGCTGGGGAATGGGATGTGAAACCTAGGGACGGGGGATTTCCGGTCGAACGAGGACCAAGGCGGCAATCTCGTTACGTTGTTGCTCTGTTTTACGAAAAGGCCTGCCGACCAGCGGAAGCTCACTGAGCCAGGGTGTGCCTTTGTTGATCGCCTCTACATGAACTTCCGTGGGGCCGACAAGGACTAACGTTTCGCCGCTTTGCACCGTGCCCCGAGAGTTGCAGGCGAGAAAGTCGACGGCCGGCACCATCTGGCCTTCGACCGGTGTCAATTGAGCGCCCCTAAACCGGGCAATCTCGGCATGGACTACCAAATCAATAGCATTCCCCTTCACCGAAGCCGCGATTTTCCCGGTAATACTCGGTCGCCGCACCATCGCTAGCGAGTTGTCCGTCTGCTTGGTCGGAACCGACAGTTGCTCGCCTCCTCGAAACGTGGCCGACTCGTCGTGAACACTTAGATCCGTCTCGGTAAGAATCCTGACCAAGTTTCGTTTTCGCAAGTCCTCGACAAGCCGCTCGGCATGCGAGCGGTTTTGCATAATCGCGGACCACTGCATGCGAAAACCATCTTGATTGCCGTTGCCCGGCACTTGTGCCTTGCCATGGTACGGAGATAGATCAAACTTACTCTCCTGAAGTTTCGTGAGCGATACATGGGCGACTATTAAGTGGATGCGGAGTGACTTGCCGATGGGGTCGGAGGCGTCGCCCTTGTGCTGAGCTGCGGAGCTTTCGGTTCGGCCGATCTTGTCTTCCTGAGCCAGGGCAATTGCGGAAGAAACCATTAGCAGGAAAAAGCAAAGGGACCCTCGCATGGCAGAAACCTCTCAGTATGGCCGATTAGGCCCCTCTTCGCGCAATACCCGTCCGGTGATGGTCCCGGCGTTCTTGGCCTTGCCATTTGCACGCGTGGCGTTGGTCAATGCCGTTCGCGGCCTTGCCGAAACCACTGCTGGTGATTGCTTGGTTGGCTCGCTTAGCTGTTTGCCTGAAGAAGTCTTCTTCGGAACGTCATTCGATTCACCGGCCGGCGCGGGAAATCCCTCGACGTTCTTCACCGAGACAAAATTGCCCTTGGGATCGAAGGTAAACACCTGATTCATGATCTTAGTGTCTTTGTCCCAGATCCTGGCCCGGTACTTGTAGCGGATCGACGAGTTGCCGTTTTCGCCCTTGGTGACCTCGCCCCATTCGATCGTTTCGCGCGAGGTGACGTCGCGGAAGTTTTTGCTGAAGAAGTCCTCGACCAGGTCCTTCATCCCCGCCTGGGTGTTGACGTCCACAGGCTTCGCGACCTTCTTCTGCGGAAACCCTTCGACATCTGCCATGTCGACGATGTTTCCCTTGGCGTCGAATGTGAACACCCTGTTCACTATGTAGACGTCCTTGTCCCAGATCGTGGCATAGAACTTGTACCGAATCTTCCGGTTCCCGTTGGCATCCTTCTCCACGTCACCCCACTCGATCGTCTTTCGGGCGGTAATGTCTCTCCCGCCCTGCATCATGGCCCACTCGACCCGCCCCATCAGATCGGCCTTTTCGACGCTGATCCCCAGCGGTTCGCCCGGAGCGATCGGTGCGAAGTGTTTTGCCGAATCGCCTCCAGCATATAACGGCTTTCCGCTCTTGATGTCGACTCTCGCCTTAACATAGCCCTCCCACATTCGGTCCTTCTTCCGGTTGAAATTCTCTCGGGCGGCTTCGAGGCTTGGCAATCGGTCCTCCCCGAGGTTCTTCCAGACGCCATTGATTTGTCCGAACACTCGGCAACTGTAGGGATCACGTCCGGCACCCTTATCGAACTTCAGTTTGCTGATAATGGCCGCCAGGTCCTCTCGATACGTGGCAACTTCGATGATTTCCGTTTTCATGCAACTCTCATAGTACGCCGCCGGATCCTTGCCAGCGTCATGGTTCACGAAACGCTGCGTTTCTTCGACTTGGCCCTGCCGTGGCGTATACCAACCCAGTTCCCAAACCGCCTTGGCATCCCGACGAGCCCAGGCTCTTTCGTACGCTGCGAACGCCGATTCGGGCGTAGACAGGTCGACCTTTTCGGGGAAGTCCTTTACCCGTTTGTTGATTGCCCGCCGTTCGACGGCCGGCTGCGGCGACTGCTTTTGAACTTCCAGCGGCTTCTGTTCAGCTTCCCACGGTTTCTGCCCGAAGGCGACCGCCATGGGCAAAGCCGCCACGGCGAGCAAGAGCATAAGACGCCCGAGGGTCCATCGCGGGGTCCAGGAACGATTCTTCAGCATCTCTATTCTCCTTACCAGAGAAGTGGACGATTTGGCAGCGGTCGCGCTCAGGGGCGCGGCAATCGCTCGTTCGCAGAGAAAATCCAACGTATCCAGCAACGCCGTGGCGTAGTTTTTGGCACTGTTTGGCGCCATTTCGACCACCATCGCATCGCAACACTGGTCCTCAAGCTCTTGCAGTCGACGGGCCGCCCACCACGTTACCGGATGCCACCAAAAGAGCGTCGTGATCGTGGCTTCCAACAGGCGGACCCTATGGTCCCGTCGCTGGATGTGGGCCAGTTCATGGGCCAAAATCGCCTCCTGGCCCGTGGTATTCAGGCGACCGAAAAGCGCGGTCGGAAGGAGAACCAGCGGCTTTCCGCCCAGCGACCAGACCATCGGTGACACGCAGACTGGGAGCATCCGGATTTCGGGTACCCGCCGGAGACCAAGCCGCTTGGCAGTCCCTTTCGCAATACTGAGCACGGCCAAGGAAGGCGGTAGGCTACGACGCAAAAGCCTCCGAAAACGCAGGATCCGCCAAGTGTGAACCGACGCAAGCAGCATCGCACCTCCGCCCCACACGCATCCCATAATGGCGAGCCACGGCACCTCATGCGGTAGAGCGACCGGCGCGATGCCGGCTTGACTTTGAGCCTGGTCCTCAGAGACCACTTGGTCCTTCGCGTGGAAATCCGGCTCCCGGGGCGTGCCGAGAGGGTCCATCTGGTTTTGAAACACAACTGGATCCGACGGAGCGGTTTGTGTATGAACTGGCCTGCGTTCCTCCTTGGCAGGCAGAGCCTGGCTTGGCGGTGATAGGACCGGGATTGTCGCCACTGGCGGCGTGACAAACTTCAGCAGCACGAGCACCCAAAGAAGATGCAAGTAAAGCGGGTTCTTCCAGATTCGCTCGAGGAGAGCTACGCCCGCGGCGAGGATAATGACTAGCAGGCCATTGCTGATCACGACTGCCCAAAACGGCCCCATACGGTTCTCGCTTATTCTGCGGTACGATTACTTGTCGGCCAAAGGTCGTCCACCAGCTTGCGAAGCTGTTCGCGTTCCTTCTTCGGCAATCGTTCGGTTTTCAAGAGCGTCGTCACCAGCGGCACCAGGGCGCCGTCACACAGCCGATTTGCGAGCGCTTGCAGGCGACTTCGGAGGAACTGCTCCTGGCTCGCCAGCGGGCGAAACCGATGTGCTCGTTCGCTCCGGTCACGTTTCACGCACCCCTTCGCCTCCAGCCGCTCAATGAGCTTCTGGACGGAGGCCATTTTCGGGTCGGTCACTTCCTCGTAAATAACCGTCGTGATCTCGCGGGTAGTTGCTTCGCCTCGCTCCCATAGGACTTGAAGGATGGAGAGCTCCCCATCGGTGATCTGATCGAGTTTCACGTTCGGGCCTTTTGCTGCAAGACAGCTTGTCTGTCATGATGATATCAGAACAAACCAACCAGTCAAGATGATTTCCGGCGACTCGTCAGGATACGATAGCAAGAGGCGAGCGCGGACCGTCCAATCTCGGTCCCCTTCCTAGCAATTGCGCGGGGCAATGTTCCGGCCATCCGTCTAATTCAAGCCGCTGCCGCTGAAGCCCTTTTGCCCCCGCAGCCCGTAACCGGCCGATACTGCTCCATCACTACCGTCGTGAACGCGCCAATAAAATCGATCGTAGCCCTCTTTGAGTTCCAATCGCTCGCGTTCAATGTCGGTACCGCTGGGCGGTTGAAACTTCTCTTGAGCGACGGGTTCGTTGATATGGTTATAGAGGAACTCGCAATGCGACGCGACCTCGGCGTTATAGTAGTTGCAGGAGAGGGGCAGAAGCGTGCTGGTATCGATGTACCACTCGGTAAAGCCTCTTGCGATAGGCCACTTGATCGAACCGGCCCAGGAGCGAATGTGGTGGCAGTTCTTGCCGCCGTGCGTTTCCTCGCCCAGATACTCCAATTTTAGGACTGCGATTGCTTCCGCCGTCGAGGCAAAGCGATTCGCGCCAAAAGGGTCGCAGATTACAATTGCCTTTTCGCGCACCTCGTCGTATTCCCGGAACGACAAGTGCCTCTGTTTCTTGGGATCGACAGGGGGACGACGATCGATGAAGCCCCAACATTGTTGACCGTCGCTACCGATGCGCCAAGCTCGCGAGTATTGAATGTCCGTTCCAGAGATGTCGGCGTAAAATTGCCGATCACCTTGGAAGCCGAACTGGCCGTACTGCATGACAAACGCTTGGTTCCAATTTCTGAAGTCACTCTCAGCCGCTCCCCATCGCAGTGTCTCCTCAAGCGATGTGATGTTTCGCCGGTTGCGGCGGACGGCCTCGACGACTTCGTGCAATTTGGCCGAGCGCCCGGCTTCGGAGATCGCAGCTTCCTGCCCGGGAAGGTACAGTTTGTCGGCCACGTCGTACTCCAGGACGATCGGCTCGGCCTGTCCGCCATCCTCGCTCAAAAAGCCCCGCAACTCCAGCCGCGCCTTGGTCTTGTTCGCCAACAGTGCATTGAGCGTGAAAGTGCGAGACTTCGCGTCGTACTCGATGGGGAACGGAACCGACGCGACAACATCTTGTTTGGGAGGCTTTCGATTTGTCCTATCCGTGACCTCACATGGCTGCGGGTCCATCGGTCGATCAAAGCGAATACGGATCGTGGTACGTATGCCGGTCGGCGACCCGGAGGGTGGATCGATGGAAACAACACGGGGCCGGTCTGGTGTCCGCGATGGCACCGCGCTGCGTGTGGTGAATTGCCACGAATAGAGTCTTGACGGGGCGCCCTCGCTGGACGTTGGCCCCCAGATCGGAGATCCGACATCGAACATGCAGGTGACGCCCGGCTTGAAGATCGCCGGCATAACGAACTCATTCGTCTCGGCAAGATATTGCGGCGAGGTGCGTAAGCGAAAGACTTGCGACGGGCTCTTCGTGAGGATCCCTATAAGATTGGGATTCATGGGTCGGTCGAACCGGATTCGGATGTCAGCGACTAGATCGACGTTGGATGCGTTTGGGGTCGGAAAGACGGACACCACCCTCGGCCGATCCTTGGGCAGGAAGGTGCCCGGGCGACGTTCCAGGACGGCGGCCGACGCGGGGCCTTTCGCAATTGGACGATGGCGGAGTTTTTCGAGGGCGGCCGATAGCACCGGGTCGCGCTCACCGCTAAAATCCTCCGGTTTCGTTTTAATCGTCTCTTGAGGCTGGACACCGACCACGTCAACCTGCCTCTCCTGCGCGTCGAAATTGTTGAATCGAGGGAGAGTGAAAATGATTCCGGGCCCCGCTCCCAATGTGTAAGATTCGTTGCTAAGACCAGCTGTGCGATCGCCGATCGTCGTTACCTGGGGGTATTGGGCCAAGGCCAGGGCAAAGTACTCGGCCGAGCGCATTGTCCGCGGGCCTTGCAGCAGAATCACCGGGCCCCGATAGTGCCAAGGACCATTGGGATCGCAGGGCCACGGGCTTTTTGGAGAGAGGTCCGTATGTTTCGGCCCGTTGCGATATTGATAGGAACGATACGTGCGAGTATGATCGACCAGCCGCCCGGCAATATCGAGCCCCAGCGATTCGGAGCCGCCACCATTGGCGCGGAGATCGAGAATGAGGCCTTTGGTGTCCGCCATTTCGCCGAGCGCCTCGTCGAAGACTTCCGGCAGGTTATCGTCTGCCAGCGAGGCGATTTCGATGTAGCCGATCCCGTCGCTCGTTCGTCCCCAATTCAAGTTGTGGCCTGTCCGATGAATCGAGCCAATAAGTTGCGGGACTGCCTTCGGATTTGTATTCGGCGATTGCTTGCCATTGAAGCCCGGCAGACATTCGCCATCGACTTGAACTCTAATTCGCGAGTCTTCCAGATGTAGAAGCATTTCGGCAAGGATGGCCGCCAGTTGGTGATTGTCCTTAGCAGTTGCCGCTCGTGGTCGATAAATCTCGCGAAGCTTGGCCCAATCGACCCCGGGCCTGGCGACAAACATTGGGTAATCTTTATCGAATCCGGCCCACAACTTGTCGAAACTCGCCAGTGCCGTCTTCGTGTCTAGTGCCTCATGGAACACGAACGGCTTTGTTCGAGATGCGTCGTAATACAATTTGCCCGACACCGTGTCGGCATAGTACAACCGCCGGTGGCCTTCTCGGGTTTCCATATCGAGGATGAGGGATGTCCTGGGAGGAACCTTCAGTGGTTCACTATCGGTCACTTTCTGCGCGGCAATTTGCACGGCCAAAGGTCGCACCTTGGCATCCCCCTGTCCTAGCACCGTGGCTGCAGGAAACAGTTCGTCAACAGCGGCGGGATGGAACCGCATCCAAAGGCTGGTGACATGTTCCCCTTGCCCCGCTTCCGCCTTGACGATCTCGCCTGGCGAATCGGGAATGACCACGGCCCAAAGGACATTGGTACCGTGAACCCCGAACACAACTTGCGACGGGCCGAACTTGAGGATGATGTTGTCTTGTAGATTATAAGTGAACGCCTTGAGACGCCAGATATCCTGTGTGGTAGATGTCCAAGGAAGACCGTCGTTTTCCTGTGCCTTAGAATATTCGAGCGTCGCCGGATAACGTCGTCCCAGCCCGGACGAATCACTTGGTCTATCGCCTGCGTTTGCTCCGGTAGCTTGTACCGCCGAAGCGGTGGCAACCGGTGCGACGTCCCCGGTGGTTTCGGCGCGAGTTACCCCGACGCCGTTGACTGAGGCCATTACCAAAATGGCGATCGAACTGCACAGGAGTAACAATGCTCTCGATGCCACATTCATTCGCGTTTCCATGCTTCGGTCCTTATTCAAGAGCCCGGTCATCCGCCAAGCCAGTCGAACGGTCGGTGCCAGAATGAAGCCCGCCGGGATCAGACAGCAGCCCTCTGCCCTGTTCTAGAGAAATCACCTTTGGCCCTAGGAATCCGGAGATGACGGTCAATCTCCATAGTTACATTAAGCAATTGAAGGACAGGGTTACAGCCTTGCTTCGGAAATCGTTATAGAACTGCCCGCAGCAATGGAAGCTGCGGAAATCGGACCGTTGGAGGACAGTCGCGGTCAAGAACGACGTCATGCTCGATGGGCCACTTTCCGCGCAAAGGTCCCGCCGCCCCCCCTACAAGCGCAGCGTCAACCTCGGCACTCAGGTTGGCCTTGCTTCGCCCCTTATCTGCCTTGGTCTTCCCCGAACGGCAAGATACTGCCGTACCTCAATCGACAATACGGTGAAGTTGTGGACCTCGCGACAGGCGGTTCTTGTGCTCATTTTGCGCTATCGGGTGGTGACGACCTGCTGTTCGCACGTGTGCCGTGGCAGGTCCATATTCTAGTCGCGATCCAGTGACATAGCCATCTCGTCCCGGCACCAGCGCCCGCGCCAAACATGCCCCAAATTGAATATATGGGCAGTAGCACAAGGAAGCCGAACGGCGCTAACGAACCCGGTCTCGAAGTCTCAGCCATGCACTGGATGAAGCCGATCATCTGGCCAACCCACATTCCTACGGCCCATAGCCAAAAGCGACGCGGGAGTAGAAAGCCCGCGATAGCACCGCCGACGAGCAGGCAGTCTCTGTAGTAGAAGCTCTCTGAATCCCAAGGCTCGCGGTGGCCGGTGAAATAGAACGATGCGAACCAGATGAACCAACCTACGAAGGCGGAATACGCGAATACGAGCGATTGTAGAGTCTTCGTAGTGCGGCTCATGGCTTGCAGTGTCCTCTTCTCCGCCAACGCAAAGAACAATATAGCAAAAGAATCGCCTCATGGCTTCGCTCATGGAAAGAACAGCGTTTCGCCCGCTAAGAAGAAGGTTCGCCCCGGAATCAAATACTCCTCCCGAAGCAATTGTCTGTCCAATGATGGCGAGTTAAGGGCGTTCTTCGGCTTCTTCCACGGGACGAGGCGACTGCTTTTTCAGGCCCATGTCACTCGCCACATTCAGGGTGCTATAGGACTCGGGTCAATCGGTCTCCATAGTTACATTAAGTAACTGGCAGATGCTGTTACAGCTTCGGTTCGAAAATCGTTTTAGACGGGTCCCGAGCAAGGAAAGCGGGGTCGACTGGCGGGTTCGCGAGCCGCACGGGACCGCCAAGTGGGTCCGGTTAGAGGAAAGGACAGTGTTTCCTGCTGCGCGGGGTGCTAGCACGGTTTGCCATGCCCGCATCAAGACCAGCTCTGCCGCAGGTATCTAGCTCGGCTGTTTCGCCGGTCTCGCTTATGGTAGCCCGTAGGCCGTCGTAACCCTTTAGTTCATTTGCTTAAGTATAGACAGAGCTCTCTACCTAAGTAACACGACGAGGGGCTTTGAGATCCTCGCTAGTTGCCCAAGTTTGCCGTGCTTGAACCTTCGAGGTTAACAATCTAGGTGATTTTGGGGCGCCGCCTTTGCCGAAGGTGCGGCCGGACCACGGGAAACTCGAACAAGGAGGTTGATTGCTATGAAGTACGTTGGTCGAGCGTTGCATCGCGTTATGGTCAGTTCCTACATCCTGTTGGCGACGGTGGTCCTGGTGGGCCTCGTACCATGGCGTCTCGCGGCCCAGGAACTTGCGTGGAACAAAACCCTCAACGTGCCAGTCGCGAGTGTCTCGTCCCTTGCGTTTTTCCCGGACGGCAAGATCCTAGCCGTAGCCTCAGTCGACAAAACGGTTAAGTTGTGGGACGTAAAAACTGGTAAGAACTTGGATACCCTTACCGGGCATAGCGTGATTGTTGCCTCCCTGCTGTATTGCCAACTGACGCCCGAGTTGTCCCCTCAGGAGGTGAGGCGGCAGGCAATCTTGCTGCGAACTGCGGCAAATATTACGCTGATGCCTGCTTACGCGGGGAGCCACACCAAGACAAATTGATGAACCGGGCATACGTCTCACCTGCTGCCAAAGGGAAGATATGTGAGACACCTGTACCGCACAAGCACAAAAGGAACGGATCATGGGTTATGCCGTTTTGTGGATCGAGAATTTGAGCGTGTCACTTTTGTCGGTCGCCTTGGTAACCGCTTGCGTTGGCCGTTTGCATCGGCGTTGGTTGCAGCTAACCCTTTGGGCGATTACGTTCGCCACAGTGGCACTGTCGCTTATATCTGTCACGCTACTTTCGGGAAGCTTGGCCTATCAGCATCAGACGTGGGCGATCAAGTGGTTCGTGGCGTTGCTGGCTTTGACGTTCTCGTTCACAATCGGATCGCTCTGGCTCCGTGTTCGCGGGCTTCAGCGCTGCGATGACTCGGCGGTGTCTATCGCTGCCGACTGGCCGCGCGGGAAGTTTGGAATATTCCTGGCAGTGGCCGTGGTCCTGCACCTGATGACGCTTTGGAACCTCGACCTCGCCGCGAGACAGCAATTGGAGGGCTTACGGTTAGAAGCAGGACTACTGGGACAATCGGTTGCCCCGAGGCCGGTCGCCGATCACGATAACGCCGCGATCTTAATTCAACAAGCATCCGAAGCGATGGGCCCCGAAGGTGGCTGGCCGAAGGCATTCACCGAGTGGGTGAATTGCCGGGCGAATCAAGACGACGGAATTATTGAGCGGCTTAGCCCTCAGTTGCAGCAGGTTCTTCACGATTGGCGGGGCGTGCTGGTCCTCTTGCACGAGGCCGCGTCGAAGCCGAGCTATTACGTCGATCGTGATTACCATCAACCAACGATGAACATACCCTTGTCGGACCTTCAGAACATCCGGTACTTGGCTGTTCTACTGGCGCTAGACGGCCAGGACAAAGCGGCTAAGGGGGACATTCGCGGAGCGATTCAAAACATTAATACGAGGCTCGCCCTGGCCCGGCACGCCGCCTCAGAGCCGTTCGCTATCGCGTTATTGGTTGCGGCCGGAATCGAAAGAAGCGCCCTCAGCACCCTTCAGGGCCTCTTGGAGCACAAGAAGGTCTCGTCAGGAGACCTTGCCACACTCCGGATCGAGAACCGGCCTTCCTATCGAAAGCTGCAGGAACGGACGCTTCGCATGGCCGAAGCGATACAGTTAATGACGTTCTACGACATCGACGCAGGGCGATTGAGCAAATTGCTTCCCTATATATCCTTGGACAACGGCCAAGAGCCTCGCGCTAATCATCCGCTGCTGGATTCAGCCTTTGCTTTCGTTCACCGCGTGTTTCTCCTGCCTGGTGAATTGGATGTCTCTCGGCAGTTATCATACAAGCTACAGGAAGCCGCCACGAAACCGTACGACGCGGCGAAGTTGTTGTGGAAAGAATGTCAGGATAAAGCGAAGTTTCATGGCGGAATCTTGCTGGCTATCTTCTCTCCCACAGGCGAGGCCGTAGGCACGATGCTCACGCTGGCGGACGCCAGGCGGCAAACGGCTCGACTAGGCGTAGCCATCTATCTTTATGCTGAAAAGAACGGCCATCTCCCGGAAAAGCTGAACGATCTGACGCCGGATTTCATTCTTTCATTGCCGGCCGATCCGTTTGATGACAGGCTCATGAAGTTTAAACGCACCGATCAGGGTATTGTCATTTACAGCGTGGGCCCAGACATGGTCGATGACGGCGGCTCGCCGTTCGACTCGAACAGGCAAACTGGCGATGTCATCTTCAAGGTGCCCAATGGCACTCACTGACATAGCTTTTGTATAATCATGAGCCGGCAACTTTTGTCGAGATGTACGGTATCGAATCAGTACGATCACTTTTAAGTCAGGACACCGAAGTATCCCTCCTGCTAACGGTGGGACCTGCCTGCGCTCCAATCGTCTGGCTGCCACTCCGCTTGCATTGATAATTGGCGGCCTCTTGGGGGCGTCGCCGGCACACGTTTGCGGACTGTCTCCTCGCGCAAAAGTTCCGGATAACGTCGGCGGAGGCGATGGGCCGCCACTCGCCCGCCGAACACGGGGCTTGATGGCCACGGCATCCTCTCCGAATTTATACTCCCCGTCACATGGCTCAAAGCGATAGCCGATGTCGCGGATGGTGATGATGTGCTTTGGCACGCGGGGATCGCGTTCGACATTGGTCCGCAACGTAGTGACGCAGCGATCCACACTCCTGGAGCTTACGATCACCAAGCGGCCCCATACGGCGTTGAGAACCTCATTGCGGCTCATCGCCCGGCCCGGCTAGCAAGGCAGAATCGGCCATGCCGGTAGCAAGGCCGACAACAACGGCAGCACCAACGTACCCGCTGACGGCCAACAACAGATCAAGTGCTGCCGCGCCGGCGGAGCGGCGGCGCGAGGCACGTCGATACGTCGGCCGCCCGACCCCGAGGGTGGCAGAAGCCCACAGTATCGATCTGAATGAATATGGCGAACATGTCTTCGTCGAGGACCGGCGTGGCCAGTGCGTATCATCCGCTCCAGGCGCAGAGCAAGTCCAAGGCCTCCCAGCTGCCAGTGTTCGGGAATGACTTTTTCGAGCCTCGCTTCTGACTTTAGATCGCCTCGGCGCCCACTTCGGCAAAGGTCGTCTACGACTGAAATCGTGTGCCTGCCGGGGCCGATCTTCCGGATCTGAGCACTCTTTCGTTTCCTCTCACCGGACTGCACGCTGCCGACGCCTGAACGGCATCGTGTAAACCCTGTCAGGCACTCCATTTACGAAATGTTGCTCGATTGATTGAAATGTCCATGGTCGTGTCCACAAGGATGCCGGATTCAATCAGGCGAGGAAAGTTCGGCGAAAGCATACGATGTGGCTGCCGCCGGCGACTCCCACGCCGGTTCGACGCCGATCCAACCCACCAGAATGTTGTCTCTGCCCGTTCTAAGAATGACCTCCGCAGGCCGCCAGCTAAATTTCACAGCCTTTTGCGGCATATTATGAAAGATTGTAGGCGGCGTGCTATCAGCGGGTTGGCCCCGCCGGTGGACGGA
>CALGFD010000054.1 GCA_937881075.1 uncultured Planctomycetales bacterium
CGAGAATCCCGATGATCGTAATCACCACCAACAGTTCAACGAGCGTGAAACCATGGGCTTGCCGTATTACCTTGCCATCATGACGACGCAACCAATGTGAAAAACTAAACACCTTGGGAACTCCTCTTATCTGTACCCGGATTTCGCTCGGTTCGGTGCCATCGCGGGACTGCCGAGCCCTCCAATTCGGCGCGAAACATCATCGGACTTGCCGCCCGAGTCGCCACCGCGTCCTCGTTGTAGACATCGATTTCCAAGACATTGGGGCCCTCGACGAACCCTTCACTGATCTTCAATTCGCGCCACTCCATGAACGACTTGGACGGCACCGGCGGAAGCTCAATTGGTTGGCCGTTCAGTCTGACTTTGGTCAGCCGGTCGTCCACCAAGTAGCGCATTCGCACGACCGCGCTCTTCGGTGAGAAGTCTTTGAGATCCAAAGTAGTGCGAAAGGTGTAGGTAACGTTGTTCGACACCTCACCGTCGTTGGTCAGCGAGATCCATTGCGACTGCTTCGGGTCGTTGGGCAAGTGGGTGACGTACTCCCTGCCCGGATCGTCTGCCGCGCGCAGCACACGGACCGTCGCCACCGTGGCCGGCCGCGGGGCAAAACTTGGCGCATCCGAACGAGAGGAGATTTGCCATCGCGGGTCCGCTGCGCCTTCCTTCAATTCCGCGCCCGTGTTGGCCAACTTCAACGGTGTCCGCTTGGGGATCCGCCGGACGTACATATCTGGGGCAGGGACAATTCGGGTGAGTTGTACCCGATCTTTCCCGCCCCTCTCGACCTGAGCCGACTGGTTCTCGCCCAGCTCGACGGAATGCCCGTTTGTCGATCGTTCTGCCGCCAGGCAGACGCGAATCTTTCCGCGAAACACGTCGGCTCGGCTCGCCCCCGAGCCGTCCACCTGCACGCCGAATTCGGTGCCGAGGTCGGAGACGACGGCCGTCGGGGTACAGACCATGAAGGCCGGTTCATCCTTGTTGACGGGACGGCCCGTCGCCGACTCGACTCGTGCCGTCAGTGCGCCGACCGACAAAAATCCACTTTTCGGCGACTGCACCTGGTAGCGGCATGGTCCCTGCAGGAGGACTACCGCGCCGGAATCGTAGGTAACCTCCACCAATCCGGCCGTCAGAGTCACGCTTCGTCCGAGCGGCAAGTAACTTCCCTCGCTGATCTCGTCGGTCGCATCCGCCCACTGGCAATCGGCCGTCCCGGAAACTCGAGCCACATAGGTCACGTCGGGCTCAGACGCCGGAAGCCGTGACGTCGCGTGCTTGGATGCCGCGGGCTTGACTTGCGCCACGTCGCCGGTTTGCGACACTTGGCGGACCCAACCGAGCAGCAATCCGATCAACACTAAGATTGTGGCGACGCTATAGGAGAAAACGGTTGCGTGCCCGTTCGAGAAGCGGCGCCGAACGGCAAGCGGCTCGGGCGCGACGACGATCGGCGGGAGCAACGGAGACGTCGTGTCGTCGGCGTCGCCTTTAGAACAATCGGGCGCGCGTGTCGTGCTCGCGGCCACGTCCACATTGGTGACGGCGAGGCCGGCATGGACCTGCATATAGGCCAAATACTCCCGCCGCACAGACTCGTCCGACAGCAGCAACTCATTCAGCCGGGCACCGTCGCTTTCGCTCAGCAGGCCGTCGCATAAGTCGTCGAACAGCCGGTACCAATCGTCGTAGCTGGCGCTTTTCATGAGCGTTCCTCCCTGCTCAGCACCGCATCAATGCACTCTTTCAGTCGTCGTCGGATACGGCAGATGGAATGGCGGACGGAACTCGACGTGCGACCGAGCTCGTCAGCGATAGTTTCCCAGGAGAGGCCGCGAAAATAGTGGTCGGTGACCAGGGCCAGATCGGTCGCAGGGAGTTTCTCCATGCAATGAGGCAGGGCTCGATTCCGGTCCTCGAGAAAGGCCGCCTGCTGCCCCGCGTCGAAGGCTATCGTCGCTAGGGCTTCGTCGCTCAGCCGCCACGTCGTGCGCTTCTTTGCGGCCCGGTATTTGAGGACCTCGAGATAGGCGATCTGTTGGGACCAGGCGCCAAAATTGGTGCCCGGTTGAAACTGGTCGCACTTCTGCAGAAGCACGAGGTTCGTATTCTGCAGGATGTCTTCGGCCTCGGCGTGATTGGCCACCAGAATCACGATATAGCGGTAGAGCCGGAGCTGGCTTCCCGTGAATAGGTCGAGGAAACGGTGGTTAGGAGAGGCAGTAGGCATAGCGACTAGTTATAGGGAGGGGTGTAAGGGGCGGCTAACCACGTCCCAGCACCCCTTCTACCTATCTAACCCGTTCCAGATGAGAAATGCGAACTGTATAGTTGTGATTTTTTCACAACTTAGCGGCTTGCCGCGGAACAGGAAAGGCCCAAACGCGCGGGCGTCGTCGAAGCCAGGAAGCGAAATGGCCTGAGAAAGCAGCGCTAACCCCCGTTCCGCGAAGGTTTTATGGAATTATTCCGGCAAGGGAATATCTGCTATTTACGTAAATCGCTTCAGCGGGCAGAATATCGCGTCCCTGGAACCATGTCTGATCAACCGGAAGGATCCAGTCGGTAGCGCGTCCGGGAGGGAACGGCCGCTCGTACAGGGAAGACCGACGTAACAGCAAGGAGTGCTGACGTGAAGACATCCCGCCTTGGGGCCTTTTTGGCCGTGTTCGTGTCGTTGTGCTGCTTCGCCTCGCTGGCCCGCGCGCAAGGGCCCATGGCCCCCATCGGTCAGCCCGGCCCCGGTTCGATGGGCGCGGGGAGCCGGATCGCCTTGTTGGACGTGTCGTACATCTTTTCCCATCACGTCCGCCTCAAGGGCATGGTCGAAGACCTCAAGCGCGAAATGCAGCAGGCCGAGGCCTGGCGCAAGTCGGAGTACGAAACGATGGCCAAGCAGCGCGAGGAACTGCAGACCTACCATAAAGGCACGCCCCAATTCAAGGAAATGGAAGAGAATCTGGCCAATCGCGAGGCCCAGTTCAAGGTTCAGATGCAGTTGAAAAAGAAGGATCTGATTCAGAAGGAATACGGCATGTACAACACCGTGTACCAAGAAATCCTTCAAGCGACGGACCTCTATTGCCGGCAGAACGGCATTGATATGGTCGTGCAGTTCAAGGGCGATTCGGTCGATCCCCAACAGCCAGAGAGCGTGGCCATGTTCATCCAGCGCCCGGTGGTCTGGTACAACAAGGGCCTGGATATCACGCCCATCGTTTTGCAGGAACTGAATCGCGGCACTGGTACGGTGGATCGCCGTAACATGGGGATGCCGCAGCAGCCTGCCCGTGTTCCCTTTGGAGCTCGCTAACTGAGGAGCGTGTGCCACAAGGGTTGGCCAGGGACGGTTAACCGCGAGGCAAATACTTACTTTTCCCTTTTGTCACGGACGACTGGCATCTCTTGATGGAAGCTACAAGAAACCAGCGAACGATCGCCACCCCGGTGTCCATCGCCGGGGTCGGCTATTGGAGCGGGCAGGACGTACGGGTGGAGTTTCGGCCGGCGCCGGCGAACGCGGGAATCGTGTTCGTGCGGGCCGATCTGAGCGGCTGCCCGCGGATCCCGGCCACGATTGATTACCGGGTGGAAACACCACGTCGTACGAGCTTGCGCCGGGGCGACGCCAGCGTGGAAATGGTCGAGCACATCATGGCCGCGCTGGCCGGCTTGCAGATCGACAACTGCGAGCTGTGGGTCGACCAGCCCGAAATGCCCGGCTGCGACGGTTCAAGCCTGCCGTTCGTCGAAGCCTTGCAGCCGGCCGGCATCGTCGAACAATTGGCGCCGCGGCAGCAGCGGGTGATTCGTCGGGTGATCCGCCTGGGCGATGAAAAGAGTTGGATCGAGGCCCGGCCTTGCTGCTCGAACAAGGTCGTGCTTCGCTACGAGCTGGACTACGGCAGCGGCAATCCGATTGGGCGGCAGTCGTTGGAAGTGTCGCTTTCGCCGCGACATTTCCACATGAATCTGGCCCCCAGCCGGACGTTCATGCTGGAGGCGGAAGCGGCCGCCTTGCAGGCGCAAGGTTTGGGGCAGCGCGCAACCTGCAAAGACCTCTTGGTCTTTGGCGCTCGTGGCCCGATCGACAATCAACTTCGCTTCCCCGATGAATGTGTTCGCCACAAGATGGTGGATCTGGTCGGTGACCTGGCTTTGACCGGGTGCGACCTGGTCGGAAGGATTATCGCCTTCCGCAGCGGCCACCGCTTGAATGCGGAATTGGTGCGTGCGATCGTTGGCCAGGGAGCGGAAATGGAACCGCTTCGACGTTGTGCGTAATTGATTATTCAACCGTGAAGGAGTCACGGCTATGGCTACTTTTTTCGCCGAAAACGCAATGATTGACCCCCGCGCCGAAATCGACGACGACGTCGAAATCGGTCCCTATTGTGTGATCGGCCCCAAGGTCCGCATCGGCCGCGGCACACGGTTGGAGAACAATGTCACGCTGATGGGGAATGTCAGCATCGGGTGCTTCAATCACATCTACCCCAACGCCGTGATCGGCGGCGAGCCGCAAGACATCAGCTATCACGGCAGCGACACCAAAGTCGTCATCGGCGATCACAACATCATCCGCGAGTGCGTTACGATCAACCGCGCCTCGGAGAAGGAAGATGGCGTCACTCTCATCGGCGACCACAACTTCCTAATGGGCTGCAGCCACGTCGCCCACGATTGCCAGTTGGGCAATCATATCATCATCGCCAACGGCACCCTGCTGGCCGGCCACGTCCACGTGCACGACCATGCCTCGCTGTCGGGCGCGGTCGCGGTGCACCACTTCGCCACGATCGGGGCCTACGCCTTCATCGCCGGACTGAGCGCAGTGCGGCACGATGTTCCCCCGTACATGCTCGTCGAAGGCTACCCGGCCCGCCCCCGCTGCATCAATGCCGTCGGCCTCAAGCGAAACAAGTTCTCGCCGCAGGTGATCCACGCCCTCGCCGAGGCCCATCGGCTGCTTTACCGGGCAAAAGTGGGCTTGGAAAACGCTTGGGAAATCCTTCGCGCCAACGGGCATTTGGTGCCGCAAGTCAACCACTTGCTGAACTTCGTCCAAGGGCAGCACGAGGGCGTCCATGGCCGGGGCCGCGAACGACGCAAGGCGGCCTGAGTCGAGGGGCTAGGGATTAGAGACTGGTGGGGGCTAGTGACCTCTTGCGCGACAACAACAGCGGAGCATCATGAGCAAACTACGGGTCGCAGTCATCGGCGCAGGGCGTTTGGGCGGGTTTCATGCTCAAAAACTGGCAGCTCGCACCGATGTCGAACTTGTGGCGATCGTCGATCCGATGGCTGCCAACCGCGACCGTGTTGCCCAGCAGGCCGGCGCCAAGGCAGTGGCTGATTACGCGGAATTGCTTGGCCAGATAGACGCTGCCGTCGTGGCCGCTCCGACAAGCCTGCATCACCGCATCGGCTGTGACCTGTTGAAGGCAGGCGTGCACCTGCTGGTCGAAAAGCCGCTGTGCAGCAATTGGGCCGATGCCGAGGAATTGGTTTCGCTGGCCCGGCAGCATAAGGCTGTGCTCCAGGTCGGCCATGTGGAACGCTTCAATCCGGCGTATGTCGCGGCTGCCAACCAAATTTCCGAGCCAAAATACATCGACGCCGTGCGCACCAGCGGTTTCACCTTCCGCTCGACGGACGTCGGCGTGGTGCTCGACGTGATGATTCACGACATCGACCTGGTGTTGGCGATGGTCGGCAGCCCGGTGCGCAAAGTGGACGCCTTGGGGTTCTCCGTGCTTGGCGGCCACGAAGACATAGCCAACGCGCGGATCGAGTTTGAATCGGGCTGCGTGGCGAACCTGTCGGCGTCGCGGGTCAGCTACGAGTCACTGCGACGGATGCATGCTTGGTCGGTCGACGGCTTTGCCAGCGTCGACTATGTCGCTCGCACTGCGACCCTGGTCACGCCCAGTGAATTTCTCTTGCGACGGAAGTTTGACGTCAACGCCCTTTCGGCCGAGCAAGTCGAGCACTATCGGCAGCATTTTGCCGAAGAGCACCTGCCGCGGGAGCAACTTGGCTTCGAGGCGGTCGATGCCCTGGCACTAGAGGTCGAGGACTTCGTTACGGCGATCCGCGACCGCCGCGAGCCGCGCGTCAACGGCGAGGCCGGCCGCGACGCCTTGGCCGTAGCCGAGCAGATTCTTGCCCAAATCGAAGATCATTGCTGGGATGCCTCCTCGAAGGGCCTGAGTGGCCCGTGGGCCTTGCCCGGTCGGCACATCCTCTCCTCGCCGCTGATGCAGCCGGCAGTGCGCCGCAGTAAGGCCGGCTAAACCATTGGGGCGCAGCCGCTTTCAACTGACACCACCCCCGTAGTGTCATGTCGTCCGCTGTCGCGAAGGGGTAGTCTTCGCCATCGCTAGCTTGATTATTAATACGATCAAGTTACAATCCATTCTGTTCCGACTATTACTACTGCGCGAGCATCTCGCGAACAGTGATTAAGGCGGCCCTTTGTCCGGAGGAAGAAACCATGCCACGCCAAACGATCTACCGCGACATCGTCCAGACCACGTTTGACACGCCGCTGGTCCAACTCCACCAGATCATCCCGCCGGATCACGCAACCGTGCTGCTGAAGCTCGAGTTCTTCAACCCCTTTTCCAGTGTCAAAGATCGCATTGGTCGGGCGATGATCGAGGCGGCCGAAAAAGTCGGCCAGATCAACCCCGAAACTGAGATCATCGAGCCCACTAGCGGCAATACCGGCATCGCCTTGGCCTTCGTCGCCGCCGCCAAGGGCTACCGCCTGACGCTAACGATGCCCGAGTCCATGAGCCTGGAGCGGCGAGCGCTATTGCGGGCACTGGGGGCTCGCGTTGTGCTGACGCCGGCCAAGGATGGAATGAAGGGAGCAATCACCAAGGCCCAGGAATTGGCCGACGCCGCCGCGAACAGTTGGATCCCGCAGCAGTTCGAAAACCCGGCCAATCCGGCCATCCACGAAAAGACGACCGGGCCGGAAATCTGGGAAGACACCAAGGGCAAGGCCGATATCGTGGTCGCCGGCGTGGGCACCGGTGGAACGATCACCGGGATCGCTCGCTACATCAAGTCGAAGAACAGCGGCTTCCAGGCCTATGCCGTCGAGCCGACCGACTCGCCGGTGATCTCCGGTGGCAAGCCGGGGCCGCACAAGATTCAGGGTATCGGCGCCGGCTTCATCCCGAAGAATCTCGATACCAGCCTGCTGAGCGGCGTCGAGACGGTAGGCAACGAAGAAGCTTTTTCCTGGGCCCGCCGCCTGGCACGCGAGGAAGGCATTTTGGGCGGCATCAGCACCGGCGCGAACGTGGCGGCCGCCGCTCGTTTGGCCGCGCGGCCGGAAAATCGCGGCAAGGTGATCGTGACCATTGCCGCCAGCTTCGGCGAGCGTTATCTGTCGACGCCGTTGTACCAAGTGGCCGAACCGAGCGAGGCGCCGGTGGCCGCTTAGCGGTCAAGAGCCGCTCGTCAAGCCCTTCGGCAGCGGTCGGGGATGCGGTTTATTTGCCTTCCCTCAAAGGCGGCCGAATAATTCGCCCAACGACGCCGTCCCGCCGGCCGTGTCGGCACTCGAACGTCTCAGTGTCCTGATCATCGTGGCCGCGGTGTTCGCCGTTAACGCCAAGGGCTACAGACGCTCGATCGGCGTATGGGGGGCGTGTTAGGGCGACGCCGAGGACCGACAAACGCTCGCAAAGCGGTCGCATGAAGCTAGTGCGGCGAGGGGTGCGACGGAATGAATATCCTCGAACTCACGACGTTGATCTGGCTTGGCTCCTTGTTCGCCGGCTTCTTGGGCGCGCTAACTGGCTTAGGCGGCGGCGTGGTGATCGTGCCGCTACTGACGCTTGTCTTCGGTGTCGATCTCCGATATGCCGTGGGCGCCTCCTTGGTCTCCGTGATTGCCACCTCCTCCGGCGCAGCGGCGGCCTACGTGAAAGCCGGCTTTACGAACATGCGGATCGGCATCTTCCTGGAGGTGGCGACCACGACGGGTGCCTTGGCCGGTGCCTTCGTCGCCGCTTTTCTCTCGCCATCGATCGTGGCAGTGATCTTCGGAGTCGTCTTGGCCCTGTCGGCCCTGTTTGCCAGCCAGCCGCGGCGGACACATTCTGACCCGCGTCCGCCCGACCCCTTGGCGACCCGGTTGCGGCTCGATGGCAGCTTTCCCGCCCGTGAGGGAACCATCGACTATAAGGTCCGTGGAGTTCCGGGTGGTTTCGGGCTGATGTTCCTCGCCGGGGGACTATCGGGCTTGCTCGGCATTGGCTCGGGCGCACTGAAGGTGCTGGCGATGGATCAGGTGATGCGAATTCCGTTCAAAGTCTCGACCACTACCAGCAACTTCATGATCGGCGTTACCGCGGCCGCCAGCGCAGGCGTGTATCTCCACCGCGGCTACATTTCGCCGGGATTGGCGCTGCCAGTCGTGCTCGGTGTTTTGCCCGGCGCCCTGCTCGGCACCCATTTCCTCGCCACCGCAAAGACCAAGTGGCTGCGGTGGGTGTTCGCGGCCGTGATTTTGGTCCTCGCCGCACAGATGATTTACAGCGGCGTCACGGGAAAGCTATGAGGCATCGATCCCATGGAGAACCCGCAGCACAATGCAACCGAAAATCGCCTGGAATGGTGGGTCGGCAAGCTCTTGCGAACGGGGGTCATCGTCTCGGCCGCGATCATTGCACTCGGCGGCGCGATCTACCTCGCGCGACACGGCCTCTCATCGCCAGCTTACGGCGTCTTTCATGGCGTGAAGTCCGACTGGTCTTCCGTCTCAGGAATTGTGGGAAGCGCCTTCCACGGCGGCGGAAGAGGCGTGATTCAACTTGGCCTGCTCTTGTTGATCGCCACGCCCGTGGTCCGTGTGATGCTGCTGGTCGTCGGCTTCGCCTGGCAACGTGACCGGCTCTATACGATCATTAGCCTAGTCGTGCTGACGCTGTTGCTCTATAGCCTGTTCGGCGGAGGGCTTTCGTAAGCGAATGGCCGAATCGCTTCAGCCACAGAACTAGGTTTGCGGCGAGCACCAGAGTCAGCGACCCGATCGCGGCGTGGGCCGACGTGACGAAGACCTGTAGGCGGCCCTGAGCTGTGATCGTATAGGGCAAGGTGCCGAACCAGCGGGCGACCCAGTCGGGCCAGCCGTAGTTGGCCAGCCACAGGAACGCCGCGAGGACGAGTTGCACGAACAAGATGCCGCCCAGCAACCACGCTCGCCGGGCAAAACCGCTGGATTCCGGCGACCGGTTTTTGGCTTTCCATTGCCCCGCTCGGATGAGCAACAGAAGGGCGATGGCGGCAATCAACGCTGCGTTGAGAACCTTCAACCAGACCCAAAACGTCGCGCTGCCGTACATCGTGTCGCTCGATGGGCGTCGTAGGATCGCCCCAATCACGATTTCGACGTAGATCGCGGCCACTAGGAACCAGGACCAACGCAGGGAACTCGCCTGGTTCGCGTGCTCTTGGTCGTTCAACGGCACTGCTTGTAAGCAAGCCGTGACACCTGGCGAGTCGGACGTAGGTTTGGCCGCCGGAGTGCGCCACGATTTGGATGTCCAGGCGATCACGGCCGTGCACAGGGCGAAATACAGCGGGGCGATGCAGCCGTGGATCCGGGCCAAGAGCCGGTTATCGGCCAAGACGCGAATGCCCCCCAGCGTTCCCTGGACAACAACGCCGAGCACAATCAAAACGGCGATCCATCGCATCCATCCGCGAGGATCGGTCCGCCAAAGCAGAATCGCCAGCGTGATGCTCGTCAGGCCGGCCAATTGCGCCAACAGCCGGTGGCCGTGTTCGAGAAAGACGTCCCACACGGTCGTCCACATTTGGACCGGATACCACCAGTAACTGTACGTGGTGGGCCAGTCCGGCACGGCCATGCCCGACTCACAGGTCGTCACTGTCCCGCCCATGCAAATGAGCAGGAAGACGTTGATGGCCAAGAGCCATGCCAGGCGATGGGACCAAGGGCTTTCGGCCACCTGCATTTTTGCCGCTGTCATGCACCACCCTCATCGCCATAGACGCACAAAGCGAGTGCCACTGGCTCTGCCAGTGCTGTGAGCATCGTCTAAATCGTCACTGGCGAAGCCAGTGGCACACCCACGCGCAAGTCAACCGCCGTCTACAGCCCAGCGATTTTCGCCGTCTCTTCGTAGTTCCTGAGGCCGGCCGACGCTCCGTAGCCCGAGACGCAGCAGGCACCGGTGGCCGCGCCGAGCTGTCCGGCACAGCGGACATCCAAGTCCTTCAATAAGCCGGTAAGCAATCCCGCCAAAAAGCTGTCGCCGGCGCCCGTCGTATCGACGACCGGTCCCGGCGGCGTTGCGCATGGGATCTCGACATACTCGTTGGCAGCCGGGCTCAACAGCGCGCCCTTCGAGCCGAGCTTGACGCCCAGCAGGCCCGGCGCGCCGCACTGCCGGTAGCGGTCGATGATCCGCTGCGGGTCTTTTTCGCCCGTCTGGTTGACGCCTTCATCGTAGCTCGGCACGTAGACGTCGACTTGCGGCAGGATCTTGTCGAGCGGCTGCATGGTGCCGCCGCTGCCGGCTGCGTCCAATGCCGTGCGGCAACCGGTCTGGCGAATGGCAGCGAAGACTTCGTGCAGATCGGGCTCCAAATTCGGCATCAGCGAGTAGTAGCCAATCAACATCATGCGGCTGCGCGCGAACAGGTCGAGGTTGTCGAGAAATAACGCCTTGTTCATCAGTTTTGGCGCGCCGACGCAATGGGCAAAACTCCGCTCGCCGCTCGGATCGATCAGCACGGCCGTCGTGCTCGTAGCGCCGGTGGGATGCTGGGCCAAGCGGTTGCAGTCGATGCCGTCCCGCTCCAGCCGGCTGCGGATGATGCCGCCAAAATCATCGCGGCCGACGTAGGTGAAGGCCGCCACTTTCATGCCCAGCCGGGCCATGGCAATGCCCGAATTGGAGACAATGCCGCCGGTAACGACTTCGATCGGTTCGACCTGGAGCAAGAGGCCGTGCCCGACCGGCGTACCCAGCGGAATCGGCCGAACCAGCATGTCGGCCACGCATGAGCCACAAACGACGCAGTCCAAATCCTTTGACATAGGGCGGCTACACTCCGTTTAACGGGAATCTGCGGGGAAGAAGAGAAACAGGCTGGGGTGGCAGGATCGCTACCACCCCAAGCCTCGTTAAACCTTCTTGCAACAGTCGTGATGGGTCACTTCAACAACCCCGACTGCGGCGAGGATCAATACTCACGATCGACGAGGATGCCCGGCTTCGGCACGGGATAGAAGCCGTACTGGTCGGCCTTGACCGGCGCGGCCGAGTCCATCGTCCATTGGTCGATGCCCGGGGCGTACTCCAGATCGGAATTGAGCAGGTCCTTGAACGACACTTCCTTGCCGGTGTGGGCGGCAAAGCGGCCGAGGTTGCCAGCCATGCTGGCATAGACGCCGCTCTTCACTTCGCTGTATGGCCGATCGCCCTTGATCGCGTCGATCAGGTCGTTCCACTCGTTCTGGTACGGGTTGGTCTGATCGGCGGGAACCTTCGATTCCCATACCAACTTCGACTTGGTGGCCTTCTGGCCCTTGTAGATGCTCGACGGCATACCGCAATCGCCGAACTTCGAAATCACGGCCGATCCCTTCGTGCCGTGGGCGAAGCTGTTGTAGATCTGGGCACAACCAGGCATGAATCGGCCATCCAGAAACAGCCGGGTGCCGTCGTCGAAAATGTACTCGACCGAATAGGTGTCGAAGTTCTGGTCGACATACGGCTTGCCTTCCGGGCTATTGCGATAGTTGCGGCCACCGAGGGCTTGGGCCTTCACCGGCCAGGCGTTCTTCATCCAGCAGCAGTGATCGATCACGTGGATGTAGGCGTCGTTGAAGATGCCGCCGCTGGCCCAAATGAAGCTGTGGAACCGGCTGATCTGCCAGAGCAGTTCGCTGGGCGTGCCCGGCCATTTCTCCGAGAAGACCGTGGCGACCGGGCCAGTCATGCGATAGGCCCGCATGTTGGTGATATCGCCGATCTGGCCGTCGTGGATTCGCTTGGCCAGTTCTTGCATCGGCCGGCTGTGGCGGGACATCAGGCCCACGGCCACCTTCAAGTTCTTCGCCGAGGCCTTGTCGGCCAATTCGAGCATCCGGCGCGAAGTCGGGCCATCGACCGTCAGCGGCTTCTCCATGAAGATGTTGAGGTCCTTGGAGATGGCGTAGTCGAAGTGCGGCAGACGGAACGCCGGCGGGGTGGCCATGATGGCGATGTCACCCGGCTTGAGGCAGTCCATCGCCTTCTGATAGGCGTCGAACCCGACGAACTGCCGCTCTTTCGGCACGTCGACCTGCTTGCCCAATTTCTTGCTGAGAACGTTGTGGCAGCCTTCCAGCTTGTCGGCGAAGACGTCGGCCATCGCGACGAGCTTAATCGGGGTCCCCGGGACCTGCATCGCATTGGCAGCCGCGCCCGTGCCACGACCACCGCAGCCGATCAGCGCCACTTGGATCGTGTTGTCTTCAGCGGCGTGGACCCGCGGAATCGCGACCCCTGCCAAGGCCGTCGTGGCGGCGATTAGACCGGTGTTTTTCATGAACTCGCGACGGTTCGCGGACGCTTTTTCAGCACTCATCGTCGTACTCCAGGGGGACCGGGAATCAGGTGTGATGATGACGTTGGGATTGGGCGTCCGTTGCATCGGCGGGCAGGTCGATGCTGAACGCGATAGACCTCAATATAGCGGGTGGCCCAAAAAATGGCAACTTGGGGGATTTGTCGGCGAATCAGGCGATTTTAGCGCAACCGCACGATTGTGCTGCCGCTCCGGTACGTGGTTTGTGTGATTTCGATTCCGGGGGTTGGGCTGCGCTCCACCCCGGCTATTCACCTTCTGCCGCCCCACGGCAAGGGCAGTGCCAATGGAACCGTGGTCCGGCGAATTCAGCCGCTGGGAATGATCGGCGCGTGCTTGCACAGTGCAGGCATGCACCCTGCGAGACTCCTACCTAACAAATATCAGGCCTTCAAAGAAAAGTGCGGGAGGGGGGAAGACGAACCGGAAATCGAGAGGCATCTCATGTCAGAAGATAGCCATGCCCTTGATAATCCTGCATATATCCTCCTTCTGCCAGGGCAAGCCGCTGTTGAAAACCTCCCGACGATTCAGTTCCGCTGCAATTTTACTCGGCGACCAACCAAGGTGGTATCGAAGAAGTCGAACGATGCGGACGGAATCGTTCTCGGCTAGAATCTCTCCAAGCGTTTTCCGCCTACCGTACCGTACTAGGTTGATATATTGTGCCGCTGCGAGATACAACCAGATGGCAATATCGAGAATCGTGAATCCGACGATAGCCCAACGGATGAACGTCGCGGCAAAGAAATATGTAAGACACAAGCCAAGACCGGTCACAGCCACGAGGATGATTACGGTTCTCTTGGTCAAATGCTTCACGGCATCGGCTCCCACTCTGCCCCAGTTCTGTAGAGTGCGTGCTCGCACGCTCCCTATTCCTCCCTCGCCGAGCACGCCTGCTACCATAATTGGTTTTGTTCTGCTCAATACTCCCGCGCGGTGACGATGCCTGGTTGCGGGATCGGGTAGCGACCGGCAGCGTCGGGCAATAGCGGCGGCGGAGAGTCGAGCGCCAGCTTGTCGACATGCGGCGCAAACTCGTGCGGGCATTGCAGCATCTCATCGTAGGTGATGACTCGGCCGGTGTGCGCGGCCATGCGGCCCATGCTCGTCACCAGGCTCGATTCGGCGCCCATGCGGGCCTCGTTGTACGGTTTGTCCTGCCGAATCGCGTCCACAAAATCGTCCCATTCCTGCTGGTAGGGGCTGGCTACGCGGGTCGGCGACTTCCAGAGCAGGTTGCCTGCCGCCGGTTTCGTGCCTTGGAAGATTTGAGCGCGGGACGCTTGGCCGGGGCCCGTATTGCTTGCCACGCCGCGGGTGCCGTAGATCGTGCTGCTGAAATCCTCGTAACAGCCATCGATGCAACGGCCGAAAAAGAACAGCTTGGCCCCGTCGTCGAACGTGTATTCGACCGAATAGGTGTCAAGATTCTGGTCGACCTTATCGCCCCGATAGTGGCGTGCGCCGAGCGCCTGGGCTTGCACGGGCCACGAGCCTTTCATCCAGCAGCACTCGTCGATGTTGTGGATATTGAAGTCGCTGAAACAGCCGCCACTCGCCCAAAGGAAACTGTGAAAGCGGCGGATTTGATAGAGCAGATCGCTCATCTGCTTGGGATTGGCCGGCGAGCAGAACGAGGCGATTGGGCCGTGCATCCGGTAGCTGCGCATGACGGTGATGTCGCCCAGGATGCCGTCGCGAATCTGTTTGCGCATCTCCTGGCGGGCCGGGCAGTGCCGCGACATCAGGCCGACGCCTGTCTTGAGGTTCTTCTTTTCGGCCTCGTCGGCCAACGTCAGCATCTTACGCGTGGTGGGGCCATCGACCGTCGTCGGCTTCTCCATGAAGACGTGCAGGCCCTTCTCGATGGCGTAGCCAAACTGAACCCAGCGAAAGGCAGGCGGCGTGGCCAGGATGACGATGTCGCCCGGGCGAAGGCAGTCCATCGCCTGGCGATACGCGTCGAAGCCGATGAACTGCCGATCCTGCGGCACGTCGACGGCCTCGCCGAACTTCTTCTTCAAGACGTTTGCCGTCTTGGTGACGTGATCGGGGAACACGTCGGCCAGCGCGACCAGCTTCACCGGGCCGTGTTTCACAGAGAGCGCATTGGCGGCAGCACCCGTGCCGCGGCCCCCGCAGCCGATCAAGACGACGCGGATCGTGTTGTCCTCTTGAGCGTGCACGGCCGGCACCACCACGCCGGCCAAGGCCGAGGCAACGGCGACCGGCTGGGCCTGGCGGAGGAATTCGGAACGAGTCGCGGGGCGGGGACCGAGATTCATGCGATGCTCCTGACAACGGATGGAAACGGTACGACCGGCCCACATTTTAGACTTCCGCGATATTCTCCGCCATCGCGACGTCCGTCGGAACCAAGCCCTGCTCGATCGCCTGAAGCCACCCAAGCGGCGGGTGTCGCCTGGACGACGCTACCGCCGCAATGGTATGCTGCGTGTCACAGCGGATTCAGCAAGAGCGACGACATCACCGGGGGGCGACACGCATGACGCCACGCGAACGGATTCTGTCTGCTTTCGATCATCGGCCGGCCGACAAGGTGCCCATCGATTTCGGCGGCCATCGCTCTTCGGGCATAGCCGCGATTGCGTATCCCAAGCTGCGCCAGGCACTTGGTTTGCCTCCTCGCACGGTCCGCGTGTACGACCCGATCCAGCAATTGGCCATCATCGATGACGATGTCCTCGATCGTTTTCAGGTCGATACCATCGAACTCGGCCGCGGATTCGCGTTGGACGACACGGATTGGGCCGATTGGACGCTGCCCGACGGCACCCCCTGCCAGATGCCGGCCTGGGCGTTGCCTGAACGCGAAGAGAAACAATGGGTGCTGCGATCGCCGAGCGGGCGGATGCTGGCCAAAATGCCCGACGGCGCGATCTATTTCGAGCAGTGCTACTGGCCGTACCTGGAGAACGACGACCTGGATCGACTGCCGGAGGCGTTGCAGGAGAACATGTGGTGCGGCATCGCCAGTCCGCCGGGACCGCTGGTGGCCGGCCCGGATGGAGCCCAGCGGCTGGCCGACGGCGCCCGCCAGTTGCGTGAAAAGACCGACCGGGCGATCATCGGCCTGTTCGGTGGCAATCTGCTGGAGACGGGCCAGTTCCTCTACCGCATCGACAACTTTTTGATGCTGCTGGCCGGCAATCCGAAACGCGCCCACGAGTTCCTGGATCGGATTGTAGAGATTCACCTGGCGAACCTGGAACGCTATTTAGCAGCCGTCGGCCCCTATATCGACGTGATCGTGTTTGGCGACGATCTGGGCATGCAGAATGGGCCGCAGATGTCGCGAGCGATGTACCAGGAGTTTTTCAAGCCGCGGCACGGCAAAATGTGGCGGCGGGCCAAGGAGTTGGCTAACGTCAAAGTGATGCTGCACTGTTGCGGCGGCATTCGACCTTTGATTCCCGACTTGATTGAGGCCGGTCTCGACGCCGCCAACCCCGTGCAAATCACTTGTGCCGGCATGGAGCCCTGCGCGTTGAAACGCGACTTCGGTGACCGCTTCGTCTTTTGGGGCGGCGGCTGCGATACACGTTTCACGCTTTCGCAGGCCACGCCTGAGCAAATCCGCCAGCATGTGCGCGAGCAGATTTCGATTCTTTCACCGAACGGGGGCTTTGTCTTCCAGCAGGTCCATAATATTTTGGCCGATGTGCCGCCGCAGAATATCATCGCCATGTTCGACGCGGCCAACGAGAAATAATGCGACGAGACGACTTCAATAGCGATAGCCCGCCAGTCCTGCTCGTGCAGCAGCGCGGCAGTTCTCTCTATCTCTTGCTGGCATGTCTGGTGGCGGCGCTCGGCGGTCTGCTGTTTGGCTTCGACACGGCGGTGATCAGTGGAGCCGAAGGGGCCGTGGCCAAACAATTTCACCTGTCCGAGGTGATGGAAGGCTGGATTGTCAGTTCGGCTCTTTTAGGCTGTCTGATTGGAGCCGCAATTGCCGGTATTCTCGCCGATCGCTTCGGGCGTAAGGCAGTGCTGTTGTTGGCGGCCGTGTTGTTCATCATTTGCTCGATCGGGTCGGCTGCTCCCGCTGCCCCGTGGCACCTGGTCGTGGCCCGGATTATCGGCGGCACGGGCATTGGCATCGCCTCGATGCTATCGCCGATGTATATCGCCGAGATTGCGCCGGCCAAACTCCGTGGTGGTCTGATATCCACGTACCAACTGGCTATCACGTTTGGCGTATTGGCCGCCTATTTCTCCAACTACGGGCTGGCGGCTCTGGCCCAGGGCAGTTCCGGTCTTTACGGCGATGGACTGTGGCAGTGGATCTTCGTCAGTGAAGTGTGGCGCGGGATGTTGCTGGTTGGCGTGCTACCGGCCATCATCCTTTTCGCCCTGTTGTTCTTTGTGCCCGAAAGCCCGCGCTGGCTCACTCGGCAGGGCCGCGATGAAGAGGCCCTGGCGATTCTTTCGCGCGTGAATGGCCGCGAACAAGCGCTGATCGAGATGCGCGAGATCGAAGAGACGCTGTCGCAGGAGAGCGGTTCGATGCGACAACTCTGGCAGCCGGGCACCCGGGTGGCCTTGGCCATTGGCGTCTTGTTGCCATTTCTTTCGCAAGTTTGCGGTATCAACGCCATCATCTACTACGGGCCAAAATTGCTCGAGACGGCCAATGTCGCCGATGGCTCGACCCTGCTCTGGCAGGTGCTGTTGGGGACGGTGAATGTGGTCTTCACTTTGGCCGCCGTATTCACTGTCGACCGGCTGGGCCGCAAGCCGCTGCTGTTGTTCGGCATTGCCGGGGTGGGCCTGACCTTGGCCCTGGCCGGAGTGCTGTTTCTAATGTCTGCTCCAGCGCTGGCGATTGTCGTCGTCTTCGCCGGCTTTTTGGCCTGCTTTTCCGTTTCGTATGGACCAGTATGTTGGATTATCATCGCCGAGATTTTTCCCACTGCGATTCGCGGTCGGGCGATGTCGGTATCGGTGTTTTCGCTTTGGACGGGATGTATTATCGTAGGTCAGACGCTTCCCTGGTTGTTGAAGCATGTGGGACCGTCGGGGACGTTTTGGCTCTACGCGGCAACGACCCCTCTGGCTTTGCTGTTCGTGGCGTTCTGCGTCCCAGAAACCAAGGGCAAGACACTAGAACAAATTGAGCATCACTTTATTCATTGAGGAAAGTATCATGACTTGCTCGCGACGCGATCTGTTGAAGTTGGGACTCGGGGCTGCCGCCGCAGCCGCGACCGGCATTCGAGCCTCGAATCTGTTCGCCGCCGAAGCCAAGAAAAAGATCCCCGTCGGACTGCAACTCTACTCGCTGCGCGAGGTGATTACCAAGGACGTGCCCGGCACCTTGGCCAAAGTCGCTGAGATGGGCTACCAGGGAGTCGAGTTCGCCGGCTACTACAATCTCAAGGCCGAGCAAGTCCGCAAAATGCTCGACGACAACGGTTTGAAGGCCTGCGGAGCGCACACCAGTCTTCAATCGCTGAAGGGCGATGCCCTGAAGGCGACCGTCGAGTTCAACAAGATCCTGGGCAATCAATTCTTGATCGTGCCGAGTCTGCCCCGCGCGGCGATGGCGTCGATTGCGGCCTTGATGGATACGGTCAAGGCCTTCAACGAAAGCGCCGATCGCGCCGGCGAATTGGGGATGCGGGTGGGTTACCACGCCCACGGCTGGGACTTCCGCCCGGTCGCGGATCGCACTCCGTGGGACGTCATTTTCGGCAACACCAATCCCGAAGTGGTGATGCAGTTGGATACCGGCAATTGCATGGAGGGGGGCGGCGACCCGGTGGCCGTCTTGAAAAAGTATCCCGGGCGCTCGCTGACGATTCACCTGAAGGAGTTTGGGCCGAAGGGTGTATGCCTCGGCGAGGGCAAAGTGCCGTGGCAAGAAATTCTCGACCTTTGTGAGACGACCGGGAACACCCAGTGGTACGTCGTCGAGCAGGAGACGTTCCGGTTGCCGCCGCTGGAGAGCGTCAAGATCGCCATCGAGAACCTTCGCAAGCTGGGACGCTAGTATCGCTATTGGTGCCCGGGGGGGTGACGGCGATTCCCCTGCGCTTTTTTCGTTTCTCTTGGGGGGGAATAGTTGCGGTATCCAGGAAACCGATTTAGTATGCCATAATTGACATATTTCCGGGAGAGCCAGCGTTATGTCCGATCTCATCATCAGCGCTGCCGGACTGCGGATCATCAAGCTGTTGGTCGGAAATCCCGCCCAGACGGTGTCGGATCTGATTCGAGCAACCGGTGTCACGCGGACAGCCGTCACCGAGCAACTCAGTGAATTGGTCGCGGCAGGCTTCGTTGCCCGCGACACGCAACGGCTGCCTGGCCGTGGTCGACCGCGGCATCTCTACAAGGCCACCGACGCGGCCTTGGCGCTGCTGTTTGTCGGCAATCAACGACTCTTGGTGCCGGCGATTTGGCAAGCGATTGCCGAGTTTGGTGGCGACGAGATGGTGCAGCAGATATTGCATCGAGTCAGCCGTGCCTTGGCCCAACATTACCGCGAGCGGATCACTGCCACCAGTCCGGACGACCGCCTGCGACAGTTGATCGCGTTGATGGAAGAGGAAGGTGGCCTTGTCGACGTGCTGGAAAGCAAGGACGGGCAATTGGTGATGAAGAAGAGGAGTTGTGCCTTTTTCAGCATGTTCGACGAGCACCGCAGCGTCTGCCATATTGACATCGAGATGCTCAGCGACGTGGTCGGCTGCCGCGTCCGGCAGACCACCTGTCGGCACGACGGCGCCCCATGCTGCACGTTTGAAATCGTTCGCAGTTAGCCGCCGGATCGCAGGCGAGTGACAGCTTTTCCCCAGGCTGTCAGCACCAGTGGGTACCCGTTCGCCACTTTTCCGGGGCTCTTTACACGTCTTGTTGGTCGTTCTATCCTGGGACGCCGGCTCGTAAGTCCCAGGGACGCCGTTTCCGGCCCGGGAGGGCAGGGCCGTGCCGCCTATCAGGGAAGACCACGCGACTATGCCTGCCACCTATCGTACCGATGCCGCCCGGGCGCCTTCCCGGATCAATTCCGAGATCCTTGATCGCCTGCCCCCGCAGAACCTGGATGCGGAGAAGGGGGTCATTGGCAGCCTTTTGCTCGATCCCAATCTATGTGATGACGTCGCTCTGGTGGTTCGCGCTGCCGACTTCTATGCCGAGGCCAATCAGAAGCTCTACGGCCATGTTCTGGCAATGCATGAAGAAGGGCATCGCGTCGACGCCACGTTGCTGCTGGAGCGGTTGCGCGCGGCCGGGGACCTGGAAGCCATCGGGGGCCCGGCCTATCTGGCCGAAGTAGTTCACTCCGTGCCCTACGCGGCCAACGCCGTCTACTACGCCGAAATCGTGCGAGACAAGGCCACCCTGCGGGCGCTGATCCATGCCAGCACCGAAATCCTCCGCGATGCCTACGAGCCGACACTCGAACCCAAGGAATTGGTCAACCGGGCCGAAGAGCAAATCTTCGCCGTCCACGATCAGCGAAGCAATGACCAAATCACCAGCTTCCACGACCTGATGATCGAGGCCTTCGCCCGCATCGACGCTCGGCTCGAGCATGGCGAAGGCGTCGGCGTACCGACGGGGTTCACCGACCTGGACAACATGTGCGGCGGGTTACACGAGTCCGAGTTCGTCGTGTTGGCCGCCCGTCCCAGTATGGGCAAGACCGCCTTCGCCACCAATATCGTCGAGTACGTAGCGATCGAGGCCAATGTCCCAACGCTCTTCGTGAGCCTGGAAATGGCCAAGCTCGAGTTGGCCCAGCGTATGCTCTGCTCGCAAGGCCGCATCGACGCCAACAAGTTTCGCAGCGGCTTTCTTTCTGGCGACGATCGCAAGAAACTGGTCGAGGCCTCGGCCCGATTGGGTAAGGCGCCGATCTTTATCGACGATACACCCGCTCGCTCGTGTACCGAGATCGCCGCCTGTGCCCGCCGCTTAAAGCGCAAGAGCGACCTGGGGCTGATCGTGATCGACTACCTGCAGTTGATCCAGCCCGACGATCCCCGTGACCCGCGTCAGGAGCAGGTCGCGAAGATGGCCCGGCGTTTGAAGGCGATCGCCCGCGAACTGAAGATCCCCATTCTTTGCCTGGCCCAGTTGAACCGGCAGACGGATCAAGGCAAGGAAGGGCATCGGCCCAAGCTCAGCCAACTCCGCGAATCGGGCGCGATCGAGCAGGACGCCGATGTGGTGATGTTCGTGCACCGCGAGGAATACTATCACACCCGCGAAGAGGCGATGGAAAAGGGCATCAGTGGCCAAGCAGACATCATCGTGGCCAAGCAGCGTAACGGTCCGACCGGCGACGTGAAACTGGCTTGGTTCGACAAGTTCACTCGCTTCGAGAACCTGTCGCAGAAGCCCTACGAAGAGTTTGGCGGCTACCAGGAAGACTTTTGATTTACATGCCCGCCCGAAGGAGCATTGCGATGAAAGGTTTGCCTCCGTTAGCATTGCTGGCCGTAGTGAGCGGGGCAGTGTGTTTCGTCCCCAGCAGTCCGGCAGAGGAACCGGGAAAGCTGGCCTTCACCGCCAGTGGCAAGGAATTTAGGTTCGACACCGGCGTCTTGCAGGGCACGCTGCGAAAGGACGGCCGGGCCATCGGCTTGAAGCCCATCGTCCATCCGTCGACCGGCGCTCAAGTGGCCATCCTCAACAGCATGGGCCTGCTTTCGCCGTACCGCATCTTCACGCCCAACCACCGTTTCGCCGATGGCTGGAGTTGGGCGAGCCAGGCCAATCTCGGTGCGGACGGGGCCGTCGAAGTCCACTGGGCGGCCGACCAAAAACAACCTTTTGAGATGAACGGCGTCTATCGTATCGCCGCACGGAATGCCTTCGATTTCACCGTCACGATTAAGCCGCGCGTGCGTCTCGAGAAGTTTGAACTGTTCATGGCCTCATACTGCCAGGCCCCTGACGCGTTCGTGTATGTGCAGGGGGACGCGGCAGGCAAGAAGGCCGCCTATTTTTCGCCGGTGATGAAGGCAGACGGAATTTGGCAGGCCTTTCCCCGCGACACGAAGACGCTCGAGATCATTCGCGACGGTCGCTGGAAGGCCGAGCCACACCCGGTCGACTGGGTCGTGCGCCCGCAACTGGCCGCGCCACTGGCCTACCGCCGCGATCCGGACAGCAAGCTCACAACCGTGCTCATGTCGTCGCCGCCCGACTGCTTCATGGTCTCATCGCCTCACAGCGGCGAGCCGCACCGGTCGCTCTATTTTTCGCTCTTTGGACGGGATCTGCCGGCAGGCCAAGAAGCCCAGGCAGGCATGCGTTTAGTCGTCGACCGAGACCTCTCCGAGCAGCAAATCCTCGATCTCTACAACAAGTACGTGGACGAGCGGCGGTAGACGGATTTCGCGAACCGTAAGCATCACTGCGAGAGGGCCCGACGGATGGCGACCGGTTATCACGGCAAGATTCTACACGTTGATTTGACTCATCAGAAGGCGTGGATCGAGGAACCGGGCGAACGCTTTTGGCGAATCTTTGCCGGCGGCGGTCTTCTGGCGAGCCGTCTGCTGATCGAGCATTGTCCGGCCGGAATCGACGCCTTTGACCCGTCCAACCTCCTGATCCTCACCTCGAGCGTCGTCGCGGGGCATCCCTATCCCGGATTAGCGCGCTTCACCGCCGCGGCAAAGAGTCCATTGACGGGTGGCATCGGCGAAACGCGTTGTGAGGGACCCTTTGGCCACGCTTTGAAACGGAGCGGCGCCGACTGCTTGGTATTTCACGGGACGGCCGACGCGGCGACCACCCTGGTCATCGAAGACGGCCGCGTGGAGTTTCATTCGGCAAAGGCCCTCTGGGGCATGGTTGTCTCGCAGACCGTCGACCAACTCGAACGCCAGTTCGGCTCCAACATCCATACCGCCGTAATCGGTCCGGCGGGTGAAAACCGCGTCCGCTTCGCCAGCATTGTCGCGGATCGTGGCTACCAGGCGGCGCGGATGGGCATCGGCGCCGTGATGGGATCAAAACGACTGAAGGCTGTTGCCATTCGCCCCACCTCAACGCCGCCCGTAGCCGATCCCGATGCGGCGGCGCGGATCGCCCAGTCGTACGAGACGCGGATGCGCGACAATCAGCTTACCCGATGGCAACTCGAGCCCCCCGGCTTTTCAGCATGGGTGCATTTGCACGGGCTCGATGCGGCCCTGTGCGTGCGCAATTACCGCGAGGCCACGTTCGAGGGGGCCGACCGGTATGCCACGGCGGAGTTCATGCGGTACTACCGGGGCGAAAGCGGCTGCCCAGGCTGCCCCAACAACTGCATCAAACGCTTCGCGACCGGCGATCCTACCGCCGATGACCGCTCCGGTGGTATCCATCAAGAGATTGCCGGAACGCTCGGGCCAAATTGCGGCATCACCGATCTCGAGGCGATCTTTCGCGCTAACGGCTTGTGCAATCAGTTCGGCATCGATCCGACATCCCTGGGCTTTACCCTGTCCATGGCGATGGAGTGTCAGGAACTCGGACTGCTGAAAGGTTCCGATTGCGACCGAACATTGTGCTTTGGCAACGCCGAGGCAATGCTTGCGACCATCTCGGACATTGCCCATCGTCGCGGGCTGGGCGACTTGCTGGCCGAGGGATCAAAGCGGGCGGCAGCGCAAATCGGCCCTGCCGCTGTATCCTTGGCGATGCACGTCAAAGGGCTCGAGATGGTCTGCTTTGAGCCGCGTACGCAGACCAACTTGGCGCTTGGATATGCCACCGCGCCAATTGGCCCCCGCTACGACATTTGCGAACACGATTGGGACTTTGATACCGAAGTCGGTTGGGACCATTCGCTTCACGGCGCTCGAACGCTGGGCATCCTGGATCGAATTCCGATGGACTACCTCGGCGCGTCCAAGGTACGCAATTACAAGGGGCTTTCCACGATCTGGTCCGCGGCCGACGCGCTCGATATGTGCATTTTTGCGATTGCACCGACCCGGGTGCTGTCGCTCGAAAACATGGCGGAATTGCTCCATGCGATCACCGGCTGGGAAACGTCGTCCTACGAGATCATGCGTTACGGGGAGCGCCGTTTGCACCTGATGCGTGTCTACAATTTGCGCGAAGGGCTAACGGCCGACGACGATACTCTGCCCGACCGATTTTTTGAGGAGCCCTTACAGGTGCCGGGGCGCTGGAACAACCACCGTCTCGATCGCGCGAAGTTCCAGGGAGCCATTCAGACCTACTATCGCATGATGGGATGGGACGAGCGTGGGCGACCGTTGCCCGAAACGCTCGTCGATCACCACCTGGATTGGGCCGCAGCGGTCGAATAGCGTTCACTCGCCGACGATTCTCATCGCGAAGCGCGAGCGATTGCACGGCGGGCTCCTGCTTCTCGGCGTAATGCGGATGCGTCGGCGGGGTTAAGCCCAACTCTCATTGCCTTTTCCGGCATTTCTTTTGCTCTTGTCTCCCCAGTGACGCTCAAAAGAATTCCTTTAGGTGGGAAAGCGCTAGCGGGCGCAGGGTAGTGACTCGCCTGACTCGCTTTCTAATTCAGTGCAGGGAGAGGAAGGTGTGCGATGCGAGTCAACTTAGTGTATGCGGGCATTGTGGCCACGTCACTGGCCACGGCCGGATGGGTTTTTGCCCAAGGCGGCGGTGGAGGCGGGGGCGGCGGTGGTAGTGGGGGCGGAGGCGCGGGCAGTGGGACCACCGGAGGAACGAGTTCCACGGGAGGCGCTGGAACTGGAGGGGCCGGTGAGGCCCGCGGCGGCAGCAGCGCAAATAACTTGCGCACCACGGCCCCCGGATACGTGGGCGGGACCGGCGGCAGCGCCTCGGCAAGCCCGGGCGGCGCGCTTGGCACGAGCAATACCACAGCTACCGGTCGCCCAGCGGACGCCACCAGCGCAGCGGGCGGTTCGGGGGGCGGCGCGGGGGCCGGCGGTTACGGTGGCGCGACGGCGGGTGGCTCGGGATATGGTGCCGGCATCGGTATTGGCATCGGTGCTGCCACTGGAGTGCCCGGTAGCCCAGGTACCGCGGTGACGGGCGGCAACTCCGTTTGGGGACCGCCGATCGACTATGGAATGTTTAATCGGGGCACCACCCAGTATGGCGCGGGAAGCACCTCGGGGTCGGGACTCGCTCGCGGCGCCTCGGCGGTTGGCCGGCCGGGAAGCAACGGCTATACGCCCAGCGGCCTCGACAGTAGTGTCGGGGGACGGATGGATGGCACTCCGAATGTGGGTGGCACCTACGCCGGCGCGGCCACCGAAGGGGGCGGCTTCCAAAACGCCGGAGCTCCACGAGGCGAGCATCCGGTAGCTACCAGCGACGACTGGCGATATCGCCGCAACGACGGCCGCTGGTGGTACTGGTCTCCGGACAACCGCTGGCTCTGGTACAGTGAGGACGGACGTTGGATCGAATACGATCCGAACAACCCGCCAACGGCCCTCCTCGAAACGCCGCCAGCGCCCGTAGCGACCTACGCCTATACGCCTGGACGGACCTACACGTCCTACTACACGCCGGCCGTGCCGACGACGTCGGTGCCGGCGACCACCTACTACGCGCCCACCCGGCCTTACACGACGTACTACGCACCGAGCTATGATTACAGCGGGTACTACTATCACCCCGGTTACGGTTATGGGTCCTACATGTATCCGCGCTACTATCCAGGTTACGGCTACGGTTACGGCTATGCCTATCCGTACAGCGGATATTGGGGCTCTTACTACGCGCCCGGCTTCAGAATCGGACGGTGGTGACAACGAGTGAATCGCGGGAGTCAGACGGGATGAATCGCAAAGTCTTGTTGGCCAATTTGTTAAGCGTTTCGCTCCTGTCCAGCGGATATGGCCAAATGCGGGAACCTTACAGCAATCCGGCTGCGGTCGCTGCTCAGCGCGGCGCCGCGGCCGCGCTCTATCCGAATAATCCCCCGGCGAATCAAGACTTCAACACCGGGCGCTGGGCTTGGTCGCGGCAGTTTGGTTGGTCGTGGTATCCCAGCAGTTGGCAGCCGCCGGCCGATCCCGCCGAGCGAAGTCGAATTGTGGATCTGGTGGTTGGCGAAGACGAATTGGGAAACCCAATTTATCGGCGCGTTGCCATTCCTCCGCCACAGAATTACTTTCGCCCGCGGCCTGGCACCTTTGGCTATTGAGGAGGCTAGGATAGTTCGCCGGCTTCAACCCGTTCGGAAGAATCTACTTTACGGGGGGAAGGATTTCCTGCACGGAAGCGGCAGACGAATTGTCGAGTCGCTCGAACTGAGACGTGGGAGTCTCGGGACGGCGAAATCCAGCAAGGACCGTTCGGAGCGTGATCGGCTGGTCAAACTCGGCTTCCAGGAGAACGCCAATCAGGCAGAGCGCGGCGCACAGCGTCAGCGTCCGAGCCCAGGAGTAGGCCGATTGTTGCGTGGTCAGGGCTTTCTCCTGGCACCTGTCGTACCAGCGTCGCCACATGGCCTTGGTATCGCTGCACTTGGTCTTTTCGTCCCAAGCTAGTGCATGGAAGATCGCATCGGTTGGGTCCTCGGCGGCTGCCCGGCGTCCGGTGGGCAAGCAGACCGACGCTACGCGAAGGGTCTCCAATTCGACCTCCACGCAGCGGCGCGCGCGCCGGGCCCGACATAGACAATAGGAGGCCGCCAGGATCGATGCGGCCAATCCCAGGAAGTAGAACGAAGCGGTAAACATCATTCGACCTCAAATTCCCTCGGTAGTTCTCGTGTTAACCGCCTCTCAGGCATTCGTCGCTTGCAGCACATTCGTGTTGCTGCGTCGTCGGTCCGGATAGCGATCGGCAAGACCCCCAAACTCGGGCAGGTGCCGCAGAAAGACCGCCATCAAAGCCGGATCGAACTGCTTTCCCACCCCTTCTTGCAGAATCGCGAGCACGTCCTCTTCGGCCAACGCCTCTCTCTCCGACGTCGCATGCGTTAAAGTATCGAAGGCGTCGACGATGGCAACGATGCGGGCGCTCTCGGGTATGCTCTTGCCAGACAGCCCACGAGGATAACCCTTGCCGTCCCAGCGCTCGTGGTGGCCGAACGCGATTTCGCGGGCCATCTTGATCAGCGGCACGTTGGAGCCGGCCAGAATCTCAGCGCCGATTCGTGTGTGATTTTGCAGGACTTCCTGCTCTTCGGCCGTGAGCGGATCGGTCTTGTGGCGGATTGCGTCGGGGATCCCAATTTTGCCGATGTCGTGCATCGGCGCGGCTTGGCGAATCGCCTCGGCGTCGTCATCCAGCCAATCGGCGCGGCGGGCCAGGGCCTCGCTCAGCAAACCCACGCGACGAAGATGCTCTGGTGTTTCGTCGTCACACCACTGCGACGCGGCGGCGAGTCGGAAGAGCAATTCCTGTTGCGTGCTGCGGATGTCGGCCGTTTGCTGCTCAACCCTTGCTTCCAAGCGTGCTTCGTTGCGCAGGCCGAGCACCAAGTAGCCAGCGACGAGGATCGTCAGCAGCAGGCCGGCGATGAAAACACTCCAGCTCCACCAACTCCGATGGCTGGCCGCGAAGGTCGCCGAAGGAGCGCAGACGATGGTCCAGGGACTTCCGGCCCGGCCGAGCTGGAGCGTGTACTTCACTCCGCTCGGTTCCAGCACGCGCTTTGCTGGCAGCGGCTGAGCCAAGTCCTCCTGGAGTCTCGACGCGTGGTAGAACAGTGAGTCTTCCAGCGAGCGAGCCGAGGGATCGTACAAACCGAAGTCGATGCCCTCCGGGCGAATGCCTTGCAGCGCCGCGGCCACCATGTCATACGGCCGGAAAACGCCCACAATGAATCCGGTGAGGTATTGGCGGCGATTGGCCGTCGTCGCCGTCGGCTTGTCCTTCTCGAAAACGGGGAGGCATAGCAGAAAGCCGCCGGAAGACTGCTTCTCTTCCACGAAGGAGATTCGGCCGCTGATAGTCGGCTTTCCCGTGTCTCGCGCCGTCTTCAAAGCGGTTGCGCGCATCGGTTCCGAACTAAGGTCGTAGCCATATGGAACGTTGCCGTCGCGGTCAGGGCCATTGAAATAGATCGGGAAGTACTCCTCGCGCGCCGCGGCAGGAACGAATTGTCCCGAGGCATCCCGCTCGCAGATCTGGAATCCCTGCAAGCCATCGCGCTGCGCGGCCGCCTCGTAGTCGGCTCGTTGCTTGGCCGAAACACGCGGGACCCATTCCACGGCGGCGATGGCGCCGGCTTTCTCCAAAAACGGTTTCAAAACATCGGCGAACTCGCGGCGATCGATCCTCCCGTCGGCAACCAGCGAGGAGCGAACGATCTCCATCATGGCCAGTTGGGTGTCAAAGGCGCCCCTGACCGTCTTTGCCCGTTCTTCGGCGGCCAATAGGAACGTCTTTTCGACGTTGGCACTCTCCCACTGCCGGATAACCAGCGCGGCGGCCAGCGAGAACAGAGTGCCCAGGCACACCACCAGCACCAGCGACAGACGCGGCGGCCAGAAGAGCGACGTATCTTCGGGCCTTAAGTACTGCTTCATGGTCGCTTTCCTTAAGTGCAACCGGTGCGAGAACAACCGAGTGAAACCAACGAAACGGTCTCCAAGAAATATAGTTCTCTATTAGGTAGGAAGAGGCGAGTCGGGCGAGATCGGCGACAGCTCGCCGGGTTGTCCGCGGAACTTGCCGCACGGAGAAGGATTTCCCCCTGCGATACTCGCGTTGCCCGGCCGGTCGCCGCAGCAATTGGGGGCGGCGAGAGGAGTTTTTTTCGCAGCCCTAGCACGTTCGTTACAATTCGCACTTTCCAGACGAAGCGCTAAAGCTTTCCCGGAAGAGCTTGCCCAAACGGCTTGTTTTGCGCAAGCCGTAGTCTAGAGTCGAGTACACCATTGCGTCGACCTGCCTTGACTACCCACCCTTCGTGCCCCCAGCAACGCCCTGCTGCTGCCGGCCCAACCTTCGGGGAAATGCCGTTCAGGCCAGATCATGGCTTTCACCTTCTTCTTCCGCGATGCGCAAACACTGGAATTGCTGATTGAACGAGCCTTGCCGACTTTGCGGGGCCAAGCCTTTATTCGGATCTGGGACGCCGGCTGCGCTCACGGCCCAGAACCGTTCACCTTGGCAATGCTGCTTCGCGAGCGGATGTCCGACTACACCTTCCGCAACGTGCGGATCCATGCCTCGGACGTCGATCCGCAATTCGCGGCCCAGATTGCCTGCGGCATCTTCACGGAGCAGGAGGTCAAGCGGATTCCGTACCCGATTCGCTACAAGTACTTTCAGGTGGCCGATCAGCCCGGCTACGTGCAGGTGGTCGAGGAGATTCGGAAAAAAGTCACCTTCGTGCATCACGACCTGTTGTCGTTGACGCCAATTCGAGAAGACTTCAGTTTGATCGTTTGCAAGAACGTATTGCTCCACTTCCACGAAGCGGAGCGTCAACAAGTATTGCGGATGTTCCATCGGGCGTTGCGATCCGGCGGATTGCTGGCCACGGAACACACGCAAAAAGTCCCCGAGGCGTTGCGGCACCTGTTCCGTCAGGTCGTGTCCAACGCCGAGGTCTATCAGAAGATCGAGTCCTCCACGGCGGCCGATTTCCGTTGGGATTTGGGATCGGCCCCAGAGACTCATCTGCCCGTCGGCAGACCGGTACCTCACGTGGCCCCGAAATCGGAGATTTTTTCGGGGTGGTGAGGCCCTGCCGACTGCGTCGTGCCCGGAATCCTTCCGGCAAACTTCCCGCGGTCCCTTTCATTCTTAATCGGAGGTGTGAGTGATGTTGGGCAATTTGAAGACTGGAACCAAGATCCTTTGCGGCTTCGGAATCGCCATCGTGATTACCCTGGCCGTCGGCATTGTAGGCTATCGAGGCATCAATAGCCTTGCCAAGCACACTGACGAACTCGGCAAAAACTTCCTGCCCAGTGTGCGCGCCCTGAACCTCATGGCCAAGGGCCAACTCAATGTCTCCTACGCCGAGCGAGGCCTGATTAACCGCCGAATCGTGCTGGACCCCCAGCAACGGAGCCTCCAATTCAAACGGGTTGAAGATGGCATGAAGATGGCCGAAACCGGCTGGAAGATGTACGAGCCGATGTCACGCGGGACCGAAGAGGAGGCCACGTGGAAGGAATTGGCCGGGATGTGGCAAAGCTGGAAGACAGCCCATGAAAAACTGATGGTTCTGGCCCACGAAAAGGAATCGCTGCTGACCGCCGGCGCAAAGCAAGATGACGCAAAAGTGACCCAGCTTGACGACCGCCTTTTTGCCCAGGCGGTGGCCAATCGGGACGGTTTTGTGGCTTGCGCCGACAAACTTGACGAACTGATCAAGCTCAACGTGAAGTATGCCGACGAGGAGGTGAAGGACGCCGAGTCGGAGGTCGCTTCGGTAACCTGGCTGATGCTTACCGCGATCAGCGTAAGCTCGGTGGTCATGCTCGTGCTCGGCATCGTCCTGGCGCGCGGCGTCTCCAAGATCCTTGCTGCGCTGATTCTCGAGGCCAAGCGTTTGACCGTGGCCGCCGTCGAGGGCAAGCTGCAGACTCGCGGCAATCCCGACCTGGTCAGCAACGAGTTCCGCCCGATCGTCGAGGGCGTCAACGCCACGCTCGACGCCGTGATCGGACCGTTGAACGTTGCCGCCGAGTACGTCGATCGGATCAGCAAGGGCGATATCCCCGCCAAGATCACCGACACCTACAACGGTGATTTCAACGAAATCAAGAACAACCTCAATGTCTGCATCGATGCGGTCAGCACGCTGGTGAAGGACGCCAACACGCTGTCGAAGGCCGCTGTCGAGGGCCGCCTGGCGACCCGCGCCGACGCCACCAAGCACCAGGGCGACTTCCGCAAGATCGTCGAGGGCGTCAACGACACCCTGGACGCGGTGATTAACCCGTTGAACGTGGCCGCCGAGTATGTCGATCGGATCTCCAAGGGCGATATCCCCGCCAAGATCACCGACACCTACAACGGCGATTTCAACGAGATCAAAAACAACCTCAACCAGTGCATCGACGCGGTCAACGCCTTGGTCACCGACGCCAATATGCTGTCGAAGGCCGCCGTCGAGGGCCGCCTGGCCACCCGCGCTGACGCTACCAAGCATCAGGGCGACTTCCGCAAGATCGTCCAGGGCGTCAACGATACCTTGGATGCCGTGATCAATCCTCTGAAGGTTGCCGCCAAGTACGTCGACCAGATCTCGAAGGGCGACATCCCCGCCAAGATCACTGACAACTACAACGGCGACTTCAACGAGATCAAGAACAACCTCAACCAGTGCATTGACGCGGTCAACGCCTTGGTCACCGACGCGAACATGCTCGCCAAGGCGGCGGTGGAAGGCAAACTGGCGACCCGCGCCGACGCCACCAAGCACCAGGGCGACTTCCGCAAGATCGTCCAAGGTGTCAATGATACTTTGGACTCGGTGATTGGGCCCATCAATGATACGGCCAAGTGCCTGAAGGGCTTGGCCGCCAAGGACTTCACCAGAAAGATCGACGGTGATTACTCCGGCGACTTCAGGGAACTGAAGAACAGCGTCAATTCGGTGGTCGACAATATCGCTGCGGCGATTGCCCAAATCAGCGAGAATGCGGCGCAATTTGCCGAAGGTTCGCGAACGATTGCCGAGAGTGCCCAGTCTTTGGCTCAAGGCGCACAGACCCAAAGCGCCAGTGTCGAAGAGATGACAGCCTCGACCGAGGAATTGGCCCGATCGGTCAGCGCGGTCAAGGAGAATGCCAACGACTCGACCAAGGTGGCGGCCCGCGCCAGCCAGTTGGCCGACGACGGTGGCCGCGCGGTGCAGAAGTCGATCGAATCGATGGAGCAGATCCGCACCAGCAGCCAGCAGATCAGCGAGATCATCCAGGTGATCTCGGAGATCGCCAGTCAGACCAATCTGCTGGCGTTGAATGCCGCGATCGAGGCGGCCCGCGCCGGCGAGCACGGCATGGGCTTCGCCGTGGTGGCCGACGAGGTCCGCAAGCTGGCCGAACGGTCCAACCAGGCCGCTCGGGAAATCTCCTCGTTGATCAAGGAGTCGACACAACGTGTGGAGGAGGGCGCCCAATTGAGCGCTCAGACCGGCGAGTCCTTGAAGCAAATTATCAAGGCGGCCGAAGAAACGGCGGCGAAGATCGCGGAAATCGCCACCGCCACGGTGCAACAGGCCGCCAATGCCGACGAAGTGTCGAAGGCCATTCAAGGCGTCTCGGCGGTGACCGAACAAGCGGCCGCCGGCAGCGAGCAGATGGCCTCGAGCAGTCAGGAACTGGGTGCTCAGGCCGCGGCGCTGAGCGAACTGGTCAGTCAGTTCCGCGTGGGCACGGTTCGCAGCGGTTCGCACGCCACCGTGGGCGTGGGGTAGTTGAGGATGAACTTCGCGCGGGGCGGCGGCAGCCACCGTCGCCCCGCTTTTCCAAAACGATCACTTCAGACCAGGAGAAGACCGATGGCAACTGCCACTCTCGAACCCACGACGAACACGTCGACCGAATCGCGGGGAATGAAAAACACCTTCACCGAGGTTCACGGAACCATGCAGTTGGTGAGCTTCACGCTTGCCAAGGAACTCTACGGGATTGAAATCACCAAAGTTCGTGAGATCATCCTGATCACTGATATTACGCACGTCCCCGAGGCGCCCGCTTTCCTCCGCGGCCTGATCAACCTCCGCAGCACGGTCATTCCCGTGATCGATCTACGGGCGCGGTTCGGCCTGCCGCCGGGAGAGGTTTCTGACGAAAACCGGATCATGGTCCTTCAAGCCTGCGGCAAGACGATCGGTATCGTCGTTGATGCGGTCAGCGAGGTCCTTCGCGTCAAGCAGGAGCAGATCGCTCCGCCGCCGCCGACGGTGGCCGGCTTGGGACGCGACTACCTCAGCGGTCTGGTCAAGCTCGACAACCAGTTGTTGATTCTTCTCGATATCGACAAGATCTTCGGCGACGAAGAGATGGAAGTCGTGAAGGATGTGGTGACCGAGGCGTAACGTCCAGAATTGGGAGCGCGCCTGTTGGAGCGGCGGTTGCGGCCCCGCGCCAACAGGCGTCGCCCTGGAAGACGAAAAGCATGATGCCAGACGACGTCAAGGTGTTGGTTGTCGACGATTCGGCGGTGATTCGGGCGCTGATGTGCGAACTGATCACCGCCGCCCCTGGGCTCTCGGTGGTCGGCAAAGCCCGCAACGGCCGCGACGCGCTCGAGATGCTCTGGAACCTTCGGCCCGACGTGGTCACGCTGGACATCCAGATGCCGGACATGAATGGCCTGGAGGTGCTCGACACCATTTTACAACTGCAGCCGACGCCGGTGATCATGGTCAGCACCCTGACCCAGGCTGGAGCGACAGTTGCCTTGGAGGCACTCGACCGCGGCGCGGTCGATTACCTCGCCAAACCCGGTGGTGATGCCGCCACGCGGGCCTTGTTTGCCAGCGAAATCGTGGAAAAGGTTCGCAGCGCGGCCGGGATCGACGTGCGGCGGATGATGGCCCGACGAAGGCGGCGTCCGCCCGTGGTTGCGACGACCCCTCCGCTGAAAGCCGAGACGACCAATTGCCCTGGCGCGCTGGCCGAGAAATGCATTGCCTTGGGCATCTCGACGGGCGGACCGCCGGCGCTGGAGAAGCTGCTTTCGGCCTTGCGTCCGCCGCAGCCGCCGATTGTGATCGTTCAACATATGCCGCCCCAGTTCACCGGACCGCTGGCAGCCCGTCTGAACAATGCTTCGGCCTTGTCGGTCCGCGAGGCGTCGCAGGGAGACGTGTTGGAGCCGAACTGCGTCTATGTCGCTCCCGGCGGCAAGCACTTGGAGCTGGCCCGGCGTGGTTCGCACGTCAAAGTCCTGATTCGCGACGGCGACACGGTTAGTGGGCACAAGCCCTCGGCCGACGTGATGATGCTCAGTGCGGCGGAAGTGTTCGGGCAAAATTGCCTGGGGGTGATCATGACGGGCATGGGCCGCGATGGCGCCAACGGTTGTCGTGCGATCCGCGCCGCGGGCGGCTATGTGCTCGGACAGGATGAGACCAGTTCCGACGTGTATGGCATGAACAAGGTCGCTTTCGTTGAAGGAAACGTCGACCAGCAGTTCAGTCTCCAGGAGGCCGCCGCGGTAATCACCCGGTGCATCCGCCGCCCTGCCGTGACCATGGCGGGTCGCAATTCCAGCAACGATGGCCTTTATTGACCCAGAGATTAGGAATGCAACAAGGGCGCCCCACAAGAGCCCGGTTTCGTGGGGGAACCGTACGTCGATCGTTGCGTTGCTCTCGATGAACACCAAGAGAAACTGATTTGCTATGGCAGTCGCGCCCGTCATCACGCCCATCCCAGCATTCGTTTCCTGTGAGCAGGTCAGCGATGCGCAACTCGCGCGCTACGCCGAATTGATTCACACGAGAACGGGGATTCGGGTTCTGCCGCAGAAAAAGATTCTGCTGTCGAACCGGTTGCGGCGTCGCCTTCGCGCTACCGGAGTCGACGATTTTGAGGAGTACTACCAACTGCTCAAGAAGTTGCCGCCGCGGGATCCGGAGTGGGACGCTTTCCTCCAGGAAGTGACCACCCACGAGACATACCTGTTTCGCGACAAGGCCCAGTGGGAATGGTTTCGCAACCGCTACTTGCCCGACTGCGGGGCGTCGGCGCGCAAGGGCGGGGGGCAGGCGTCGCTACGAATCTGGTCGGCCGCGTGCAGCACAGGGGACGAAGCGACGACGATCGCTTGCTGCATCGCCGCATGCCTGCCGGAGTTCCAGCGTTGGCAGATTCGCATCCTCGGCACGGACATCGGGATCGGTGCGGTAGAGCAGGCGAAGACGGCCACCTTTGGCACCCGGGCGATGCACCTCGTGCCGGAGGACTACCGGCGTCGCTTCTTCATCAAGGGCCGGCAGGCCGACGTCTGGCAGGCTCGGCCTGTCCTCACCGAAATGATGACCTTCCGCCAACACAATCTGTTGGATCCGCTTCACGAGAAACCCTTCGACCTTGTCGTGCTGAAAAATGTGCTAATTTACTTTAGCCAACCGTCGAAGGCCAGCGCGTTGCGAAATATCCGCACCGCCCTCAAGCCAGGCGGGTTGCTGTTGGTGGGCGCCGCCGAAGGGGTGGCGGAGTTGCTGCGAGATTTTCACCGCATTGAACCCTGGCTGTATCGCAAACCTGCTGCCTGAACAAAGCCATGGCATACTCCGACACCATCCATCCTGAAACGGTCTTCGTCGGCTTGGAAGACGATCGCGAAGCGGCCTTGCCCTACCTTTCGATCTTCATCGACGAGTCGCACCAGTCGCTCGACGAATTGATTGCGGCCTTACTGGCCCTCGAGGCCGGCGGCGGGCAAGACGACGTCAAGCAGCTGTTCGTGGCCGCCCATCGCATCAAGGGGTCGGCCGCCTCGATCGGCTTGAGTCGCCCGGCCAAGCTGGCTCACTTGATGGAAGACCTCTTGCAGAATCTCGTGGACTGTGGTGACCGGCCCACGCCGCAAGTCACGGACGCCCTCTTGGCTTGCACCGACGGGTTGCGGCAGTACCTCGAGCTTCTTGGCAGTGGTCGGCCAGAAAACGACGCCTTTGCTTCGCTGGCGCAGCAGCTGCTGCAGGCCCGCTCCGAGCCGAGCGTCGCCTCGGGCGCCTCGTCACAGGCGGCAGCCACGAACGAAAACAAGACGATTACGGCCGACACTACAAATGGCGACGCGAGCGCCGAAAGCGATGCGGTGGCGGTCGCGGCAGTGCCCGAGCGGGCAACGATCACCGCCCAATTACGGCAACACGTCGCGGCGCTCACCCAGGACAAGATTCACGAGGCGGTTCTGGTGGGCCAGATCCTCTTCGAGCCGCAATTGCCGCTGGCGGGACTGAAAACGCAGCTCTTGCACAGCAAGCTTTCCAACCTGGGAAATCTGTGCTACTTCCAGCCGCCGCTCACCGAGGTGGAAGAACTCGAGGATGTCGCCCTCATCGAATTTGGGCTCGTGACGGACAAGTCTCCGGATGCGGCAAGACGCGTACTGCACGTGGCGGGCGTGCGTGACACGGCAGTGGAGTCCCTCGAACGCCGAGCTCTTGACGAGCGTCCCGCGGAAGCGAAGCCCCTTGCCCCCAATCGCAGCAACGCTCAGGAAACGGGGGTCAAGCCGGCGGAAACGATGCGCGTCGACATCGAGCGGCTCGACGACCTAATGAATCTGGCCGGGCAGTTGGCGATGGGAAAATCGCGAATGGGCCAGGTGGGCGCCCGCTTGAAAAAGGCCTTGGCGGAGAAGAATTTCGCCCAAATCCGCGACGGCGTCAGCGATCTGTTTGAATCGATGCGGCTGCTCGATCGCGTCACCGACGGGATCCAGCAAGGCGTGATGAACATGCGGATGTTGCCCATCGGTCCGCTGTTCGGACGTTTCCATCGCGTCATCCGCGACCTGACCCGCGTCAATGGCAAAGACATCAAGTTGACGATCTCTGGCGAAAACACCGAACTCGACAAGCGGATGATCGACGAGTTGGGCGATCCGATGATCCACCTGATTCGCAACTCCGCCGACCATGGCATCGAGTCGCCGGAGGAGCGGCACGCGGCGGGCAAGCCGCAACAGGGTACGATCAGCCTCAGCGCCTTCCATCGCGGCAGCAGCATCATCATTCGCGTCTCCGACGACGGACGAGGACTCAACGTTGAACGTATCCGTCAGAAGGCGATCGCCAAGGGCCTGTTGTCGGCCGAAGAAGCCGAACGCAAGACACCCCAGCAGATCTACCAGTTGATCTGGCTGCCAGGCCTGAGCACGGCCGAGAAGGTCACCGAAGTCTCCGGCCGTGGCGTGGGCATGGATATCGTGCGGTCGAAAATCGAAGAGCTGAACGGAGCGGTGGAAGTCGAAAGCGAACCGGGGCAGGGGACGACCTTCACCATCAAACTCCCGCTCACGCTGGCCATTCTTCCCTGCTTGATGGTCAACATTGATAACGAGGTCTTCGCCGTTCCGCTGGAATCGGTGATTGAAGTCGTTCACGTCGGCCAACAAGAAATCAGCACCGTGCAAGGCCAGCCGATGGCCACCCTCCGCGATCGGGTCGTCTCGATTCTCAAGCTCGGCCGGGTCTTCAATTGGCGTCAAGGCCGCAAGCAGACCGAGACCAATGAAACCGAGGGAACGACGATGGTCATCATTGGCGAAGACGACCGCCAACTCGGCCTGGCCGTGAACGAAGTCCTCGGTGAAGAAGATGTCGTTATCAAGTCCATTGCGGACAATTATCGCAACGTCTGTGGCATAGCCGGGGCAAGTATCCTTGGCGACGGCCGCGTGTCCCTGATCCTCGATCCGCCGACGCTGATCGAAATGTCGTATCGCCCCCACATTTCCATGGCGGGTATCTCGGAGAATGTTTCATGATTCAAAGCAACTGTCTGGAAACTGCGAAACTGAAGCTGCTGCGGGAGCTGTTTGCCTCGGCTACCCACGACGCCTCGACGGCCATGTGCCGCTGGACGAACAGCGTCATCAGCTTGACCTTGGACGAGGTGCATGAGATGTCCTTGGAGGACGCCTGCAACGACCTGCACGTCGGCGAAGAACTGTTGACGATGGTCGTGCTGAACCTCGAAGGGGAATTGGGTGGCTCGATGGTCCTGACCTTCAGCGAATCGGACGGCCGTCGCTTGGCCGCGTCGTTGTTGCAGACCGAAATCAATCCCGGGCCGGATTGGAACGAAATGGAACAGTCGGCGCTGGCGGAGACCGGCAACATCCTCGGTTGCGCGTATGTCAACGCCTTGACCCGCCTGATCGACCAACCGTTGGTGCCGTCCGCTCCCTATTTCCTCCAGGATTTCGGCATGAGCGTGGTGGAGCAGGCCTTGGTCGCCCAAGCCGCTGCCCGCGACACCGTGCTGATCTGCCGCACCTGTTTCAAGCAGGAGGGAGAAGAACTGAACTGGTGGCTCCTGTTCGTCCCTTCCGTAGCCTTGCGCTCGGCGATGGAGAACGCCATGGAATGGCCCCGCTGAACTTCGGTTCCCCACAAAGGAAAAACAAATGCTTTCCGCTCCGACACTCAAGAAGACTGACGTCGCCGTAGGCATGGGCCAAGCGGTGCTGGCCGGGGATCCGACCCGGCTGACCACGATCCTTGGCTCATGTGTGGCCGTGACCCTCTATTCGCCACGGCGGCGGATGGGGATGCTCAGCCACATCGTGCTCCCCCAGTCCAAAGGCAGCGTCACCAGCCCGGCAAAATTCGCCGATACCGCCATTCCCTACATGCTCGACAGCTTGCGGGCCGAGGGGATTGAGCCGCGCGAACTAACGGCCAAAGTGGTTGGCGGGGCATGCATGTTCGGCAATGGCTCCTGCGCCCAGATCGGCGGCAGCAACGTCCAGGCAGCCATCCAGGCCCTGGAAAAGGCTGGCCTCCGTATCGCCGCTCACGACGTGAACGGCACCAGCGGCCGCCGGATCTGTTTCGACCTGGCCAACGGCTGCATTTCGGTGACGTCGGCGGGGCGCTCCTCTCAAACGATTTGAATGAAGGACCGAACTACTATGACCAAAACACTCGTTGTCACTGATGACGCCGCGATCATCCGCCAGAAAATCAAAGAAGCAGCTCGTAGCGCCGGCTGGGAAATCATCGGCGAGGCCTCCAATGGCAAGCAGGCCGTGGAACGATATCTCGAGTTGCGCCCAACCGTCATGACCATCGATTTGGTGATGCCGGAATATGACGGCATTTATGCCCTCCGCGAGATCCTCACCGCCGATCCCGACGCCAAAATCATCGTGGTCAGTGCGATTGGACAGAAAACCGTGCTTCAGGACGCCTTCAAGCTGGGAGCGGTCGACTTCATCGTCAAGCCGTTCGACAAGCAGGTCTTGGTGAAGACGCTTGCCCAGTTTGCCATGGAGGGTGAGTTGGCGACGGCCGCAACCTAGCGCCGTAGCCGCGGCAAAACCCGGCACGGCCCCATGCCGTGCCGGACACGAGCAATCGGTCAATTCGCCTGGGACTATTCCATCAATCTTTAAGCGCCATTCGCTTTCGGAACCGCCGCTTTCAGCCACCGCAATGCACGACGCCTGTGGCAAGAGCTATGGCGTCCGAGAAAAGACGCGACTCGCGACTCTTCCTCTCTTGAAATCGATCGCCGAGGGAGGAGACCGACGCCGTTCAGCTCTTCATTCTTCCTTGTGCCGAAGCCAACAGGTCCTTCGGCCTCTTGATGTAAGTTGCCCATATTCGCGCAGGGTCGTAGGTTGTCGAGTTGATGTAACCGGAAAGGCTGCGGTATCCTTTCTAGGGCACAAAACCGGAAAAGTCGTTAAGTTCAGCCTGATTCCACCCGATCCTAGAGGACAACATCCTCGTGCGAGGAAAAGGAGTGCCATTGTAATGCGCGATTTGTGCAGAACACCGCTCCGCCGGGAGGTGTCATGGTTGACAGTCCCGGTCCTCGTGCCGTGATTTAGACAACATGCGGCGACTGGCTAAACAAGACGCCATGCTGACTTTGCTCAGCCTCTGCATTCTCGCAGCAGGCTGCGCTCAGGGTCTTGGCATTCGCCGTCCGCAGCCGTCCCCGGCCGGGCAGGCCGTCGCGGCCGCCGCCGGTGCCGCGGATGCCTCGCCAGCCACCCCAGCGGCGCATTCCGCCGCCACAGACCAAGCCGCGGGCCGGGTTTCCCCAGCCAGTTACGAAGCTCCTCCGAGTCCACCAACCCAGCCGAGTCCTGGCACGCCTCCTCCGCCTCCAGCCCCGATGGCCGGGCAAAGCCCTCCGACGAGCGTTAAGATTGCACCGCCGAATGTCCCGGCAGCGGCGTCGGACAACGGCGGTGGGGTTGCCCCGGCGTCAAACGCGCCGCCGCCGGCCGAAGCGGTGCCCGCCCCCGCGGCCATGCCTGTCGAGCCGCCTCTCGCCGAGCCCGAACCGCTGACGCCGCCTAACCGCGAGGGGCTAATCAACCTTCGCGTGGACAACGTCGAAGTCAGCAAAGTCCTGGAGATGGTCAGCCGCCAGGCGCGGATCCTGAACATCATCGTGTCGCCCGGTGTCAGTGGAAAGATCACCGTCGATCTGCAGAACATGACGGTCGACGAGGCCTTGCGGATCATTGCTCGGCAGTGTCGATTGACGGTCCGTCGCGAGAAGGACGTGATTTACATCTCTACGCTGGCCGAATATCGCCAAATTGAGGAAGAAGAGCTCCCGGTCCGCGTTTACCACCTGAATTACGTCCGCAGCAAGGATGTGGAACAGATGGTAAAGCCCTTGCTCAGCAAGCGGGGCATGTTCACCTCTTCGCCGGACAGCGAGACGGGCTTGATTACCGATGCAGCAAAGATCGGGGATCAATCCAAGGACGTTAAGGCGGGCGGCAACATGATGGCCGGCGGCGACATCGTCATCGTGCAGGATTACAAAGACGTCCTTTCCACGATCGACCGCGTCATCGCCCAGATCGACGTGCAGCCGGTCCAGGTTTTGATCGAGGCCGTGATCGTCAGCGTGAAGTTGGAGAAGGGCATGGAACTGGGGGTCAACTTCGGCCTCCTCGATGGCGCCGGACGCACGTTGGGCGTCTTGGGCAGCGGTGCCGCCATCAATGCGGCGGCCGGCTTCACCCCCGCCTCCGTGTTGACGGCCGGCGGCAAGCTCGCCGGCAATCCCCTCGAAGGCTTCGCCAAGGCAGACCCCGGCTTGAAGTTCGGCTTCGTTGATAAGAGCACGACGGGCTTCATCAAAGCCCTGGAGACCATGGGCGAGACCAAGGTCCTCGCCTGTCCCCGGTTGCTCGTGCTGAACAAGCAACGGGCGGAAATCCATCTCGGCGATCGCCTCGGCTACTCGACCAGCACGCAAACCCAGACCAGCACCGTCCAGACGGTTCAGTTCCAGGATGTCGGCACCCAGTTACGTCTGCGGCCCTTCGTCTCGTCCGATGGCATGATTCGCATGGAAATCCGGCCGGAGCGCAGCTCGGGCATCATCGACCCGGAAGGAATTCCGCAGATTAACGCCGCCCAAGTCACTACCAATGTGATGGTCCCGGACGGGTCTACGATCGTCATCGGCGGCTTGATCGAGAATGAGGTCGACAACAAATGGCGCGGCGTGCCCCTGCTCAGCCGGCTTCCTTGGATTGGCTACTTGTTCCGCGAGACCGACGACAACACCAAGAAGAAGGAACTCGTCGTCATCCTCACGCCGCACATTTGGCGACCGCAGGCGCCCGAGGCCTTGAACTATCTCGGCCGTCCGCGAACGCTGGGGCTCGATGAACGCGTCAGTCAGAGGCCGTGCGAGGAGCGTCGCGATGGACCGTCGATGTTCGAGTTGGCCCGCCCCGAATGTTATCCGCCGCCCGTGGCTCCTCCGCCGGGAAATTCCACCCTGCCGAACGGTGCCGTCAGCCAGTAAGCCCAACACCACGTCCTACGACGCCAAACGCAGCGGCCGAGCTCGCCCGAAGTGCCGGATGCCAGCGGACGGGACCACCAACCGAACTTGTTCCTATGCATGAAGTCAATGCTAGCATCGTCAAGCACGAGGGAGGCGAGCTACCGCTCGCGAACCGAGGCAGAACTTCTGCCGGCTCGACACGTCGGGCCCGCCGACTGATCGACAACGCTCTCGTGCAAACCACCGATCGCATCAGCGTGCAGTTTCTCCGCTATCTCGTTGTCGGCGGAGTGGCGACCATCTTTGATTTTGGCGTGTTCCTGTTGCTGACCGACAATCACACGGCGGGAGTGCACTACCTGCTTGCAAATGCTCTGGCCTTCGCGGTCGGCGTGTCGGTGAACTACGTGCTCAGCGTGCGGTGGGTCTTTTCCTCTCGGGCAATGGAGTCGAGAATCACCGAATTTGTGGTCTTCGTCGTTGTCGGCATCGTTGGACTGGGGATTTCCGAGACGGCCTTGTTTCTCGGCGTGGAATACGTCCATCTCAAGCATCCGCTCGCCAAGCTCGGCGCGATCGGCAGCGCGCTGGTTTGGAACTTCGCCGCCCGAAAACTCCTGCTGTTCCGCGGCTGTCGGCCGCGCGCTGCCGCTCGGAGTGCTCTGTTTCCCAGTCTCAAGGGCGACATTGATCGAGGAGCCCGGAACGACGATGGTTATGCAAGAATCGCTTTGGCAGAAGTAAGAGAATCAATCTCATGAAGACCTTCGCAATTGTCGGCGCCGGACCGGCGGGACTCGCTTCCGCATACACACTCGCCAAAGCAGGCCATCAGGCAACCGTATTTGAGCAGGATCGCCAAGTAGGCGGTCTCTCGAAGACGATCAACCACGACGGGTTTCGCTTCGACATTGGCGGCCATCGCTTCTTCACTAAAAGTGAAGAGGTCAACCGGCTGTGGCGCGAGATTCTCGGTGATCAGTTCCTCGTCCGCCCACGGCTTTCGCGCATTTTCTACCGAGGAAGACTCTACCACTATCCGCTCAAACCGCTCAACGCGTTGGTAAACCTCGGTCCCGTGGCCAGCAGCACTGCGATGCTCAGTTACTTGGCCGCCAAACTATGGCCAACTCGGCCGGAGGTGAGTTTTGAGGACTGGGTAAGCAACCGCTTTGGACGGCAGCTCTACCAGATCTTCTTTAAGACCTACAGCGAGAAGGTTTGGGGAATCCCCTGTACGGAATTGTCGGCCGACTGGGCTGCCCAACGGATTCGCAATTTGAACCTGGGCAAGGCCGTTTTGAATGCCCTGGGCATTCGGGGTGGTGACAAACGGGTCGCCTCGCTGATCGACGAGTTCCATTACCCCGCGCACGGCCCCGGGCAAATGTACGAGAAGATGGCCGAAAAGGCCGTCGGTTTCGGCGCCGCGATCCACTTGAACACCCGCGTCGTCTCGCTTTGCCACGCCGGTCGGCGCGTCCACCGTCTGACCAGCGAATCAACGGCGGGAAGGAACGACCAAGACGTCGATAGCTTGATTTCGTCGATGCCGTTGTCGGATCTTCCGCTGATCATGGCGCCGGCGCCGCCGGCCGAGGTGGTGGAGGCTGCCCGGGGCTTGAAATACCGCTCGATCCTCACCGTCAATCTGCTGGTCGAGCAACCGGAAATCGTCCCCGACACCTGGATCTACATCCACGATCCCGAGGTGCGGGCGGGACGGCTGCAGTTGTACAAGAATTGGAGTCCGGAGATGGTGCCCGACCCATCTTGGAGTTCGGTGGGGTTGGAGTATTTCGCCTTTGAGGGGGACGATTTCTGGACATCCGACGACGGCCGCCTGGTGGAAATCGCCCGGCAGGACTTGCGGAAGCTAAACTTGGTCGACCGGGACAAGATTCGCGAAGGATTCGTGGTGCGGTATGCCAAAGCCTACCCGGTGTACGACGGGGGCTACCGGGAACGGGTCGCCGCCATCCGGCGCTACCTCGATGGTTTTGAGAATCTTGTCTGCGTGGGGCGCTACGGCCAGTTTCGTTACAACAACATGGATCATTCGATCATGACCGCCCTGCTCGGAGCGCGAAAGCTGCTGGGCGAAGTAGTGGATCCGTGGAGCGTTAACGAGGAAGCGGAATACCATGAAGAAGATCGACCCGGCAAGCAGTCGTAGACAAGCCATCGTTCATGCCCTGTTGTTTCTCGGCCTTTTTGCCTTCCAAGCCCTTCACCTGGACAGCGATCCGTCGCCGCTGTTCGAGGGATATCAGTTCAACGATGAGGGCTATTGGAACCACAGCGCCCGCTGCAAAGTTCTCTTCGGCACCTTCGTGCCCGACGAGTTCAATCAGGATGTGATTGCGTCGCCGCTGTTTACGCTGATTCAATGGGGCGTCTTCTCAGTCACCGGCGTCAGTCTATGGACCGCCCGGCTATTGCCGCTGGTGAGCCTGTGGTTGACGCTGCTGATGACCTATTTCCTGGTCAAGCGTAGTGCAACGGCCAACACGGCGATGCTGGCCGTGCTCTTGCTGGGCTTGATGCACGAAATGTTGATGTACACCAAGTGGTCGACTCCGATCATCACCCAAGGCTGCCTGCTGATGGCCGTCTTTTGGTTTTGGGAGCGCGGCAAGTCGGGAAGTCGATGGTGGATGGCCGCCAGCGCCGCGGCTTTGGTGGCCGGCATCCTGACCACCCTGCTGACGATTCATTATCTTCCCGGGATCGCCCTGTTTTGGGCGATTGCCTGGTTCTTGCGGAAAGAGGTGACGTGGCAGAAGTTTGCGACGTTTGCGGCCGTTGCGGTCATCCTCGGAGCTGCCGCCATCTTTTTGTATTACGGCTCAAACTACGAGCAAATCGCGCTCTTCAAACGAACGGTAGGCGACGCCAACCTGCATAATGATCCGCGCGGCGGCAGCTCCAATCTGCGGCAATCGTTGCAGGCCCTGCCGTTCCTGGAGATCTTCTGTTCGCCCGGCGTGGCCGGTCTGACGATGCTGATGTCTTTCTGGATCGTTGATTTTTTCGGGGGCCTTCGGCCGGGCTGGAAAAATGCCTTGCGGCAACTCTCGTCGCTCGAACTCTACGCGGTGTGTTGGATTGTCGGGGCGATTCCTTCGATCGTGGCAACGCCGACCGTCGCCCCCCGCCGTTTTGTGATCTTCCTTATTCCCCTTTGCATCCTCGCAGCGATGTTCCTCCGACGACTTTGGGAGGAAGTCCCGCGCGTGGCCACCGCCGTAAGCCACCGGCAGCGACTGCTCCGGATTGGGCTGTGGTGCTTTCTCGCCGTGGTCTGGTGCGAAACGGCTTGGAAATGTGCGGAAATCATCGATACCCGGTGGCTGCAGATGGCCGGCATGGCGATTCCGCCGACCTTGACGATCGTCCTCTGTGCGGTCTTCTTGGCGCTGGCGGCGGTGGCCGTCTTTGCCAACAAGGTCAAGGCAATCGCAGCTATTCTCGTCGGGCTGTTCTTTCTGGCGAACCTGACCTTAACCGGCATCTGGTACGCCCACGCCAGCTACACCGTGCGCGATGTATCGCGACAGCTCGGAAAGGAGTATCCGGCAAGGACCTATTTCCTCGGACACTTCACCTTCGAGCTTGCCCTGGATAATCAAGTCCTTCCGATCTACCCGCCGTGGGGACGGCATCGGATGCGAATGAACGATTGGTTCATTGACGAGAGCTACAAACTGACATTCCTTGCCAGCGATGACGGCCGTGGCGACCTGGTGGTGAGGTTTCCGGCCGAGCGAGTCAAGGAGTTGGGGCTGATTCGCCTCTTCCCGGTGATCTTCGGTCGGGATGAATTCGCCTACAAGGGGTCGCTCTACCTCATCCAACCACCCGCGCCTGGCGCGCCCGCCTTCAATGCGAAGCCACCTCTGCCGTCGGAACCGTCCCCACCGGCGTCCGCCTCCAGCAGGTGATGGCCATGCAGCACGCGGAAACACAATCGCTGACACTTTCAGAGTGCTGCCAGCCGGAAAGCGCCGCATTGGTGAAATCGGCGGTGGCGTCAAATGTTCTCTTGAACGTGTTTCTCATCGGCACGTTGCTGTTGTTTGTGCTCTGCCATCGACGGCCCGGGTTGCGAGAAAAGCTCCGACAGTGGCTTTTTCCCCAAGCTTCGCCAGATGACAGCCTGTCGCCGCATCGCCCGCGCGACTATTGGTTCTGGGGGGGGCTGTTTTTCGTTCTGGTGGCGCTCGTGGGGCTCGAGGTGAGTCAACCGTACTACTTCACCCAGGACGACGTATTGGTGGGCGAGCTTCCTGGCGTGCTGTGGCTGTGCCAGAGCGTATGGCAGGGTGTTGTGCCGGAATACAATCCCTGCGTATTGCTTGGCGCGCCGGCTTTGAGTTGCGGCGGCGGCACCTATCCGGTGACCTACGTAGCCTACGCGATCGCCCGTCATGGCTTGGGAAACGAGTACGCCACGATCGAGGTCTTCGCGTTCCTTCATATCCTGGCGGGCTATGCGGCGACCTATTGGGCGGCGCGGCAAGTGGGCATCGGCCGGATGCCAGCGTTGGTTGTGAGCGTGTGCTTTGTGCTCAGCGGCAGCGTTTTGATCATGGGGCGATCTTGGCACACCTTCGTGCCCGCTGTGGTTTGGACGCCGCTTCTGATCGTTGCCGCGGCGAAACTGGCGCGCGGTCCCGTCGGCTGGAAGTGGACTCTCGCCACCGGCGTAATCGTGGGGGTCGCCTTTCATGGTGAGTTTCCCCAGATCTGGGCTTACTCGGTCGGATTCTTTGTGTTCGCTATCCTCTGGTTCGTTGTGTTGGGCAAAATACCGGCGGCGCGTGGCCTGCACCTCCTCCCGGCGCTGATGCTGGGGCTGGCGATTGCAATTCCCTTGTTGGCGGTCCAGATGGGGTTAGCCTCCGAATTGAAACGGCCGAGTGGCTACGGCGCAGGCATTGGCGACGGTACGCTGGCCATGCTCGTGCCCTACCCGATGGTCTGGGCACCGCATCCGAATGGTTGGGGTAGCACCGACATCCAATACATGGGGCATCTCTACTATTTTGGCACCTTGCTCGCCCTATTGTGCGCCGCCAATGTTGTCCTGCTGCTGGCAACGCTGCCGAACCGGCGTACCTGGGCCGAACACGCCTGGACCGTTTGCGCCGGTTTGGCCTTCCTTGCCGCACTTGGCCGCGAAGGCTATCTGTGGTCGCTGATGACAGAAGCCCCGGTGCTTGGCGCGATCAACAACAACCCGTTCCGCATGTTGCCGTTCTTCGTGCTGTTTGCCGCGCTCAGTGGCGGACTGCTATTGGAGCGGCTGCTGCAGTACGTGGGCAACCGGCGCGCGTGGGAGCTAGCGCTGAGCGGCTTGCTGGTCGTTGTGATCGCGTACCACGTCGCTTTGTGCCGGCCGGCGTTCTATACGTATGGCTTTCGGCCTTACCCGGCGATGAGTAACGAAATGGCTCGGTTGTTGTGGTCCGCCGAGGGCTCGCCGACTGGCCGAATCACATCCTGGGCGGCAAAGAGGTCCATCTCGCCGAGCTTCGCCGACGCCTTGCCGCTGAATCTGCCGATGGTCTACCAGTTGCCGGCTTTTGGCGGCTACAGCCCCTTGATCGAATGCATGCCTCCCTACCTGCACGCAAAGAAACAACTCGGCGAGGATCCCACCGCGGCGGCCCGTGCCTACGGCCTCCGTTGGTTCCTCAAGCATCGCTCTTGCAGCGCTCCGGTGTTTTCGCCCAATCCAGCGGCAGTCGATTTCGAGGCCAAGGTGAAATTGGACGAAGACTTCCAGCGCATCGGCTTCGCCAAGACGCATGCCCTCGCGGGAGCGCCAGAATTGAAGGTCCTCGAGCTCGACGACGTTGATCCCCTGGCATTTGTTGCCGACAAGTCAAAGCGGGCACTGCCAGTGCACTATAACGGGGCCGGAATCGACGTTGATGTTCGGGGCTTGACGGCGGCAGCGCCGGTGATCGTCAACTTCCTCCAGTATCCGAAGATGACGGCGACCATCGACGGCCGCGAGGTCGAGTGCCGACGAGACGCCTGGCATCGGATTCTCGTCGATGTGCCCGCCGGAGCTCACCGGCTCGCAATCCGCTATCGCCCCGACTGGAAAAAGGGGGTCCGCCTTGGCCTCGAACTGGCAGCGATCTCCGTGGCGATTACGTTCTTCAGTGATCGCCTGTCTCGACGGTATCGATCGTCGCGATCGTGACGTCCTGCGCGATTGTAGCGCGCGAATCTCTGCCATTCTTAGCAGCTCTATCGCTTATGCCGCGCGCTCCGCGTCTCTCACGTTTGGGAAGCTTGGGAAAAGTTGCTTTTAGTCAACGGTGTGGTAACTTTTAGCAACGGCTTGAAATGCGCAAGCTGAATGCGACTTTGCCTGCCCAGGTCGCCTGCCCCTTGCGATCTCCAAGGATGTGAGTGCCATGACGGATCGCCCCAAAGTCGTGATTCTTTGCGGTGGGCTAGGAACGCGCCTCCGCGAAGAAACCGAGTTCCGCCCAAAGCCCATGGTCGAAGTGGGCGGCAAGCCGATTCTCTGGCACATCATGAAGTCGTATGCGCAGTACGGCTTCGACGACTTCGTCCTCTGCCTGGGCTACCGCGGCAACGTGATTAAGGAGTATTTCCTCAACTATGAGGCGATGACTCACGACTTCACGATCGCGCTGGGCAAGCCGGCCAGCCTCGAATTGCACGGAACCGCGTCGAGCGAGCGCTTCCAGGTCACGCTGGTGGATACCGGTCCCAACACGATGACCGGCGGCCGCGTCAAGCGGATCGAGAAGTACATCGACGGCGACACCTTCATGGTCACCTACGGCGATGGGCTGGCCGACATCGACATCGAACAGCTTCTTGCCTTTCATCGCGCCCACGGCAAGCTGGCCACGATCACCAGCGTGCGGCCGATCTCGCGATTCGGCGTGCTGGAACTGGACCGGAACGGCTACGTCACTCGGTTCGCCGAAAAGCCGCAGTCGGAAGGCTGGATCAACGCCGGGTTTTTCGTCTTCGATCGGGCCGTGTTCCGCTATTTCGGCGATGACGCCTGCGTGATGGAGCATGAACCCTTGGAGCGTTTGGCGGCCGACGGGCAACTCGTGGCGTATCGCCACGAAGGCTTCTTCACGGCCATGGACACGTACCGCGAGTACGAAGCCCTGAATCGCATCTGGGAGTCGGGAAACGCCCCGTGGAAGACATGGTGAGGGATTGGCTCCAACGCGACACGTTTCGGGGAAGAAGGGTGCTGGTCACCGGCCACACCGGCTTCAAAGGTTCGTGGCTGGCGATTTGGTTGGCGCGGCTACGGGCAAAGGTCAGCGGCTACGCCTTGCCGCCGCCCACCACTCCTAGCAACTTCGTCGTTTCCAACGTGCGCCGGTTGCTGGAAAACAATGTGACCGCCGACATCCGCGATGGCGCGTGCCTCGACGAAGCTTTTGAGCAAATCGATCCGGAAATTGTCTTTCATCTGGCGGCCCAACCGTTGGTGCGCGCCAGCTATGCTCTGCCCCACGAGACATTTGAAATCAACATGCTCGGCACGGCGGCCGTGCTCGATGCCGTTCGCCGTCGCAACAAGCCGTGCGTCGTCGTGGTGGTGACCAGTGACAAGTGTTACGAGAACCGCGAGCAGGTCTGGGGCTATCGCGAGACCGACCCGCTCGGCGGCCACGACCCGTACAGCGCCAGCAAGGCGGCCGCAGAAATTCTCGTCGCCTCGTATCGTCGCTCGTTCTTCTCGCCAGAGCGGCTGCACCAGCACCACGTGAAGTTGGCCACCGTCCGGGCCGGCAACGTGATCGGCGGCGGCGACTGGGCAGGAGACCGGATTGTCCCCGACGCCGTGCGCCATCTGGTCGCCGGTGTGCCCATACCGGTGCGGAACCCGCGCGCGGTTCGCCCGTGGCAACATGTGCTCGAGTCGTTGAGCGGCTACCTGACGCTGGCCGCGAAGATGTGCGAGAGCGACGATCCACGGTGGTGCGAGGCCTGGAACTTTGGCCCCGCCTCCGGTGAGGAATTGTCGGTGGCGCGACTGGTCGAGCAATTTCTTGCCGCCTGGGGCGACGGCGCGTGGACCGACGTGAGCGCGGCGGACCAGCCACACGAGACGGCCATGCTCCGACTGAACATCGACAAGAGCCGGTACCAACTCGGCTGGCGTCCGCGCTGGACGCCTTGCCAGGCGGTGGAGCGAACAGCCGGCTGGTATCGCCGTTACTATGAATCGCCCCATTGTCGCATGCTGGAAGCCTGCGAGGAAGATATCGAGGCGTTCGAGTCGGCCGATGACGCTCGAATCGGTTCGCCTCCCCTCTCAACCCAACTGTCTGCCGTCAATGTCCCGTACTCAACCGCCGTTCTCCAGTAGCCTCTTTCGAGAGGACCTGGAACATGTGCTTGCTCGCACCCGCGACTTCTGGGAAGAGGTCCGCGGAGGGCGGCTGTTTGTCACTGGCGGCACTGGCTTCTTCGGCATGTGGTTGATCGAGACATTCTTGTGGGCGAACCAAGCGTTGGACCTCAACGCCGAGATGGTCGTCCTGTCGCGCGATCCGCAGGCATTTCGGCGTCGGATGCCGCACCTGGCGGGACGGCCGAATCTGGCCTTGTACGCCGGCGACGTCCGATCGTTCGACTTTCCCACAGGCCCCTTCTCGCACGTAATTCACGCCGCGAATCACCCCTACGGCGAGGGCAATGCGGGAATGCTCGACGTGATGGTCCGCGGCACCCGTCACACGCTCGATTTTGCTCGGCATTGCGGCGCGAAGAAGTTTTTGTTCGCCAGTTCCGGATCGGTATACGGCCCGCAGCCCGTCGAACTCAGTCATGTCGACGAGCAGTATCAGGTGCTGTCGAACGTCGCGGATCCTCGTTTCACGCACGCTCATGGCAAGCGGCTTGGCGAGCGACTCTGTGTGCTCTATGACCGGTGGTACGGTTTCGAAGCCAAGATCGCCCGTGGATTTGCCTTCGTCGGCCCCTACCTGCCGTTGAACGCCAATTACGCAGCCGGCAACTTCCTTCGCGATGCCTTGGCAGGGGAGCCAATTATTGTCCGCGGCGACGGCACGCCGTACCGTTCCTATCTCTATGCCGCCGACATGACCGTGTGGTTGTGGACGATTTTGTTCCGCGGCCAGCGATGCCGGCCCTACAACGTCGGATCGAGCGAGGCGATCTCGATCGGCGACTTGGCCCAGACGGTTGCCACGGCCGTGAATCCGCGGGTGCCCGTCCGCATTTTGGAACGGCGTGAGGCCGGCAGGCCGGTCGAGCGCTACGTCCCCGATTGCCGGCGTGCCGCCGAGGAATTGGGTTTGCGCCAGGAAATAGGCCTGGTCGAGGGCATTCGCCGTACGCTTCGCTGGCATGCTCTTTCGCGCCGGACGGTGGCAAATGCCGTATCGACCGTCGCGGCGACTTGCCCGGTTGCGTCGGACAGGGGAACCGACCCGTATCGAACAACGCTCCGCAGTTGCGCCGCACTCTTGGCAAGTGCCTCGCCAACAGGAACCTCTTTTTCAAAGGAAAGCTGCAATGGCTGAAGTCAGAATCGGCAACACGACGGTTGGTGATGGTCACCCTTGCTATGTGGTCGCGGAGATTGGCATCAACCACAACGGGGACGTCAACCTGGCGAAGCAGTTGATCGATGTGGCCGAAGCGGCCGGCTGCAATGCCGTGAAATTCCAGAAGCGTACGATCGACGTGGTGTACACGCCCGAGGAATTGGCCAAGCCGCGGGAAAGCCCCTTCGGCGAAACGAACGGCGACTTGAAATACGGCCTTGAATTCGGGCTTGGTGAGTACCAGGAGATCAATCGCTATAGCCACGAAGTCGATATTGCCTGGTTTGCTTCCTGCTGGGATGAAGCCTCGGTCGATTTCATTGCCCAATTCAACGTGCCCTGCTACAAGATCGCTTCGGCCAGTCTGACCGACGACAACCTGTTGCGCTATACCCGCGCCCAGGGCAAGCCGATCATCCTGGCGACGGGTATGAGTTCGCTGGCTGAGATTGACCACGCTGTCGACGTGCTCGGCACTAAGGACCTGGTGCTGTTGCACGCGGTGAGCACCTATCCGGCCAATTACGACGAACTGAACTTGAAAGTGATTCCCGAGTTGAAGAACCGCTATGGGATTCCGGTGGGCTACTCGGGCCATGAGACCGGGTTGCCATCCTCCGTGGCCGCGGTCGCGCTCGGCGCCTGCATGGTGGAACGGCACGTCACGCTCAGCCGCGCGATGTGGGGCTCCGACCACGCGGCATCGCTGGAGCCCAATGGCATTACCCGACTGATGCGCGACATCCGATTGATTGAAACCAGCATGGGCAACGGCATCAAGCGGGTGCTCGACACCGAGAAGCCAATCATCAAGAAGCTGCGCCGAGTGGTTGGCGATTCCCGCAGCGTGCCCGTCTCCCTGTGGTCGTCGAGCAACACGTCGGCAAGCAGCAGTGTTGAGACCGGAGTGTCGTAGGCAGTGAAACAGATTAAAGCGATAGCGCTCGACGTCGACGGCGTCCTGACCGATGGCAGTTTCCAGTGGGGCCCCAACGGCGAGGAGTGGAAGAGTTTTTCCTTCCGCGACGTGATGGGGATCTCCCTGGCCCGCAAAGCCGGCTTGCTGATCGCCTTGATTTCTGGCGAGGCAAGCCTGTTGGTCGATCGCTTCGCGCAAAAGATGGGGATTGTCGACGTGCACAAGGGCTGCAAGGACAAGGCTTCGGCGCTTTGCGCGTTCGCCGCCCGGTACGGCCTGAACACCCACGAGGTGTGCTTCGTCGGCGATGACGTCAATGATTTGGGGGCCTTTGCGATTGCCGGTTGGGCCGTTGCCCCGGCCGATGCGCATCCGAAGGCCAAGGCGGCGGCGCACTACGTGACCCAGGCCAGGGGAGGGCGGGGCGCTGTTCGCGAATTGCTCGATCAACTGTTGGATCAGGCGGAAACGACCTGACGAGGAGTAGCCCTGTCGCCATGGAACAAGCCCCGGCAACGCGTGACTTTCTTGCCCCGGTGGTGCGTGCACCGCGCGTGGTCATGTCGCGCGGCATGGGATCCTTTGTCTGGGATACGGACGGCCGCCGCTACCTCGACCTAAACGCGGGGCAATTCTGCGCGATCTTTGGTCACTCGCACCCCAAGGTGGCCGAGTTTATTGCTCGCCAAGCGCACAAACTGCAGAATACCAGCACGACCACGGTGGGCGAGGAGGCCGTGGAAGCTGCCCGCAAACTGCACGATCTGACCGAGGACATGGACGGCCGTTCGGTCTTTCTCTCAACGGGAGCCGAAGCCAACGAGTGCGCCCTCCGCTATGCCAAGCATCTGACCGGCCGACCTGGCGTCGTCAGTTTTGAACCGGCATGGCATGGGCTGACCCTCGGCACGGAGTGTTTATCCATAGCGCGGCGGCACGTCAAGCCGCCCATTCCGCACACCTATGCGGTGCCTGTGCCGCCGGTGAGAAGCGGCGATGAAATCTCGGCTGCCGACTTGGATCGCTATGTGCAAATGTTTGTCGACGTGGTGCGTCAACACGGCGCCGCTCTGGCAGCGGCCATTTTCGAGCCCATCGTCTCGTCGGGCGGCATGTTTTTCCCGCCGGCCGACTACTTCCGGCGGGTTCGCGAGGTCTGCGACGACCACGGGATCCTGCTGATCTTCGACGAATGCCAGACCGGCTTTGCCCGAACAGGATCCTGGTTCCGCTATCAACAACTGGGATGCATCCCCGATTTCGTGGTTTGCGCGAAAGGAATGGGACTGGGCTATCCCGTCTCGACGGTGATCTTCCGCGGCGAACGGGTGCCCGCCGACGGCTTCTTGATGCAATTGTTCAGTTCGCATCAGAACGACCCATTTGGTTGCGGGCTGGTCTGCTTCGCCATCGATTGGATCCTGCGGGATAATCTGCGGATTCGCATCGCCGAGCACGGTGATTATTTTCTCGACCGGCTCACGGAGCTATCCCAGGAGTTCCCCCTGGTGCACAAACCGCGCGGTTGCGGACTGATGTTGGCCTTCGACCTGCATCCTGCGGCTCTGGAGCGCTACCCCGAGCTTTCGTCGCGATTTGTGGCGGCGCTGATGGAGCGCGGCTGCCTGCTGCAAGCCTGCAATGCCGGTCAGACGATGCGCCTGCTGCCCAACTACCTGGTCAAAGAGGAGGAGATTGATCTCTTCGTTGACACCGTCCGGGAGGTTTTGGAGCAGGAGGATTTTCCCCGCGGTTTTCCCTTGTCGCATGGAAGGAATGGTGAAGGATGCATCATGACGACGACCTGTTGACGACCGATAAGGCGATCGTCTTCTACGGAGCGGGAAAATACGCGCGGGAATTTGCTCGCAAGCATTGTCTGGAACGGCGGCATCTCCGCCTGCCCGACTACGTCTGTGATCGCGACGAGAAGAAATGGGGCAGCGAATTCTTCGGCGTCCCCGTGGAATCGCCGGAACGGCTCGACGCCGAATCGCCCGACGAGGCGATTGTCGTGGTGACGACCTGTCCGTTCTTCGTGCTGGGCGACGTTCATAACCGGCTGTATTACCACAACTTCTACACGGCGGCCGCCCTGGAGATGCGATTTCTGCTGGCCGAGCGAACGCCCGGCGAGTTGGATGAGATTCGCGACTTGTTCGCCGACGAGAAATCGCGGCGGGTATTCAACACCATGACCAAGGGCCAGGCGGCCGGCCAGATCTGGTTCCGCGACGTCTACGAACCAAACCCGTATTTTGCCAATGACGTGGTCGACTCATTGCCCGACGGCGAAGTGCTGGTGGATGCGGGGGCCTATCTGGGCGGCCACGTCGCGGCTTTCGAGCGTGCCAACCCCCGATTTCGCGCGGTGTATGCCTTTGAACCGCACCGTCCCCATTTTGCCGCACTGAGCCGGCGATTTGCCCATGACGAGCGGGTCAAGCCGCTCGCCCAGGGGCTGTACGATCGAAACACTCGATTGGCCTTTGTCGATGATAACGCCCTTGGCGCGCACGTCGTCGAGCATTCGGCGGCGAATGCGACGGCGACCACGGTGGACGTGGTGCGGCTGGACGATGCCATCGACGATGAAGTCAGCTACATCAAAATGGACATCGAAGGGGCCGAGATGAATGCCTTGGCCGGTTGCCGGGCGACGATTGAGCGACGGCGGCCCAAACTGGCGATCTGCACGTATCATCGCCCGGAAGACTATCTTGACATCCCTCGGTTGGTCAAATCGATCCGGCCGGATTATCGATTGTATTTGCGCCAACATTCCTCCTTCAATTTGGACACGGTCCTGTACGCCATCTAGCCGATGCAATCCAAGATCGTTTTGTTGCCGGAGGCGCGGGGAGTCGCAAAACAGCAAGGCCTAGGTGTTGATCGTGAAGCTTTCCGACTATGTCATGGGATTCCTCGCCAGGCAGGGCGTCCGACACGTGTTCTTCCTGCCGGGCGGCGGGGCGATGCACCTGAACGACTCCCTGGGAGCCTGCCCTAGTCTGCAGCACGTCTGCATGCTTCACGAACAGGCGGCCGCCGTCGCCGCCGAAGCCTACGCGCGCGTGACCAACCACCTGGGCGTCGCCATGGTAACCACCGGCCCAGGCGGCACCAATGCAATTACTGGCGTGGTCGGTGCCTGGCTCGACTCGACCCCAATGCTGGTCCTTTCGGGGCAAGTCAAGCGCAGCGATCTGATCGGCGACTCGGGCCTGCGCCAATTGGGTGTGCAGGAAGTTGATATCGTCTCGATGGTTCGCTCGGTGACGAAATACGCGGTCACGGTGATGGAGCCGGAGTCGATTCGCTACCATCTCGAGAAGGCCGTCCATTTGGCCCGGACCGCCCGTTCCGGCCCGGTATGGATCGACATTCCCTTGGACATCCAGGCGGCGACGATCGACGAAACAAGCCTTCGCGGGTTTGAGCCGGGCGAAGAGATATCTGTCGATCCCCAGCCGAACCTAGAGGCGGCCGTTGCCCAGACGCTGCAATGCCTTGCCGACGCTGAGCGGCCGATCATTCTTGCCGGCAATGGCATTCGGCTGGCCGGGGCGGAGCACGAGTTTTTGCAGTTGGTCGAGCGCCTGGCAGTTCCGATCTTAACGACCCGGTTGGGCGTGGATCTGTTGCCGGCCAATAGTCCGTATCATGTCGGCATGCCCGGCGGCATTGCCTCCCGAGCGGCCAACTTCGCCCTGCAAAACGCCGACTGTCTGCTGGTCCTCGGTTCACGGCTCGACATGGCCCTGATCGCCTACGCCCCCGAGCGGCTCGCCCGCGGCGCGAAAAAGATCATGGTGAACATCGATGAGGGGGAGATCCGCAAACTACGCGGGGCGATCGATGTGCCGGTGATCGCCGATGTTGCCGCGTTTATCCGAAAGCTGCTTTCGCACTTGCCTGGTTCGGCAGCGAAGGACCGCAGTGCGTGGCTGGACCGCTGTCGGCAATGGCGGCAACAGTACCCGTTCGTGCGGCCCGACCATTTTGCACGGAACGACGGCATTAGCCTCTATGCCTTCTCGAAGGTGCTATCCGACGCGCTGGGCGAGGACGACGTCGTGCTGCCCGGCGCGGCCGGCTTCACCGCCGAAATCTTCCTGACGGCCTTCGAAGCCAAGGCGGGCCAAAGGGTGTTTCACAACAAGGGGACCGGCGCCATGGGGCTCTCCCAGCCGGCGGCGATCGGTGCCTGTCTGGCCGCCGGCGGCCGGCGTACGATCGCGGTCGACGGTGATGGCGGTTTCCAAATGAACATTCAGGAGTTGGAGACCGTTCGCCGCCTCGGTCTGCCGATCAAGTTTTTCGTGGTGAACAACGGCGGCTACGCCTCGATCCGGTCGTCACAGATGTCGTATTTCCAGCGGCTGACGGCCGCCGACACGAGCAGCGGGTTGACCTTGCCCGACTTGACCCGCATCGCGGAGGCCTACCGATTACCTACCGAGAAAATTAGTGAGCCGCAGTGCATGGCCGAGCAGGTGGGGCGGGTGCTGAGTACGCCCGGACCGGTGTTGTGTGAAGTCGTGACCTTCCCCGACGAGCCACGCGAGCCGCGCGTCTCATCAATGCAGACGCCCGACGGCCGAATCGTGTCGAAGCCGCTGGAAGACATGTGGCCGTTCCTGCCGCGCGAGGAGTTTCTCGCCAACATGATCGTTCCGCCCGTCCCCGATTAGGAGCAAGCTGCGTTTGTGTGTCTTGCCGCCAGGCCGGCACGCGACGGATCAGAAGATGACCACCTTGACCCTCGAATGCGTCGAACGCCTGCAAGCGTTGTTGGCCGAGAACCCGGCCACGGCGACGGCGAAGCTTTGTGCGCTGTTCGATCAGACCGTGGGCGACGGCGATCGGCCAATCGTCCTCTTTGGCGCTGGTCCGGTCGGCCGCCGCACTCTCGCTGGGCTCCGCATGCTCGGCCGTGAGCCCTTGGCGTTTGCGGACAATAATCCTGGGCTTTGGGGTCGCGTGGTGGATGGACTACGAGTGTTGCCGCCGGCAGAAGCCGTCGCGGTGTGCGGCGAGGATGGCGTATGTGTCGTCACCATCTTCAACCATTCCGCCGTGCGCCGCCAGTTGCAGGGAATGAACTGCCGGCGTGTCGTCGCCTTTCCCAGCCTTTACTGGAAGTACCCGGGCACATTCCTGCCGTACTGCAACCTGGATCGGCTTGATCCCCTCTTTATCGATCCCGAGGCTGTGCTAGATGGTTTGGGGCTTTGGGACGACGATTGCTCGCGGCAGTATTACCTCTCGCAACTGCACTGGCGTTTCGACCTTGATACGGAGAAGTTGCCCCGGCCGTGCGCTGCTGCCGATACCTACTTTCCAAGAGATGTGATTCGTCCGCTGGCGGATGAGGTGTTCGTTGATTGCGGAGCCTACCAGGGCGATACGTTGGCGGCGTATCTCGCCCATTGCCGCGGCCGTTTTAAGAGAGTCGTCGCTCTGGAGCCAGACCCGCACAATTTCGCCGGTCTTCGACGCTACGTGGAAAGCCTATTGCCAGAGCAACGAGAGCGGATTCGTCTGGAGCCCATCGCCGCCGCGTCGCACAACGGCTCGCTTTCGTTTGCCGCTTCGGGCGACGTTTGTTCGAGCGTGACGGCGACCGGCACAACCTCGCTCGATTGCGGCCGGCTCGACGATCTTCTTGCCGACGATCCGCCGACCTACATCAAGATGGACATCGAGGGCGGGGAACTCGACGCCCTGGCCGGCGCCCGTCAAACCATCGCCCGCCATCGTCCCGTTCTAGCGATCTGCGCCTACCATCGGGCGACCGATCTATGGCAGATTCCTCACGCGATCAAATCACTGTGCCCGGACTACCGGTTGTTCTTGCGACTCTATGCCGAGGATTGCTGGGAAAGCGTGTGCTATGCGGTCCCTCGTTCCCGATGTGTGCAAGAGACCTGAGAGAAATATCATGAACTTCGTTCAAAACGTCAAAGACTGGCTCGTGGGCTTAGGACCGGAGCATTCGCTGGTGCAACTCGCGCTCAAGGTCCACGGCCAACGACGCGGGTTTCGCCTTCGCTTTCATGACGGAAAGATCTTCATCAGCAAGGGCAATCGCATCCTGGTGCTCAGGGAGCGGGACTATACCCTCGTCCCGGCGACGCTCGAATGCATCGAGATGTTCTTTGAGACCGTCGAAGGCCGCTCCACCGCGGAAGGGCTGACCCTCGATTTTTCCGCGCCGGGAATGCATCGCTACCGACGCTGGGACGTCGACCTCGCTTTTCCGGGCATACCGGAAGATGATTCCATCGATGCGTACACGCACAAATTCAAGCCACGGGAAGGGATGGTGGTACTCGACGTGGGCGCCCATGCCGGATTGACCACCTACTTCTTCGCGAAGATGGTCGGCGAAACGGGGCATGTGTACGCGTTCGAACCGGATCACGTGAGTCGGACCTATTTGGTCGAAAACGTGCGCCGCATGAATCTGCAGAACGTCACGGTCCTGGACATGGCGGTCGGCGATCGCTGCGGTGAGGCCTTGTTCAACATGGACGGATCGATGTCGGCCGGCCTGGTCGACCACTTGGTCTATCCCAACACGGGCGAGAAGAAGCCGGTTCAAGTCACCACCATCGAGGCCTTTGCCCGACAACTCTCGCGGTCGATCGACTACATCAAAATGGACATCGAAGGCGCCGAACTCGGCGTCATCGAAGCCTCGCTGGATTTCCTCAAGAACACTCCCATCCATTTCGCCTTCGACAGCTATCATCGAACAAGCGACGGCTCTCTCACCTGTCATGGGCTGGAACGACTGTTCACGCAGATCGAGTATTCGGTCGAATCCTCGCCGCAGTTTGGGCAAATGTTTACCTGGGCATCGCCACCAGCCTGATGCGAGCCGTCGATTTCACGGAGAGCAATGACCGAGAGGCATCCGATCATGAAATGCATTAGCATCCTCACCCCCTGCTACAACGAAGAAGAGAACGTTGAAAATACGTATCTCAAGGTAAAGGAACTCTTTGCCAAGCTGGGGAAATATCGCTATGAGCACCTCTTTATTGACAACGCTTCGACCGATAAGACGGTCGAGATCCTAAGACGCATTGCCGCGACCGACAAGAACGTCAAGGTGATCGTCAACAGCCGCAACTTCGGTCACATTCGCTCTCCGCATCATGCCTTTCTGCAGACCACCGGCGACGCGGTGATCACCGTCGTTGCCGATTTGCAGGACCCGTTGGATTTGATCCCCATCTTTCTCGAGAAGTGGGAACAGGGACACAAAATCGTGATGGGGGTCAAAGCCCGCAGCAAAGAGAACCCGCTAATGTTCGCCCTGCGACGGGGCTACTATGGCTTGGTCAGCCGGCTCTCGGAAATCGAACTGACCAACAACTTCTACGGCTTCGGACTGTTCGATCGCGTCGTGGTCGAGGCCATCCGCGCCATGGATGACCCCTATCCCTACGGCCGCGGCATGGTTTCGGAAGTCGGCTTCGATCCGGTGAAGATTGAGTATACGCAGAACCGCCGTGAACGGGGCATTACCAAGAACAACTTTTACACCTTGTACGATATGGCGATGCTCGGCATCACCAGCCATTCCAAAGTGCCGCTCCGACTGGCGACGATGTCCGGGTTTGCCATCGCCGGTGTTAGCCTGATGGTGGCTTTGGCCTATTTCCTCTACAAGCTGTTGTTTTGGGACAACTTTCAGGTGGGCATGGCCCCGCTGGTGATTGGCATTTTCTTCTTCTCGGCCGTGCAACTGTTCTTCATCGGCGTGCTCGGTGAATACATCGGCATGATTCACACCCAAGTGGTCCACCGGCCGCTGGTAGTGGAGAAGGAACGCATTAATTTCGACGTTGAGGATGGGACAGCGAGTTCCTCGAACGCCGCGGACGCCGGCAACACCCCGTGGGCGCCCGTGCTTTCTGCTGGGGCGGCGTCAGTTGTGTCAACGGAAGTTGTCAGATGATCCAGCGAATCATTCAGGCCGCGCCCCCCGGCCAACTCCTGCGATACCTAGTGGTCGGCGTCTGGAATACGCTGTTCGCGTACGGATTATACGCGTTGCTGACATATCTCTTGACGCCGGTGCTGCCGTGCGCCTACCTCGTCGCAGCCATGCTCTGCAACGTTGTCTGCATTACGGTTTCATTTCTCGGGCACAAACTGCTGGTTTTCCGGACCAAGGGCAACTTCCTCCGGGAGTACCTGCGGGCCTACGTCGTCTACGGGACGAGCACCATAATCAACCTGATCCTGCTGCCGATCGTCGTCACGATCTTGAACCAGTTCGTCGATCCACCATCCTATTCGCCGTATATCGCAGGAGCGCTGTTGACCGTCGGTACGGTGATCGCCAGCTTCTTCGGCCACCAACAGTACACCTTTGCCCAGGGGCCAACCTCCAGCGCTCCCTCCTGACCCTTGAGTTGTCGCCATGACTGCCGAGAACCTGCGCCGCCAAATCCTGCAACTCGTCGCCGAGTACCATCGGGAAGCCTTTCCACCAAAGGCCTTCGAGCCGGGCAAGACCATGGTGCAATATGCCGGGCGCGTGTTTGACGCCGACGAACTGATGAACGCGGTCGAGGCCAGCCTCGACTTCTGGCTCACGGCCGGCCGTTATGCCGATCAGTTCGAGTCGCGGCTTGAAGCTTGGCTGGGAATTCACGCGGCGATGCTTGTCAATTCCGGATCCTCGGCGAATTTGGTGGCGCTCAGCGCGCTCACCTCGCCCACACTCAAGGACCGCCGGATTCGACCGGGGGACGAGGTCATCACCGTTGCCGCCGGCTTTCCCACCACCGTCAATCCGATCATCCAGAACCAGGCCGTGCCGGTGTTCGTGGACGTGGAACTAGGTCGCTATGTGCCCACGGTCGAAGCCATAGCCACGGCGATCGGTCCGCGGACCAAGGCGGTGATGATTGCCCATACGATGGGCGTGCCCTACGACGCGGCGGCCGTCAGCGAGTTGTGTCGCCGGCACAATCTCTGGCTGATTGAGGACTGTTGCGACGCGTTGGGGACGAAGATCCATGGCCAATGCGTCGGCACGTTCGGCGATCTGGCCACGTTGTCCTTCTATCCGGCCCACCATATCACGATGGGGGAGGGCGGAGCCGTCTTGACGAACGAAGAGAGCTTGGCCCGGCTCGCCCGCTCGTTCCGCGACTGGGGACGCGATTGCCACTGTCCCGGCGGCGCCAGCAACAGTTGCGGCCGTCGGTTCCGCGGCCAGTATGGCACGTTGCCCTACGGTTACGATCATAAATACGTTTATTCGCACATTGGCTACAATCTGAAAGTCACGGATATTCAGGCGGCCATTGGCTGCGCACAGCTCGACAAGCTCGAATCCTTTATTGCCGCGCGTCGCGACAACTGGCACGCCTTGCGCGAAGTCCTCTCGCCCTATGAGGACCGGCTGCTGCTGCCGGAAACGCCGGCTGACAGCGAGCCATCGTATTTTGGCTTCGTGATTACGGTTCGCGACGGAGCCGGTTTTAGTCGCAACGATCTGACAGCCCATTTGGAAGCGGCCAAAATTGAGACCCGCAACCTGTTCTGCGGGAACTTGGTGCGACAGCCGGCCTACGCGGAGATCGAACACCGAATCGTGGGTGTGTTGGAAAACACCGACACGATCATGCGGGATAGCTTCTTTCTGGGCGTCTATCCGGGCATTGCCGAAAGCCAAATCGGCTACATCGGCGAGGCGTTCCGCGCCTTCTTGCAGCGTTAATCGACCATCGATGTTGGGGTTTTTTGCCCGAAAGCGGGTGCCCGCGCCCGGGAAACAGACCGCATCCCCCAAAAAATGCGAATCGCTATTTGACGACCTGCCGTTTCTAACCTAGGTCTTTAGTGACGGGATTATTGCCTTGTCACGATGGCCTCGGCGGGGGCCTTCGCGGTGCGATATGTCCGGGGAGTTGAACCGTCGTATTGGGTACAACACTGTCAGCGCGTTGCTGCGGCCCACATCCGGTAACTCCACAAGTCATGCGCCAGAAGGCGCAAATCAACAGGAGAGAAACCATGTCGCGAGCGTCAGTCAAGGGTCGTCTGGGCTTCACTCTGGTAGAATTGGCCGTGGTCATCGTGATTATCGGCGTGTTGGCCGCCTTCGGCGTGCCGCGATTCCTCAAGTCGGTCGAGCGCACCAAGGCTTCCGAAGCGTTTGCCTACCTCTCGGCGGTTCGCGCTGCCCAAGAGCGTTACATCGCGAAGGAAGGCATTTATGCCGACGACGTCTCGAAGCTGGACATCGTTCAGGTTGCTCCCAAGTACTTCAACAACCCGACCACCATTATTACGTCGAATGACGCGGGCGTGCCGAAGTGGAAGCTGACGTTGACCCGCGATGGCACCACGAGCAGCTGGGGCGCCTATACGATCGTCTTCACGCAGAATGGTTTCTGCTCCGACAGCACCATTTTGACGACGATTGCCTCGGATATCAGCCCGTTGGCCGCTGGCACTGCTAGCGACTGATCTGGCGTTTAGCGCCGTTTGAAAGCCGCAAAGGCGGGCGGTCGAGAGAACTCGGCCGCCCGTCTTGTTTTCTTGTCTTTTTGCGGTTGCCTGCGGGGCACCCTCGGTCGCGACGTTCTGACCGCCAAAAGGACTGCCGGGTTGGGCAACGGCGGTCCGGGACAGCGACCGTTGCCGACGGCCGAGAGCGCTCCGTTCGACGCGAGTGGCGCGGCTCGTACGGCGGGACCCACGCGGCTGGTTTCTTCAAGCGGGAAAATTTCTTGACGCCCCCCAGTTCCTAACCTACCAGTTTAATGACGGAGATGCTGCAGGCTTTGATTCTGGAAGGCAGACGCTCGTCAGGGTCGAAGCGACAGCAAGTCTGGCGGGGAAACGAGCGACAGGAATGTCGGCTTGGTCTCCGCGAGAAGTGTCTCGGAGGTCTTTTGCCTTCCCAAACTGGCCTCCTCAAAAAGGCCTGTTTGGGGTCGCAAGCAGATAGGGAGCGATGGCCGTGAACTGGGGAACGTACTGTCAGCGTGTTGCTGGCGACCCACGTACGGAGGCTCCAAAGGTAGCGCGCCTAGCCTGGCGCAGAACACTCAGGAGAGAAGACATGTGGCGATCGTCAGTCAGTGAAACTCGTAAGGGCTTCACCCTCGTTGAATTGGCCGTGGTCATCGTGATCATCGGCGTGTTGGCCGCCTTCGGCGTACCGCGGTTCCTCAAGTCGGTTGAGCGCACCAAGGCTTCCGAAGCGTTTGCCTACCTCTCGGCCGTTCGTTCGGCTCAAGAGCGTTACATTGCGAAGGAAGGCGTTTATGCCGACGACGTGACCAAGCTGGATATCGTCCAGGCCACGCCGAAGAACTTCACCGTCGGTACGATGACCGCCTCGAACGACGCCGGTATTCCCAAGTGGAAGCTGACGTTGACCCGCGATGGCTCGACCAGTAGCTGGGGCGCTTACACGGTCGTCTTCACCCAAAATGGCTTCTGCAGCGACAGTACGATTCTGACGACGGTCGCGTCGGATATCAGCCCGCTGGCAGCCGGCACCGCCAGCGACTGATTGGTCGCCTGAACCAATCGAGAGCCGCAGGGTGGGCGGCCGAGGGCTCTCGGCCGCCCACTTTCATTTAGCCCTACGCGGATGAGGTTATGAAAGAGTTCCTCAGTAAAATCGCGATCCGCAAAGCGGTCGGGCTGAATTTCGGCGAACACGAAGTGTCCGCCGTGAAGATCGTTTCGACCCCGCTCGGGCCCATCGTGGTTGCCAGTGCCACCGAACCGTGTACACCGGAAACCTTGGCCGAAACGGTGGAGCGTTTGCTGTCACCGTTGCTCGGCAGCAAGCGCCGGGTGCCAGTTGCTGTGGGGGTCGCCGGCGCGCGGCTGTTCTACGGCACTCGTTTGACGCCGTCCAACGGCGAGGCGAAGGTCGAAATCGAACTGCAAAAGGCCCTATGCTCGACCAACCTCTCCCCCGAGGATCTGGTCGCCGACCTGCTCCGCGGCAGTGTGAACAAGTTGCCGGTGGCCCATCTGGTCGCCTGCCAACGCAAATACATGATCGGTCTGGTAGCCTTGCTGAGCAATCTGGGGGTGCGGCCGACCCGCGCCGAGCCCGCGGCCTGCGCCCTGTTGCGGTTGGCCGAGAAGCAGTACCGCGCTCCGCGGCGGGCAAATACCGTGCTCCGCGTGTTCCTGGGGGCCACGCAGGGCCTGGCGACGGTCGTCTGTGGCGGACTCCCCTTGGCCTGGAAATCCTTTGTGTTGCCGGCCTACGAGGAAGGTTTCGCCATTCTTTCCGCCGCCCGGGGCTTGGCTGTGCAGCAGTTGCATTACGGCATGGATGCGGTCTTGGAATACGCCTTCATCCACGGCCGTCCCGACCTGCACGAACGACTGCAAAGGGAGCGGCTGCCATCGGAGTTGGGGACCCGCGTGGTGTGGCACGAGGGGCCGGCGCTGGACGGCGCCGCCATCGCCCATGGCCTGGCGCTGGGCTGCTTGGCGCAAGACCTCCATGCCTTCGACCTCTCCCGCACTTTGAAGTCGGCCCCGCCCATTATGGAAATCTTCCCCTGGGCCGAGTTGTCCTTTGCCGCCGGCCTGATTGGCTGCATGGCGCTAACCCTGACGGCCCACGCCATGAAATTGAACGAGTCGTACCTGGCGCTGCAAGCCGCCAACTCGCAGCACGTCTGTATCGCCTCGGGCGATCCGGTGCGGCTGGAACGCGACAAGAAGGCCCTCGAAGACAAGGTCTCCGCGGTGCGCGGCTTTCTCGAGACCCGCGTGCCCTGGACCTCCTACACCCGCGATATCTCGGTGCGGCTGCCGACCAATGCCCAGCTCAGCGGTTTCAGCGGCCAAAGCACCTTGGATGCCAAGGGGAAGACCGCTCGCTCGTTTCAGCTTCGCGGGGCGGCGCCCTTGTCGAAGAGCGGCTCGATTCCCTACGACGTGGACGCGTTTCTCGGCGCGATTCCCAACGATCCCCTTTGGAAACGCGATTTTACTTCAATTGTCACCGACATCAGGCTGCCTTTGGATAGCAAAAAGGAACTAGCGGAGGTCGAATTCAGCATCAATTGCGGAAAGAAGTAGGCACGGAAGCACGATGACTGCACCCGAAACCGGCGAACGTCGAGCAGATTTCAAAGCGCAACTGCTGCAACGGTTGCACGATCCGCTCCAACTGCGCATTTTTCTGCTGGCCGTGGTGCTCCTGGTCGGCTACTTCGGCGTCTACTCCCCGTTGACTGCCAAGATCGGTGAAACCACCGAAAAATTGAAACGCGAACAGACGCTGGCCGGGTTGGCGGAAAGTCTGGAACACCTGCAGGCAACCTGCGCGGGCTTTGCCAAGCGGATTCCACAGCAGGCCGACAGCAAGGAATGGATTCAGTACATGCACGAGGGCGTGCGGCGGCTTCCGGTCAAACTCACGAAACTCGACTGCCTGACACCGCGCAAGGTCGGGCCGTATCGCGCCGTGGTCCTTTCCATGGCGATGGAGGGCTCCTTTTTCGACCTCGACCAATTCTTGCGTTGGCTCGAATCGAATCCTCGCCTGTTGCGGGTCGACACGATCACCATCAGCCTGGCGAAGGGGGACACCAAAGGGAGTGTGGATGGGGCCAGCGTCAATCGGAACGAGCTGATGATGCAGCTTACTGTACTGGGGATGGGGAGCTAAGATGGCTGTTTCGGTCGCTAAAGTTGCCCCTTCCGCCGTGGTCCTGGCCTTCGTCGGCTATTGCTCTTGGCCGAGCGTTTACGCCCTGCTTTCACCGCCGCCTCCGCCGCCCCCGCCTCCCGCCGTCACTCCCCTGGCAGCGTCGCTTTTTTCCCCGCAATTGCCTCCCCCGCCGATGAAGAGTCCTTGGGGCGGGTTGGACGCCACCGCGCTGGCGGCCATGCGCGGGGCAACCAGAAGCGAAACCGCGGGCGGAAAAGCGGCGGCCAAAGTGGTTGATCCGCTCGACAACCTCCGCCTCGAAGCAACTTGTATCCTTGGCGAGCAGCGAATTGCCATGATCAACGGGCAATTGTACGGACCGCAGCCGATCCCCGGCGTCACCACCGCGACGAACGCCTTCAAAGTGCTCAAGGTATCGCCCGAGAAGGTATTGTTGGAAAGCAAGGGACGGCGGGTGGAGTTGACCTACGAAGGCCTCTCTCGCCCGACACGCCCCGCCAAGGCCAAGTCGTCGAAATCGCTGCCGGCCAAGAGCGAGGGGCCGAAGAGCGCTTTGACGAGCAATCCCTCGGGGGACCCGGGGCGAGCGACGCCTCCACAATATACCAAGATCAACCCGACCGCGCAGTCTGGCAACGCCCCCAGGTCTCCAGCCGAAGCAGGGAATTGAGCGAATGGCCATCACTGCCGAAAAAAACAGTCTCCAGCCGCTGTTGATCAAGCTTCTGCTTGAGAAGGAGATTCTCACTCCCGAGCAGATTGAGGAGTTGAATCACACGCGGGCAAAGCTGCCCGGCTCGTTGGAGAGCATCTTGATTTCCCAGGGCCTGGTGATGGGGCAGCACATCGCCGAGGTCTATGCCGATTACTTGATGCTGCCGCTGTTCGACGTCGTCCCCGAGACGGCCGACCCGAAGTTGGCCGGCCTGCTGCCGGAGAAGCTTTGTCGCGAGCACCTGATGGTGCCCGTCGAACTGAACGACGATCTGCTCAGTGTGGCCTTCTCCGCCTATGAAGACATGCTGATGGTCGATGAGCTGCAATTGCTCACGGGCATGACCATCCAGCCGATGATTGCCCCGTTGTCGGTGGTGGAAAAGACAATCGACATTCTGTACCGCGGCAACCGCACCAAGTTCGTCGGCGATTACACCGCCGAGGACGATGACGAGGATGAGTCGGGGCTTGATGAGAGCCACGAAGAAATTCTCAACATCGATGCCCCCGTGCCGGCCGGGCCCGACGGCCGCATCGTCCGCTTTGTGAACCAAATCCTCGAGCAAGCGCTGCGGGCGGGAGCGAGCGATATTCACATCGAGCCCTTCGAGGATTCGTGTGCGATCCGCATCCGCGTCGACGGTGCGCTGCGCGAATTGGCGCCGCCGCCCCGAAAGCAGTTCGTGTCGATCGTCTCCCGGTTCAAGATTTTGGCGAAGATGGACATCGCCGAAAAACGCATTCCCCAAGACGGGGCGATTGCCTTGCGCTCGGGGGGCAAACGCATCGACTTGCGCGTCAACACCGTGCCGACCGTCTACGGCGAAAAGATGGTCATGCGTATCTTGGACCGCGGAGCGATTCCCATCGAATTGACCGGTCTAGGGTTCGACGAGCGGCAGTGCAAGGACTTGATTGAGTCGATTCAGATGCCGCACGGGTTGATGCTGGTGACCGGGCCGACCGGCAGCGGCAAGAGCACCACCTTGTACGCCTGCTTGAACGCCTTGAACGAGCCCGACGTGAATCTTTGCACGGTCGAGGATCCTGTCGAATACAAGTTCAAGGGAATCAACCAGGTCCAGGTGAAGAGTCAGGTCGGCTTAACCTTCGCCAGCGCCCTCCGCGCATTCTTGCGTCAAGACCCCGACGTCATCATGGTCGGCGAAGTCCGCGACCCAGAAACCGCGCAGATTTGCCTTCGCGCCGCCTTGACCGGTCACTTCGTGCTTTCCACGATCCACACCAACGATTCGCTCTCGGCCGTCAACCGTCTGGTCGACATGCAGATCGAGCCCTTCTTGCTGGCCTCGACCTTGCGGGTGCTGGAAGCCCAGCGTCTCATTCGCCGGTTGTGCAAGGAATGCAAGCAGCCCTTCGATTGCGACGCGGTGACGGCGAGTTCCTACGGGTTGGAGGCCGGCGAGACGCTGTACCGCCCCAAGCCGGACGGTTGCGAATACTGCCGGGGCACGGGCTACAAAGGGCGAATTGGCGTTTTTGAAGTGGTGCGGATCACGCCCCGCATGGCCAACCTCATCCAAACCCGCACCCCGCTGCCCGAGCTGCGTCTGGCGGCCCGCGAGGAAGGGATGAAGTTGTTGCTCGACAGCGGCATGGACAAGGTGCGGCAGGGAATGACCAGTTTGGAAGAAGTATTAACCGTGGCGTCGAGTGAAGATTAAGTCAACGGCATTGCCGGGCAGCCCGGAGCAAGGGGGCGCAGATGACCTTCCGAAAAGAACGACCAGAAACGGCTGCCGAGGACGACACGCTCGAAGCGCGGCCCGCGCTGGTGCTCACGGACTTCGATCGGCGTCGGGCGGAACTCATCCAGCTCGGACAACTCACGCAGCAAATGCCGCTGGTGCTGGCCCAGTTGCAGCAGCTCCAATTGTCCGCCCCGCCCCGCCGTCGCTGGGGCATGCTGGCCTATCCCCTGATCCTGCTCGGCATCTCCGGCATCTCTTCGATGGCCCTGCCGATGATGCTCAATCTCGACGGCCCGAAAGCCGACAAGGCCAAGGCCGCCGCAGCGGAAAGCAACGAACTGGTGCTGAACGCCACCTGCATTCTGGGCGATCAGCGGATGGCGATCATCAACGGCCGCACCTACAAAGCCAAGGACTCGGTCCGCAAACCCAACAGCAGCGAGCCCCCCTATCTCCTCACGGAAATCTTTTCCAACCGCGTGGTGCTGGTCCGCGATGGGAAACAGGTGCAGCTTTCGTATACGGACCACCGGACGCCGACGAACAGTGCAAACAGCGGGCAAACCGCCGGCGCCAGCGGCCGGGCCTCGCAGAAGATTTCGTCGGCCGGTAGCGAGTGCGATCTGGAGCAGGTGCTCGAGAAGCTGAAAAACGGTGAACTGGGCTTGAGAGATATTCCGCAGATTGTCTCGGGGCTCTCGCGGAAACAAGATTAGGCGGTTGCAGCATGGCATTCGAAGATTATTTTATCGCTCGAGCACGGGTGTCCAGCAAGCCACACCGAGGCATCCTCTTGGACGACAAGATGATGTTCTTCCAGCAGCTTGCCACCCTGATCACCTCCGGCACGCCCCTGCTGCAGGCGGTCGAGATCTGTGCCGAGCAGTGCCAAAGCGTGAAACTGCGGCGAGTTCTCGAACAGATCTCCTCCCGCGTCGCCTCGGGCAGCTCAGTGCATGCCGCGGCGGCCAATTACACCGGCATTTTCGACCATTATTGGATCGAAGTCATTCGGACCGGCGAAATGACCGGGCAGATGTCGATGGTGCTGGGTGAGTTGAACAAGCAGATCGCCGCCTCCCGCGAAACTTCCAAGAAGGTGATGGGCGCGTTGATGTACCCGATCATCCTCATCTGCGTGGCCGTGGGCGCGGTGACCGGCCTGTTGTGGTTCGTGGTGCCGACCTTCGCCAAGATGTTCAAGGACATGGGGGCCGAATTGCCCGGCATCACGCAGTTCGTGATCGGGCTTTCCAACGACATTTCGGCCAAAGGCCCCTACGTGGCCGTCTTCCTGGTGATCGCTATAATCGCGATCAAAAAATTCTCCAAAACCGAGTCCGGGCGGCGGCTGTTCATCGGCACCGGCATGGGGATTCCCATGGTCGGCGAACTGATCGTCCAGGCGGCAATGTACCGGTTCGCCTCGAATATCGCCCTGCTGTTGAAAAGCGGCATTCCCATGATGGAATCGCTGCAAACGATCGAGGGCGTTTTTCAGACGAGCCCGCCCTATCGCGACGCCATGGTCCGCGTGCAAGGTCGTGTGGCTTCGGGGCGCCCCCTGGCCGCCTCGCTGGAAGAGACCCGCATCTTTACCTCGATGATCGTGAACATGGTTCGCGTCGGCGAGGAATCGGGGCAACTGGCGATGGTCATGGAGCAGATGGCGCCCTATTACAAGGAACGCATGGAGACGATGATTCACCGCGTCACCAAGCTCCTCGAACCCATCATTATCGCCGGCATGGGCATCACGATCGCCGGCCTGATGTTGTCTATTTATATGCCAATGTTTGAAATGGCTGGAAAAATCAAATAACCGCGAAACGAGCACAGAAGCAGTTCCGCCGGCGGTAAAACGATAGATCGTATGCGTTTCCGAAAAACGAAAAACCGACGCCGCCCCGGCCGCTTTCCGCGGCTGTGTGGTTTCACGCTCACCGAGCTAATGGTGACCGTGGCCGTGATGGGCGTGCTGGTTGGCATGAGTGCGCCCAAATTCGGCCGCGCCCTGGAGCAATCACGAGCCGATTTTGCCGCCGCCAATCTCCGCGCGATTTGGGCGGCTCAGCGCATTTACTGGCTGGAACACCAGACCTACACCGACAAACTAACCCAGTCCTCGCCCAAGGGGCTTTATGAACTGGGGCTGCTCGAGCCGGGGATCGTCAGCGGCAGCGGCGATTACACCTACACGATCATCTCGGCCGACGCCAACGGTTTCCAGGCCAAGGCGATTCGCGCGGCGGGCACGCCCTGGGTGGGCGAGTTGACCATCGATCAAACCGGCACCGTCAGCGGCGTGATCTCCGCCGCCGGCCAAACGGACATTGTTCCCGGCTTTCAATGATACGCCCCATGAGAAGGCACCGACGCGGCTTCACACTGCTGGAATTTGTGGTTTCCCTGCTTCTGCTGGGAGTTACGATGGGGAGCCTCTACCCGTTGACCGTGATGTATTCCCGCGTCCTCGAATCGCTCGAGCAACGTCCCAGCCAACTCTCGCTGCATCGTGATGTGAACGTCGATGGCGGCAATTATCGGCAGACGCACCCCGAGGAATGGTACCGGATTCCGGCATCGCCGGCCTTGCCCAATTCCGGCGAATGGGTGCATAAATGGTACCTCGTGCCATTTTCCGACAGTGGCTCCTCGGCATCGAGTTCCTGGGCACGGAAGCTGGGCGCTAGCGCCACGATCACCTTCCAAAATCCCAACCGGGTTGCCTTGCCTTTCAGCGAGCCGACCCAAGCCGATACCATCGCGATCGATGCCGGCGGGGCGGGCTACAGCGAGTCGACCAATCCGGAATGGGAGGATCGGGACCCAACGCCTGGCGCCTTGAACGACAACCAGCGGCAACCCTCTGCCGGCCAGACGGCCACCGCGACTTGGACTTTCACGGTTCCCACCGCCGGTTGGTACCGCATCGAAGCGACCGGGTTGGCCGAAGGTTCGAACCCCTTGCCAGCGGGTACCTACAGCATCTCGTACGGTTCCACCGTGAGTGAGAACGTCACGCCAACGACGCCCTTGACTTTCGCCACCGGGCAGTCCTGGCAGCCGCTGGCCACGAAATACCTGCCCGCCGGATCGCTCGCAGTGCAGTTAACCACCGATGCGACGGGCACGAACATCGCCGACGGAATGCGGATCGTGCATTGTTCCCTGCAAATCACCACCGTGACCGCCCCGACGACCGACACGGCCGGGGCCACCGTGGAAATCAAACCAGCCGTGCGATAACCGCCATGCCATCAAGCCCACGACATCGAACAGGCTTCTCGCTCGTCGAACTGATGGTCGTCAGCGTGCTGATGGCGGTGCTCGCGGTGCTTTTGTCCTCGGCGTGGGGCGGAGTGGGACGCACCGCCACCGACTTGATCGGACGCAGCCACTTGGTGCAGGAGCGGGACTTGACCGTGGCCGCCTTGAGCCGGGACATGGGCGGTTACCGCAGCGCTTCGTCCGCCCGTCGCGGCGAACGCTGGGACGGCCGCTGGCTGCGTTGGGAATTGCCCTCGGCCCAAAGCTTCAAGCTGTTCTTCGATGGGGGCACGAATGCCAGCGGCGTTCCGTTGGCGGAAACGAGCGTGCAATACCTGCTCGTGTCCGATCCCGATCCAACCGTGGATACGAAATCCCTGGTGCGCCGCATCTCGATCAGCGGTGGCACGGCGACCGACTTCGTGGTGGCGAGAAAAGTCTACAGCATGAATGTCACGACCGCCCCGGAGGATGCCACGGCGATCCGAATCGTTCTATGCTTCAAGTATCGGACGCTGACGCTAACATCGGATTTGACGATCAAACCCCCGGCCGTTCCTCCCGCACAGAACCCGGTCTGGACTTTAAACCAATATACCCAGCCGTGACCCATACTCGGAACAAGGCGAAAGTTGCTCGGCGGCGCGGTTACGCGCTGTTGCTCGTGCTGCTTTTCAACGTTCTGTTCCTGATGCTGCTAGGCGTGGCCTTCCGTCAAATGGCCTCCGCGTTGAGGGTGGCCACGATCAACAAGGAGCAGGTGCAGCGCGACGGTGGCGTGACATGTGCCTTGGCCCGCGCGATGCGAATGCTCGAGACCGGCCGGCCTCCCATCGGTTCTGACAGCTACTACCAGTGCTACACGACTGTCGGCTCGGACTTCTACTTGCTCACCTTCACTCCGGGCGCGGATCCCAGCCTGGAATCGTGGTCCGTCGCGGTGACGGCTCAAAGCCAAGCCCCGGCCGGCGTGCCCTACAAATCCGACACCTTCTGACTTTCCCAGGCACTTTCAACATGAAATTCTTCGCTCGAAGTTCTGCCGCGGCCACGGACCTTGCGGCCGACGTGAACCTGGACCGGCGCGTGCAGCCCGACCGCCGCCAATCCGCCACCAACATCTGGGGCGCTTTTCCCCGCGCCGGCCAACGAATGCGCGATCGGCGTACGACGGACCATCGTCGGCCGTACTTCGTCGACCGTTTCTCGACGTCGATGTTCATCATCATCTTGCTGCTCATCTTCGCCTCGCTGGTGGACGCCGTCTTGACGATTCAACTCATCGAAGCCGGAGCCTCGGAGGTCAACCCGTTGATGCAGCAGCTTCTGGAATATGGGGTCATGTGCTTCCTTATCGGCAAGTACGTGTTGACCGTCGCCGGCCTTCCGCTGCTCTTGATCTTCAAGAACTACTACCTGTTCGGCACCCGATTTCGAGTAGGCCACTTGCTCCCGGCAGCGGTGCTCCTCTATGTCGTGTTGATCAGTTATCAACTCGTTCTGATGCACAAATACGTGGCGTAATTATCCCAGCGGCTCCCCGATCACGTTGTTCCATGAAGACACGCCCAGACAACGATCGAAGGAAGGGCGAAGGCTGGCCGGCGATGGGAATGGTGCTATTCGCTTGCCTTGCCGTGCTTGTGGCGTCTCAACCGTTGGCCGCACAGACTTTCGGCGAAGCGAACGTCTCGCGGTGGCAGGTCGGAATGCTGATTCGCGCAGCCGGACCTTGTCGCGATCTGCACGGCTATCTGCCCGTCCCAAAGGACTGGCCGGAACAGCAGGTGACGGTGCTGGAAGAAGACATTTCGCCGGAAGTCAGCGTGCGATTCGAAACGGTCGACGACGGCGCCAGAATCCTGGATGTCCGCGTACCGCAACTAGCGGCCGGCCGCGAGGTGAAAGCCTTGATCACGCTGAGAGTCTTGCGCGGAGCGATCCTGCCGCCCGACGACATGGATGGGTACGTGTTGCCGGAGGCAAAGCGACTCCCGCCGGCGATCGCCACGCATCTCCTTCCCAGCCCAAAGATCGAGAGTGACTCACCACAGATTCAGGAATTGGCCAAAACTATCGGCACGAATCGGACCGCCTGGCGCCGAGCCGAGGCTATCTACGACTGGGTCCGCGAGCACGTCCGGTATGAGGAGGGGCCGTGGAAGGGGGCGTTGGCAGCGCTGAACGACGGATCGGGCGATTGCGAGGAATGCTCGGCCCTGTTCATCGCGATCTGTCGCGCCGCGGGGATTCCCGCCCGCACCGTCTGGGTACCCGATCACTGCTATGCCGAGTTCTACCTCGAGGATCGACGCGGGCAAGGTCGCTGGTTTCCCTGCCAGTCGGCCGGCACGCGCGAGTTCGGCGAGATTACTGAGTTCGCCCCCATCTTGCAGAAGGGGGACAACTTTCGGCCACCGCCGAACGGCCGCGAACGCCAACGCTACTTGGCCGAATTTCTCTCCGGCACTGCCGAACCGGGCAGGGGACCGCAAGTCACGATGGTCCGCGAACGGATGGACTCGGAAGCACCGCAGTGAAGTCTCGGACCGATCCGCTTCCTACTTCGAATCGGGGTTGAGCACAACCACGACTTTGATGGTGCCGGAGTGCAGGAGCGTGTTGATCTCTTTAAGTTGGGTCTTGATTTCCTTCAATTCGTCCAGCGAATCGTCCCGCGCTCCGAGAGTTGCCGCCGCGGCGATAACCGGCGCCTGGGCCTCGGTCTTCTGATAGGTCCCTGCAGCAAAACCGACAAGAATGCCTGCCACCGCCAAGACAGCAAAACCAAAGCGACGATTCATCGAATCTCTCCTAATTCAGGTGGACAAAGAAAATTCTTGGTTCCATCTTGCCGCGGATGGGCCGGAGTGACAAGTGACAAAAAGAAAACGGGGGCGCGAACCGTCGTTCGCACCCCCGCAGATCGTCTTTGGCCTTAGTAGGTGTGCTGCTTCACGACATACGCCGCATACTTCTTGTCTTCTTGCTGGATATGCTCCACCCACCAGTCTTTGAGGAAGACCAAGATGTCGCGAGCCGTGACCAGCGACAAGTTCTCGCGAAGCGACATCACCTTCCGCCGCATGTGATCATGCTGCGCCTTTTGGAACGCCAAATCGGGATAATTCGCGTCGCTCAGCAACTTCTCCTCGTGATCGAAATGGTTGCGGACGTAGTTGGCCATGCGGTCGAGAATCTGCCTCGTCACCGCGGCGTCGTACGGCCCTTGCATCGCCTCGTACAGTTCATTGACGTTATTGATAATTTGCCGATGCTCGGCGTCCATCGCGGTGTCGCCGACGCTGTAACAATCTTTCCACTGAATATAGGTCGCCATACAGATCTCCCCTTAAGGTTCCTCGTGAAGAGGGCGCAAGGCCTGTAAAAAGCTATCTCACGCCGCGGCGACCCGGGCGGCGAAAAATTCCCTGCCCGATTCGTGAACCGAATAGGAGGGGGGCGGCAGAGGCGGCAGGATCGGAAAAATCGGTCGCGGAGCACCAAGAGAGAGGCGGTGGACCCGCCCTGCCAATAAAAAACCCCGCCGCTCGCGGCGAAGCGAAACGGCGGGGCCGGAACAGAGAAGAGGCCGATGACTTAAATCATAACAACTTCGAACGACTTGTCTATAGCTGTTAAGAGAAATCGGCCCACGGGGCCTTGGGAATCCAGGTTTTCCACCCGCGATAGGGGTGAAAATCACGCACTTGGCCCGATCAACCGCCTGCCACTTCAAACCCCGTCCAGCAGCCGATAAACTAGGGCTTTTTCAGGCAAAAATTATGGATCATTGCGACCCCTATCTGACGATTTGCCTCGAGGCCGTCCGCGCCGGCGGGCGGGTCATCCAGGACTGGGCTGGGCGATTCGATGTCCGTCACAAAGGGCCCGCCGATCTGGTGACGCAAGCCGATTTCGCATCTCAAGAAACCGTGCGGCAAATCGTCCTCGGCGCGTTTCCCGATCACGCCTTTCTCGGCGAAGAAAAGGAGCCCCACGTCCCTTCGCATCAACGCGCCGACTATCGCTGGGTCGTCGATCCGCTCGACGGCACGATGAACTACGTGCACGGCGTTCCGCACTACTGTGTTTCCCTGGCGCTCGAGCACCACGGCCAACCGATCGTGGGCGCCGTCTATGATCCCAATCTCGACGAATGCTTCGCGGCGGTTGCCGGTCGTGGCGCGACGTTGAATGATCGGCCGATTCACACCAGCAACGTTTCCTCGTTGTCCGACGCGCTGGCCGCCGTCGGCTTTCCTGCGCACGCTCCCCAAACCGCCCCCGACCTGGCCTTGTTCCAGGCGATGATCCCTCGCTGTCAGGCGATCCGGCGAACAGGCTCGTCGGCGCTCAATTTATGCTATCTGGCCGCCGGCCGGTTTGACGTCTACTGGTCCTATTCGACCCGTATTTGGGACGTCGCCGCGGGAGTCCTCATCCTGCGCGAGGCGGGCGGACATGTTAGCTCACCCAGCGGCGGGGCGTTCGTGTTGGAGGACGCCCACTTTCTGGCCGCCGCTAACCCGAATCTGCACCAGCAGTTGCTAAGCGTCGCCAAGGAAATCGCCGGCTGACGTACCTGCGCGGCCCACTGCGGCAGGAGTTGCTCTGGACGCGGCTGCCCGCTTTTGCGACACTCTCGCCTCGATTGCCCGGAGACGGCCGATCGTCTGCGCGCGTCGACCGGTGGGCGAACGTAAAATAGCGAGTCTCTCCCATGCTCCTATCCAGATTGCTTGTTCGACGGCAATTGTGGCGCAGCGCCTGTCACGCGGCAGTGATCGCTGCCGTTCTGCTGAGCGTTGCCGGTTGCAGGAACTTTGAGACGCACGAGCCCACGTTCCGCGATAACGAGATGGCAGAGACGGTGCGGAAGGCTCGGCCGGCGAAAAAGGAGAAAGAGATCGACTACTTGAGTTTCGATGAGCGAGGCCGACAGATCGAGCGCAATTTGGCCGGTCAAAACTGAATGGGTGGCCGAAATTTGGTTTGCAGCCTGCTCGCTTCGCATTCTGACCAGACGCCTTGCCCTCCACCCGGCCCTGGCCCTTCTCTGCCGTAAATGCTCTCCTTGCCGCTAGCGCTAGAATCGGGCGAGGGATATTCCAGCCAATCTTCTGTAGACGATTTGTGAGCACACGCCATGGGCAAAACTGCCGAAGAACTTTTCGAGGATGTATGCCGGCATGCTCGGGGCATCGCCGCCTTGGGTTCGATCAATGAGTTGCTGGGTTGGGACGAACGCACTCAGATGCCGCCCGCCGCCGCCGAGTATCGTGCCGAGCAATCGACGTTGCTGGCGGGGCTGATCCACCAACGCTGGATCGATGCCCGGTTCGGCGAACAGCTTGAGGCACTTCTGCAGCACAGCGATGGCGACGCGGCCATTGTCGCGGCCCGTCTCAAGCGGCAACGCGACAAGCGGGTGAAGTTGCCACAAAGACTCGTCGAGGAATTGGCCCATACGGCCGTGTTGAGCCAACAGGCTTGGGAGGAGGCCCGCGAGAAGAACGACTTTCCTGCCTTTCGACCCTTGCTGGAACGCACGATTGATTTGAAGCGTCAGCAGGCCGAGGCGCTGGGGTATCCACAGCAGCCTTATGACGCCCTGCTCGACGACTACGAACCGGAAGCACTGACGGCCAACGTCGCCGACGTGCTCGAGGGACTGCGGCAGGAACTCGTTCCCTTGGTTGCCGAAATCCAGCACAGCGCCCGCAAGCCGGACAGCGCCGTGCTGCACGGCCATTTTCCCGTCGACGTGCAGGATCAATTGGGCCGAGAGGCCGCGGCGGCGATCGGCTTCGACTTCCAGCGAGGGCGATTGGACGTCACCGCCCATCCGTTTTGTTGCACCGTCGGCCCGCGTGATTGCCGCATCACGACCCGTTACCACGAAGACTTCTTCAGCGCCGCGTTCTTCGGAATTCTACACGAGGCCGGGCACGGATTATATGAGCAAGGTTTGCCTGTGGAACATTTCGGGCTGCCGTTGGGGGAGGCCATCAGTCTGGGAATTCACGAGTCGCAGTCGCGCTTGTGGGAGAATCTCGTCGGCCGCAGTCGGGCCTTTTGGGCACACTTCCTCCCCCGTGCCCAAAAACACTTCCCGACGCTTCAGAGCGTTAGCCTCGAGGCGTTCCATTTCGCCATCAATGATGTGCGTCCCTCGTTGATTCGCATCGAGGCCGACGAAGCCACGTACAACCTGCACATCCTCATCCGCTTCGAGTTGGAGACGGCGTTGATCGGGGGCGATCTGTCGGTTGCCGACCTGCCCGGCGCCTGGAACGAGAAATACCAGCGTTATCTGGGAATGACTCCGCCGGACGATCGCAGCGGAGTGCTCCAAGACGTCCATTGGAGCGCCGGCTTGATCGGCTACTTCCCCACCTACTCGCTCGGCAACCTCTACGCCTCCCAATTCTTCGCCGCGGCCGAATCGCAATTGGGCGATCTCGGTCAGGCGTTTGCCCGAGGCGATTTCCGCCCGTTGCTGGACTGGCTGCGGACAAACATTCATCAGCACGGCCAACGTTCCTCGGCGGCGCAACTCGTCGAGCGTGTCACGGGCCAGCCGCTTTCGCCGCGCCCGTTGATGGAGCACCTCCGCCGCGACATCGGCGCACTTTACGGCGTGTGATACGTGTCGCAATTGCCGATAGCGAACCCTTTCAGGCGGAAATCGCTAGTGCAATCGGGGGCATTTCCAGGTAAACTGGCGATCTACCTGTAGGCAATGGGAGTCCCCCGAATGGCAGCTATTTCAAAATGCCCAAACTGCCAGGAACCAATTTCGATTCCCTTGGGAGTCGAGGTGTCGGCATCCGTTCGCTGCCCGCTCTGTGGCGCGGAGTATTCGCTGGGCGTGGCCATGGCCATGGCGCCGCCCGAGTTGATTCCGCTTCCATCGACCATGGTTGAGCCGGCTGCGGTGACCGAGCCGGTAACGGCGTCCAATGATTCAACCGTGGCTGTTCAGGAAGACGAAGCGGCCGCCGTGGCCGCGCAATTTGTGGCGGTGCCCCTGAGTGCCCAGTTGCGGGCCCACGCCCCAAAATCCCCCTGGCGAACCCTAATCGAGGTGGTTACGGGCGGGCTTGCCGGCTGCCTGGTCGCTTACTATGCATTGGCCGTTTGGTTCGGACCACAGTTTCCCAATGTCATGCCGCGTCTCCCGCTACCGTTGATCGAGCAACTGACCGCACCGCCCAAAGGCGAAGACGCGAAGGAGCCAGTTGCCCCCGCCATCAAGAAGCCGCTGAAAACAAAGACCACCAAGGACAATAAGCCGGCGGAGGCAAACCCATCGGACAACAGTTCAGACAAGCCGAAGGATGAGGCGATCAAGCCCGCCGCGGGTGCGACGAAGCCCGGCAGTCCCCCGCCGCCGCAGCAAAACCGTAGTATGCTCGGCCCGACAAGGGGTGCGAAAATTATCGCCACGATTCACCGCTGAGCTTTCCCGCCATTGCTGGTTGGCGGTTCCAGCACCTTTCGCCGCCGCTTGCCTACGTGGCCGAAGTTAGTTACATTTTCAGTAGGCAATAATCTTAGTGTGGCAGCCGCAAGTCCGACGTCCGTGAAATATCCGAGAACCACCAAGGTCATCCCACTACGACAGTTGCCGCCCGGCGAATCGGCGGTGATTGCGCGGGTGCTGGGTCACCCCGACCATGTGCACCGACTCGAGGAGTTTGGCCTTCGTGGCGGAATCAAGATCGAGATGTTTCGCGCCGGCAACCCCTGTATCGTTCGGCTGGCGGGGAATAAAATTTGTCTTCGGGCCGACGATCTGCTCCATGTATTGGTCGAGCCGATTGCGGCCTGAGCATGCCCACAACGACTGAAAAGCAAACCATTACCGTCGCCCTGATTGGCAACCCCAATACGGGCAAGTCCACTCTCTTTTCGGGGCTCGTCGGCGTGCATCAACACGTCGGCAATTATCCGGGTGTCACCGTTGAGAAGAAGACCGGGCAACTGGTCTTCGCCGGCCGCCGTTTTGAACTAATCGACCTGCCCGGCTTGTACAGCCTCGCTGCCCGATCCCGCGACGAGATGGTCGTCGTCGATGTGCTGTTGGGACGACAGCGCGACGTGGCGGCGGTGGATGCAATCGTTTGCATCGTCGACGCCAGTAATCTGCGGCGCAACATGTATTTGATCAGCCAGGTGCTGGAACTCGGACTCCCGACGGTGCTGGCCGTCAACATGCTCGACGTGGCGGAAAACCGCGGCATCCGCTTGGATCTGGCCTGCCTCGAACGTCAACTCGGCATTCCCGTCGTGCCGATCCAGGCCAACCGCCGCACGGGGTTATCCGAACTAAAGACGGTGATCGCGCGGCTCACGGCGGTGCCCACGACCGATTCCGCTCGGCTGGCACCTTCGAGCGTAACCCCGCTGCCCGAGTGCTTTGAACGCGAGGCGGCGCAATTAGAAGCGGATTTGAACGATGGAGAGAGCGTCGCCAACCACTGGTTGCCGCGGAGCCTGGCGCGGCGCTTGTTGCTCGACGCCAGCGGTTACCTCCAAGAGACATTGCTCGGCAGCGGCGATGGCCGCTGGAAACAACGCCTTCAGGCGGCCCGCGAACGATTGGCCGCGGCCGATTGCCCGATCCCGGCGATTGAGACTTCGGCCCGCTATGCCTGGGTGCAGCAGGTTCTCAACGGCGTAATTGTCGAGCCTTCCCGCTACAAGACGACCGTCACCGATCGGATTGATCGCGTATTGACGGGCCGTTTTTGGGGGACACTGGTGTTTGCGGCCGTGATGCTGCTGATGTTCCAATTGGTCTTCGTTTGGGCCGGCCCGGCCACCGAGTTGATCCAGGCCGGCACGGAAGCGACGGGCGAGTGGATCTCAGCGCACATCGCGGAAGGCGCCTTGCGGAGTCTGCTGGTCGACGGCATCGTCGGCGGCGTCGGCGGAATCCTGCAGTTCTTGCCGCAGATCTTCGTGTTGTTTGCGTTTCTCGCCGTCTTGGAGGATTGCGGCTACATGGCCCGCACCGCGTACCTGATGGACCATTTGCTGGTCCGGGTGGGGCTCAGCGGAAAGTCCTTTATTCCCCTGCTGTCGTCTTTTGCCTGTGCTGTGCCCGGCGTGATGGCAACCCGGGTGATCGAGAACGAGCGCGATCGGTTGACGACGATTCTGGTCGCGCCGTTGCTGACTTGTTCCGCCCGGTTGCCGATCTACACGCTGCTCATCTCGGCGTTCATCCCCGACATGGGTTTTTTCGCGTGGCTGAACCTGCCGGGCGCTTCGCTTTTCTGGTGGATCACGCTGCAGGGTCTTACCCTGGCAGGGCTGTACCTGTTGGGGATTGTCGCCGCCGTGGCGTTTGCCATGCTCTTCAAGCGAACGCTGCTGCGCGGACAAACGCCGCCGTTTGTGATGGAACTGCCCAGCTACAAGTGGCCCTCGCTGCGGACCGTCGTTTTTCGCATGGCCGAGCGCGGCTGGCTTTTCCTTCGCTGCGCCGGCACGCTGATCCTCGCCGTGTCCATCCTGGTCTGGGCTGCCCTGTATTACCCGCACGATTCGAGCCTGTCCCATCAAGAGCAGCAGCGGCAAAGCTTTCTTGGCCAAGCGGGGCAGTTGATCGAACCGGCGGTCAAGCCGTTGGGTTGGGACTGGCGCATTGGCTGCGCCGTGTTGGCCTCGCTGCCGGCGCGGGAAATCGTCGTCGCCACGATGGGCGTGATGTATCACATGGACGACGACGCCGAAGCCGGCGACGAACGATGGTCAGAACGACTGCGGACCGTTACCTGGGACGGAACCAAGCGCCCAGTGTTCAGCGTTCCCGTCGCCTTGTCGATAATGGTGTTTTTTGCCCTTTGCGCCCAATGCGCCGGCACGTTGGCCGTCATCCGCCGGGAAACCAATAGCTGGCGGTGGCCGGCGTTTACCTTCACGTACATGACTGCGCTGGCCTACGTGGCCGCCTTTGTGACCTATCAGGTAGGGACGTGGCTCAGCTGCTGAAATGGCCAACGGCTCGAAAAAGGAGCCTTTAAAATGGCGTGGCAAGATGCAATTGCCGTACTGCTCGTGCTGACGGCAGCTGCCTATGTGTTGCGAGGTTTGCTGCGATTTCTTCGCCGCCGCGGAATGCCGCGTTGCTCCGGTTGCTCGACGTGCCCGGCAGACGATCCGGCGCAAACGCTTGTCCCCTTGGACCACCCGGCGCGTTCAGCGAGCGATGCGACGCCGAGCCAGCAGTCTCGAAGCGATTCAAAAACCAGACCGGCTCGATGACTCGACCTGTTACTGCGGGACGGCCGTGGTCGTGGTCGTCGACGGCGCTGTGGGCTTCTCGTTCGGCTGCCGTTCCTTGGCCATGCGGACGGCGGAACCCGCCAGTTGCATGCCGGCCTGAATTTCTTCACGCGTGAAATACGGCCGGCTCATGCCGTTGGCATACGTCAGGCGTTTGCTCGCCAGTTGCTCCCACGACATGTCGTTGTTGAGATGCCACGCGGCTGCTTGGGCAGCGCGCTGGTTGACTTGGCCGGAGCCCAACATCTGGCAAAGCTCGCGAACGCCAACCTTGGTGGTGAAACTTTCCAGCGGCTTGATCTCATAGGGCACGGCCGCCCGTGGTTCCGCCTTGCCATGCTCCAGGCACATCGTGGGCACTTTGAACTGGCCGACTTTTTCCGCGGGCAAGTTGAACATCCCCATCCCCATCCCCATGCCGCCCATTCCCATGCCGCCCATTCCCATGCCGCCCATGCCGCCGCCAAAACCTTGATTGCCGCCGCCGGTCCCGCTGGATCGGCTCGATCCCGTACCTCCGGCGCCGCCGCCGAGTTGCTGGGCCAAGACGGGGACGCCTGCAAAGGCCTCCGGCAACTTCACGTTCAACGGCTTGTCGGTCTTGTTCTCGATCATGACCCGACACTCTGTCGAATCCTTCGGAATCAACTTCACGGCGATGTCGCCCTTCTCGATGGCGGCGAACATCTCGACGGTCTGCGCATTGGCGTTGTACGTGCCGATGCGCTGGCGGCGGCGTCCTTCTTGGGCGGTCAACACGCTGCCGGTCAGCAGGGCAATTGCCACTGCGAAAATCATATAGCGCCAGGTTTGCATATTCGCCACCATCTTCTTGACTACCTCCGCGCAGGCTTCTCTGTCACCGGGGATGCCGTCACCCGTTCCCCACGGGTTGTTGTCGGCTGGCCCCCACTCCCCTCCAGCTTAATCAGTCTCCTCAAGAAAGCCAAGCATTGCGGTGATGAGAACCGGAGCCGGGTTTTGCCCCTCCTCCCCCCGAAAGGAAGGCGTGAAATCCTTGCCGGCGATTCGCCCACTTTTACCTAACCCCTCGCCACAACGGCATCGGTCCAGTACAATGCCTTTGTAATCCAGTCCGTTTCCCAGCGAGGTCCGTTCTGCATGAGTAATAGTCCTGCCCGCGCCGAGGCCGTCGCCCCGAGGCAAGCCGATACTGGGCTCCAGCGGGCATTGCTGGCGGCTCAAACCGCCGAAGAAAATCGCGGCACCAATATCGTCATCCTCGACTTGCGCGAGTTGACCTCGATGTTCGATTTCTTCGTGCTGGCCACCGGGACCAGCCGCCGACAACTCCACGCCATGAGCGAGGAGATCGACCACGCCTTGGAAGATCGAATGGGCGATCGCCGGCTGGGCATCGAAGGCTATGAAGAAAGCCGCTGGATTCTCCTCGATTATGGGGATCTGGTCGTCCACCTGTTTGAAAGCGAAACGCGCGAATACTACGGACTGGAGCAGCTTTGGGGACATGCCAAGCGCGTCCCGTACCAGTCCCGGCCGGCCGGCGCCTGAGCGATCGCGCGGGGCGAGAAAAACCGCTCGGACGGGTTCCATTTTTTCTCGTTTTCACGTATTTTTTCGGTTCGCGCCCCAGTTGCATCCCCGGTCCGATGCTGCCCGAAGGCCGGCTGTCCTCTGATTCTGCAGCTCGGCCGGAAGACGTGTCGTCTCTAACCCAATTGGACAGTTCTGATGTTGCTACTACCCGAACTCAAGGCCCGGTTCTGTCGCGCCCTCGAGGGACTTACGGACGCGCCAGAACAGTATCTCGATCAAATTCGACGCAGCCAGGATGCCAAGTTCGGCGACTACCAGGCGAACTTCGCCATGTCGTTGGGCAAGAGCTTGCGGCGGCCGCCGCGCGACGTGGCCGCCGAGGTCGTGGCTCGACTCGACGTGGCCGACCTCTGCCAACCGCCCGAAATCGCTGGTCCGGGCTTCATTAACCTCCGGCTGAAAGACGATTGGCTGGTGCAACTGCTTTCGGCCGCCGTGGGCGACCCACGGTTGGGCCTTGCGCCGGTCGCCAGCCCACGCCAGTTCGTCATCGATTTCTCGGCTCCCAACGTAGCCAAGCCGATGCATGTGGGCCATATCCGCTCGACCGTGATCGGGGATGCTCTGTGTCAGGTGCTGCGGTTTTTGGGCCACGGCGTGGTCAGCGATAATCATATCGGTGACTGGGGTACGCAATTTGGGATGATCCTCTACGGCTACAAGCATTTTCTCGATGCCGAGGCCTACCAGAAGAATCCGGTGCACGAACTGGCCCGACTCTACAAGTTGGTGCGGCGGATTATGGATTGTCAGGCGGCCAGCCAAGCCACCGACGAAAACGGTGATGAGGAATCGACGCCGGCTCAAGCCTGCGATCCAGCGATCGCCGCCCTGTCGGAAAAGCATCCGAACATCAACGCCGCCGTGCTGGCCGAAACCGCAAAGCTTCATGCCGGCGACGCCGAAAACCGTCGGCTGTGGCAGGAGTTCTTGCCGCACTGCGAAGACGAGATCGAACGCGTCTATCGTCGGCTGGGCGTAACGTTCGACCACACCCTCGGCGAGAGTTTCTACGAGGACCGGCTGCCGGCGGTGGTCGATGAGCTCCAGCAGCGAGGGATTGCCCGCGAAAGCGACGGGGCGATGTGTATCTTCTTTGAAGGCGAAAAGGTGCCGATGATCGTCCGCAAGAAGGACGGCGCCTTCCTCTATGGCACGACCGATCTGGCCACGATCAAGTACCGCATGGAAACCTGGCGCCCCGACGCCATTCTTTACGTCGTCGATCATCGCCAATCGCTGCATTTCAAACAACTCTTCGCCGCCGCTCGGATGCTGGGCTACAACGACGTGGAGTTTCAGCACGTCAGTTTCGGGACCGTCTTGGGCGACGACGGCCGACCCTTCAAGACCCGGTCGGGCGACACCGTCGGCCTCGAAGGCCTGCTCGATGAAGCCATCCGCCGCGCGCTGGAAATCGTCTCGGCCAACGATGATGCCAAGCCCGAAGGACGCGAATTGTCCGACGAACAGCGACGACAAATTGCCGAGCGCGTCGGCATCGCCGCCCTCAAATATGCCGACCTCTCGCAAAACCGCACCAGCGATTACGTCTTCAGTTACGACAAGATGCTGACGATGACGGGCAACACGGCCACCTATATGCAATACGCATACGCCCGGGTGCGAAGCATTTTCGCCAAGGGGAATGTTGACGTCGATGCATTGCGGTCGTCGAGTGTGAAAATTACTCTCGGCGCCCCCGCCGAGCGAGCCCTGGCGTTGGAATTGCTGCGATTCTCCGAAGCCTTGGAGACGACCGTCGCCGAGTACCGCCCCAATCAACTGACGGCCTACCTGTTCGATCTGGCCAACCGTTACTCCACCTTCTTCGAGCAGTGCCACGTGCTGCGGGCGGAGTCGGATGAGCTGCGCCAAAGCCGCCTGTTGCTGTGTGATCTGACAGCGCGAACGATCGAGAAGGGACTAGAGCTGCTCGGCATCCGCGTGGTCGAGAAGATGTAAATGGCCACACGCCGAACGGCGTAGGCGCGTGGTGGACCTTCGTCTCGCTGGAGCCAACGGAAATGAGCAAACGAGCTTTTGGCCGACGTGTGCTTTACACGAGTTTTCTTGTGCTGGCGCTGACTTCGTTTCCACGATCGCATGCCTCCGAGCCAACCGACAAGAAGACGCCACCCACCCGGCCCCGAATCATGGCCGTGCAAGGCGAGACGGCTACGATCGGTTGTCAGCTGCCAGAGGATTACGCCGATCCGTTCAATGAGGTCGAAATCGACCTCGTATTTACGCACGAGAAAGGCGGCCAATGGTGCGTTCCGGCCTATTGGGCGGGTGGTCGCCGATGGTACGTCCGCTTCGCGCCGCCGTTGACGGGCACATACGGCATGAGATGGCAATTCAGGGGTCTGAAGAACGGAAAACGTGATGAGGGTGAGGCGGAACTGGTCGCAGCCCCCAACAATGGTCTCGATCCGCTAATTGCTCACGGCCCCCTGCAAGTCAGTCCGTGTCGTCGTCACTTCGTCCACGCCGACGGCAAGCCTTTCTTTTGGCTCGGCGACACGCAGTGGATGTCGCTTTGCGGGCGGATGTCGGACGCCGAATTCGAGCAACTTGCGAGCGACCGCGAGGCGAAAGGATTCACCGTCGTTCAAATCGTTGCCGGGTTATATCCTGACGAACCTCCTTTCGATCCCCGCGCCAGGAATGCCGGCGGCTGGGCCTGGGAGAAGGACTATGCCCGGATCAATCCAGCCTTCTTCGATCACGCCGACCGCCGAATCCGCTGCTTGGCGAAACACCATCTTGTGCCGTGCATCGTCGGCAGTTGGGGCTATCACTTGCCGCCGATGGGCGTCGAGCGGATGAAGAAGCATTGGCGCTACATGATCGCCCGCTGGGGGTCGCTGCCCGTCGTCTGGTGTTTGGCCGGCGAAGTGGGGATGCCCTACTATCTCTCGAAACGCCCGGACGAAGAGCGACAACGGCAGTTGGATGGCTGGAGGGAAGTGGCCAAGTATGTCCGCAAGATCGATCCTTATCATCGTCCGCTCACCGTTCATCCCAGCCATTCCGGTCGGGAAGAATTTCAGGACGACAGTCTGCTCGACTTTGACATGCTGCAAACCGGCCACGGAGGTTGGAAGTCGGCGGCATCCACCATCGCGTACGTGTCGTCGCATTATTCAAAAACGCCGGTCATGCCGGTGGTCGTCGGCGAAGTGAGCTACGAGGGACTGATGGCCGGCAATTGGCCGGACGTGCAGCGGTTCATGTTCTGGACGTCGCTCCTGAACGGCGCCGGCGGATTTACCTATGGGGCGGGCGGCATCTGGCAGATGAACACCCGCAGCCAGCCGCATGGTCCTTCGCCGCACGGCGGGACCTACGAAGACACTCCCTGGGACGTCGCTGCCCAATTTCCCGGTGCTCAGCAACTCGGGCTGGCGAAAAAGTTGCTGGAGAACTATCCCTGGTGGGAGATGAAACCGCATCCGGAATGGATCCACCCGAGCGGTCCCACTCTGCTTGAAGAACATGCGGACTGGTACCGGCCGATGTCGCGGTGGACGGCGTCCCAGGAAGCTCACTTGCTTCCCTATGCCGCAGGGGCGCCAAAGAAATTCCGGCTCGTCTATATCCCCAAGCGAGATTTCAGTTGGGAGACGCCGGTCATGCGACACTTGGAGTCCGACGTGCAGTACCAAGCCTACTTTTTCGACCCGATCACCGGCGGACGACGTCCGCTCGGACAATTGCCGGCCCAGGCAACCACCTGGCAGCCTCCTCGCGTGCCATTGTGCCAGGACTGGCTGCTAGTCCTGGAATGTGTTGCGAGCAACTGAGGCGGCAAGCGAGTCTATCGGCCGATCCTGACTTGACGCACGGCGGCCACGGCCGATTCCAGGGCCGTCTTGACCGATCGCTCGGCAGCCTGCATCTCTCCGATGCGGCGTTGGGCTAGGGCACAATCGCGCTGCATCGACCGATGACTTCGTTCCATGTCGTCGGCCAGCATCTGCAACTGGTTTCGTTCTCTTCCCGCGAGAGAGTCGATCCGCGCGCGAAGTTCTGCGAGTCTCTGGCGAAACTGGCTGTCGTAGTTGGCGATTCGAGCAGACATGATTAGCTCCCCTGGAAATCTTGCTATAACCGGATTGTGATTCACTGATCCTGGACTGATCTTCTGACTCCCCGCCCGAGCGACGAGGGGGGGAAAGTCGGCGTGGAGGCGGCAGGTTGGGCTCTGCCGCCCCCAGTTTCCCGCGGCCGACTTTACAGCGACGAGATTCGGAGGGTCTCGCCGCCGGCAGTCCTACGTCAGCGTGGCGTGGGTAACGCCATTGCCGATCTTGAATTCGGAGACCAATTCCCGCAGCGTGCTGGCCTGAGCGCCGAGCTGCTCGCTGCTGGAGGCCATTTCTTCCGCTCCCGCCGAGGCCTGTTCGGTGACCTGGGCCACTCCCTGCACGGCCTGCGACACTTCTTGGGCGTTTGCCGCTTGCTGCGCCGTGGCCGCGGCAATCTCGCCGATGCGGGCTGCCGTGGCTTGCACGCTCTCGATGATCCGTCGGAGCGAATTGCCCGTTTCCTCACTTAATTGATTGCCTTCCTCGACGCGCGCACTCGACTCCTTGATCAAGTTGGAAATTTCCCGGGCCGCCTGATTCGACCGCTCCGCCAGTTTGCGGACCTCGTCGGCGACCACGGCGAAGCCCATGCCGTGTTCTCCGGCGCGGGCGGCCTCGATGGCCGCGTTCAACGCCAGCAGGTTGGTCTGGCTGGCGATTTCCGAAATCACCTGGATGATTTCGCTGATTTGCAGCGAACTGGTGCGGATCAGGTCCATTGCCTCGCCCGACTTCTGCACCGCGGCGCCGCCGGCCTCGGCTTGATGGTTGGTCTGTTTGGCGAGGTCGTCGGCCTGCGCGGCATTGTTCTTGACGGCGCCGACGGAACGGGCCAGTTCCTCGATGGAAGCCGTCATCTGCTCGACGCTGGCACTCTGGCTTTGCGCGCCGAGGGCCAGGCTTTGCGAGCTTTCCGCGATCATCCGTGCCCCTTCCGTGAACTGGTTGGCGCTTTCGCTGATCTGATCCAAGGCCGTTCGGACGTTAGTGATCACGAGGTTGACGTTGTCGCGCAAATCGCCGTACACCCCCGGGAAACGCGGCCGAATCGCTTCCGCGAAGTCCTTCTTGGCCATCCGTTGCAGGGCCGAACCAATCTCGCCGTCCTCGGTCATCGCCGTCAGAGCGTCGATGCACTGGTTGAGATTGTTCTTGATCTCGTTGAAGTCTCCCTGGTAAGTCTCGGTGATCTTGGTGGGGATGTCGCCTTTGGAGATGCGATCCACATACTCGGCCGCCACGTTCAACGGATTGATCACGGCGTCGAGCGTACTGTTGACGCCATCGATAATTTTGCGGAAGTCGCCGTGATGCTTGGCCGCGTCGGCGCGGGTGGCCAACTTGCCTTCCACGGCGGCCTGCGATAGCATGTTGGCGTCGGCGATCAAGCTCTTCAAGTTGGAGCGGACTTGCTCGATCGTCTCGTTGATGAAGGCCTTCTTGCCGGGGAAGCGATCCAGCGCCGCCTCGAAGTTGCCGCGGCCAAACTCGGCCACGCAGGCCATCGCCTTCTTCTTGACGTTGATGTGGCCGGCCACCATCTCGTTGATGCCCTGGGCCATCTTGCGATAGGCGCCCTGGAACTTGTCGGCGGAGATCGTCACATCGATGTCGCCCTTGTTGTGCTCGTCCGACATGTGGTTCATTTCGGCCGTCAAGCCATTCAGAGCATCGATGCACTGGTTCAAGTTGTTCTTGATCTCGTTGAAGTCGCCCTGGTAGCTGTCCGTGATCTTGCTGGGAATGTCACCCTTGGAGATGCGGTCCACATATTCGGCCGCCACGTTCAACGGCCCCACCACGGCATCCAGCGTGGCGTTGACGCCTTCGACAAGCGGACGGAATTCGGCGCTCACCAGCGCGGGATTGCCGCGGGTCTGGAGCCGGCCTTCAATGGCGGCGGTCGTGAGTCGATTGGTCTCGCCAACCAGCGCGCGGAGCACCTTGGCGACATTGCGCGAGAGCAGACCTCCCAGGACGCCGACGGTCACAATGCCGACCAACAACGTGATCACGATCACCGCCTTCGAGGAGCCGACAATGTTAAGCACTGTATTGCTCGCCTGATCGGCCGCCTTCCAGGCGTTGCTTTCCGCCAGTTGGGCTGTGGCCAGCACCGCCTCGCCACCCTTCTTCATTTGCGGCAGGATGACCTCTTCCAACCTTCGATTGTTCTCGGCCCACGCGTTCGCGTTTACCAGGTATTCCTTGCTGGATGCGTCGGCACGGTCGATGCGCTGGCGGTCGTCGGCCGTTAGGGACACCTTGCGGAGGTCCTCATAACGTTTGCCGAGCTTGGCGACCCCGTCGACAAGCTTCTGCCATTCCGCCGGGTCACCGTTCTGCATGTATTTCAAGGCGGCGATGCGTACCGCAGGGGCGACCTGAGCAATGTCGGCCACAATGAACACCGACTCGGCCACCTTCGCCACTTCCTCTTCCTTCGCCTTTAGGTAGTCCCCGGCAATTCGGCTGATGGCGTCCCCGGCGACGCTCGTTTGCGCATCAATCTCGGCCAGCACGGCTGCATTCTCGTTGCGATTGGTTCCCTCGAAATGCTTGCGGGAGATGTCGAGATAATCCTGAGCCGCTTTCTTTGCCTGGGCGATTTGCCGACGTTCTTCCGAGTTCGGGCCGAGCTTGTCCAATCGGTCGAAGCAGGTGTGAACGGCTTGCACGTGCGTCGCCATGGGATTAAGCCATTTCGCATCCTTGCCGTTCTTCAGGTGCTGCCGGGTCCATCGGAGTTGCCAAGCCAAGCCGTCGATCTTGTTGACCAAGGCGAGCTCGTCCTTGGCTTTCAGGTACTCCGCCTTCTTGGTAATCAAGTAGGCATCGGCCTCGCCTTGAACGGTCACGCCCTTGTCCACCATGACCTTCAGCGCCGCATCGCGGGCCTTCAAGGCGTCCACGCCGTTGTCGAAAAGCTTGCCGTATTGCTGTACCAACGCGCGAACTTCACGCGATTGTCGGGCGAGTTCGTTGTCCTTGAATTGGTCGGCGATCTTGTCGATCGCGTTGAGGCCCTCCGTCAATTCGCTCAGATGTTTCTTGGCATCTTCATAGATTTCGGCCTTGTTCTCTTGCAGGTAACTCTTCTCGTCGAGCATGGCTTCAAAGGCCGACCGCTCCACCAAAGTGCCGCTCTTGACCGCGGCCAAGCTGTGGTTGGCCAAGGCCGCCACATTCGTTTCGACGCTACTGAACATCACATAGCCGGTCACGCCGAGGGCCGCGAGAATCAATAGCATCAGGCCGAGACTGGCCAGGACCTTGGTGGTGATCTTCAGATTGCTCAGCATGGGAGGGTCTTTCGCGAGGATGGAAGTTGGTTTAGGGGGGGCGGGCGCACTCGTCGCTCAATCCGTTCGGCGGGACACCGCATTTGCCTTGCATTCGTTACGACCGCTACCAGGCCGTGGGCAAACAAAAAAGGCACAGCGGAAACGGTTCTTCGTGTGGGAAGAACAGTATCCACTGTGCCTTCAAGTGGTAGGCCCGAAGCCTAGCAAGTAAGGCCGCCGACCCTATCTGGGTGGGCAGTGTCGGGGCCCGGATCGCTCCGGTCGCGACGGCAAAGTTCTGCTAGCCAACCATGCCACGGAATTCCTCAATGTCAAGCTAGCCCTCCAGATTTCGCAGGTGCTGCTCGACCTCCTCGCGCAATTGCGCCAACTCCTTCGACTTGAAGCGACGTTTCACCTCGACGAGCACGTCGACTACCGACTGCAGCGTGCGCCGATGGGCCGGCCACTGCGGGCAATCGACCAGTTGGCAGAGCGTAACCGGTTTTCGCGTAGGCTCTTGCGAATCGCGAATCTCCATCAGTTCTCGCAGGCAAGAGGCCAACCGACGAATGGTTACCGCCGAGACGGCCGTCCCTGGCCGGGCACTCGATTCCTTAGCCTGGTTCTTGCCATCGAGCAGTCCGCGGATCTCGTCCGAACAAGTCCTCAGGTCAGCAGACAGTTGGGCGAGTGCCCGAGCCGGCCCGCGGGCCTTCATCGCCGTGGCCACGTACTGCAACAAGACATCGAACTTGACCGGCTTCGTCAGATAGGCCAGCACGGGAAGTTCGACCGCCTCGATCGCCGAATCCAACGAGGGGTAGCCGGTAATCAGGATCACGAACATCCCGGCCGCCCGCGCTTGTGCTTCGCGAACCAGACGAAGGCCGTTGTTGCCCGGCATCTTGATATCGGCGATCAAGAGGTCGTATGGCGCCTGCTGAATCCTCTCGATCGCCTCGTCAGCGGTGCCCGCTCCCTCGCACTCGTACCCTTCCTCGCATAGCAGTCTGATGGTCGAGCGAAGGAAGGCAACATCGTCGTCGGCCACAAGAATCCTACCCGCCTTGTTCATCGGCCTCCTCCTGTCTCTGTTGTCCCTGGCAGCGAGCTCATGATGCAAACCTTACCTTGATAAGACTGTAAAGCTTAGAGCTAATTTCGCCCTTGGGTAGGGGGCCGCTGAAGGAAGACTATCCACCCTGCCGCTTGCGGTCCATGCTCGCCGCCCCACGGGCAAGGTGAACTTTTAGGCAATATTTTAGCGCTCCGATCTTTCTTGCCAAGTCCGATCGGGTGGAGAAGGTCCGGAGGCTGGAAAAACGGAACCGTCGCCGCCACGCAGCCCGATCCTCCGCCGGAAGCCTTTGCCGACTATCGCTTTTCTGGTAGGCTGAGGGTCATCGACCTTCGGCGAGGCTGGGTACGCGACCGGCGTGTCGGCGTTCCAGGCTTTGCGCCTGTAGCTCAGGGGATAGAGCAACGGTTTCCTAAACCGTAGGTCGCAGGTTCGAATCCTGCCAGGCGTACTGCCCGGGTCATGACGGGCAAGGGAACAGATTCAACAAAAGGCCTAGCGATGCTGCCGATTGGCCGCGCTCCCGGGGCAGCCGACTGTTCGGGGTCGGGTGGCGAATGGATTCTTGTCGTCGAGGACGACCCCGCGCTGCTGCAATTAATCGAACGCGCGTTGCGGCCGGCGGGGCATCGCGTCGTCGGCGTTCGTAGCGGGGGTGCGGCGCTGGCCGCCTTAGATCCCGTCATGCCGCGGCTGCTGGTTCTCGACTACGGCTTGCCCGACATGCGCGGCGAGCAACTCCTGGAACACATGCAGGCCCGCGGCAAACTCGTGCCTTTTGTCGTCGCCACCGGCCGCGGTAGCGAAAGCGTGGCGGTCGAAATGATGAAACGAGGAGCCTACGACTACTTGGTCAAAGACGCCGGCTTCCTGCAACTTCTGCCGGTCGTCGTCGAACAAGCTATCGCCCACGCCCGACAAGCCGAGCGGCTGGCCGAGGCGGAAGCGCAACTCCACGCGGCCCATCAACAGTTGGAGCAGCGGGTCGAACAACGAACCGCCGAGTTGGCCCAAGCCAATTGTCGTTTGCGGGTGGAGATGGAGGAACGCCGCCGCGCGGAAGAGCAAATCAGTCAGCACCAAGCCGAATTGGCCCATGTCGCCCGACTCTCCGCGGTCGGCGAAATGATGGCCGAATTGACTCACGAACTTAACCAGCCGCTCAGCGCCGTCTGCGGTTTTGCTCAGGCCTGTCAGCGATTGCTCGAAGCCAAGGATGCTGGAGGGCACGAGGAACTCGCCGGGGCCCTGCAACAGATCCGTCAGCAGGGGGATCGGGCGGTGGAAATCATCCGCCGTATGAGACGCTTCACCGTCAAACATCGGCCTAGCCGCGAACGATTGGCGATCAACACGATCCTTCGCGATGTTGCCGCCTTGATGAGTATTGATGCTCGGTTAGCAGGCGCGGAAATATGCTTCGCCTTGGCCGATCCCCTGCCCGACGCCTGGGCGGATCGCATGCAAGTGGAGCAAGTGCTGGTGAACTTGATGCGGAATGGCTTGGAAGCCTTGCGAGGTTGTTCTCACCAGACGCGGCGCCTGACCTTGCGCACCTGGCCAGAGGGTCATCGGTGGGTGGTTGTCGAGGTTCAGGACAATGGCCCCGGCATCGCCGACGAGGTTGCCAGCCGATTGTTTGAACGCTTCTACACGACCAAGTCGGACGGGATGGGATTGGGATTGCCGATCAGTCGAGCCTTTGTCGAAAGCCAAGGCGGTCGATTGGATCTGGTGGACGGCGCTGGGCCCGGAGCCACCTTTCGCATTACTTTGCCTTCACACCTGGGAGTTTCGCGTTGAAATCCGAGTTCGCTTCCTTCGACCAGCCAACCGTCTTCATCGTGGACGACGACCCGGCCGTGCGACAGTCCCTGGTGACGTTGCTTCGGTCCATGGACCTGGCCGCCGAGCCCTTTGAATCGGCAGAACACTTCCTCCAAAGCATCGACGGCTCTCGCCCCGGCTGCATCTTGCTGGATGTTCGCATGCCGGGCCTGGGCGGACTCGCGCTGCTGGAAAAACTTAAGGAAGACGACATCTCCTTGCCGGCGATTGTCATGTCGGCCTACGGTGACGTGCCAATGGTCGTCCGCGCCATGAAGGCGGGGGCACTAAATTTCCTCGAAAAACCTTGCCGTGACCAACAACTCTGGGAAGCCCTGCAAGAGGCGCTGCGGTGGGACGCCCAACATCGGCGGCAGCTTGCCATGCGGGCTAAAATCCGTCAGCGGCTGGAAAAACTCACCTCCGGCGAACGCGACGTCTTGCGGTATCTGGTCGAAGGCCTGTCGAACAAGGCGATTGCCACGGAATTGGCCATCAGCGTCCGCGCCGTCGAAGTCCGTCGCTCGAAGTTGATGAAGAAGATGAAGGCCGACTCGTTGGCGGAGTTGATCCGCTTGACGCTTGTGCTGACGACCGATTTTGGAAAGCCGCAACTTGCCTAGATCGAAAAAAGGAAGATTGCCATGGTCCTGCTCGATTTCAGTATGTTCCCCCTCGATAAAGGGGAGAGCCTGAGCGCCTTTGTCGCCCGCAGTCTCGACCTTATCGATCGTAGCGGCGTAGAGTACCGTTGCCATGCCATGGGCACCACCTTGGAAGGGGAGTTGGACGAGGTTTTCGACGTCGTCCGCCAATGCTTTCAGGCGATGGCCACCGATTGCGATCGCATCGAATGTTCGATCAAAATTGACTATCGCAAGGACCGTAGCGGCCGCTTGCAGGGAAAAGTGGCCAGCGTCGAGCAGAAGCTTGGTCGCCCGGTGAAGAAGTAGGCAGCCGACGCCGCTAGGGGCTATAATCGAGAAGCCTGTCAGCTGCCCCGGGCCGATCCCGGCCTTTTGCTTCCACCGCCCAGGCGTTTGCTATGTCCGCACTCCTATCCGAACTCCGCGCAGCGCTCGGCCGCGAAAACCTCCTTTCGGCCCCCTCGGAGTTGTCGGTCTACGATTGCGACGCCTTCACCATCGAACGCTCGCCGCCGACGGCGGTCGTCTTTCCTCAGTCCACCGAACAAGTCGCCGCGGTGGTGAAGATTTGTCAGCGATTTGCCGTCCCGATCGTCGCTCGCGGCGCGGGAACGAGCTTGGCCGGTGGCTGCGCGCCACGCGGCGGCGTGGTCCTGATGCTCACTCGCCTGAACAAGATTCTCCAGGTTGATCTTCGCAATCGCATGGCAGTCGTCGAGGCCGGCGTGCCGAACCTACGGCTCAGCCAGGCCTTGGCCGGAACCGGTTACCACTTCGCCCCCGATCCTTCCAGCCAAGGCGCCAGCACGATCGGCGGAAACGTCGCCACCAACGCCGGTGGACCTCACACCCTCAAGTACGGCGTCACGATCAATCACGTACTCGGCCTCGAAGTCGTATGGGCCGATGGCTCCGTTACCCAACTCGGACCGGTGGAAGACCCGATGGGCCTCGATCTGATCGGGCTGCTTGTTGGCAGCGAGGGAACCCTCGGTATCGTCACCAAGGTATGGGTCCGGCTCACGCCCAATCCGCAAGACTACCGGGCGATGCGCGCCACCTTCAATTCGCTGGACGACGCCAGCAATGCGGTCAGTCAGATCATCGCCGCCGGGATCGTGCCGGCCGCCATGGAACTGATGGATCAGGGTATTCTGGCGGCGGTCGAAGAAGCCTATCACTTTGGCTTCCCGCCCGATGCCGCCGCCGTCCTGGTGATCGAAGTCGATGGACCGGCCGTCGGATTGGATCGCCAGCAGCAGCAGATCGTGGCGTTCTGCCAACAATTCGGCGCGCGCGAGGTCCTGCAAGCGGCGACCGCCGAGCAGCGAGCCATGTTGTGGAAGTGCCGCAAGATGGCCGTCGGCGCCACCGGTCGCTTGAGCCCCAGCTACACGATTCAGGATGGCGTGGTGCCGCGGACGAAACTGCCGCATATCATCCGTCGCACGGCCGAGATAGGCGCGAAACACCAGATTCGGATTGTCAACGTGGCCCACGCCGGCGATGGCAATGTCCATCCGATTCTGTTGTTCGATGAACGCGATCGGGCGGAAGTGACCCGAGCGCTCGCCGCGGGTCGCGAAATTCTCGAAGAGTGCATCGCCTGCGGCGGCAGCATCACCGCCGAGCATGGCATTGGCATTGAAAAGATCGAGTTGATGGATCGACTGTTCGGTCCGAACGATCTCGAGGCGATGCGCAATGTCCGGGCTGCGTTTGATCCGACGAATCGTTTCAACCCCGCCAAGTTGATTCCCCAACGAACATGATCCAGCGCCCGAATATCACCGAAACGATCGCCCCGAAGGATCAGGCTGCGGTGGCTGATGCGGTATGCACGGCGTTGCGCAAAAACAGTCCGATCTACCCGATCGGAAACGGAACCTGTTTGGAATACGGTTGGCCACCGCTGCAAGCGGGGATCGCCCTATCGCTGGCAAACCTCAACCGGGTGATCGACCACGCCGCCGACGACATGACGATCACGGTCGAAGCCGGCATGACGATCGACGCGCTCAATCAGCGTCTGGCGGCCCACCGGCAATGGTTGCCGGTCGATGTGCCGCACTCCGACCGCGCGACGGTGGGCGGTGCGATTGCCACCGATGCCTCCGGACCGCGACGCTACGCCTATGGCACGATGCGCGACTATCTGCTCGGCTTCACCGCGGTCGATGGCCAAGGCAGGCTGTTCTCCGGCGGCGGCCGGGTGGTGAAAAATGTGGCCGGCTACAATCTCTGTCGGATGATGGCCGGTTCCCGCGGCACCCTGGGCATCTTGACCCAGGCGACGTTGATGGTCCGTCCGCTGCCCGAGGCGGCGGCGTTGCTTGCCTGCGAAGTGCCGACGCTGGACGAGGCCGAAAAACTGCTGGCTCAATTGGTTCGCCTGCCGGTGCAACCGGTGGCCGTGGAACTCTCGGCCGGACGGTCGCCCGAGGGCAATCCGCTCTTCGGTCCCATCCTCGAAGGCCATGCCGCGCGACTTTGCGTCGGTTTCGAAGGGGCCGCCGACGAAGTCGATTGGATGCTGGGCCAATTGCGCGAAGGCTGGAAGACGCTCGGCGTGACCTCGATCGTGCTGATGCCCAACTTGACCACCGACCGACTATGGCGATGGTTGGCGGCGCTGCCGGCCGACATCCTCATCAACGTACTGCCCAGCCGCTTGGTGGGCCTGATCGCCGACGTGCTCCGCATCGCCCCCGATGGCGCCATGCAAGCCCGGGCCGGCAATGGTTCGGTGGCCGTGAAGCTTTCCGGAGAGGACAACTCAATCGAACCCCGTCACTGCGACGCCATCCCGTTAATCCGCGGCATGGTGGCTGCGGCCGAAGGCCGGATGAGCATCGGCCATCGCAGTTGTGGAAACGGATCCCATGAATCCGACGAGGCGCAACTGCCGCCAGACCTGCGCATCCGCCGAGCCATTAAAGAACGCTTCGATCCCCACAACATCCTCAATCCCGGCCAGTGTTGCGGCGAGCAACACGCCAGCTCGCCTGCCTTTTGCGTCTCCCGCCCCGTGCAGCAGAACAACATCTGAAATGAACCCCTACGGTTTGGACAACTTGTTTGACGAGGCCAACGGCAATCCGGCCGCCGGGATCAATTTCGATCTGTTCCTCCGCTGCGTGCATTGCGGACTGTGCACGTCGAGTTGCCCAACCTTCAGTGAACGGGGCGACGAGAACGACGGCCCCCGCGGTCGCATTCAATTGATGCGGATGGTGGCCGATGGCCAAACCGACTTGAGCGATCGCATGCGGCAGCACCTGGAATTGTGTCTCGATTGCCGGGCTTGCGAAACGGCCTGCCCCTCCGGTGTGCACTATGGACGGCTGATCGAGCCGTTCCGATTGGCCGTCAAACAGGCCGACACCCGCCTCGAAGAGAAATATGACTGGTTCCGCGAAATCATCCTCTTCCAGTTGTTTCCCTACGCCGACCGGATGCGAAAACTGATGCTGCCGATCCGCCTGATGCAGCAACTCGGATTGTTCGATCTGGCCGAGCGGATGGGACTGCTGAAATTGATTCCCGGACGACTCGGCCGGATGGTGCCGCTGCTGCCTCCACCCGCGAAATCGGGACCCAAGCTGCCTCGCTTCTCGCCGGCCATTGGCCGCAAGCGGGCTCGCGTCGCCTTCTTCGTGGGATGCGTGGCCGACGCGATGTTCCGGCCGACCCACTGGGCGACCATCCGCGTCTTGCAGCATAATGGGTGCGATGTCTTCGTGCCGCCCGAACAAGGCTGCTGCGGGGCCATCCATCTCCACGCCGGCGACCTCCGCGGCGCACGCAAAATGGCCGACGCCAACCTGGTGGCGTTCGACTTGGAACGCTACGACGCGATCGTGGTCAATCACGGCGGCTGCGGCGCCATGTTGAAGGAATATGGCCTCCACTGGCGCGACGGCTTGCAGCCCCACCGGGCAAAATTTGCCGAAAAAATTAAGGACATCAACGAGTTTCTCGACGAATTGGGCCCCATTGCCCCGACCGGGCCGATCGACGCCGTGGCCACCTACCACGACGCCTGTCACTTGGCCCATGCCCAAGGAATTATGGCCCCGCCCCGCCGTTTGCTAGCCTCGATCCCCGGACTGGAGATTCGCGAACTGCCCGAAGCCAGCATGTGCTGTGGTTCGGCCGGCACCTACAACCTGTTCCAGCCCGAAATGTCCGACCGGCTCGCTCAGCGGAAAATCGAAAACATCGTCAGCACCGGCGCCGAATTGGTCTTGGCCTCCAACGCCGGGTGCCTATTGCAAATCCAACGCGAAGTGCGGCAACGAAAACTCCCCTTGCGCGTCATGCATCCGATGGACCTGCTCGATCTCAGCTATCGCGGCAAGAGCCTCGGCGGCTAGCGTCCCTGTCACTCCACCCGGTTCTTCTGTCAGGAGGGCGTGATCATGAGAACGGCGACGCAGGGGGCGACGCCAAGGGCTTGGCCGCTGGCGATCTTCGGCCTGACGATCCTGCTCAGCGCGTTTCTACTGTTCCAAGTGCAGCCGCTGGTGAGCAAAGCCATTTTGCCCTGGTTCGGCGGCTCGCCGGCCGTGTGGACGACCTGCATGCTGTTCTTCCAGGTCGTTTTGTTTGCCGGCTACGTCTACGCCCATCTCTTGCAGAACCGTTTCAGTCCTCGCGGCCAAGCGACCGTGCATCTGCTGCTGGTATTGGCCGCGATGGCACTGCTGCCGATCGCCCCGTCGCTCAATTGGAAAACGGCAGGCATCGGATCGCCGGTCCTTCACATTCTGATGCTGCTGACGGCCACCGTCGGGCTGCCATATTTTGCCCTCTCGGCCACCAGCCCCTTGCTTCAAGCCTGGTTCAGCCGATCCCAGCCCGGCCGGTCGCCTTACCGGCTCTATGCACTGTCGAACGTCGGTTCGTTGGCTGCCTTGCTGAGCTATCCGTTCGTTTTCGAGCCCGCCTTTGACCTCCGCCGTCAATCCTCGCTCTGGTCGGGCGGATTTGTCGGCTACGTGCTGCTCTGCGGCGTGTGCTTGATCAGTCTCTGGCGATGGGCGGCAACCGCCAAGGGCAAGGGCGACTCCGAAAATAGCCAGCCCTTAAGCGCCGGCGCGGTCCTTGCTGCCACGCCCACCGCCTTCGATCGCCTTCGTTGGCTCACCTTGCCCGCCTTGGCGTCGTTGATGCTGCTGGCCACAACGAATCATGTCTGCCAAGACGTGGCCGTGGTGCCGTTTCTGTGGGTCACTCCGCTGGCGCTCTACCTGCTGTCATTCATCCTTTGTTTCGACAGCGAACGTTGGTACCGCCGCTGGTTTTGGGCCGGCCTGGCAATTGCCTCGCTCGTGGCCGCCGGGGTGAACGATCACCTCAATTTGTCCGGCTCGCATCTGTCGTTGGTCAAAGAACTGGTGCTCTACTTCACGGCGCTGCTGGCCGCCTGCATGGTGTGCCACGGCGAGTTGGCCCGACTGAAGCCCGATCCGCGGCATCTGACCGAGTTCTACCTGTTGATCTCCGCCGGCGGAGCGATCGGCGGCATCTTGGTAGCCGTCGTGGCTCCGTTAATCTTTTCCACGTTTCTGGAATGGCAGATCGGCCTCGCGGCCACGGTCATCTTGGCCGTCGGACTCTTGACTCTGCCCGGCTTCGACGTTCGCACGCTGTTGATTCGCCGCTCGCTGTTCCTCGCCGTCGTAGCGCTCGGTGTGATTTACGTTAGCAGTTGGGCCTTTGATCGCCGCGGGATCGTCGACCGCGCCCGCAACTTCTTCGGCACCGTCACTATCGCGGAACACGATGCCGAGGAGCCAGACCTTCACGAGATTGTGTTAAAAAACGGGCGGATCACGCACGGCCGGCAATTCACTGCGCCGGATCGCCGCAACTGGGCGACGACCTATTACGGAAAAGAAAGCGGAGTGGGGCGGGCCATCGAATACCTGCAGAAGCGGGGGCCAGTGTCGATCGGCGCGGTCGGCCTCGGCACGGGAACCCTCGCCTGCTACGCCCGGCCCGAAGATCGGATTCGCTTCTACGAGATCAATCCCGAGGTAATTCGCGCCGCAAACACGCACTTCACCTATCTCAAAGATTGTCGCGGAACGCAGGAAGTGGTCCTCGGCGACGCCCGACTTTCGCTCGAAGCCGAATCGCCGCAACATTACCAATTACTTGTGCTCGATGCCTTTTCCGGCGACGCCATCCCCACGCACCTTCTGACCCGCGAGGCGTTTGAAGTCTACCGGCGGCACTTGGCGCCCGGCGGCGTCATTGCCGTCCACGTGTCGAACTACTATCTCCGCTTGGCTCCGGTCGTCTATCGGCTGGCGAAGGAGTGTGGCATGAAGACCTCACGCATCTGCCAACGGCCTTCCGCTGAGGACGAGAAGCAGCGGCTCGTGCATACCAGCGAGTGGATCCTCGTCACCGATGACGAGCAACTGCTGCGGGCACATCCATCGGTCCCCGAGAAACAGCCGTACGACGACTGGCGGGTCCGGCTCTGGACCGACGACTACAGCAATCTGTTCCAGATCCTTTCGAAGTGGTACTAGCCCTTCTGCGGACGATCAAGCCGGCAGCAATGCCCGTTTAGCGGCCGACGGCACGTCGGCCCCGCGAAGCGCGCCCGATGTTTAGCGGCCGACGGCACGTCGGCCCGAGATCCCGGCCAAGTCTTCTGCCGATACCGTTAAGCCGCGCGAGCGGCAATAGGTGGATAGCCAGGGGCTTCAGCCCCTGGAAACAAGACCAATCTGGCTTTTGCGACCCTCCCATTTGTCATCCTGAGCGTTCGCGAAGGATCTGGCCCGCACTCGCAGGGAACGCAGATTCCTCGCTCCGCTCGGAATGACCGCTCCTGGCTTTTCGAGGGTTCCAGCCCGACAAAACCGGTACACCACGCATGCCTGTTGCTGTTGGCCCGCCGAATGGCTAGATACGATCGATCAGCCCGCTGCGAACGGCACTGCTGGACAAGCCAGCAGTGGCACCCGCGCGTGGCCATGGCACCCGCTGCACGTAAATTGGATGTGCTCTAAGTATGAAGAAAACATTCCATGGCGCTCACCCCTGCCTCTCTCACAAAGGGCGAGGCGAGGTTTTTGAGGTGCACGTGCTAACGACAAACCAGCCGATAGAATCACGAAAACCCGAGAGAACGAAAGCGCGAGAAAATAGCCGGTGCAATGGCGCAGGCGAAGCGCGGCCACGCGGCGTTTTTTGAGGTTCTGCTTTTTGGCTTAAAACGCATGACGTTATTTACCTGAGTAACAATAGCAACGCCCGTTTAGCGGCCGACGGCACGTCGGCCCGAGAAGGTCTGCGGGGCTTACTCACGACCGATTTGACACGTTCACTTTGAATGCCAGCCCGCCACCGGGCTATGCGTCCGTGGAGACGAATGCGGAAAGGAAGGAAACAGTGTAGCAGAATACGGTCTGCACAAGCTGGTTTCGCAACGGCTAAGCCGTATTCTGCGGCCCAGCAACGAAACCTACAAGATGGGAACTTGGAAACTATGCTGTGGTCGGTTACGGACCTGGTGCGTCTCTTGAGTCCGGTGAGGATTGGTTCGCGTTGGGAGACGAGGACACGTCTTGAACCACCATCAATGGGTTCGCGGTAAGCAACTCAGCGACACCGGCTTGGGTCACGGACGTGCCCTTTACGTTAAGGCTGCGCCCGTTGTTGGTCTGCTGCGCGAAGACTCGCAGTCCGGCGTCAGTGATCTTGGTGTTTTTCAGTTGAATGAAGCCCAGGTTTCGTATCCGAGACAGGATTTCCAGCCCTTTGTCGCTTATTGGATTGTCCGAAACGTCCAGATTCCGTAACGACGTACACGCAACCAGGGCGTCGAGGGAGTCGTCGGTTAGCTTACATTTTGCCAAATCGAGGGTCGTTAGCTTGGGCAGGTCTTTCAATTGGCGCAGCCCGGCAGCGGAAATGTGCGACTGACGAAGCCCCAATTCCTGCAACTCAGGAAGTCCCCGCAGATGAGTCAGCCCTTCGTCAGTCACCGCACAATTGTCCAGATGAAGGCGTGTTAAGCCTCGCACCTTACCGATGGCTGCAACGCCGTCGTCTTCGAGTGGTACATCTTCGACGATCAACCACTTGAGTTTCGTGAGGCGCTGCAAAACACTCCATAGAGAGGGAGCAGCCTTCACTCGCGTCATGGTAAGCGTTTCCAGTTGCCCCATTCCCGAAATCGCGCGTATATCCTCATCAGTAATTGAAATCTGCGGCGCTTCCGGAATGACGGTGCTCTGAAAATGAATCGCCGACAGTCCGGGCAGTTGCCTTGCAAGGTTCATATCGACATGACGGCCAACAACCAGCAAGCTCACATTACGAGGCCCGTGCCAGACGGATGCCGCCTTGCCACAGAAGGAATCCGACTTCTCCTGCTGGACTTGTGCGCCTTGGCTCTCAAGCGACGCGATGATGTGTCCTTCTTCTGTGTAACGATACCAACACCATCCAAACCAAGAGGAAAGGGTGAGAACGGCTATGCCAACAAAGGCACACACGACTATCTTTAGACGCAGACGACGATTAACCGCAGCGACCATCCCTAATTTCTCCTTCGGCGTAGCACGGCTGGGTGGCATTGTTGACGGGTGCCACGGGCTTTGCCCGTGCTACTTATCATCATTCGAGTTCAGCACTGGCAGAGCCAGTGGCACACACCACCTAAGCCCCGTTTGTCAGTGCCACCCCGCCCGGCTGCTCAGAAGCCTCACGGTGCAAGAGCGGCCGGGAAAGGAGTGTTTTCGATTCTGGCAAGAAGGCCCTGGCTTCGACCGGAACCTGTTTTCTCCCGAGGCGATCGCATCATCGCTGGACTACATCCACCACAATCCCGTGAATCGAGGGCTGTGTCGGCGGACGGTCGATTGGAAATGGTCATCGGCCAGATATTACCACGGCGAGCCGCCAAGACGTCAGCACCTCGGTCTCCCATTAATCCATGGTTTGCCGAACGGAGCAGTTGCCTGAAAAATGTTCCAGACAACACTGGCGGAGCCAGTGGCACCCACAAATGTTTAGCTGTCCGACAGTGCCACCCAGCCGTACTTAGTTCTTCGTCTCTACCTTTTCCTCTGTAATGACATCTTCCGGCACTTTCTCTCCCATAGCCATCAATGCCTCTTTTGCGGCCTTTCGCCCAGGATATTGACGTATTTGTCCGTTGGGCGTACTCACGATACGGCTAATCGATTGGCTCAGTGCCTCTTTTAGGACACGAACCGTCTCGTGACCCCTGCACTGGCTCAAGACGAATTGGCCATCCTCTTTTTCCTTAGGAAGTTCCGAGGAGGCGAGCCTGAGAGCCTCTTTGACAACGAGTCCTGGTAAGCTGCACGTTAGATCCTCGTAATTCCTCATCTTCTCCGGGAAAATCCTGTTGGCGTCCTTCCATTGTTCATCAATCACCTCACCCGAGTGTGTCTCAAACACAAGGATTTCCCCGTTAGACAGTCTCACCACGAAAAAGTTGTCGTTTGATGCAAAGAAGAATAGGCTGTGGCGAAGCCAATTTCTTCCGAATCGCCCCTCACTAGGGATGCCCTCATCGGTAATGCGCCCAGAGTGCATAAAGTTACTGGGAAAGCGTGGGAGCAACTGCCGAAGCCGACCGTAAACATTGACCAAAGAACCGTTGGCTCCATAGACAACTATCGGCAAGTCTTCATAATGACTCCATTCGCCAAGTGTAACAACATACTTGCCGGAGTTTGCAACACAGAACCTATTGGGACAGAAGTCGTTAATGAGTGAGCGTTCCCAAACAAGCGCTAACTTATTGTCCTTCCTCTCGTACAATGTGCCGCGGCAAGCGCCAAATGACTTGCCTCGCTTGTCGCGGGTGACGGGAGCAACACGGAACTCGTACTCGTTATTCGCTGCTGGCTGTCTTAGACTCTCCGGATAAGGCCATTCGGACGCAGAAACGTTCACACTAACCACAATGGCCAGCAGAAGAGCATGGAGCATCGCAGCGAGCACTTGCTTGGCAGGGTGATATCCTACTCGCGTTGGAGGGCAACAGATCCGGCGAGACATCCAACAGGGCATGCTCTGTTGCAGACATTGTTGGGAATTGCATGGGGATCTGTCGGAAGCAGAAAGGCATACCGCTTCTTCCAATGCTTCTTTCATGACTCATTCCTCTCAGTGTCAGAACTTAATCTGCGTAAGCGTCTTGTTGCCCGCCTTTGGGCAATGTTCCGCTATTTCCGCCGCCTCGTCTTGCATCTCCTGAGCCGCATCACTAGCGCACTCACACGATCCGGCGATTGCGGTCGCTATGTCGTAAACCGCTTTTGCTGCATTATACGCTTCTCTAGCCGAATCACATTCTGATCGATCGTTGTTTTCTGTCTCCCATGCATCATACTTCTTCTGAACGACGGTCTTCGCAAGGAAATCGCTCATTCCCCGTGCTTTCAAGCTGTCGTACTCTGTGTCCCCTACGTAATCTTGTCCCTTTTTTTTCGCTTAAGTGGTAGAGGAATGGACCTCCTGGTGATAGTTAACAGGCCGAGGTCGAGCATTGCTTGACGGACGGCCTGACGAAGCACTTGGTTTTGATGGTTCTTGTTGTCGTGGTCGAAGTTGTCCTGCCGCTCGTCGATTGTCTGTTGCTGGTGGCGAGCGACCGCCCTGGTGAACTGCTCCCTTTGCGTCTCGCTGATCGGTGTGCGGGCTGCCCAGTGTTGGCCGGGCGTTGGACGCCGATGGCCTTCGGGGCGTGTTAGCTCGTTGGCTTGGCGGCGGGCCGCTTCCAGACATGCCCCAGTCCAACCGCCAGCACGCTCGGCGAAGTGATCGGTGCGGATCCGCATGCTGTGATTCCCTGCCTCACAGCCGCCATTGTACCACGGCATCCGAGGCGGGGAAGGCAGCCAGGTGATGGCGTGCTCGTCCAGCAGCCGTTGCAGATCGACGTCCTTGAACGCCGAGCCGTTGTCACTCTTAATGACCAGTGGCGGACCGTGCATTTCAATCAACGATTTTAGCGCCGCTGCGGTGGGGGACGCCGATTGATCGGGCACCGGTTGCCAAGCCAGTTGCGCACCGCTCCCAAGATCACGCAGTGAGAAGGCCGTTTGATCCAAGGCAGGGTGGCACAAACGGGAATGAGGTTGCGTGTGCCACGGGCTTTGCCCGTGTTCCTCTTCTCAATTGTTTGCCAGCACGGGCAGAGCCAGGCGAAGCCCTGGCACGCATGCGCGGATCCTTTCGCCGGATGCTGTATCGTTGCCTGCCGGGAGGCTACAATAAGTCGCTGATCGCTCGGCCAAGCGTCAGAAATGGCAATTGGGCAAGTGGCAATTCGGCCGGGCAAATTGGAGGCAGGCATGAGCAGCGTTCGTCTTCTTCTGACAATGGGGCTGATCGTCGTCGGATGGCTCACCTCTTCTGCATCGCCCATCGCCGGTGAGGAGCCCAACGGCAAGAGCGCGCCCGCATTCGCCGCACCCACAAACGAAGCGGCAAAGGCGGCCGAAAAACTCCCGCCCGAGGACCGCATCCGCCAGGCCCTGCAGAAGAAAATCGACGTCGACTACGTCAATACGCCGCTCGACAACCTGGTCGAGGATTTGAAGAAGAAGCTCAATATCCCGATAGTCCTTGACAATAAGGCGTTGAGCGAGATCGGCGTCGAGATTACCGCACCGGTCACGTTCCGTCTATCGAATGTCTCCGCCGACCATGCACTTCGCCTGATGCTTCGCTCCCTCGGTCTGACAAAGATCATCACGCCAGAAACGCTCCTGATCACCACGCCTGAGGAAGCCGACAACCGTCTTATCACGAAGGTCTACGATGTCTGGGACCTGGTAACGTCTAAGAATACCGACGGCCGCGAGGTGACCGACTTCGTGCAACTGATGGATGCCATTACCAGTTGTGTTAAGCCGCAAACTTGGGATGCCGTGGGCGGACCGGGTTCGCTTGCTTCGTTCGAGGCCGTTGGCATCAAAGCCTTGGCCGTCTCCCAGACGCAGGACGTCTGCGAAGACATCGAGGACTTGTTCGTGCAGTTGCGGGCGGTGCGGCACGATCGAACGGAAGTGGAACGGCGGGCGAAACTGCAGTCGGAGCAGCCGCCGTCTGCCGAAAACCCGCAAGCCCGTTTGCCGAAGCTGAACGAGGCGGAAAAGGCCGTCCGGCTCGCGCTGGCCAAGCCGATCTCCCTCCAATTCACCATCACGCCACTTTACCAAGTGATTGCCCAACTACAGAAAAAGACTGGTGTGCCGATTGTGCTGCTCGCTCACGGTCAAGAGGAAGCGACCGTAAAGGACATTTCGGTGACAGCCGAGAGCCGTGGTGAAACGGTCGAAACCGCGTTGAACGTGCTCTTGATGCCGTACCAACTCTGTTGGACGTTCGACAGTGACACGCTGGTGATTTCGAGCGAAGGCATTGGGAAGAACGGCCGCGACCCGGTTCTGCTTACCCGTACCTACGATGTCTCGGATTTGCCGAGTTATCGGGATCAGAGCGGTCGCGGGGTGCCGGACTACGATAACATCATCGACGTGGTTCGAAGTACGATCCAGCCAAACACGTGGGATGCGGTGGGCGGACCCGGATCGATGCACCCCATGGAGGCCGGCGGAATCCAAGCCGTGGTAATCTCGACCGAATGGAAGACGCACCGGCAGATCGAGACCCTGCTGACAAAACTGCGAAAACTGCGGGCCGGCCGCGTCACGACGCCCGACATCGCCCGGCTACCGTTGGTACCGAATGATCAGGAGATGCAAGCTCGCGCCAATCGACGCCGCCGCGATGGCTCGGAAGTGCCCCGCCCGGTGAAGGCCGATGCGGTCCGCGATGCCTTGATCGACAGCACGAACCAGTTCGCCTGCGACCTGTACGGCCAATTGAGCAAGCGGCAAGGCGGCGGGCAGAACCTGTTCTTTTCGCCCTGCGGCATCGCCACGGGACTCGGCATGGTCTATGCCGGTGCCCGCGGGCAGACGGCCGAGGAAATCGACAAGGCCATGCACCTGCACATGGGGCGAGCCGAAGTGCTGGAGGCCTTTGCCGCTTGGCGGGCAACTCTGCCGGCCAGTGGCGACCGCGGCGGGCAGTTCGTGATGGCCAACCGACTGTGGGGACAGAAGGGCCATGCGTTTGCCGATCCGTTCCAAAGACTCTTGCAGGAGAAGTTCGGCGCCGATGCGGCCGATGTGGATTTTGCCTCGTCGGCGAGTGCTTGTGACGCAATCAACGCCTGGACGGCCGAAAAGACCGCCGGCCAGATCAAGCAGATCGTCGGCCCGGGAGCGCTCGGCAGCAACACCCGCTTTGCACTCACCAACGCCGTGTATTTCAAAGGCCAGTGGGCGCAGACGTTTGACAAGGAAGTGACGGAGACGGTCCCCTTCCGCGTCGGCGAAGAACGGATCGACGTGGCGATGATGAATGTCGTGGGCGTGTGCCGCTATGGCCGGGTGGATAACGTCCGAATTCTGGAAAAGCCCTATCGCGGTGGCGAGATCGCGATGATGATCCTGCTGCCGGACGATCAGCCTGGGGCAATGGCGGCGATGGAGTCCCTCTTGTCCGCCGAGAAACTGAAGAATTGGTCAGCCGCTCTCCACGAGCGGCGCGTCTCGCTCGATCTGCCACGATTCAAGCTGGAACACGACCTCTCCTTGTTGGAACCGCTTGCTGCGCTGGGCATGAGCAGCCTCTTCAAACCGGGCGTGGCCGACCTCTCCGGCGTGACCGCCGACGAGCAGCCGCTGTGGTTAGGCGTGATGCTGCACCGGGCCCAGGTAAGCGTGGACGAAGAAGGGACGGAGGCAGCAGCGGCAACACTGGGAGGCGGTTTCTTCGGCGGGCCCGATCCGCGGTTGGCCATCTTCCGCTGCGATCATCCGTCTGTGTTCTTGATCCGCGACACGCGGACCGGGGCGATTTTGTTCATGGGACGACTCGCCCGACCCACGCCTGAACGCGTCGAGAAACCGGCAGCCGGACAGCAACAACCGCAGCCCGGGCAGGGGATGTTTTAGGCGGCCTAAGTCGAACTCGCATCGACCCGGTGCGAATGAAAGTCCTGGCTGGCCAGGAATTCGATCACCGCCGCGGCCTTTTCCCAGACCGGCCGCATGAACTGGTCTTTCAGGGCCTTGCGCACGGAGTTCTTCTGGTCGCGGTTGAGGCAACCCGGGCCGACGATCTTCTCCACGATCTGGTCGTCGCCCTGCGGTAGCGCGGCAAGTGCATAGTGCGAGGCGAGGCGAAAAATCTCCAGCCCGGCCAGCCGGCGGCCTTCGTCGGTCATGGCGAACTTGATCTCGACCAGTTGAAAGTCACCCTGACTAGGCAGTTGGTCGCGATTTCGCTTCGCCGGCGCGAAGCCGCCATTGATCCGCAGCATCCAGCCATTGCCGTTGTTTGCCCAGGTGGCTAACACGCCAGCCCGGTCGCAAATAAAATAGTGACTTTCCCGGTTCAACCGCTCGGGGCGATCATGGACGGGCAGGAAGTCGATATTGACCGTCTCGACCAATGACTGCTCGCCGCTGCCGGCGGGTTCCTCGACGGCCTCCGTCGGGCTGGCGACGATCATCACCGGTTGCGAACACTTCGGGCAACGTCGGACCTGGCCGATCAGTTCGTCCTTGGCGTTAAGCTTGCTGTTACAGCTTGGGCAGATGACGCGGACCATAGGCAACAATGGGTGGGAGGAAGGATGAACGGCCGACGGCCCTCTCCAATCACCAGACCAGTCGTCGGAGGGCGTCATGTCTCCCCCCCGCGCAAGGTAACGCATTCCGCGCCGCTTGTCAATTTCGCGTCTTCTGGACTAGGAGGAGTTAGCGCGAGCGAGGGGGTGAATTGCATAGCTCCTCACAAAACCTTAAAATCCAAGGACTGCCGTGGCGGATGATGGTAGATGGCAGGGAGGATGGAAAAGTCGTGCATTTGGATCATTTGCCCGGTACGTTCTTTGGCCCGTCCACGGTGGTCGAGCTGCTGCTTCACCGTGCGCGGTGTCAACCCGAAGACATTGCCTTTACTTATCTTGTCGACGGGGAAAATGACGAAGTTCATTTGACCTATTGCGAGCTGGATCGCCAAGCGCGGGCGATCGGGGCTTGGCTGGAGAGCCATAATTTGGTGGGGCAACGGGCCCTGCTGCTTTATCCGGCCGGGCTGGAGTTCATTGCCGCCTTCTTTGGCTGCCTGTATGCCGGCGTGGTAGCCGTGCCGGTCTATCCGCCGCGGCGGAACCGCTCCTTGAATCGCATTCAAGCTATCGCCGACGATGCCGATGCCCGCGTGGCATTGACGACCGAAACGGTGCTCGAACGGGTCATGCCGCTGATCGACGAGACGCCGCACCTGAAACAACTCACTTGGCTGGCCACTTGCAACGTGCCGACGGAGATCGAGCGTGATTGGATCATGCCTGATGTCCACGGCGACACCTTGGCCTTCCTGCAATACACCTCGGGTTCGACGGGCACACCCAAGGGCGTCGTGTTGAACCACGCCAACCTGGTGCACAATTCGGCGCTGATCGCCCATTCGTTTGAGCATACTCGCTCGGGCAAGGGCGTGTTCTGGCTCCCCAGCTACCACGACATGGGGCTGATTGGCGGCATTCTGCAGCCCTTGTACGTCGGCTGCCCGAATGTGTTGATGTCGCCGATGAGCTTCTTGCAGAAGCCCTATCGCTGGCTATCGGCAATCAGTCGCCATCGCGGCACCACGAGCGGCGGGCCGAACTTTGCCTTCGATCTCTGCGTCCGCAAGATTACCCCCGAGCAACGCAAGACGCTCGATCTGAGTAGTTGGCGAGTCGCGTTCAACGGCGCCGAGCCGGTGCGTGCCGAGACCCTTGAAGCGTTTGCCGAAGCATTCGCACCCTGTGGTTTCCGTTGGGAGTCCTTCTATCCGTGTTTCGGCCTGGCCGAAGCGACATTGATCGTCTCCGGTGGGTATGTAGGCAAAGCGCCGGTGGTCAAGACCTACGATGCTGCCGCGCTCGCCCGGGGCGAGGTGAAGCACGCCGAGGTGCAGGACGAGAAGGGGCGGACGCTTGTCGGTTGCGGCGAGAACCTGCCCGACCAGCGAATTGCCATCGTCGATCCGGAAAGCCGCAAAGTCTGCCCGCCGGGTCGGATTGGCGAGATCTGGGTGCAAGGTCCGAGCGTTGCCCAAGGCTACTGGCAGGAGCCCGAAATCACGCATCGGATGTTTGCTGCCAGGTTGTGCGAGACGAACGAAGGCCCCTTCCTGCGTACCGGCGATTTGGGTTTCCTTGACGACGGCGAGTTGTATGTGACCGGTCGTCTGAAGGACTTGATTATCGTTCACGGCGTGAATTACTATCCGCAGGACATCGAGCGGACCGTACAGCACGCCAACCCTCGCTTGCGGGTCGATTGCGGCGGGGCATTCGTGGTGGAACGCGATGGCAAGGAACAATTGGTCATCGTCCAGGAGATCGAACGCCACAAGCAGTCGGATTTCCGCGCGGTTTTCGAGGCGATTCGACGCGCGGTGGCCGGCGAGCACGAGTTGGCCGTCGACGCCATCGTCCTGGTTAAGGCCGGCAGCGTGCCGAAAACCTCCAGCGGCAAAATTCAGCGCCACGCCTGCAAAAAAGGCTATCTCGAGGGAACGCTGGACGTCGTGGGCCAATGGACCGCCAGCGAAGCCGCCCGCGAGGCCGGTGCCACCGAAGCGGAGCCGGTGATCGACGACCGCGGGTTGAAGGATGATCAGCGGCTTCGGCGCGCGGCCGCATCGAAGAACGGCAGCCACCATGCCGCCCCGGACCGGCTTACGCAGTTGGTGCTCGACGAAATCCGCCGCGTGGCCAAGGAACGCATGAACGGGATGACGCTCGACTCGCCGATCGTCGAGACCGGCATGGATTCTCTGGAGCGGATGGAGATTCTCGCCTCACTCGAAGAGAAGTTCGGCGGCCGGTTTCCCGAGGACGTGCTGCCAGAACTGGAAACGACCCGGCAAGTGGTCGCGGCGGTCGAAAAATATCTTGGCAAGGAGCCCCGGCCGCGAAATCTGCGTCCGGAAACGGAGATTCCGGTCGCGGCCTATCGCTTTGAGCATTTCCCCGAATACGTCCGGCTCCGAGAAGACCTGGATATGCTGGAATCCTCGGGATTGGGCAACCCGTTCTTTGTGGCGCACGATGGTGCCACCACCGACCGAACCATCGTTGGCGGCCGGGAACTGATCAATTTCTCGAGCTACAACTACCTCGGCATGTCGGGCGACCCGAAGACCGCCGAGGCCGCCAAGGCCGCGATCGACCGCTACGGCACCAGTGCCTCGGCGAGCCGCTTGGTGTCAGGGCAGCGACTCATTCACGTGGAGTTGGAGCGCGAGGTCGCCCGCTTATTAGGTACCGAGGACGCGCTCGCTTTTGTCGGCGGCCATGCCACCAACGAGACGGTGATCGGCCACTTGCTGGGGCCCGGCGACCTGATCTTGCACGATGCGCTGGCTCACAACAGCATCGTCCAAGGAGCGATCCTTTCCGGCGCCCGTCGTCGGCCGTTCCCGCACAATGATTGGGAAGCCGCCGATCGCCTGCTGCAGCAGTATCGTCACGAGTATCGACGCGTGCTGATTGCCATCGAAGGCGTATACAGCATGGATGGCGATTTCCCTGAGCTGCCCCGCTTCGTCGAGGTCAAGAAGCGGCACAAATGCCTGCTGATGATCGACGAGGCCCATTCCTTGGGCGTGATGGGGAAAACCGGGCGAGGGCTCGCCGAGCACTTCGCGGTCGACCGTGCCGACGTCGATATCTGGATGGGCACGTTCAGCAAGAGTCTCGGCAGTTGCGGCGGTTTCATTGCCGGCAGCCGTGCCCTCACCGAGTATCTCCGCTACACCGCGCCGGGCTTCGTCTTCGCCGCGGCCATGGCGCCTTCGGCCGCCGGGGCTGCCTTGGCTTCGCTCCGAGCGCTGGAAGCCGAACCGGAGCGGGTGGCCCGCTTGCAGGAGAATTCGCGGCTATTCTTGCGGCTCGCGCAGGAAAAGAATTTGAATACCGGGATGAGCAACGGGACGCCGGTAGTGCCGGTGATCCTCGGCAACTCGATCCACTGCCTCCAATTGTCCAAAGCGATGTTCGCCCGCGGCGTCAACGTACAGCCGATTTTGCATCCGGCTGTGGAGGAAAGCGCCTCGCGTTTACGCTATTTCATCACGGCCCGACATAAGGAAGAGCAGCTTCGGTATGCCGTCCACGTGATGGTGGAAGAACTAGAAAAAATCGATCCGGCTCACCTTCGCTCCGCGGTTCGTGGCGTGGCGGTGAGCAGTTAACATGTTTTGAAGAGGTGTTGTCTTGCTTACTGAACAGGAGATTTCTCGCGCTTGGCGTTCTTTGTTCCGCGGCCCCTGTACCGACGAAACGTTCGTCAAAGCGGAACAACTTCTTGATGAGTTGCGGGCCGAGAGCCCTCTGCGGCATCGACTCGGGGCCGAACTCGAAGAGCTGCGCGAACGGGCGAAGCAGCAAGCCTAGGTCGCGGCAAGTTTGAGTGTATCGGGTGCATGGCCACGCTTGGGTGGCCATGCGGCGTTTTTCGAGGGAAACATGCCCACGGGAGAGCGTTGGAATGCGCGCCCCTACACTCATTTCTGATTAGTGCCGGCCGCGGATATCCGGTAGCGACTTCGCCTGCGGCCGACGCGAGAGATAGCCGTTGATTATCGGTAGCTTTGCTCTGGCTACCGGTTCACGTCGAAGCCGATCGTCACGCCGTTCATGAAGACGTTCTCGCGGTTGTCGGTCGGATCAATCCCCATGGCCGGCACGTCGTAGACCACCACGCTGCTGGCCCGGGCGATGCCGTCCATCCAGGTGCCGGTCCAGCCGGCATGGAAGGAGATGGCCCGCGTGATCTGGTAGCGGCCCTCGACCCGCAATTCCACCGTCGGGGTAAACTCGCGAGCGTACTCGACGTGGGTCGCGGAGGTCGGGGCGAGCAGCAGCGGCTGGAACGGCGTATAGGTGCCGTCGGCCGTCTGGCCAGGATTCAGGTTCGGCCCGATGCTGACCTGCTGCTGGATATTCTGGTAGTTGATGCCGGCCAGGAAGCGACCTTCCGCGTTGAACATCCAACGCCCTTGCTTCTTGAACCACCGGAGGCCAACTTGCGGGCCCACGACGTGGTTTTGCGCTTCCGTATTCCAGTAACTCCCGCCGAGGAAGGACGGTGCCAGCAGACCCTCGGAACTGGTCCCCGTGCTGACATTGAAATTGTCATTGAACTCGAAGTAGCGGGCACCGAGGAACAGTTCGAAGGTGCCGCCGTGATGCCCGGTCAGGAAGCGGTGGATGTAGTTGGCTTCCACGCCCCAGGTATCGATCGCGTTTTCCAGATAGACGTTCGTGAAATTGGTGGGTAACGGTCTAAACGCCGGCGGGTTGTCGGGATCGTTTTCCACGTTGCCGTAGAGCAGGCCGCGCGTCTGTGGGTCGGGAGGATAGAGGATGTTGGGCTCGTCATTAAAAACAATGTCGGCGGAAGGAGCTAAGTAATCCTGCGTTTGATCGCGCAGTTGATAGATGCCCACCATCCAGCCATTGCGGTCTTCCATCCGGCCGAACTCGATGCGGTTGCCGGGACTGAACTCGGATTTGAACACCGAGGTATCCAGCGTACTCGATTGGAAGCGACTATAGAGCGGGTTGTAGAAAACCTCCTGGGTCGAAGTTGAGGTGCTGCCCACCGTATGGACCTTCGGCGGGGTGATCGACCAATAGAGGCCGTCGAACTGGAAGAAATAGCCTTCGTTGGGCTCCTCGCCGCCGCCGTAGGTGCTTACGTCGGCCGGAGCGAAGATCTGCATGCCTAGCGGCCCTTGCGCCAAGCATGGCGAGGCGGCCATCAGCAGGAGGAGTCCGAGAACCAGTCGGCTAGTGGTGCGGTTGAACAGCATAGCTATTGTCCACCTTGATCAACGTCCAAAACGGACAGAAGCAGACCCTCCGCCTGAGAGGGTCTGAGGTTCCGTCGTGACGATAGTATCGGACATGCGGGTCGTATCAGTTGAGTAAGAAAGGTAAAGCTTGATGAAAAAGTAGAGCCTGTATACCTCCGCTGGGTAGTGCTTCTGCGAATCCCCCCCGTTTTTCGAATGCGAGGTGGTCGGCCCTCCAACGCGGCCGGTCCCCCAAGGGGCGTAATTTTCTTGACACCTACGAACCCCCTAATCATGATGAACCGAACGCCGGTGGCTTGTGGAGAATGGGTAGTCAGGGGGCTTTCTTCAGTTTTTCTTCTCGCTCAAGGCTTATCCATTTGACAGTTTCGTTGAATTTGACTCAGATAGAGAGGCTCGTGCGGATTATGAGGGGCAACTGGGCCAAGAGGAGTTGCCGCCTCGAACCGCCGCACGAGGACGGACGCATGGGAAGACAGGCCTCGATGGTTGAGCCGGTCGTTGCGGCATGCCCGGCAACGGTCGGTTTTCACGACTGGCTCGTGCAGAGCAACGGTGCGCTCGCGGTATCGACGGACCGTGCGAACCAATCGGCCATGCGCGGGTGGGAAGACCATCAGGCCCGCCTCTATCTGCGGGAGTTCGATAGGCCCCACGGGTTGTTTGTCGGCGGAGAGCAGAATCTTTGGGCGGCCCGCTACGACATTTTGGTTTTGATAAACTCGCCTCTTTCGCCCCCCGACTTCTCTGGTCGAGCGCGGGCGCTCTCGCCGCTCGCCGAGCAGACGCGGCCAGCGATTGCCAATCATGCGAGCCATCGGTTGCCAGCGTGCAACGCGATCGAAGATGCCTCGCCCGGGCGAACGGGCAGCATCTCGGCCAGTCGGAGCGTGAACTTTCAACAGGAATTCCAGACGTTGGTGGGCGGCTAGCCGCTCAAAGACACCCAGGGAACATTTGCTTCCGGATACCGGAAACCAGGTAAGAGGGATTAGACCCATGGCACTGTTGCGACTTCCGAAGATTGACCAGATCGGTTCCAAGTGGGAGCGGGTGCGCGACTCCCTTTGGTCGACAGACCGCCGCAGCTTGGCCGGCCGCAAACCCCGCCGCCTGCTGATCGACTCCCTCGAAGAGCGGCAGTTGTTGTCGGTCTCGCCGGTGCACGTGACCGACGTCCAAATCAACCAGACGACCAGTGCCAGTCAGATCATGTTGTATGCGAAATCCGTTGCGACTGATCATGACGGCGACTTTGTAGCCGTCTGGACTCGCTGGGACCAAGTCGTGGATGCTGGTGGGCGGCAAGTGATTGACGTGACAACCGGCGAGCCGATGATCGACGCCAACATCTATGCCCGGTATTTTACCGATGCCGTGCAGCGGGTCTCACTGCCGACGGGTACGACGAGCATTAAGTTGCAGTACAACGGCAACGAAACGCAAAAACTTTCGATCACCGCGGGAAACCAGCCCTTCATCGGTCAGCAGGACCCAATTGTCGGTGAGTTTTCCCTGTGGTTCGACGCAAATGGCGATGGCGTCCAGGACGCCAATGAGATCACCGATCCGATTTCGTTCAATGAAAGCACGGTGGGCATTTCGTATCGCACCAGCACGGTTGCCGCCTTCGACAGTACTTCCACCATTTTGAATGTGAAGTCGTTCGAACCGGTGATGATGAACGAAGAGTACGAAGGCCGCGAAATCAACACCCCATTCACAGTCTCGATCGATGGCGAACAGATTCGCGTTCTCCAAACGTTCGGCACCACCTGGCTCGTGGAACGCGGGGTGAATGGAACGACGGCCACCGCTCATGCCGCGGTCACCCCGGTGGTTCTTGTCGACCAGGCAACACTGATCCAACAGGCATTGGATCGACTGGGGGGAGCACTGACGGGCGTCAAGGTTCGCTGCGTCGATGCAAACAATTATGTCATTGAGTTTGGCGATGCGTCGGGCGCGACCGCACAACCACAACTGAAGGCCATTAATTCCAGCTTCAGCGGCTTCCTCGTTGCCGCCGAGGTCGCCAAAGTGCGGGTTCCCGGCACCACCGTGACGATTCCAGTGTCGGCCACGAATCCCGCCGCGACGGCGCAAAACATCGAGTATGCCTTCGCGATGACCTCGCAGGACTATGATTCGGCGCCGACTTTCTTCCCGGCCGATTCGACAATCCCGCCCAATGGGCCTTACCTTTCGCCGGTAACAATGCGAGCGGCGGCGCCGACAGTCTCGGTGACATGGTTGAGTGCCACGGAGTTCGATATCACTTTCACTGGCAACTCCGCCAAAGAACAGCAGCCTTTGATGGTCGTTTTGGACGCGGCCGGGAGCCCGCTGGCAGGTGCGTCCGTCGAAATTATTAAACAATCAAGCGACGAATTCCGCGTCAACGACCCGGAGCCCGATGATCCGGACACGATCCGTCCCGACGTTTACAGCCAGGCGCTGCCCCAAGTGGCGATGGGACCCGATGGTGACTTCGTCATCACTTGGACAAGCATGGTTCCCGACTCGGTGAACCCGGGGAGTGATGCCGACATTTTTGCCCGACGGTTTTCTCCAACCGGGTACAGCACCGATCCCTTCCTGGCGGACATGGACCAAGATGGTGTGGCCGAAACCGCGGTCCCGGGCGTCCGCGCGCTGGGAGGACAGTTCCTCGTCAACACGCTCACGACGAATGTCCAGAGCGAGCCTACGATTGGAATCGACGGAAGTGGAAACTTCGTGATTGCCTGGTCCAGCATGGCTCAGGATTTCAGCTATTTCAATAGTATCAACGCCCAACGCTTTGATCGTGACGGAAATCGCATCGGAGCCGAATTCGTGGTGAACGAGGACATGACCACGATCAACATGCTGCCCTACGTCGGTGTTGCCCAGGACGGGGTGTTTGCCATCGGCTGGGAACGTACCAATGACCCGAACTGGACGGCTAGTCAAGGGCAAGCCTACCAAACCGCCTCCTTTGTCAAAGTGTACAACTCGCAAGGCGGAGTGATCCTCGACGAGTTCTACGTCGAAGTCACTGGTGGTGGTCAGACCATCGCCTTCGATTCTGCGGATAATTTCGTCGTCAGTTGGTCTCTAGTGCGCGACAAGGATCACCTTCTTGCAGCCAACACAAACGGTGTTGGCGTCTATGCGCAGGAATACCAGTTGTATGGCGTGAACGGCGGGGCCAATGGGCAAGTCATCCGTCCGATGTTTCGGGTCAATAGTGCCGAAGACGGCGTCAACGGAGCCCGCATCAATCTCGATTCTTCTCGATCGTTCTGGCCTGGCGAGCAGCGAGAAGGCCAGGTTGGAATGGATGCCGACGGCGATATCACGATCAGCTTTGAAGGTTTTGGGCCAGATGTGTCCGAAATCGACGTTGATCGGCGTATCGATTCAACCTTGATTTCGGCCAAGGCCGCCGGGGCGACCGATGCCGAACTGGCTACGCTTCGCGCACAGTTGGAGAGCTATTTCGGCTTGCTTCGCGGCGAAAGCTACGGCGCGATGTATTCGCAGTTCGATACGGATCCTACCCTTTTCCAGCCGGTCATCGTGTCGAGCGATAATGTGGCGAATGGCCAGCGCAGTGGTCGTAACACGCGCGTGCTCCTCGATGTCAATCCGGCCGCGGTCACCGGTAATTTCGCTCTGAAACTTACCAATCCTTACGACGTCGTTGCGACCACGAGTCAACCACTGGTCGTCTATTATCCCAATAACGGACCGGTCAACCCGATCGATACGATGAAGGCGATCCACAACGCCCTCTCGGCTCTGCCGAACGTCGGGACGAACTGGGTGCAAAACGGCGGCAATTACGACAATGGGCCGTTTGGGGGCCCAATCGCCATTCGGCTAGTTCCAGCCAGCGAACTTGCCATGCGCGCCAGCACGGCCACCGAGGAGAATCCCTGGGATCCAGCGCTTTGGGGAATTAACACCGATCACTATGTCTACGAGATCACCTTCCAAGGCGAACTCCATGACTCGCCGGTCTCGCTCGAGTTAGTGCCGGGCAGCAATACGTTGAAACTTAGCGGTACGAAGACCGCGGAAGTCCAACAGATGATTTTCAGTTCGTTGAACGGTCTGCCTGCCACCGGGCCATTCACCTTCAGTATTGGCAACTTCACCAGTGGCAGCATCTACTTCGATAGCAACAATCTCGCCGCCGTCGCCGCTCAGGTCCAGGGGCAACTGAATGTGGTCTATCCAGGTGCCACGGTCACGGCCTTGCCGGGCGGGCCGCCATGGATTCTGCAAGTGACGTTCGGAGGCAATGAAGCGGGCGTGGATCAGCCACTGATCCTAGTCAATACGTCGGGCCTCAACGGTGTAACCTATTTGCCCAAGGAAGTGATCAAGGGAGCGGCTGCCAACGCGTCGGCCGGGGATCCGGGCGTCGTCACGCAAACCTACGGCTCATACGGCACCTACCACTTCAGCACCTCGCTCGGGATGACCCCGAGCGGCAACTTCGTTGTAACATGGTGTGATGCGACGTATCAGAACGACGACACGCCGTCCACCATGAATTTCTACTTCCGTGACTTCAAAGAAAGCACCGATACCGCCGGTCCCCAGGTAACCCGTTGGACGGCGGGAGATGGCACCTACGTCAAGCAGAGCGAAGCCACAAATGTTGTCGGGGGAGTCCGGCACGTTGTCGTCACCTTTGACGAACAAATGTACGACAATGCCCAACACACGGGCGATGCCGTCACCAATCCCAAGAACTACAAGCTGTACCGGGACGGCGTGGAAGTGCCCGGAGCGATCGTCAGTGTTCAGTATGGTCTGAATAAGGCTTCTCAACTGTCGGGCACGGCCGGATATGACGACCTCGACGCGGTGGCCGCCAACCGCTGGGAAGCGGTCGTTGAGATCGACGGGAATGGCAACGTACCCGGAACGCCAGCCATGACCGATGGCGTGTATACCCTCGTGGCCTTGGCGCCGGTGGCTGTGTCGGAATCCAATCCAAACGGGCGGAGCGGGTTGCGCGACAAGTCGGGTAACGCCTTGGGACGAACCGGCTATGTGCCCAGTGGTCAAGACTACACTCGCAGTTTCACTCTCTTGACTTCCGATACCTTGCCGGGCGGTGGCACGCAGACCGGAACGGAAATCCTCGTCAACCAGACGAGCACTGCCGCGCAGTACAACCAGTCGATCTCGCAAACCTCGGCCGTGGCCGCTTCCGAGCACAATCGCCGAGCCGTCGCGATGAATCACTACGGCGACTTTGCCGTGGTCTGGACCAGCCACGGTCAGGATGGGTCGGACGACGTGTCCGATCCGAATTTCGACCCCAACCACGAGACGGCCGGCGGCGTTTATGTTCGCTTGATCAGCCGCAACAATGTCGCCCTCACCAGTGATATTCGGGTAAACGCGTATACCAAGGGTGAGCAAATTGACGGCACCGTGGCGATGGACGCCGACGGCGACTTCGTGGTCGTCTGGGAGAGCCAGGGGCAAGATGCCGACGGCAGTTGGGGCATCTACGGCCAACGCTTCAACGCCCTCGGCGAAAAAGTCGGAGGCGAGTTCCAGGTCAATACCTTTTATACCAACGATCAAGTCAGTCCCTCCGTGGCAATGGACAGCTTCGGCAACTTCGTGGTCGTCTGGGCCACCAAGGGACAGTCGTTCAGCTACTTCAACGAAGTTCATGGTCAGGCCTTTGATCATGAAGGCAATAAGATCGGCAGCGAATTCCGGGTCAACTCGCAAACGATCCCCGGCAGCAGCACGACGCCGAGCGCCAACAACTTGCACCCCACGGTGGCGATGAGCGACAGTGGGACCTTTGTCGTCGCCTGGGACGTTCCCACCACTCAGCAAAACGGCGTGATTTACGACTCGGTCATCATGGCCCGGTTGTTCAATCGCGATGGAACTCCGATCGCGATCAACGGCAACAATGCGGAATTCCAGGCCAACGTGGGAAGTAGTGATTTTATTGCCGATCCCCAGCACTTGGCGACGCATCGTTTGGACGCGATCAGCCATCGGGCGCGCAATGCCCAAGTGGCCATGGACTCGGCCGGCAATTTCCTCATCGTCTGGGAGGCCCTCCAGGACAATGACACCTTCACCACTCCGGATTCCCCGGACAGTTATGGCATCTACTTCCGGCGTTTTGCCGCCGACGGAACGCCCCAGATGGAGACCGACGAGCAGGCCAACTTTACCGTCACGGCATTGGCTCCCCCGCCCGATCCTGGTTATACACTGGCCCAATCAGCGCCCTTCGCCGGCGATCAGTTGAATCCGAGCGTCGCGATGGACGCGGACGGGGATTACACGATCGTTTGGAATGGCAACGGCGCTATGCCCGACGCGGCCAATCCCACCAACCTAACCTTGCTGACTCAGGCTGACTCAAACGGCGTCTTCATTCGCAGTTTCCACGCCTTTAATGATCCGCAAGATACCGTGGTTCCCGAGGCAGTCAGTGTTCAATCCCGCGCCAACCTGACTCAAGCGGGTGACCAGAAGTTCCCCAGCGTCGCGATGACGCCCAAGGGCGACCGCGTCGTCGTTTGGTCGGGCAACGGCATTCAGGACAGCGACGGCGTCTTCGCCCGCCGCTATGCCGAGTCGAGCGACACTGCCGGCCCAATCATCACGAACTGGTTCACGCCGAGCGGCACGATCATCGACCAGGATGCCGAAGTGACAGCGATCGGCGGCTTGCAGCACGTCGTCGTCTCGTTCGACGAGGAAATGTACGACAACGCGACGCATACGGGCGATGCCGTGACGAATCCGGCGAACTACCGCTTGTTGTTGAACGGCGTCGAAGTCTCCGGAGCAATTGTGAAGGTTGATTACGGCTTGAACATGGCCTCGCAGTTTGGGGCATCCGACGTGACGATGGCCGCCATGAATCGCTGGGAAGCCGTGGTGACGATCAGCAGCGGAGGCACCAGCGGTGCGGTGCTCACTCCCGGTAGCTACACAATCGAAGCTCTGGCGCCGGTCGCCGCCACGACGGCCAAGCCGAACGGGAAAAGCGGGTTGCGAGACAAGGTTGGGAATCCGCTCGGTTATAGCGGCTTCCAGACCGACGGTGCCACAGCCAGCCGGAACCTGACGCTCGTGACCGGTAGCAGTGGTGGTGGTAGCGGCTACAACACGGGCGTCGAGTTCCCCATCAATCAAACGACCGCCAACAGCCAGACTTTGGGCGCCTATCGTACCGTGGCCGCCGATCACAGCGGCGACTTCGCTGTCGTCTGGACCGGCTACGGAGCTCAGGACGCCGACGGCGTCTACGTCCGCCTGTTCTCCCGCGACAACGTGGCGCTGACCGACGAGATTCTCGTCAATACCACGACCACAGGCAGCCAGACGCATGCCACCATCGCGATGGACGCCGATGGCGACTTCGTCGTGGTTTGGGCCAGCCAGAACGCTGGCAACTGGGACATTTACGGTCAGCGTTTCGACTCGATGGGCCGGAAGCTCGGCGGTGAATTCCGCGTCAACACCTCCACCACTGGCGATCAAGTGACGCCCGCCGTGGCGATGGACAGCTTTGGCAACTTCGTTGTCACTTGGGCCAGCGGCGATGGTTCGTTCAACTACAACAACAACATCTACGCACAGGCCTTCGACGGCAACGGCAACCGCATTTCCAACGAGGTTCGCGTCAATACGGAGAATACCACTGGCTTCAACGGTCGGCCGAATACCACCGTCTCCAATCCAGTGGTCGCGATCAGCGATACCGGACGATTTGTCGTCAGTTGGCTGGATGTGACCAACCAAGTCAACGGCGTGATTATCGACGGCGAGATCGTGGCCCGGATGTTCTCGCTGACGGGGGTCCCGCTCGCCATCAATGGTAGCGCCGACGAATTCCTGGTGAACGTTGGCACGGCCGGTTTCTTGGCCGACGCCCAACACACTCCGCGAGTCGCGCATCAGCCGTCGCCGGAGGGTGGTTTGCCGGTTCGCAATCCCGAGATCACGATGGATCGGGACGGCCGGTTCATTATTGCCTGGGAGGCGTATCAAGATAACGACGCAGCAACCGTAACAGCGCCGGGGGCAGACAGCTACGGCGTGTACTTCCGTCGCTTCAACGCCGACGGGACGGCGGTGACGGCGGTCGACGAGCAGGCGAACCTGACGGCGACCGGCGGACCCTCGGTGTTCACGGGAGATCAATTGCATCCGTCGTTGGCGATGACGGTCAACGGACAGTTCACCATCGTTTGGGATGGAAGTGGCGGACAGCCCGACACAACCACCCCGATGGATGCCTCATTGGTCCGAAGTTCGGATTCAGCGGGCGTTTGGCAACGCAGTTTTCTGACCATGCCCACTACAGTTGCCGCCCAGGAAGCGGTTGGCGTGCAAACCCGTGTCAATACCACCCAGGGTGATGTGCAGCAGTATCCGAGCGTGGCGATGACGCCGGCGGGCAGCTCGATAGTGGCTTGGTCGGGTAAGGGGTACGGCGACACGGACGGTATTTTTGCCCGCCGGTTCGCCTCGACCACCAATGACACCGTCGGGCCGATGTGCACCAGCTTCTTGCTCCCCGATGGCTCGCTCGCCATCGACAACGTGCAAGTCACTCAGAACGTCAAGGCGATCATCGTCACCTTCGACGAGGATATGTTCAATGCCGCCTTCGGCGAAACGGGCTGGGAACATTCGGTCACCAATCCCAACAACTACCAGCTGATGCGGAACGGGGAAGTCATTTCGGCCGGCATCAATCAGGTCTTCTACGGCCTCGACGCCGCCCACGACCTTGGCTCGCAGTATGGCCTCAACGTGCCGAAACTGAACAAGTATCAGGCGGTGCTGATCGTCGATGCCAATGGGGCCAGCAGCGGCGTGCTGCCTTTGAGCGACGGCCAGTATCAGGTCGTGGTCCTCAATGCCCTCCGCGACAAAGCGAATAACCCGCTGGCCAGCACGGGACCAGGGCCGAACGGAGCGCGGATGTCGGGCGTGATCAACATTACCTTGCCGACCGGTCAGGAAACCTTGGTCGGCGGCGGCTATACCTCGGCGACGACTCCCAGCCCCATCGACGGGTCCCTGCCGATCAAGCCTGAGACGAGTTCTGCCAAGACGGTTGCTTCCGATGCCGACGGCGATTACGTCGTCGTCTGGACGGATACGACCGCTGGCCATACGGGCGTTTGGGCAAGGCTCTACAAGCAGGTGACCACGATCGCCGCCGACGGGACACGCACGACCTCTTCGGTGTCGGTGCCCGTGAAGAATCCGTTGACTGGCCAATACTGGGCCGACGACGCGATCCTTGTCTCTGGCGATGCCAGTGCCAGCGACGTCTCGGTCGCTCGCGATGCCGACGGCGACTTCGTCGTTACCTGGTCGACTTGGAACTCAACCACCAGTTGGGATGTCTGGGCCCAGCGCTACGACGCCACCGGCAAGCCGGCGGGAGCTGCCTTCCGCGCCAACACCTATGTCAACAGCGTGCAGCGGTACTCGTCCGTGGCCATGTCGGCCGAAGGCGACTTCGTGATTGCCTGGCAGAGCCTTGATCAGGACGGCAGCGGTTATGGCGTCTACGCCCAACGCTACGATGCTGACGGCAACGCCCTTGGTGGCTCCGACGAATCGCAAGCGTTGAAGTTCACCGACGGCTTCACCGGTACCTTCAAACTTCGCATCGACCACGACAACAATTCCTTGACGCCCGACAAGGTGACGCAAGACATCAGCTACACGGGCAATGCCGCGGCCTGTGCTGCGGCCGTCAAGAATGCCTTGGCCGCGATCGGGATCCACGCCGAAGTGACCGCCAGCAATAGCACCACGCTGGTGGTCCACTTTGTTGGCACCGAGGCCAGCAAGAATATGGCTCCGCTCTGGATCTCGTCGACCGACGTCGTCAAGTCGGGCGGCAGCAGCGACGCGAAGATCACCACCAGCACCACCAGCGGCGGCTATTCCGGCGAGTTCCGCGTCAATGACACGACTGCCGGCGACCAGTATGAACCAGACGTTGCCATGAACGCGGGCGGCAACTTCATCATCACCTGGACCTCCGCCGGACAAGACGGCGACAACCCCGGCCAGACGAACGTCTACGCCAAGCGCTATCTGGCCAACGACGCCTACTGGTCGCGAAGCAGCTTGAATTCGGGCGGATCGTCCGACGCGGTCCCCTACGACGGCGCTGTCTTTGATACCTACTACATAGCGGTTGACGACCCTGCCAACCATGTGGTCGAGCCGGGGCAAGGCTATGATGGTGTCGTCGAGGTCTTCGCCACCGATAGCACCGGCGGGACGGGGCTCGGGACCGGTGCCTTGCTCGTCGGCGGCAAGTACATCCTGACCGCGTCCCACGTGATTTGGGATATGAACATCAATGCGCCGATGACCGCTCCCAACATCGAGGTCGTCTTCCATACCCCCGATGGCCCGGTCACCTGCTTTGTCGATGCCGTCTTCGTCAATCCCCAGTACGACGGCAATCCATTCAATGGCGCCGACGTCTCCTTGTTGCGATTGGCCGATCCCGCTCCGGCCGGTGTCGAGCAATACGACATCTACCGCGGCTCCAATGAAATGGGACAAGTGACTTCCAAGTATGGCTGGGGCCAGATCGGGCAGGGCAACACCGGCGGTACGGAAGAGCCGGACGGCATGCACACCGGCCAGAACAAGTGGGAAGCGACCGGTTCGCTGGTCGGCGTTTCCGATGTCTTGCTGGTTTACGACTTCGACGACGGTACCGCCCAGCACGACGGCTTCGGTCAGGTGTACGGCATCCGCGATACGGGCGTCGGCGTTAATGAAAGCTCGGGGTATCACGGCGACTCTGGCGGACCAAGCTTCCTCAACGGTTTGATTGCCGGCGTGTGCACCGGCGGCGTCAACATCCCTGGTAGCCACGACGTTCTCGCCGGCCTCAACGGCAGCTTCGGCGATTTCGGCATGGACACCCGCGTGTCGGTCTACGCCGACTGGATCGATCGCGTGATGCAAGGCGGCGGCGCCGAATTCCTCGTCAACTGCAATGACCTCTTGAGCCCGGAATTGGCGTCGAACAACACCGCGGGCAACCAAGGGCATTCCTCGGTGGCCATGAATGCCGCCGGCGATTTCGTGATTACCTGGACCAGTTATGGGATGGACGGAGTGGGCGACGGCGCCGGCCCCGGTTTCAACGGCCAGAACGGCGTGTTTGCCCGCAGTTACACCCTGAATTTCGATCCTTCCGAGGATCAGCGCGACAATCTGTTCGTGTCGCAATCGGCCAGCGGCGTGTTCCAGGTCAACGACATTGCGGAAGAGAATCAGCAGAACTCTCGAGTGGCGATGGACGCCGACGGCGACTTTGTCATCACCTGGGAAAGTGAGAAACAGGATGGCAGCGGCTACGGCATTTACGCCCGCCGCTATGCCAGGTTCGTCGATGTTCATTACACGATGATCTTCGGCAGTGCGACGCCGTACTTGATGATCGGCCAGAATCCGATGCTCGGACCCAACGGTGAAATGGGTGGCGAAATCGCCGTCAATGTGACGAAACTCGGCGATCAGCGGTTCCCCGGAGTGGCCGTCGATGCCACCGGCGATGCCGTGATCGTCTGGAGTGGAAACGGCAGTCTCAACGCCAACGCCCTAACCCAGCAGGTCTTCTATCAACGCTTCGCGCGGCCCACCGACAACGCCGGACCGACCGTGGCCAGCATCGCGAGTGTTACGACCGATAACGGCGCCACGGTGATCAACCCGATTCGCGCCGGCGAATCGCTCGGACTTGGCGTCAAACAGCTCCTCCTTACGTTTAGCGAGGACATTTCGCAGCAGGCCGGCAGCAGTGGTTCCAACAGCATCCTCAATCCGGCCAATTGGCAACTGACCCGCAACGGAAAGGTCCTGGGGGGAGCCATCGCCAAGATTCAGTACGGTCTCGACTTGGCGTACCAGATGGGACTCGTCTCGGCGCCCACCAATAAGTATGAAGCCGTGATCACCGTTGACAGTGATCCGTCGGTCGCCGGAAATCAGACCTTGTCCGTGGGCGACTACGTCTTCACGCTCAAGGACTCGGTGCAGGATCTCTTCGGCAATCGTCTCGATGGAGACTACAGCGGCGTCTCTGGCGGTCACTTTACGCGAACCTTCTCGGTCGGCGTGGTCACCGGTGAAGACGGGCCCGTGCTGCCGCCGGGCGATCCAGCTTCAGGCACCACCGATACGGTCATCAATGTCACCACGGCGGGAATTCAAAACGATCCGGCCGTTGCCACCGATGCCGAAGGCAACTATGTGGTGGTTTGGGTCAGCTACGACGCCAGTGGCGCTGTGGGCGATATCAAGGGCCAACGCTTCGACAAGTATGGCAAGGCCCGCGGAAGCGAGTTCACGGTCAACAGCACGGTGGCCGGCAACCAGGTTTGGCCCGATGTTGCCATGGATGCCTTCGGCAACTTCGTGGTCACTTGGTCGGGGCCCGGTGTCGGCGACGATTCCGGAGTTTTCGCCCGGCTGTACGACTCGGCCGGCAACGCCGTGGGTAGCGAGTTCGTGGTCAACCAATTTGCCCAGAACCTGCAGAACATGCCCTCCGTCGCCATGGACGACAATGGCAACTTCGTCGTTACTTGGACCAGCTATGGACAGGACGGTGACCGGGACGGCGTCTACGCTCGACGCTTCAATGTCCAAGGCACCCCGGTCAGTGCCGAGTTCCGCGTGAATTCCACCACCCAGGATCGCCAAGACAAGTCGGTCGTGGCGATGGACAGCGACGGAGACTTCGTCATCGTTTGGGAGAGTTGGGGACAGGATGCCAGCAGCGACGGGCAGTGGGGCGTCTTTGGCCAGCGTTTCAATGCCTCGGGCGCTCGTCTGGGCGGTGAGTTCCAAGTGAATACCTACACCTTGGACAAGCAAATGAATCCCGCCGTGGCCATGGATTCCGACGGCGACTTCATCGTCGCCTGGGAAAGCATGGGCCAGGACGGCAACGGCTACGGCGTTTACGCTCGGCGTTATCGTGCCACTGGCGCAGCGATCGACGCTGCGGAATTCCGTGCCAATTCCACCACCGCCAACAACCAGTGGCGGCCCGACGTCGGCTTGGCCGACGACGGTAGCTTCGTGGTCACCTGGGCGAGCCTCGGCCAGGACAACATCGACCCGAGCAATAGCAATCCCACGCACGATTACGGAGTTTTCGCCCGGCAGTTCCTTGCCAACGGTGCGGCGTCGCCCGAATACCGGGTCAATGCTACCCGAATCGGCGACCAGACCTTGCCGGCGCTAAGCATGACGGCCTCGGGCAACTACGTGATCGCTTGGCAAGGCCCCAATGTCAGCGGGGCCGGCACCGACTTGTTCGATCGGGTCGTGCGAATGACCACCTCCAGTGCCGTGACCACCAATGCCGGGCCAACCCTCTCGAAGATGCTCGTCGTCGAAGAGAATGCCGCGGCTCGGGACGGCGTCCTATCCACCTCCGATCGTCTGATCCTGACTTGGAACGTGGCCGATTCGGATGGCGTTGCCAGCACCACTATCAAGATCGACGGAGTCGTGGTCGCCAAGGTCTTCGGTCCGTACGCGGATCCCACCGGAGGAGCTAACTACGCCGCCGTGCTCGGAACCCTCGCCGCCGGCAACCACACCTACACGATCAGTGCCACGGACAAGTTGGGGGTCGCCACGGAAATCTCCAGCTCGTTTACGGTGGTAAGCGCCGAACCGTTCAACCTGAACGTCGACGGTCCGACGATCGGCGGCATCTCGACGGCCACCGGCGTAGCCAAGCCGTTCATCTCCTGGAACTTGGTCGACGCCGATGGCATCAGCAGCACGACGATTGAGATCGACGGCCAGCGGATGCCGATCTTCGGCCCGTATACCGCGACCAACGGCGGCTCCAACTACTCCTGCAGCATCGCGTCGCTGGCCGCGGGCACGCACGCCTACACGATCAGGGCCACAGATAAGGCCGGCAAGGAGAGCGTGGCCAGCGCCACGTTCACGGTGCCGGACAAGGCGACTTCGACCAACGCAGGGCCGACCATCGGCGGCGTCTCAACGGCCACCGGCGTGCCCACGCCGTTCATCTCCTGGAACCTGCTCGACGCCGACGGCATCAGCAGCACGACGATCGAGATCGATGGCCAGCGGATGCCGATTTTCGGCCCGTACACCGCGACCAACGGCGGCTCCAACTACTCCTGTAGCATCGCCTCGCTGGCCGCCGGTACGCACAGCTATACGATCAAGGCTACGGACAAGGCGGGCATGGAAAACGTGTTTTCTTCCACGTTCGCCGTTCCCGCTAAGGACGTCACCAGTGCCTCGGCTCCGGTAATCAGCCGAGTGGTGGCCAGCACCACCGGGGCGCAGCGGGTCGTTACCTGGAACGTCGTCGACGGTGACGGCATTGCCAGCACGAGTATCCGAATCGGCGAAAAGACCTTAACCGGCATCTTCGGACCGTACCAGGACGCCAACGGCGGTTCCAACTACGGAGCCTCGCTCAACGGTTTGGCCGCTGGCACTTACTCGCTCGAGATCACTGCGAAGGATAAGCTTGGCACTTCCAAGACCTACAATGACTCGATCACGATTCCTGGTGCAACCGGCGATACTGCCGCCCCCAGCGTCAACAATGTGGTCGTGGTCACCCAGGGAGTTTCCCCCGTGATCTCGTGGAACCTGTTAGACGCGGATGGAATCGCCAGTACGACGATCACCATCGATAACAAACGTTGGACCAAGCAGTTTGGACCCTATGTGGCCAAGAACGGTGGTTCCAACTACAGCGCCGACCTCCAGGGATTGTCGGCCGGCACGCACAGCTTCGTGATCTCGGCCACCGACAAGACCGGTCGTACGACCCAGAAGACGGGCACGTTCACGATGCCCAGCGCGACCAGCGTCAACCAAGCCGTCTTCTCGAGCTTCGGCGCCTCCACGGAGACGGCCAAGGTCCAGTGGCTGTACGGCGGGTAAAGGATTGCCAGAGAGACCCAGGCGGCAGCTGTTGCCACGGCTGCCGCCTTTTTTGTTGCGCCAGAACCAAGCGATAGGTCCCGCGTACGCTAATCGACGGCGGCGGCAGACGAGCGTGCGCAAAAAAAAGGCCTCCGCAGGTGGGGCAGGAACCTGCAGAAGCCGTCCACCGGGCTTGCGCCCAGCGGTGATTTCTTAATATCTCCAATTTTTCGACAAATGCAAGGGCTTTTCTTAGAATTTCTCGACCGTAGTTTCCCCGTGCGAAAAAGCAGCCCTCTCGGGCCGGTTCCCCGACCTGACATTTCCAAGGTTTCAGCGGCCTTCTATACTTAGGCGGCCCGAAGCTTGCTACAAATCTTAGCCCAAGCAAACGGCTGGAAAAGGTAGATCAAAGGTTGCTATTCCTTCGGCTGAGGGAACGGGTTTACTCACAAGGGGAGCTCCAATGGCATTCGCGCGTTATCCGCTGATGTGGCTGGCAGCCATGGTTGCCAGCGTAGGGCTGCTGCGGGCCGCCCCGCCCGATGTTGCCGGCACGACGCAACGTCCCGCCGCATCCCAACACAACGAGGGGGCTAAGAAGAAAGATGGCTTCGTCCGCCTCGTGCGCGACGCCCAGCAGCGCCCTGCCGCTTTGCAAACGGCGATCGTTCGCTACGCAAAGAAACCGACCGGTGCCGGGACGACCGTGGACCTGGTAGCGGCAATCCACATCGCCGACGCCGCCTATTATCGTCAATTGAATCGTGAGTTTGAGAACTACGACGTCGTTCTCTACGAACTTGTCGCCCCCGAAAATCTGAAAGTGCCTCAGCCCGGCGACATTCCGAGCAACAATCCCATCTCCCTCGTGCAAAATGGCCTGAAGGACTTGTTGGCCTTGGAGTATCAACTGAAGGAGATTGACTATCGCCCCAAGAATATGGTCCACGCCGACATGTCCCCCGAACAGTTTGCCGCCTCGATGCGGCAACGGGGAGAGAGCGTGGCTGGCATTCTGGCGCGGATGATCGGTTATGAATTGTCGAAACGCAGCAAAACATCCGGCGGCTCGAACGACATGGAAATCCTCATGGCGCTGTTCGACAAGAATCGCGCCTTGGCCCTGAAGCGGGCGTTGGCGGAGCAATTCACCGACAGCGAGGAAGCTCTCGCGGCCATCGACGGCCCGCGAGGATCAACCTTGATCAGTGGTCGCAATCAGAAAGCGATGGCAGTCTTGAAGAAACAGTTATCCGGGGGCCCGAAAAAGATTGCCATCTTCTATGGCGCCGCCCACATGCCCGACTTCGAAAAGCGGCTTAGCAAGGAACTCGCCATGCGGCCGATGGATACTCGGTGGTTGGTGGCGTGGAATCTGAAGGAAAACCCGGCGGCTCCGCAGCGAGCAGTGCCGCCGGACAACAAACATCCGGATCGTGACGGACAAGGGGACCCATCGGAATGACGCGCTTGTCCATTAGCGAGACGACCACCTTCCGCTGGTCCTTCGAAGACGATGTCCGCGAATACGCCATGGCTGGCATGTCAGCCATCGGCCTTTGGCGCCACAAGCTTTCCGACTATGGCACCGAGCGAGCGCGACGCCTCTTGGACGAGGCCCACCTAACGCCTTCGCATCTGTCTTGGGCCGGTGGGTTCACCGGCAGCGATGGCCGCAGCCATTGCGAAAGTGTCGAGGACGCGGCCGAAGCGATTCAAATTGCCGGCGCCTTGGATTGCCCGACGCTCTTGATCTATAGTGGGCCGCGCGGCGGGCACACCGGCAATCACGCCCGGCGTCTGTTCCTCAGCGCCTTGACCGAATTGGCGCCCCGTGCGGCGAACGCAGGAGTGACCCTGGCCATCGAACCGATGCATCCCGGCTGTGCTGCCGATTGGACCTTCCTTACGTCCCTGGACGAAACCCTTTGCCTGCTGCAGGCCATCAACAGCCCGCACGTGAAAATGGTGCTCGACACCTACCATTTGGGGCACGAAGCAAGACTGATCGAGCGACTGGCAGCCATCGTGCCGCAAATTGCCATCGTGCAACTCGGCGACGGTCGCAAGCCGCCCCGGGGTGAACAGAATCGTTGCCGACTCGGCGAAGGTGCCGCCCCGCTTCGGGAAATCATCCAAGCCTTGGAGACCTACGGCTATTGCGGCTACTACGATGTCGAATTGTTTGGAGAGGATCTCGAGATCGCCGACTATCGTTCGTTGTTGAAACATGCCCGGGAAGCCTACGAGCGGTTGATCGCCGGCGCGCTTCCGCAAGCGGACAGCAGCACTTGCTAGGCAGACTCCCGCTCGACGAAAGGATGCAGAGATGTTCTTCCGAACGAAACGACAAGAAGTTGAGCGCCGCGGCCGCTGCTATTCCATCACGGTCCCGGCGGGGATCATTCTGGTTGCGGTCCTCTGCGGCGGCGCACTGCTGGTGTCATTGATGCGAAACCTTTGGTACTGACACGCCCTCGAGTTGTCCGTCTTGCGGGAGCCGCCGATGCTCGAGATTACCCCGGAGTTCAAGATACCTTTGCGGGAGTTCAGCTTCACCTTCGCACGCAGCGGAGGCCCAGGCGGACAGAACGTGAACAAGGTCAACAGCAAAGCCACGCTGCACTGGCCCGTCATGCTCAGCGGCACTATTCCCGAAGCAGTGCGGCAACGCTTCCTGCGGCGGTTTCGCCACCGCGTTAGCAGCGAAGGGGATGTGGTGATTGTCAGCCAGCGTTTTCGCGATGCGGGCCGAAACGTCGCCGATTGCTTAGAAAAACTGCGGGCGATGCTCGTCGAGGCGGCTAAGACGCCTACCATCCGTCGCGCGACCAAACCCACGCTTGGTTCGAAACGCCGTCGCCTCGAGAGCAAACGCCGTCGCGCAGAGAAAAAGCAGGGCCGTAGCTCCGGGGGTTGGGACGGCTATTGATACCCTCGAAAAACATGCTCGCGATTCCAGGCCGGGAACTCCTGTGGCCGGCCTCCCGAAGAATCGTTCCGAGGACTCAAGAAACGCCCGCCATTTCCCTTTCTTCAGGCGTCCTCCCCGTGCCTCACCCCTGTCCCTAAAAGGGGTAATCGGCTATGATAGCGCTATGTCCGAGCAGGAAGATATCGATTTCATTCTCCAGAAGTGGCCCTTCAAGACGGGCGTGATCGCGGCGCGGCTGATCAAGGCCAGCGACGACCGCGAAGTCATCCAAATGCGCGTCGAGATGGGATTGCTGCAAATGGAAGTTGCCGGCCGCCCGGACGGCGAGCATCCCGGCGGGGTCGATAATTGCCTGGAATGGCTGCAGGAACTGGCACGCGCGCAGAGCGACGAATTCGTGCTCAACGATGAGCAGTGCGTGGAAGTCGAGCGGGAGTTTATGCAGTTCTATCAGCGCCGCATCTGCTTCCTGGTGTTGCGGCAATTCGCCCGTGCCTTGGCCGACGCCGACTACAGCTTGGCGCTGATGGATTTTGTGGCGGAGTATTCGCCCGATCAGCAGTGGACGATGGCGCACGAGCAATACCGGCCGTTCATTCTCTTTCATCGCATCCAGGCTGCCGCCATGCTTTCCTTGGAGAAATCGGGGGCTGAAGCGGCCATCGAGACCATCAATAACGGCCTGGAACGGCTCCGCACGGTCTTCTTGAAGTTCGGCGCCGATGACGAGCAGTTCGAGCAAGACGAATTGGTCGCGCAATTGAACGTGATCAAGGAGTCGTTACGCGAAGAGTATCGTGTCGGCAAGACGCTGGCCGAGCAACTCGCCGACGCCGTGTCGGCCGAAGAGTACGAGCGGGCCGCTCGTCTGCGCGATGAGATCGCCAAACGCCGCGGTCGGCCGTAGCCGCTCACTACCTTGCCGCCACCGCGACCGGCCGAGCTTCACGGCAGCACCGGCTGCTCCCCCCAAAAAAGACGGGCTCGGCGGACCTCCTTTTCTCCGGTTTCAATGATTTCCGATCTACTTATACCATAAGGGCTTGCGGTGCGGCGATCAGCCGCTTGTTATTTCCCAGTGCGGCGACGGAAACAGAAATGCCCTTGTTCCGACAATTAGGAGTAGACGAATCTCCCCCCGAAAGCCGGCCTTGAAGATGGACAACCAGCGTCACGAGAACTTCGCCCGTCAATTCGTGCTTTCTCAGGCGCGTCTCTACGGCTACATCGTGACACTGCTGCCCAATCGGCAGGATGCCGAGGACGTGTTTCAACAAACCAGCCTGTTGCTGTGGCAGAAATGGGACGAGTTCATTCCGGACCAGCCCTTCCTTCCCTGGGCCTATGGCTTTGCTCGCAACGAGGTTCGCAACTATTTGCGGGCCCAAGCCCGACAAGGAACGCTGTTGAGCGAAGGCTTGCTCAGTGAGTTAGCCGATACTCGCGAAACGATGCAGCCAACATTGGACCGCCGGCAAGTCTTCTTGAACGACTGTCTCCAGAAACTCGCTTTCATGTCCCGGGAACTCGTCGAGCGGTGCTACCGGGGCAGAGAATCGATGGCGATCATCGCGCGGCAGTTTCGCACGACCCCCAATGCCTTGTATCTTCGCTTGGCGCGCATCCGCCGTAGCCTCCTAAGCTGCATTCAACAAGCCGAAAGCCGAGAGGAGGCACCGTGAGCAGCACGCCCATGCTCCCCAACGTGGACGGCGAATTGGCCCGACTAGTCGAACGGGTCTGCAACGAAACCATGGAGAGTCCGGACTGGGAGCGGCTCGAAACCTTACTTGCCAGAGATGATGCGGCCAAACGGTACTACGTGTCCTATCTGGATTTGCACGCCCACTTGCAGTGGCTCAATCGCGATCAAGACCAGCCGTTGAGTCCAGGACACGATGCCCAATGCAGCTTCGACGGTCCGACGGCGGCCCCAGTTTCGCCGCTCGACATCGTTGCGACGCAACCTCATCAGCCTGCCTCGTCCCCGCTCAGCGGCAGTCTGCTCCTGTCGTACGGCGTTGCTGCCTTGGCGCTGGGCATCGTTCTGTTAATCGCCTGGTCGAGCCGCATCAACCACCCCGCCGCTGAATCGGCAGCGGCATCATTGGCGAAAAGGCCGCGATTGCCCGCCGATCCGTGGGAACCGTCGATTGGCCGCATCACCTCGGCCCTCGATTGCCAATTCGTCCAATCCTCGAGGGAATTCGGGGAACTGGCAAACGTCTCCCAAGGCCAGACAATCTCGCTGCAGTCAGGCTTGGTCGAGATTGCCTACGCCAGTGGCGCTCGGGTGCTCCTGGAAGGCCCCTGTACGTTCCTCGTCGATTCGCCAAACGGTGGCTACCTGTCACGCGGCCGATTGACGGCGCGGATCGTCAACAAATTGGCCGGCGAAAGGCTTGGCGGCACGAGCGCCGACTGCTTCGTCGTGCGCACTCCGACGGCGGTCGTTACCGACCTCGGTACTGAGTTCGGGGTGGAAGTCGAAGCGTCGGGGGCCAGCCGGACGCAAGTCTTCCTCGGAAGCGTGGCGGTGTCGCCCGTCCAAGCGAATGAAAGCTGGCGCGATCCAATCCGCTTGGCGAGAGATGAATCCGTTAGGGTAGCCGAAGGGCAAAAGCCGCTTCGTGAGTCGCACAAGGAAAAGTCATTGGTGCCGTTTGTGCGCCAATTGCCGCAACGCGCCATGCTGCCAATGCATTCCACCGGACGGGGGCTCAAGGAAGGGGAGCATGATCCGCATTGGCAGATCGTCGCACGGAGCGACCGTCCTAAATGGTCCCCGCAGGCGGCTGTGGTATCGCCGATTGATGAGCGGTTCTTCCTCGCCAACCTGCCCACCCACTCGCAATGGCTTTCGCTCCGAGCTGAAGCCCCCAGCCTGCCCGAAGACACCACCTACACGTTCCGCACCAGTTTCGATCTGACCGGCTTTCTGCCGGCCACAGCCGTCCTTCGCGGCCGGTTCCTCGCCGACGACCACGTCCGAGCGATTCGGCTCAACGGGCGAGACGTCCCCGTACCACCCCACGGTTTCGGCCCGTTCTTCCATTGGACCGAATTCGAAATTCGCGGCGGTTTCGTTGCGGGGACCAATCGGCTGGAGATCGAGGTGCTCAATGGCGGATATGAGAGTGGAAAGCCAGGCGGCCAGAGTCTGATGTTCTGCCGGGTGGAACTGGAAGGTTCTGCCATCGTCGATTGGAGAAGGAAACCTTAAATGAACAACGAGAGCATCATGAAGACAATCTGGCCGACCAAGGCGAGCCCTGACGGCGGATTCGCCCACTCCGCGGGCCTGCGCGGCTTCACGCTTGTCGAACTTCTCGTCGTGATCACGATCATCGGGATCCTCGTGGCACTGCTGCTCCCGGCCGTCCAGGCCGCCCGCGAGGCCGCTCGAAAATTGCAGTGCCAGAACAATTTGAAGCAGATTTCCCTTGCCGTTCTCAATTACGAGCGATCCGCCGGTTGGCTCCCGCCCTCCAGCATGTGGCGGTCTGACCAAGTGAGCCCCTCCAACAATGTCCTCGGGCTGACGTCCAACACCTGCCGCCTCAGTTGGGTCTCGCTGATTTTGCCCTATCTCGAACAACAAAGCCTCTACGACGAACTTCAACGACAAATTGCCGCGGTCGGAGAGTACAACTTCACAATTACTAGTCCCTCCTTTCAAACCTTCCGCAGCGCGAGAATCCCCGTTCTCTTGTGCCCCACGGACTCGTACAACCGCACCTATTTCAATGGTTCAAAATGCAACGGGGCAAGCAGCATGGGCGACAGTTGGGGCCGCTGCAACTACGCCGCAAACGCCGTTCTGCAGTTCATGGAATCGGATCCGAGTTGGGGGCACGACGGCGCGGGGCCAACCAGCAGCGGCTGGCGGAATCCCCGCTACCGCGGCGTCATGGGCTGCAACTGCTCGGTTCGCATCGCCGAGATCAAGGATGGTACCAGTCAAACCGCCATGCTTGGCGAGATTCGTACCGGACTGACCGAATACGACGCCCGCGGCGTCTGGGCCATGAGCAGCGCCAGCAGCAGCCTCTGGGCACATGGCAAGGAGCAAGATGGCACGGCCAATGGGCCAAACTTCTGCGGAACCGGTTATGACGGCGACAATACGCCCGGCTGTACGCAACTTCATGCGGCCTTCGGCGGCGCCGCCCGAGTGGCGAAAGCGGGGATGAGTTGCTATCAACATTCGCCGAATCAACAAACCGCGCGAAGCCTCCACGCCAACGGCGTGTTCATCGCCCTCTGCGATGGAAGCGTTCACTGGATCAGCGACTTCATCGACATTACCAGCAACCCGATGTCGGTGTGGGATCGGTTGATGGCCTCGGCCGATGGACAAATCGTGCCGTCCTCTGCGTTCTGATCGAGAGGCATCGCCGGCGACGATGGGCGTGCTTCCCGAGGACTGAGAACCTATAGCTGGGAGTCTTTGGCTTCTGCGGGCTGGGGAATGCTGCCGGCATTTATGTACTTTGCGTAAGGGCCGGTGGCCGGTGCGCGCAGCCCCTTTACCCGGCCCTGAGCATCAAAGTAGACGACGAATGCCTCATCCGACGGACCACCGAACAGGCCTCGCGCAAACTCCTCCGCAGACTTTTCAAGCTTGCGCCTCTCATCTTCTGACAGAGTCTTCAGTTTCTCTTCTGGCAGAGTCTTCATTTTCCTGAGGAGTTCCGCCCTTCGTTGGTTCTCCTGATCCCTGCTGATCGCCGGATCCCCGAAGTCAGGAGGCTCGTACGCCCACCATTCTTCAAGCCCTCCGAAAAAGAACGCCCCGAGTCCCGCTGCCGCTGCAGTAGTCGGTTCCGAGTCGCCTTCACCGTGAACCTCAGCTGGCCCACGCTGCGTCGTCGGCTCCCCAAAAAGTCTCCTGACCTCAGCCTGTGCCATTCCGAGTTCCGCCTTTGCCCAGTTCACGGCGATACGCGGCTTCTTTGAGCATCCCGTCATTAGAACGACGCCAAGGGCAATCGCTGAGAGCAAACGATGGAGTGTCAACTTGTCAGTGGGCTTTCCAATAAACGCCGCTGCTAGCTTGTCCAACACGGCCGTCGTTCCCTTCACGGCAAACGGTAACGATGAGGCCAACACGGCGTTTTGGGGCGGCGACATATCCATCAGAGCTAACGGCCCCCCGCCAGCCAGCGGGCGACGTCTTTGGCCCAATATGTCAAGATGATCGACGCCCCGGCGCGGTGGATCGAAGTCAGACACTCCATGGCGATGCGCTCTTCATCGAGCCAGCCATTGGCCGCGGCCGCCTTGACCATGCTGAACTCGCCCGAAACGTTGTAGGCCGCCAGCGGCACGCCGGGGAACCGCTCCCGCGCGCGATAGATGATGTCCAGATAGGCCAGGGCCGGCTTGACCATGATCAGGTCGGCCCCCTCCTGCAAATCCAACTCGATTTCGCGCATCGCCTGTTCGGCCGCAGCGGCCGGGTCCATTTGGTAGCTGCGGCGGTCGCCGAACTGTGGAGCGCTTTCGGCCGCCTCGCGAAAGGGACCATAGAACCCGCTCGCGTATTTGGCCGCGTAGCTCAGGATTGGCAGGTGCTGGAAGCCGGCCCCATCCAATCCTTGACGAATCGCCCCAACCATGCCGTCGATCATCCCACTGGGGGCGACCATGTCCGCGCCGGCCGTTGCGTGGATCAGCGCCTGCTTGGCCAGGAGTTCCAGGGTCGGATCGTTCTCCACATCGACCCGCCCGGTGGAGTTGCCCAGCGCGCCGCAGTGGCCGTGATCGGTGTACTCGCAGCAGCAGACGTCGGTGATCACAAGCATGTCGGGCACGGCATCTTTGACCGCGCGAATCGCCTGGGCAACGATGCCCGAATCGCTCATCGCGTCGCTCCCGAGGGCGTCCTTGTGCTCCGGAATGCCGAAAAGGATCACGCCGCCAAGGCCCAGCGCCGCTACCGTCCTTGCCTCTTTAGCCAGCTCATCGGGCGACATCTGCGCATTGCCCGGCATTGAACGAATCGGCTCACGAATGCCAGTCCCGGGCCGCACGAAAAGCGGCAGAATCAAGTTGGCCGGCGTAAGACGAGTCTCTCGAACTAGTTCGCGGACGGCCGGATGGTAGCGAAGACGGCGAAGTCGAGTGGTGGGGAACATGGTACTCGTGCTCAAGGGTAAGACGCGCGCTGAAGACGATCGATTTTACCCCCTCACCCGTGCCGCGACAATTAACCCGGCGTATCGAGATACGGGTCTTGCCCCATCTGCCGCTGCATCTTCTTCCGCTCTTTTTCAAAGTACATCAGCGACTTGCGCTGGCGGAAATGCCGCTTCTCGACCTTGTTCTGCGCCTTGCGGAACAGTCGGCCGAGGTGATCGAACGGACCCGAGCCGTTCTCGCCCAGTTCCTTGTATTTCCGCGCCTTATCGGGGCCGAGGCCCGCCAGAAGCAGATCGTCGTCCAACGCCAAGTATTGCCGGAAGGTGCCCGGGTCCCCTTGGCGTCCGCAGCGGCCGATCAACTGGCGATCGATACGGCTCGAATCATGCATTTCCGTGCAAACGACGTGCAAGCCACCAAGCTCGTGTACGCCTTCGCCCAGTTTGATGTCGGTGCCGCGGCCGGCCATGTTGGTCGAGACGGTCACCCGGCCGCGCCGGCCTGCGTCCGCAACGATGTCGGCTTCCGCCGCGATGTGATTGGCATTGAGAATCTGGTGCTCGATGCCCCTTTCGTTGAGCAGTTGAGACAGCAACTCCGATTTGTCGATTGAGCGAGTGCCGATCAGAATCGGACGTCCTTCGGCATGGAGTTGGTAAACTTCCTCAGCGACCGCCTTCCACTTCTCGTCGGAAGTGCCAAAAACGCGGTCCGGCAGCCGCTTGCGGATCGCCGGACGGTTGGTCGGAATCGGCAACACGTTGCAGCGATAGATGCGGCGCAGTTCACCGGCCGAGCCCATGGCCGTACCGGTCATGCCGGCCAGGTGTTCGTAGCGGAGAAAGAAGTCCTGCACGGTGATCCGGGCCGCTTGCCCCGTGGCCACGGTGACTTCGACGCCTTGTTTCGCTTCGACCGCCTGATGAATGCCGTCGCGCCATTTCCGCCCCTCGGAAAGGCGGCCGGTGAACTCGTCGACGATGACGATTTCGCCGTCGCGGACCACATACTGCCGATCGAGATGATACTCGCGATCGACGAGAATCGCCCGCTCGATGTACTGATAGATGTTCACCATGCCCACGTTGTCCATCGCCTCGGGCTTGGCCAAGAGACGGACTTTCTGGCGGCCTTCGCGGGTCAGTTCGGCCGTCTTCTTCTCATGGTCGTACTCGTAGTCTTCGTCCTCGACGAATTCCTTGATAACCGAAGAACTCCACTTGTAGCATTCCACCGCCAGCTTCTCTTCATCCGTCGGCAGGGCGCTGATGATCAGCGGCGTACGGGCTTCGTCGATCAGGATGCTGTCGGCCTCGTCGACCAGGGCGAAATAGGGATCGCGCTGCACCGGTTTTTCGTTGTTGGCTCCCTGCCCTTTGCCCAACATACCGCCGAGCAAATCGGTCTGGCCTTCGCCAATCCGTCGCAGCAGCAGACGATCGCGGAGGAAGTCGAAGCCAAACTCCTTGGCCGTGCCGTAGATGACGTCACAGGCATACGCCTCGCGCCGCTGCGGTTGCGACATCTGGGTTTCGATGACGCCGACGCTCATGCCAAGCATCTCGTAGATCGGCCGCATCCAGTCGGCGTCGCGGCGAGCGAGGTAGTCGTTTACCGTAGCCAACTGGCAGCCGCGCCCCATCAACCCGTGCAGGTACATCGGCAGAGTTGCCGTGAGCGTCTTGCCTTCGCCCGTCTGCATCTCGATGATCGAGCGATTGAAAGCGGCGATGCCGCCCAGCAACTGCACGTCGAAGTGCCGCATGTTGAGCGCCCGTCGTCCGGCTTCCCGCACCAAGGCATAACCCTCGACCAGCAGTCGCGACAAGGGCTCGCCGCTCTTGGCCCGATAGCGCAACGACAGGCTGCGCTTGCGAATCTGGTCGTCCGCCAGTTTCTGCAGTTCGGGTTCCAACGCGGCGATCTTCGGCAGCAGGGAGATCCAGCGCGACAGCCGAGCCCGGTTCATGCCCTTGGCAAGACCGGCAAAACGGGCTTCCACGCCTCGAAGGATGTCGCTCACAGTCATTCACCTATTTCGCAATTGTACCGCGCGCAGGCCGATGGGGGGCAGGATGTCCAACTCTGCCAGTATATCAGGCTATCGGGCCCGTGGCAGGTCGGAAATATCGATTGCCGGCGACGGCGCGCTGCCGGCACGCGCTGGCAGAGTCTGCGTGAACGCGGGTGCCGAGGTGCCCGCACCATACCGAGGCGCGTTGTCCACCGGCCGCGGCATTCGATCGTCGGCACGCCCCCAATTCAGCCCGCTTGAAGAGGCCGGTTGGATCGACACCGCAGAGCTATTCGGAGTCGGCGGCGGCACAGGGGTGTTGCGACTGTCGTAGGAATTGCCCGAGTTGTAAGGGAGAGGACCAGGCATATTTCCGGGCGGATTGGTCGAAGGCGTCGCCGCGCCTCCCGACGGAACAAACGGTGGCGCCGACGAACTGTAGGGAGACGCGTTGGGGGCGCTATAGCCGCGTCCGCGCGGGACGGTCGACTGCGGTCGGGGAGCGAGAAGATTGGGCGCCACGCCTGCCCCGGCCGAGGAGTTCACGCGAGCTGCCGGCGACGTCCAGGTGGAGGATTGCCCCGCCGGAAACAACGAAGCCGGCGGCGTTGCAGCCTGGTTCTGAGCATAGGGTACCGGTGACGGATAGGGGACCGGCGAAGTCGATCCCTGCGCGGTCGGTTGGGCAGGCAACTGCACTCCGGGAGGGACGGTCGCCGCGGGCGCGCCAGGCTGTGAAAGATACGGAGGTGGAGCGGACGCTTGCCCGGCCGGCAATTGGACACCCGGCGGGTTTTGGTAATACGGGTCGGGCATCTGCCCACAAGCCGCGCCGGTCGCCGGCGGGGGAATCGTCGTGCGGCCGAAGAATGGGTCATTCGCAGGCGGTGTGGCCGTGCAGCCAGCCAGCAGAACCACCGCGGAAATCATCAGAAACACGCTTGGTAAAGACCAAGCACCAACCCTCACGATCGAAGCTCGCTCCGAACGCGACGCGCTCCGCCGTGAATTGCGCTTTCGGCATCGGTCCATGGGGCCGATAGGGTAGCGTTTTTCAAGGCTGTGTCCAGGGCGATTTTCGCCGGCCCAACACTATTTCTTGTGCTGGGCGAGGCGGGCCGGGTAGATCACCTTGGGCGATCGCGTTGGCGCTGCACTGGCCGTCGGTCCCTTCTCCCCCTGCCGGACAAAGGGATTGTTGATCCGTAGAGGCTTGGGGCTTTGCTTCCCCTCGTCGCTCTCCGCCCACGCGTAGTCATCCGAAACCCATCCGCCTGCGACCGAGCCGGGTGTTAAAACCGCTCCAGGATAGGCGTAAGGACTGTAGCCGTACGTCCGAGGAACGCGCAAACTGTAATAGACCGGCGGGTGCAGGGCGTAGTAGGGCACCGATTCGGTGGAATAGGTCGATCCGCCAAAATAGCTCGGCCAGAAATCACCCCAGGTCTGACCGAACGCGTTGGACGCCACACAGGCGACCGCCATTAGTAGTAGTCCCGCCAACCGATGAGGAGCGTTCACGCAGACACCCCCTTTCGTCCAAAGAGGCCATTTTATCTACGTGATCATCATAACCGCACCCCCGCCAATGGCAATGCCCTGAACCGGAGGACGCGGCAAAATTTGCCGATTAGCGAGATCTTCCTGGCCTAGGGCCAGGGTTAGCCTCAGAAGGTGGGCCAAGTTGGGGCATCCGGTAAGGCTGGTCGGCCCCCTCGACCTTCGGCAATTCCGTCACGACGGTTCCCAAGTCCTGTTTCGATAACTCTGGCCCGCACCCGCACAATAGCAGCAGGCACAGGCAAGAAAGAAGCGAGTATCGCATACCAGAGGGTTCCTGAGCGTTCTTGATCGTGCCGAATAACGATTGTAATCTGCATCCGACGAGAACAAAAGTGCCGAAGCCTTATAGACTGCAAGAGCGGATTGCGGTGATAACTGTCTAGAACTTCCTTACTCTGGCCCTGGCTGTTATGGATCCCTCCCGACTCACCAAGGCGTTGAAGGAAGAAGCGACGCGATTGGGCTTCGATCTGGTTGGGGCCACGCCGGCGGCGCCCACACCCGGCTATCAGCATCTGGAAGCCTGGCTGGCAAACGGCTTCAATGCCGAAATGCGGTACTTCACCGATCGTCTTGAGGACTACCGTGATCCAACCCGACTGCTGGACGGCGCCAAGAGTCTCTTGATGTTGGGCGTGAATTACCGGACGGTCGAGCCCGTCACGCCTGCGGGAAATCAAGGACGCGTCTCGCGTTACGCCTGGGGCGCCGACTATCACGAAGTAATTCGCCCTCGCTTGCGTCAGTTGGGCGATTTCCTCCGTCGACTCGTGCCGACGGCCGCTGTTCGCGGCGTGGTCGACACCGCTCCCTTGCTCGAACGTCAGTTTGCCCGGCTTGCCGGCCTGGGGTGGATCGGCAAGAACGCGATGCTGATCAATCAACGGTTCGGCAGTTGGCTGTTTCTGGCCGGTCTGTTGACCAGCGAAGAACTCGAATACGCGGAACCGTTGGTGGACGATCATTGCCGCTCGTGTCGCCGTTGCATCGACGCCTGCCCCAGCGGCGCCCTCTGCGAACCGTACCAATTGGATGCTCGCCGCTGCGCCAGCTATCTTACCGTGGAACACCGTGGCGAAATTCCGGAACCGCTGCGGGCCGGCTGCGACGATCGCTTTTTTGGTTGCGATGCCTGCCAGGAGGTTTGCCCCTGGAATCGAGAGACGCCGCGAACGGCTAATGAAGCGTTCTTGCCTGGCGAGGGAATGAATCCCATCGATTTGGATCACGTGGCGTCGATGGACGAAGAGACCTTTCGCCGTCATTTCCGTCATTCGCCCCTCTGGCGCGCGCGACTTGTCGGAGCACGCCGCAACGCGGCCGTCGTGGTCGAGAATCGTTTAAGGAACAAGTGAGCGACCGGCCTTCGCAAAATCCGCTGCAGCGATCATTTCATCGCCCAAAACCAGTCAAAAGGGCAAGAGCATGCCGCACACCGTTGTGATCTTCGGCGCCTCCGGCGACCTTACCAGTCGCAAACTGATCCCGGCACTGTACGAGTTGCACCGTAAGAAGCGGTTGCCGGACAATCTTCGCATTGTCGGCTTCTCGCGAACTCCTTTCAGCAATGAAGCCTGGCGTGACCGACTGGCCGACAGCGCGGCTATGTTCGTGGGCAAGGAGTTCGACCGCGATCTCTGGCAGCAGTTCGCGGCGTCCATTTTCTACCATCCCGGAGACATCGAGAACGTCGAGGACTTCCCCAAACTCCGCGACGCCCTCGATCAGCTTGACGGCGGGACGAACGTTGAGCGAGTCTATTACCTCTCAATCGCCCCGCAACTCTACGCCAAAGTGATCGCCCAGCTTGGTGAAGCTGGGCTGGCCAACGAGGACCACGGCTCACGACGCGTCGTGATTGAAAAGCCGTTCGGCACGGACCTCGCTTCCGCTCAGGAACTGAATCGGAAGGTTCACGAGGTGTTTGCCGAGCATCAGGTCTATCGCATCGACCATTATCTCGGCAAAGAAACGGTGCAGAACGTTCTTGTGCTGCGCTTTGCCAACGCGATTTTCGAGCCGATCTGGAACCGCAATTTCATCGATCACGTGCAGATTACGGCGGCTGAAAATCTCACTGTGGGACGCCGGGCCGGCTACTACGATTCGGTCGGCATCCTTCGCGATATGTTCCAGAATCACCTTCTGCAATTGATGACGTTCACCGCCATGGAGGCCCCCGCCCGATTTGAGGCCGACTCGATCCGCGACGAGAAGGTCAAGGTCCTCAGGGCGGTGCGCCCGATCAAGCCCGAAGAAGTCGCCACCGAAACCGTCCGCGGCCAGTATCGCAAATACCGCGACGAGCCGGGCGTCCCCAGTGACAGCCAAACGGCCACCTTCGCCGCCATCCGCCTGAACATCGACAATTGGCGGTGGCAAGGCGTGCCGTTCCTCTTGCGCAGCGGCAAAGCCATGTCCTGCCTGACGACGCAAATCGTCATTCAGTTCCGCCAGGTGCCGCACATGATGTTTGCCTCGGGGCCGCGAACGCCCTTCGAATCCAATCGGCTGGTGATCCAGGTACAGCCGGCCGAAGGCATCCAGGTCCATTTTCAGACCAAAGTCCCCGATGCCGGCATGAAGTTTCGCTTAACCGACCTCAATTTCAATTTCCGCGATCGATTCACCGGGCGGATGCCCGAAGCCTATCAGCGACTCTTGCTAGACATCCTGCACGGTGACGCCAGCCTGTTCTCTCGCGCCGATGAAGTCGAATTGGCCTGGAAGATTGTCGATCCGATCCAGCAAGGCTGGGAACAGCGCGGTCTACCGCCGCTCAGTCTCTACGAGGCGGGCGGATGGGGACCGCCGGCGTCCATCGAATGGATGTGCCGCCAGTACCGCGAATGGTTCGATTCCTGTCCGGTGCTGACTTAAATCCGACACAGGGTTCCGGCCGGCGGAACGAATCGCCCATAGGCCGCCGGCCATCGAGCCAGTATAATTTCTGCCTTCTTTCGCTCGCCGATGGAACTTTCTGTGCCGGCCATGATCGAAACGCTGCCACAACTACGAATTGGACCGCTGACGCTGGATTTTCCCGTCGTCCAGGCGCCGTTGAGCGGCTACAGCGATTGGCCAATGCGGGTCATCGCTCGGCGACACGGCGCGGCGTACACCGTCTGTGAGGTGATGCTCGACCAGTTCATCGTCAACGTGACGAAGGGCCGCAAGGCGAAGCGTTTCTTGAAGGTCACCGACGAGGAGCATCCTTGTGGCGCACAATTGATGGGTGCGGTGCCCGACGAATTTCCACCGGCCGCGCGGAAACTGGTCGAAGCCGGTTTTGACGTCATCGATCTGAATTTCGCCTGCCCTGTGAAAAAGGTTCTGGGCCGCTGCCGGGGTGGATTTCTGCTCAGCGATCCGGAGACGGCCCTCTCCATCGTCGCCCGGGTTCGCGACGCCCTGCCGCCGCAGATTCCCTTGACCGTGAAAATGCGGCGCGGCATGGACGATAGCCCCGCAAGTCGTGACAACTTCTTCGCTATCTTCGATGGCGCTTTCCAACGCGGCGTAGTGGCCGTCACCGTCCATGGCCGCACGGTGCGACAACGGTACGAGGGGAGCAGTTCTCGCGACTTCTTGCGCGATGTGAAACGGCATGCCGGAAATCGAACTGTGCTCGGCAGTGGCGACCTATTCACCGCCGCTGATTGCCTGAGTTTGTTGCGCGAGACGGGCGTCGACGGCGTGTCGGTCGCCCGCGGTGCGATCGGCAACCCCTGGATTTTTCAACAAGTTCGTGCTTTGGCGGCCGGCGTCGTGCTGCCCCCGCCCCGCGTCTTCCAGCAGCGGGACGTGATCGCCGAGCATTATCGATTGGCCGAAGAAATCTATGGCCCGGAGCGTTCCTGCCGAGTCATGCGAAAGTTCGGCATCAAGTACGCGCGATTGCATCCACAGTCTCAGGCAGTGCGCGACGCCTTTGTCGCCGTAACCCAGCCGCCGCATTGGCGGGCCGTTCTCGAAAAATGGTACTCCGAGGATTTGCCGGGCGTCGCCGAACCGATGCCGCCAGTGGAGAGCTACTACGGCACCAACGGGGCGGAAGACTAAATAGGACCACACAATAGCGAACGATGGCGGCGGACGTAGACCGCCGACCAATTGCGTGGTTTTCACTCTGGCAACGCCTTCGGTTTTACGCGGTTTATTTAGAGCGACAACTGGTCGAGCTTCTCAAACAGCCTCCGAAGCGGCAATTGAAAGCCCGGCAAAACTTCTCCGCCGTCGAGAGACTCGTGCTCGGCGAGGTCGCAGTAGCCATCGGCGGATCTCGTCGTGCGTTGCCCCCACCAATTGTGGAGCCTGGTCCTCGTGGCGTCAAGTTTCTTGCCCGCTTGCAGCGAGGATAAACGATGACCTCCGCGAACCGGACACGTTAGTCCAGGTGGTACACCTCGGGGATCGTCTTCCAATGTTCCCCTTCCGGCGTGTCGGGCAGACGAATCTGGCAGGGCACGCATTCCTTCCACCACTCCTGCGTCTTCGGGTCGGCCGCCATCCGTGCCATGTCGGCCTGAAAGTCGTCGCCCACGTATTCAAAGTAGCTGAACAAGTACAGCTTCCCGTCCAACTCGGTCTCGTAGATCGAGTAGTTCTGAATATTGCACTTCTTGATCATCGCGTTGATTTCCGGCCAGGCCTTGGCGTGCAACTCGTTGTAGCGGTCCTTCTTCTCCGGCCGAAGGCCAATCACCGAGCCGTAGCGCTCGATTCGCGTCGGTTTCACGGCCGACGATCGTTCGTCCTCCTTGTCGTTCCCTTGCATCACTTTCACGCATCCGACGGCGCCAAGGGCCCCAATAAGAAGGGATAAGCCCGAAAAAAACCAAGGCCAGGAGTCAGGTTTCATGCGAAATTCCTCGCTTCGAATCGGTTTCACTAAAGATCAGGCTGCTCAGGTTTCGGTCATTGTGTCGCGCCGGCGAAGCCTGTCAAGCTAACTTCAACTTGCTGCCCGATCGCAACCGATGCTATCGATAGGCGGCCTCCTCGACCCAAACTGGTTCGCTCGATCACCCTTATCCGGCGCATTGCATGGCCCAAACGCAACTGCTATCGACCGGCAACGTCGGCGGTGCTTGGGTTGTTCCGAAGGCCAAGCACTCTTGCCATGTCCGACAGTGGGCTTTGTTGGAATTCGTTGCCGCCGGAAGCCTGGCACGCGTTTTTCGGGCCAAACCAGCCGGCTCCAACGGCGATCAAGCGGCCGCCTACGCCGTGAAGATGCTGCGCAGTGAATGGCAGAACGACCCACTCGCGATCGAACTGCTGCAACGCGAGGCGCTGGTCGGCCAAAGCTTGGCGCATCCCCACCTCGTTCCCATCCTCTCCGCCCATGTCCTCGAGCCCCCGCGGCTGCTGGTCATGCCGTGGCTGGAAGGGGCTTCCCTCGAGCAACGCCTGGCCGCCGGGCAACAGTTCGACCCCCTGCGCACGGCCTGGATTGCTCGGCAGGCTGCCGAAGGGCTCGCTGCCCTGCACGAGGCGGGGTGGATGCACGGCGATCTTACCCCGGCCAATATCAATCTTTCGCCAACCGGCCACGTAACGCTCATTGATTTCTCCTTCGCCCGTCGTTCCGATGAATTCGGCTCCGCCGTCGACCGGCCGATCATGGGGACCTGCCATTACTTGGCGCCGGAGACCCTCACCTCGGCCCTCCGTCCGGATATCCGTAGCGATATCTTCAGTCTGGGCGTGGTGATGTACCAGATGCTGTCGGCACGTGTGCCCTACCCGGCCAAGGACCTCGCCGATCTGGCGACACAACATCAACAGGCGGCCGTCCCGGATCTGACCCGCCTGGCGCCGGAATTGCCCCGTGAAGTGATCGCCTTGGTGCGACGGATGATGGCCAAGGAACCGTTGCGACGCCCCCAGACGCCTCGGGAACTCGTCGAACGCCTGATGACCCTGGAAATCGGCCTGTTTGCACAGCGCGGGGCGTAGCTTGACCAAGGTCGGCCGTGGCCCTCTTTGCTCCCTGCCAACCGCCTCCGGTCCTATTGTGGCCCTTCGCCCAGGCGCGGTAAGATCGTGTTTTCCCCCCGATAGCTCACCCCGACGCAGGGACGACCGCAACCGGACTTTGCCACTCGGCACCTAGCCGGGATCATTTTTGCACCCCAGGCACCATGAGTCATTACAGCGCCTCGTACAGTTTCATCCTTCGGCTTCGCTATTCCGACCGCCCCGGCTTTCTGGGACGCATTGCCTCGGCGATTGGTGAAGCCAACGGCTCGATCGGTTCGGTCGACATTGTCCGGATCGAGAAGAACGAGATTACTCGCGACTTCGTCGTCAGCGCATCCAACGACGAGCATGCCGATGCGATTGCCGATCGGGTCCGGGAGATTTCCGGCGTGACCGTGGTCCGAGTTGCCGACCGCACCTTTCTCCTGCACCACGGCGGCAAGATCGAGGTCAAATCGAAGGCGCCGATTAAGACCCGCGACGACTTGTCGATGGTCTACACCCCGGGCGTTGCTCGGGTCTGTCGGGCAATCGCCGGCGATCCCGACCTTAGTCTCTCGCTGACCATACGAAAAAATACCGTCGCCGTGCTAAGCGACGGTTCGGCCGTGCTGGGACTGGGCAACATTGGGCCCAAAGCCGCCATGCCGGTGATGGAAGGCAAATGCATGCTCTTCAAAGATTTCGGCGGCGTCGATGCCTTTCCCATCTGCATCGCCACCCAGGATGTCGACGAGATCGTCGAGACCTGCCTCCGGCTCGCGCCCACATTCGGCGGCATCAATCTGGAAGACATCTCTTCGCCACGCTGTGTCGAAATTGAGGACCGGCTGATTGAGGAACTGGAGATCCCCGTCTTCCACGACGATCAACACGGCACGGCGATCGTCGCCATGGCCGCCTTGCAGAACTCCCTGAAAATCGTCAATAAGAAGCTTGGCGACATTCGCGTCGCGATTGCCGGCGCCGGCGCTGCCGGAGCTGCCATCGCCAAGTTGATGAAGTCGATGGGTGGACAAAACATCATCCTCTGCGATCGAACGGGCGTTCTCGGGAGGCACCGCGGCGTCGATGGCAACCCGGTGAAGCGATGGATCGTCGAGAATACCAACCCGGACAACGTCTCCGGCACGCTGAGCGACGCGGTGCGTGGCGCCGACGTCTTCATTGGCGTCTCCGGTCCGAAGGTGCTCACCGTCGACGACGTCAAGCAAATGGGCAAGTGCCCGATCGTGTTTGCCCTCGCCAATCCCGATCCAGAAATCGACCCCGACGCCGCCATGCCACACGCTGCGGTGGTGGCGACCGGCCGCTCCGACTACCCGAATCAGATCAACAACGTGCTCTGCTTCCCGGGCCTCTTCCGCGGCATACTCGATGTCCGCGCCCGGCGTGTCACCGAGGCAATGAAGATTGCCGCGGTCCAGGCGATTGCCGCCGTGATTCCCGAGGATCAAATCCACCCCGATTACATCGTCCCCAGCGTGTTCGACAAGCGAACGGCGGTCGACGTGGCCAAGGCGGTGGCCCAGGCGGCGATCGACTCGGGCGTGGCCACCGAAAAAGTCGCCCGCACCACCGGCGCCGCGAGTCTCAGCAGTTAGCAGCCCGCTGAATACTCCAAAGTAGGGCAAGTTACGAGTGCTGGCTCTGCCAGTGCCGCCCTCGACTGACAGTAAGACTATGAAGAGAGCAAGAAAAGCTGCCCGACCGGAGAGCGAGTGGAAACTCGTTGTGAGGGGCGATGTTCAAACGTACCAGTGTGGACTCTGTGTAGATGATATTGTTCGCCTTCGTGAAGATTTAGTCATACGGGACCACAATGGCGCACCAACCGGCAAGGTCTGTTTGTCGGGCGAAACATGGCTTGTGCTTCCTGGTAGCACTGACGACCCTGGAATTGTGTGGTTCCGCCAGGAAGATGGCGAGTTGCATACATGGACCGACACTAGCGACCTTTGGAAACATTTCGAAAGACTTGAGCGGAGTGAAAATACCCAGGCCATTAAGCAGCAGATATTGGATAATACGAGCAAGTACTACGACGAATTTTTGCGGAAGTGGAAGCAAGATGCAGACTGATGTTTGCCACCGTGTCGCCAGACAATTCCGGCGGGGTGGCATTGGCGATCGGGCTGCGAAGGAGAGTGCCACGTGGCGAAGCAGTGGCACACTTCTTCAATGGGCCGCTAGGAGACCTGCCCCTCTTACTTCAGCCGGCTCACCGCGTCGGCCAGCCGTTCGTACTGTGCCGGGTAGTTGTACGCCTGCGCCGAGAACCGCAATACCATCTGCGGCGGCGCCGGCCAGCACATCACCGGCACCTCGATGTTGAACTCGGCCAGCAACTGGTCGTGCAGGCCGTTATTGGCGTCGCCAGCCATTTGTCCCATCGAATGACGCCGGCCGATTTCGTCCGGCAGGATCACCGCCGCCATCGAGCCGAGCATCTCTTCGTTGCCGATCGGTGTCAAACCTAGCCGCTCGCACAGAATCTTGCGCCCCAGCATCGCCAAGTCGTGATTCCGCTTCATCAAGGCCGGCAAACCGCCCGGCAGTAGCTTGCTGATGAACTGGATCGAATCCCCCACGCAGATCCACGGCGTCGGGTCCCACGTCCCCGGCCAGTCGAAGCCGTCCTGAAACGGCGAGTATCCCCGTCGTGGCTTATTGTAACCGTGGCTGATGGTTGCCGGTTGGATGCCTTCCTGGCGATCGCGTCTCACCCAAAGGAACCCGGCCCCCTTCGGCGTGCAAAGCCATTTATGGCAATTGCCCGTGTAGTACGCGGCCCCGAGTGTGTTCAAATCCAACGGCAGCATGCCGGCGGTGTGAGCGCCATCAACCAAGGTGTCGACGCCTCGTTGGTTCAGCTCCCGCACAAGATCCTCGATCGGAAATACCAAGGCCGTCGGGCTTGTGATGTGATCGAGCATCGCCAACCGAGTTCGCGGCGTGACCTTGGCCAGCACGGCGTCGACGACCTGCTGCCGGCAAGCGACCGGCAGCGGCACGTTCACTTCGACAATCTTCGCGCCGCTCCGCTGGGCCACATAACGGGCCACATTGCGGCAGGCGTTGTAGTCGTGCACCGTGCACAGGATTTCGTCGCCCGGCTTGAATTCCAGCGACCGCAACACGCTGTTGACGCCCACCGTCGCATTGTGCACGAACACCATATCGGCCGGGTCGGCCCCGATCAGATCGGAAAGGATGTTGCGCGACTCGTCAAGCAATGGCGTCAAGCGGCCGACCAAAAAAGCCACCGGCTGGCGCTCCAATTCCGCACGAAGTTGCTGTTGCCGCTCCAGAATGGGCTTCGGACAGGAGCCGAACGAGCCGTGGTTGAGAAACGTGACCTTGGGGTCCAACGACCAGACTTCGGGTTGAATGGGGGCGAAGGCTTTCGACGAACAATCGCAGTGGCAGGACATGATGGGGTGAAGGAGGGAAGGCGGCGAAACGTAAAAAGGCCGATTGTAAACCGCCGCCGGTCGGCCTGCAATGCGAACACCTTTGCCCGGTGCAGTAACCGATTGTGGCATTAGGACCGTTCAACGGCCGACAGTGCGTCGGCCCAAGCCTAGCCGCCCTTGTCCTTGGCCAGCGACTGCTGCCACTGTTGGAGGCGTTGCAGGGCCGCAAGCGGCGTGATCTCGTCGAGATTCAACTGCCGCAGTTCGTCCACCATCGGATGCTCGGTCGCCCCGAACAGGGTGAGCTGCAAATGCGTCTTCTTCGCCGGCTTTACCGGCCGTGCAATCTTCGCCCGGCCCTCGGCGTCGAGGTGTTCTTCCTCCAATTGGGCCAAAATCTCCTTTGAGCGCTCAATCACCTCGCGCGGCACCCCGGCCAGTCGAGCCACGTGAATCCCGTAGCTCTTGTCGGCGGACCCTTCGATGATCTTGTGGAGGAAAATCACCTCGTCTTGCCATTCACGGACCGCTACGTTCAGGTTCTTGATCCCCGGGAATGATTTCTCCAGGTCGGTCAGCTCATGGTAGTGGGTGGCAAATAGCGTCCGGCAGCCAACGTGGTCGTGGAGGTGCTCGACCACCGACCAAGCCAGCGAAATCCCGTCATAGGTGCTCGTGCCGCGACCGATTTCGTCGAGAATCACCAGACTTCGGGCAGTCGCCGTATTGAGAATCCGCGCCGTCTCGGTCATCTCGACCATGAACGTGCTTTGGCCGCGAGTCAATTCGTCGCTCGCTCCCACGCGGGCGAAAATGCGGTCGGCGATCCCAATCGTGGCCTCTTTTGCCGGAACGAAACTGCCGATCTGGCCCATCAACGTCAGCAAAGCGACCTGACGAATGTACGTGCTCTTGCCCGCCATGTTCGGACCGGTGATCAGCAGGATCGAGCCCCGTTCGCCACCCGCATCGATATCGTTCGGCACGAATTTGCCTTCCGGCTCGATCACGTCCAATACCGGATGGCGTCCGTCGACGATCGTCAGGACCGGTTCCTCGACGATCCGGGGGCGGCAGTAATTCCGTTGTCGGGCCAGACCGGCCAGACCCACCAGCACGTCGACTTGGGCCAGCGCCGCCGCGGTACTTTGCATCCGTCGGCGCTCGGCGGCGACCGTGTCGCGAAGCTGCACAAACAAGCGGTACTCGAGTTCTTTGGCCTGCTGATCGGCCGTCAAAACCTTGTCTTCATACTCCTTCAGTTCCGGCGTGATGTAACGCTCGGCGTTCTTGATCGTCTGCTTGCGAATGTACTCCGGCGGGATCTTTTCCCGGTTGGCGTTGGTGATCTCGATGTAGTAGCCGAACACCTTGTTGAAACCAACCTTCAAGGTGGAAATGCCGGTCCGCTCGACTTCTTGGGCCTGGTAGCGGGCGATCCATTGCTTGCCCCCCTGGGCCAACTCGCGAAGATTGTCCAACTCCGCGCTGTAGCCCTCGCGGATGAAGCCCCCGTCATTGCTGGCCAACGGGCAGTCGTCAGCCAAGGCCGCTTCAAGCGTGGCACGCAACTCCGGGCAAAGATCAATGCAGCCTTCCAATTCGCCAAGCAGATTGCTCTGCCGGGCGGTCAGCTTCGCCTTGATCGCAGGAAGCCCGCGCAAGGTCCGCCCCAAGAAGTTCAAATCCCGCGGACTAGCCCGCCCGGTGACCACTCGGGCCAGCAATCGTTCCACGTCGTAAACCCGTCGCAACGACTCATGTAGTTCGTCGCATAGCGATTGGTCGCGCAACAACTCAGCTACCGCATCCAGTCGTGCATCGATGCGGGCGAGGTCGGTCAACGGATTGCCCACCCAGTCGGCCAGCAGTCGCGAGCCCATCGCGGTGACGGTGTGGTCGAGTACCGACAGCAACGAGCCTTCGCGGCGAGCGTCGCGTATCGTTCGTGTGATTTCCAGGCTGCGTCGGCTCGATTCATCGATCTCGAGCGTGCCCGTGGCGTGATAGGGCGTCAGCCGATCGACGTGATCGAGCGAACTCTTCTGGGTTTCGCTGAGATAGTCCAGGATGGCGCCCGCGGCGCGGATTGCCTGATCATCGGCCGGGTTTTCGCCGAATCCAAAACCTTCCAGCGTTGCCGTGCCAAAATGCTTCGCCAGCGCCTGGCGGGCGGTGCTCTGCGCAAAGGCCCAGTTCGGCCGTCGCGTGACCATCATCCGCTCGCTCAAATGGGCCGGCAGCGGTGGATGGTCCTCACTCAGCAGGCATTCGGCCGGGGCGATGCGGGCTAGTTGATCCGGCAATTGCCGCGGTGAAAACGCCGCCGCCACGAACCGTCCCGTCGAAAGCTCGACCCACGCCAAACCGACTAAATCGCCTGGGGCAAGGGCGGCCAAAAAATTGCTCTCTCGCGGGTCCAGCAAAGCATCGTCGGTGACCGTGCCGGGAGTGACGATTCGCGTCACTTCACGCCGCACCAGCCCCTTCGCCGTTTTCGGGTCTTCGACCTGCTCGCAGACCGCCGCCCGAAAGCCGGCCGCAATCAGCTTGCCCAGGTAGCTCTCCAACTGGTGATGGGGAAAGCCGGCCATCGGCACCCCATTTTCCCCCTTGTCGCGGCTGGTCAGGGCCAAATTGAGCACCCGTGCGGCCGTCTTGGCGTCCTCCTGAAACATTTCATAGAAGTCGCCCATCCGAAACAGCAGCAGCGCGTCGGGGCACGCCCGCTTCGCTTCCTCGTACTGTCTCATCATCGGGGTGACGGCCATCGTTTCCTACTCGCCCGTGTGGGTTTTCTCAAGCAAAAACTAATCAAGACATGCTAACCCGAGAGGCAAGCCGGCGGAAGGGGCGCGCGCAGTAACGGATTGCGAGATGCCCGTAGGGCAGGCCAAGGTGCATTGTCTATCTAGCGGATTGCGCTACGCCGGTTTAGCGGCTGTGAAGCTATGCTCGTTTAGCGGCCGAGTTGCCAATCCCGTTTAGCGGCCGACGGCACGTCGGCCCACTACGTCTAGCTTGCGGCCGCTAGCGGCGACCATTGCCCACAAGCGGCCACATCCGGACCGAACATCGCACAGCGGATTTCTGCCAAGAGATCTGGGTCGGTCGCCCCAATCACGTTCAGCAACTGACGCTCCTTGGCAGGCTGCATGGCGTTGAGCATCTTTACCACGTTGTTGAGGCCGCGGTCGATCTTCGGTGTGTTTGTTTGGCCAAAAACCCGCTGCCTCAGCGCGTCGGACACAGCCTGCACAATCTCGTCGCCTACGTTTCGCAAGGAGCTGATGCGGCCAATGACCGACGTTTGCAGCGGCGTGGGCAGGCCCGCGAGGGCTTCGGCCGCTTGCGTCGCCGGCAAATACGAAAGAATCACAGCGATCGTCTGCGGATGCTCCCGACCCAAAATCGTCAGCAGTTCGTCCGGTTCCATCCCGAACAGGTAGTCGAACGGATGCTGCCGCTTGGTTGGCGTAGCCGCCTCGGCTCGCGAGCGGTCGGCGAAAGACTGGAGCACCGCCTGCTGCTCTTCGTGACTCGGTTGGCCGAGCTTTGCCATCTCCCGCAGGACGAGTTGTGCCGACATAGGCGGCAGACGCTTAAGCAAGGCCTCGGCCTGTCGCTTGGGCAGGCTCAGCAGAAAGACGGCGGCTTTGCGAAGATCGGCGACGGCCATGGACAACGCGTCCCTGCGGTTGGCGCGGGCTTAGACGTGTCCGTTTATCGGCAGTTTCCCAAGAAGGAATTAGCCCCTTCTGTCGAAAGACCTGTCAGGCGAAGCTCGCTGATCCCCGCCTTACCTAAATTGCCGAGCCTGAAGCGAGCCTAGGGCAGCTGGCAGATGGCCGAGGCCCCCGACCCTTCGCTGACCTCGACGCGTACGGAAGGCGAAAGGCCCAGATTCGCCCGAAGTGCTTCCTGAAGCCTCTGGCCAATGTACTGGGCGAGTAACTCTGCAGTGGTGTTCGCCACCGGCAGCAGGATGCAATCGTCAAAGGGGAAAAGCCAGCGGCGGTCCGCGAAGCGAACCTCCACTTCCCGGTCATCGGTCTCGATCGACATCGCCGGGTTCTGCAGCGGCAGCAACACGTGGTGGTCGAGCCCGCCGAGAAGATTCTTGAGAATCTCGCGGACGGCCACGAAGTCGACGACGCATTGATTGTCATCCAACGCGGCGGTCAGTTCAACGGAGACGCGGTGGGTATGGCCATGGAGGCGTTCACAGTATCCCCCAAGCGTAATGAAATGGGCGGCGGAGAAACAGAAATCGTCGCCACAAATGCGAATATGAAAATCGGCCATGGAATCGTCCCCGCCCTCATTGTGCCGCCGCAGGCTTTAGCTCCTCCGACTTGGTTGCCGGAGTTTCGCTTGGCGCCGCCTTCTTCTCTTCTTGCGGCATCTTGTCGGCGTCGGCCTTCTTTTCAGTCTCGGTCTTCTTTTCCGCCGCCCGTTTTTTCTCCGCTTCGGCCTTCTTATCCTCTTCGGCCAACTTGTTCATCTCGTCCTTCACCTGGGGCAGAAGCTTGACGATTTCGGCGGCTGGCAGGATCAACGACAACGACCTAGTCGTCCGTGATTCACTCCCGTCACCGCTCACGCAACGGCAGAGCAAGCCCACCATCTTCCCGTTGCGATCAAACACCACAGTGCCCACGCCGCTGGAACTGTTCAAGTAGCAGGTGCGCGGGGTGGTGAGAACGGCCTCGATGCGGCCAATCCGCAAGATCGGCCGGTAATTGAAGTCCTCGGGCATGCGACCGATGATAAAAGTGTCATCGAGGATTTGGATCGGGCCAGTCGACTCCGTGCAGGGAATGGCAGCGATTTTCGGCAGCGTCTGTTCGTCGAGCGGCTTCATCGGGGCGAGAAACGCCACATCAAGGTCCGGATCCTTGAGTACCACGCGAGCCGGCACCTCCGAGCCATCGGTCAAGCGATACTTGACCTCCTGAACCTGGCAGTCGATTTCGACTGTCTGCGGAGTGCCGCCGCGATTGACGCGAATCTTCGTGCTTTGCGGGCTGAGGTTCGACAAGGCCGTGACTGCCAAGCCGTTGGAATCGATGATCTGAGCCACGCACTGCGTCTTCTGCTCGCGATCCAAGCCGTCGAGCCCCTTGGCTTCAATTTTGATCACGGCGGCGAGGGTGATGACCGCCTTTTCGTACGTTTGCAGGGTCTTTCGTGCCGCATCGGCAATCGATCTATCTTGGGCTAGTGTTGGGCTGCCGAGCAGTCCCAACAAAACGAGAGGACAGAATAGCGTGGCAATTTGCGACGTCTTCATAATTCAACAGTCTTTGTGGTGGTCAAAATATTGAAGGGGCGGTCGTTCCAACTAACGATAGTCCGGTTCAATCTCGCAAAACAGCGTGTGAATACCGCGACGCACGAAGAAGACCACTTGACGCGGCTTCTCGCGACGTATCTGGTCGAGGATGGATTTCAGTTCGGCAATCGACCCGACGGGCTTGCCGTTGACGCTCATCAAAAAGTCGTTGCCTGTCAGGCCGCCGAGCGAGGCCCAACCGCCCGTTTCGACCCGTTGCACGAGCACCCCGGCCAAGTCCTCCGGAATTTGCTCGGCAATCCGATCGTTGAAGCTCACCTCGCGAACACTGAATTCAAAGTCGCTGTCGGTGAACCGCTTGGCGTTTTCGTCACTCAGCGAGGGAGCCTGCAGCGGCAATTTGATTTCCAGGGGCTTGCCGTCGCGGAGGATCTTCACCGTGGCAACGCTGCCCACCGAGAGTCGACGGACGCGGGTTTCGAAAAGATCATGGTCGCCCGGCTGTGAGGCATCCACCTCCCGACCGTTGATGGCCGTGATGATGTCGCCCACTTTCACCCCCGCCTTCTCGGCCGCGTGTCCCTTGAAGACTTCGCAGACGCGAACCCCACGCTGCCGCGGCATTCCGAGCGACTCGGCAATGTCGGACGTCAGCACCTGCGTCGCCAGGCTCGACCAGGGCTTGTTGGCAGTGGCAGGCCGGTTCTTGTTCTCTTCCCGCCCCAGCTTGACGACCGTAAGCATCTGCTTGGTGTCACGCTCGAAGAGCACTAGTACCGAGGGACGTCCCGATTCTTCTTCGAGAATCTTCGCCGTAAGTTGTTTCAAGGCTTCCGACGTCTCGATCGTCTGGCCATTGACCTTCAAAAGGATGTCGCCGGACTGCAGCGGGAGCTTGGCGGTTGCCGAACCGCTGCCGCTACGGATCGACTCGACCAACGCCCCTTTCGTCGATTGCCGCCGTCGCTCCAGGGCCATCATGCGAGTGAGGTCGCGGACGGCGATCCCCCATTCCTTGAGTTCCAAGGATTCGGCCTGCGCCCGCTGGAGTTGCTCGGTAACGATCTTGACTTGTTGTTCTTTGCCCTCGCGACGGTACACGATATCGAGCGGTTTTCCCACCGGCGCGGCGAACACCGTTTGGTTGACCAAGGGGATGTGCTCGGGCAGTTCCCCATTCACTTCCTGGCCATTGATGCGAAGGACGAGGTCTCCAGCCTTGATGCCCGCGGCGGCGGCCGGCGAGCCTTCGATGACCCCACGGACGAGAACGCCGGTGTGGTCCGGGCTCCCTTTCAATCGGGGCTGGAATTCCACGCCGATCCAACTGCGGCTTACCCGCCCACTCTTGATCAACTGGTCCACGACATTGCGAACCAGGTTGCTGGGGATGGCGCCGCCGAGCGAGCCGAGGCCCAGTTCATTGATCCCGATGATCTCCCCGCGAAGGTTGACCAAGGGACCGCCGCTGTTGCCGTGAAAAATGATCGCATCATGGCCAATCCAGCGGACGATCTGACCAACGTCCTCACCATCCAGGCGAAAGTGTCCGGACATGGCGCGTGGGGCGATCATCTGCGTATTGCTGACAATCCCCTGGGTGACCGACTGCGAGATCGATAGTGGACTGCCCATGGCCAACACCACATCTCCGACGCGGAGCTCGTCTGAGTTGCCGAAACTGGCAAAAGGCAGCGGTGCAAGCGGGTTCTTACGGGTTTCGAGCTTGAGTTTCAACAACGAGATGTCCGACAGCGGATCGGTGCCCACTCGCGTGGCGTCGACTTCTTGGCCGTCGGCCAAGGTGCAAGTCATACGAATGGCATTCCCCGCCACGTGATGATTGGTGACGACGTAGCCGTCGGGCGAGATGATCACACCACTGCCCGCCGCACGATTGCGGTGCATCCGGCCGCCGGTTGGTTCCTCAGTAACCACGTAGATGCGGACCAAGGCCGGATAGACCTTTTGGATGGCCGGTTCGATCGCCGCGTTGCTAGCGACATCCGCTTCGGATGTGGCAGCGATCAGGCTGGCGACAAGAAAGACCACCACGGCGCCCAAGGGACGTGCTACGGCTGAAACAGCAAGCGTCGGCATGGAAATAGGACCAATTGCAGATGAAGAAAGGATGACGGCCAACCGAATGGCCGTTTGTCGCGTTCAGGTTATCACAGGCAGGAAGCGTTGGCAATTTCCCGCGATTGCGGCACTCCCCAAGGATAGCTCACTGGACTTGGGCAAATAACGCCCGAGGATCTGGGCTCAAGAGCGTACCTGCCTCCCATTGGTTGGACGCACGACGTTCCCTGTCTGCGGCTCAATTGCCGTCTTCGAGCGGGTGCCGCGCCAAGAAATCGACCATCAGCGGAACGATTTCTTCGTGGGCGTCTTCAACCACGTAGTGGGCAGCTTCGGGTAAGCGGTGGACCTCCGCCTGCGGCAGGAATTCCAGGAACTTGTCCAGAAATTGCGGCGTGAAGCACCAGTCGTGCATCCCCCAGATCAAGCACACCGGATGCTGCCGGAACTGCGCCAGCCCGGCTTCGATGTCGAGAAGCGTCTGGTAGCTTGGGTGCGAGGCTCGCATCGGAATATCGAGCACAAAGCGGAGCACCGCCTCGCGGGCACGCCACGAGCCATACGGCGCGGCAAATCCCGAACGCACTTCCCGCGTCATTCGCTCGGGTTTGTGCACGGTTGAGTGAAGGGCGGCGCGGACAAACATATTTAGCCCTTGCACGGCCAACGGTCCAAAACCGGGAATCCGGCACGCGCGAATCCGCCAGGGACATCGCGGCGCACGAAAGGCCGCCGTGTTCATCAGCAGGAAACGGCGGAATCGCTCGGGCGCGGCCACCGCCGCACCCATTCCGATGCCGCCACCCCAATCGTGGGCGACCAGCGTGATGTCACGCAAATCGAGGGCTTCGATGAAGCGGTTCAAGTCCGACACGCGGTCGGCCAATCGATAGCCGTACTTCGCGATTCCCGGCTTGTCCGACAATCCGCAGCCGATGTGATCTACCGCGATGCAACGAAAACGGTCCCGCAGGCCGAGGACGATATTACGCCAGTAGAACGACCAGGTGGGATTGCCGTGGACCATCAGCAACACCGGTCCTTGGCCTTCGTCAATGAAATGGTAGCCGTGCCCACCAATGGTCACGCGATGGGAGGGAAACGGGTACAGCGGACGCCAGTCGTGATCGGGCATAATAGGAGCGAAGTGGAACTTCGGCAGGGGGGGGCGGAGGCGCTGGAAGTCCGTATTACAATGCTCCCTGCCACCGCGCGTCAAGCCGGTCCGTTGTGTCCACCGCGGAATCTGTCGACTCCGAGCGACGACGCCGGTCGCCGGGGATTCGATCGACGGAATGGGGATTCCCTGCCAAGCTAGGTTTTTGTCTCCACCCGTAGGTGGCTACTTCCGCGTTCCCCAACTGCGTTTTACAATGAAAGGTTTGGTACGGACGGCGGTCGGCAGTGCGGCAGCCCGTGCGGCCTGCGGAGCAGATGTCGCGCGGCGCAAAATGCTGCCACAGTGACGCTAAGATGCGTCGGCCGTCCAGCCCCGAGCAGGTATTCGTGCAAGAGCCATCAGGACGGCATTTTCTCATGACCAAGCATATTTTCGTGACCGGCGGCGTTGTTAGCTCGTTGGGTAAAGGACTTACCAGCGCGTCGATCGGCATGCTTCTGGAACAACGCGGTCTGTCGGTCCGGATGCAGAAACTCGATCCCTACATCAACGTCGACCCCGGAACGATGAGCCCCTACCAGCACGGTGAGGTCTACGTGCTGGATGATGGTAGTGAAACCGACCTCGACCTGGGACACTACGAACGCTTCACCAATGGCCCGTTAAACCGCCATTCCAACTACACAACCGGCCAAATCTACCTTTCCGTCATCGAGAAAGAGCGGCGCGGCGAGTATCTTGGGCAGACCATCCAGGTGATTCCCCACATCACCAATGAAATCAAAGCCGCGTTGGCGAAGCCGGCCACCCCAGGTGTCGACGTGGTTATTACCGAGATCGGCGGTACCGTCGGCGATATCGAAAGTCAGCCATTTCTTGAGGCCATCCGTCAGTTTTCCCTCGACGTGGGCAAGGAAAACTGCCTTTACATCCATTTGACCTTGGTGCCGTACCTGAAAGCGGCCGCGGAGTTGAAGACCAAGCCCACCCAGCACTCGGTCGGCCTGTTGCGTCAGATCGGTATCCAGCCGGACCTGTTGATTTGCCGTACAGAACGTTCGCTCAGTCGCGACGATCGAGCAAAGATTGCCCTGTTCTGCAATGTTCCGCTGGAAGCGGTGATCGAGGAAAAAGACAAGGATTTTTCGATCTATGAAGTGCCGATGAGCCTGGTCGAGCACGGCACCGACGAGTTGATCGTCAAGAAATTGGGTCTGAAAGCCGGGGAACTGAATCTCGACAAGTGGCACGACTTGCTCCATCGCCTCCGCAATCCCCAGCATGAAATCAGCATTGCTGTGGTGGGAAAGTACTCGGAGCATCGCGACGCTTACAAATCAATCTACGAAGCCCTGGACCATGCCGGAGTGCATAACCGGGCGACGATTCGCATCCAACGCGTTCACAGCGAGGCCGTCGAACGCGAGGGGCCGGAGCGGTTGCTGGCCGGAGTCGACGGCATTCTCGTGCCCGGCGGTTTTGGTGAACGGGGGATTGAGGGCAAGGTGGAAGCCATCCGCTTCGCCCGCGAACGCGGCATCCCCTTTTTCGGCATCTGCTTGGGAATGCAGTGCGCCGTGGCCGAGTTCGCCCGTAGCGTGGTCGGGCTGGAACGGGCCAATTCCACCGAATTCGACAAAGACTCGCCGAACCCGGTGATTTGCCTGCTGAACGAGCAGAAAACGATCACCGATAAGGGCGGAACGATGCGACTGGGGGCTCAGCCGACCTGTTTGGCCGCCGACAGCCAAGCGGCCGCATGCTATGGTGCCTCGTCGATCTCCGAGCGTCATCGGCATCGCTATGAGTTCAATAACGCCTATCGTGAGCAGTTCACAACGGCCGGAATGAAGTTTGCCGGTACCAGCCCGGATGGAGCCTTGGTCGAAGTGATTGAATTACCCGACCACCCCTGGTTCGTGGGCGTGCAGTACCATCCCGAGTTCAAGTCCCAGCCGACAAAGGCCCATCCGCTGTTTGCCGGTTTTGTTGCCGCAGCGGTGCGGAAGCATTCGGGCGCGTGATGCCAACGTGGCCATCTACCAGGCGTGATCCGTATTGGTGCGGGAGCCGCTACTTGCCTAGCGAAGGAGATCGTGATGAGCGCCGAGAACCAGCCTGAAAAGAAATTGATTATTGACGAGGATTGGAAGAGCCAAGTCGAGGCCGAAAAGGAAGCCGCTCGCCAACAGTCAGACCAGCCGGCCCCGACTGCCGAAGAGGCTGACCGCGCCGAGCACGGCCCGATGCCGCCAGCAACGTTGAGTTTCCTGGTCAGCACCCTCTATCTGCAAGCTAGCATGGCCTTGGGCGCAATGCCCAATCCCTTGACCGGTAAGGCCGAAGTCAGTCCTCAGCAGGCCAAACACTTCATCGACCTGCTGGCCATGTTGCAGCAGAAGACCGAGGGCAATCGGACGCCGGAAGAGAGCGAGGACTTTGAAGCGGCACTGCACGAGCTTCGGATGGCTTACGTGCAGGTCAACCCGGTTTCCTAGCCGTCCTGCGGTGAGTGTCGCTGCCGACGATCAAAATATTCTCGTCCATGCTCGGCCTGGGGAGAACGGGCGGGCGCTTCATGCGCCGCGGATATGCCCATTCCTGGTGACTTGCAGCTCCGACCGGGCAACACCGCCGTGGTTTATAAACGGGAGATCCACCAGGCCGAGCATGGAACGTACGCTCGTGATTCGTTGAGAAAGCTCGCGGCCCTGCGCGCACCGCCGAACTTTTAAGGACGCTGCCGAAGATTCCGTCCTCAACGGGAAAGTTGATCGAAAAGCCGACGGAAGCGCGGCATCCGGCTTTCGAGATACTTCAGCCAGGCAGCCGGCTGCCAGATCTCGACACACACCGCGGCGCCGAGGATTTGCACCTCGCCCCCCGCCTCCACGCCGAGGAACTCGCGAAAGCCCTCGGGAATGACCAATCGCCCCCGTCCGGCCAGTTGCACCGCGCGGTGACGCGTCGATAGCAACCGGCCGAAGAGTTGCACTTCGGCAACCCGTTCTTGGAGCTTGCCGGCTCGCATCTTCTGTTTGACCAACTCGACACCCTCGTTCAGCCGCGCCTGCCACAGTGAGGCATTCCAGAGGCTGAGGCAACCCGGTCGCTCCTTGGCCAGGATGCATTGCGGCGATTCGGCCGCCAGCGAGTCGGCCAGTTCGTTGGGAATCGAGAGACGAAAGCGGTCGTCCACCGTGCGCTGGAATTCGCCGATCAGAAACTCTTGAATCTCGGACATCGCCGTTTCCGCCGCAGCGGTGAGTTTCGAGTTCCTGGAAACGCAAGGACATGGACAGATCGCTTAATTCTATAGTCTGGGCAGCCAGCCCGCAATAAACTTGAGCAAAGGTCTTAAATGGGCAGGAAACCCACATAAATGATTTCCTGAGTGTAGCGGTCGTAGCGGTTTTGACAATCCCCCCGACCGGAAAAATCACGCCTTTTCACCCTCCGCGCAATACCATGCGGCGAAGGTAATGGCGGAGAATCGACCCAACCCTCAGCGCCTAAATCCGGGCCCCCTAACGCTGGTTAATTGCCGCTCCGTTGTTTTGCTTCAGGAATTTGCTGGGATTGACCTTGGCCCTCCCCATCTAGAATTAGAAAAACGGGGCTCGGCATCCTAGTTCGAGGGCCGTTGGAAAGGGACTTCCCATGAAAATCGCCGTGACCACTCCCTCCGGCCACGTCGGCAGCGCGGCCGCCGATTTCCTCCTCGATTTCGGCGACACCATTCAAGTGAAACTGCTCGCGCGGCGGACGGAAAGACTCCGCGGCTTCATTCAACGCGGCGCGGAGTTGGCCCTCGGCCCTCAGGACGACGGCGAGTTCCTCACCCGCGTCACCCGTGACGCCGATGTCTTGTTCTGGGTGACGCCGCCGGGGTACGGCTCCGACAACGTCCGCGCCATGCAGAACCGGTTTGCGCAAGCGGCGGTCAGGGCCATCCACTGGAATCGCATCGGCCGGATCGTGAACTTGTCCTCAGTCGGCGCCGACCAGAGTACCGGTGTGGGCGTGGTCAACGGCCTGCACGATGTCGAAGTAGCGCTCGATGGCGTTTGTGACAACATCACTCACCTGCGGCCCGGCTACTTCTTTGAAAACTTGCTGTGGCAGTTGGAACTGATTCGCTCGGCGCGAAAGATCTCCTTGCCCCTGTCGCCCACGGTACGCTATCCGATGATCGCCACCCGCGATGTGGGACGCGTGGCGGCCACCCGGCTGGCCACCCAGGACTGGCTCGGCCGCTCGGTGCGCGAGTTGCACGGGCCGGCCGACCTAAGCTTTGAAGAAGTGGCAGAAATCGTCAGCCAGGCCTTGGGGAGGAAGATCTCCTACGAAGCGTGCGATCGTCGTCGTGCGCGGATCTTGATGATCGCCCAGGGAACAAGCGAGAACGCCGCCGACGGTTTGCTGGAGTTGTATGACGCGATGGACTCGGGCCGCTTACGTGCGACTCAGCCCCGATCGTCGGAAACCACCACCTCGACGACGCTCGCCGAGTTCGTCCGGGAGAGAATTTTGCCGCTCACCAGCGAGGCAATGGCCTACTAATTGCAACACTGCCACGGGTTCTCCCGACCGGGAAGGCGAGGTCGTTGTCGGGGACGGGGCAGAAGAAGGCTTCGTCGACCGCTTCGCCTTCCCGGAGCTTTTTCCTGCCTCCCTCGCCCTCACTCTCCCAACTGCGACCGCTTCCGCAGGAGGTGATGGTAATGCTGGGCAAAGCGATGGGCTTCGTCCCGAACGTATTGCAGCAGCCGCAGGGCGTAGCTGTGCCGGCTAAGTCGCAGCGGTTCGTCGGCACCGGGGACAAACACCAACTCCTCGCGCTTGGCCAGGGAAATTACCATTTGTCGAGGGATGCCCGTCGCTGCCAGCGCCGCCAAGGCCGCACTCAGTTGGCCCTTGCCGCCGTCAATCAGCAAAATGTCCGGCGCCATCTCGCCCTCCCGCAGAAGATGCTCGAAACGCCGTGAGACCACCTCATAGATGCTGGCCGTGTCGTCCGGGCCTTCCACGCCGCGCACCTTCATCCGCTTGTAGCCCGGCTTGAACGGCAGGCCATCGATGAATTGCACGACCGAGGCCACCGTGTCCGTGCCGGCAGTGTGGGCAATATCAATGCCTTCGATGGTTCGCGGCCGGCTGTCCAGGTGCAGCACCTTCTGCAAGCCAGCCAGCCCGCGCTTCGGGTCGATGGGAAACACTTCCGGCTGCACGTGCGTCTCCAACTCCCCGCGGTCCTCCAGCGACTCGATCATCTGGATTTCATCACGTAGGCGGGCGGCTTCCTCGAATCGCAGTTCGCGCGAGGCCGTGGCCATTTCATCGCGGAGGTCTTTTAGAAGCGCCCTCTTACCCCCTTCGAGGAATCGCTGCAATCGGCGGATGTCCTTGCGATATTCCTCCTTGGAGATGCGGAAGTTGCAGGGGGCCGTGCACTGGTTGATCGAATGTAGCAAGCACGGCCGGAACCATCGCCACCGTGGATCGTTCTCGTCAATGTCCAACTCGCAGGTGCGGAACTTGAAGACCTTTTGCAGCACTTGAATGGCGCCCCGCAGCCCGCGAGGGTTGGCGAACGGGCCGTACAACTTAGTGCCCCGGGCTTTTGGTTCGCGGGTGAAGCGGACGCGTGGATAGTCTTCGTGGGTGAAGATTTCCAGGTAGGGAAAGGTTTTGTCGTCGCGGAGGTCCCGATTGAACTTCGGCAAGATGTCCTTGATCAATCGGGCTTCCATCAACAGGGCGTCGATTTCGCTCTCGGCCTCGAGGTAGTCGATGTCGCGGATTTCGAGGACGAGTTTGGCCGTGCGGGGGTCTTCGGCGGCCGCTTTGAGAAAATAGCTGCCCGCCCGCGATCGCAGATCCTTGGCCTTGCCCACATAGATCACCCGCCCGGCTTCGTCCTTCATCAAGTACACACCGGGCGCATGCGGGAAGGAGCGGACCTTCTCGGCGGCATAGGAATTGTCGTCAGGCAGCGGGGCGTCGGACATGACGGGCCCATCCCGGGCCGGTTTTTCACACGGAAAACGGTCGGTTCGCGTACCGGCGGCTCCGGTACTCCATTATTGTCCCTGATTGAGAAGAAAGGGAGAAGGGAACCGGGGAATTTTGCCTGAACCGTAGAGGAATTTGTTGCTTCTGGATCATTGTTCCGGAAGCGTGGATCGCCCAAGGTAACGTTCCGTCGGCTTCCCCCTTTTCCCTTCAAAAACGGCCCTGGTCGGGTTACTTGAGCGTCTCGCGTCTCTAGCTCCTTACTTGATAGGACTCAGGGCACCTCGACCGATTCTGCCTCTTTCGCCGTTCGAAAACAGGGCTCTGGCCAAGGCGCAAAGGCGCTAGATCGAGGTTCTTTATGCTTTCGCCGGCACACCAACAGCGAAAGTGATTGCTAGTGATTGCTGAGTAGCGCCATGAGGCCCAAGGTGGCGATAAGAATGAGTGCGTTTACGGCATTGATGCCGAGCAGTCTCAGGAAGCCTGTTGCATCAATTCGCTTGCTCCATAAAGAAACCAGGCCAATCACGACCATCGTTGGAAGGACAAGCACACTCAGGAGGGATATTAGGACAGCCAAGGCGAGAAAGGGGACTGCAAAAAGACCGGCCATTGCTAGACCGAAGCTGATTGAAGAAAGAAACAGCCAAAATCGGCTAACACGCAGCAGCGAACGTCCACGTACGGATCCGCGGGACATCGCGAAAAGCCGCTTGGTAATTGCCGTTTCGCTGTTGAGTGGATCATCCATCCTCGATTTCCAAGAAAAGCGGTGTGCCACCTTGGTGGGTAGCACACCGCTGCATGGTTTCAATCAACTGTCTCGCCCTTACTCCTCTTCCGTCCTCAGCCGCGCCAAGACGCTGTAATCCTCCAGCGTCGAGGTGTCGCCCACCGTCTGCCGGCCGGCGGCAATATCGCGCAGCAACCGCCGCATGATCTTGCCGCTGCGCGTCTTCGGCAGCGCCGCGGTGAAGTGGATATCGTCGGGCACGGCCAAGGCGCCGATCTCGGTGCGGACGTGGTTCTTCAGTTCCTTTCGCAACTGCTCCGACGGATCAAATCCCGAGGCCAACGTGACGAACACCGAGACCGCCTCCCCCTTGACGTCGTGCGGACGACCGACGGCCGCCGCTTCGGCCACGGCCTCGTGGCTGACCAACGCGCTTTCAATCTCGATCGTGCTCAAGCGGTGCCCCGACACGTTCAACACGTCGTCGATACGCCCCATGATCCAGTAGTAGCCGTCCTCATCACGTCGGGCGTTGTCGCCGCAGAGGTACTTGTGCGGCACGTCGCTCCAATACTGGGTCTTGTAACGCTCGTCGTCGCCCCAAATGCCGCGGAGCATGCTGGGCCAGGGCTTGGTAATCGTCAACCAACCGCCGGCGCCGGTCGGGACCGGTTTGCGGTCCTCACCGACAATCTCGGGAATGATGCCCGGCAGCGGCTTCGTGCAACTGCCCGGCTTGGTCGGAATCGAACCCGGCAGTGGTGACATCATGATGCCGCCGGTCTCGGTCTGCCACCAGGTGTCGACAATCGGGCAGCGCTCGCCGCCGATCTTGCGGTGATACCACATCCAGGCCTCGGGGTTGATCCCTTCGCCGACCGTGCCCAAGAGCCGCAGACTGGAAATGTCGTACTTGTCGACCCACTCGTCCCCCCACTTAATGAAGGTGCGAATCGCCGTCGGCGCGGTGTAGAGGATGTTGATCTTGTACTTCTCGATCATCTCCCACCAGCGGCCCTGATGCGGCGCGTCGGGCGCGCCCTCATAGATGAAACTGGTCACGCCGGCCGCCAACGGACCATAGACCACATAGCTGTGACCGGTGATCCAGCCGATGTCGGCCGTGCACCAGTACACATCATCGTCGCGGACGTCGAAGACCCACTCCGTCGTCTTCTTGGTGTAGAGGTTGTAGCCCGCCGTAGTGTGCTTGATGCCTTTCGGCTTGCCCGTCGAGCCGCTCGTGTAAAGGATGAAAAGCGGCGCTTCGCTGTCCATCGGCTCGGCAGGGCAGATCGCCGAGGCGTCGGCCATCAACGCGTGCCACCAAAAATCGCGCCCCGGCTCCATGGTTACTTCGCAGCCGGTCCGTTTGTAGACGATGCAGTTCTGCACGGTGAGCGACTTGGCCAAAGCGGCATCGACGTTGGCTTTCAGCGGAATTTGCTTGCCCCGCCGCCAACTGGCGTCGGCCGTGATGATCAACTTGGCCTTGGCGTCGTTGTTGCGATCGGCAATGGCCTCGGCGGCGAAACCGCCGAACACCACCGAGTGGACAGCGCCAATCCTCGCGCAGGCGAGCATCGCGATGGCCAACTCGGGGACCATCGGCATGTAGAGGGCAACCACGTCTCCCTTGCCAATGCCCAGTTTCTTGAGCATATTGGCCGCCTTGCAGACCTCGCGATGCAGCATCTCATAAGTGTAGACGCGGACGTCGCCCGGCTCGCCTTCCCAAATCAAGGCGGCCTTGTTCCGCCGTGGTGAATCGAGATGGGCATCGAGGCAGTTGTATGACACATTGGTCTTGCCGCCGACGAACCACTTGGCGAACGGCTCGTTCCACTCCAGTACTTTGTGAAAAGGTTCGAACCAGTGGAGTTCGTTGGCCATCTTGCCCCAAAAGGCTTCGATGTCCTCGGCCGCCTCCTTCCACATCTTCTCGTACTGCTCTAGGGAACAAATTCGGGCTCTTGCCGCAAACGCTTGGGGAGGAGGAAACAATCGTTCTTCCTTCATCACGTTGACGATTTGCCCTGATTTTGCCTCGGCCATTAGTAGCGTCCTCCGACGGAACGGGGTGAAGGTACAGAAGAGATTAGGACCGACCAAAGCTGCCGAACCAAGGAGATGCCCCCAATCTTACCCGTTAGGGGTAGGCTGTCAACTATTTTCAGCGAGTTCGGAAGAGACCACCTCGCGAGAAATCCCGCGCGGGCCCTACGCCGCTGCCCGCCGACGAATCAGAGCGGCCGAGCAGCGGTCATGCTTTGGGCCGGAAACGGCTCCCGCCGCCGCCGCCGTCTGTTCGATCCATCGGCGATAAGCAACCGTCCGGTAGTGGCTTACAACCATTCGCCGGAATGCCGGTGGTGTTTGGCACCCTGCTTGCTTCTTGCCCGAACGCGTCCATGGTGGGCGCTTAGTTGGCGGTTGGTTGCACCAGCAATACGAAAGGACGGAGTTATGTGGAGGAACATTGTGTGTCTCGTGGCGGTAGTGGCTCTATGCGTGCCGGCGATCTGCCTTGCCCAGGATTCATCATCCGGTCAGGGCGGCTACCAGTCGGGGGCGCAGCAGGGAGGCTCCGGCACCATGCAGCGTGACTGGAGTGGCGGGCAGGCCGGCGGCATGCAGGGCATGCAAGGGCGCGGCATGCAAGACGCCATGGCGGCCCGCAACGCCTTTATTCAGGGGCACATTGCCTCGATGCTGGCCCTCTTCAGCCAGTCGGAAATCGCCTTGGGCCAAATCGCCGTGGACAAGGCCAAGAACAACGATGTCAAGCAGTTCGCCCAGACGTTGGTCAAAGAACATCAGAACTCGGTGGATCAACTGTCGAAAATTCTGCCGCAGGCGATTGTCTCGCGGCTGCGGTTGCAGGAACTGACCCAAGTCGCCCAAAACGCCGTGCAGCGCGCCGGTCAAGGTGGTCAGGGAACTCCCTACACCGTGATGCGGCCGGCGGGCGACGACACCAACATCAGCCAAAGCCCCACGCCCTTGTTGGACCTTGAAGTCAATGCCGTGCAAAACTGGGTCGGCCTCTCGACCGCCGAGTTGATCGGTGCCCAGAACGTCGACTTCGACAAGGCCTTCGTCGGCCAGCAGATCGCCGCTCACATCAACCTGCTCTCGAAACTGCGGGCGGTCGATGCCGTCGCTACCGGGCAACTAAAGCAGATTGTGCAGAACGACGAAAAGGTCACCATCCAACACCTCAATCAGTTGAAGCAGATTATGGATAACCTCCAGAAGTCGTAAGAGGTAGAGGAGCGATCCGCTAGGGGAAAGAGTGACCTCCCCAACTGCCACGGTCGGCTGCCGTCTTGTCCAGCGGCAGTCCGGCCGTGGTCCGTTTCTTGCCGCCCCTTGCGCTTGGCCTACCGCAGACGGCGATACTCGAGTCGGGCCATCCCCGCCGCGCCAATGTAGCCGGCGTCGCCGCCGAGCGTCGCGTAATCGATCACCGTTTTTTCGGCCAACACCGCAAACGCCCGCCGCCCCACTTCCTCCTTGATCCAAGCCAGGAACTGACGACCGAGCGGCGCTTCGTGACCACCGAAGGTCATCGCCCCACCCAGCAGGATTCCACTGGGATCAATCGTATGCATAAGATTGACAATGCCGAGGGCCATATATCGGGCCGTCTCCGCCACAATCTCCAGCGAAAGCTTGTCGCCGGCCGCCGCCTCCTCGGCAAGCAGCAACGGCGTCAACGGAGCGCCTTCATCCAGTCGCGTTGATAAAGAAGTGCTCCGTCCGGCATTGATCGCCTCTTGCGTACGCTGAATCACGGCGGTCGCGCTAGCGTAGGCCTCCAGGTGGCCGCGACGACCGCAGCCGCACATGCGAGCGCCGGGCGCAAAATCGATGATGAGATGCCCGCACTCGCCGCCATGGCTGTGTTCGCCATCGATGGAGAGGTCGCCGATGATAATGCCCGAGCCGATGCCGGTGCCCAGCGTGAACAAGACCATGCTATGGAAATCGCGACCCGAGCCGACCCAAAACTCGCCGTAGGCGGCGGCGTTGGCGTCGTTGGCGAAGGTCACGGGCAGGCCGCAGTGGTCGGCCACGCGATCGCGCAGGGGAAAATCATCCCAGCCGCGGAAGTTCACCGGCTTGAGCAAACGCCCGGCCGGGATGTCCATCGTCCCCGGTGAGCCAAGACCGACCCGCGCAATGTCGGAGGTTTTTACCCCGGCCTCAGCAGTGGCCTCGAGAACGGCTTGGCCCATGCGCCGCGACGCGTCTTCCGGGCCTTTCCACGATTCGGTGGGTATGGTCAGCCACGACAGCGAACGGCCGAGATCGTCTACGACCCCGACCTTGATGTTGGTTCCGCCCAAATCGACGCCTACAAAAAAAGGGGCCTGCGCGTCGCCCGCCGGAATAAAGTCGCTGCTCATCTGGCCAGAAGTCCTCGCCTGCATGAATAGGGAAATCGATTGCTCGACGTCGCATCAGGGCCGCAACTCGCTCATTACGAACGAATCGCAATCCCATCGCTCGACATCGAAGTTTTGTGCGTTGCGCGGCGAGTATAACACCGGCCGCGGGGAGTGCCAAGAAGAACCAAAATAACCGCCGGTGGGGCCGCTTGACGCTGGGCCGGGAGTTGGTATCATTCAACCTGTCCTTTACGCGATCCCTGACAGTAAGCGATCGTGAAAGTGCTGGAGGTGGCCAAAAAAAGCCTTTTCCGGCAATCGGTGAAGCCGAGCTAAACCTGCTCGGTTTTTTTGCCGAAGATTAAGGAACTTTGACTCGGTCCCCGGAGACACCCAAAACAGCAAGTTGCAAAGAGACAGAGACTTACGAATAAACTTCGGGTCTCAAAAAAATCTTTGCAGTGGGTGTTGACGCGGTACCGAGAAACTGTAGAATTATGAGTCTTCGATGTGACTGACGCGAGTCAGTAGTGCAGCGAAGAAAAGAAGTTTGCTCTTTGACAATTTGGTAGTGACAACCTCAATTCTGATTCTTCAGCCGGTTGAAGACTGGAAGAAGAGTAAGTTAGTCACCGCATCTTTTTCCGAGATGTGGTGCATCTAGGTGAAAGCCTATTCATTGAGTTTGCCAAACGCCGCGGCCGAAAGCCGTGGTGAATAAGCATACAAAAAATTGAAGGGTTTGATCCTGGCTCAGAATGAACGTTGGCGGCGTGGATTAGGCATGCAAGTCGTGCGAGAACCGTAGCAATACGGGGACAGCGGCGAAAGGGAGAGGAACACGTGGATACCTACCCTCAGGTTCAGGATAGCTGTGGGAAACTACAGGTAATACTGAATAATATCTCCGGATCAAAGGTGTGATTCCACCTGAGGAGGGGTCCGCGTCCTATTAGCTAGTTGGCGAGGTAACGGCTCACCAAGGCGAAGATGGGTATGGGATGTGAGAGCATGATCCCACTCACTGGGACTGAGACACTGCCCAGACACCTACGGGTGGCTGCAGTCGAGAATCTTCGGCAATGGGCGAAAGCCTGACCGAGCGACGCCGCGTGCGGGATGAAGGCCTTCGGGTTGTAAACCGCTGTCAGAGGGGAGGAAATGCTAGTGGGTTCTCCCATTAGCTTGACCTAGCCTCAGAGGAAGGACGGGCTAAGTTCGTGCCAGCAGCCGCGGTAAGACGAACCGTCCAAACGTTATTCGGAATCACTGGGCTTAAAGGGTGCGTAGGCGGTCCGGAAAGTTGGGTGTGAAAGCCCTCAGCTCAACTGAGGAATTGCGCCCAAAACTGTCGGACTCGAGGAAGACAGAGGTGTGCGGAACTTAGGGTGGAGCGGTGAAATGCGTTGATATCCTAAGGAACACCAGTAGCGAAAGCGGCACACTGGGTCTTTTCTGACGCTGATGCACGAAAGCTAGGGGAGCGAAGAGGATTAGATACCCTCGTAGTCCTAGCCGTAAACGATGAGCACTTGTTTGGAGGGTCCTCCATAGCCTTCCAGACGTAGCGAAAGTGTTAAGTGCTCCGCCTGGGGAGTATGGTCGCAAGGCTGAAACT
>CALGFD010000055.1 GCA_937881075.1 uncultured Planctomycetales bacterium
ACCAAGAGCATGATGGGCCACTTGATTGCCGCGGCCGGAGCTACGGAGTTGATCTTGTGCCTGATGGCGATTCGCGACAACGTCGTGCCGCCGACGATCAATTACGAGAATCCCGATCCGGAATGCGACCTGGACTACATTCCCAACGTCGCCCGGCAGCAGCGCTGCGACGTGGCGCTGAGCAATAGCTTCGGGTTCGGCGGCCAAAACATCGCATTGCTGGCCCGGCGCTTCACCGGGTAAGTCTCTTTCGCCGTTGCTGGAACTTCCCAAAGCACTGCCTGGCAAGCCGGCAGCGGCGCCGCGTTCGCCTTCATTCTAGGCCGCCTAAACGAGACCTCGGTTCAAAGTTGGTTGAAGCACGGCGTCCTCTGGCCGGCGGATGCCTAAAACCAGTGGACGCCGTCAACATTGCCAGCGTCTGCGCCGCTCTTGGTGCTTTGAAAGAAAGAGACTTGGTTTGACTATTGGCGAGCGCGGCGTCGACACCAGGCGCACGCCACAAATCCCAACATCCCGATCGCCGAAAGCAGGGCAGTCGATGGTTCAGGCGTGGTAACGAGTTCGCCCTGGTCGAGCATCAGGCCGCCCATCGCCGCCATATTGGCGAACAGGATGTTGTCCTGCACGTTTCCCGTGATCGCGTGTCCCGGGTTCAGGGCTGTCTCTCGATAGTACTCCCAGGAACCACTGAGATTCGCCATCTCGTCGGTAACAACGTCCTCGAATGTGTCGACAAACTCACCGGCAAACGCGACGGGGTCGTACAGGTTGGTCACCATCACTTCCTTGCGGCCTTCGCCGTAGCCGCCCAAGGCATAGATCTCCAACCAAGTAGCGACGCCGCCGCCACCGCCATCGCCACCGATGTCCTCGCCGAATAACGGGGAGAAGGTCTGCTCTAAATCGTAGTATTCATCCGGCCCAAGGATATCATTGTGCGCATACAAGGGGGCTGAACCGGCCACCGGCACACTCAGTTTGATGCGAGTGTCGAGGGCAGCGGCCAAGTGCGTGGTCCATGCTCCGCCCGAAAGCCCGACCATGGTCACATCACCTTCTCCACTCGTCAAGCTCTTAAAGTAATTGATGCTTTGGACCACCGGTTCGAGGAAGAAGCGAAAACCTGCTCCTTCATTGAATGCACCAGTTTCAACCAGTTTCGTGAAGAACTCGTTGTGCGGATTCTGATCCAAATCAGATGTTCCATCCAACGTGAGGGTGCTGCTGTTGGGCAACGTGATCGTTGTGTCCTGATTCCAGTCCATGATCGGCATCGCCATTGCGATCACGGTGTAGCCGGCCTCCAAGGCCTTGTTTGTGGTGCTATCCAGACCACCCTGTGACCAGTCTTGATGTCCTTGATGCACGATCAACACGCGATTCGTATTGGAGTTGGTGGTTTGTGGATGAATCAGGTAGGAAGTTGAATGGAAGTCTGCCCCAGCAACATTCGTGTCGAGTTTATCAACAGAACTGACGAGCGACTGGTTCACGCCGTTCAGATCACTCGATGGGAAGGTGATATTTTGCGTCACGGTTGGCATGGTCGAGGTCGGCAAGCCGTTGGGCCAGATGTAATTGACCAACTGGTCGCGTTTCTGGTTGGCGCCCGTTGCGTTGCTGAAGCGAATTTGGTTGGCCGGATCGTTGTTGGTGGGGTAGATGATCCGCGCGTCGCGAATGCCGCCAACTTCACTCTGGTTCATCCAATTGTTGTAGATCTGAACGTCATCAATCAGGACCCGCGCTCCGTTGGGCACGTTTGGAACGCCGCCGAGGGTCAAGTTGGCAAAGGAAGTGGTGTGGAGCGGAGTGTCGATGAGGTCGGTTACGCTAACGGCACCGCCATCCACGTAGAACGTCATGGTGCGCAGATCGCGATGCACGGTCAGCGTGGCGCGATGCCATTGCCCATCGGTCGTGACGGGCGTTCCGCTACTGGTAAAATTACCAAACAGCCGGTAACTGCCATTATCCGAAATCAACCCGTTCGGCGCTGGACGGTTGATAGCGTTGATATTCCAGGCAATGCCGTTGACATTGGGCCCGGGGTTGTTCGCCAACAAAGTCCCATTATAGCCGGAAGTCGTGCTGGCATCGGTGGCCGTCTTGTACTTGATAGCGATCGTAAACGAGCTATTGCCCAGAACCGACGTCAGGTCCGGTAAGCTCACGTACTGGTTGCAGATGCCGCCGAACTCGGGATTGTAAACCGATAGCGCATTGCCAGATTCCGGGAGATCTCCCGCGGAGTAGCTCGTCGTTCCATAGATCGTCCCATTGTACCCGTGCCCCGTCATGTCGATCGCGTTGCCGTTAAAGGTGTAATGCAGGATCTGCTCGGCATTGGCGTAGCCGGAAGGCACCAGCATTGCCGCAAGAAGTAGGAGTGATAACCGTTTCATCGCAATATCTCCTTACATTGAAAAGAAAAGCAGCGGTGCCATGTCGCCAAAACATTTTCGACGAAGGTTACATGACCTCGTAGCATCTAGCGACGGTCTTGAAACCTGGTGATGTCGTGGTGATGGACAATCTCTCCAGCTACGAGGTCGCTGGAGTGCGTTAGGCCCTCGAAGCGGCCGGCGCCGAACAGCGTTACCTGCCCTCCCCGTACTCGCCGGACCTGAACCCCATCGGATCAGCGTCTTCCAAGTTTCAGAAGTTGCTCCGTGATGGAGCCGAACGGACCGTCGACAAGCTATGGAAACTCTGTGGCAGTATCTTCGACCAACTCGCCGAAGCGGAGTGCCGCGACTATTTCAAACGCCGCGGATACCGCAACACCCAAAGCGAAACCGCTCTAGAAGGCGAGTCTAATCGGCAGTCGGCATACGTGACAACCGACGCCTCGTGCGGCGACTGACACGGTCCGCGCCAACTCCAATCCCCGATCTTCCCGAAGCCATTGCCGCTTATCTCGGTAGCGGCAAACATTGAAGAGAAGACAGGTCCGAATTGCGACCTAAGAGGCAACCGAAGATCCTGTGAGATCTCCCGGCGGGCCGCGCGAGTAGAAATTGATTCGGCGCATTGAGAAGTCTTCCCATGCCCCACGAAGAAAAACGTTCTAAGCTCATCGGTTTGGTAGCAGTATGCGAATTTGTCGCATGCACCAAATGGCTAGTCCCACTTGCTGGAGGGGATCTTGCATGAGTATGGGTAGCCTAGGGGGAGTGGGGCCGGTGTTGTGGCTTCGTTTTCTTCAGAAGAGCATTCGGTTTGGAAGACGGACGCTCGCCGTCGGGCAGGGGTAGGGCCACGTCGCTGACGGCCGCCTTCGCTTGATAGCAAGTGGGGGGCACCGCGGGATCCCTTTGGCATCCGCGGTGCCCCATCAAACACTCAGTCGCGAGGAGACTCCGTTCCGACGTTATCCGCCGCGTCGTTTTCGCCGGGCGTAGGCGACTATTCCCAATGCTCCCAGAATCGAAAGCATGGCGGTCGAAGGTTCGGGAGTGGCCACCAACTCGCCGTCGCAAAACGACAGTCCGCTCATCGCCGCGAAGAGAACGTTGTCCCGCACGTTCGCCGTGATCGTGTGGCCGGCGTTCGGGTCCGTTTCGCGGTAGTAGTTCCAATCGCCGAACCCTAAGCCCACCACCGAGTCGGAGACGATGTTCTTGAAGGAGTCGGCAAAGGTGCCGCTGAAGCAGATGCTGTCATAGAGGTTGGTCACCATGATCTGCTCCCGGTCGAAGCCGTAGCCGCCCAGGGCATAAATCTCCAGCCAGGTGGCGATGCCGCCTCCGCTGCCGTCGCTGGCAATCTGCTCGTTGTACAACGGATCGTACCATTGCTCGGCGTCGCCATAGGGATAGGCCGTTTCACCAAAACCGTTGCGCGAGTACAGCGGCGCGGAACCGGCCACCGGTACGCTGAGCTTGATCCGGGTGTCGATCGCCGCCGCCAGGTGCGTCGTCCAACCGCCGCCCGAGATGCCGGTCATGATCACTTCGCTATTGCTTCCCACCTGATTCTTGAAGTAGTTGATGTTTTGAACCACCGGCTCAAGAAACATCTTGAAGGTCCCGGTGCCAAGCGTCGGCGACAGCTTGGCGAACATGTCGTTGTGATCCAGGTAGGTCAGGTTCACGGTATTCCCGTTGACCACGGCCGTGGTGTCGGTATTCCAGGCCATCAGCGGCATCTGCATGGCAATCACCGTGTAGCCCTCCTGCAACGCCTTGTTGGTCGTGCTGTCGAGCCCGCCAGCCAAACCGTCCTGGTGCCCTTGATGCACGATCAACAGCTTGTTGGCGTTGGCCGTGTTGGTGGGATGGATGACGTAGGACTTGGAGTGAAAATCCATGCCGGAGACGTTGGCGTCCAAGCGATCGACGGACGCCACCAGCGACTGGTTCACGCCGTTCAAATCACTGGGGAAGCTGATGTTGGTGGTCGCCGTCGGCAGGGTCGATGTCGGCAGTCCATTCGACCAAATCGAGTTGATCAACTGGTTGCGCTTGGTGTCGGCGGCCGAGTAGCTGTTGAATCGGATCTGGTTGGAAGGGTTGTTGTTGGTCGGAAACATGTCGGTGATCTGGCCGACCGCGGTCTGGCTCATCCAGTTATTGAAGATCTGTACGTCATCGACGACCGCCTTCGCGGCATAGTGCGACTCGTTGTAGCCGCTACCACCATTCGCGCCGATGGCCAGGTTCGCGAAGGACGTGTTGTGGAAGAAGTCGAAGGCGCTGGCGCTGACCGGATTGCCGTCGATATAAAAGGCGGCGGTCTGCATGTCACGGTGCACACTAAGCACGGCCCGATGCCATTGCCCGTCGGTGGTGACGGGCGTGCCATCGGGGTTGAAGTTGCCGTACAAGGCATAATTGCTGCCGTTGACCAGGCAACCATTGGGCGCTGGACGGGTGGGCGAATTGATGTTCAGGCAGAGGCCGTTATTGACCCAGGTGTTGCCGAAGAGCCGACCGTTGTAGCCCGAACTGTCGGTGCTCTTGTACTTGATCGCAATCGTGAAGGAGCTTTGCCCCAAAATGCTGGTAAGATCCGGCAGGGTCACATACTGCGTCGCCGCTTGATCGCCATAGGGATTGTTGAAGCTCAAGGCGTAACCGGTCTGCCCGCTGGTGACGGTCGGCGAACCGATGATCGTCCCATGGTAGCCGTGGGCGCTGACATCGGTCGCGCCGTTGTCGAACGTGTAGTGCAAGATTTGTTCGGCCGTCGCTTGGCTGCCTAACAGCAGCGTCGCCAGAAGGAATAGGAGGGGAAGACGTTTCATGACAATCTCCTTGTCACAAGAAACAAGCCGCAGACCGTGTCGTCGACACCTGTCGACGAAATCACACGGTTCGGCAAGACAGAAAAGGCAATCGCAGATCTGCCCCGAGCTTGTCGATTTATTGGTGGTCAGCAGAGTGAAGTAACGGTCGCGTCACGATTTCACCACGAAACCGGGCGTCCGCGACCAACCTTGGGTCGGCGCCCGTGCCCTTGTTGCATTACCAATCCGAAGGTCAATCGTAGCCGCTGGCTTGAAGGAGCGGGGGCGCCGCGATGCCCGCACCGCGGACGCCCCCTCAGAACAACGCTGGAATGGAAGGGGAGACTTCTTTCAAGCGTTACGCGCCACGCCTCTTGCGCCAGGCGTAGGCCACCAGACCCAGACCACCCATTGCCAAGAGCAGGGCGGTCGCCGGTTCAGGCGTTTCGACAAGCTCGCCATCGCCCATCGACAGCCCCATGTTGGCCAACCCCGGCAGGATGTAGTTGTAGAACATCGTGTCGGTGATGAAGTGGGTGGTCTGGAAACCGTCGCTGTTGGTAATCGTGCTGGTATGGGGATCGCCGTAGTACTGCCACACGCCCGCGCCCAGGCTTGACACCTTATTGGCAACGACATCCTTGAAGGCGTCGGCGTAGCTGCCATAGAAGCAGATGTTGTCATTGAGACTGGTCATCATGACTTCTTTGCGGCCGGTGCCGTAACCGCCCAAGGCATAGATCTCCTCCCAGGTCGCCACGCCTCCGCCACTCCCATCGGTTGCGATGTCTTCGCGGAACAACGGGGTGTAGTACTGTTCCGGGGCGTCGCCGATAAAGTCGGGACCGTACTGGTTGCGCGAGTAGAGAGGAGCCGAGCCGGACACGGGCGCCGCGAACTTGATGCGCTCGTCGAGCGCGGCGAGAAAATGCGTCGTCCATCCACCGCCGGAGATGCCCGTCATGCCGACATCGCCGGCGCCGGCGAGGCTCTTGAAGTAATTGACCGTCTGGACGACGGGTTCCAGGAAGAGCTTGAACTTGGAACCATCGGGCATGGCATCTTTGAGGGTGGTGAAGATGCTATTGTGATCGCCGTAGGTCAGCGAGTAATTGGTCCCGTTGACGTTGAGGGTGGTATCCGTATTCCAGCCCATGAGCGGCATCGCCATCGCGGCTACGGTATAGCCTTGCTGCAAAGCCTTTTCGATCGTGCCGCGGACGCCGTAGTCCATGGTGTTGCTCGAATGGCCTTGGGCGACGATCAACATTTTGTTGGCATTGATGGCGTTCGTCGGGTGAATCAGATACGACGTGGCATGGAAGTCCGTTCCCGAGACGTTTGCGTCCAGTCGGTCTACCGAGGAAACCAACGACTGATTCAGGCCGTTCAGGTCGGTGGTCGGAAAGGGAACGTTCAAGTTGACCGACGGCATCGTGCTGGTCGGCAAGCCGTTGGACCAAATGTAGTTCTTCAACTGGGTGCGCTTGTTGTTGGCCTGGGTGGCATTGCTGAAGCGCATTTGGTTGGAGGGGGTGTTGTTGGTGAGGAAGCCGGTCTTGTTGACGAGATCGAAAGCCTCGGTCTGATTCATGTAATTGTTGTAGACCTGCAGGTCCTCGACCACGGCCTTCGCGCCATAGTGGTTCTCGCCATTGAGCGTGGCTCCCAAAGCACCAACCGCCACGTTCGCCCAGGACGGATTCGCCCAGAAGTCGATGTTGCCGGCGCTGACCAACTGGTTATCCACATAGAAGGTGGTGGTGCGGAGATCGTGCTGCACCGTAAGGACGGCCATGTGATACTGGCCATTGGTGGTGACGGGCGTGCCATTGGGGTCGAAATTGCCAAACAAGCCATACTGGCCGCCACTCGCCACCAGGCCGTTCGGCGCCGGGCGATTGGCGGCGTTGTAATTGAGCACCAGGCCCGAATTGACCCAGGTATTTCCGAACAGGCGGCCGTTGTTGCCGGAACTGTCGGTGGTGCGATACTTGATCGCCACGGTGAACGAGCCATTATTGATCTGCGAAGTCAGGTCGGGCAGCCGTACAAATTGAGTGGCCGCCGTGTCACCGGTCGGGTTATTGAAACTGATGCCGGAGGTGCTGGTTTCATAGACGTAACTGGGACTGCCGACGACGGTTCCGTCGTTGCCGTGACCACTGGCGTCGTAGGCATTGTTATGAAACATGTAGTGGAGGATCTGCTCGGCCTGGGCCTCGGCAGTGCCAAGCATCAGGACGATCAGCGCGATAGCTGAGATTCGCTTCATGAGAAGGGCTCCTTGCTGAAATGAGAAGGGCATCTGCCACGTTCCGGGCGCCATCCCGGAAGGAAGCGTGGCTGAACCAGCCGCAAACACTTGCCCCGTTCCACGAGGTAGTGACGAGGGAGCAGCAGCCCTGCATAGACGGCGAATCCTATCACCGATTGGGCATTCCGTCGCTAGTGGAACACCGGTGGTACCACTAGCGCCAGTTCCGCACACACTCTGATCCCCGATCTCCCCCAAGATACTCGCCGCCAATTTGCGACGATGTGCAGAGGACGCCGCCGCGACTTCGTGTCGCAGCATCGCGCGTGATTCGCCCCGGCGGGCCCCGCGAATAGAAGGCTGTTCGGCGCATCGAAAAAAGGTCCTGTGCCCCGCGACGTCTAGAAAACGTCGTAAATCCATGGAATTCGTAGCGGAATGCGACTTTTTCGCATACGCTCGCGCGATCCTCGCGCAAGGCCTTGAAGATAAAGGCACTAGGTAAGAAGGGAGGCCGATCGTGAACGATTTGTCGAGCGCACGAGTACGTATGGTGCGCCCGTCAATCGTCGGGGAGCGCCACCACCACCGAGAAGCCCCACAGCAAGGCTATCTCGACTCCCGTGCCCTGCGCTTCAACAGAATCACCAGTCCGCATGCCGCCATCCCGGCCAAGAGCAGCGTCGATGGCTCGGGCACGCCCATCGTCGCCATGTTCGCCAACACGATGTCTTGCATCGTCGCGGGACTAATCTGGTGCGTGGTCTGATAACCGTCGCTGTTGGTGATCATCGTCGTCACCGGATCGCCGTAGTACTCCCAACTGCCAGCCCCTAAGCTGGCAACCTTGTCCGCCACCACCTCTTTGAAGGCATCGGCGTAATCCCCGTAGAAGCAGATATTGTCATACAAAGCAGTGACCATCACTTCCTTGCGACCTTCGCCGTAGCCGCCCAGCGCGTAAATCTCTTGCCAGGTGGCAACGCCGCCGCCACTGCCGTCCTCGGCAATGTCCTCGCGAAACAGGGGCGTATAGTACTGCTCGGGAGCATCACCCACGAAATCCGGCCCGTATTCGTTGCGCGAGTACAACGGCGCCGACCCGGCAACGGGCACGGCCAATTGAATCCGGGTGTCTACCGCGGCCGCCATGTGCGTACTCCAACCGCCGCCCGACACGCCCGTCATCGCCACTTCGCCCGCGCCGGGAAGGCTCTTGAAGTAATTGATATTCTGCACGATGGGCTCGACAAACAGCCGAAAAGCTCCGCCATCTGGCAAGGCCGTCTTCAAATTGCTGAAAATGCTGTTGTGGTCTCCGTAGGTGAGGCTATAGGTGGTCCCGTCAATGCTTAGGGACGTATCCGTGTTCCAGCCCATCAACGGCATGGCCATGGCAATCACGCTGTAGCCGGCCTCCAGAGCCTTCTCAATGCTGTTGCGGATGCTGTAGTCCATCGTGTTCGCCGCGTGACCCTGGTGCACGATCAGCAACTTGTTGGCGTTAATGCCGTTGGCCGGATGGATCAAATAGGACGTGGAGTGGAAGTCCATCCCGGAAACGTCCGAGTCAATTTTGTCCACGGAGGCAACGAGCGACTGGTTGAGGCCGTTGAGGTCGCCGTTGGGAAAGGCCACGTTCTTGGTGACCGTCGGCAAGCGATTGGTCGGCAAACCGTTGGGCCAGATGTAATTGGTCAATTGCGACCGTTTGGCATCCGCCTGGGCAGGAGTGGAGAAGCGAATCTGGTTGGCCGGATTGTTGTTGGTCAAAAACCCCTCGTTAATCTGGCCGATTTGGCTCTCCGTCAGCGCCGAATTGAAGATCTGAAAATCGTCGACGGCCGCTTTCGCGCCCGAGGTGTTCTCGCCATTGGTCCGCACGCCTAGGGCGCCGACGGCGAAGTTGGCGAAATTGATGCCGGCAGTGGAGTTCAAGGGCCCCGAACTGACCAGGCTGTTGTCGACGTAGAAGTTCATCGTTTGTGTGCTGCGGTTGACACTCAGCACGGCGCGGTGCCATTGGCCATCGGTGGTCACCGGCGTGCCGTTGTCGGCGAAGTTGCCAAACAGCGAGTAATTGCCGTCTTGAGTGATCAGGCCATTGGGGGCCGGTCGGTTGCCGGCGTTGTAGTTGAAGGCAACCCCCGAATCGATCCAGGTATTTCCATACAACCGCCCGTTGTTGCCCGCACTGTCGGTCGTCCGGTACTTTACCGCGATGGTGAACGAACTGTTTTGCAGTACGGGCGTCAGATCGGGGAGGGTCACGAACTGCGTCGCTTCGCCGGTGGGATTGTTGAATTGGATGGACGCCCCTTGTTGCTCATAGTTATAGCCCGGACTGCCCACCACCGTTCCATCGTAGCCGTTGCCGCTCACATCGTAGGCGTTCCAATGAAACATGTAGTGCACCAGCGGGGCCGCCTGGGCATGCATCGAAAGACAAAGAAGGGCGAGGATCGCGAGGACGATTCGTTTCATGATGGCGTGCGTTCTGTTGCGACGAAGAACTTGGCTGCCGGGAAAGGGCGATCACTTCCGAGCAGAGGAAAAGACGGCTCTTGCCGCTTGGCAAAAAAATGGCCTACGGCACAATCGCCAATATAAAAGGGGGGGGCAACGCCGTCAATTATTTGTCGTCCGACCTGCATTGGGCCGCGACGCCGGGCTTTTGGCGCCGCTGTCTCGCCCCTGGGAATCCCGCCGCCTGATCCAGTGGGCCACCGTTCTCAGCAGCGACGCCTGTTCGACCGGCTTGGTCAGGTAATCGTTGCAGCCCGCCTCGATACAGCGGTGCCGATCCTCGGCCATCGCGTGCGCCGTCAGGGCCACGATCGGCCCGCGGTAGCCAAGGGCCCGGAGTTGTCGCGTGGCTGCATAGCCGTCCAAGATTGGCATTTGCATATCCATCAGGATCAGATCGAAGCCTGCCGCGCTCGCCTGCGAACCGCCAGAAATGGTCTCGATCGCTGCTTGGCCATTGGCCGCGATCGTCACATCGACCCCCACGCGGCGCAACAAGACACTCAGCAACCGCTGATTGTCTTCACCGTCCTCGACGAGCAAAATTCGGCACGGCAAAGAGGAAAAGTCCTCCTCGATGCTCTCCCAAGTCGATAAGTCCGACGGTTCACGAGGCTCGTTCGACGGGCTGGCCACCGCGCCGGGATCGATCGTCACGGTGAAAGTGCTTCCCCGTCCGAGCTCGCTTTGCACTTCGATGTTGCCGCCTAGCATCTGCGCCAGCCGCAAGCTGATACTCAAACCGAGCCCACTGCCCCCGTAGCGGCGATTGGTAGACGAATCGGCCTGCGAGAACGGCTGAAACAACCGCGACATTTGCTTCTCGGCGATGCCGATGCCGGTATCGCTGATGGCAATCGCAAACAAGGGGCGGGGCCCGCCGTGAAGCATTTTGGCAACGATCTGCACGCTGCCCTTTTCGGTGAACTTGATCGCGTTGCCGACAAGATTGATGAGGATTTGACGCAGACGCACGGCGTCGGTTTGGATGACGGGAGGAACGGGTCCGTCAATTTGGACCGATAATCTTAAATTTTTGGCTTCCGCTCGAACCCGCATCAAATAGGCGACGTCGTTGATCAACGACAGCGTGCTGACTTCCGAACGCTCGATCTGCATCTTCTCGGCCTCGATCTTCGAGATGTCGAGGATATTGTTGATAATCTCGAGCAAGTGCTGGCCGTTGCGACGAATCGTATTGATCGCCATCATCGATTCCGCATCCCGCAGATCCTGAGCCAGCAGGTCGGCGTAACCGAGAATGGCCGTCATCGGCGTGCGGATCTCATGGCTCATGTTGGCGAGAAACTCGCTCTTCGCGCGAGTCGCCGACTGCGCCAAGCGGTTGGTTTCCTCCAAGGCCTGGTTCGCGGTCTCCAGGGCTGCCGAGTAGCGCTGCAGTTCCTCCTCCGCTCGCTTGCGATCGGTGATATCGAAGAGAATTCCGTTGAAGACGATTTCGTTTTCTTGCTGGGTGGGAGTCGAGGCCCCGCTGAACCACCGCACCTCGCCCTCGGGCGTGATGAAGCGGCCCTCGAAATTCCAGGGCAAGACGTTCTCGGCCACGTGGAAAATCGATTCTTGGAGGCGGCCGACGTCGCGCGGATCAACCCGCTCCATAAATCGCTCCAATAAATGTTCCGTTTCGCTGGCAAGTCCGAAAAGCTCGCGGAAGCGGCCGTCCACCTCGTACAGGCCCATGCTGCCGTCGTTGCGGACGTAGAATTGATAGACGGCGCCGGGAACGTTCGACGTCATCACGCGGAGCCGTTTCTCATTCTCGCGCAAAGCCGTCTCGGCCCGCTTCCGGCAAAGAATGCGCCACATGCCGTCCATCAGCAGCATCAGTTGTTTGACGTCGTATTCGTCGTAGTCGGTCTCCTTGTTGCCCACGCCCGCCACGGCGACGACCTTGCCGTTGTCCAACACCGGGATGTTGACGTGGCGGACGATGGGGACATGCCCCGGCGGAATTCCTCGCTTGTGCGGATTGGGCGCCGCATAGTCATTGGTAATAATCGGCTTCCGCTGCCGCATCGCCTCGCCCCAGAGACCCGTCTCCTCCACCCGGTAGGCAACCGGATCGAAGGCCACCGAGCACTCTTGCATCACGCCCTTGGTGCGATAATGGATCGTCAGCATGCTTTCGTCTTCGCTGGCGAAAGCAATGTAGCCGATCTTGCTGCCGGTCAAAGCGACAATGCTCTCCAGGGCATGATTGGCGATTGCGTCAGGAGTCCGCGTCGACATCTGATTCAACTCGAGGAGAATCCGAATCCGCGACTCCTCGAGCTTGGCATGCTGCTCGTTCCGCTTGCGCTCGGAAATGTCGCGCAAGACGGCAATCATGTCGCGGGGACCGTCGAGGTTCATCACCGCAATCGACATTTCGACCGCGAATTCCTCGCCGTTTCGCCGCGTCGCCACCAGTTCCCGGGTGATTCCCTGCGACTTGCTCGTTGCCAGTTCGCGGAAACTCCGCCAGATCCTCCCGTATTCTTCCCGCAGGGCCGGCGGCGCGGTTAGTTCGAAGAAGTGGCCGCCGATCGCCTCGCCCGACTGGTACCCGAACATCCGGGCGGCCGCCGCGTTCCAAAAGACAATCCGGTTTGCGGCGTCGGCGATGACGATGGCGTCGTGGGCCGAATCGGCCATGCGGCGCACCCGTTCCTCGCTTTGCACGAGTTGGGCGGTCCGCTCCTCGACCAACCCCGCCACACGGCTCGCCCGATGGTTCACCGCCGCAGCGCAAACGGCGAGCAGCAGCGTGATGATCAGACCACTCCCCAAAGCACTCCAGGGCCACCAACTGCGCCGTGCCGCCAGAAATTGCTCCGTCGGCGCAATCAACACCGACCAGCTTTGGTGGCCGACCGGCAGGCAGGCCGACATCCGGAGGGCGTCAGAAAGATGCAGTTCTTCCTTGTCTCGCGGAATCCCCGGCGAAGTTCTTTTCCGCGAGGAATGAAAATGAATCAGGCGGTCGTCCCGAGGCGATGGCGAGCAATAGAGATAGATGTCGAGCCCCACCGGTTCCAAACGATTCAAGGCGGTCTCCACCAGCCGGTGCGGATCGATATGACCGACGATGAAGCCTTCCAGGAAACGTCGCCGTTCCTCGATCGTGCCAACCGGCTGCCCCTTGCTATAGACGGGCAGGACCGCGAGACAGTTTTTGCCAGTCATGGGGGCGGTGACCCAAAGCTGCCCCAGGTCGCGAGCCTTCTCCAGTGCGGCGCGCTGGAGTAGGTCGGAGTTCATGTCAAAACCGACCGCTGTCTGTCCACCAAGATTGCCGGCGAGATAGTAGCGCGGGAAGTACTCTTGCCGTGAGGTCGCGGGAACGAAATGCCCCGCCGCATCCTGTTCGCAGATGACAAAACGGCCGAGGCCGTTGAGGCCCGCTTGTTGCTCAAACGCCTCGCGATTCGCCGCGGGCACTCGAGGAACCCATTCCACCGCTTGCAGACCGAGCGTACGGGGGAGGAGCGGCCGAACCAAGGCTTGAAACCGCTCGCGGTCGACCCGATCCGAGGCCTCGAAAAAGGATGAAACCGCTTCGAGAGCAAACAGGGATCGGTCCATTGCCCCGGCAATGACCTCGGTCCGATCCTGCGCCGCCGGCTGAAACTGTGACTCTGCCTTGTCCCATTCGGCCTGTCGCAGCAGCCAAAACAAGGCCAACGAGGCCAAGAGGCCGACCGGCAAAACCACCATCACCAGGAGACTTCGCCGGCTGATTCCGGCTAGCGAGTAACAACCAGACGTGTTATCCGTCGTGAATCTCCGTTGGCACAGCCTCTTCGTCCACGACGCCAAGTTAATTGCCGAGAACATGGTTCTCTCCCGGGCTCTTGGGTATTGCCTGGTCCACGACTGTCGTTCTCCCAAGCCTAGCTTTCTGAAAAGCCCAACCGAAGTCGCGAGCGCATCGGATCGCTGAGCGCTGCCGATCAGATACCCGCACAAGCGACGATCGCCCCAGCGCCCCTTCTTCACGGGAATTGACCCCACAACCCCACCGCGCTATGCTTCTGGTGCTTTGGTGGCGGACATCCCAAATTCCAACGAGGTGGATCATGAAAAGTCTGTGGAAAGTGTCGTTAGTTGGAGCAGTCGTTTTGCTGGCAGGGATGGCCAGTCGTGCTGAAGCTTACTATCGCGGAGTCGGCTGCTGCTGCCCGGCGGCCTGTGAACAGGTGTGTGCTGCCCCGGCCCAGTGCACGACTGTCATGAGGACCTGCCGAGAGGTTGTCTATCAGCAGAAGCAGTACACCTGCTATCGCACCTGTTACGAGCGCGTGTCTGAGCAAAAAACGATCACAGCGGTTCGTTATGTACCCGAAACCCGTTACCGGCAGTGCACCCAAACGGTCTGCCGTCCGGTGTATGAAACCGCCGAACGAGAAGTCTGTTATACCGTCTGCAAGCCAGTTCGGGAAATGCGAACTGTGAAAGTTTGTTCCGGGCACTGGGAGACCAGAACGGTCCCCGCGCCGCCAGCCTGTGCGCCGAACGCCTGTGATCCCTGCGCCTGTGCGCCGGTGCAGTGCGCGCAAGAGTGCCGCGTCTGGGTGCCGGAAATGGTCGAGAAACAGGTAGAGTGTGTAAGATACGTGAACGAGACGCAGACCAAACGCGTGCCCTACACGGTCTGTCGCATGGTATCAGAACAGCGGACCATTCAGGTGCCCTACACCGTCTGCCGGGCAGAGAACTACCAGACGACGGTACCTTGCGTGCGCTACGTGGCGAAACAAGTCCCCTATACGGTGACACGCTGCGAACCAGTGGTGGTGACACGGGAGGTCCCCGTGCAGGTCTGCCAACCGGCCGCCTGCGCTCCCACCGCCTGCGGCGCCGCGGCTTGCTGTCAGTAACCAAGCTTGAACCAAGCTTTTTGTCTGCGAAAGGATTCCACCGCCCGACGGCGAACTACCTCGTCCTCCCAATAGGCGGGATTGAGCGATGACAACGCGCATCCGCTCCGACCGCCTCATCGACCTCAGCGGTCGACTTTCTGACCGCTGAGAGAGGGGAAGTTCGCCGCCGGAGTTCTTTGTTTCGACCGCTTCTTGGCAACGACACTCCATGGCGTTCTGGTCCCGGTTCTACCGCGAATTGGCCAACTTCCGCTCGCCGGCGCCAAGCAGTCCAGGCTACCAACGGGCAATGGACGCCGCTCGTCACGAAATGGTGCGCCGGCAGCTTCAACAGCGAAACATCGTCGACCCCCAAGTTCTCGAGGTAATGAGCCGCGTGCCGCGGGAACTTTTCGTACCCCCGGAATGGCAAAACCGGGCCTACGAGGACCGGCCGTTATCCATCGGGGAAGGACAAACCATTTCCCAGCCGTACATCGTTGCCCTGATGACACAGCTTGCTCGGCCTACTCCAACCAGCCGCGCACTCGAGGTCGGCCTGGGGTCAGGGTATCAAACTGCCATTCTCGCCGAGCTGTGCGGCGAGGTGTTCGGCATTGAAATCCTGGAAAGCCTGGCAGCCTCCGCCCGAGAGCGGCTCGAGTCCTTAGGCTACCGCAATATCTCCGTACGTTGCGGCGATGGCTACTCCGGTTGGCCCGAGCATGCTCCCTTTGATATCGTTTTGGTCACCGCAGCTCCCGATCACGTCCCTCCTAACCTCCTCGAACAACTGGCCAGAGGCGGCCGATTGATCATCCCCGTCGGCCACGTCCTCCAGCAACTGCTGCTGATCGAAAAACAGCCAGAAGGGGATCTGAAACACACGTACATTAGCCAAGTACAATTCGTACCCATGACCGGCGAAGGGACGACCGCTTCGCACACCGAGTAACACTCGTACGAAGCGCAAGGAGAGACCCACGGACAACGAGCCCGTGGGTCACATGAGAAGCACTGTTCTTGACGTCCAAACCAAATTAGCGGGCGCGCACCGCCTTGTGCGGCTGGGCAGTCTTCGTCGCCGGCGTCATCACGCGGTCGGAAACCACGCGTTCGTCGCGTACCATCCCCTCGCTCCCGGCCCCTACCATCGATGATCCGCTTTGACGGGCACAGTTACGACATCCGCCGGTCGCATGGCCGCTGCCATAGTCCATCGTGCTGCCGCCGGTGTAATTGCCATGACAGTCGCATGGATCCCAGCAGTCAGGCGGATCGCTGTAGAAGTCGCCCCAGTAGCGCTCGCCACAGGCTCGTCCATGCCAGTAATTCGGGGTAAACAGTGCAAACACGCAGCTTAGCGGACCGCGGTACCAGCAACGGCCAAAGCATCCCGAACCACACGGATCGGCGCATGGATCGCAACTGTCGCAATCACCACAGGTCACGCATCCTCGCACGCGCTGACAGCGGTGACCGACCGTGCAGTCATCACAATCACAGCGATGAGCCCGCCGGACGGGTCCGCAGGTTGGCCCCATGCAGTCGTCGCATTCGCCGCAGCCGCCACAAGCCCCGCCGCCTCGCGTGACGCAGGGTCGATAGTTAAAGACCGCCTGCAACAGCCCGCACCCGCTGCTAGCTGTCAGCAGACCGCCAACCAGACATAGAAAAATGAACCTTTTCACGTCAGTATCCCCTCGTTTTGAAGTCAAGAACAGACTTTCAAAAGGGGTTATCGTCCAAAAGGTCAGTAGAATCGAGAAAATCGCTACATTCCAAAGACTCGCCATTCCTTACCCAGCCCACCCCTCTTCCCTAGCTAAGTTCAGATCATGGATGGCTGCCGCCCAATCCCTGTTTCTGAGCCCCGAAGGGGCAACACCTTCCCCGGCTCTCATCAGGGCGCCCCCTGTTCGTTACCCAGGGCGTCACGCCCTTGGCCTGTTGGCCGACGTCCCTCGGGGCCGGTGGCCCCTGGCCCCGCCCACTACTAGAGAAGTGACTCGCGGCCCTCCAGAGACGCTGTGCGGAGGACCGTGGCATCACGCTTGCGCGGGCGTGTTTGCATTGATTGACGTGAGATGCGTTCTGGAAAGAACTGAACGAAAGAGTCCGCTGAAAGCGGCTCCCCTGCTGCCTACAGTCTTTCCTTAAGCAGGGGCCCGATTAAGCGAACCGCCGCTATCGGTGCAATTCCAGTCGCCGAGATGACCTTTGCTGCCGCTCACCGCACAATCAAGGTTCGGCTGTCAGCCCGCGATCGCGAACCGCCTCAATTTGTCACCGCTGCTGCAGGCTGTCGCGAAGAAGATTCCCCTCAATCTCGATGGACGCGGTACGCAGGTCGCGCAGCGCGTCGAGATAGCTGAGATTCACCTGGAAGAAAGTCCGTTGAGCCGTCAACAGCGTCAGATAGCTAAACTCGCCTTGTCGATAACCGGCAACTACCAGATCGAGCGAGGCTTGAGCGTTGGGAAGAATCTGATTGGCGTACTTTTCGACCTGAGTGCAGGCGTTCATATACTGCTCAAACGACCCGGCCAATCGTTGCTGCAATTCCAGCGAAACACGCTGCACCTCGTTCCGCGCCACGGCCAATTCTGCCTCCGCCCGTCGAATGTTCCCCTGATTCCGATTGAACATCGGTAGCGGCACTCCGACCTGCACGCCGGCAATGGTGTCGCGCGTGGCGTTGTCGTATTGAAGGCTTGCTTCGAGGTCAACGTTGGGCACCCGGGCAGCACATTCGCGGGCCAAAGTTGCCTCGGCGCGGGCGACTCCGGCACGGGCTTCCGCCAGCACCGGGTTCTCGCACACCAATTTCTGTACGGCCTCTTCCCAACTCAGTCGGGCCAGATTGTCTTGAAGGTCGCCAGTCAGAGAAGCGGGAGGCATGTCGGGTACACCCGCGATCACCGCCAGATTACGCCACGCGGCCAAGAAGCGATTGCGAGCCTTTTCGGCCGTAATCCGCGCAGTATCCGCCTCGATGCGCGCCTGAAGGAGGTCGACCCGACTCACTTCCTGGGCCTTAAGAAGTTGCTCCGCAGCGCGAACCCCTTCTTGGCCGATCTGGACTAGTCGATCGGAGAGTTCCGCCGTGCGTTGCGCGACAAGCACCTCGTAATAGGCGCGCCGCACATCATTTATCACCCGTTGCCGCTGCGCGCACCAAGCGTGCTCCGCTTGTTGGATTGCCTGCGACGCAATGTCGCGGTTTCGCTGCAACTTCTGCGCGGTGATCAGTTCTTGTCCAACGAAAGCACCTTGTTGCCCGGCCTGGCCCTCGTCGCCAATTTCGGTTGCCACATAGCCAACCCGCGGATTCGGTTTTAGTCCGACTTGGAGCCATTCGGCTCGTGCGGCTTCGATTCGTGCCGCCGCTTGGGCCAGGGTCGGATTGTTGCACTCGGCAATTCGCTCCAAATCGTGAAGCGTGATCACCGGCTGGGCGGGGGCGGGCTCCGGGACCACCGGCTGCGGAACCGGACGACTAGCTTCGCCCGTCCAATGCAGATAGCGGGCGCCGAGCCGCAGGGAAGCGGGGTCCTCCAACGGCGGTGCGGCAAGGCATGGCTTCCCGGCCATTGCTACGACGCCAAGTAGGACTATCAGCACCCTAACCGACATAAGCCACCCCTCCTGCGTGTCTCACTTCCTCGTGGCCGGTTGCCATCACGGTCCAGCAGCGTGGTTCCGAATGCGAAACAGCGCTGCATGATCGCGAAACTCGCCCGGAGAGACCCACGCCGGCAAACCGGCACCACGCCCCGCTAAGATCAGTGTCGGCCGGTTGTGCCGGGGCGGTCGATTATTCCTGCAAAACCAGCGGAACGGGAAGGTTGACTTGCGGATGCTGGGTAAACAATGTCGGCATTGCAGTGTCAAAACCCGCAGGCAGAGGGGGCCGCGTTGACACCCGGCCCGGCTCGCCTTACCATGCCCAAATACGGTTGACCGCCCTACTCCGAGGATTTTGTCCTATGCCCCTGTTCGAGATCGAAACTGCCTCACATATCATCATTACGTGGGCCGCCGACGAGACCGCCGCCAAGGCCGTGGTCCACGATAGCTATCCGCAAGAACCGCCGATCCGCATTACCCATCGCCCCCGCGACACCTGGGTGATCTCGAAGTCGGCGTTGGGCATCAGCGGCGTCGCCGATCCGTGCTGCACCGCGCGGGACTGCCTCGCGAAGGCCGCCGGCGACAAGGTCCACGCGATCCGGCTCTACATGCAACACACCGGCTCCGACCTCGAACACTCGCGAAAGGTGATCGAGTCGAACATGGTGATGGGCTGGTAGAGACAGCGGTCCTCCTCAGCGCAGCCAAGGATCTCGCGTCCGCGGGGGAGTGCCGGTCGGGCGCGCGCCGGAAGCAATCTAGTGGCCGACGCCGGCGGCAAGTCCTCTGCAAGACAACGCAGCCAATAGCGACTGCCCCCCATCCTGCCGAACCGTGGCGAAGGATTGTGTGGCCTCATGCGCTTTAGCAATTGAAAGACAGGGTGGAAAACGGCGACCACTCGCTTTCGCCCCATTGATTCACGGCCTTCACGCCAGCGGTGCGTTTATTTGCCGCCGGCTAGCGTCGGCGTGATCGGCTGCCGCACCAGCGGCCCGAGGGAGGAAAAGGCAAACCCAATCTGCATCTCGGCAAAGCGGCGCACTATCGCCAAGTTGATCGCCTGTTGCGTGTCCATGAAGGCCAGGTAGTCGGCGCTGGTGACGTAGTAGACGATCTCGAACACCAGCGACAGTTCACCAAACTTGGCAAAGTGGGCACGCTCAAACCGCGCCTGCGGCTGAGCTTTCACCGCCTCGGCAAGTAGGTCGGATATGGCGGCCAGCTTCTCGCAGGGCGTGTCATACGCGACGTCCACGGTAAACCGCGCGCGACGTTCCGACATCCGCTTGTAGTTGTGGATGCGGCTCTTCAGTAGATCGGCATTGGAAAACACCAATTGCTCGCCAGAAATGCTCCGCAGGCGAGTGGTCTTCAGGCCGATGTATTCGACGCTCCCCATCTTGTCGTCGACGACGATGAAGTCGCCCAAGACGAACGGCTTGTCCAGCACGATCGACGCCGATGCAAACAGGTCGCCGAGAATGTTTTGGGCCGCCAGGGCTACCGCCACACCGCCAATTCCCAGCCCGGCGATCATCGCCGTCACGTCGATGCCGAGATTGGCCACCACCAAGAGCACGGCGGCCGCCCAGATGCCGAGGCGGCCAACAAGCCCAAGCGCCGTCAGCGTGGTGACGCTCGCCGCATCCACGTCGCGATGCTGTTCGCTGTAGCGGCGCAGGGCAAACATCAATAGGGCATCGACCCAAAGGGCCGCCTGCGCCAACAGCGCTACCACCGTAACCGCCGCCAGAACGTGAACGACCTCCGCCGGAAACTTCAGAAAGCTGGCGCCAAAAAACAGGGAAAGGATGAGAAGGAACCACATCTTCGTGCGCCGCAGCACCACGCCCACAGCCCGATACCAGTCGTCCGTCACGCGTTCGGCCATCCGGTTCATCCGCCGGGCCATCAACGCCTTGGCGATTCGCAATGACAGCAGGACGACAACCACCGTGGCCACGACCACCAGCCAGCGGAGAACCGTGTTGCCCCAGGCGTCTTGACGCGCGAGCAACTCACTCGGTTGATTCAGAATGGCAGCAAAGTCCATCCCGTCGACGGTGAACATCGTTCTCCTCCATGCGACACAGGCGGGTGACCCAAGAAAATAGAGCCCCGTATCTGCCCTTTGGGCGACCAGATTACCCTATTTCTTCCCGCCGAAGCAATACAAATCGCCGGCGTCGGTGCCAATCACCAACCGTCCTCGGGCCACGGCAGGCGAGGCAACCACCGCGCCGCCAGCCTCGAACTGCCAGCGTTTTGCCCCGGTCTGACGGTCCACCGCGTAGAGCCGGCCGTCGGCCGAGCCGAAGAAGAGCCGATCGCCCACCACAACCGGCGAGGAGTCGATGCGGCCTTTGGCGGTGAACGCCCAGAGCAAGCGACCGCCGCGGATGTCGAGCGCGTAGAGTTTTTTGTCGCGGGCGCCGACGTAAACCGCCTCGGCAGTGACCGCAGCGGAGGAGCGAAACGCGGCCCCGCGTTCGGCCGACTCATAACGCCATAAAATTTTACCTCGATCGGAATCGATGGCGAGGAACTCGTGCCCCTCGGTGCCGAAGTAGACAACGCCATCCTTTACCGCAGGCGAGCAGCCCGTGGGGGAATCGAACTTCACCTTGCGAACGAGTTGGCCGCTACGACGGTCGATCACGTGGAGATGGCCGTCGCAGCCGGCAACAAAGCAACGGCTGCCTTCGATTGCCGGAAAGCAGCGCACCTGGTTCTCGCTTTGATACTTCCAGACCAGCTTGCCGGAGCCTGCCTCCAGACAGTAAAGGAAGCTGTCCTGCGAGCCGAAGAGGACATGATCCCCATCGCAATTCGCGCTGGAATTGATTTCGGCCTCCGTTTGAAACTTCCAAAGTTGTCGGCCGCTCACGGCATCAAGACAATGGAAGACACCATCGCTGTCGCCGACCAAGATACGCCCCTGCCGCACGGCTGCTGAAGCAGTGAAGCCCAACGGCGTGGAAAACTCCCAACGTTGCTTGCCGGTATCGAGGTCGATGGCATAAAACGCTCCGCCCGTTGAGCCGACGAAGACCGTACCATCGGCAATGGTCGCGGTGGCCTCGAAACCGCCGCTCTTTGTCGAGAACGTCCATAGCCGTTCGAGTTTTTCCGGCAACGGAGTGCTTGCTACGCCAGACGCCGAAACATTGCCTCGAAACAGGGGCCAGGCGCCGCTTCGCTCGCCGGGTGCGGCGTCGGCCGGAGGAACCGAGACCGGCTGCGGAGACGGTGCGCGGCTGCAACCGGACACCAGGGCGCAGCAGATTGCTGCGAGAAACACGGGGAGCCCGCTGCCGCGCATACCGAGAACGTGCCGCACGAGCGTGCGGCCGCCCCTCACACCGGGCGGAACTTGTTTACGGCGAATTGGGAGCACTGGCCGGATTGGGCGTCGCGCTCAACTGCGAGAGGACCTGAAGTAGCCCGTTAAGGTGAGCCATACGAGGCCCAAAGCGGTCCACGAACTCATTGAGCATGAACTCGCCGTCCAACAAGTTCTCGTAGTTCTCGTTGACTTCCGTGGTCAACGATTCCAGGAATTCGGTTTGAACTCTGCCGAGGGCTTCGGCCGCCGCGCGGCAGCTACGCGCCAGATGGGGATTGGCCTGCTTCCACTGCCCAAGTTCATTCGCCCGTTGCTTTTGCGCCGCGCCGAACTGATTCACCATCTCTTCAAGCAGCTCGTTCTGACGGTCTTGGGCGGCGAGAATTTCACGCAGAATTCGAGTCTGCTCCAGGTCTTGGCGACCGGCAGCATTGGGCGGATATGCGGAAGGGGAGACGTCAATCTGGCTGTAAAGCGGGGCTCGCGTTCGCTGCGGCTCATGGCTCATAGGCAACGTTCCTTTCGCCCTCCAGTATAATCACAAGCCCTCGAAATTGTCGAGCAATTGGCAAAAAATTGACCGCTTTTTGCCCAAGAAAACGCCGGTTTTTGCCGACAGGGGAGGCTCTGCTTTCGCTCTATGCCGGCTGGGAAAACGGCACCGCCCCTTCCCGCTAAAGTCCTCGCCGACTGTCGCCCGATGCCCCTCCTAGCGATCGAAAACTGCCGCGGTTAAAGCGGTTAAAATGCGCGCTTTCGGTCGACCACGAGAGAACTCTACGCAACGATGAGCACCTCCGATTCCAAGTCTAAATCGACGCTCGGTTTCTTGACCGTGGTCGCCCACCAGCAGTATGGGCTGTTTGGGGGCTATCTACTGCTCAATGCGGCCGGCCGGCCTCTCGAGTTCCACTGCACCGCCCCGATCAAACCAAACCGGGCTCAAGAAATCCTTTATGGCCCCACCCTCGAAGCCTTTCTCTATGGCGAACAAATCGGCCAAACCTTGATCCGACAAAGCAAAGTGACGCCGATGGTTGTCTGCACCGATCGGGAAGCGACCTTGGCGGCTCGAGAGTTTGTCTCGATGCCGCTGGCGTTGGTGCTTCCGCCCGTTGCTGCCACGGCGGCGGCCGACTCGCAGGACGAGGCGCCGGCCAACTTCACCGGCAAGACCTTTCGCCTGGACGCCGCGCATCGCGGACCGCGACTGGTGACGTTCGAACTAGGTCGCAACCGACTGGCCCTGCCAGATCGTGCCGAGGAAGACCGCCGGTTGATTCAAGAGCAGCTCGCCGAGTTGGCCGAAACCTTTGATTTGGCCGAACCTTTTCAGCGCATTCGCGAGGCGATTGAAGAAGCGCAGCAGGCTGTGCGATGAACTTGCATTGGCACGCACCGGCGCCGCCTGCGGTCACCACGGTGGGCGTATGCTTTGATCCGGCCGCCGCGATTTCCCCCTGGCAGGAACAGCTCACCCTCGCCCCGCCGGCGCCGGCAGCCTGCGTGAAACGGCTGGACCTGCAATTCCCCAAGATCCGAGCCGTCTCGATCCCAATCGTTGCACCAAGCGTCAAGGTGCAAAATTTCGTCTTTCCAACACCGCTCGATCCGCCGGCGGCCGATCTGAGCGAACCGGTGAAGCGTCCCCCACCGGCGCCCTGCTCGGCGACCGAAAACGACGCGGTTCTTCAGCACTACACGCGCATCAAACCGCCTAGCGATGTGATTCGGCTGGCCGACCGACTGCACTACGTCTTGCAGCCGTCGCTCGAATGCTTGTTGGCCGAAGGATCGCTTTCTTTCCCCTTCCATCCGTTTCCTTACCAATTCGATGGTGTGGCCTTCCTGTTTCCACGACACGCGGCCGTCTTGGCCGATGAGATGGGCTTGGGGAAGACCATGCAGGCAATTACCGCCGTGCGGCTGCTGCTTCGCCGCGGCCAGGCGCGAAGCGTGCTGCTGGTTTGCCCCAAACCACTCGTGACAAATTGGCAGCGGGAGTTCGCCACCTGGGCGCCGGAAGTGCCCGTAATGGTCATCGAGGGAGACCAGGCCAAGCGGCATTGGAAATGGCGATTGCCAGACGTGCCGCTGCGAATCGCCAACTATGAGTTGCTGTTGCGCGACCGCGAACCGCTCACCGAGCAGCAGTTCGACGTGGTCGTACTCGACGAGTCGCAACGAATCAAGAACCGAACCAGCACCACCAGCGAAATCATCCGCTCCATCTCGCGAAAACGGAGTTGGGCACTGACCGGCACACCGGTGGAAAACAGCGCCGAGGACTTGCTGGGTATCTTCGAGTTCGTCGCCCCCGGCTTCCTGTCGCCGGATATGAAGCCGCGGGCCATCGGCCGTTCCATCAGCGACTACGTGCTGCGCCGCACCAAGGATCAGGTGCTCAAAGACCTGCCGCCGAAGATGATCCACGATGAGCCGCTGGAACTGACCGCCGAACAGCGCGAAAGCTATCGCATGGCCGAAGACGACGGCGTCGTGCGACTGACCGAAATGGGACACTCGGCAACCATCCAGCACGTCTTCGAACTCGTGCTTCGCTTGAAACAGATCTGCAACTTCGATCCGGCAACCGGGGCGAGTAGCAAACTCGAACGACTCGAAGCCGATCTCGAGGAAATCGCCCAAAGCGGACGCAAGGCAATCATCTTCAGTCAATGGGTCGGCACCCTCAGCCGGTTGGCAAAACATCTTGCCCGATTCGGTCCCCTGGAATACCACGGCAAGATTCCCTCCGCAAAACGGGATGCCATCATCCAACGCTTCCGCCAAGATTCCTCGCAACATGTGCTCTTGATGAGCTACGGCGCCGGCGGCGTGGGCTTGAACCTGCAGTTCGTCAACTATGTCTTCTTGTTCGACCGCTGGTGGAATCCGGCCGTGGAAGATCAGGCGATCAATCGGGCCCACCGCATCGGCGTCGATGGGCCGGTGACCGTCACCCGTTTCCTGATGATGGAAACCATCGAAGAACGGATTGACCGCGTCCTGCAGGAAAAGCGCGAGTTGTTCGACATCATCTTCTCGGGCGCTGAGGGACGCCGGAAATTGGGCCTCACCCAGGATGAGATTTTTGGGCTATTCCAGCTCAAGTGCCCGACCGGCCCGATCGACTTGGCGGCGTAGGCCGATGCAGCAGCTCCGGCTGCTTCACCACGCGAAAGGCCTGCTCGAAGCGATCCTTCAAGGGTTCGATCGGCTGCAGAACGCCTTCTTTCACCAGCCACTCAAAAACCTGCGGCTGGACAAAATCGCTGAAGCCGTAGGTGCTGCGATAGCGCTCGACCTCGCTCCAGTTGACAAAGACGTAACCGATCTGTTTCGCCGCCAATGCCGCTTGGACCTCGTCGGCCGTTTTGCCTTTGACCAGTTGTTCCAAGGGGCAGTCATTGAAACACGTGCTGTACAGCGGTGTCGTGGCGAGGTCAAACACGGCCGCCTCGCCCACGGCCAGCACACGTCCCGCCTCGCGATCATTGTTGAAATACCAGTGCCACGGATTGATCCACCGCTCGCGAAGTTGGTCGAGCGGGATGAACCAGGCATTGCCGGGACTGGCCGCGGCGACCAGGAAGTTCGACGTTAACCCGATTACCAGCATGCCGGCAAGCGTCCGCCGCCACCACGGCGCGTTGGTCCAGCATGCGCCAACGCCGGCCAACAGGGCAACCACCGGCAAAACGGGAATCCAGAATCGATCGATCCGGTGTGTGAAAAGCCACCAGCCGGCCACGACGAAAGCGGCATAGCCAAGAAGAATCCAGGCAGTTGCCGGCGGCAACGTGCGGAAAGCATCCGACCCCGCCGCGCCGGCACTTTTCCACGCCGCCTGCGGCCCGTTCGATGACCGGCGGCCTGTCCCCTCCGCGGCCCACACGCCTAAAAAGGCCAGGGCGGCCAAGGGAAGCAGCAACGGGCTCAGACCCACGCTCGTCCATGTAACGCGCCCCATATCCGTTGCCAATGTCCCCGCCGAAAAATCGTGCGGCCGATGGACGCGGTTCCACCGCGCATCCTTCTCCGCGTCCCAACTCTCGCCACCAAACACGCTGTACAGCAGCGGATAGGTGGGATTGCCGGTCAAAATCAGGTTCTTGCCAAACCAAAGCCCACCGGCTAACGCAGCCGCCAGCAGGTACACGCCGACGAGTTTCGCGGCGCGACTCGGGAGGCGAACTTGGCTGACCACAACAAAACAGGCCAGCGGAATCAGCACGAAAAGCACCGCAGGGTACTTGGTTGCCACGGCTGCTCCCGACACGTATCCCGACAAGGCAACCAGCCGCCAGGAGAATCGATCAACGTCCCCAGTTGCCAGCAGCAGTGCGTACACGGCCAGAAACAAGTAACACGCCGAAGCGCCTTCCACCAAACCCGCCGAAGAAACGCTAAGGAGGTACGGAGTAGAAAGGTAGACTAACGCCGCAAGGACGCCCGCTCTTCTCGAATGCCAGCGCCTTCCGGCAGCAAACAAGGCCAGCGCACAGATCGGCGTGTAGGCGGCGATGACCGTTTTGCCGACCAGCGCCCCTAGCCACCAATCGCCCACCAGCACCATCGACAGCAGGCTAAGCATCTCAGTGCCCATTGCCATGTTGGCATAGACGTTGTGGGCGAGAAAGGTCACCTGCCCCTGCTCAAAAAACTCCTTGGGGGCCTGCAAGTGGTACTCTTTCACGTCGAAGTCGAGCGGCGGTAGCGCAGCGGCCAAAAAAATCGTTGCGAGGAACGGCAGCGCGATCCAAAACCACCGGATGCTCAGGTTCTCGCCACCCTCGGCATCGCCGCCGCGGAACAAGTTGCCCCGCGGTATCCCGTTTAGCCCTTCGTCGAGCTTGTCAGCGGGCGAAGGTGCTTTCTTCGAGCCACGTCGCACCAGCACTGCTGCCGCGACCGTTAAGGCGGCGGGGATGAAGCACAACCAGACACGGCTGAGCACGCCAAACAAGCCGAGGAACAAAGTCCACGTGCTCAGCAGACTCAGCCCGACCGCCGACGAAAAGAGCCAAACCTCCAGATTGTCGAGGCGGCGCCGAACGCCGAAAAGCTCCAGCGCCAGCCATCCCACCGTGGTGGCCCAGGCAACGATGATCGCGGCCAGCGTCCAGATCGGAACGCGGTCGGCCAGCGGAAAGCGAATCACATCGCCAAACCAATTCGGCAAGAGCCATTCCTCGGGCCGGAAGACAATCGGCAGCAAGAGTTCCAGGCGGCTGACCGCGTCCCCCGCACGGTTCGTCATCACCTGGCCAATGCTATCACGCGGCGCGGCGAAATAGAACGCTGCCCAATACGCGGCCAGCAAAAGGACGACGATGGCGACGCGGCGGTGTTTCATCGTCGAGAAGGAGAGTATTCTTTCGCGTCGTAACCGGTTATCAGCCAGCGATCGCCTTCCCACCGCAAGTTCACAACAACGTGATCCCCAAAGGCGCGATAAGGAAAGACGCCCGCCCGGTCGCGCCCCTGTCCCACGGCGAGGAATTTCGCCTTGGCCGTCGGCGGGCTGGTCAGCCGGTTCACACTAATCTCCAATTCGCGTATCCAGGCGTCGCTGACCTCAAAGCGGCTCATCACAAATCGTGCCTGTTCGCGTGTCTCCTTCGCCGAGGCCGAGATGCAATGGAGCAACTGCTCGATGCTGTTGCCACGCACGGCGGCGACCGCGGCTTCCAGCGTCTGCTCGGCGGCTTCACGCTCCGTGACCACCAATCGCTCGACAACCAGACCGCCCACCATGACGCCGGCAACCGCCAACATCGCTAGCAGCAGATTTCCCCGCTGGGTTGTCCAAAGCATCAGCCCCAACACGGCCTCGATGCCAATCCCGATGAGCAGGATGGGCCAGGGACTTTCGACAAAGTTGATCATTGCTGCCGCCGGTCGACTCGAAAGTCGCTGGAACGTGGGCGCCGCCAGTTGCTCGGTTCCAAGCGGCACGCCCCGACGCCTACTCGGCAATCTCAATGCGTTCGTCTTCGGCCGCCTTCCGCAACTTGCTCAGAGCCCGGGCTTCGATTTGGCGAATTCGCTCTTTGGTAACGCCTAGTTCGGCGCCGACTTGCTTGAGCGTCAAAGGCTCCTGGCCGCGGCGCAACCCGAACCGCCTGATAATAATCCTTTGCTCGCGATCGTCAAGTCGCTCGAGGATCCGTTCGACCTGCGCCTCACGCTGGGTCTGCGCCGTTTCCTCCTCAAATGGGTCTGCCCGCTGGTCTTGCGTCGCCGTGAACAATTCCGCGTGGCTGGTGCGGAATCGATCCCGGTGGCGGTGCTCATCGGGAATCGTGCGGGCGAAGTTCTTCATAATCGCCCAACTGGCATAGGTGCTGAACTTGTTGCCGCGGCCATAGTCAAACTTCTCGACCGCCCGCATCAGCGACATATTCCCATCACTCACGAGTTCAAAGAAGTTCTGTGTCGGACTGACGTGCCGCTTGGCGATCGAGACAACCAACCGCAGATTGGCCCGGACAATCTGATTCTTAGTGGCCACTGCCTCGTCGTAATGCCGCTCAATCTGGTCCATCAAGCTGCGCTTGGGACGCGCCGGATCGAGTTTCCCCCGCAGTCGGGTCGCCTTATACTTCAGGTAGTTCATCTTGCGGAAAAGATGGGCTTCCTGCTTCCGCGTCAGCAACGGAACCTCATACAAACTCGCCAGGTAGGGAGGCAAACCGCTCGGCAGCCGCGACTTCTTCAACGGAACGTCCGACTCGGGCATCGGGCCAAGCACCCGTTCCTCGCGCTTCTTCGAGCGCACCCTCGCGAAAACGTCGCTGGCAATGAAATCCAACGGCAGTTCCATAATCCGCGCCGCCCGCATCTCGGCGATGATCCGATAGATGCTGGTGCGCGTGCGGCAGAAGCGGGCAGCCAAGGCGTCGACCGGCTCGCCGCGCTGGTACTGCTGATAGATCTTCCGCTTGGCTTCCAGTTGCAGCGGCCCGTGGCTGTCGGGAAAAATCGCCGCCTCGGGGTGATCGTGATCAAACTGCTTGAGCGTATAGCGAATCGTCTCGGCACTTCGACCCGTGCGCTCGGCGAGCCGCTTGGTGATCTCGGCCGGGCGGCCGCCGGCTCGTGCGAGACGCCGTGCTCGTTCGATAATCATGCCGCGCTCTTCGTCGGTCAACTGGCTGAAGTGCGAACCCCGCTGCACTCGCTCCTGGTTGTGTTCCACAAATCGATCGACCGAACTCTGCAGAAAGCCCACCCGCTTGCGGCCGTCCATCACGAAACGGCGACTGACCAGCCCTTGGCGCCGCCACCGCGAGATGGTCTTCGTCGAGACGTTGAACTGCCGGGCGAGAGCCTCGACCGTGAGCACCTTTTCGCCGGCCGCTTCGGCCCGCACGCTGGCCGAATCGGAGAGGTCTTCGACAAACAACCGCAGATCGTGGCTGGCCTCCCGGCCGGACATGCGAAGATCCGGGTACGACTCGGGCCGGTAGTTGGTGATCCGGTAACAAATATACTCGTAGGGGTAAGTCCGGCCAGGGTCCAACTCTCCCAACAGCCGCTCGGCCTGCGCGACTTGCTCCAGACGCTTGTCGCGCGGGGCAAAACGAACCTGCTGATCACGGAGTTGACGAATGGCGGGATTCAAGTAGTCGCTGTGCATCGATCCTTCCTTCCACTCAAACGCAACGCGCTCCAGTATAGCGTGGCCACCTTCTTTTTAACAGGCGGGATTGATGAAAATCCAGGCGGCCCCCCCAAACTAGGCGAGATTATAGCAGTGCCCAATTGCCGGCAACCATCCGTGAAAGGCTGATCTCAGTATCCTTGTAACACCTACTGGCCCGATCCCCGCTGCTTGATCTGAGTAGACTGGGGCCCTTTTAGTTACGCAAAACGCGTGTTCAAGGCTCGGCAAAATCTTCGAGGCGGCACAAACTGGCACCCCAAACAGTTGCAACGCAATGAGTTAAGCAACACGTGCCCTCCCCGCCTCCGAAAAGGACACCGCCTCGCCTCCGACCACCAGCCACCTTTCCAATAAACTTTGCTGCCTGTAGCGGTCGATCTAGCGACTACCAACCCTTGCGTCCCCTTTGCCCGTAGGTCGCGAATAATGAAACCGATATCGCTGTTTTTCGCCGCCGTCGCCTGCTGCACTTTCGCCGCTGCCGCCGCAGAAACGCCCGTCGCCTTCAAAAGCTCGCGCGCCGACGGCCAGGTCGACCGTGTACGAATTCTGCTCGAGGCGGGCGGAGACGTCAACTACGCCGAGGACGGCAAACCGCAGCAAGCCAAGACCAGCGTGAACTGCCAACTCGAATTCCTCGAAAAGACTCTCGAGGTGGCCCCCGGCTCCGCCCGTTCGATTCGCGATTATCAGCAAACCACGGCCAAGGTTCAGATCGGCCAGGTGAAGTTTCAACCGACCTTGAAACCGGAACATCGCCGGGTCGTGGCCGAGGGTGGCGAACAGAAAATCCTACTCTTCTCGCCCGACGGAAACCTCAGTCGCGACGAACTCGATGTGATCGAAATCCACGCCGACCCGCTGCTGCTAGATCGGCTCCTCCCCGACCGGGCCGTCTCCGTCGGCGACCGTTGGGAACACTCTGACCAGTTAATGGCCGCTTTTCTAAACCTCGACGAAGTGGGCAAAACGACCGTCACCAGCACCTTGAAGGAGGTCAACGATCGGGTCGCCCGATTTGAACTCGAAGGACGGGTCAAGGGTGCCCTGCATGGCATCGCAACCTCCATCGAAATCAAAGCCCGCTATCGCTTCGACCGACAGCGGAATCGCGTGGATTGGCTGGGCATGCTCGTAAAAGAGGATCGCCCGAGCAGCTTCATCGATGACGGTGTCGCCCTCGTGTCCCGACTGCAATTGACGATCACCCCCGCCGATGAACCCGAGAACTTGCGGGCGGAAGCCTTGACCAAACTCCAACTTCAGTCTCGCGCACCGCTTGCCTATCTCAACTACGAACTCGCTGGCAGTTGCCGAACCCTGCACGACCGACGCTGGTTCGTCTACCATCAGCGGCCGAAAGTCGCTGCCTCCGTGCTGCGGCTGGTGGACCGCGGGGCCCTGGCCGGCCAATGCAATTTCGCGATTCTGCCCGATCGCTCGCCCGAACGACTCGTGTCGATGGACGAGTTCCAGGCAGACGTCCGGCGGGCACTCGGCGATAGCTTTGGTGAGTTCGTCGAAGCCGGCCAGTCGGTCAATGAGGCGAAGTGCCGCGTGCTGCGGGTGGTCGTCCACGGCAAGGCCTCGGAATTGCCCATCCGTTGGATCTACTACCACGTGGCCGACCAGGAAGGCCATCAAGCGGCCCTCACCTTTACCGTCGAGCAGCGGCTGCTCGAACAGTTCGCTGATGCCGACAAGCCGATGATCGCTGCCTTGAAATTCAACGATCTGAAGGCGGGCGAAAAAAGGGAGACGACCGAGGCGGCCGAAAGAACCCGCGCCGCCTCGAAAGCTACCACGAATCGTTAACTGCCTGCCGGCTGAATCCGTGGGCCCTCGCGGCCCCAGGAAACGAATCGGCCGCTTGTCGTAGAGCGCGTCACAGATAAGTCCAGCGGCTTGGGTGCCATGCCCACGGCAAGCGTTTGCCGCGCTTGCCGTGGGCATGTTTCTCCCGGGAAACCACCGCGTGGCCACGCAGGCTGGCACCCGCTGCACGTAAATTGGATGTGCTCCCTGCGCCAGGTCATCCTTACCCGCCGCCAGTCCCGCCAAACGGCGGCCAAGAAATCGAAGCCGCCGCGTCTTTCCTGCCGAAAAACGCGGCGGATCATTGTCGGACTCCCCGCTCAATGCGACTGGATGCGTCGCTGCGAGACGAGCGAAGGTCTGGCGTGCTAATGCACTAGCCATTGAGGACCTTGGCTCACGCTTAAGGGTTGGCACCTCCGTCGGATTACCAGCGAGAAGTTCGAATTCCTCTAGCCTTCACTATCGGCAAACGATACGGCCGACAATCGAAAAATCGCTTTGAAAAGCTCGGCCTCGGCTTTACCTCGGCCATTCAGTACTATTCTACGTTACGATCGTTGGGAAGGAAAGAAATTTGTGCTGCAATTCCGAAAAGGGCCCCCAACAGACAACCGTAGCCCTCGCCCATGGGAAACTAGCCGGCGAGCGCGTCGCGCAAGAATCGTCCCGTGCTATTGTCTTCCACGGCCGCAATTTCTTCCGGCGTTCCCGTGGCGACCACATAACCGCCGTCGACGCCGCCGTCCGGTCCAAGGTCGATGATCCAGTCGGCCGTCTTAATAACATCGAGATTGTGCTCGATGACAATCACCGTGTTGCCAACATCGACGAGACGATTGAGCACAGCCAGCAATTTTCGCACGTCATCAAAGTGTAGCCCCGTTGTCGGTTCGTCCAAAATATACAGCGTCTTGCCCGTGTTCACCCGGCTCAATTCTGTCGCCAGCTTGATCCGCTGCGCCTCGCCGCCCGAGAGAGTGGTCGACGACTGTCCGAGGGTGATGTAACCGAGTCCCACTTCCACCAAGCTTTGCAGCAGTCGTGAGATCACCGTGAAGTTCTCGAAAAATTCCACCGCCTCTTCCACCCGCATTTCCAGCACGTCGGCGATCGAACGATCGCGATAGCGAATTTCAAGCGTCTGCCGATTGAATCGCCTCCCCTCGCAGACGGGACAATCCACGTACAGGTCGGGCAAGAAGTTCATTTCGATCTTGCGTTGCCCCTGACCCTGGCACTCCTCGCAGCGCCCTCCCTTCGCGTTGAAACTGAAGCGGCCGGCCTTGTAACCACGTTGCCGAGCGTCGCGCGTGTTCGCGAACACCTTGCGAATCTCGTCGAACACGCCTGTGTAGGTGCCCGGATTGCTGCGCGGCGTCCGGCCAATCGGCGATTGGTCAATCTGAATCACTTTGTCAATCTGATGCACTCCGCGCAGACTGGTGTGCGGACCGGCCTTGGGAGCTATTCCGCCTAGGCGACGAATCAGCGCGCGGGCCAGGGTCTCCTCGACCAACGAACTCTTGCCGGAACCACTAACCCCACTCACGCATACCAGCGCGGAAAGCGGAAACTGAACGCTAAGGTTCTTGAGATTGTTCGTCGTCGCGCCTTCCAGGGTGACGGTGCGCGCCTTGGCGATGCGGCGGCGGCGCTGCGGCAGCGGAATCTTCTCCTTGCCCGATAGATACCGGCCGGTGAGCGACTGAGGGTCATCGCTGATCGTGGCCGGCGATCCTTGCGAAACGACTCGCCCACCATGACGGCCGGCGCCCGGCCCCAGGTCGACCAGCCAATCGGCTCGCCGCATGATCGTTTCGTCGTGCTCGACAACGACCACCGTGTTGCCGCGGGACTGCAATTCACAAAGGGCATCAATCAGACGCTGGTTGTCGCGGGGATGGAGACCGATCGAGGGCTCATCAAGCACGTAGCAGACGCCAACCAAGCCCGAGCCTAACCCCGCGGCCAATCGCACGCGCTGCAACTCGCCGCCGCTGAGGGTGCCGGCCGGCCGATCCAGCGTCAGGTAGGCAAGCCCCACGCGGTCGAGAAACTCCAACCGAGCGGCAATTTCGCTGAGAATCGGCTGCGCGATCGGCCGTTGATGCTCCGCAAAAGCCCCGCTCCAAAGGCGGCCGAAAAACTCCCGCGCCGCGCCGACAGAAAGCCCGGTGACTTCATGGATCGCGAGCCCCTCGATCCGAACCGAGCGGGCCTCGGGCCGCAGACGGGCCCCGTGGCAATCCGGACACACCACTTCGCCGCGAAAGGCTTCCAGCCGTTGCCGCTTGATTTCGCTGGCCGTGCCCAGATAATCCTTTTCCAGTAGTGGCACAATTCCCAGGTTCTTCCCGCTACCATGCAACAATTGTTCGCGAAGTTTGGCACTGAGTTGATCAAGAGGCGTGCTCCACGCCAAGCCGGCCTTGGCTAAGAGTGGTTCGAGCCCTTTCCTGTGTCGCTCGGCAGCCGCCGACGACTCCCCTTTCCAGGGAGCGATTGCCCCCTGCGCCAATGAAAGCGACGCATCCGGCAATACCAAATCGGGATCAAAGGCAAGCTGCGAGCCCAGGCCTTCGCACCTCGGACAGGCCCCGTACGGACTGTTGAAACTAAACGTCCTCGGCTCCAACTCCTCGTAGCTGACCCGGCAATTCGGACAGGCGTAGAGGGTGCTGAACAAGCGATCGTGCCAGTGGCTGCCCTGAGCCGTCTTCTGCTCATGGGCCGCCAACACCAACCCATCCCCGTGACGCACCGCCAGATTGATCGAATCGGCCAGGCGGTCGCGAACTCCCTCGCGAACCACGACACGGTCGATCACCGCCTCGATGTTGTGCATCTTTTGCGCGACCAAGCGAGGCGGATCACTTAGATCGACCACCTGCCCGTCCACACGCGCACGGAGGAACCCGGCCTTGCGAATCGACTCGATAATCTCCTTGTGCTCGCCTTTCCGACCACGAATCAGCGGCGCAAGAATCATCACTCGCGTCCCGGCGCTCAGTTCCAGGATCGCATCGAGTATCTGCTCGGGCGTCTGCTGGCGAATCGGCTCGCCGCACTGATAACAGCGGGCCTCGCCCAGCCGGGCGAACAATAGCCGCAAATAATCGTAAATCTCCGTGACCGTGGCAACCGTCGAACGGGGGTTGTTGCTGCCCGCCCGCTGGTCAATCGAAATCGTCGGCTGCAGCCCATCAATCAGATCCACGTCCGGCCGTTCCAATTGATGGAGAAACTGCCGGGCGTAAGTCGAGAGACTCTCGATGTACTGCCGTTGTCCTTCGGCGTATAGAGTATCAAACGCCAGAGAACTCTTCCCCGATCCACTCGGGCCCGTGATAACGACGAGCCGCTCACGAGGGATGTCGAGGTCAATGTTCTGCAGGTTGTGCATCCGGGCGCCGCGGATTTGGATGCACTGCTCAGCGGCACACGGATTTTGCGACATCATGCGACAACGAGTTCCGCCCTGAAGACGACACACACTGCTTGGCGCAATCGCCCAACATCAAACCTATAAGGGTAACACGGGGGCAACGACAAGTAAAGCAAGACGGCGCGGCAGCAGGAAGTCGCGGATCGTGGCGTTACACGGTTTAGCGGCCGACGGCACATCGGCCAAGTAACCGCCGCGGTACCGGCAGCAGCCACGCGCGGCATCTGCGGCCGTCAAGGATGCCCCGAGCCCTGGCCAAATGCCTGAGCCTACTGCTTGAAAAGCGGGGCCAAATCGAGCAGTTTCATCGGCAAGGCCGAAGACGGACAGGATCCGAAGGCCAGATGAAGCTTCAAGCTAGCCGGTTCGAAAATCATCGTCTGCGCCGTCAGTCGGCCCATGTTGACTTCGTCCAATTTCTGCGCCAGATCATCAATGCTGACCTTCTCCACCGTGCGGGCCTGGACCAACCGCTGGTATCGCGGACACCAGGTAACAACCGCCAGTTCATCATTGCGGAAATGATTGGTGCAGGCCATGATTCCGTCGCGGCCGTGCCGAACGGCAACCGTCTTCGGCGTCATTTCGAAAACGGCGCTGGTCCGCGTGTCGCAAACCGCCAAGCTGAGGATCGTCGTTCGCTCCATCGAGCGGAGGAGTTTCTCGGCCTCTTCCACCGTGGAGCATTCCTCCAAAATTCGGCGAAAGCAGAAGGTATAGGGAACGCCCTTGGGGTTGTAGATTGCCGCGCCATCGCGCGCCATGAAGACTTCATGCACCGCAATCGCAAGGCCCGCATCGTTGATGCCAGAAACACAGCCCAGCAATCCGGGAAAACCGACGGAGGCAAACGCATGCTTGCCTTGTGGACGATGAACCGTGACGAGCGTGTACTTGTCAAGAAATCCGAGCGTGTAAAAATCGAGGTTGCGGCCGAATAGCGGACCGTTGGTGGCACTGTGCTCCGCGTCGACCACCAGCGAGGAACAGGCGATGCTTCCCCGATAAACGTCGACGATCATATTGCCCAGCAAGCCAAGGTCACGATTCACCCCGGATTGCTCGCCAAAGGCAAGCAACTCCTTGCGATGATCGTCGGGCAACTGCGGCACCAAGGCCCGGCACATCTCCAGATACTTCGGAATGCGTTCCCGGCGATTGGCGCGCTCGAGCAACCGCTTCGGGTACTCGATCAGTTTCTTCACGGCGTCCGTAGTCAAAAGAGCCTTTTGGCCGCCAATCTCTTCCGGGGTCCCCGAGACAATCAGAACCGGGATGTCGTTGATATACCGAAGTTCGCCCCCTTCACACTTTCCCTCGGTGAAAACCCTGGGAACAGCCGGGGCGGCAACGACTTCGACCGCGAGCAGCAGAACGAAAGGAATCGCGAGGAAAATGCCTAATTGCCGGTTCTTCACCATCTTCTCGATCCTTGTGAACACCCCGCTCAGGCAAAGCCCTTCTCACCCCACCCGAGCCCACAGGCTGGGCAAATTATACCGCCTCCTCTGCTGGCTGGCTACCGCTTCGGCCCTCAACAGGACCCGGCGACAGCGGCTCATTCGAGCGCCGCGAACAAGACACATGGGATGCGTGCGGAACTAAGACGAAAGGCCATCGTCAGCCACCCGACAATCACATCCGGCGTCTTGCTTGGCTCCCGCGACGCCCGCCTGAGTCTCACAATGCGGAGATTGGGAAATCTACACCACGGCAACGCGCGCTCGCGTCAAGGCGGTGTTGATGTCGCCGATCGCGCCATTGCTGTCATGCAATTCGAACAACAGCCGTGCCAATGGCAAGCGGCCTCTCGGCACCTGGTATACGCCGTTCCTATCGACTTGGGGTAATGGCATCAAGCACCGACCGCCATCCACAGCCACCGATCCGCACTGATGCACAATCACGTCACAATAACGGAGTTGTACGGCCACGAGGGACGCCCGGGGGTCCGAGAAGTATTGAACCCAGGGCTCCTCGAAATCGGCTTGCACCGTAACATCGGTGGCCAGCGAAATATTCATATTCGGACGGTAGACACACAATTTGTCGCGCAGTGGGCAGCGCAGATGGTTCGGCCCTTGCTCCCGCCCGCAGTCCCGCCCGACCGCATTCCAATCAGGCCAGCAGTGCCAGTCCGATGCGGAGGAGTTCTCGACGATTCTCAACAGGTGCTCAAAGGTCAATGGGTTTCTCTCCCCCCAGGGCTTGTCTGACCGGGATCGTCTTCGTTATCCCGGCGATTACGGTTGGCGACGCTCGAAAGTCGAAGGAAATGGCTTCCAACCTGGTAGAGGATCAGGTCGCAGCAGAGCGGATTTCGCACGAGCAGATCCACATGCCTGCCCTGTTCGTGGACCAGGAAGCGGTGACCACGGTAAGAAAAATCCAGCCACGCCCTTGGGCCCGGGGGATCGACGGAGTTGATGAGCTCGGCGTTTTCGAGCCGTCGCACGTGCTGGCGAACCCTTTCCCAGGGCGCAACCGTGACCAGACGGGCAAAGTGACGCGAACCATCGGCGGTGCGATGATCAATTAGTGTCAACATGTCCACTAGCCTAGCGGACCGCAGTGACAGCTAGTTGTCATCGCGCCGACGATTGGCCGAATGGATTTGCGGTGGGCTTGCACACCAGCCGGCTTGAATTGTGTTACCGCCGAGGTCGCCAAGGAAGCAGAGGGGAGTAGGAAACGGTCTCTCGTGAAGGCGCAAAGCGAACACCACATTTCTATGCTCTTGTCAGCTAATATCCGTTATCAGCCAGCGGCGGTAGGCGTTGTGCGTGGCCAACAGGCCGAAGCCTGCGAAAAGACCGGCAACCAGCAGGTTGGAACTGTACCAGCTAGCCAACCACGCATCTCCGCTACCAATCAGCGGTATCAAAACAAATACTAGTCCAACCATCAGAAGCTCTGCACGGTATTTCGCGAGCCAGATCACCATGCCAAAGAGCCCGATCTGAGCTAGCAACGAGAGGATGAATACATTGGCAACCACGACCAAGGACGGTGCCTGTGGGGCAAACAGGAACCACCACAGGATCAAACCCGCGTACAAAGCACACCACAATTGAAAACAGAAAATGGCGAATACCGCGAATAACTGCCGTATGTAGGCACGTCGGCCGACGGGCAGCAGTAACTCGTATGCCAAGGCCTTTCTTTTCACGCACCACTGACCGACGGATGCGATCATCGGCCAGACTGTCAGCCAGAACAGCAAATCGCTGGCTGTTGGTTTCGTACCGCGCCAATTAAAGACTTGAAGACATAGAATCGTGCCGAGAGTCCATAACCACGGCGATGAGGGGTGGCACACGCCAGCTTGCCAGCGCCGAACCCGCGCCCACCGTGAGTTTGACGCGTTGCGCGCATGCCCGATCAAACGCGCCATCGGCTTCCTTGTGAGCCAGCCTGGCAACCAGTGTGAAAGGGGTTCCTCGGCGGCGGCGCGCGGTCGGTTCGTCAGTTCCTCCTGATCCCAATTTCGTTGCATCGGGCGACGATATTGAGGCAGGTCTTCGTCAAGCTGACCTATCCGTATGACGCCCAACACGACCATGAAGACTCCAACTGCCAAGAGACCGAGAGATTGGCCCTCATGCTGAACAAGAGCCAAATCGGCCAAATACTCGAATGGAACAAGCCCAAATAGGAAAGCCATTGACGTCGCCCACAATAGAAAATTCAGCCATCGGGACTGAATCAGTCTCCACCACAGAAAAGCGCTAAGCATGAAGACCGCGACTGCGATTGGACCGATAGGCGATAAGTCGGCATTCCACGCCATCAAGGTTGGCACGACGACTGTGACGACCAGTGCCGCTGCTGCGGCAACCGACATATGCACTCGACCGAAATTTGGGACGAGACGAACTCGCTCATTCACGACTTGCTGCCAGACATGAGTCACCAATAGCGCAGACAGCAGGAAGATGTCGATTGGCCAGATACCAGAAGGCCGACCGTTCGCTGGGCGCACAATAATGCTCAATATGAAGAACAACGAATAAAGGATGGTCAAGACACCGTGCGCCCAGGACGCAAACGGCCGGCGGACGTAGGTCAGTGCAACTTGAAGATAAGGATTGTTCGACATGATGCAAAACGCGGGTTGGTTCTATTGGGCAACGCAATAGCCGGAGGCAAACTGCCTCGGGGAACTTGCAAAGACTCTCGATATTCCTTCCGGGGGCTGTTAGCCCCCGGCTATTGTTCTTGTTCCTTTTTTCTTATCGGGCTGTGGCGAGCGTCCGTTGTACTATTGAATCCTGCGCAGCTAATGACCGCATCTGCGGTCCAAAAGTCCCGGCAAACTCGGCTGAAATGGCCGTGTTTGCCGACGAATGGTGAACATTGGCTAGGCCGGTATCAATAGTTGCTACCCATGATGCATCTCCACAAAACTCTCTTCGAGGTTCACGTGGGTTTGCTCTTTCAGGTCTTCGATCAGCCCATGCCAGGCGATGCGGCCATCCTTGAGAATCGCCACGCTGTCGGCAACGCGTTCGAGATCGGAGGTGATGTGCGTCGAAAAGAGAACCGTGCGCCGGCCAGGCTCGGCCAGTTCGATAATCAATTGCAGAAATTGACGCCGGGCCAAAGGATCGAGGCTCGCCGCCGGTTCGTCGAGAATCAGGACGTCGGGATCGTGCCCCAGCGCCAGCAGAATGGCCACCTTCTGCAACTGGCCGACCGAGAGCGGCCCGAGCAGATCATCGCGCGGGATATCCCATTCCTTGGTGAACCGGGCGACCAAGTCGTGGTTCCAGTGGGGATAGAAGGCGGCCGTGTAGTCAATTAAATGCCGCACCCGCATCCACGGGTAGAGGTTGACTACTTGCGGCACGTAGCCGATGCGGGCCTTGGCCGCGGCGCTCAGGTTCCACGCGCCTTCGCCGAGCAGTCGGGCGGTGCCGTGCTCGGGACGGATCAGCCCCAGCGCGCACTTGATCAGCGTGGTCTTGCCTGAGCCATTTGTGCCAAGCAACCCAAGCACCGAACCGGTCGGCACGGTCAGGTTGAGCCCTCTAAGAACCTTTTTCATGCCGTACGATTTGACGATGCCTTGCAGTTCGATGGCCGGTTCGCTCATCATCGGAGTCCTTTGTCGAGGGTATCCTGCAACAGTTGGTGTAATTCCTCGGGTTCGATGCCGAGTGTGCGGGCGAGCTCAGCTACGCGGGCGATCTGCTGGGAGAGCAGTTCGCGCTGCGCCCGCATTTGGCCGCTGGGGACGCGGTCGGCTACGAACGTGCCATCGCCGTGGCGACGCTGGAGCAGCCCTTCGGCCGTAAGGCGTTCGTAGACGCGGAGGATGGTGTTCTGGTTGACGGCCAGTTCGGCAGCCAACGCCCGGACGGAAGGCAACCGTTCGCCGGGCTGCAACGCGCCGCTAGCGCATTGGGCGCGGATTTGGGCGGCGATTTGCCGCGTGATGGGCATGCCCGACGAGGTTTCCACGCGAATTCGCACAACTCGGCTCCAAGTGACTACAGAAGTATAACAGTAGACAGCCAGTGCGGCAAGAGAGCGCGTCGTGGGGAGTCGGGAGAGACGTCGAGAACTGGCGCTACCTAGTCTAGCTGCGGATGAGCGTCATCCTGAGCACCAGCGAGGGATCTCGCCGGAACTCGAGCGCCACGTAGATTCTTCGCTACGCTCAGAATGACCAGTTCGACTAGCGCTACCTGCTGCGATCACGCCGCCCTGCGGCGTTCAGACGCCGGCCAGGTTGCCTTCGCGGAAAGCGGCGGCCATGGCCATGGGGATCTCGGCCTCCGCCAGAACGACGTGGGCGCGGTTGCGGGCGACCTGGGCTTTCATCTCTTGCTCGCGGGCAGTCGCCAGCGCGCGACGCTCCTCGGCCTTTGCCCGGGCGACACGGGTGTCGGCCTCGGCCTGATCGGCTTGCAGCCGGGCACCGATGTTCTGGCCAACGTCGATGTCGGCGATGTCGATCGAGACAATCTTAAAGGCCGTCTGTGCATCGAGGCCGCGTTCCAGCACCGTCTTCGAAATCCGATCGGGAGTCTCCATCACCTGCAAATGACTGCTCGACGAACCGATCGCCGTGATGATGCCTTCGCCGACGCGGGCAATGATCGTCTCTTCGGTGGCCCCGCCGATAAGCTGTTCCAGATTCGTGCGGACGGTGACCCGCGCGCGGACCTTCAATTCGACGCCGTTTTTCGCAATCGCGGCGAGCGTCATCCGCTGCGACCGCTTGGGATCGGGGCAATCAATGACCTTGGGATAGACGCTCGTCTGTACGGCATCTAAAACATCGCGACCCGCCAGATCAATGGCGGCCGCCCGGTCAAAATCCAGATCGATATCGGCCCGATGGGCGGCGATGATGGCTTTGATGACGTTCAGAACGTTGCCGCCGGCCAAATAGTGGGCTTCCAGCCGCCGCGTGCTAATGCCCGTCTCCCGCTCGGCCCCGATGCCGGCCTGAACCGACATGATCTTGCCTTGCACGATCGTGCTCGTGTCGACGCGGCGGAAGCTCATGCCGATGAGGCTCAGCAGGCTGATATTGGCGCTGGACATGTACGCCCGGAACCAGATCGCCGCGTAATTGTAGAGGACCACGAGGAAGACCAGGGCCAAAAAGGCAACGATGGCCCCGCCCACGACATACGGCAAAGCGCTTTGCGCCAGCAACCACGGAAAGTGCATCACAATTACTCCCCTTTTTGAGGATCGATCCTTGCGCCAGCAGCATAGCGAATCGCGGCGGTGGCGAAAAGCCCCCCAGCAGCCTCGAACTCGGCCGGCCGGCGGCGATTCCCAGCTATCTATCATGACACGACGGGCAAGCCCGCAAGATTGATCGGCACTAGTCGCCGAACGGGCGGTCCCTTATTCTAATGCTGACGTCGATTCTATCCCGACGCGGCTCTGCCGGGCACAACGCCCGCCTTCCCACCCTGAACACCAATAAATTCTAATTTCTCGATTTCATGGACTGGGTTCAAACGTACAATCCGCTGGGTTCCACGGTCTTGTCAACAATCGCCGCAGGAATGCCCATCGTCGTCCTGTTGGGGCTGTTGATCGGGGGCATTTCCGCTCCGCGGGCGGCGTTTTTCGGATTAGTGGCGGCACTGGTGGTCGCGACCGCCGCATTCAAAATGCCCCTGACCTTGGCCGCAGCGGCCGCCACCTACGGGGCCTGTTACGGCTTGCTGCCCATCGGCTGGATCGTCCTGGCGGCCGTGTTTTTGTACCATTTGACAATCCGGACCGGACAATTCGAAATTGTCAAACGCTCGGTCATCTCGATCTCGCCCGACCGACGGATGCAGGCGCTGTTGATCGCCTTCAGTTTTGGCACTTTTTTGGAGGGCGCGGCCGGATTCGGCACACCCGTGGCGATTTGCGCGGCTCTGCTGATCGGGTTAGGTTTTTCGCCGCTTTTCGCCGCCGGGTTGGCGCTGCTGGCCAACACCTCGCCGGTGGCCTTTGGCGGTCTGGGGTTGCCCATTATCACCCTAGCCAAGGTGTCGGGGCTCGACGAACTCGCTCTCAGCCAAATGGCCGGACGCCAACTGACACTCTTCTCCCTGATCATTCCGTTCTGGCTCGTAGCCGTCATGTCGGGCTGGCGGGGAGTGAAGGGCTGTTGGCCGGCCATTCTCGTTTGCGGGGGAACCTTCGCCGGGCTGCAATTGCTCGTCTCCAATCTCTTTGGCCCCGCGCTGGTGAACATCGTCGGCGGCATCGGCTCGCTGATCGCCACCACGCTGCTCCTCTGCTTCTGGCAACCGAAGGAGGTGTGGCGGTTCCCCGGCGAGTCGGAGTCTCAAGACGCCCCTGCCACTGTGGCCGAAGACTTGCCGCTGACGCCGCGCCGCGTGGCCTACGCCTGGATGCCCTGGGTGCTGCTCTCGGCAACCATCTTTCTCTGGGGCTGGCCAGCCTGGAAAACCGTGCTCAACGGCGGCGAGGCAGACCGCCCGAACCTCTTGGCAGGCGTCTCCAAAATATCGCTGGCCGTGCCCAAGCTCCATCAAAAGGTCTATCGGGCGGCGCCGGTGGTCCCGGTTTCGCCAGGCCACGATCGGGCCGAGCATCCCGAGCCGGCCGTCTACGATTTCAATTGGCTCTCCGCGACCGGAACGGGAATCTTTTTCGCCGCGATCTTATCGGCCATCTGGCTTCGTGTTTCGCCGAAGGCGTTTGCTGCCGAATTCCTGTTGACCCTATACCGCGTCCGTTGGGCGCTGGTGACGATCGGCTGCATGCTGGCACTGGCATTTACCACCAAGTACAGCGGCGCGGATGCCACGCTGGGATTGGCGTTCACCCATACCGGCTGGCTCTACCCACTGTTTGCGCCGCTGCTGGGCTGGCTCGGCGTGGCGCTGACCGGATCCGATACGTCGTGCAACGCGCTGTTCGGCAGTCTCCAACGAATCACGGCCGAACAGTTGAACCTCAATCCGGTCTTGATCGTCGCCAGCAACAGCACCGGCGGCGTCATGGGCAAGATGATCGACGCTCAAAGCATCGTCGTGGCCGCAGTGGCCACCGAGCAGTCGGGCGGGGAAGGCGAGATTCTGCGGTTCGTCTTTCCGCACAGCCTCGCCTTGGCCATCCTCATGGGACTGCTGACGCTCGTGCAGGCATATTGGCTCACCTGGACAATCCCATAGGCCGACAATCCCGTAGGCCCAAGAGGCGACCCAACCGCTCGGCCCACTATCCCTTTGGCTTCCGCACCTTCAGCACAAACGGTTGCTCGGCAGTGTCGACAAGCAAGGGAGTCTTGTCGGGGTCGGCGTACTCCGGCGGAACCACCGACGCCGGCAAGGGGCGATGCGTCGGGTCTGCTACCAGCACCTTGTGCTTGCCTCGCACTAGCCCATCGGCTAGGGGAGTCTCGTTGCCCAACCTTCACAGGGAACTGCACATGCGACGATCCCCTCCTTCACAGAATTACTACCATGTTCCCCGTTCAGGACCTCAATTTCAAGCACATTGACCCCTGCCAGAAGCTCTCGCCCTTCAATTCGAAACCGCAGGTGGTCGACAGGCGACTGGTCAAGCTCTGCCGGGTCGAGCAATTCCCGACCATTCAGACGAATCGCAACCACGCGATCGTCCGCCAGAATCGAGCCGCGAATTAGGGCCGACGCTAACGCGAATCCCGTCATGTCGAAGGTAGTGCGGAAGGTATAGCGAACGCCGTTCGGCACCGGCCCCGGCCGGCCGCGGACAAAGGCGAGCCGTGGGACAGGGAATCCGATCAGGCAATCCGGGAAACGCCCGAGAAAAGAGGGGCCCAGCTCGCCCCCACCTTCGGCAGGCGACAAACGCCTCACCAGAAAAACAGGCAGGCCCGCCAGCATGACCGGCGGACCTGCAACAGCAACCTGCCCCAAAGAAACACCGCCCCCGGCAACCCGCCCCAGGCTGCCCCCTACGCCTGCTGCGGATAATCCACCGACGGGCTCGTCCGGTCCCGGTACGCCGGCACCGGGTGCTCAGCGACCGCAAAACGATAGTCCTCGCCTTGCTGCGCAATGTGGTTGGAAATCGCCACCCCGGCGGGAACCCAATCGCCGTTGACCGACGATCGCCAAGCAAAGTAGCGGTAGTCCTGCGGCAACTCGGCCACGTTTACATACTCGGTATGCTTCGTCGTGAGCGCAACTTGCTCTGCCAGAATCTGGCGAACGTAATCGATGTTCGACTGGAACAGGATCGGCTTCGGCAAACTGCTCGGCAGGAACTCCGCCGGATCCTTCTTCGCAAAATCCTTGTACATCGCTACCGCGTCGTGCAGGTGGCCAATCTCCATGTCCAGATTCACCTCCCAGAGCCGCTTCACGACCGGGTCCACCTCCTGCTCGGCAAACGAATAGTACATATAACACTCGTGCAGCTCGTGCATGACTGCACACTTCAGCAGCGGGCAGGTCGGATCCATCAGCGACTCGTAGTGCGTGACGTGCTGCTCCTCAATCAGGCCAATCTCGTTGTACAGCCCGCGCAACACCTTGTCCTCGGCCCGGTTCTGCACGTTCATGTAGAAGTTCATCGTCTGCTTTTCGGCCGCCACGATGGTCATGATGTTCATCAACGTTTGCGGCGAAGCCTTGCTGAAATCGACCCAGCGACGCACCGAATCCAACGGATGGCAATGCTCCACCGGAGTAGGCCGGCCCGGCATGATCTCGGTCAACCGGCCCACAATCATCTCCGGCCGCATGTAGCCGTTGCGGCGCATGTCCAGCACATTGGCGTAGCGGTAAAGATGGTCGAAATCCTCCAACAGGGCAAAATCGAGCGCTGCTTTGACGTGCGGATCGGGCTCGTTCTGCGCCAGCCACGCGGTCAGATCCACGGCCACCTGCTCGTAGCCGATCGTCGTTTCCAGCGTATGCTCATTGGCAGGGACCAGCCCATTGACCCGCTTTTGCTGTTGCTGTTCGATCCGCCGTGTCAACGCTAAGCGTTCGCGGACAATGGGGTTGTCAAAGTGCCGCGCCATGTTGTGCTTGAAGATCGCCGCAGCGACCTCGATGCCGTTCATCGTGATGATTCGACAACGGGTATAGGGATGGACCGTTTGTTTGTCATATTCCAACTCGGTCAATTCCCGCCAGGTTCGCGCCTGTTGTTCCAGCGGCATGCCTTTCTCCGCCAGGGGATTAAAGCCCGAGGACTCCCCCTGATCCTGCGTTGGCGAGGGAGGCGCGGGCGAATTCTGGCCCAAAGCCAGATTTCCGGTCAGCAGTCCGGCCGCGCTTCCCGCCATAAGGCCGACCGCCGTGGTCTTCAAAAACTCGCGACGCTCGAGAGTCGAACGATCGTTCATCGCACCGCCTCCTTCGACAATAGATAAAAGGGCCTTGCCGGCCCAATGACAACCGGCCCCTAGCATGACCGCCAACGGGCAAGGCGCGAATCGGGAATGGGTGCCTTCCTCCCTCAGGAAAAGCTACTTGGGCGCTGTACGCGATTTCGCGTCCGACGGCCGAGCCTATGGATACCAACCGAGCATGGCCAAAAAACGTGCCGCTCCGTTGCCGGGGGCTTGCATTGCCCCATTCGGCACATAGAATTCCGCGCTTCTGCGACACGGGATCTTGGCCCTGCCTTTTCACGTGAAGGAGCGCCCTGCCATGTCTCAATCCGACCCCCAAACCGCCGCCAACCAGGCAGTACGCGAAGACGGGACAGGAGATGACCATCGTCGCTGGAAGGCCTCCCCGCTCGAACGCCACGTGGCCGCGCGGCTTCTTGAGGCCATCGGCAATCCGCCGATCCGACTGACGCTGTGGGACGGCGAGGATGTCGGCGATTGGAGCCCCAGTCCCATCGCGGCAATCGTCTTTCACGATCGCGCCACGTTCTGGAAGGTGATGCTCGATCCCGATTTCCAGTTCGGCGAGGCGTACAGCAATGGCCAACTCGAGGTGGAAGGGAATTTGGTCGATTTCCTCGAGGCCGTGCATCGCCACCGTGCCATGAGCAATTCACGAGGTCTGTTGCCCGAGCGCATTCTCCGCGGCCTTCATCGCGCCCGCTCCAACAGCGTTCGCGGTGCCCGCGACAATATCCAACGGCATTACGACATCGGCGACGACTTCTACCGGCTCTGGCTCGATCGCGACATGCTTTACAGCGGCGCGTACTTCCCGTCGTTTGCCATGACCCTCGACGAGGCCCAGCAGGCGAAAATGGAGTACGTCTGTCGCAAACTGTGGCTCACTCCCGGCGAAACGGTGGTGGAAATCGGCGGCGGCTGGGGCGGCCTAGCGCTGTACATGGCCCGACACTACGGCGTCCACGTCCAGTCATTCAATATCTCCCAGTCGCAACTCGCCTGCGCCCGCCGCCGTGCGAAAGACGAAGGCCTCGACCGTCAGGTGGAGTTCATCGAGGACGACTACCGCAACATCACCGGACGGTACGACGCGCTCGTGTCGTTAGGCATGCTGGAACACGTCGGAGCCAGCCATTATTGCGACTTTGGCCGAACGGCCGATCGTTGCCTGAGCAGCACGGGGCGCGGTTTGATCCAGACGATTGCCCAAGACTACCAAGGCGAGACGAGTCCCTGGATCGAACGGCGCATATTCCCCGGCGCCTGCCCGCCGACGCTCCGGCAGATGACCGACATCTTCGAGCCGTATCGCTTCTCGCTCTTGGATGTCGAAAACCTGCGGATGCACTACGCCAAAACGCTTCGCCACTGGCTCGAGCGATTCGAAGCGGCCGCCGCCCAAGTCCAAACGATGTTCGACGAACGCTTCGTTCGCATGTGGCGGCTCTACCTCGCCGGCTCCTGTGCGGCCTTCACTGCCGGCGGCCTGCAACTGTTCCAGCTGGTCTTCTCGCGCCCCGGCGTGAACGAAATCCCCTGGAACCGCTCGCGACTCTACGAACACGAGCCCCTTGCGGCGATGTAATTCCCAGTCAGACTAATCGGACTTCATTCAACACATTCACGTCGGCAAAAACAACGCTATCGCGGTTTTGCTGGTAGCGGAGGGCCGACGCCTACGTCATTGGGAAGCGAACCGTCCAACTTCCCGCCGTCATCCGCGAAGTCCTCGCCGACCGCGTAAACCAGCCATCCTTCGGGCAGCCGTTTGACGTGCAGCGGCTCGCCCGTGTAAGGGTCCTGCGTCGCCTTGGCAGGCAAGCCCAACTCATTCAGTTTCGGGACCTGACTGCCGCCTCTGGTCTGCAAAGCGAGAACCACTCGGAGCGATCGAATCCTTGCACGTAGCGACAAAGAAACTAAGCGGCAATTCACGAGCGGCACGAAAATCTCACGGCCGAAAAGCCCCAGCGACGCCGCGGTCGCCTCTCGGCGTGACAAATCCTCACGGTAACTCCGGTCGCTTTCCACTAGTGGAACCGCGGCCTCGAATGCGTCCAAGTAATCCAGGCACCGCCAATGCCACAATGGACGACCGACAAGCCACGTGTCGCGATCGGGCCAGAAGTCGAACTGCTCAAAATTGAACGCTAAAGCTGCTGCCCGATCGTTCTTCAGTGCCCGGCTCCAGCTATCCACCTCTTCGCTACGCACAAGCTCGGCAATTAACGCCGCACGCACTTCCTCGGAAACAGGGCCTGTCTGCACGGCGTAATTGGCAGCGTCGAACGCGATTCCTCGCAATATGTTCGCCACCAAGTGATGCATCAATAGTGGATTGCGATCAAGGTGGTCGGCCAGAGCTCCGATCAACAGTGCATTACGTATCGCTTCATCGCGTTTTCCCTCCGCCACCTTTAGCCATGACCAATAGCAGAGCACCCTCGCGCAGTCGCGGAACTCACCTACCGCAGTTGTCAGTTGTTCGCAGAATTGCTTGAAGTCGGCCTGGTAGTCGAGCCGCGGTTGGTAGTCGGGGCAGGTAGCTGCCTTCTGCAGAAGCGGAAGAACGTTGGGATGCGCCTTGAAGACCTCCACCAGCGCCCGGTGGACTCTCTCAGGAACCGGATAGGTCGGATTGAAAAGAAAGTCTTTGCACTCCTCCCTCGCATGAAGCTTCTCGTAAATCGCTGCCGCCTCTGGTGCCGCCTCATGGAGGTAGGTTGCGGCGTTCCGTTCCCGCGGGATCGATGGGCGGACCAACGCGGCAATCGATGTGGAATCGCCGGCCGCTCGGATTTCCGCGAGTTTGCTTTCGAGCCGCCTGCCTGTTGTCCAGACAAACCAAGCATTAATGACGAGAATCAATACCGCTAGGACGCCTACGCCGATGGCCGTCCATTTCAGAATCTTCATCAAGCGGTGGATCATTTCAGCCCCGAAAAGAGAGTGATCGTAGTGGGACCATTCTATTACCCGCAACGTAGCAGCCAGTCGCCGAGCATAGCGTTTTTCCTATGCGGAAGACGCTGGATCGACCGCGGGACTTGGAAAAAGCAGCGGGGGACCTATTTTAGATCCGGTCCTCCTCTATGTCCTCTGAGATCTCTGTGGTGAATTTAAAATCGAGGCCTCAGGCTGATCCCATCGCGGTTACGCCCGGCAGATTCCCCTCCCCATCGAACGGCAGCGGCCGCAACTGCGAAACCACTTCCAAGTCGCTCCGCTCCCGCGCCTCGGCCAGATACGCCGTCGAGCACTCCACCTCGCCCAAGTGCAGCGTGTCGGCAATCCAAAGCACTTTCGCCTCCGCCGGCTCACGCAGGCCGATCGTGCCGAGCGCCGCCGCAAGCATCTCACGGTCGCTCGGATAATCCAACGGCGTCATCGCGGCCGAAATATGGCCTGAAATCAGCCCGTTCAACCGCGTGGCCTCCCGATCGATTTCCGCCAGCAACTGGGACCGGCAGAACTCGGCCATCCCCAGCCCGATCGCGTTGCCGTGGCTTTGCGACGTCAGTCCGCGCACGGCGATTCGATTAACCTTCGGCAACTCGTCCGGCATCGCCTTGTGGTCGTTGAACTTCCGTCCGATCGCGTTCGGATCCATACCGGTGCCGCTCAAGTTCTTGCCAATCCGGTCAACCAAGAGCACGTCGACCTCGTCGAACGGCAGTCGCGGCAGCAGCCGTCGAGCCAACGCCAATAGCTCCTTCTCCCGCGACTCAAACTCCTCGGGCCGCACCGCCGCGATGCAGGCCGTCTCGTCGTAGGCGTTTTCGACAATTGCCAGACCGGCTAGAATTGGGCATCGCCCGAGCACTTCCCCCGCCGCGCTGCAAATGATCTGGCCGAAACTGTAATCGCGGATCGCGCGGTGATAGATCGTCGCCCCGGCGCAGTTGCCCAGCCCGATCAGCAGCATCTTCATCAGGCCGCTTTCGATGTCGCCAACGAAACCGGTGTGCGGTTTCACCCGGTTACAGACCACCACGTGATCGGCCTCGTAGGCCGTGCGGTCGAAGTGAATCGGAAAACCCTCCCGGGCGTGGCCAACGACGACCGTTTCCACCGACGAGCGAATCGGGCAGCCGAGAAACGCTTCGGTCATGCCATAGGATTCGATCAACTGCCGCTGGCCTTCGGCCGTCCCGCCGCCGTGACTGCCCATCGCCGGCACGACGAACGGTTTTGCGCCGATCGCTTTGAAAAACTCGACGATCGCGCCGATGATGACCGCGATATTGGCGATCCCCCGACTGCTGGCGGTAATGGCGACACTTTGGCCCGGCCGCACCTTCTGCTGCAGTCCGAGCGAAGCCAACTGCCGTTCGACTTCGGCCGCCGGATCAGCGATGCAAGGCCGCTCGAACGTCTGGCGAACGCGAAAGATTTCGGGGTAGGCCGTCATGGACTGTTGTTTCCTGCGGGTGTATCAGTGTCACCGCCTCCAATCTACCCGACCGGGCACGGATCAGAAAACGTCCAAGTCGAGGAGCCACTGATCAGGCAAAGACAAAACCCTCGTCCCGATAGGACCGCCAAGTCGCCAAGCCCCCCTCTATTGGTTGCTCCCAGTCGAACAAGGCATGCTTCTAGCCCTACACGTCTGCTAGCCACCCACACGCTCCAAAGAGCCTATCTTGACGCAGTCGACACATTAGCTACAATCTTCTTAGTCTGCACAATCCCCCATGACTAACAGCAGGTTGAAGAAGGCAGATGATGAGAACCCCTCTCGTCAGCGCGCTACTCCTGTTGCCTCTTGCCATCCCTGGCGCCGCCAGCAAAGCTGCTCATTTCGCCCATAGCCCGAAGTTTACCGCCGCCGACCCCCAAACGCTCGCCCTTGTTGCCCTTGGCGCAGTTTCCCTGCTGATCGCAGCGCGAAAACTCCGATCTTGCAGACTGGAGTGGTTGGGGTGGATTTTCCGCTTGCCCGAGGCGCCACGCTCTGGGCCTCGTACGCATTGGATGCAGGCAACGTCAAAACGAGGACTAGGAATGGTCGCTGCTCGCAACCTGCTCGGGTTCCTACTGCTTGCCATCACGCTGACGTGCCCGGCGGTTGCCGCCGAGGATCTAACGACACCGCCGGCAAACACCGACGAGTTGATGCCGTTTTTCCTCGGGACCCAAGACCATCGGCCCCGGATTATTATCCCCAGCATCGGCTGGAGACCACTGACGCCTGATCCCGACGATCCCGATGATGATCCGATTACACCAGGCGGCACTCCGCGGGACTTTGGCATCTTCACCAGCAACCAACTGGTAGCATCAATGGGAGCCGGCGGCAGCGCTGGTGGCAGCACCCTGGATCAATGGGTTGTCGCCAGCAACAATGGGCTCTTCCCAATCCAGGGCAGCATTGTCCCAACGCCCGAGCCCTCGACGCTGCTGATGCTGCTTGTGGCCGGGGCCGTGCTCGCAACCTCCCGCATCCGCCGCCCACGCCAAATCGCCCCCTAGAACCGGCCGCCGGGGGCTTGTCAGCACATTTTCCGACGCCACAATGGTGGTGTCTGGCTGGCGGTGGGCCGGCCAAATGACCTCCTCTCGCTTCCCATTCCGAACCATGACGGCCAGTACTCTAACCACCGCGCAGTTCGACCAGCTGAAGGTCGGCGATCGCGTCGAGGTCGAGCACCTCGTTACCGTCGGCCAGAAGAGTTGGACCACCAGAACCAGCGGCACCGTGGTCCGCACCGAACGCCGCCGCCACGGGATGACGTTCCAACGCAACCCCGACGACAAGGTGTATAGCGACGTCGTCCTCCTCGAACTGCCCGACGGCGAACTGACGGCCCTGACGGTCGACGAGTTCACCACCATCCGCCGAGCCTAGCGCTCCAGCCGTCCTAAGGGGTCGCGAGGAGCTTCGCTCGCACCATTTCTCCGACACGCTTTGCTTGGCTTGAATACGCTGGCCCCACCGCTTCCTCCCGGCGGCGGACGAGCAGCGGGGGCTTTTGCAGGCCGCCGCGATTCCCGTTATGATGAAATCGCCTCAGCGAAATGCCCGTGCTCTGGAATCGCCCGCCCAAATGTCCGACGCCGCCTCGCCCGACCACTCGTTGTTCGCCTCGCACCCGCGCCGCTACATCCACAACCGCTACATCTATCCGGTGATCAGTCGTCGGGCTGGGGGCATCTCGATCGGCGTCAACTTGAACCTCGACAAGCTCTGCAACTTCCGTTGCGTCTATTGCCAGGTCGATCGCTCGGTCCCCGGCGACAAAAAGCCGGTCGATCTCGGTCGTCTGGCGGCTGAGCTCGACGAGGTCGTCGGCGAAATCACTTCAGGACGCATCTTCGCCCTCGGCCAATTTTGTCAAACGCCCGCCCCTTTGCGACGTCTGAACGACATCGCCTTCAGCGGGGATGGCGAGCCGACGGCCTATCCCGAATTCGATCGGGCGGTCGAAGTCTGCGCCGAGATTCGCCGCCGCCATGCGCTCAACGACGTGAAGATGGTGCTGATCACCAATGCCACGTTGTTTCATCGCCCACGGGTGCAACAGGCCCTGGAAATTCTCGACGCCAACGGCGGCGAGATCTGGGCGAAACTCGATGCCGGCACCGCAAGCTACTATGGCCAAATCGACCGCTCGCAAGTGACCTGGCAACGCATCCTGGACAATCTTCAGTCCGCCGCCCGAGCGCGACCGATCGTCATTCAGTCGCTCTTCATGCGACTTCATGGTCAGCCGCCCGCTGACGATGAACTAGAAGCCTACTGCCAACGGCTGCAAGAACTCCTGGCCCACGGCGGCCAAGTCAAGCTGGTCCAAGTGCATACCGTCGCCCGCAAGCCGGCCGAACCATGGGTCGAAGGGCTCGTCAACAGCGAGGTGGACGCGATTGCGGAACGGGTGCGCAGGCGAACGGGACTTCCCGTCGCGGCCTACTATGCCTATGCGAAGTAGGTCACTACTTGCGGTGGCGAATTCTCGACCGATTCCGACGCTTCTTGCGGCCGATTTTTCGTCGCCCTTTTCCACTCTTCTTAGTACCCACAGCGCACTCCGTACAGGACCATAAAGTTGAGATTGCCGAACGACACTTCGCTCGGCCCGTGATATCGAGGCAAGAACAAACCAAGAGTATAACCGCTGACCCGGCCGGGGGACAAGAGGGGCAGCCGAGGCAAGTTGGGGCCGCTTCCCGCCCCTCTTTCAGCCTCGAACCCGCCTAAATCAGCTCCACGTCGTGGGAACCTTCCCAACTCCGCGATTCGCGAATCGCCTGATCCAGCAACACCAACAGGGCATTGGGATCATACGGCTTGCGGAGGAAGTAGTGGCAGCCGGCCGCCCGACACCGCCGAATCAATTCCGGCTCATCCTGACCGCTGAGGATCAGAATCGGCACGCCGCAGGTCTCCGGGGCGTCGACCAGTTGCTCGCAAATCGCCAGCCCATGCCCGTCCGGCAGGCACAGATCGAGGATAATCGCCGCCGGGGGCTCGCGCCGGGCCACGTTCAGCCCCGCCTTCCCCGAGGTCGCTGCCACGGCGCGAAAGCCTTGCCGCTTCAGACGATGCGACAATACCTCCGACAGCGTGACGTCGTCGTCGATGATTAGCACACTCGGACGCTGCCGAACAACGACCGGAGCAAAATCAGCTTGGGGCGAGGTGGCAAAGGCGGTGCTCATGGAGGTCTTGCCGGGAGGGCGTGTTAGGTGGGCTGCACAAGCTTAGAACACCGTTGCCGTTTGTCAAATTGCAGCCGATTCTGACGATTCTAACGCCACCACCAACTTCGTTCGCCAAAAACCCTCGTTCTTCCGGCGCGGTATATTATCCCTAAGGGAATTTTCCACCATGCCGCGCACCTTTCGCCCCCGCCTGACCGTCGTTGCCGCGCTCCTCCTTTTTCTGCCGCCCCTTGAGGCGGCCGAAAAAAGCTCGGCCTACCAGGCCGCTTTGAGTTCGATTTCCGCCAGCGAACTGGGCAACGAGGTCGGCGAGTTGGCCGACGTCGCCTTGGAAGGCCGCGAAGCCGGCACCGCCGGTGGCCATGCCGCCGGGGAACATCTGGCCGAACAGTACAAGCGTCTGCGATTCGCAGGCGCTGGACCCGAGGGCGGCTATTTCCAACCGTTTGCACCCAACTTCCGCAACGTCCTGGCCGTGCTCCCCGGCAGCGATCCGAAACTCCGCGACCAGGTAATCGTGGTCGGCGCCCACTACGATCACCTCGGCTATGGCGGCCGTTCGAGCCTCGGCCCGTACGGATACGTCCATCCGGGCGCCGACGACAACGCCAGCGGTACCTCGGCGGTGCTCGAAATCGCTCAAGCTTTCAGTCTGCTCCCCAGCCCGCCCAAGCGGACCGTGCTCTTCGCCCATTGGGACGCTGAGGAAAAGGGACTGCTCGGCTCGAAATACTGGGTCGCCAATCCGACGCTCCCCCGGGAGCACGTTGCGGCGATGATCAACCTCGATATGATCGGCCGCCTCCGCGAGAATCGTCTGAACGTCTACGGCGTCGGCAGCGGCGCAGGGTGGCGGCGGTTGGTAAGCCTCGCCAATGAAGAAGGGCTGCATTTGGCCTTCCGCTACGACGTCTCGAACCGGGCCGATCACCATCCCTTCTACGCTACCGGCATCCCCGTCGTCATGTTCCACACCGGCATGCACGACCAGTACCATCGCCCCAGCGACGCCGCGCAATTGATCAACAAAGAAGGTCTGGAAAAGGTCGCTCGCCTCGTGTTTGCCGTCGCCTACGAGTTGGCCGACGGCACGGCCTCCCCGGCCTTTCGCACGGCCACGCCTGTCGATCCCGAGTCGCCACTGACGGGCAAACCCGTTGATCGCCTCGGCGTTGGCTGGAATGATGATGCCGCCACCGCCGGCGGTGTTCGCGTAACCTTGGTCAAGCACGACACGCCTGCCGAACGGGCCGGCGTTCAGACCGGCGACCTGATCGTCCGCTTCGCCGGCCGCGACATCCGCTGCGACGCGGACTTCTTCGCCACGGTCAGCAGCGCCGAATCACCGGCCACCGTGACCGTGGTCCGCTCCGAGAGCCCCAAACCGGTCGACCTCAAGGTGGAACTCGTCGGCGATCCACTCCGCTGGGGCTTCACCTGGCGCGTTGACGAAGCGGAAACCGGGGCAATTATCCTCACGCACGTCGTCCCCGGTTCGCCGGCCGACCAAGCCGGCCTGGCTATCGGCGATCGCGTCTATCGCGTTGCCGGCCGTGACTTTGCCGACGAAACGGAGTTCGCCCGGCTTGTCAAAACCTCGGCCGAGTCGCTCCAACTGCTTGTCGAACGCGACGGCCGAGTCCGCCACGTTCCACTCCGAGCCCGTCTGAGCGAAACCATTCGCCGCGCGGCCTGAAGACGTTTCAACAGCAGCGGGAGTGGCGGCAAGGCGACGATGCCGTCAATTTCGCCCGCTATCGGTATTCCGCGGTTGAGGAAGCAATTCAAAAAAGATCCCCTCCACGACACCGAAGCGTCGTGAAGGGGCTTATGCTCGTGCGATCAAGGGGCAGATGATCGGCACGAGCGATAGTCGGTCGCTTACGAACGCTAGTTATGGCTTCCGCGAAAAATACCGCGTGGCTAGCCCCGCCGCCCACACTCCGTGATCAGCGGCACAAAAGGCTCGGCATCGACGATCGGCAGCGGCACGCTCGGCGCCGGCGCCACCACTTCGGCTTGGCTCCCGTCATGCCAGCACACGCGGTTGCGACCTTCGTTCTTTGCCGCATATAGCGCCGAATCGACGCGCAGGAAGAGGGCTTCCAACGCATCCCCCTTCTCGGCGGCCGCAACGCCTATGCTCACCGTGAAGGACAACTCCTGGTGAATCCTCGCCCGAATTCGGTTCGCCATCGTGATCGCGCCCTGAAGCCCGGTTTGCGGCATCACCACGGCGAACTCGTCCCCGCCGTAGCGAGCCACGCTGTCAACGGCGCGGGCTTCCTGTTGCAGGGCCGTGGCTAGCGCCTTCAGCGCCCGATCGCCGGTCAGATGCCCCTGCCGATCGTTAATCTCCTTGAAATGGTCAATATCCAGCAGCAGCATCGAGAAACGGGAACCGTAGCGATCGAGCACCTGCATCTGCAGTCCTAGGACCTGGTCGAGTCCTCGGCGGTTGCGCACCCCCGTCAAGGGGTCGGTATGGGTTTCGGCGAAGGTCATTAGCAGTGAGCTTTGATAACGGATCACGTCATGCGCGCCGGCCACCTCGGCGGCTAAATGAACGGTCGGCTCCAAGATGGATTCAATCTCTCGCCCCAAGTGTTGCCACCCTTGCGGGTCTTGCGACTTGGCGATGCGCAGCAGCCGGGACTTGAATTGTTGTAGCCGCAGGGCGTGATCGTGCAGGCTGCTGCCGGTGCTGTTGACGACCTTTTCCAGATTGGCCACCACCATGTGGGCCCGGGCTAGCTCGCGTTCCAACTCCAACTGCCTCTGGTCGCTCAAACAGTCCGGCCGGCGGCCGATGCGGCCCAGCACGTAGGCAATTGCGACCACGACGGCCAGGGCACACGCCGTCGGGATATGTACGCCTAACAGTGTCAGTTCCATTGCCGATCCTGAAAACTTGTATGCCTGGGCGTTGGCAGGGTGCCCCCCTCCGCCAACCTCGCTTCCTGTTCTTACTTCATGGATCGACTCCCTCCACCGTACAGTACCCCGTAAAAATATCACGTGTGCGGCCTTCCGTAGCCCGGACGAACAGATTAGGGCGACGAGGTCCGCAGCTCCGGCTGTGCCGGCGGTACCGAATTGAGAAGAGACATCGGTTTTTCGGTCCCGCGCGGGATTAACGCCACGATCGCGGATCATTGCCCCCCACCCAAATTCCTGATATTCTTCCTGGTAATTATCGCGGTGCCGCCCCGCGGTGCTCTTCCCGCCTTGACGGTTGGTGTCACCAGTTCTTCGAGAGGACTCAGCGGGCACGTCAGGATGATCGGCAAAGAGAGACAGGAAGCGATGGCTGAGCCGCACGAAGAGCCTGCCCAAAAATTGGGACTCACCCCTTCAGACCCGCGATGCCGGCGGTTCCTTAGCCTCTGCAAGGATGTGTTCGTCGAAGCCGACGCCAGCGGCATCATCCGCATCATCAGTCCTGCCATCGAGCCGATCACTGGCCAGGCACCGTCCGATCTCCTCGGCAAGCCGCTGGAGCTTCTCTACGCTCACCCACGAGCGGGCCGCCGGTTCTGGAAACGGCTCAATCGCCACGGCGCGTGTACCGACTTCGAATTGGCCCTTCGGCATGAAAACGGTGAAGCTGTCTCCTGTCTGGCCAATGGCACAGTCACCCGCGAACAAGAAACGATCGTCACCCTTATCCTTCGCAAAGTGACCGATGGCGAAGCCGCTCAACGAGCCCTGCGTGACAGTGAAGCGCTCTACCGAAACTTGGTCGAGATGGCCCCCGATAGCATCGCCGTCCTCGATCTGAAAGGCCGCATCCTATCGAGCAACGAGGCCCCCTGCGGCATCAGCGGCTACAGTCTGGAGGAGGTTCGTGGCAAGCCCTTTTGGGAGATCGGTTGCTTCCGCCTCGGTGACATCCCCAAGTACGTCAAGCTGTTCTACGCGTTGTTGCGGGGAAGGCCCGCTCCGCCGATCGAGATCGAGTGTTTTTCCAAGGATGGCACGCCGCAGATCCTCGAGTCCCGCGTTGCCATCGTCAAAAACGGCCGCCGCACCGTCGGCCTACAGGTCGTTTCCCGCAATGTTACCGAACGGAAGCGGGCTCAACAGGCCCTCCAGCAGGCCGAGGAACGACTGCGCACCGTTCTCGACGCCGCCGGCATCGGTTGGTGGTACTTTAACCTCGACACCGGCGATCTCGAAGTTGACCAACGCTGTCGCGAACTGGTGAACCTGCCGCCCGATAGTCAACCCGGCCTCGAAGACCTTTTCGGCCAGCTCGTCGACGACGATCGTCGTCGCGTCGAACAGGCGTATGCTGACGCCAGTGTCCGGGCAGGGTTCTATTCCGTGGAGTGCCGCACCCTGGAAGAAAAAGGGGACTCGCGATGGCTGCTCGTCAAGGGCCGCTCGATCCTCGAACCGGTCGGACGGCGACACATCGAGGGCGTCGTCATCGACATCACCGACCGAAAGAACACGGAAGAGGCCCTGCGGACAAGCGAGTTGAAGTTTCGCTCGGTCTTCGAAAACGCCCTGGATGCCATGTTTCTGACGAAACCCGACGGCACGATCGCTGCCGCCAATCCGGCCGCTTCCTCCTTGTTCGGCATGACCGAACAAGAACTGATCGAAGCTGGACGTGATCAACTGCTCGACACCGCCGACCCGGCCTACGCCGCCGGGATCGAACAGCGCCGCCGCGTTGGCAAAGTCAACACCGAGCTCACCTGCATCCGCCAAGATGGCTCGCGGTTCCGCGCGGAAGTCAGTTCGGTCATCCTTCCCGATCAACCCGTCCGCGCCTTCGCCATTATCCGCGACATCACCGAACGGAAACAGGCCGAAGAGGCCCTCCGCGAAAGCGAGGCCCGCAGCCGACTACTTATTGAGACGCTTCCCGCGCTCGCTTGGCGAACCAGCGCCGACGGCATGCACATCGAGTGCAATCAACGCTGGTACGAGTACACCGGTCAGACGCCTCGCGAGGTTCAGGCCTATGGCTGGCTCGCCGCCGTGCATCCCGACGACTTGTTCCGCGTCGCCGAAGTGGCGCTTCGCGCCGGCAACCTTCGTCAGCCCTATGAAGTCGAATATCGCCTGCAGCGCGGTAGCGATGGCAGCTTTCGTTGGCATCTGGCGCGTGCCCTTCCCTCCCTGGGGGAAAACGGCGAAGTCGTCTCGTGGATTGGCTCGGCAACCGACATCGAGGAACTCAAACAGGCCCAAGAGGTGTTGCGACGCGACCGTGACGAACAATTGCAGCGACACCGCGAGGAATTGGCGCATGTAGGCCGGCTGAGCATCCTGGGCGAACTGGCCGCCGGCCTGGCCCACGAGTTGAATCAGCCGCTGCACGCCATCGCCAACTATGCCCGCGGCTGCGTACTGCGTCTCGAAAAACAGCCGGACACGGACGAACAGCTCGTGGCCGCCATGGAGCAAGTCAGCGAAGAGGCCCATCGCGCGGCCGAAATCGTCCGTCGCGTCCGCCGCTTTGTCGAAAAACGACCTCCCCAGTTTTCGCCCGTCTCGGTCAATCAACTGATTGAGGAAGTGCTCCGCCTTCAGGACGTCGGCCAGACCGAGTACGACGTGCGGATCGAGCTGGCGCTGGCCGAAGACGTGCCGCCGGCCCTCGGCGATCCGATTCAGATCCAACAGGTTCTCTTGAACCTGATCCGCAACGGCGTCGAGGCCATGGAACAGACCACGCCGAAGTCGCGCGTGCTTACCGTGAAAACGGCTGCAAGTGACGCCGAGGTTTGCATCGCAATCAGCGACCGCGGGACGGGGATCGCCGAAAACGCGCGAGACAAAATCTTCGAGCCCTTCTTCACCTCCAAACCGACCGGACTCGGCATGGGCTTGGCCATCTGCCGCTCCATCGCCCAGGCCCACGGCGGTCGCTTGGAGGTCTCGGGCAACGAACACCAAGGCGCCACTTTCCGATTCTTTTTGCCAGCCACCCCGAGTGACAATTCATGACCCACCAAGGCAACGTTTTTCTTGTGGATGATGATCTCGGCGCACTCAAGTCTCTGCGTTGGCTGATGGAACAGGCAGAGTACAACGTTTTTTCCTTCTCCTCAGGGAAGCAGTTTCTGGAATCCCTGCGGGGAGACGAACGCGGCTGCGTCGTTCTCGATCTGCGAATGCCCGAACTGGACGGCCTCGAGATTCAACAGCAGCTTTTGCAGCGGGGCTCGACCCTGCCGGTTATTTTTCTCACCGGCTACGGCGACGTTTCCGCCTGTAGCCACGCCTTTCGCGCTAGGGCTTGCGATTTTCTGGAGAAACCGGTGGACGATCAGGTCCTGCTCGCCTCGATTGCCAAGGCGCTCGCGATGGCCACCCAACCCGACGTGCCCGATATCTGCGATGCCATCAACGCCCGCTTCGAGACCCTGACTCCTCGCGAGAGAGGAGTCTTTGACCTGATGATCCAAGGCAAGACCCTCAAACAAATCGCCCTGCAGTTGGGCGTCTCCGTTCAAACCGTATGGCGGCACCGCAACGGCGTCTTTCGCAAAATGATGGCGGAAAACGAGGTCGAACTCGTTCGCATGGCAATGCGGACGGCGAAGAAGCCACAATAGTTGCCTCCTCGCGGCGTCTGCCAGACACAGCGCCTCTGCGAACCGTCGACGCCGCACCAACGTTGCGTCCTTTGTTTGCTGTCTGACCGAATGGTGTCACACGACGCCTCGAATGCCGTGCTTCATCATCAAAACGATCGACAGCAGCAGGACACCCGACAAGCGAAGCCTCGGGATGGTCAGGAACAAGAGTCCGGCGACTTCGAAGAGTAAATCATCGATATGGCTCATGGGATGCTACTACCGTTCAAATCAGAATCCCCATTACAAGCATACCTTTTCCGCCGGGGAGCAAGTGTCGGTCGAGCCGGCTGCCCGTCGGATTGCCGTATTCTCTGTGCTCCAAAAGGGGGCCAAATTGTGTAGCCGCCGCCGGCACGGCGGCGTTTGTTTGCGCTCAAGGTGCCGTCGACCGTTAAATGGTTGTAGCGCCGCAATCTCTTATTGCGCCCCTCTCACTGCATCCGCGCGTCGCCGCCACAATTGACCGTCACGTCAGCGTGGGTTAATTTAGAGCCCCAAACGGTTGTCTTCATGATCCACTCACGGGGCAGGCCGCTTTGCCGCCAGTTATGACGTCCTGCGCAAGCGAATTGGCTACGTCGGCATCATAAAAAACCCGGTCCTCTCCGAACGAGCCCGCCAATGAAATCCTATCGAGAAACGCTGACTCTCAACGTTCCCAAGCGGATGGACTTTGTGAACATCACCACGCAGGTGGCCGCCGCCCTTCAGAAAAGCGGCATCCGCGAAGGGCTCGCCCTTATAAACGCGATGCACATCACCGCCTCCGTTTTCATCAACGACGACGAGCCCGGCCTGCACGAGGACTATAAGCGCTGGCTGGAAAAGCTGGCCCCCTTCGATCCCTCGCCGCAAACCTACCACCACAACCGCACCGGCGAGGACAATGGCGACGCCCACCACAAGCGGCAGGTGATGGGCCGCGAGGTCGTCGTGGCGATCACCGACGGCAAGCTCGACTTCGGCCCCTGGGAGCAAATTTTTTATGGCGAGTTCGACGGCCGCCGGGCAAAACGCGTCCTGATTAAGATTATTGGGGAATGACCGCGGCCGTCCCACTCCACGGTTATGTGGAAATCGCTCTCGCCCGATGCCCCCTTCCTCTCTTGTATGGCGCAACCTGCTGCGCACAAGCCGGTTAGACGCAAGCGTTCCGCTGCCGGCCACCCTGCTATTGGCGGTCCGGGAATCCGCCACCATTGAACCCGCCCTTCCTTTGAGTATGATGTAACGTCTAGACTTGTCGCCGTTTGCCAAGCGAAGGGATCGAGGGCAACCGAGTCGCGGGGTCGGAACGAGCGAGCCGCCGTACACTCGGCTGGGCGATTCCCTGAGCTAATCACACCTTGGGAGCCAGACATGGCTGAAAAAGCAATTCTCACCGTTTGCGGGAAGCAATACGAGCTTCCCATTATCGAGGGAACGGAAGGGGAACGCGCAATCGACGTCACCAAGCTCCGCGATCAGTCGGGCTTGATCACCTACGACCCCTCGTTGGGCAACACCGGGGTCTGCCAAAGTGCGATCACGTTTATCGACGGCGAAAAGGGCATTCTCCGCTATCGGGGGATGCCCATCGAGCAATTTACCGAGGACCCCAACTTCGTCGAAGCCGCCTGGATGCTGATCTTCGGGCGTCTGCCACGCCGCGAAGAACTCACCCGCTTCAGCGCCCGGCTGACGGCCAACGAACTGCTCCACGAAGGCGTGAAGCACCAGTTCGCCCACATCCCCCCCGACGCCCCGCCGATGGCGATCCTTTCGGCCACTTTGAGCAACCTCGCCTGCTACCATCAGGAGTTCCTGGCCCTCGAAGACGAAGAGTCGCTCGAAGAGGTTGCCGCCCGATTGATCAGCAAGGTCCGCACGATCGCCGCCTTTTCCTACCGCCGCTCGTTGGGCTTGCCGTTCATCTATCCCGATCCAAAACTGCGGTACTGCGCCAATTTCCTGCACATGATGTTCTCGATCCCCTATCAGCAACATCAGATCACGCCGGAAATCGAGGACGCGCTGAACCTGATCTTCATCCTCCATGGCGACCACGAGCAAAACTGCAGCACCTCGACTGTGCGCGTCGTCGGTTCCGCTCGGGCAAACCTGTTTGCCTCCTGCGCCGCGGCCGTCTGTGCCTTGTGGGGGCCTCTGCATGGCGGGGCCAACGTCGAAGTCGTCGAGATGCTGGAGCGGATTCACCAAGGCGGCATCTCGCCGGAGGACTGCCTCCGCATGGCAAAGGATAAGACTAACCCCTTCCGCCTCTATGGCTTTGGCCATCGCATCTATCGCAATTACGATCCCCGCGCCAAGATTCTCCGCGAGATTTCCGACAAGGTCTTCGCCCAGTTGAAGCGACAAGACCCCTTGCTTGACATCGCGCGCAAGCTGGAGGAGCTGGCCCTGGCCGATTCGTACTTTGTTGACCGCCAGTTGTATCCCAACGTCGACTTCTATAGCGGGATCCTGCTTCGCGCGATGGGCATCCCCACCAACATGTTTACCGTCTGCTTCGCCATCGGCCGGTTGCCTGGCTGGATCGCGCAGTGGAAGGAACAACACGACGATCCGACCACGAAAATTCAGCGCCCTCGGCAAATCTATATCGGCCCGACCCAAGCGGACTATGTTCCCTTGGAGAAACGCTGATTCAGCGCTCAGCCGCCCGCCGAAGCAACAGGGAGGATGGGATACTCTCTCTGCTCGCAACGACGCTATAGCTTGCCATCTCCGCACGGGCGGCGTAATCGTCATGCGCGGACAGGGACACGCCTCAAAGAGCCCAACGCCGGCACGTTGCGTCACACTTGGCGATTGTTGATGTCGATCGCGATCGGGCTCTGCCTTCCCGCCACCGCCCAGGCTCAGTTCAACTTCTGGTCCTCAACGCCGCCGTCCTTCAATCCTCCCGAAGCCGTGGTTCGCGTTGCCGCTCCCGAACGGGACGGTACCTCCTACGGCTCCGGCACGCTGGTGGCCGTCAATGACTTGTTCGGCTTGGTGGTTACCAACTGGCACGTGGTCCGCGATGCGGCCGGCCCGGTAACGGTCTTCTTTCCCAATGGCTTCCGCTCTGGCGCCACGATCCTCCGAACCGATCGAGATTGGGACCTGGCCGCGTTGATGATTTGGCGGCCCAACGTCAAACCAATTCCGATTTCCGCGCAAGCCCCGCAACTCGGCGAAGTCTTGACCATCGCCGGCTACGGCAGCGGTCAATTCCGGGCGTTGGCCGGTCGCTGCACGCAGTACGTCTCGCCCGGCGGAAATCTCCCCTTTGAAATGCTCGAGTTGGACGCGGCCGCCCGCAATGGCGATTCCGGCGGTCCGATCTTCAATAGCCGCGGCGAATTGGCCGGCGTCCTCTTTGGATCGGCCTTTGGCAAAACCACCGGCAGCTACTGCGGGCGTCTGCGATGGTTCCTCAACTCGGTCGACGGCGACTTCCATCGGGCCGCACAGGTGATGCTCGCCCAGCGAAACCGCAATGGACAGGCCTCAGCCGCCGACCAGTCAGTGGCCCTCGCCACGCCGGCCACGCCCACGGCAAACCTGACGGCCGTGTCTGCCAGGCCGAATCCGACCGTTGCGGCCAACGTCGATCCCTACGCCCCGCCGCGTTCGTCCCCTCCGTCGATTGCCGGCATGGAACCCGCGTCGCGTCCCTCGGCAACGCTCGCCGCCTTGCCGCCAAAGAAGCCGCTCGACGTCCGCGCCGCCGACGCCACCCCGCCGGCGCCAGTGGCAGCGATCGGCGCTCGCCCCATCGCCCCAGCCAGCACCACCGAGCAGGTCAAAACGCTGTTGGCAATCATCGGCGCGATCGCCTTGCTGTACCACGCGCTCCGCTGGCTCGGCGCCGCCGTCGGCTAATCGCCGGACTACTCTTGCTTCGTGCCAACCAGGGCCGGCAACCAGGTGCAGAGGTAGTAGCCGCGGGGCGTGGTGCTGTCGAGAATCGCAGCCAGGTCAAACTTTGCGTGGCTCGGACTCTTCCCGAGGAAAAGTTCCGATAGGCTCGGCTCCGCCTTGTACTTCACCACTTTGACATTGGACTTCTGCAGGTGGGCCAATTCGATCACCCGGTCGATGGCATCCTCGACGTAGCCGATCTTGTCGACCAGTCCGTTCGAGACTGCTTGGTCCGCCGTGTAAATCTGGCCAGTGGCCAACCGATCCAAGACCTCCGGGTTCTTCCGGAACTTCGGACGGCCCGACTTAATCACGTCTTTGAACTGCCGGAAGCCATCGTTGACGAGCGATTGAAAAATTTGCCGCTCTTGGGGCGTCATCTTGCGTGCCAAACTGCCCATCGTCTTCAGCGGCCCGCTGGCAACGTGATCATCCTCGATGCCCCATTTGTTCATCAGTTCGGCGAGGTTGTAGTGCGGAATGAGGACGCCAATTGAGCCGGTCCAAGTGCTCGGCTCGGCAAAGATGGTGTTGGCCGTGTCGCCAACGCACATCGAAACGTAGTATCCACCGCTGGCCGCCACGCCCCCCATGCTCACCACGACCGGAACCTGCGTCTCGGTCTTGAGTTTCCGCAGGTGATGCAGCATGTAGTCGCTGCCGTATATCGTGCCGCCCGGTGAATTGACCCGCAACACGATCCCCTTCAGCCGGCCTTCTTTGGCCTCTTTGCGGGCATGATCGATCTGATTCTTAAAGAAACCTTCCCCGCTGAGAATCGTTCCTTCGATCGAAATGACGGCGATCTTGTCCGTCCCCAGCCGGTTTAGCGCATAGTGTTTCTCTTGAACGCGTTCGTCCGCGCCGCCCGACAAGCCGCCCGAGATGGCCAGGGCCATTAGCAACAGGAAATTCACCGCGACCGAGCCCAGCAAGCCCAAGCTGACGAAAACCAACAGCGCCCGCCCCAAACAGCCCGACTGTCGCGTCGGGTAGCTGGTCGGCCGTTCGCTCACCACTTCGGAACGAACGGGCTGCGGTTGCTGAGGCTGATCGAAGTTGGAATAACCCTGGTCCATTACAAGTCCCTTTGTCACGGTGGTCGGCGGGCCCAAGCGGTAGAATCCGGCAAACAGGCGACAAAAAGACGGCCCGACCGGTCGCCTGCATCATTCAGGCGAATCGACGTATTCTAACAGCCGTCGCCAGCGAAGCAATCGGCTTGGTGTTGCCTTAAAGGGGCTGCAGGTAGTAAGCTATCGACCCTCTGGGCAATTCGGCCGGGCGCCATTGTTCGGTTTTGTGTCTTACAAGGAGTCGATGCGTGTTTGTTGCTGCTACCACCCGCTGTTTCCCCCATCTGCCGCTAAGTGCCGCTCTTCTACAGCTTGTCGAGCTTGAATATACCGCCGTCGAGATCATGGTGCACGAAAACGGCGGCCCCTTAAAGCCCTCCGAGGTCCTCGCCGACACCGAGCAGGCCGTGGCCCAATGCCGCCAGACGCACCGGCTGACGCCGGTCGCCTTGAGCATCGAAATCGATGCCCCCGAGCCCGACTACTACCACCAGTTCGCCGCCTGCTGCCGCTTGGCCAAGGCCATCAAGGTCGTCACCCTGACGGTCCGCTCCGCCGAATTGGGCACCCCCTTCAACGCTGAAATCGAACGGCTGCGGGCCCTCGTGGCCATCGCCTCTCGCGAGGGCGTCCGCGTCGGCTTGCTGACCGAGGTTGGCCGGATGACCGAGAATCCTGACAATGCCGCCAATCTGTGCGACAGCGTCAAAGGCCTAGGGCTTACTCTCGACCCGAGCCACTACGTCTATGGGCCCTTGGCCGGCGTGAACTTCGACAACGTCATGAAGCACGTCTACCACACCCGTCTACGCGACACCACCAAAGATCAACTCCAGGTCCGCGTCGGCCAAGGCGACGTCGAATATGGCCGACTGGTCAACCAGCTCAACAAGGTCCGCTACGACCGAGCCCTGTGCGTCGACATCGAGCCCACGGCCGACGTCGATCAATTGACCGAAATGCGGAAGATGCGGCTGTTGCTCGAAAGCCTGCTGTAATCGCTTTCGAACGAAAAGCCGTCGTGGCCGAAACGCCGAGAACTTCGCCCGCTTGCTGGCGCAAAACACGCGGCAACGGCTGCCACCTTTTAGCGATGATAGCCCAGCGACTTCACGACCGAGAGCATTTCCTCAAAGGTAATGAAGCGGCGACGGTGCATCATCTTGTACTGATCAATGGCGCGGGCCAACTCGGCCGCGTCGGGCGACAACCCATCGTGCGAGTTGGCGAATTGCCGCCGCTCGCAGATCGGCATCTGCTCGACGGCCGCCGGATTGCGGCGCTCGATGAAAGCCGGCGTAGGGGTGTTCGAAACCGCGCTGGTATCCATGAGTTGGGTCATTGCTAGCTCCTTCCGTGACGCACGATGGTCACGATCGTATGTTTCCTCTAATCAACACTAGCTTGTAATTTGAAGCAAAAACGCCTTTTTTCCTGGTCATCGGGCTGAATATGCCGGTTTTTCTGCCGCCCCAATGCCAGCCCGGCGGTCTTGACCATCGAAATCGCCCCGTGGATGCAACACGCAGAGCACTGGCCGGCCGCCAAAATCCAGAAACTCCTGGCGCTCGACGTCGTGACTGCCTAAACGTGTCTGAAGCTCCTGCAGTTCCTGGGTGCCGCCGAACTCGACGTACCAGGCTTGGCCATGGCCGCAAGCCGCCCGATACTCCTCGGATCGAACCGCCTCCGCGGACGTCAGGACGTGAATTCGACCGTCCGCAGAGGCCAAGTAACGGATTGGCCAATAGTTCCACCACTGCGAGCAAACGATCCATTTCGGCCCCGGCCCGCTCTCGGCGACGAAGCGTAAGGCAGCCACTTTCGGCTCCACCGCCGCGGTACGAAACGTGTAGTGAGCGTTGCCGCCGGACCGTTTGATTACGACAAAATAATGGACATAGAAATCGGCCATCCACAGCAGGCACATCCCCATCGCCCCAGCAACAAGCAGCGGCCGCCAACGAACTGAAATCGCGGCCCAGGCAAGCGCCCCCGACCGTGAAAACAATATGGCCGCCGGAGCGACCAGGCACACAGCAAACCGCTCCTGGCCGGGCAGCAAGGCTCTTGCCCCAGCGACCGCTGCAAACAGCATTAGTGCCGCCAGCCAACCGCACAGCAACAGAAGATCGAGTCTGGCTTCCGTGGCAACCGTATCGGCTTGTGCCCTGCCGTCAAACGGCAATCCCTTACCAACCGTCTTACGCCCCAGCACCCGTCGGCCCGATTGCCACAACAACCACATCGCTCCGGCCATGAGAGCCCAGAACAGCGCGACATCCGCGCCCCAGCCATCCTGATTCGCCGGTAGCGGCCACTCCAGCCACGACCGGCTGCCGACGATGTCGCGGTAGACCGTCCCGCCGACGAAAAATCTGGCCAGTAGGATCGGCTGTGGCAGGCTCGCGCCGGCCGCAGGAGTCACCAGCCGTTCGTGCAACCGTTGCGTTAAAGACCCGCTTCCGCTGGTGGCGATCCCGAGCCAGGCGACGGCAGCGCCAATCGTCACACTGAGAAGCACAATCGGCAGCGGCCGCCATAGGCCCGCCACCACCGAGCGCACTCCCCCTGCCTCGCTCCGAAGCGACACCCAATGCAGAACCATAGCCAACCCGATCACCGGGGCGACAAAAACGTTCGTCGGATGAATCCAGACCGCAGCGGCCTGGGCGACCAACGCGGCCAAAAGCCAGGCCACGAACCGTTCCGGAAAGCGGAGCGCCGCCAGCGACAGGTAAACGACCGCCAGCGTGGCCCCCAACGACTGGCTCGCGTCCCAAGCGAACCGGCTATAAGCAACGTTAATCGGCAAAACGGCCAGAAGAATCGTCGAGACGACCGCCGTCCTTCGATCAAATACTCGGCGGCAAAAAAACCAGTTAAGCACCAGCGCCAGCAGACCGCTGACGACCGCCACCGAGCGTAGCAAGGTAATCGACGGAAGCAGCCAGCCGTGCAGCAGGGTCAAGGGGCCGAAAAACAGCGGATTGATCGGATTTCCGGTCGGCGTCCGCCAGCCCAACGCTCCCTGCCCTTGGGCCAGCGACCAGGCTTGCACACCGTACCAGGCCTCGTCGCCATTGAGCCCTGGAATGTTCGACAGGGCGTGGCAGCGGGCAAGAACCGCCACTCCCACGACTCCAGCCGCAAGCCAGCCGATCGGCCATCGACCGGCAGAACACCTTTCAGACGTCGCAACGACGGCGGGCATGGCAATCGGCCGAGGGTTTCCGAAAACAACGCTTCCTGGGTGGCCTTTTCGTGGCAGCATAGGAAATATACGCCGTCTGGGCGCTACGTTCGCCGTCTACCGCGGGAATTAGGGTAATTGAATAAACTTCCTTTCCCGCAAAACCCGAAAACTATCTCCACGGCTACCTCCAACCCTGGGATTGCTCTCGTGCCTCGGTTGTCGATTGTTATTCCCGTTGTCGGCGCGCAAGACGGTTTGGACGATACCCTGGTCTCGGTGCTGGAAAACCGGCCGGCCAACTGCGAGATCCTCGTCGTTCACAACCGCCCCTACGATGATCCCTACGATCTGGCGGCCGAAGTGCAATTCCTGACCGCCCCACGTCGCGCGAGACTGGCCGGCTGCCTTGACCTCGCCTTGTCGCACGTCGCGGCTCCAATTTTCCACGTGCTTACTTGCGGTGTGGAAGTCCACCCCGGCTGGGCCGACGCCGCGTTGCGTCGCTTCCGTGACCCCAGCCTCGGTAGCGTGGCGGCGGCGATCGTCGACCGTCGCAATCCGCACCGATTACTTTCGGCAGGCCTCGCGTATCGTCTCGAAGGGACGATTGCCCGTCTCGCACACGGCGCGGCCTACCCTCTCGCCGTCGAACAAGACGACGATCTCTGCGGTCCCGACACTCTCGCCGCCTTCTACCGCACCTCGGCGGTTCAAGCCGTCGGCGGTTTCCATGACTGGAAGAGCGATACAGCCGTAGGCGCGGACCTCGCCCTGGCGCTACGACAACTCGGTCTCAGTTGCGAACTCGAGCAGACTTGTCTGGCGCACACCGACCTCGCTCTACTTCATCGCCACAGCGCCGTGCGTCTCGGCCGTGATGCCGAACAATTGTTCTGGCGTTGGGCCTCCCCGCATGGGCTCGTCCGCTCGCTGGCGTCGCACGCCGCGCTGGTCGTTGGCGAAACGGTCTGCGCCTTCTGGCAACCTTCGTTGCTGGCGCGACTTGCCGGACGAAGCATGGGCGCGATCCAGGCGACGATCCACAAGCGGCGACCGGCCCCCGTGGCCGAGCCGATCGTCGATCTTCCTTCCGTGATCCCCGCGCCCCACTTCGCCCGCGAGCGAGCCGACCAGTCGACTCGCGCCAAAGTGGCGTAGCCGCTCTCTGACGAATCGCACCACAGAGCGGCAGAGGTCACGGAGTTGAAACCGCGAATGAACACGTAACTCCGTGGTGTGACTGCGGTGAAATCGGGCTTTGACGAAAAAAGCCCACCCGCCTCGCGACGGATGGGCCTCATGCTTTTCAAATTGGACTGCGGGGCAATCAGGCCGATTGCCGAACAGTCGTCAAACAACTACGACCGACGCAACCGGCGCGGACGAACCGGCTGCACCTGCTCGTCATTCGACTTATCGCTTGGGCTGCCGAGCAGTTCCTTCACCAGATCGCCAGCGTCGTAGACCTTTTCCAGCGACTCGACGATCACGCTCGCGTTGACCGAGACCGAACGGCCTTCCTCCTCGGTGAAGACGTAGTCCCATACCAGCGACTGGAGGTTGCCGTCGAAAATGATGCCGACCAACTCGCCATCCCGATTCACCACCGGGCTGCCCGAGTTGCCGCCGATGATGTCGGCTGTCGACACAAAGTTCATCTGGGTCTGCGGGTTCAACTGACCGCGGCGCTCGAGCCACTCCTTCGGCAGATCGAACGGCACCTTGTTATTGTGCTCGGCATTCCGCTGGAATAGCCCTTCCACCGTGGTCCAGGGGGGGATCGCCTTGCCGTTCTCGGTGTAGCCCTTCACCGGGCCGTAGGCCAGGCGGAGGCTGAACGTGGCGTCCGGATAGATATTCGTGCCGAACAGCTTGAAACGGGCGTTGGCCAACTTCGCATAGGCCACCCGCATCGGCTCCTCGACCTGCTGCTCATATTTCGCGCGAACGTCGCGGCCTGGCTGGTCCAGCAGTTTCGCCAGGGCGAACATCGGATCGTCGGAAGCCTCGATGGCCTTCAAACCGCCCTCGAGATACTTCTTCCGCTCGGCGACCTCGTGCAGCTTGCTGGCGCGGATCAACTCGGCGGCGCGGGCTTGCGGCGACTTGCCGGCCAACACCTGCAACAGCATCGGATCGTTGGCGCCCTTCTTTTCCATCCAATAGCCCAAGGCGTCGGCCAATTGCACCTCGGCCAGATCGGCGTAGTAAGGCGTCTCGGCCAACAGGCTGTGCTTGAGCGTGGGCAAGTTCGAATCGCGGAACTCGCGCAGCCGATCGGCATTGGGCTTGGCCGTCTCGACGGCGTAACGCAACAGCGTGCGGGCAGTGCCGAAGCTGCCGCCCAGCCCCTTGGCCTGCTCCAGGAACGAGTAGTCGTCCCGCAACTTCAACGTCGTCGCCAGGGCGTTGTCGATTGTCTTCAGGGCTTCAGCGCACTCCGCCGCCAGTTCCGGCTGCGCGGCCGCCGCCTTAAGCAACGCCTCTTGCTCGGCACGCTTCTGCGCCATCACCGCCGGATCCTGCAAACCGGCCAGTCGCCCCATCATCGCCTTGCGGCTATTCTCTACGCCCAGCAACGAACCCTTCGCGCGGCGGGCATTTTCGGCGCTTCGCGCGCCGTAGATCTTCAGCAGCACTTCCTGCCGGTATAGATCGGCCAGGCGGCTGGGCAGCATGTTATCCCGAATGAATTCCAGATGATGCACCGTATTCATCCGCGAAGTGCGGCCAGGATGACCCACCACGAACACCAACTGGTCTTGTGTCAGGGCGGCCGGATTCCACTTCAGGTAATTCTCGGTCTTGACCGGCTGGCCGTTCTCATAGACTCGGAAAAAGCAGATGTCGAGGTCGAATCGCGGATACTCGAAGTTGTCCGGGTCGCCACCGAACGAGGCAATCGATTGCTCGGGCGTGAAGACCAACCGCACGTCGTTGTACTTCTTATAGCGATAGAGGTGATAGAGGCCACCTTGATAGAGCGTAACCACGTCGCTTCGCAGCCCGGTCTTGTCCTGCGATTCCTTCTCGATCGTGTTCATGATCGCCCGGCGCTGCTTTTCCGCCTCCACCGGATCCTTCGAGGTGACCGCCCCATTGACGCGATCGGTCACGTCCTCGATGCTCTGTAGCACGTTCAATTCCAGATCGGGGCACTTGATTTCTTCGTCGCGGGTGCGAGCGTAGAACGTCCCCGTCAACAAGTCGCGCTCCTTGGTGCTCAACTGCGCCAAAACACCGGCGCCCACGTGATGATTCGTCATCATCAGACCATCCGGCGAGACAAACGAACCGGAGCCGCCTGCTCCTACCCGCACGGCGGAATGCTGCTGGTGATTCAGCCAGGCATCGGTCACGTCGAAATTGTACTTTTCCTTCAGTTGCTTCTTGGGCGGGTGATTGAACAGCCACATTCCCTCGTCGGCCATCGCGACCGGGGCCGACAACCACAGCGCCGTAAGCGCGGCCGCAAGCGGCGTCATCCAACAAGAACGCATGCTACATCTCCTCGGGGTGAAACCAGGGGTAGGAACCCAATACGTTGCCCGTGGAACTGGCTGAGACACGGTGCGGCCGCGCCGAAGGATTCGCGGGCCGCCCAGACATTCGACCGGCATCAAGGCCGGCGTCTCGAAAATGTCCACGAGGCGGGCTTCTGGATCATAACCGCTTGGGGGGCGACCGGGCAAGTGGGGGGCGCGGTTGACGCCCCCATAAGAACTACCATAGAATGGTCGTTCTTCTCGCTCACAGCGATTGAAAGGAGCAGGCGATGACGTGGAATAGATACCTTGCCGTGGCAGTTGTTATGATCTTCCTTGCCTTTGGTCACGGACGTGCGGAAGGACTTGGCGGCGGTTACACGGCCGAATCACACCTATTGGTGAAAGCGACCACACCCGCACTGCAAAGCGTCTTTCGGCCGCCATATTCGGAACGGGAATCGGAGACTTTTAAACGAACGCAACAGGAACTGATCAAGAACCGGTTCGTGCTTCTCTTTGCTCTGCGGACTCGCAACGTCCAGCAAATCCCGGTCATTCAGGAACTGCAGAAAAGTGGGGACCCGGTCAAATATTTGCAGAATCAAATCAAGGTCCGCTTTCCCGGAGGCGGAGATGTGATGGCCGTCAGCTGCACGATGTCCACCCCCCGCGATGCCGCGGTGCTAACCAACGCCGTTGTGAGTGCGTACCTGAACGAAGTAGTTAATGCCGCTCGCGACGAGCAGCGAGTAAGAGTTCTCGAACTGGAGAAATTGGCTTCCGAGCGAGAACAGCGTCTACGACAGCGGTGGGGGGAATTGCGCAGACTCTCGGCGCAGAAGGACGGCAAGCAGTCCTCGCCGGCCACGGAAATGGAAATGCTCCAGGTAGAAATAAAAACATTGGAACAATTGCTGCACGAAACACGCCTGGATTGTGAACGTGCCAAGGGTGAGTTGCGAGCACCGCCGCGCGTCGTGCTGATCAGCAAAGCCGAAGAGCCGCTGTCGAAAGACTAGCCAGACGGATAATGATTCCTATATGACCCGTCAAAAACTTCTCGATGTCCTCCGACCGTTCGGCCAAGAGCACCTGCTGGCCTTCTGGGATCAGTTATCGCCGGCAGAGCAGATCGCGCTGGCGGGGCAAATTGATTCGATCGACTTTTCTCTGATCCAGCGGCTCTATAAGGAACGCGCCCATCAGGCGAACGTCCGTCAGCTTTTGGCCCGCGCGCACGAGCCACCGGCCTTCCGCCTGCCGCCGGCCGAGAATCGCTTCACGCCAGAACAAGCTCGGCAGACCGCCGCCGAAGCCCTTCGCGCGGGACAATTGGGCGTGATCCTCGTCGCCGGTGGCCAGGGAACTCGCCTGGGCTTCGACCATCCCAAGGGCATGTTCCCCATCGGGCCGGTCTCAAAAAAATCGCTGTTCCAGATCCACGTCGAAAAGATCAATGCGACCGCCCGCCGCTACCAGGTCCGCATCCCGCTGTACCTGATGACCAGCCCGGCCACGCACGACGAAACGATCGCCTATTTCACCGCCAACAACCGGTTTGGACTGCCGGAAGAGGATCTAATCATTTTCTGCCAAGGAACGATGCCGGCCGTGGACCTCGAGACCGGGCGGGTGCTGCTGGAAGGCCCGGGGCAGATCGCCCTCAGCCCTGACGGCCATGGCGGCATGCTCGCCGCGCTCGACCGCAGCGGCGCCTTAAGCGATATCGAACGCCGTGGCCTCCGCAGCCTCTTCTATTTCCAAGTCGACAATCCCTTGGTCGACATCTGCGGCCTGGAGTTCGTCGGCTATCACTGCCTGTCCGAATCGGAACTCTCCTCCCAGGTGATTGCCAAGCGCGATCCGCTCGAGCGAGTCGGGGTGGTGGTCGATGTCGATGGCCGGTTGATGGTCGTCGAATACAGCGACCTGCCTGACGACCTCGCCCAGCTCCGCAAGCCTGATGGCTCCCTGCTCTATTGGGCCGGCAGCATCGCCGTGCACGTGATCGATGCCAGCCTGCTGCGACGCTTGGCCGGCCAGGCCGATAGCTTGCCCTTCCATATCGCCCAAAAGAAAGTGCCGTACATCGACGAGTCCGCCAATCGCGTCGACCCGCAGCAGCCCAACGCGATCAAGTTCGAGCGGTTTATCTTCGATCTAATACCGCGGGCCCGCAACGCGATCGTCGTTGAAGTCGATCGCGCCGAAGCCTTTGCCCCGCTGAAGAACGCTCCCGTCGCCAAGGAAGACACGCCCGAAAGCGTGATCGCACAAATGGCCGCCCAGCATCGCGACTGGCTCCGCCGCGCAGGCGCCGAAGTTGACGATCAGACGCTGGTCGAAATTAGCCCGCTGTTCGCGCTCGATGCTGATGAACTGGCCAGCAAGATTGGACCGGGCATAAAGCTTGCCCAACCAACCTACTTCGGTGACACGGAAGGCATCGTCGAGCAGGCATATCGCGTAGCCCCCCGTTTCGTTCCAAGTAAATGAGTGAAACAGCTTCCCGAGGAACGTTACCGACCATGTCGCACGGATGCGAAACGCTCTCGACGCCAGACGGCCTGCGGCTGCATCTGCATCGCTGGCTGCCGAAAGGGAATCCGAAAGCCGTGGTGATCATTGTCCACGGCTTCTGCGAGCACGGTGGCCGTTACGGGCGCATGGCCGTCGACCTCTACCAGCACGATTACGCGGTCTACGCCGCCGACCTTCGCGGCCACGGCCGATCGCTCGGGCAACGTGCTTGGGTTCGCCGATTCGATGAGTATCTTGACGATTTGCAGCTCGTGTTCGAACACGTCGCGCACAAATATCCGCAATTACCCCTCTTCCTGTTCGGCCACAGCATGGGCGGCGCCATCGCCACACTCTACTGCCTCGAGCGGAAGCCGCTGCCCTGCGGCCTGATCCTCAGTGGACCGGCCCTCTTGATCGCCGCCGATGTCTTCCCATGGTTGCGGCGGCTAGCCGCCCTCGGCAGCGCCCTCTGCCCCCGCCTTCGCATCGCCCGGATGGGCTGCCGCTACCTCTCGCGTGACGAACAAGTCGTCGAGGCCTTTAAGAATGACCCCTTCGTGTTCCATGAGCGATTCCCGATCCGCACCGGCAACGAGGTGCTCCGCGCCGCGAAGCGGATCGAATCGTTGATGCCGCGGCTTACACTGCCACTGTTGATTCTGCACGGCACGGGCGATCGAGTGGCCGATCCGCAAGGGAGCCGGCGGTTGCACGACGAAGCCGCTTCGACCGACAAGACCTTGCAGCTCTACGAAGGCCTCTATCACGAAGTGCTTAGCGAACCGGAACGCGAGCAGGTGCTCGGCGACCTTCTCGCTTGGCTCGATGCGCGGTCGTAGAGATCTTGCTGGCCCGCCAACCTATTTTGGACCCTGGCACGCCAAACAAAGCGACGTTTAGCCGCCGACGGCAGGTCGGCGCCCTTGCTCCTAATCCCTAATCCCCAGTCCCTGCCGCTGCATCGCGTGGTCCGCTGGCCGAACGCTCGGCTTGAACTTGCCGAAAATACTAAACGGCGCCGGGCGGTAGTCGCCCACCAACTCGATGTTCGCCCGCGGCGGAATGTGGTTTTCCATCTCCAGGCACCAGTAGCTGGCGTTCACCAATAGCCGCCGCAACCCTTCGCTCAAAAGATCGGTGCCGCTGCCCAAGGTCGTGCTAAACACCCGTCCCGTCGCCCCGTCTTTGCCTGTGTATGTCTTCGTCCAGGCCACCGGCATCATCGGCTCGTTCTTCGGCCCCACGACCGGCTTATCGTTCGGATTCATCCCCGCCACCACTTGGCCCAGCACCAGCGGCCGACTGTCGCCGGGCAACGGCAGGCGAACTTGATAAACATCAGTCGGGCACCAGATATCCTCACAGCCGCGAACGATTGGGTGCTGCTCCGCACCGGGGGCAATTACCCCCCGCGTGCTTTCCTTGCCGTGGTCGCCGTGGTGATTGATCCAGGTCTCGCCCAAAATCTTTCGCCCAAAGCCGCCGTCCCACTCGCCTCCCTTGTTCTTCCAACTGTAGTTGGCAAACTTCTTTCCCGCCGGAATGCTGAAGGCATGCGTGGCCGTCCGCAGCCCGATCACCGGCTTGCCGGCGTCGAGGTACTCGACAAAGTGCCGCATCTGCTCGTCGGGAAGGTCGCGGAACCTCGTGAAAAGAATCACCAAGTCGGCCGTCTTGAGTTGCTCCAAGCCGGGGATGTTCTTGCGATTGTTGGGGTCGATCATTCCGGTCTTCGGATCGATGGCGAACAGCACCGTGCATTTGAAGCCGTGATGCTTGGCCAGGATCTTGCCCAACTGCGGCATCGCGTCTTCCGAGCGATATTCCTCGTCTCCGGAGATCAGGACAATGTGCTTACCCTTGCCAGGACCGTCGAACCCGTCATACACCACCCAGGGCTCGGCGGCCTGGGCAAACGACGCGCAACCGGCAATCAACGAAAGAGCAAAGAACCATCGGGGCAAGGTGCAGAAACGGGCCATATCGTCCTCGTCGCGGTATTGAGGGAGAATTCAGCAAGTTGTTGAAAAGTCCTATTTCCGGTCATTCCGAGCAACGCGAGGAATCTGGCTGGCACTCCAGGGCTCGCAAGATCCTTCGCTTCGCTCAGGATGACCCGTATCCTCACTGGCCGGTCACGGCCTCCAAACCGGTCACTCTTATTGCAACAATCCAAGCGAAAGAAACCGAGGTCGCAGAAAACGCGGAGGAGATAGATCCCCTCCGCGTCGATCTGCGTGCATCTGCGGTCACTGATTCTTCAGAATGCCATTCTATTTCTGCCCGGCCGTAAGATCCGTCGGCACTTGTTGCGTCACCTTGCCGGTCGCCGCCCATTCCGCGCCGCGGAGGTACGTGACGATGAACGACGGCATCGCCAGTTGCTTGCCGCAGTGGCCCAACACGGTCTGGAAGACGCGGCCGTTGCCGTACTCGACGGTCATCAGGATCGGCTCTTCTCGCCCGCTGCCGCCCGTCGACTTATCCGAGTAGGCCGAGGCCAAAATCGTCAGATTCTTTGCCGGACCGCGAAGCCGATCGTACAACTCATCGGGACCATGCGCGAATTGTTCCGGCAACCCCTGCATGATCGGATGGTCCTTCTCGCGGACGACCATCGTAAACACGTGCTGTTTGCCGTGCGAGCCGCCCACGCCCGGCGAAGTGTCGCGAACCACCTTCCCGTCCTTGTAGTAAACGTACGGGCCGTGCTTCTCATTTCGGTTGTTCCAGCCGCCGAGCCCGATTAGTTCGTTAAACGTGGCCGATTTGGGAAACGCATTGTTCGCCGCATGAAAGATCACGAGGCCGCCGCCGTCGGCGACAAACTTGGCCAGCGACTCCATCGTCTCGGTCGACCAGTTGTCGCCAGAATAGTTCACGACCACCAACTGGTACTTGCTGAAATCGGGCTGGAACACGCCGCGTTCCTCAGCCGCCGTGGGCGTGGTCGCCACGTCGACGGTGAACAGCCCGCTCTGCTCCAAAAGCTTCTTGAGAATCGGCGTCGATTCCTTCCAATTGTGGTTGTATCCGATGGTGCCTTGTCCATCGATGATCAGCGCGTTAATCGGGGCCGCCACACAGATCGCGGCAAGCAACGCCCAAATACCAAGGGCCATCCAACAGCGTCGAAGCGACATGGAACACACTCCTGCAAAAGCGGTGGGGAAAGGAAAGAACGGTGTGCCACGATGATGCCCCCTAGTGTAACACAGCGCGGCCGCCTCGCCAACCAAGGCCAAAGCACGTGCCTGCCGTCCCCTCGCCATTTGGAAGAGGGGCAAGGGACGAGGGCGTTATGTCACTCCGAGCAACGCGAGCAATCGGGCCGGCCGTCAGGCAACTATCAGGTTCCTTCGACGACGCCCCACATCTCGATTTGGCTCGCTAAGGCGCGAAGGCGCAAAGACTAGAGCGGCGTTCCTTTGCGCCTTTGCGGCTTGGCGAGAGGTAGCCTCGCCGATTCGCTACCAACCCCTGGATCTTACGAAGTTCCACCGTCGAAAAGAATCGGTGTAACAAATCCGCCGCTGGCCCGTTATAAAGTTAGGAAACGTACCGAGGGAGTCAAACGATGCGAACGCCGACCGCGTCCATGGATCGGAAACGCTGGGTCATGCAGGCGGTCGAGCAATACGAAGCCCGCTTGCTTCGCTTTGCCAGCCGCTTGTTGGGCGACGACCACGCCGCGCGGGATGCCGTGCAGCACAGTTTCTTGCGACTGTGCCGGCAGCCGCTCGACGGACTGGGCGACTCGCCCGGCCCATGGCTTTTCACCGTCTGCCGCAACTACGCAGTGGACCTCCTGCGAGGGCGTCGGCGGACGGAGCAAACCGACGAGGGCGGGGCCGCCGATTGTTGCGATCGGGCCCTCGATCCGGCCGCGGCCGCCGAACGGGCCGACCTCTGCCGCCACGTGACGGCCTTGGTCGACCAACTGCCGCTGCCACAACGCGAGGCCCTGGCCTTGTGGTCCGAAGGTTTCTGCTATCGGGAAATCGCCGACATTACCGGCGCGAGCGAAGGTAACGTCCGGGTGATTGTGCATCGGGCGCTAAAGCGTCTGCGCGAACATCCGGCGATGCGTCCCTTGTGCGGCAAACAAGACGAGGTGCGAACATGACCAAGAATACGCTTAGCTCCGAAAATCATGCCTTGGATGAAGTCCGGCTGACGGCCTACGCCCTCGGGCAACTCGACGGCACCGAAGCTGCCGCGGTCGAGGCCCTCTTGGCCCAATCACCCAAGGCCCGGGCGTTCGTCAACGAAACGACCGCGCTGGCAGGACAGGTGCTCGAGGCTTATGCGCACGGCGATTCGCCTGCCGCATCGCCCGCACTGCGTGCGGCCATCGAGGCAGAACTTCTGGCCGTGGACGAATCCGCCGCGCAATCGGCCGCTGCTGATGCAACGGAGTCGATCAAGGTCCAATATGTCGACAAGGGGCGGCAGAAAAGCTGGCTGAGACGGCATGTATGGGAACTGGCTGGCTGGGCCGCATGCTTGCTGGTGCTGGTTGGCCTAATGCTACCGGCAAAGATTGCAAGTCGTTCAAGCCGCAACCTCGCTCACTACAATGGTGTGGCAACGGAAATAGAGTATCCGGAAGCCGCGCCGACTCTCCCTAGACCTGATTACTTCTACGATCGACGCTTGGATGCGGAGGCAGCGGCGGCGGAAAAGATCAAGCCGCCCCATGAATTGGTGCCACGAACCGTAGATGCCTGGGCACCGCCAAACAAGTCTGATAGGACAGGCGGCAAGGACGCTTTCACCGCGAAAAGGGATTCGAATCCGTCTGGCATAGTGGGCATGACCGCTCCGCCTATCTTTGCCAAAGATCTGGACATCCCCACCGAGCAATACGACCCGATTGTCGACAATCCGTTCCGCACGGCGGTGGAGCAGCCGCTATCGACGTTTTCGATCGACGTCGACACGGCTGCGTATGCCAACATGCGGCGGCTTTTGAGCGAGGGCCGCTTGCCGCCGCCCGACGCGGTGCGAGTCGAGGAGTTCGTTAACTATTTCTCTTACGACTATCCGCAGCCGCAGGGCGACGTGCCGTTCGCTGTGGCCACGGAAGTGGCCGGTTGCCCTTGGCAGCCCGAGCATCGGCTGGTGCGGATCGGCTTGAAGGGACGCGAGATCGACCGGCAGCAGCGCGGGGCCAGCAACTTCGTGTTCCTAGTGGATGTCTCCGGTTCAATGGACGAGCCGGATAAGCTGCCGCTGGTCAAGCAGGCGATTCGGATGCTGGTCGAGCAGTTGGGCGAAAACGATCGCGTGGCCGTGGTGACGTATGCCAGCGGCACGGCCGTTCCGCTGCCGTCCGCCCGAGGCAACGAGCGGCAACGGATTCTTTCGACGATCGACAATCTTCGCGCTGACGGCTCGACCAATGGCAGCGCCGGCATCGAGTTGGCCTATGAGCAGGCCACAAAACACTTCGTGCCCAACGGCGTCAATCGCGTGATCCTCTGCACCGATGGCGACCTGAACGTCGGCATCACCGATGATGAGCAATTGGTGAAGCTGATCGAGCAGAAAGCTAAGAGCAACGTCTTTTTGACAGTTTTGGGCTTTGGCACCGGCAACCTCAAGGACAGCAAGATGGAAAAGCTGGCCGACAAAGGCAACGGCGTCTACGCCTACATCGATTGCCTGCGCGAGGCCCGGCGGGTGCTGGTCGAACAGATGACGGCCAATCTGGTGACGATCGCCAAGGACGTGAAGATTCAGATCGAGTTCAACCCGGCCGAAGTGGCCGCCTATCGATTGGTCGGCTACGAGAATCGCGTGATGGCGAACCGTGATTTCGACAACGACAAGAAAGACGCCGGCGATATCGGCGCCGGCCATACGGTGACGGCCCTCTATGAGATCGTGCCGGCCGACGGTGCTCGCACGTCCGGCGGCAATCGCCCCTTGAAGTATCAACGTCCGACCGACAAAGGATTGACCGAACTGGCCAAGACGGGCGAACTGCTCACGCTCCGGCTGCGCTACAAGCTGCCGGAGCAGAACGAGAGCCGGCTGCTGGAATCGGCCGTCAAAGACAGCGGCACGGCCTTCGATGCCGCTTCGGTCGATTTCCGCTTCGCCGCCGCCGTGGCCGCCTTCGGACAATCGTTGCGTCACTCGCAGTACCAGGGCAAGATGACGCTTGGCGACATCGCGGCCTGTGCCGCGTCGGCGGTCGGCAAGGACCCGTTCGCCCATCGGGCCGAGTTCCTCGACTTGGTGCGCAAGGCCGAAAAACTGTCCCCAAAGAAGTGAGAACCGACCACAGAGGGCAAACGGGCGACCGCTGGTACGACCCACAAATCGGCCACAAACTGCCTGGATTCCCGGTCGTATCGGGCTTCAACGTCCAAGTCAATCTGCTCGATCGTTCGACGGAGCCGTCTTCCGCGCGATGCGATTTGTTTGGCACAACTGCCGAAAAACGATGCCGAAAAAGCCCTTTTTTCGCACCGGCTAGAGCGATTCCGGGATCTCTCTGTAGCGGCGTAGCCACAGTGGCGGAAGTAGCTTACGCATTCCCGCGCGTGAACTGCTCGAGGAGCGTGCCGCAAAGTCGCCAAAGGCCATCGACGGTTCGCTCAGCGGCGTGCGCGGCTCAGACCGCTTGGCGACGGCCGAACTGGCCCAATTCCCGAATGCTCTCGGACAAGCCAGCAGTGGCACCCGGCTCGCGCACTGCCGCGTTAGCCGCGCTCCAAGCGATTCAGTCCATATATGGCAACTAGCACCCCGCCTATTGCAGCTCCCAGGAATGCCGCGTGGAACATAATATGCGTCGCACTCAGGCCAAAGACGATGGCGGAGAGCACTACGACCACCGTGCTTTGAGCAAATGAGACGGCCGAATGACAGAGCCCGGACGCGAGTCCGGCAATCGCTCCCACAATCCCCGCAGCGCCAATCGAGATCGCGCTGACAACGAAGACCGTGTGCCAGCGATCGATTGGCATAGTCGAGGGGAGCCCCATTGCGAGTGCGAAGAGGTCGAAGCCGAGGCCGATGGCCGCGCCCAGCCCCGCGCCGCGGAGGCCGCTGAAGAGCGTTCGAGAGATCGCTTGTACGATCAACTTCCTCCCCCATTCCGATTCTTGCTGGCGGATGATCTCGACAACGATCTGGCATGCATGCTTACGATCGGGCGGCCGGAGAGGCTGCCAATCCCGGCGGGGCCGACGTGCCGTCGGCCGCTAAACATTCTACCGTGGACTGGACGGGTTACCTGCTGGCCCCATCCGGCGATCAAACCGTGAGCTGGCGGTTAGGAGTGTTCGACAAGACTCGCAAGTTTCTTCTTGTTGCCCATCTTGCGCTTGTTATCAAGCTTCTGCCTGATTGGGGAACCGCCTGCTTATTTCCCTATTTTTGAAGCTGGAGAAAGTCCACCGAGTTTGCCGATAACGTGGTTCGTGCTGACCTGTCGTAGGAGGGCCCTGGCGCGCACCGCCGTTCATGAGGGGTAACCGCTAGCGATAGCCCAGTCGGCAGGTAGAGCCTAATCGGTACGAGCAGGAAAAGCGGTCGGGGATTGGCCGCTGGCGCCCCGTCGACCGATACAAGTGGATAGAGCACTGGCAGCGATCGAAACGCCCTGAACGGGGCCTGTGTGAGGAGATTCCGCCGTGAGTCAGGACATCAACGTATTGGCGCTGGTGAAGGGCAAGGAACGCTACGTCTTCCTGTACGACGACGCCAGCCGTGCGGAAACCCTGCGCACCTTGGGCCGCTATGCCTCGAACCCCGAGTTGAGCTTTACCTGGTACGACGCCGCGGTGCTGAGCCAGAAGATCCGCCAGGACAGCCGGAAGTTCACGCCGCATTCGCGGTTCAGCGTGCCGATGGCCTCGGATCTTGACGACCTCGGCTAAATGCGGTTCTGGAACTTTGGTTAAGGCCGTGGCACACACGCACGCGGCCGAATGGATGCTCGCCAAGGCGCGAAGGCGCCAAGATCTCTTTGCAGGCACTGCGGTCCCACGAGCGCGGGCAGACAATGCGATGCCGGTGATTGCGATGACAGGCTCTGCGCTTTCGCGCCCCAGCGAGAGGTAACCGATGCGCACCGCCATTGCGAGATTTCTGCAGTATCTGGCCGTTGAGCGCAACGCCTCGGACTACACGGTGAAGAGTTATCGCGAGGACCTGAGTGCGCTGATCGAGTACCTCGACGATGCCTATGCGGGCAAAGTGCCGTCGCCTGGCAACGTGTCGGTGTTTGATCTCCGCGGCTATGTGTCGGCCTTGCACGAGTCGGGCTACGCGAAGACGACGATCGCGCGGCACCTGGCCACGCTTCGCAGCTTTTTTCGGTTCGGCCAGCGGGAGGGCTGGACCAAGACCAATCCGGCCAAGCCGCTACGGAATCCGCGGAAGGGCCGCTCGCTGCCGCATTTTCTCTCCGCCGAAGAATTGGGCCGACTGTTCGAGGCTCCGCCGGCCGAGGAGCCGATGGGGTTGCGCGACAGGGCGATTCTCGAAACGATGTATTCGGCGGGGCTGCGGGTCAGCGAAGTCGTCGGGCTGAGCGACGGGGATTTGGACTTCGATGCTGGACTGTTGCGGGTCCGCGGCAAGGGGCGGAAGGAACGGATGGCGCCGGTGGGCACCTATGCGACTCGCGCGTTGCGGAAGTGGCTGAAGGTGCGGGAACTCGATGCGGCGACGAAGCAAAGCCCGGATTCGCCGGTGTTTGTGAACAAATACGGGCGGCGGCTGACCACGCGGAGCGTGGCGCGGATGCTGGAAAAGTACCTGCAACTGACCGGGCTGGACGCGCGGACCACGCCCCACTCGCTGCGGCACAGCTTTGCCACGCACCTGCTCGATCGCGGCGCCGACATTCGCAGCGTGCAGGAACTGCTCGGGCACAAGAGCTTAGTCACTACGCAGATTTATACGCATATCAGCACCACAGCGCTGCGCGAAGTGTATGAGCGGGCGCACCCGCGGGCGCGGCGATAGCCGATCGATAGCAACGGGCACGCGGGGCCGACGTACCGTCGGCCGCTAAACAGCGGGCGCGCGCTTCTTGGAACGGGGCTGCCGTGGCATTGGCTGCTCAACACCGGGTGTGGTTCTGAGGTGCCGGGCCGACGTACCGTCGGCCGCTAAACAGCGGCGCGACGTCCCGGCGGGCCGCTCAACGTGAGGCTCGAAGGAAACGAACAGCGTTTCGGATTTTTAGGACGCCTAGGCCTTAAACCAGACCTTTGCGGACGGCCCAGACGGCGGCCTGGGTGCGATCGCTGACGGCGATCTTCCGCAGGATGTTCTGCACGTGTTCCTTGACGGTCTCGACACTGATCTCCAGCGACTTGCCGATTTCCTTGTTGCTCAGACCGAGGGCGACGTGGCGGAGCACCTGGGTCTCGCGTTGGGTCAGCGGCACATCGTCGTCGTCGATGACCTGGCGAACCTTCATGGCGCCGGCGATCTTCTTGAGTTCGCCGTGGCGGCTGGGGGACTCGCCACGGGCAGCCGACGTGATGGTCGAAATGAGGTCTTCGCGGGGAGCGCCCTTGAGTACGTAGTCAGCGGCACCGAGCGCCACGGCGCGGGCGACGTAGGTGGGGTTGTCGTAGGTCGAAAGCATTACGACCTTGCACTCGGGGGCCTTGGCGCGAAGTTTTTCGAGCGTCGAAAGGCCGTCGCCGTCGGGCATCCGGATGTCCAAGAGAATGACGTCGGGCTTGTCTTTCTGCGCCAAGCGCAAGGCGTCTTTTCCGTTGGCGGCTTCACCGACAATTTCGATTTCCGTGCCGGCCAGCAAGCTGGCCAAGCCTGTGCGGATGACCTCATGGTCGTCGCAAATCAACAATCGAATGCTCATCTACCATCTCCCGGGGGCGTGTGTGCTTATTCCCTTCGGAACAACTATACCACAATACTAAACCACCATCGGGCAGGATGTAATCCCTCTGGGAAACGTTATAACCCCCCCGACTCAGCGTTATAAAGGGGAGAATTCGGGCCAAGCCGAGGGGGAAGGGGTTACTGCCACGGCGAAGGCGTGTGAAAAAATAGGCGCCGGATGCTGCTTTTTGACTTCCCCCACCCTGTGACGTAGATATTTGGCGACACCGGAGAAGTTTCGCCAACCGGAAGATTTCATTGAGTGACGGCTTGAGCTGAAAAAAACAGTCCCTTGCCGGACCTGCCCCCCAAGGTGGATTATGAAACAACTTGGCTCGCTGCTATTGGTCGACGATGACCGCCACGTACTGAATTCCATGGCCGATTGGCTGCGTGAGCAGGGTTACGCGGTCGACACGGCGGTGAATCTTACCGAAAGCCGAGCCGCCGTGGACCGAAAGTCGTACGATCTCGTCTTAGCCGATATCCGACTGGGGGCCGAGGACGGTTTTGAACTGCTGGCGCATTGCCGCAAGAACCATTCGAACACGGCCGTGATCATGATCACCGGCTATGGTACGGTCGAGTCGGCCGTCGAGGCCATTCGCCACGGCGCCTTCGATTTCTTGACCAAACCGCTGATCGACGAAGAACTATTGATGGCGATCCAGCGGGCCTTGAACCAGCAAAAGGTCCTCGAAGAAAACAAGAACCTCAAGGCCCAGCTCGACATGCGCTTTGGCATGGAAAACATCGTCGGCCACGATCATCGGATGTTGAGGATCTTCGACATGATCGATTCCGTGGCCGACACCAGGGCCACCGTGTTGATCACCGGCGAAAGCGGTACGGGCAAGTCTTTGATCGCCCGGGCAATCCATCGCCGCAGCGGCCGGCGGAACAAGCCGTTCGTCGAAATCGCCTGCGGTGCATTGCCGGAGACGCTTTTGGAGAGCGAACTGTTTGGCCACGTGGCCGGCGCGTTCACCGGCGCGGTGGGTGAGAAGGTCGGCAAGTTCAAGCAGGCGGATGAAGGCACGATCTTTCTCGATGAAATCAGCACCGCCAGTCCCGGCATGCAGGTCAAGCTGCTGCGCGTGCTGCAGGACCTGGAGTTCGAGCAAGTTGGCGGGACGAAGACCTTCCGTGTCGACACGCGGGTGATCCTGGCCACCAATGACGACCTCAGCCGCATGGTGGCCGAGGGCCGTTTCCGCCAGGATCTTTTCTACCGCATCAATGTGATCAATATCGAGTTGCCGTCGCTCCGCGAGCGGATCGCCGACATTCCTCTGCTGGCCGAACATTTCCTCAAGCAGGTGTCGCAGGACGCCGGCAAGCCGGTTCGCGGCTTTACCGAAGAGGCGATGACCGCCTTGCAGCGCTATCGCTGGCCGGGCAATGTCCGCGAGTTGCAGAATGTGATCGAGCGGGCCGTATTGTTGGGGAAGGAAGACGTGGTCGGCATCAGCGACCTGCCGTCGTCGATGGCGGCGCCGGGCAATTTCAACGTCGATTCGCTGGAAGGCCAATCGCTGAAACAGTCGCTGGCCTCGCCCGAACGACAGATTATTCGTGAAGTGCTCGAGGCGAACCACTGGAACCGCAACGCCACGGCCGCCGCGTTGGGCATCAACCGGACAACGCTCTACAAGAAGATGAAGCGGTTGGGGCTGGAAGACCTGGCGATGTCGATGGGACGATAGTGCGAGTCGCACTGCCCTGTAGCGTCATCCGCGACAGGAAATAGCGGTTTCGAAGGCGAAACTACGCTCGACAGAAACTTGAACCGCTTGAGAAGAGGCCTCGGAACAGAGAAGAGGCACAAACCCGGCGGTCGGAAACGGCCGCCGGTTTGTTTTTCTTGAGGCGTGGTCTATCAGACATCGAATTCTGGTGAAAGGGCCGACGTGCCGTCGGCCGCTAAACGGTCACAACGCGACAATCCGTTGCCGTTCCCCGTTCCTATTGCAGCTTGTGCCGTCGTCGTGCAGAATAGCGGACGCCAAGAGAACCACATTGGCGACAGCATCATGACTTTGTCCCAACCGAAGCAGTCGACACCGGGCCGGTGGTGGGATCGAGACTTTCCGCCATTGCTCACGCTCGTGATTTGTTGTTTGGGTATCACACTATACTGGGCCTTAGGGGTGCTTGGGGCTTACGGCCTTGATACAGGATTGCCCATCGCGGTCCAATTCGCACTCTATTTCGCCCATTGGACTTCCGTTGGCGCCTTGATTGAATTCCTGCTTTCCGCACGGCGACGCGTGCTGCTTGGCGCAGCGATTGGGTCGATCGCCTCAGCGTTGCTTCTGTGTTAGCGGAGCCCTCAATGTCTACTGTTGCCGACATCACTGCTTTCGTCCAAGAACTGGCTCCGTTCCATTTGGCTGAAGAGTGGGACAATGTGGGGCTGTTGGTGGGCCGGCGGGAGCAGCCGGTCAAACGGTTGATGACGTGCCTGACGGTCACGCCGGCATCGGCAGCCGAGGCCATTCGCGAGCGGGCGGACCTGATCGTGACGCATCATCCGCTGCCGTTTTTGGCCACCAGACGGCTGACCGACGAGACGACCGTCGGCCGGCTGCTGCTGGATCTGATTGCTGCCCGGGTGGCCGTCTTTAGCGCCCATACGGCCTTTGATTCGGCCGGCGAGGGCATCAACCAGCGGTTGGCGGAAGGTTTGGGGTTGGGCGACATCCGGCCTTTGATTCCACATGCGGAGGGGCACGGTTCGGGACGTCTTGGCACGCTCCAGACGCCGCTGTCGCTCAAGGAACTGGCCCAGCGACTGAAGGTGTTCCTCGGGATCGAGCACCTGCAGATGGTTGGCCAGGATGCGCAGCGCGTGAACACGGTGGCGGTTGCTTGCGGGGCGGCCGGCGAGTTCTTGGAGGCAGCGAATCGGCAAGGTTGTGAGGCGATGGTGGTGGGCGAGACCCGGTTTCACACGTGCCTGGAGGCCGAGGCGCTGGGAATGGGACTGCTGTTGCCCGGCCACTTCGCCAGCGAGCGGTTTGCGATGGAAACGCTGGCCGAGGTGCTTGCCGGGCAGTTCCCTGAGCTTTCCGTGTGGGCCAGCCGCGCGGAGCGGGACCCGATCGAGTGGCGGTAGGTGTTTTTGGGGCTTGCGGTCGGGCCGAGGTGCCGGGGTGGCGGTACGCTTACTGTTGCCGCGTTGGGCCGACGTGCCGTCGGCCGCTAAACGGGCAGTAGCGGACGCACGGTCGAACGTTAATCGGGCGGTGGGGCGAGGCGTCGGCCGCTACGCGGCGTGGTGATTTCGCGGGCTACTGTCCGATCCAGCGCTGCCGCCGCGCGGTGTTGACGGCCGGTTTGGGCCCGAACGCCAGGCCGATCCAACCGTCGTCAATGACGAACTGTGTGATCACCAGATCCTTCAGCTTGACGTCCTTGACGAACTGCTCGGGCACGAGTTGCCAGGGCGACTTGCGAGAGAAGACGCGCGCGAAGATGCCGCGCAAGGCGATCTGCGAGCCGGCACTGATGCGGGGACCCATGAGGTGGATCACGCCGTCACGGGCCAGTTCGGCGGAGCGGCCGTTGACCTCGGGTTTGTAGAACGCGCGGACCTGGAAATTATGCCATTTTCGCGAGCCCTTGCTCAGTTGCGCGATCGACAGGGTCATTGCCAATTGGCCATCCTCGCAGCGGACGGTGAGCGCGTCTCGATCGGCAAAGACGATCTTCACATCTTCATTGTCCGGACTGGTTTCCCAGGCCGCAGGCAAGCTAAGACGACTGGCGATGTGCTGCGCGAGTTCGGGGAGCATGAACCCACGCCCATCGAGCTGCAGCCGCTGGATGCCGTTGTTCAACACCGATTCGTGGAGTTGCAAGCTGGCCAAGCTGTCGGCCGGGGCCTGGGGACGTGGCGTGTGGCTGCCGAGTTGATCTTCGCCGCCGACGCGAAGACGCATCGTGAAGCGTTCCGGCGTGGTTTCCGCGGCGACCATCACCGGGTCCAAGGCCAGCGAGTTCAAGGGGTCGAAGACCCGTTGATTCATTTTCTCGACGACGCCCTTGAGGTGCTTGCGGGCTTCGGCATCGATTCGCTCGGTCGCTTTGGCGGCGACCTTTTCCCGCACCTCGGCGTTGGCTGCCGGCTTGGCCTGTTCGGCTTGGGACTTGGCGATGCCGCGGAGCAGAGCGCCAACCAGGGGCACATCCACAGGGGCTTCGATGCCCCGGATATGCGAGTCGTTTTGAACGTCGATTTCAACCGGCCAGACCTTGATGCCGGTCATGTTGATTTCCATCGGCTTGTAGGCGACGTAGTACAGTTCGCTTTCGTTGTGGAAGCGGAAGGCGCCGGCGTCGGTGGCGGTCAGCGCCGACACCTCGCCCCGCACTTCCAGCGCGATGAGGACCCGCTTGGGATCGGGGATCATCCGCACGCCGAGTTTTGTGGCCATGACGCTTTCGCCGCTGGTGGGCCGCCCTTGGACGTAGTCGTTGACCTGTGAATACTCGAGGTTCTGCTCGGGGATGAGTTGATTGAGCAGCTTCTCGGTGACGGTAATCCGCAGATTCGCGTTCCGGTAGTGGCTGTCGACACGATCGGCCAATCGTTGTCGGGCTTCGCCGGTAGAGGCCAGTAGGTGCTGACGTTCGGCGGCCAGCCGGGTGGCGTCGCTTGGCAAGCCGGTTTTTTCATAGCGTTCGATATCGCGGAGCACGCCGGCGACGCCGACTGGCTCGGCGGTCCATTTCTGCAATTCCGCCTGAAGCACGGCCAGGGGGCCACGACTGATGAAGTTGCGCTGCTGGGGTGTCAGCGGCGTTTGCGTCATGCGGATGAGCACCTGCCGCGCGACTTCGCGGGCGAACGGCTCTTGCAGGTGAGTGGACTGGGCGGCGCATTCTTGGAGGGCGTCGAGCATCAAGTACTGACGCCAGGCCAAGCCCTCGCCGGATTTGGCCATCAGTGCGTCGATCTCCGTCAGGCACTCGGTAAGCCGGGCGGCATCGGGACCGGGCACGCTCACCGGGGCGGACTTGGATGTGCTGATCTGAAGAACTTGTTCCCACACGTCGACACGTCGGGCCAATGCATAGCCGGCCTTCCTCAGGCGACGGGCGAGATTGCGGTCGGGCAGGCTGGCTGCCAACTGGGAGGCTTGCCGTTCGAGTTCCAAGAGCCGGGCGAGCAGCTTGGGGGCGTCGGGCGAGTGGCTATTTGCGGCGGCGCCGAAGGCTTTGATTTGTTGTACGGTTTCGGCCGCCCATCGGCTTGTTGGTCCAATCGACGCCAACTCGTTGAGCGTTTCGATCAATGTCTCGGGTTCGAGCCAGGAGTCATCGACTTTTTGTGTCACCCCACGGGACTCGGCGACGGCGGTACCGATGGGCGCGGCAGGGCCCGTTTTCTCCTCGATCGGGTTTCCATTCGAACCGTTGGTGACGGGATATGCCTGGGGCTCGGACGCGTCCTTTGCCGTGGTTGTGGAGGGACGGCGAGGGACGCTGGCGACGACTTCCGGCAAGCGATGCACCCAGTCCGGCAGGGCACCCGGCTGAGCGGTTTCGGTGGCCGGCGTTCCACGGCGCGCTTGATGCTGCGAGAGCGCCATGCTGCCGGCGGTACTGTCGCTGGCATCGGCAACGCCTGGGGAACTTTCGGAGGAAGCCGCAGAGCCTTGGGCGATTGCCTGGCCTATCTGCGCACCCACTTTACCGGCGGCCGATGCTTCTCGCGGGCCGGCGTTGGCGGTCGCTGCCGGAAGCTTCTCAGTCTCCCGTTCGAGGGCCTCGCTGATCGGAAACTCCGGCAGTTCGTCGGGAAGGTCTTCCTGTTGAGTTTTGGCCAAGGAAGGCACTGCCGCCGATTGAGATGCCAACAGCCGCCGAGGCTCGGTCTCGGCCTCGTCCGAAGACGCAGGGGTGGCGCGTCGAACGTGTTTGGCCGGCAACGGAGGTGCCGGGGGCAATATCGTAACATCATCCGGCCGTTCTTCGCCGGCTGACCGGAGTTGGGGATCCCACAGCGACGAGAAATCCAGGCAAAATACGGCGACTAACACGGAGAATGTCAGTCCGGCAATCAACCAAGTGAAAACGCGCCGCATCTGATCCATCGGTCGTTCCTTCGCGGTGGCACTATCCGGAGAATCCATAAAGTCCGGTATCTGGTTAAATCGGCCGATGGTGCCGAGAAGTCCATTGAAGGTCGGGCAAAGATTGGCGGGTTTTTTTGACAGCCCGACAGGTTTACCCAGCCGCGCGCAACCGACGTAAACTCCTTTTTGGAAGGGCGGTTTCGGCGAGACTGTTTATGCCTGGATGAGGCGGTTGCCGAATGGATGGAATGGCAGATTACAGACTCGCTCGGGGTGTGGGAAGTGAGGAGAACGGCCACGGCTAGGCGAGTCGGGAAGGCTATGCAATGTACGACGGTTGTTTTGGCTTGAATCGGCGCCCCTTTCTGGCGGTCCCTCAGGTGGAGCACTATTTTCCAGCCCGAGCGATCGAAGATGCCCGCACGACGCTGGCTCGCTGCGTCCAGCGCGGGGAGGGAGTCGCGTTGATCATCGGCGGGTCGGGGACGGGAAAGACCCAGTTGTGCCTGATGATGGCCGAGCAGTTTCATCGCTCGTTCGACGTGGTCATGCTGACGTGTGGACGGCTGGGAACGCGACGGGCGTTGTTTCAGGCGATTTTGTATGAGTTGGGGCGGCCCTATCGCGGCATGGACGAAGGGGAACTGCGGCTGGCAATCGTCGACTACCTCAACGGCGGAAGCGGCCACTCGCGGGGGATCCTGTTGTTGGTCGACGAGGCTCATACCTTGCCTCTGCGGCTGTTGGAAGAGATTCGGCTGCTGACCAATCTGGTTCGCAACGGGCAAGTTCTTGTTCGGCTGGTATTGGCCGGCGGACCGGTCTTGGAGGAGAGGTTTGCCAGTCCGAAACTCGACTCCTTCAGTCAGCGGGTGGTCGCCCGATGTTACCTTGAAGCGTTCAATCGGACGGAGACGCGGGATTACATTCAGGCGCAGATCAACGCGGTTGGCGGAAATGGCGGCGAAGTGTTTCCGGAGGACAGTTGCCAGTCGGTGTTCCAGGCGACCAATGGGGTGCCGCGGCTGATCAACCAGGTATGCGATCATGCCCTGCTGTTGGCCTACGTGGCTGGCCGCAAGACGATTGAACCGGCCCAGATTGAGGAAGCCTGGGCCGATCTGCAACAATTGCCGGCGCCGTGGACGGGCGAGCAGAAATCGAATTCGTGTGAATCGGGCGTGATCGAGTTCGGCAGTCTTGAGGACGAGGAAAACGCGACTTGCTCGACGGATGGGCCGAGCGTTTTTCGCGTGGCCTCGATGGATGACGAGGTCGATTCCCAAGAGGCTGAACCCGGGCAGCAGATCTGCCGCATCGAGCGCCTGCTGGCCGAGGCCGATGACGAGTTCCAGCCAATCGGCACTATCAAGCCGGAGATTGAGCTGTATTTCGACGAGACGCCGCATCCATTCCAAGAGGCGTTTGAACAGGAAGAGGTTGTTAGCGATCGTTACTCCGCGGTGGCCACCAGCACGCCGCCAAGCCATGCGATTTCCGCGGGTTCGGCCTTGTTGGATCACCTTAAGGAGTCGGTCAGCGAGGCGCCGACGGTTTGCGTTCGGCAGGAATCGGTGAAGCCGGCAATGGTCGCGGCGGAGAGCGCTTTGGAACCGGTTCAGCGACCGGCGGTGAATACGACGACCAGTAGTCGACGGAATGAGTACCGGCAGTTGTTCAGCCAATTGCGCGGACGGTAGTCACATCGCGTAGGGTCGTGGATCAAGGCGGATCGCCCATGCATGTTCAAGAGGACCGCTTGCTGTCGCCCCTTATTTTGCCACTCGGGGCACAGCGGTTTCAGTTTCCCGAGGTGGTTCTTGTCGAGAACGAGGAGCGGGCCGACGCCGCACGGATCATGTGGCCCGCCTGCGAGCGTGGTCGCGCTTGTCAGGCAGCGGCCGAGGCGGCCGAAGGCATTCGTTGGCGGCTGCCAAAGACGTCCTCGGCAATTCTCGCGTTTACCAGCCCTCTGGACGAGGACGCCAAGGACCAGCCGCTGCTGGCAGTCCTGCCTGAATTGGCGAAGCGAAGCAGGGGAGAGTGTTTGGTGGTGGACGCCGATCCCGGGCCCCACGCGCTGATGCAACATCTAACGCTTGCCGGTCCGGCGACGCCCAAGGCGGGGAACTTGATCTATCCTAGCAACCTGCCTCGCTTGCACGTGATGGCTCTGACTCGAAGCGGGCAGACGGTGAACCCCGAGTGGGTGCACGACTGGCGGGAGCGATGGCCGCTAGTGTTGATCAACGCCCCTTCGCTGGAACATCGGCGAGGCGGCCTAATCACGGGAATTTGCGACGGCACGTACTTGGTCGTGCGTTTGAACCGGACCTCAAGACGCGCGGTCCGCGAGGCGGCAGAAGTGATCCGCGCCCAGGGCGGCCGCTTGCTCGGCTGTCTTGCGGTGCAATAGCGGCCGGCCTTCCGTATGCGGCGCGGCTCGTGCATGTTGTGCCGTCCCTTGGCATGCCATCGCGGCCAGATCTTCAAATTGGTCGGCGTTCTACGTCCGCCGCCACTTTCGCTATTGCGTGGACCTATTTTAAGTTCGCAAACGCGCTACGCGCTCCGCTTGGGCGACAACGTCGACGTTTACCATCTGGCTCCAAGCGGCCAGCAGCTTGGCAAACATTGGCCCCGGTTTGCCGTCCCCGACCATGCGCTGGTTGAAGCGGGTGACCGGCAGGACGCAGATCGACGTGCTGGTCAGAAGCACTTCGTCGGCCGAGGCGACATCATCAACCGTCAGTTCTCGTTGAACCGTAGGAATGCCCAGTTGACTGGCCAGTTCAGTGGCGACGGCGAGGCTAATGCCGTGGAGAATTTTGGTCCATGGAGGAGACACCAGTCCCTCGTGGCGCCGGTAGACGAGCAGATTGGCCGTGGACGCTTCGGTGACGAGACCTTGACCGTCGAGCAACAAGGCCCGGGCTTGCGGGTCGATTGCCTTGGCGTGGCGATCGGCCAGATAGTAGTGCATGCGGCTACGGCATTTCAGCGTCGGCGGCCAGCACTCGGCGGGCACCTGTTGCACCGCGGTGGTGACGAGGGCCTGACCGTTGCGGTATTTCTCGGCCCAGGTGTGGAACGGCAATCGGTAGGTGTGCAAACAGAGGTTTGGTTGTGTTGGGCCGACGGTCGAGAAGGTCGGGTAGTTGCCGGGCGTGACGACGATCGACAGGCCCAGATCATCCCCTTTCTCGAGCAGGGCGTGATTGCGATGGGCAAGCTCGTCGGCAATGCGGCCGAGATCATTCCAGGCCACGCCCGGATCGACCTCGATGATTTCCAAGGAATGGGCGAGGCGGCCGAGGTGATCGGCGAGTCGAAACAACTTGCCGGCGAAGGTGCGGACCTGCTCGGCGACAGTGGTGCCCAGCACGAAACCGGCGTCACTGACGGGAATTAGGGCCTCGGAGGCGGGTAGCCATCGACCATTGAGGTAGGCAACTGGTTCGTTCATCCCTGTATTATGCGGGATGACGGCCGAGGGCGGTAGGTGGCCGAGTCGACACCTACGGAGTGAGTCGGGCAGCAGTGTTTTGCGTTGCCGTGGCGGTGTTTTGCTTGGCAGCGGCGGTGACGAGACTTGGCGATTCGGCCGACGGGTCCAGGAAGGTGTATTGGGACCAAAGGCCACAGGCGGTCACGGCGGCACAATAGCGATCCCAGTCGTGCGTGCGCCCGACGGAACTGCTGATGTCGAGGATATCGGCGTTGCCGGTCAGGCCGCAGGGGCCAAGAAAGCCCAGGGCCTCGGGCCCGCCCCGGCCATAAAGGCGAGGATACCACTTCAGAACCCGGTCGCATTCGTTGACGGTGATCAGCGAGCGTTCGCTGAGCGGCAGGGCGAGGGCGTTCTGGCCATTGGGAGACAAGGCGTCGCCGTCCATGGCGGCGGCGAGGAGCATTACCCGCACTGGATTACGTTTTCCGGTAGCCCAACTGACCGTGATCTCGTTGGGCAATTGTCGGCAATCGATCGCGCCACCGGCCAGCAGATGCAGGGCGCCGGCAATGATCCGGGGGCCGAAGCTGTGGCCGACCAAGGCGACCGGCATGCCCGGCCGGAGGTTATTGAGCCAGTAGGCCAGGTAATAACTTTCGGCGTCGCTGTACTCGGCTTTCAACTGGGTGTCGGCGCGGTGTTTCCGCAGCGCGCGTTCGGCGGGCCATGACCAAATGACAAAGCGAAAGGGGCGACCGCTTGCGAAGGTACGCATACCTTCGTAGGCGCAACAGCCTTTGGTGATGGCTTCGTCCGCGTCCGTACGGTTGCCATGGACAAAAACGATTGTCGGCACCTGCGCGTTGTCGGTGGTCTGGAAGGCAGCGGCGTCGGAGGGCAGCCACTGACAATCGGCGGTCGCCCGCGAGTAGCAGACGGCGTGGTGTGGATCGTCCAACTCGCCGCAGTGGGCCGCACAGCGGGTGCTCAACAACCAGATCGGTTGAGCCTCGTCGGCAACGACGGCGGCCGCCGCGACAAGCCACAGCAGCAGCGGCATCAGCAGCCGATGAGACAAGGTGAGCAGGAGTTGGTTGCTGGATGTCCTGGTTGGCTGCGACGTCCGTTGTGTCATGCCTGCACCCTGCCAAAGATGACGGAATCGGTCGAATCGGTACGACGCGAAGATTTTACCGCGGTGTACAAGCAAGTGTAGCCTCTAAATTGCGCGGCGCGTTGCGAAATGGCAACGCCGGTGGTTTTTTGGAAAAAATTGTGTGGCGCGCGGCGAGTTCGAGGCGCGTCCGGTTACGGAGGCTACTCGGCGGATGGGCAGTTTTGTCACTTTTGTCTGAAGATAACCGTCGCCCATCCGCTTGACGGCAAAGGCGGGGCTTGCTGGGCAGGAGGCGCTGGCCCGATTCACGATCGTCCGCTGTCGGTGCGAAGGAGCCTGTCATGAAAATTCTCTTGATCAATCCTCCCTGCGGGCCGCGGACGATCGGGATGCGTTATATATGCCGATTAGAACCGCTGAATTTGGAACAAAGCGGGGCCGCCGTCTCCAAAGAACATGAAGTCCGCTTGGTGGACATGCAGGTGCGGCGGGGAGATTTGGAGGCGACGTTGGCGGAGTTCCGTCCCGATGTGGCCGGCAACGGAACCGAAACGGTGCGGGTCCATCAGGCGAAGGAAGTGTTGCGGGCGGTCAAGAAATTCGCGCCGCAATGCGTAACGGTCGTCGGTGGACATCATCCCACCCTCTTTCCCGACGACTTTGACGATCCGGCGGTTGATCTGATCGTCCGCGGCGAAGGATACCACGCCTTCGGCGATATCTGCCGCGAAGTCGCCAGTGGGCGGAAGTGTTACGACCGGATCCCAGGGCTGCGAATTCGCACAGGGAAGGGGTTTGAGGAGACGGAGCCGCGGGGGCTGCCGACGGTGTTGGATGACATTCCGCCGCCCGATCGGTCCTTAACAGCCCGCTACCGTAAATACTATTACTACATGCTCGAACCCCAGGTGGCGCTGGTACGGACGTCGTACGGTTGCCGGTCGAAGTGCAGTTTTTGTCCCGGCGCGCTCGTGTACGGACAACACTTCATTCCCCGCGACCCGCAGGCGATGTTCGCGGAGATTCGTTCCGTGGATGAGGCCTATATCAAGTTTGCCGACAACGGCTCGTTTCAGCACGCCGAGAGCATGGGCAAACTTGCCCGGTTGCTAATCGACGGCAAAGTGAAGAAGCGTTACTACACCTTTAGCCGGGCGGACGCCGTCGTCGAGAACCCGGAACTATTCGAGGTTTGGAAGCGGGCCGGGCTGCGGATGGTGTTTCTGGGGGGCGAGGCACTCGACGACGAATCGTTGCGGCGGTTGCACAAGGGCATCTCGCTAACGCGGATGGAGCGAGCGATCGCCATTCTGGAGCAGCTACGAATTCCAATTACCGCCGGTTTTGTGATTCCGCCGGACGCGGGCGAGGCTGATTTTCGCCGGTTCGACGAATACATCCAGGGGCACCCGATGATCGAGTACGCCGAGTTCGCACCGCTGACGCCGTTTCCCGGGACGGAGTTCTACCAAGAGCAGCGTGAAAACATCCTGACGCACGATGCGGAGTTGTATGATATGCAGCACTTCGTGGTGAAGACTCGACTGCCGCAACAGGAACTGTACCGGCTGATGATGCGGAGTTACCGGAAACTCGTGTTTCGCACCGTCTGGCGGGAGTGGCTCTGGATGCCGGTGGTTGGCGTGCGCAATGGGAAGTGGCGGCTGTTGCGCGGGCTCCTGGCCAACAAGCGGGCTCTTACGACCGCGCATCTCGGCATCTCCGTTCCAGAGGGAGCAGGAGGTGGTTGCAAAAAAGCATCCGTTGCGTTTGCACATCGTTAATCTTGGTGTAGAGTTCCCATGGCAACACATTATTGATACCGATGTAGTCGATGCTCCCTGTTTGACCGCAACTCCGGCTGTATCCGTTGAGTTTGCGGGGCTGATGGATCGCGGTACGGTTCGTTGGCTCGCGGGGACGCAATCAGTGAGGGGTTGCCGTTGTCATGGGAGGATAAAGGGATGAAGAGGATACTGACTGTAGCGGTCTTAGCGACGTTGTTGGGCGGTGCAACGGGTTGCCGGTTCATGGACTGTGTGTGGCGCGGCGGTCCCGCGAAGCAGACGTGTGCACCCGCGGCGGTTGCTTGTCCGACGGTATGTCCGCCCGTTTGCCCACCCGCATGTGATCCTTGCGCCGGCGCGCCGGTCATTACTCCGGGACCGGAAACGACCTACGCCCCGACACGTTGATTGGAGAGGACGCCAACGATGAAGAAGCTATTGGTAGTAGTGACATTGAGCGCGGTTTTGGCGGCGGCCTCGGGTTGCCATATTGCCGAGTGCTGGCGATGGGCGTGGAACTCTCGCTTTCATCCCGAACGCAATGCGCCGCCGGCCCAGCCCTGTGTGATGGTCGACCCTTGTGTCGATCCCTGCGGCGGCACGGTGGTGAGCGAAGGCACGGTGGTTTCTGGCGGTGGCTGCACTTCCTGCGCCGCGCCGGTGGTCACGCCTGGCCCGGTGGTCGGCCGATAGACGTCGTGTGGTTGTGAGGAGGCGGCTCCAGTCGCCGATGCACCGCCGGGATTGGCTTCCTTCGCCAATCCCATCGGCGACCGGAGGCGCTTCCTCGCACATTCTTTTGCTGGCAATGAAGTACGATCGTGGCGCGCGAAGCGCGACACCGGGTTTAGCGTGGCGAGGCGGCCAGGCTGCGGCTGTCCCACCACCGCTTGAGGCGGAGCACTTGGGTGCGGAGAGCCAAGGGCGGATAGTGGCTGAATCGCAGGATTGGCAGCGTCCGTGTTTGGAAGTGGCGCTTGCTGTCCAGGGAACCCACGCCCAGATCGTAGAACTTGTCACCGCGGGCGAAACTGTCACGAAGGACGTAGCCCAGCAAGACGTTGCCGGCTCCGCGCGGCGCGTACTCAGCGTCATATCCTCGTCGCAGACCATAGAGTTGACCGCGATGGTGATAGCCATAGACGAAAGCCGCTGGCCGGTCGTCGACCAGCAAGAGGTTCAGATCGACGCTACCGGTTTTTGCAGCGACCGCATGCAGATCGCGTAGGAATGGGCGGATGGATTCGTGCGATAGAGTGGTGCCGTTGGGGGATTTTCCTTGCCAACTGCGGCGGGCGACTTCTTCGCACGCGTTGTAGAGATCCCAGCGAGGGGCGCCATCGCCATGCGCTGTGCCTTGGGGACGATAGCGAATGTAGGACACGCTGCCGCGCGCGGCCAACTCGCGTTCGGCGCGGCGGTAGCGGCGTAACCAAGCCCCCTTTCGAGTTGACCAATACGACGGCCAATTGCCGCTGATGTCGACCGCGGCCGTTTGATCCCAAAGTGTGGCATAGGCCTGAAAGCCGGTCTCGAGCATGGCTTGTTGGGTGTCGGCGGCATCGGTGGCTGGCCCCCCTTGCCACCGCAACTCGAGGATATCCCAATCGCGCCGGGTGTTGGCGACATGGGGCAAGGCGGCGCGAAGGATCTGCGGCGGGGCGGGGCCGACCGGTCCATAGAACGATCCCCAATCATGCAACGGAAAGGTCAAGACGCGCAGCGGGCCCACCGTGGTGTTTTCCTGTCGAACAACCAAGGGCACGATGCCGCGGATGCGTGCGTGGTCTTCCATCAACAGCACCCGAAGTGTCTGACCGGCGGCGAAGTGGCGCCAGTAGATTTCCAGCCAATCGAGCGACTGGAAATAGTTGGCTCCGGGCGTTTGATCGAGCAGGGCCGCCCAGTCGGAGCGGTAGTCGGTGAGCGATTCAATGCGGTTGATTTCCACGATGCCGGCCATGTTCAAGCGTAGTTTATTGGAGGCGCGGGAGGAGTCTTTTGGCGGGACTCGGCTGGAGCGGAATCGCCCAACTGGGTGGAAGGCAATAGCGAATGCTGCTTGTGAGCCGATCACCCCTTGAACCGCAAGAAGGGATTGGCTATGGTGGCAGGCCGACCGTAGAGGCTCCCCGATTGGGGAGGTTGGGGCGTTTGCCTCGGGGTATGGTCGCGACACCCAGTCAGCGAGTACAAATTATGAGTGTGGTTTCTTGACGAGACCAGCGTGACTAAGGACCGTTTTTCCCGGCAATGCTTCCTATGAAGCGGTGCCGGGGGTTGCTTCGATACTTCTAGTACTTGTTTTGGAGACGCTCAATGGCAGCCGTAGTGAATGCGGAAAAATGCACGGGATGTGAAACATGCGTCGATTCGTGTCCTCTGGACGCGATTGCGATGAAGGACGGGGTGGCGGTGATCGACGCGGACACTTGCGGCGACTGCGGCGCCTGCGTCGACGTTTGCCCGACCGAAGCCATCAGCATGGAGTAGTCCTGCGGGACGCTCATTGATATAGGCGCAGGCGCTAGGCGGCCGGATCGGCCGTGGGCGCAGGCGACGTACACCGGCGCCGCCGGGCGTTTTTTTCGCTCGGCGGCGTTTTGTTGTTGGGGGCGAACAAGGCGAGGTTGTTGGCAAGCGAGGGCGATTCGTGTGCAGGTCTGAAAGCGAACTTCTCGTTCATGTCTCTCGCCGCGCGATGGCGTGTGAGTTCGAGATCTGCTTTCCTGGCGCTCGCTATCCGCAGGGCACCGAACTAGCCATGGAGGCCCTGGATCTGGTCGAGACGCTTGAAGAGCAACTCTCGTATTTCCGACCGACCAGCGAGCTGAACCGGATCAACCTTCTGGCGGGCGACGGCCCGGTTGAGGTGGAAGAAGGGCTTTTCGAGTTGTTGCGGCTGGCCATGGAAATCCACGCGGAAACGCAGGGCGCGTATGACATCACGGCGGCGCCGCTGTGGGAGGTATGGGGATTTGCCCGCCGGTTGGGCGAAATTCCTTCCGACGCGGCGCTGGACGAGGCGCGGTCGCGCGTGGGGAGCCAATGGATTGAGTTGGACTGCGCCAGACGGACGGTGCGTTTTCAGAAGCCGGGGATGAAACTCAATCTCGGCAGCATCGGCAAAGGCTATGCGCTCGACCGATGCGTCGAGCATTTGTTGGCCGGGGGCATGAAGGATTTTCTTCTCCACGGCGGGCAGAGCAGCGTTGTCGCCCGCGGTTCCTCTGCCGAGCGCTCGGAGACGGAATCGCCTGCCGATTGGGAGATCGGTTTGACGAACCCCGGGCAGCCGGGGCATCGCTTGGGGCTGGTGCATCTGGCCAATCGCGCATTGGGTACATCGGGAGGCCAGTTCCAATCGTTCCGCTACCGCGGGCGACGCTATGGCCACGTGTTGGACCCGCGGACGGGCTGGCCGGCTGAAGGCGTCCTTTTGGCTACCGTCCTGGCTCCCACGGCCGCCGTGGCCGACGCCCTCTCGACGGCCTTTTACGTCTTGGGCTGGGAGCAAAGCGCCGTGCTGTGCCGTTCGCGCCCGGAACGTGGCCTGATCATGGCAGTCTCGGAGGCCGGCAGGGGCGTCCGGTTGCAGCGGGTTGGAGTTGGCGAAGAGGAGTTTTTGGTGCAGACAGAGTAGTATGTGTCGTAGTATGTGTCGCGCGGCGCATTGATCGCCGTCGCGTTTGGCGATTCCGATAGCCTGCGGAGACGAGGCATTCGGTTCGACGATCGACGGGGCTTGGCGAAACGACGGATTGTATGCAAGCTACGGTCTATGTAGAATACCCAACTTGCAAGAGGGCAGCACGCCACTGTCCGGCGTTCGCTCAACGCATACGTGGCGACCGGGCGATGATACTAGCACGATGACCGAGATTCTCTTAACCCACGGCTCCTACTTCGCGATCACGCTGGTGCTGATCCTGACCGGTGCTGGTCTGCCGGTGCCGGAGGAAGTGCCGATCATTGCCGCCGGCATTTTGTCGGGTCGGGGCGTGCTGAATCCGTTTATAGCTTTGGGTTGCTGCTTGTTCGGCGCGCTCGCCGGCGACTGTATCATGTACTGGCTGGGCTACCACTTTGGCCGCGGCGTGTTGCGGGAGCGGCACTGGTGGACGCGGCTGATTACGCCCGAGCGTGAGGCTCAGATTGAGCGGGAGTTTCATCGGCACGGATTCAAGGTGTTTTTCGTGGCGCGGTTTCTGGTGGGGATCCGCGCACCGGTCTACTTGACGGCCGGCATCATGCAAGTGTCCTTCAAGCGGTTCATCCTCATCGACCTGATTTGCGCGACCGCGGTGGTGGGCACTTTTTTTGGCCTGACCTACCTGTTCGGCCAGTATATTCCCCAGCTTATTCGTCAGGCCGAAGTCTGGCTGACGGTGGTCGTGGTGATTGCCGTGCTGGCACTGGTCGTTTACTTGGTGCGACGGCATTACCGGCGGGTGGCGGCCGATGACTTGCCGGGCGAGGAGAGAAATCGTCCATTGCCGGATGAGGCCGAGATGTTGCCCGCCGAGGAGCCGGGGGCTGAGGACGTCGAGGCGGTCCGGAAGGTATAATGGATCGGGGCGGGGGGGGCCCGCGCCGTTGAACCGTCCGTACCTTCGCGTTTCTCGGTCGAGGTTCTTGAATGTGCCGAAAAATTCTATCTGGCGCTTGGGTCGTCCTGTGCCTGGCATTGTTGGTCGACGTGGGCGAGGCTCGCGAGACGCTGCTGAGCCAATTGGTGCGGAACAACAGCAACCTCCTTCGGTTCAACATCGTGGACGGGCGGGTTCTTCTGCAGTGGTCGCGGATGCCCAACATGGAGGTGCAGTCGGGAGCAGGCGACAGCAAGGAGAAGCTTCGCCTTCGCGATGGAAATGGCAACGGCCGAGGGGGCGGGGCCAATCTTTACTACGAGCGGACATCCAGTGACGAGCAGGTGACGATCGAGTTTCGCGGCTCGGGGGACGACCTCGTGATTACCCGCGCGCCGCGAGGCAAGGCCTCGTTCTTGCCGATGGAGTTTAAGCAGTCGCCGGGGGAGCCGACGAGTTTGCGGCTGGGCCCGCCCGAGCGTGAAGAAATTTGGCGTGCGGCCGGGCTGTGGCAGTTGTTTGTGATTCAACCGACGGTCTGCCGACAGCACTTGATACCGGTGCTGGAAATACTGCGTGCCAATTGGAATCTGAGCGACATGACGGTGTCGATGGAGACGCAGTTGTTGGAGGCGGCTCGACAAGATACGGCAGCCAGCCGGGGGCGCTGGGAGGCTTTGGTGAAGCGACTGGGGGATGATCGGTTTGCGTCGCGTGAGGCGGCTGACCGGGCCCTTCGCGCCGGGGGAGCCGATTCACTGCAATACTTGCGGCGTGTTGACTTGCAGCAGTTGGATGCCGAGCAGGAGTTTCGCGTTCGGCGGATCATCCGCTCGTTAGCCGGCGAAACGGATGGCGACTCGCCGGAAGCGGCCGCCGCCGCGATGCTGCACGACCGCTGGGTGTGGTTGGCGTTATTGGAGCGCCCCGAACCAGCGACGCGCAAGACCGCAGCGCAACGACTTGCCGTGCTGTTGGGTGAACCGATCGAAGTTGACCCGGCGGCCAACCCCGATTCGCAAAAGGCCGAACGGGAGCGGCTCCGGGCGAAGTTGGAGAAGAAGTAGCGCCGCGTGGCAAAGGGGATGTGCGAGTCCCGGCTACGATGGCTTGGCGACGCTCTGAATCTGCTCCAGCGAGCGCCCGAGTTTTTTGCGCGGCACGCGATCCTGGGGCCGGCTGCTATTAGCCGGCAGCGTTGGCTGCCCGTTGCGCAAGGCCTGCAGGAGTCGCTGGCTGATATCGTCCCCCTCGACGGGAGTGCCAATATCGCTCACTGCATCGGAAACACCGAGCAACACCGCATGCCGCACGCCATCGCGAATCCACGTGAAGAAGTTCATGGGCTTTGCCTCCTGACAATCTGCGGACGTGCAACCTCGGCACGTCAGGGTTGGGGAGCGTAGCGAATCGCCGCCGGCGTGTAAAGGGCGGTTCTGAAGCACTTTCGACGCGGCCCTTGATCCCTACGTCTTCCGTGTTAGGCTTATTAACCCGGTTGCTGACTCGCTCGTTAAACATCGCGCTCACGACACCCCTTCATGGCCAAGCACACTGCTGCAACCAATGCCGCACCGAGTCGCTACGTGGTCGGTTTTGACTTGGGCACGACCAATTCGGCCGTGACCTATGTCGACAGCGAGCGTGCCGACTGGCGGATTGAGACGTTCGCCGTGCCGCAGATCATTGCCCCTGGGCAAGTGGAGTCGCGCGAGACGTTGCCATCGTTTCACTACGAGGGGACCCTCGCGGAGACGGCGGCCGGCAGCTTTCGTTGTCCATGGCAGAAGGACAATCCGGCGCACACGGTCGGCTTCTTTGCTCGCGAGCAAGGCACGCTCGCCCCGGGGCGGCTGATCAGTTCGGCCAAGTCGTGGTTGTGTCACGGTGGGGTGAATCGCACGGCGCCGTTGCTGCCTTGGCATGGCGCCTCGGACGTCGAGCGTCTGTCGCCGGTCGAGGCCAGTTCCCGATACCTGGCTCACGTTCGCGACGCGTGGAACGCGCGGTGTCCCAAGCATCCGCTGGCCGAGCAGGAATTGGTGCTGACGCTGCCGGCGTCGTTTGACGAGGTTGCGCGGGAACTCACGGTACGAGCGGCAGCGCTGGCCGGCTTGCCGCGCGTGGTGTTGATCGAGGAGCCGCAGGCGGCCTTCTATGCCTGGCTGAGTCGGCATGCCGAGGACTGGGAGAAACTGGTCGAGCCGGGGCAAAAGATTCTCGTTTGCGACATCGGCGGCGGCACATCCGACTTCACCTTGATTCGCGTCCGCCGCGGCGAAGCGGGCAAGGTGCAGTTTCACCGCGTCGCGGTGGGCGACCACTTGATTCTCGGTGGCGACAATTTCGATCTGGCGTTAGCCAAGCATGTCGAGCAGAAACTCGGCAAGCTCGAGCCGCGACAGTGGGCCGTGTTGGTCCGCGCCAGTCGCGTCGCGAAAGAGACGTTGCTCGGTCCCGATCCGCCCGAGCGAATGACGATCACGCTGCCTGGCAGCGGGTCGAAGCTGCTTGGCGGCGGGTTGCAGGTGGAACTGAGCCACGAGGAAGTCAGCGCGTTGCTTGTCGACGGGTTTTTTCCCCGCGTCGGTTTGGAGGACCGGCCCGTTCGGCGACGATCAGGGTTCCAGGAATTTGGTTTGCCCTTTGCGGCCGACGCGGCGATTACGCGATATTTGGCCGCCTTTTTGACGGCCCATCGGCACGTGGCGATCGATGACAGCGATCTGGCCGTGGCACATGATCCGGCGCGGCCGGACATCGTGTTATTCAACGGCGGCGTGTTTGAGTCGACCGCATTGAAGGAGCGGCTTCTCGAGGTGCTTTCGAGTTGGTTTGATAAGCCCGTTTTCTCGGCGGCCGCTAGAGAAACACGCGAGGGTCGCCCTCACCCTAACCCTCTCCCAAAGGGAGAGGGGACCAGCATTGGAATTCCGCCTAACCAGATGTCTTCGGGCGGGTGGCGCCCGATCGTGTTGGACAACGATCGCTTGGATTTGGCGGTTGCCCGCGGCGCATCGTACTACGGCATGGTGCGGCGTGGCCAAGGGGTGCGCATTGCGGCCGGCTTGGCGCGAACGTATTATGTTGGCGTTGAAGCCGCGGCGGCTCCGCCGTCTGCCCTCCCGGCTCCGACCACGGAAGCACCTTCTCCGCCCGCGCCTCTCTCCCCGGTGGCGGTCTGCCTATTGCCGGCGAGCATCGAACCGGGGCAGGACGTCCAGCTTCGCGGTCGGCAGTTTGCCTTGCTTGTCTCCGAGCCGGCCGAATTTCCGCTCTTTGTTTCCAGCACGCGGCTGACCGACAAGCCGGGCGAATTGATTCCCGTCGATCGCGAGCGGATGACCCCGCTGCCGCCGATGCGAACGGTGTTGCGAACGCAGAAGAAGGGCACCGCGGACACGGTTGCTGTGACACTTCACGCCCGATTAACCGAAATCGGCACCTTGGACCTTTGGTGCAGCGAGGTCGGCGGTCGGCGCAGTTGGCGTTTGCAGTTCGATGTCCGTTCGGCCACGCAGACCGACATTGCCGCGCACGAGTCGCAGGCCGAGAGCGAAGGCGTTGTGGATGAAGCGACCTGGCAGCGGTGCCAAACGGCGATCGAAAGCACTTTTGGTTTGGAGGACAGGGAAAAACCGGAAGGGTTGGTGAAGCGGCTCACCGCGGCGACCGGGATGGGGCGTACGGCTTGGCCGACGTCGCTTTGTCGGCGGATTTGGGAAGCGTTGATGGAGTTCGAGGCGGGCCGGCGGCGCTCGGCGGTGCATGAGGCGCGTTGGCTCAACTTGCTCGGCTTCGCCTTGCGGCCGGGCTACGGTTTGGCGGTCGACGACTGGCGGGTCGCGCAGACCTGGACGGCATTGCAGGGGAAGTTCGCGCATGGAACGCCGAATGTGCGTGTGGAGGGTTGGATTCTCTGGCGGCGAATTGCCGGAGGACTTGCCGCCGGACAGCAGCAGGCGCTGGCCGAGCCGCTGCTTGGACCGGTGCGCGGGCTGCATCGGCAACTAACGACGGGACGCGGTCGCAGCGACTTCGCGTTTGCGATTCCAGAGACGGCCGAGATGTGGCGGCTGTTGGGCTCGCTCGAGCTATTGCCCGCGGAAACGAAGGGCGAGTTGGGGGGCATGCTGGTCGACCTGTTGGCGAAGCGAAAGATGGAGGCGGTGCGAGCACCCTTGGTTTGGGCCGTGGGGCGACTGGGGTCGCGAGTGCCGATGTACGGCCCGTTGAATACGGTGGTGGCAGCCGATCGGGCCGCCGATTGGTTGAAACAGTTGATGGGACGGCGACTGGAACTGGCCGAGCTCCCGCTGGCGGCTATGCAACTGGCGCGTCATACGGACGACCGATACCGCGACTTGCCGGAAAAACTGCGGCGCGAGACGGCCGATTGGCTGGGTGCGCTCGAGGCCCCGCGACACTTTGTGGAACTCGTGCGGCACGGCGGCGCGCTCGACATCGAAGAGCAAGGGCTGGTCTTTGGGGAGTCGCTGCCTAAGGGATTGAGGCTGGCATGACCAATTTCGACGTGGCAATTGTCGGCGCCGGGCCGGCCGGGATGATGGCGGCGGCACGGGCTGCGGCCCGGGGACGGCGAACGATCGTGATTGACCGCAATCGCGAGGCGGGCGTGAAAATTCTCCTGTCCGGCGGGACGCGGTGCAATCTGACGCACGCCACCGACGCCCGCGGGATCGTCGCGGCCTTCGGGCCGAACGGGCGTTTTCTGCATTCGGCCCTGGCGGCGCTCAGCCCACAAAACGTGATCGAGCTCTTCGAGGGCGAGGGAGTGCTGACGAAGTTCGAGCCCGGTGGCAAGGTCTTTCCCGCGAGCGATCGGGCCTCGGATGTTCGCGCGGCGTTGATGCGGCGAGTGAAGCAGGCCGGCTGCAACGTGGCGACGGGCGAGATGGTGGCCGAAATCGTGCGCGACTCGGCTGGCTTTCGCCTGATCACGGACCAGCGCGAGATCTTGGCGAAGAAGTTGCTTCTGGCGACCGGCGGGCAATCTTATCCGGCCTGCGGAACGACGGGAGACGGGTACCGCTGGGCGGCCGCCTTGGGGCATCGCGTTGTTCCGCCGCACACGGCGCTGGTGCCGATCACCAGTCACGCCCCATGGGTGCTGGCGCTGCAGGGGATCACGTTGCCGGATGTTCGGGCGGCAGTGGTTGAGCTAGAAGTGGAAGCACACGCGACAAAAGGGCGCGGGAGTCTGGCTGAAAGCCGCGGTGCACTGCTGTTTGCCCATTTTGGCGTGACCGGGCCGGCGGCGATGGACGTCAGTCATGCGGTGAGCGGCCATCCGCGGCCAAGTGAACTTCGGCTGCGGTGCGATCTGCTGCCGGAGTTGTCGGCACAGGAACTGGAGAGGGAACTGAATGAGAAAACCTGTCAGGCAGGCAAACGGCAGGTGGCGGGGCTGCTCGATGCTTGGCTGCCGCGGCGGGTGGGCGAAACGCTGTTCCAGCGGATCGGTGTATCGCCCGCTAAACCGCTCGCCGAGTTCTCGAAGAACGAACGGCGGCACCTAATTGCGACGGCGAAGAGCCTCGAAATTCCCGTGGCCGGCACGATGGGCTTTCGCAAAGCCGAGGTAACGGCTGGCGGCGTGGCCCTCGACGAGGTGGATTCTCGAACGATGCAGAGTCGGCTGGTGCCTGGGCTCTATTTCGCCGGCGAACTGTTGGATCTTAATGGTCCCATCGGGGGATACAACTTTCAGGCGGCGTTCAGCACCGGTTGGCTGGCCGGGGAAAACGTGTGAGTGGTGGGGGACGTGAGGCGGGGAATTCCAAATTCCGCCGCAAGGCAATTTGTTCCGGTGGCGATACGGCTGCCGCAGTCGTCCTAATCGCAACGGCTGTCCCCTCTGGTGGAGAAGATGGGTAAAAGCTAAGTAAACGCTGGTGACAGCCCGGGGAAGCACAGTTACAATCGACCCCATTCGGGTACCTGGCGAAAGCAGGGACCGCCGTTCCAACGAGGCTTCAACTCGGACGAAGAGAGGGACCTGTTGTGGCATCCCACACTGAGATTCGGCAGACTGCAACTGGACGCCATGGGGGCACTCCGTCGGTCGAGGGAGCAGCCACGAGATCTGCTGCGGGCATTGATATCCTGACCCGCATTGACGGCGTGCGTCGGGCAGTGCCGGAGGTCGTCCGCTTTCCGCAACGGCTCGCGCAGCCGGCCTTTTATATGGCGGCCTATCCCTTGATGCTGCTGGCGCGGCGGATGGAAGAGCGGCTTCTGGAACTGTTCCAGAAAGGTTACGTCAAGGGCACCGTGACGATGAGCGCCGGCAACGAGGCGACGGCGGTCGGCATGACTCTGCCGCTTCGCCCAGGCCGCGATTCGGTGTCGCTGCTCCATCGCGACTTTGCTGGGCACTTGATTCTGGGGGCTGCGCCGCAGCAGTTGTTTTCGCAGTACATGGCCAATGCCGAGAGTATGACCCACGCCCGCGAAGGCAATTGCCATCACGGCGACGCCGCGCAGCGGCGCTATCCGATGATCAGCCACTTGGGCAAGATGCCCAGCCTGGTGGTCGGCAGCACCTGGGCCGCCCGACGACAGGGCGAAGATGTCTACGGCTTGGCCGTGATTGGCGACGGCGGCAGCAGCACTGGCGAGATTCACGAGACGTTCAACATCGCCTCGGTGCATCGGGTGCCGGTCCTGTTCATCATTCAGAACAACCACTATTCGTTTTCGACGCCGACCAGTTTTCAGTATCGCTGCAAGAATTTGTCGGACCGCGCGAAGGGTTACGGTATCCCGGGGAAGACGATTGACGGGCTTGACGCCTGGGGCGTGTACACGACGATTTGCGACGCCCTGGAATCGATGCAAAGCGATCCGTTGCCGCACGTGATCGAATGCATGACGACGCGGCTCTATGGCCACGCCGCTTATGACAAGGGCGACTACGTTCCGATGGATCGGCTGCGCCAGTGGCGCGAGAACGATCCGGTGGCGACGACCCGGCAGAAACTGCTGGAAGTCTGCGGCATGAGCGATGCCGAGGTGAAGCATGTCGAGCAGGCGGTCGAGGACGAAGTGCAGACTGCGCTGAACGCTGCCTTGCGGGTCGGCCGTCCTGATCCGCTGCGCAACCGGATGACGGTGTTTGCCGAGCCGCGCGTGACCGCGGTGAAGCCGTATCAAACGCCGGCGGTGAAGAATGGCGAGGCGGTCGGCCGAGCCCTCGACTACCTTCTGGAAAACAACCCCAGCAGTTTCTTTTTCGGCTTGGATATCGGCACGTATGGCTCGGCCTTCAAGACCTGCAAGGGATTGATTGATCGCCATGGTCCTGAGCGGGTAATGGACATGCCGATCGCCGAATCGTCGATGGCCGGCTTTGCGATTGGTGCGTCGCAAGTGGGCGCCCTGCCGATCATGGAGTTCCAGTTCGCCGATTTCTCGACCGAGGCCACGACGCAGTTGGGCCTCAACGCGGGCACGTGGTACTTCCGGGCGGGGACGCCAGCGCCGTTGTTGATGCGGTTGCCATGCGGTGGCGGGCTGACCATGGGCGCTTTCCACTCCGGCGAGTTCGAAGGACTCTGGTCGCGCTTCCCCGGCCTGAAGCTGCTCTATCCGGCCACTGCCCAAGAGACGTTTGAAGCCCTGGTGGCCGGGTTTTACGATCCGAACCCGTGCCTGGTGTTTGAACACAAGGGGCTTTACTGGAGCAAGAGCGGCGAGATCCACTTCGACGGCAACCTTGAGGCAGTCTGGCGTCCGCGGCGCTATACCGAGGGGACCGATTTGACGGTGGTGGCCTTCGGCGCGATGGTCCACGAGGCGTTGACGGTGGCCCAACGGAGCCCCCGCTCGATCGAGGTCTGGAATCCGTTTGTGTTGCAGCCTCTGGACATCGCCCCGATCGTGGAATCGGTTTGTCGGACGGGACGGCTGCTCGTCGTGCAGGAATGCGGGGCGACACAAGGACTGGGAGACCAGATCATCTCGTTGGTATGCCGTGAGGCCTTTGCCGCCTTGAAGTGTCCGCCCGTGTTGGTATCGGCTCCGGACTTGCCGATCCCGTTTGCCCCCGAATTAGAGACGAATCATCGGCCGAACGCGCATCGTATTGAGGCGGCAGTCGATCAGATGGTGCGAGAGAACTAAGAGAACTAAATGGACGATAGTTCCTTCAAATTGCCGTTGTATCTGCCGGCCCAGGGTGCTTCGGAGATCGAAGCAACCATCATCGAGTGGCATGTCGCCGAGGGAGACCACTTCCACAAGGGCCAGTCGCTGGTCCAGGTCGATAGTGCCAAGTCGGTCTACGATTTCGAGGCGCCCTGCGACGGCTTGGTGATTCGCCGCTTGCATCTCGAGGGCGAGACGCTGCCGCTGAGTGAGCCGGTCATGGAGATCGAGACCAGCGATCCGGCCATGCGCGATTGGATTCCGCCGGCCGTGGCGAGCGACACTTTGCTGGAGCAGCCTGACCTGGCTCCGGCTAGCCCGATGGGCGATTCCGCGCGGCAATCGGTGGTGTTCTTGGGCTTCGGCGGCTATTTGCCGGCACGCGTGGTGACCAACGAGGAATTGGTGGACGAGTTTCCGGAGATCACGCCAGAGTACATCTATCAGGTCACGGGCATTCGCCAGCGGCGTTGGGCGGCCGAGGGGGAGAAGCCCTCGGATTTGGCCTACAAGGCGGCATTGGAGGCGATTCGGGCCTCCGGCGTCCCGGCGAAGGAAATCGACGCGGTGATTCTGGCCACCACCACGCCGGACGTGGCGATGCCATCGACAGCGGCCATTTTGCAGGATCGGCTCAACCTCCAGACGATCCCGGCCTTCGATTTGAATGCCGCCTGCTCGGGATGGCTGTATGCGGTTTCGGTGGCGCGGGGAATGATCATGGCGGGCACGGCTCACACCGTGTTGACGGTGGGAGTCGACATGCAGTCGCGGTTGTTGGACAAGGCCGACCGCAGCGCCTACTTCCTGTTTGGCGACGGGGCGGGCGCGGCGATTTTGTCGTCGGGCGAGAAGGGGCACCGCATCCGACAGGCGATTCTCGGGGCCGATACCCGCGGCCTGCACATGGCCCGCCGCGAGGAGCCGGGCTATTTTATTTCCAACGGGCATGCCGGGATTGACCCGTGGGTGCGGATCGACGGTCATGCCTTGTTCCGGTTCGCTGCCGAGAGCTTCACGAACATCATCCGGCAGTCCATTGCCCGATCGGGCTGGGATTTGGACGAAACCCGCTGGATCATCCCGCACCAGGCCAACGCCCGCATCCTCAAAGCGGCGGCCAAGCGGAGCGGAGTGCCGTTTGAGCGGTTCTATCTGAATGTCGAGCATGTCGGCAATACGTCGAGCGCGAGCATCCCGCTGGCGATTTGCGAGATGGAGCGGTGCCTGCAGCCGAACGACAAGCTGGTGTTGTGTTCGGTGGGTGCGGGCATGACGACCGCGGCGGTGTCGGTGGAGTGGTAGAACTGCCAGCCCAAGCCTGACGATTGCTCAGGTTGATTCGGTTGTTCATGATTGACCGCGCGGATTCCTCCCCCTCCTCTGTGGCGGTATCTTGATCACGATCTATTCGCATGGCAGAATAGATAAACTACGTTAGCACTACGGCTCAAACCCTGCCTTGAATCAACCTGCCTAGGGGGAATTTTCATGAGTTGTCGTATCCGTCACGGTCTTCTTTCGTTGGTAGTCCTGTCTGCGGCCAGCGTGGCGATTGCGGCTGAGCCGGCGGCTGCCGCGAAGAAAAATGGCGAAGCTGCGAAGGCTGCTCCGGCGACGCAAACGGTGAAGAAGTCGCCGCTGAAGATCACCGTCGAGTTGGATAGTGTGCTGGAAGGCGCGGCCACCTACCCGATCGCCATCCGCACCAAGGAATGGACGGCACTCAGCGTATTGAGCGCGGCCGAACACGGTGCGACGGTCAAGAAGGGCGAGGTGATCCTGAAACTCGACACCGAGAAGATCGATCGCACGATCGCCGACATGCAGGCCGACCTGAAGATTGCCGACCTTGGGCTGAAGCAACTGAACAGCCAGTTGGTGGCGGTCGAGAAGACGCTGCCGATGGATATCGAGGCCAGCAAGCGTATGGCCCGGATCGCCGAGGAAGACAAAACCTATTTCTTCGACGTCGAGCGTCCCTTCCTCGTCAAGGCAAACGACTTCGGCCTGAAGATGGCCGAGGAAATGCTGGAGTATCAGCAGGAAGAGCTTCGCCAGTTGGAGAAGATGTACAAGGCCGACGACATCACCGAGGAAACCGAGGCGATTGTCTTGAAGCGGGGCCGGGACCAGGTGGAGAAGGCGAAGTTCCTCGTCGAGATGAGCAAGCTCAACCACGCGCATGAAGTGAAGTTCGATTTGCCGCGTCGCGACGAACAAATCAAGGAAGCGACGGAGCGCCGCAAGATCGACGCGGAGAGGAACAAGATTGTCGCTCCCTTGGCGCTGCAGAAGTTGCGCTTGGAGGTGGAGAAGCAGAAGACCCAGCGGGCGTTGGCGGACGAGAAGTTGCAGCGGCTCGTGGCCGACCGCAAGTTGATGGTCGTGGAAGCCCCGGCCGACGGCGTGGTGTACTATGGCAAGTTGACCCGGGGCCGGCTCGGCGATTCGAACGCGTTGACCGAGATCGTCGCCAACCAGTCCGCGGTTCCCGCCAATCAGGTCGTCATGACGATTATTCAGACTCGCCCGATGTACTTACGGGCGACCGTTTCGGAAGGCCAATTGCGTGATCTCCGCACCGGCTTGAAGGGGACCGCCACGCCGACCAGCTCGCCCGACTCGAAGCTGCCGGTGTCGCTCGAATCCCTGGGGAACGTGCCGATTTCGGCCGGTTCGTTCGACGCCCGGTTCTCGGTGGTGCTCGACGGCGCCGACGCGCTGTTGATGCCGGGCATGACCTGCAAGATCAAGCTGGTTCCGTACCTCAATCAGAACGCGGTGACCGTGCCGCCGAAGGCGATCCTCAGCGACGATCTTGATGAGTCGAAGCAATCGGTCCAGGTTCTGGACAAGGATGGCAAGACCAGTGAGCGGAGCGTGATCGTCGGCCGCAAGACCGACAAGCAGGTTGAGATTCTCAAAGGCCTGAGCGAAGGCGAACAAGTCGTTCTCGAGCCAAAGAAGGACTGAGCGGACTCGGATTCCTCGGGCTCGTGCTATGGCTTCCGCTCGTTCGGAGGCAAGGTGGCCGAGCGCTGCCCCATCGAGGATGGCGGCATCGAGTGTCGTCGCAAGTGCGTTTCCGCGGAGGCCGTGGGAACCAGAAAGTAGGCTAGGAAAGCGACATGATGCAATCGCGATGCGGATGGGCATTGGTGCTGGCGCTGCTCGGCCTGCCAGTGCTGGCCGACGAGCCGGCGCCGATGGCCGGGCTGGTGGCCAAAGCCGAGACGAATCCATCGAGCCTGGCCGAGACTGGGCCAAAGCCGAATCCGATCGAGCCGCTGCCGCCGGAGGCGATCGAGGCATCGATTCGCCGGGGCGTCGATTTTCTGGTGACCCATCAGAACAAGAACGGCTCGTGGGGCTCGGCCAACTCGTTGCGGGCGATCGAGCTGTATGCGCCGATTCCCGGCGCCCATTTGGCCTTCCGCGCCGCAGTCACGTCGATGTGCGTGATGGCGCTGTGCGAGACGGCCAGCGGCGAGCCGGCGGCGGAAAAAGCGATTGACCGCGGCGAGGGCTGGCTGATCGCCAATCTGCCGCAGGTGCGGCGGCCGTCGGTCGACACGCTTTACAACTGCTGGTCGCATGCTTATGCGATCCAGGCCCTGGTCAAGTTGCTGGAGCGAAAGCCGGAAGATATTGAGCGAGCCAAGAAGCTCCGCGAATTGATCAAGCAGCAAATCGAGATGCTGGTTCGCTACGAATATGTGGGCGGCGGCTGGTCGTACTACGAGTTCAAGGCCCACACCCAGAAGCCGAGCGACGTCACGTTTCCGTTCATGACCGCGACGGTGTTGGTGGCGTTCCATGAGGCAACGCGGGTCGGGATCGAGCCGCCGAAAGACGTCGTTGAGCGGGCGATGGATTCGATTCGTCGGCAGCGGCGGCCGGACTATTCGATTCTTTACGGCGAGCATTTCCGTTTCCGACCCGGGAGTTCGATCAACCAGCCGGGCGGGGCGCTGGCACGCGTGCAGTCGTGCAACATCGCGATGCGACTATGGGGCGACACCTCGGTCACCGACAAGATCGTCGAGACCTGGCTCGACCGGTTGTTCGCGCGAAATATGTGGCTCGATATTGGCCGCAAACGCCCGATGCCGCACGAGACGTGGTTCAAGGTATCGGGCTATTTCTTCTACTTTGGATACTATTACGGGGCGCGGTGCATGGAGTTGTTGCCGGAGCAGGAGCGGCCGCACTTCCAGCAGCACATGGCGGTGATTCTCGTTCGTTTGCAGGAGAAAGACGGGGCCTGGTGGGACTTCCCACTGTACGATTATCACAAGCAGTACGGCACCGCGTATGCGTTGATGGCGTTGCAGCGGACCCTGCCGAAGCGTTCGACGGCCACGGCCGGCAAAGCAGCCAGTTGAGGAACTAAGCCATGCAAATGCGATGGGCCGGGCTCGTGACACTCATGGCGATCTGTTTGCCGGCATGGGCCGACGAGCATGGTTCGAAGCAGACCGTTCCGGCCCCCTTGAAGGCTGGCGCCGCCAAGCACGGTGGGCAACCGCCGCGGGAAGCGACGACTGGCCCCAAGCCCAAGGCGATCACGCCGCCGACGACGGCCGAGATCGATGCCTCGATCCGCCGCGGGATCGAGTATTTGCTCAAGAGCCAGCACAAGGATGGTTCGTGGGGCTCGGCCAACAGTTCGCGGCCGCCGACCGCCGAAGTGAATGCGCCCGTTCCAGGAGCCCATCAAGCTTTTAAGGCGGCCGTGACGGCGATGTGCATCGAGGCCCTGATGGAAACCGGCGGCAACGATCCGCAAGTCCTTCAGGCCATCGACCGTGCCGAAGTTTGGCTGTTCCAACGCTTGCCGCATGTCCGCCGCCCGACGCCGCGGGAAATGTACAACGTGTGGACGCATGGCTACGGGTTGCAGTGCCTGCTCAAGATGCTCGATCGCAAGCCGGAGGACGCGGCGCGTCAGGAAAAGATCAACGAAATGATTAAGCAGCAGATCGATTTGCTGCGGCGTTACGAAGTGGTCAGCGGCGGTTGGGCCTACTACGAGTTTGGCGCCCGGACGCAGCCGCCGAGTTGGACCAGTATGAGTTTCTGCACCTGCGCGATCCTCGTCGCGTTGCACGATGCGCGCGAGCGCGGGTTCGACGTGCCGCAACCGATGATCGACAAGGCGATTGAATCGGTACTGCGGCAGCGGAGACCGGATTTTTCGATCCTCTACGCCGAGACGCACATCTACAAGCCGATGAAAGAGGTAAACCGGCCGATGGGCAGTCTGGGACGCTCCCAGGCAGCGAACTTTGCGATGCGAATCTGGGGCGACAAGCTGGTGACCGATGAGGTGATCAAGACCTGGCTGGACCGTCTTTTCGCCCGGCAATTGTGGGTTGAGATTGGCCGCAAGCGGCCGGTGCCGCACGAGGCCTGGGCGAAGGTGGCCGGCTACTTCTACTATTTTGGCCACTACTACGCCGCCCGCTGTATTGAACTGCTGCCGGAGAAAGACCGTCCTCATTTTCAGGATCAGTTGGCCCACCTGATCATTCCGCTGCAGGAAAAGGACGGTTCGTGGTGGGATTTCCCCATCTACGACTATCACCAAGCGTATGGCACGGCGTTTGCGCTAATGACCCTGCAACGAACCCGGAAGGTCGGTTCGTAGTACAGAAGGCGGTGGGCGGAAGCTCCCTTTCTGCCTGCTTGGGGCGGCGCAACGCCACGGTTCCGGCCGAATCTGGCCTGCCGCTCTACTCTCGCTGAGGCACCTGTGCGACAATAGAGAGTCCAAATGTAGTGAACATGGGGTTTGAAGATATGAAGAAATCGAGATGGCACGGCCTTTTCTTGCTGGCATTCGCCTTGGGGAGCCTGACGGGCGTCGCCCGAGGAGAAGACAAGGTCTCCGAGACGGAGCGAAACGAACCGGCACGCTATACAAGCGTCCAGCGGCTGCCGGACGACATAACCCTGGCGACCCTGTCGAACGGTTTGACGGTGATCGTGCAGGAGAACCATTTCGCTCCGGTGGCGACGGTGCGGTGCTTTGTGAAGAACACCGGCAGCGCCTACGAAAGCAAGCATTTGGGCGCGGGTTTAAGCCACGTCTTGGAGCACGTCGTGGCGGGCGGCACGACCACCCGTCGTCCGGAGAAGGAAATCGCCAAGATCATTGATACCTTTGGCGGGGCGACCAATGCGGCCACCTCAACCGACATGACGATGTATTACATCGACTGCCCGGCAAAGGAAAGCATGATGGCGATTGAGTTATTGGCCGACGCCATGCAACACGTGAAGTTCGAGCCGGCCGAGTTCAATCGCGAATTACGGGTAGTGCGGCGGGAACTGGCCGACGGCGAAGCCGACCGGGAGCGGATGTTGTGGGAGATGCTCCAGCGAACGGTCTACACGGTTCATCCGGCCCGCTATCCGGTGATTGGATTTCTCGACGTTTTGAACGCGACGACGAATCAGACGATCATCGATTTTTACCGCGATCGGTACGTGCCGAACAACCAGGTATTCGTGGTGGTGGGCGATGTTCGGACGGAGGCGGTGTTGGCTCAAGTTGCCAAGCAGTTCAGCGGCACACCGCGTGGCCGGGAGACGTACGTCCCCTTTGAAGACGAGCCGGCGCAGTTGTCGCCGCGGGAAGCGATTCGTGAAATGGAGGGCGTGACGTATGATCTGGCGTTTGCCTGGCCGACGGTGAAGCTCTCCCATCCGGACCTGTTCGCCCTCGACGTGGCGGCAGCGATTCTCGGCGATGGCGAAAGCTCGCGGCTGGTCGAGCGGGTGCGGAACCAGCAGCAGTTGGTATTGTCGGTGGGGGCGATGAGCGACACACCGCACTACGTGGCGGGAACGTTCGTGGTGATGGCGTCCAGCCGCCCGGAGACGTGGCAGAAGGCGTCGGAATCGATTCTTGCCGAGGTGTATCGGCTCGGTGAGGAACTCGTGAGCCCAGCCGAATTGGAAAAGGCGAAGAATCAGAAGGCGACGGAACTGGTTTTCGGCCGACAAACGGTCAAGCAGATGGCTGACAGCTTGGGGCGAAACTTGATCGCGACCGGCGACCCGCTTTTCGACAAGGCCTATGTGGCGGGCATCCAGCAAGTCACGGCCGCGCAAGTGCGGGATGTGGCGCGGCGCTACTTGGTGCCGCAACGGCTCAATCGCGTGGTCATTGCTCCGCCCGGCGGATCGCCGAAGATGGCCGAAGATGCGGCCAAAACCACCGCGACGCCGATTCGGGCGGTGCGGCTGGCGAACGGCCTGCGGGTGCTCTTAAAGCGGGATAGCCGGCTGCCGCTGGTGAACATTCAAGCCATGGCGTTGGGGGGATCGCTGGTCGATAGCCCGAAAACGGCCGGCCGGGCGGCGATGGTCGGCTATATGCTGGAGCGAGGAACACGGGAGCACAGCGCGCAGCAGATCGCCGAATATTTTGACGCGATTGGCGGGCGGCTGACGATGGGCGGCGGTCGATTTACGGTCTCGGGCAGCGCGACGGTGTTAAGCAAGGATTTTGCTCACGCGGCGGGCTTGTTTGCCGAGTGCTTCACTCAGTCGACGTTCCCCGAAGAGGAGTTCGTGAAGGTCCAACGGTTGATGCTCGGCCAGATCGCCGCGCGGGCGGATGATCCGATGCAAGAGATTAGCGAGTTCTTTTTTGAGAGTCTCCCGGCAGAAACGCCCTATCACGTGATTCCGGGCGGGACGGCCGAATCGGTGCAGAAGCTCACGGCCGAAGATCTGCGAGCCTATCAGGCCGGATATTTTGTGCCGGAGAACATGGTTGTGGCCGTGTTCGGCGACATCGATTTGGATGCCGCGCAGGCACTAGTGACCAAACACTTCGGCACGTTGAAGGCGGGCCAGAAACCGAGCCTCTCGTTTCAGAAGTCGAATGCCATCGAGAAAACGATCGTGCGTCACAAAGCGACGGGCAAGCCGACGGGGCTGGTCTGGTTCGGCTATCCGACGGCGAGCATCTTCGACAAGAAGGATTACGCCGCGATGTCCGTGCTGGATGCCATTCTTTCGGGCTACAGCTATCCGAGCGGTTGGCTGCACAACGAATTGCGCGGCGAGGGGCTGGTCTATTGGGTGCATGCTTCGCAACTGACCGGGCCGGCACCGGGGTACTTTACCGTGGCCGCCCAGACACAGCCGGAGAAGATTGACGAGGTGGTTCGGCGGATCGAGCAGAACATTGGGCGGGCCAAGCAGGGGCAAATCAGCCCGGATGAGTTCGCCACCGCAGTAAAAATGATCATTGCCTTGCACGCCCAGCAGTACACCACCATTGGGGAGCAGGCGCAGCGCGCGGCAGTGGACGAACTGTTTGGGCTGGGGTACGACTACGACAAGACGTTTGACGAGCGAATCTCGGCTGTTACACTGGAAGAAGTCAGGGCCGTTGCCCGCAAATATCTCGGCAACCACGTGCTGGTTACTGCTTCGCCAGACCGGAAGGAGTAACGGGGCGAGCACGGGTGTTGGGATGGGAGGTTGTGACCGGCCTTTGCCTACCTCGAGTTTCACGCCCCGCATGTTGCCTCGCATTCTTGGCGAACACCCTCTGGCCCGAGACGCCGCTGGTCGGCTGAAGTCGCGTATTGCCACGGTGTTTCCGCTGAGCAATGCGCTGGTGACGTTACCCGGCATTCACGCCACGCAGCGGATGGCGCACGTCGATGCCCAGGCCCGGCAGCGGGCGGACTTGGGGCTCAGTCCGCTGAGCCGTGACGAGGAGATCGCCGAGTGGCGCAACTCGGTCGATCTGATCATCGAGGACGACTTGATCCTCATCCGTCCTGATCCCGACAACATGGCCTTGAGTTTTCGCGCTGACGAGATCTTGCAGAACCTGGTGCCGAAGCATCGCATCAAGTTCTTGTTGGTGCGCGACGGGCAAGTGCGGCGGGCGATCAAGCAGCGGGGCGAATGCTGGCGAATCAGTCCCTTGCCAAAGACCACCGACGAGATGAAGCAGATGATCGTCTCGTCTCGCATCGCGATTGGGGGCGAGGAACTGTATTACTACAGCAAGGCCACCGGCACGCGGTTGCTGACCTATGAGGCGTTTGCCCGATTGGCGACGTTTGGTGAGCAGGCACTTCGAGAGCATCTGCTCGAAATACAGAAGTTTTCCGCCGGTGTTAATGTTCATGGCAACCGCGAGGTTGCTTTTTTCATGGCGAATGCGGGGTTTTCCAAGGAGGATTTCAGGCTCTGCCAGTTTGAAGGTTTGGAAGGGCCGGCCCTTCGCGCCGTGTACGAAGGTTTGCGCTGCAAGTTCGCGAAGGCGGTGCCCATCGAGTTTCAACGCGATGACGTTGCCCATCTCGATTGGCGCAACCACATGTACGCGTCGTTGATTGGGCAGGACGAAAAGAGCGTCTCCGAGGAGCGCTTGCTGGGGTTGAGTTCCGAGTTCTTCATGCAAATCGAGTGGCTGCCGGGCGGGCGGATCGAGGAAGGGGAATTGATTTTTGATTCGGTGTTCGAGACGGCCGAGGAGACGCGAGACCCGGAACTGCTGCGGTTGTGCGACGAAAAGTGCCGCAACCTAATGTTCAATTTCGTGCGGGAGTACGCCAACCTGGAGTACGTCAACATCGGCCGGGTCGTTCGCTCGCTCTCGCAACGCACGGAGTCCGCCGGTCGCCGCGACGTCTACATCATCCAGATCAAGCAATGCGGCGTCGAGGAAGAGATCGTCAAGATCGTGCGGATGCAGAAATGGGGGGTGCGAGAGCATTTGGACGAGGGCAAGCGGCTCTTGGACGCCATCGTCCAGTCGGAGGAGTATACCGAATATGTGCTCGATCGACGGCTCGGTTGCCGGCAGTTGGGAATGAACCTGCCGGCGCGGACCAACGCCAAACGGATGAGCGAGCCGTATCAAGGTTTGTGCTCCGAGGTGCGGAACGGCATGATCTGGTCGCCGTATTTCGAGCGGGATTACATCCGGGGCATGGCCAGCGACAAGATTCCGCCGGAGAAGCTGGCCGATCCTGCCTTTGCCGCGCGGTTGGCACGGCTGCTGGGCCAAGCCGCTGCGTCGAACATGATCGTCGGTCGTTGCGGCAGCGGGAATCGGGTGGTGTTTGATGACGGCGACGAGATTGTGATCGAAAACGATGCTGGACTTCCCGTCGAGATCATCGTGGCCGACCACACCGGCACCTTTGCCGATTTTCGCAGCGATTTGCGATCCTTCATCCCGGAGTATGCTGCGGCCGTGACGCGTAGGCTGCCGGATTTGACCGATCCCGAGGAGTTTGCGACGTTGTACGTGGAGGCCTTTGTCAGCCGCTTTTCTCACATCCAATTGGAGTACCGCAAGCGCAAGCAGGCGTTCGATCGGCTTTTTAGGCACCGCCCTCGGGACGAGGCCGGCAGCTTTGCCTACCGCTGGGAGTGCGTCCTCGACCGGCTTCGTCAGGCATCGGCGGGAGAACTGGGTGAGTTGCTGAAAAACGCTATTGCGAGTGGGGTGGTTCCCCGCTGAAGTAAAATCACATGGGGGACGTGGAATATCCCCCGATCAGCCGGTCTTAATCGCGCTGTCTTTAATAAAATCGTGCGATTTTTTCGCCGGGACGCGGTTTTCCACAATTCTCGTAGCTGAGCTGCCGAATGGATAGTTGGAGTCGCTCCCAGTGATCTGGACATTTTGTGCTAGATCACTAGATTGATTGGCGTGTTGTCCTTCCTGTGTTCCTTGGGCTTATTTGCACAGGAGTGGTGAGCCGTGGGGCATCCGGCGTCGCTTATCCAGTTTGCTCGTTTCGAGTCCCACGGAGGAATTGTGGCTTGTTCGGCGTTATCTTCTGCTGGCGTTGACGGCTTGGGCTGTCAATTGCTCAGCAAGCTCCCCCAAGGCGTGGTCGTTACGGCCAAGGCAGCAGCCGATCGTTACCCTCGCATTGTCTATGCAAACCCGGCCTTTCAGAAATTGAGCGGTGAGGTGAGCGATCATGTTGGGACGGACGGCGGACGCGATGGCGACGAGAGTCTGAGCGACTGGAAGTCGAATCCGCTCTGGCGTGCGATCGTGGACAGTCATTTGGTCGATGACGCCTACACGGCCAAGATCGCCTACCGCAGTCGTCGCGGCCGGCTGAAGCATCTTCGCTTGGAATCGTCGCCGGTGGCCGACTCGCGTTTTCCCGCGCACCGCTTCGGAATGTATCTCGACATTACCGAGCAGGCGAATTTGGAGGAGACGTTGCGACGCCACGAGCGGTTGGCATGCGTGGGCCTGCTCGGGGCGGGAATTGCCCACGAAATCAACAATCCGACCGCGTCGGCGTTGCTGGCGGCGGAGACGGCGTTGGCCGTGCTCGATCAGCCGGACCAGGCGGGGGAACTGCGAGCGTGCCTGGAAAACATCACCACCTCCATGGACCGATGCGGTCGGGTGGTTCGCGCTTTGTTGCGCTATACGCGGCAAGAGCCGCCAGAAAAACAGGCCTGCAATCTGAACGACGTGGTGCGTCAGGCGCTGGAACTGGCCCGACCGTACGGGCAGTCGCACGGGGCCAATCTGCAATTGATGCTTGCCACCGATTTGCCGCTGGTTTTGATGAGTCCCTTTGAGATCGAATTGGTCTTGGTGAACTTGATTCGCAACGCGATCGAAGCGGGCGGAAGCATGGAAGTGGTCGTGCGCACTGCCACGATCCCGGGCGGCGTCCGGATCGAGGTGGTCGACCAAGGGCGCGGCATGGACCCGGAGCAATTGGCGCACGTATTTGATCCTTTGTACACAACCCGCCGGCATGTCGGCGGTTCGGGGCTGGGAATGAACATCGCGTACCGGATTGTCCAAGGGCATGAAGGGAGGATGCAGGTTCAGAGTGAAAAGGGGAGAGGCACCACGGTAATTATTGAATTGCCGACGGACACCTAGGGCAGGTAGGTTAGGATGAGGTGAAAGATCATGACGAATTCCACTCCCACCGTCTTGATTGTGGATGACGACCCGCAGGTCTGCGAGTCGCTGAGTCTCATGGTTCGCGGAGCGGGCTTGAATGCCCGGACGTATCTCTCCGCCGAGGAGTTTCTCGACGGGTGCCACGAGCTTCCCGCCGCCCCGCACTGCATGGTGTTGGATGTGCGGATGCCGGGCATCAGTGGGCTGGGACTGCAGCAACTGCTGGCCGCGCAACGGCGGTCGATGCCGATCATCATGATTTCGGGCTGCGCCGACATTCCCACGGCGGTGCAGGCGATGAGCGCTGGGGCAATCGACTTCATCGAGAAGCCGTTCAGCCGCCGTACCGTGCTCAGCCGCATTCAGGAAGCGATCGACAAGGATGCGAGCCTGCGGCGCCATACGGCCCAACACGCCGAGCTGCACGGTCGCCTGGAACGGCTCTCGCTTCGCCAGCGGGAAGTACTGGATCTGCTGGTGGCCGGCAAACATTCCAAGCAGATTGCCGCCGAATTAGGCATTGGTGAGAAGACCGTAGCGAAGCATCGAGCGGCGGTGCTTGAGAAGATGCAAGTCGACAGCGTGGTCGAACTGGTGCGGATTCTGGCGACCGACGCTGCCGCTTAGTGCCTGTCGCACCGCGTTAGTGAGATGGTCGTGCTGGGGGATGGTGCGAAGGCGCGTGCATCGCCACCCATTCTTCTCGGGTACAACCGGCGTCCCCATCGTGAGAGGTTGTTCTTTCTTGGGGCGCCTAGTATGATCCGGGCATGGGCGAGCAGGCGGGCAGACGAATCATCGAGGTGCACGCGGGAATTGTCCAGCCGGCTGCGCCTCGGTTGAAGAGCGTGCAATTGCGGACGCGGAGCGACTTTCCCCGAGTCTCTTCGGTTTATCTCGACGCGGCCGAGCTGTTCTCGAGCCCGACGCTGATGGGCCCGCCCTTGTGCGAGGAGCTGATCGCTCTCGTCCAGCATCTGTTCAGCGAAGAAGAAGCCGGCTTGGTGCGTCACCTGCGATTGCTCCGGGGGCGCTCGGCCGAGGAGCTGGCGCGGGCGGAAATTCGTCCGTTGGACCAGGTCACGGCCTTGCTGGATCGTCTCGCGAACGCGAAGCGGGCAATCGCCGCCAGCGGGCCGGCTGGCAAGGAACGCTATCGCGTGCTGCCGATCGTGCCGGGCATGTTCGAGATGATTCTCATCGGCCATACCCCGGAGACGCTGACGAATTGGCATCGCCGTTTCGTTGAATTGTTTGAAGCCCTCTTTGACACGGGCTACTCGCTTGATTACCGGGGGATGGGTGTCCCGTCCGTCCGTTTTCTGCCGATTGGCAAGGCCATCGAAGGCCACCCCATGGCGTTGCCCAGCGACAAGCTCGAAGTCGTATTGGATCGCTACGAAGTCTTCGGCATCGGGCAGTGCCAATGCCGCCAGGCGATGAATGTGCTCGGCAAGGGTTGCGGAAAGCCCTTGGGCAATTGCACCGTGATGGGGCAGTGGGCCGAACGTGGCATCGAGGCCGGTTGGCTGCAAAAGGTCTCGAAACGCGAGGCGATCGAGATTAAACGCGAAGCCGAATCGCACGGGCTGGTCAACTGGATGATGAACGTCGCGTCGAGCAAGGGGCAATCCTCTTGCTCCTGTTGCGGCTGCTGCTGTCACGCCATGCGGATGGTCAACGAGTTCAACGCTCCCGGCGCGCTGGCCCCGCCGCACTTCTTGCCGAAGGTCGACACGGCGAAGTGCAACTATTGCGGCAAGTGCGCGAGAAGTTGCCCGATGGGAGGGATTCGCATTGACCAAGCGCAGAAGAAGTACGAGCACCTGCGTGAGCGGTGCATTGGCTGCGGGCTGTGCAAGCTGGCCTGCGATCATCGGCAAGCAATTGTGATGGAGGCGGTGCCCAGCTACGATTTGCCGTACCGCAGTTGGTTTTCCTTTCTGATGCATGCGGCGCCGAGCGTGGCGAAGACGGCGTGGAAGGTTTGGCGACAGCGTCGTCCGTAGGGATCTTTGCTACGGGTCGCCTGCGGTTGCTTGGGCCGACGACCGCTCTTGATCATCTAATCAGTGATGCAGCAGGGGCGACCACCGGGAGCCCGATTTCGCAGTGGAATCGCGAGTCGAGGGTTGGATTACCTTGCTGAATACCACGAGACGGTCTGGACGCCGCACTATGTAACTGCACGGAATAGCGGCGTCTGATTGCTTTTGCCTTGCCGGGTGGTATATTGCAGCTCTTCCTGGAGATCATTCCCCCGCTGTTTTTCCGGAGGTCAACATGCCGTTGCTGCACCGGCGACCACGACTCGCGCTTACGCTGATGGTACTTTGGGTCTTGACGCTGCTCGCGCAAGTGGGACGGAGCGAGGAAGCTCGGGAAGAGCGGGTCATCCTTACCCCGAAGGCACCGGCGACCCCGCGAATCACCGGGCCGCGGATCTTCGGCGTTCGACCCAACCATCCCTTTCTGTTCACCATTCCCGCGACGGGCGATCGGCCGATGAAGTTTGCGGTGGACGGCTTGCCTGACGGGTTGCAGGTCGACGAGACTACCGGTCAGATGACCGGGAAGGTGGCGAATCCGGGCACTTATGTGGTCACCTTGCGCGCTCGCAATGAACTGGGCCGAACTGAGCGGCCATTCAAAATCGTGTGCGGCGATAGGCTGGCACTGACGCCGCACATGGGCTGGAACAGTTGGTACATATGGGAATGTCGGGTCAACGACCGGATCATGCGCGAGGCGGCGGACGCAATGGTGTCGACGGGATTGATCCACCACGGCTGGTCGTATGTGAATATCGACGATAGTTGGAGCGTTCGGCCGGGCTCGAAGGATCCGCTGTCGGCCGGCGAGCCGCGTGACCGTGATGGCATGATCAACCCCAACAAACGCTTTCCGGACATGAAAGCCCTGACCGATTACATTCACAGCAAGGGGCTGAAGGCCGGCATCTACACCTCGCCAGGCCGAAGAACTTGCGGGGAGTATGAAGCGGCCTTGGGGCATGAGGAACAAGATGCCCGTCGATTCGCCGAATGGGGCTTCGATTTCCTCAAGTACGATTGGTGCACCTACGCCAAGGAAGTGAAGGATCGTCAGCCGGCGACGATGCAAGCTCCCTATCGGAAGATGGGCGAGATCTTGAAGACGATGGATCGCGATATCGTTTACAATCTCTGTCAGTACGGTTGGGGCGATGTGTGGAAGTGGGGCCGCGAGGTCGGTGGCCATAGCTGGCGAACGGCCGGGGATTTGGGCGGCTCCTGGGAAGACATCCCCAAGGCGCTGTTCCGCGATGCCTTTGAACTGTATGGCCGGAATGAGTTGCAGCGGTACGCCGGCCCCGGCGCCTGGAACGATCCGGACTATCTGTTGTTGGGCGATCTGGCCGACTGGAAAGGAGGGCGAAAACCCACTCCCCTGTCGCCCAACGAACAGTACGCGCACGTGTCGCTGTGGTGCTTGCTGTCGGCGCCGCTAATTCTCAGCGGCGACATCACGCGTCTGGATCCCTTCACGCTCAGTCTTCTGACCAACGACGAGGTAATCGAGGTCGATCAGGATCCGCTGGGCAAAGCGGCCCTGCGGGTCGCCAAGAACGGTGGGCTCGAGGTGTGGGCCAAAGACATGGAAGACGGGTCGAAGGCGGTGGGCCTGTTTAATCGTGGCAACGCTTCGGCAGAAGTGACCGCGAAATGGGCCGATCTGGGCGTCACGGGGCCGCAAACGGTGCGCGATTTGTGGCGGCAAAAGGACCTCGGCGTTTTCGAGCGAGAGTTTTCGTCGACCGTCGGTCGCCACGGTGTGCGACTGGTGCGGCTGTGGGCGTCGAAGGAGCAAGCTCAGGCGGCCGCCGACGTGGGCTTTACGTCGCTATTCAATGGCAAGGATCTCAGCGGTTGGGAGGGGGAGCCGGGTTGGTGGACGGTCGAGGATGGGGCGATCACCGGCATAACCACCACCGAGAAGCCGCTGGATCACGCCACGTATCTCTTCTGGCGCGGCGGCAAACCGACCAACTTCGAATTGCGGGCGGAGTACCGGTTCGCTACACCCCGCGGCAATTCGGGGATCAACTTTCGCAGTCAGCAGTTGCCCAACTGGGATGTGAAGGGGTACCAGGCCGACATGGAAGCCGGGCCGAATTACACGGGGATTCTCTATGAGTGCAACCAGCGCGGCATTATGACTCAACGCGGCCAAAAGGTCGTCATCGATGAGCAAGGCAAGCGCGACGTGTGGGCCTTTGCTGCTTCCAAGGAGTTGCAGCAGAATATCCGACCAAACGATTGGAATGAGTATGTGGTCATTGCGAATGGTCCCGAGATGGTTTTGAAGATCAACGGTGTAACGACGTCTCATGTCGTGGACCGTGAGAAGGGCAAGGCCGCCGCCAGCGGACTGATTACGCTGCAGATTCATCCCGGCCCGCCGATGAAGGTGCAATTCCGTAATCTCCGCATCAAGATTCTCCCTTAGCGGGAGGCCATTGGCAGGGGCGTGAGTGATGACGGGTCGGGAGACCGTTCTTGGGGCGAGAGAAACGGATTCGTGCGTCATTTTTTTGGCCTTGCGGATATGTATATGAGATGCAGGGGCATTGGCGCGATTTGCCGGTTGAGTGTGCCGCTTGAACATGATGAAAGGCTTTGACATGGATTGCCGTGGACTGCACCGTCGTAGTTTTCTTCGTCGCTCGGCTGCGGCGGCTGCCGGGATCGCTCTGCCGACACTGATTCCTGCCCGGGTCCTTGCTGGCCGCGGTGAGGTTGGGGCCAACGAGCGAGTGAACGTCGGCATTATTGGCCTTGGCGGGCGAGCTCGCGACATCGTGAAGGCATGCGATCAGGTGCCGGGCATTCGGCTCGTTGGCATCTGTGATTGCTATCAGCCACGGATTGAGAAGTTCCAGGAGAAATGCGGGCAGGGCAAGAACTGGACGGCCTACGATGATTTTCGCCGCATGATCGATGCCGAGAAGTTGGATGCCGTGATGGTGGAGACGACCACGCACGCCCGGGCTTGGGTCACGACCTTAGCAATGCAGGCCGGCTTGGACGTTTACATCGAGAAGCCGATGTGCCTGACCGTGGCCGAGGGCCGGGCGATGGTCAATGCCGCGCGAAAATGGAAGCGGGTGACACAAGTCGGCACTCAGCAGCGCAGCATGCCGATCAATAATTGGGCCAGCGACTTGGTCAAGAATGGCGCCCTGGGCAAGATTCACACCGTGTTGGCGCCGAATTTCATTGGGCCGTTTCGCTGGACGGAGTCGAGCGGCAAGGATCTGCATCGCGCGGTGGAGCCGTGGTGGGACATGTGGACGAACCAAGCCGGACTTCGCCCCTATGCCAAGAAGCTGCACGGCGACTGGGGACGCTGGTGGGACTACGATGGCGGCGGCTTGTGTTTTGGTGTGACCGGCTGGGGGACCCACTCCTACGATCAGGTGAATCGGGCCCTGGGGACCGACGATACCGGGCCGGTCGAAGTCCTTCTTGAGGAGCCGATTGCGCTCCGCGAGACCGGACGGTTTGCGCCGAGCAAGACGGTCGGTGGCGAAGTCCTGGGGGAGACGGGGGATGTTGACACGGGCGTCGCCTATCACGGTCTAGCGAAGCTCACGGGGCCGCGGGCGCGGGTAACGATGACCTTCGCCAACGGCACCAAATTGAAGTTGCATTTGGATGCTGACCGCGGGCCGGGGCTGGGAGCGATCTTCATTGGCGAGAAGGGAAAGCTGGAGATCAATCGGAATAAGTTGGCGAGCAATCCCAAGGAGCTCGTTCGCTCCAAGGACAATCCAGGGCCGAACAAGGGGAACGAAAACGCTCATCACCTCGAGAACTGGGTGCATTGCATTAAGACGCGCGAGCGGTGCACGGCCGATATTGAGATCGGTCAACGTTCGTCAACGTTGTGCTATTTGGTGAATATCGCCCGCGAGATTGGTCGGGTGGGCGAGCCCCTGCGATGGGACCCGGTGGCGGAACGATTTGCGAATTGCGACGAGGCGAACCGGCTACTGTCACGACCGCGACGAAAGGGATTCGAGTTGCCGGAGTTAGGTTAGCGGTGTCGCGGGCAATGTGAGGTCGCGGTCAGGCGCCGGGTGTCGTGAGGCGTCCATTACGAGAAGTCGGGTGGTGTGTGAGGCTGGTTGGTTTACGGAAGGCGGGGCGGTCGGAATAGACAGTCCAAATTGTCACTAACGCGAAAAATAGAGCGCGAGCTTTCTTTTTCGTGAGATTCTTATCGCGCGGGCTGTTATTCTTTAGCAGCGCATCGTTCGCTTGCGACTCTTGTCTAGGAAGGCGCGAGGATGGAATCGGAGCGCCGGGTGCCGAACGAGGAATTTGTGAGGCGGCTAACCGAGTCGCAGGCCCGCCTCTACGCCTACATTTTGGCCGTCTGCGGGGAACCGGCGAAGGTGCAGGACATCCTTCAGGAGACCAACGTCACGCTGTGGCGGAAGGCGGCCGATTTTCGCGAAGACACGAGCTTCTGGGCGTGGGCGAGCCGCGTCGCGTACTTCGAGATTCTTGCTCATCGCAAGCGTTGCCGCAAGGAACGACTGGTTTTCGACGATGCGTTGCTAGACGACATGACGGTCGAAGCGGTCGGCCAACTGGAGTTCTTGGACCGCGATCTCGTGATGCTGCACCGCTGCCTCGACAAACTGTCGGAAAGCGAGCAGAGGCTGATTCGCAGCCGCTATTCCATCGGCGCTTCGGTGACGCGGCTAGCGGAGGCGTGGGGAAAGTCGGCGGCGGCCATATCGCAGGCCCTTTATCGGGTGCGGGGGCGCCTGGCGGAGTGTATCGAACGGGAACGGAACAGCGACGCTAATTGAGATCGTTCAAAAATAGGGACCGAGTCTTGGAACGCCGCGAAGACCCTGTCGAACGGTTGCAGCCATTGCTGTCGGCAATGCTTGGTGAGGGTTTAGAGCCGTCCCAAGCGGCCGAGTTGGGCGAATTGTTGAAGGTCGATCCAGTGGCACGGCGGCAGTACCTGAAGCAAGTGATCACGCACGCGATGTTGCAGTGGAGCAACATTTCGCATGCCGATAGGGTGCAAGAGGGCGTGGCAATCCCCGGTGAGGAGGCAAGCGGGCCGGCGTTGGCACTTGACGTATCGGTCAGTCTACCGGCGCTCGTGCTTGATTCGGACCAATTGCCCAGGGCCGGCTGGAGCGGCGGAAGTCTGCTTGTGTCGTACGCGATCTCGGCGTTGCTTGTCGTCCTCGGATTGCTAATCGCCTCTCAAAGTACGCTGATCCATTGCGAGTCGGAACTAGTCGACCAGCAGGAATTCCTACGTACGACCGCGAAGATGCCCGCCACGGTTGATAGCGAGCCCGATTTAGAATATGTGGCCCGGGTGACGAACGGCGATGTTTGCCGCTGGAGTGACCCGGCGACCGAGGCTTATCAAGGGGAGATGGTTCCGGTCGGGCAGCGATACGCCTTGGCCTCGGGATTATTGGAAATCACCTACCAATCCGGCACAACGGTGATCCTCGAGGGCCCCTGCGACTATGAAGCTGTCTCTTCGAGCCAGGGCTACCTGACTCGCGGGAAGGTGACGGTACGAGTAGCGACGACGAAACTGAGGAGCGCAAAACGGGGGGACGAAAGTCTGTGCAACCGTCCCCCGGATTCCGGCTCGAGTCCCCCCGCTGCGCTTTCAGGACTCTTTGCGATTCGGACCCCAACGGCCCTGGTGACCGACCTGGGAACGGAGTTCGCGGTAGAGGTGGAGCAGAATGGGACCAGCCGGGCTCACGTCTTTCAAGGCAAGGTCGGTGTTCGACCCCTTGGGGATTCCGACGAATCCGCGGGCACGATCTTGCGGGAAAACGAGTCTGCCCGGGTCGTCGCGATGGGCGGAGTGGGGGCAAAGGTCATTCGCGAAACGGGCTGTTCGGGACAGCAGTTCGTGCGAAAAATGTCGAAGCGGGTCCCGATCCAGTTCTTCGGGACCGGTCAGGGGCTTAAGCCGGGCGATTGGGACGCGCACTGGCAAGTCGTCGCCCGGGCCACGGACAAGACCTTCCAGCCGCAGCGGGCGGTCGTTTTCCAGCCGATTCGCCTTATCCCCAGACCGGGCCGAAGCGACGAGTCGCAGCTCGTGTGGGCTGACGGGATTTGGTTCGCCAACGATCCGCATGCGTCGCAATGGATCACCCTGACTCAACAGCCGGTGCCGCTTGGAGAGACCGTTACTTTTCGAACTAGTTTCGATCTGACAGGAATGGTGCCGCAATCAGCGAACGTCGAAGGAACGTACCTGGCCGATGATCGCGTGGTGACTGTGCGATTGAATGGGCATGCCTGGATGGTCGGGGACGAGCCGAGCAGCGCTCCGCCCTTTGCATTATGGCGCGCCTTTCGAATCCCACCGGGGTATTTCGTTGCCGGGAAGAATTGCCTGGAGTTTGACGTCCACAATAAGCCCCTTTCCAGCGACCCGATGAACGTGGGTGGATATTTGGCGTTCCGCGCCGAGCTGAGAGGCACCGCCATTTTGGCCGAACGCGCGTTGCCGGCCCAGACGCCCGCCAACCAGCCGAGGGTTGCGCTGGATCGATCGGGGGGAAAATAGCGAAGGATTCTGGAGTGAGAGTCGCTGCCGTCTCTCCCGCTGCAAGTGGCTCAACGACGTCCCCGTGGAGGTCAGCCTTGCGAGGCGCCTCCGCGGGCCGTCGGGGTTTGCCGGGCACGAGCCGAGACTGATTACCCGTACCGCCCGCGGACATACATTTCGGTGTCGGGCTGCGTCGGCTTGAGGAAGATATCGAGGGTTGGGCCGTGTTCGATAATGCGGCCCATCAGCATGAAGATGCACTCATGACTGGCCCGGCGGGCTTGAGCCATGTTGTGCGTGACCATCACGATCGTGTATTTTTCCCGCAGGCCATCGATCAGTTCCTCGATGCGCTCGATTCCTTCAGCATCCAAGGCCGAGCAGGGCTCGTCCATGAGGATGACTTCCGGTTTCAGGGGCAGCAGCCGGGCGATGCAGAGTTTCTGCTGTTGTTCGAGCGTCAGGTGCGTGGCCCGCTTGCGGAGCTTGTCCTTGACCTCATCCCAAAGCTGCACGTCGCGCAGGGCCAATTCGACCAATTCGTCCTGCTGTTGGCGCTTGTACTCGCGGCGACGGGTGTGGGAGCGAATGCCGAAGAGGATGTTTTCGTAGATTGAGATTGGCAGCGGATTGGGCCGTTGGAAAACCATGCCCACCGACTTGCGCAGGGTGCTGAGGGAGACATCGTCGTCGTAGATGTTCTTGCCGAGGATGTTCACTTCGCCGGTGGTGGTGACGTTGCCGTAGCGTTCGTTGATCCGGTTGAGGCAACGGAGCAGGGTGGTCTTGCCGCAGCCCGACGGGCCGATCAATGCGGTGATGATGCCGGGCTTGATGTTGACGGTGACGTCCTTCAGCGCCTGGAAGTCGCCGTACCAGAGGTTCAAGTCCCGGGTTTGCAGGGTGTAGGTCGGCGTGGTGTTTTCGAGGTCAGTCATCATCGGGACCATTAGCCGAAATCGCCGGCCACGTAACGTGCTGTGAGGCGATGGGCCGCCTGGTTGAAGATCGTTTCCGTCCGGTTCGCCTCGATCAAGCGCGAGGCGCTGAAGAAAGCGGTGTAGTCGGCCAAGCGGTGTGCCTGCTGCACCAGGTTGGTGACGAGCACGATCGTCATCTCGTTCTTCAGTTCGCGAAGGATGTCCTCGATCCGCATGGTCGTGACCGGATCGATGGCGATGGAGAACTCGTCGAGGCAGAGGATTTCGGGCCGCAGCGAAAGGGCCCGGGCGAGGGTCAAACGCTGCTGTTGGCCGCCGGAAAGGCGAGTGCCGAGCAGTTGCAGGCGGTCTTTGACCTCATCCCAGAGCATGGCTTGGCGCAGACACTTCTCGACGATCGCATCGAGCTCATGTCGGTCATGGATGCCCGCCCGGCGCGGGGCGTAGGCGACATTCTCATAGACCGACAGCGGCAATCCGACCGGAAGCGGGAAGACCATGCCGACTTTGCGACGGAGCTCGTAGACGTTGCGAATGCGAAAGACGTCCTCACCGTCGATCAGGACGCGGCCCTGGACCTTGGCGTGGGACACGAAATCGATGGTCCGGTTGATGCACTTCAGCAAGGTGGTCTTGCCGGAATTGGCCGGGCCAATGATCGCGAAAATGCGTTTCTCAGGGATCTCCAGGGAGACGTCTTGCAGGGCGAATTTATGCCCATACTTGACGGTGAGGTTGCGGAAGTCGATCTGGATGCTCATGGCGGCCTACCACTTCTTGCGCGAACGCAGATAGCTGCGCAGCGCGATCGACAACGCATTGACGAAGAGCACCAGACCGATCAAGACCACGGCCGTCCCATATTGGATCTCATCGGAGACGCCGCGGACTTGGGTGACTAGGGTGAACAGGTGATAGGAAAGAGCCATGACCCGATCGTGCAGGCCGTAGGGGAAGAAGGCTTCCCAGCCGTGTTCGGGCACATCGCGGAAGAAGACAGCCCCGGTGAAGAGGATCGGCGCCGTTTCGCCGGCGGCCCGTGAAACCTGCAGGATCACGCCGGTAAGGATGCCGCTGATGGAGTTCGGCAAGACAATGGTGCGAATCGTCTGCCAGCGGGTAGCGCCCATATTCCAGCAGGCCTCGCGGAACGACATTGGCACGGAACTCAGCGCTTCGCGGGTGCTGGTGATGATGACCGGCAAGGTCATCACCGCCAGGGTGCAGGAGGCGGCCAACAGGGAGCGCCCCATGCCGGCGAAGAGGACGAACGCGCCGACGCCGAACAGGGCATGCACAATGCTCGGGACGCCGGCGAGGTTCATCACCGCCAGGTTGACCACGCGGGTGGCCCAGTTGTCGCCGGCATATTCGTTCAAGTAGACGCCCGCCAGGACGCCAATCGGGGCGGCGATCAGCAGCGAAATGACAACCAGAAAAAAGGTGCCAACCAACGGGGCCCAGATGCCGCCGGCGGTCATATTGTCTTGCGGGTTTTCCAGCAGAAACGACGGCCCGAGGATGGGCCAGGCCTTGAAAACGAGGTAGCCGAGGATCGCGATCACCGGCAGGACCAGCATCAGGGTAATGATCGCCAGTAGCCACTTGGCAATCGCTTCCTTGATCCTCTTTCGCTCCTCCAGGGGCGTGGGGGCGAAAGGATTGCTCTTGGCCACGGCCAAACTGGAGAGCAAGGCCTGGTTGTCAACGGCTTTGTTCATTGCGAACTCCCTTGACAATCAGGTCGGCGATCACGTTGACCGCGAAGGTGATGGCGAACAGGACCAGGCCAATCACGAACAACACCCGGTAATGCGGATCCCCGGCGGCGGACTCGCCTAGCTCGGAGGCGATCGTGGCTGTCAGGGTGCGGACCGGGTCGAGGAGGCTATGCGGGATCTGGACGGCGTGCCCGGTGCACATCAGCACGGCCATTGTCTCGCCGATGGCGCGGCCGACGCCCAACAGGACGGCGGCCAGCAAGCCGTTTTTGGCGGCCGGGAACAACACCCGGTAGACGACTTCCCAGCGGCTGGCGCCGAGCGATACGGCGGCTTCGCGGAAGGAGTCGGGCACGGCCTTGAGGGCGTCCTCGCCCACCGAAACGATGATGGGCACGCTCATCAAACCGAGGATCAGGCCGCCGTTGAGCAGGTTGACGCCCACCGGAGCGCCGGTGAGCTTGATGATGATTGGTCCGAGAACCATGTAGCCGATGAACCCCCAAACGATCGAGGGGATGGCGGCCAAGAGTTCGATGAGGATCTTCAGCGATTCCTTCAGTTTTCCGGTACAAAACTCCGAGATGAACACGGCGGCGCCGAGCCCCAGCGGCACGGCGACCAGCATGGCCAGCGTGGTCACCGAGACCGTGCCGACCAGCAGGGCGAGGATTCCGTAGCGCGGATGCACCTCGGACGAGGGCTGCCACTGAGTGCTGGTGAAAAACTCCAGCCAATTGAGCTCGCCGAAGATCGGAGCCGCTTCCCGGAAGATGAAGAAGAAAATCGAGAATACAAAGAGAATGGCGCTCCAACCGCAGAGGCGGATGGTCCATTCCACGAGCGGTTCCGCGCGATCGCCGAAAGCCCGCATTGCGTTGGCAATATAGCGAGCGCGCGGTTTGCGAACGGCATTCCCTGAACCGTTACTCATGCGGCTTGATGGGGACGTAGCCCAGATCGAGCACGACCTTTTGCCCCTTGGGAGAAAGGATCCAGGCGAGGTACTCTTGGAGCGTCCCGGCGGGCTCTCCGATCACGTAGATTTGCAGGGGGCGGGTGATGGGGTAAGACTTGTCGCGCGCCGTCTCCACGGTCGGTTCGACAGCCGGCTCCCCGGTCTTCTTGGTGACTTTGAGAGTCTTCACGGCGTCGGTGTGGTAGCCCATGCCGCTATAGCCGATCGCTGAGGGAGTCTTCGAGACCAGCGCCACGACGTCCTTCGAGCCGCTCTGATCGATCGAGCCAAGCTTATAGTCGCGGCCGGGGCCGAGAATCACTTCGCGAAAGTAGGTGTAGGTGCCCGAACTGCTTTGGCGGCTGACACGGGTGATGGGCTGGCCGGCCCATTTCGGATCCTTCACGCCCAGGTCGCCCCACTTGGTGGTCTTGCCGCCTTCGCCGTAGATCTCGGCCAATTGCTCGATGGTGATGCTGTCCAGCGGATTGTCCTTGTGGACGTAGATGGCCAGGGCGTCGAAACCGACAATGATCTCTTTCGGGTCGGCGCCGCGATTGGCCTTGGCTCGCTTGATCTCGGTTTCCTTCATCGAGCGACTGGTGTTGGCCATGTCGCAATTGCCGTCGATCAAGCTGGCAATGCCCACGCCGGTGCCGCCGCCGAGCACTTGGACACTGACGTCGGGATGGGCTTTGTGGTATTTTTCCGCCCAGGCCTGGGCGAGATTGACCATCGTGTCGGAGCCTTCGACGCGAATATTCTTGCCCTTGGCCGCAGGATTGTTCTCCGAGCGTTTGCCGCAGCCGGCGGCCAGAGCCAAGAGAATCCCCAGCACCGCGATCGCTCGTGGCCAAGTGCGTATCATCTTCTTACCAGTCCCTTACGAAGTGCAAACGTAATCCAAATCACTTGATAACAGACGCCCCGTGCGGCGTCAAGGAACCCCATGGCTGCTTCGGGAGTGCCGCTTGGCGTATGGCGGCAAGGAGAAGTGCCAACCGGAGAAGTGGTTAGATGAGAATTGTAGGCGGATTTTGCGGCCGCGGCACGTTCCTAGCGGGAATTTCTGCTTGCCGGCGGCACCCTTTTCCCCACCGGGAAGCCATTTTCTTCCCTGAGATGCTTGGTTAGACTGTTTTGTTGGGGGAGTGGTCGTCTCTAGCTGGAGGACGCAGCATGAAGAACGTGGTGTCGCTGGTGTTGGGCGGTGGGCAAGGGACTCGCCTGTACCCTCTGACGAAGTACCGCTCCAAGCCCGCGGTGCCGGTGGCGGGCAAGTATCGTCTGATCGACATTCCCCTGTCGAACTGCATCAATAGCGGGCTGAACCGCTGTTATGTGTTGACTCAGTTCAATTCGGTCAGCCTGCACCGCCACATCCGCTCGACGTACACCTTCGACCCGTTCGACGGCGGATTTGTCGAAGTGCTGGCCGCTCAACAGACACTCGATAACGCGAACTGGTATCAGGGAACCGCCGACGCGGTGCGGCAAAATCTCCGCTACATCGAGCAGCCGGGGATCGAATACGTGCTGATTCTGTCGGGCGACCAACTGTACCAGATGAACTTTCAGGAAATGATCCTGTCGCACATCCAGTCGGGCGCCGACGTGTCGATCGCCGGGGTGCCGGTCCACAGCCGGGCGGCATCTTCCCTGGGGATCATGCGACTGGATGATAGTGGCCGGGTGGTCGGTTTCCTGGAAAAGCCGAAGACGGAGCAAGAACTCGAGTTGGTCCGCACGAAGCCGGCCTGGATTGACGCGCGGGGCATTCCGAGTGGGGGCCGCGACTGTCTGGCCAACATGGGCATCTACCTGTTCAATCGCGACACGCTGCTGGAGGTGCTGGAAAAGACCGATTACCGCGATTTCGGCAAGGAGGTCTTTCCCGCGTCGATCCGCACCCGGCACGTGCAAGTGCACTTGTTCGATGGCTACTGGGAAGACATCGGCACGATCAAATCGTTCTACGAGGCCAACCTGGAACTGGCCCGGCCGGATGCTCAGTTCGATTTGATTTCGGCCGAGGCGCCGATCTATTCGCACGCCCGGTTTCTGCCGCCGACGAGACTCGACGGGGCAACGATCCGTGGCAGCTTGGTCTCGGATGGCTGCATTATCGAACAGGGAGCGGTGATCGAGAACAGTGTTATTGGCGTCCGCTGCCGCATTGGACCGAATGTGACAATCCGCAACTCGATCGTCATGGGCAACGATTTCTACGAGACGACGGAGAATATTTCGGCGCATCGGGCTAACGGCAATCCGCCGCTGGGCGTCGGTCGTGGCACGCACATCGAAGGCGCCATTGTCGACAAGAATTGCCGCATCGGCTGCAATGTGCGGGTGGTAAATGAAAAGGGCGTCGATAGCACCGAGGAGACGGCTTTTGGGTGCATCCGCGATGGAATCGTGGTGCTGGCCAAGGGAACCAGCTTGCCCAACGGATGGAAGCTCCCGGCGTAGCGAGCGAACCTCCGGCGTCTAACGCACGAGCACGTCTGCGACGTTCCAGAGGCGAATCAGGGCGTCGTCGGCTCCGGAAGCCACGGTTTGGCCGTCTAAGCTGAAGGCGACGCTGTTGACATCGCCGCGATGGCCCTCATAGCTAGCACGTAATTGTTGATTGGCAACGTCCCAGAGGCGGACCTTGTACTTCGCATCGCCGGAGGCCAAGGTCTTGCCGTCTCGCGAGAAAGCCACCGTCATCACGTTGCTCTTGGAGCCGAGCAGTTCGCCGATGCTCGTCTGTTGCTTCACGTTCCATAGCCGAATCGACTGATCGCCACTGCCGGAGGCCAACATGCTTCCGTCCGAGGAAAAAGCCAGACAGTAGACGATGCCCCGATGACTGGCCAAGGTCACCGGGCGCTCTGGAGAGTGGAGGTTCCAAAGCTTCACATCACAATCGCAGCCAGCCGAGGCGAGTGTCTGGCCATCGGGGCTGAAGGCGACCGCGGTCACGCCTCCCCGGTGTCCTTCGAGCGTGCCCGTATTGCGACCGGTCGCGACGTCCCACAGCTTGATCGTCCGGTCGAGGCTGGCGGAGGCGAGTGTCTTGCCGTCGGGACTGAAGGCGACGAAAAGCACGTCGCCCTCATGGCCAGACAAGGTGGAGGTATTTCGCCGTTGCTCGAGATCCCACAGTTTGACGGTACCATCGGAACTGGCGGATGCCAGCAAGGTACCGCCGGGGGCATAGGCGATCGAAGAAACGATGTTCGTGTGCCCGCAGAGTTGCCCAATCTCACGGCGCGTCGCCACGTCCCAGAGCTTGATCGTGTCGTCCCAACTGGCCGAGGCGAGCGTCTTTCCATCGGGACTGTAAGCCACGGAAAAGACCCGAAGGCGATGGCCGACGAGGGTGTCGGACGGGGGCGGCTCGTGTGCCGAAAGAGAACAGCCAATGATGACAGCCAAATAGCCCAGCCAAACGATTCTCACGAGTTGCCCCTCCTCTGTGCCCTGGTCCAGCGGACAATCATAACCGTAGAAGACGCTACATGGAACCCCGCTAAAGGATGGGTGTAGCTGAGCAAAGGGGCTTCTATAATGGCGACAAAAGTGAGGGAATGTCTTATGAGAGCTGTTTTCCTGTGGTCGCTTCTGACAGTTCTGTGGCTCAGCCCGTTGTTGGCCGCGGCCGAGTTGGGCGGTCGAGGCCTCGCGGCCTCCTCGCGGGAAGATGGCGACGCGCCCGTTTCGCAACAGACGAAGGCTCCCGAGCGTCGGCCTCACGACCTCCCTATTCTGAACCTCAATAGCTCGCTGCGAAGCGCGGCCGACGGCAGGAACTTGATCATCCCGGTCGCCGATCTCTGGACCATTGAGCAGTCGGACGGGACGTTGATTCGCTCCTCGGCGGCCGACGAGTTCACCGTTCAGCCGGAGAGCGGCAAGACGCGGTTCGTATGGAGATTCGCCGCGAGTAATTTGCGGGTGGAGGTGACGTTGGAACCTGGTGGCAGCGAAGGGCGCGAGGTTCTGGCTCGCTGGTCGGCCCGTTGCGACAAGCCGGGTGGGATTCAAGCGACGGAAATCCACTTTCCGATTCTTCAGGCGGCCGACTCGCTGCAGCAGGTGACCAGCCCTGGTGCGTTTCGTGCGCTGTGCAATGCCGAGTCGAAAGTGGGCGGGCTCTACCCAGGGCACAGTTCGGCTACGATTCAGTGTCTGGTGGCATGGGGTGGCGGACCGGACGGTCTCTACATCGCGGCGCACGATCCGGACGGCTACACGAAGAAGATCCTGTGGAAGAATCGCTCGATTAAGTTGACCTACTATCAGCCGGACCCGCAGAAGGCCCAACAAGAATTTCGGATTCCGTACCCGATTGCGATCGTGACCTTTCGCGGTGATTGGCAGGACGGATTGGATCTGTACCGCCGTTGGACGAGGGCAGAGGCGCCCTGGTGCCAACGTGGAAAGCTGACGGACTACGCGCCGAAGTGGGCGAAAAACAGCACGGTCTGGATTTATTGTGCGACCGATCCGCCGCTGCCGGTCGAAGAGCTATTCCCGCGGATGCGCCAGGTGTTTGGGATCGACGGGGCGATCGGCGTGCACACCCTGGGCGCCGAGATTCAGGACCACTCCAACATGCCGGAGGGTGATCCGCCGGCGTGGATGCACGCGTTGAAACAACGGCAGACGGCCGTACTGAAGAAACAAGACGTGCATGTCTTGGAGTATCGCAACTGCCACAAGCACACGCTCAACTATCTGGGCTTTGACAAGGCATTGCCGCATGCCGTTACCTGGCGTGGCGGAACGCACGTCGAGGGCCCGTACGGGGGCGGCACCGATTTTCGCTGCCGTTGTGTGCCTTTTGGTACGCCAGGGAGTCGCACCCGCGGGACCGGTGCCGATCGCTATGGCGAACTGATCGAGTCGCGTGGCTATCTGCTCGTCGAAATGTGCATGGGTACGCAGTTCTGGCGCGAGCAGATCCTGCGCGAGGTGCGGCCGATTCCGGAATGCGGTTTGGCGGGCGTGTATCTCGATCAACTGGGCTTCAACCCATACGCCTCGCGATGCGACAACCCGCAACACGGCCACCCCCTGCGCGGCGGCAACTGGTACGTGAAATCACACGAAAAAATGCTCGAAGAGATTCGGAGTTACTTTCGCAGTCAGGGTCTGGAGCGACCGTTGATTTCGCACGAATTTCTCAGCGAGCCGATGATCGGTCTGCTCAATGCGGCGTTGCTCGATTGGGATGTGCGGGTGCTCAGCTACGTGTATCACCCGTACGTGCTGTCGGAGTCACACGAACCGTACGATGGCTTTCGTGATATCCAAACCTTGCGGCTGAGGATGGCGCAAGACTTCCACGCGGGGCGATTGCCGGCGTTGAACCTACCGTTGGCGCTGCCGGGCGTGAAAGACGTGACGGCCGTGTTGTGTGACAAGAACGATCCGGCCGATCAACCAGCGTTCGGCGTAATCCGCCGTTGGTTGGGCGTGCGAGCGAAGTGGTTGAACTATTTGAACCTCGGCGACATGCAGCACGACCCCAAGTTGCTGCCCGGCAGCGGGGAAGTGATGACCTCGGCGTGGCGTTGCCCCGAGGGTCGTCTGGCATTGTTTTTCAGCAACATTACCGGGCAGCCACAAAAAGTGCGCATCGACCTGAAGGCTTACGGCGCGCAGCAGTGGACGGTTTCGCTGAACAAAGATGCTCCAAAGGCGGTTTCAGCAGCCGAGGCAGGCTTCGAGCACACGCTGGGGACAGACGACACGTTGGTCTTGGAAGCGACGCCGGCGAAGTGATTGCAGCGTCGGCGCGATTACGTGGCGGCAGCGTTTTCGGTCGTTTGGGCTTCGATTTGGGCACGCAGCAAGCGCAATTCGCTCTCGTAACGGCGTCGATCGGCTTCCCATTGCTCCGATTGTTCGCGCATCCGCACTTCCTCGCGGCGGAGATGCTGCTCGCGTGCACGGACGCGCTCGGCCTGCCGGTCGCAATCAGTCCGGGAAACGGTTATCCAGCGTTCGACGTCGCGCTTGTGTTCAACAAGCCGCTCATACTGAACTGTTAGCTCGCCGCGAAGCGAGTCGAGTTCATCCCTCTGTTGAACGAGTTCCTCTTTGGCTTGTTGGTACTGCTCGGCGAGTTGCGAGCGGATCTGTCCGAGTGATTGGGTGAGCGCCGCGGGCGGCGCGGCGGAACTTAATTGGGCCCAAAGCTCTTCGGTAACCAGCCGGATTTCCAGCGTTTCGCGATGTACGCGCAACAGGTCGTCGCGCAACCGCGCGAGGGCGGCTTGGGACTGGTCAACCTGCTCGGCCCGCCGCTGCAAGGCTTGGCGCTGTGTCTCCAGGTCGGCGGTAGCCTGTTCCAAGCGGACTTTTTCGGCCGCCCCTTGCCGTGGTTCGCAGAGCGTCTCGTCAGAAGAATTGAGGGGGTCGTGGACGGCGAACTTTTCGTTTTCCTCGAGCCGCGCGAGGCGATGTTCCAACTCGCATTCTCGCCGGCCCAGCGTCTGTTCGCGGCGCGCCAGGTTCTGTTCCCGGGCGAGGGACTCTTTTTCGCGGGCCGCTAGCCGCTGCTCGCGTTGCGCGAGTTCGGCCTGCTTGCTTGCGACATTTTCCTCGCGCTTGGCGAGGGCCTCGATGCGGACGGCCAAATCCTGCTCTTTGTGGTGGAGGTTGTCGCCGCGAACGGCCAAGTCGGCACGCTGCTCGTCGAGCCAGAGGCGGGCGGTGCGGGCGTCGGCTTCGAGTTGGGCCGCCTGAGAGTTTAGCGCGGCCTCGCGATGGTCCAAGTCTCGCTGCCGTTGACGGAGCAGCGTCGACAATTGCGAGGCCTGCAACTCCAACTGCGATGCGGCACTCTCGTCGACAATGACAAGCGCTTTCCCAGAAGCTGGCGGGACAACAAGGCCAGCGGAGCCTTCGGTGTTAAGTTCGGGCGTCTCGTGCGGCCCATCGACGCGAACCGAACCGGCGGGCTTGCCACGACGGCAGTCCTTCTCCCGGGAAGCTTTCGATTTCGAGGCGCGACTGGAGTCAGACTTGGGCATAGCGGCTCGACCACGGAGGCTTCCGGATCTGCGCGGCAAAATCCGCGCAGCCGGCAAACTCACCCTAGTCTACTCCATCGGCACTTCCGCAGGGCAAGTTCAATCGAACTCGCGGAGCGGTTGCTAGAGATGTTGCCGAGAGCAAAGGGGGGGGTAGTTGGGCTGGCGGCGCAGAAGAGGCAAGCTAGGCGTTGATCTGGTCAATCGCGTCCTGCAATCGCTTCTTCGGCTGGACACCGACGAAGCGATCGGCGACCTCGCCCCCCTTGAAGATCATGATCGTGGGGATGCTGCTAATGCCATAGGCGGCAGCCGTGTTGGGGCTGTCATCGATGTTCATCTTCGTCACTTTAAGGGCGCCGACGTTCTCGGCGGCCAATTCCTGGACGATCGGGGCGATCATGCGGCAGGGGCCACACCAGGGAGCCCAGAAGTCGACGAGCACCGGCACATTTGACTGCAACACTTCCTGGTCAAAATCGCGGTCGCTCAATTCCGTGACGTTCTCCATATCTCTCTCTCCTCAACGCGGTGTTGCTTCCCGTCGTTCTTGGGCTCGACGACGGCGGGAACGGCAACGCCTGTACAAAAAATCCCTGGCCGCAGATTCAGCTAGCAGCCCACCTTGCGGCCATTATAGGGAGTGGCGAGACTCCGTCAATCGCTGGCCGGATCAGGTCCCGCTCGGCGACGGTTTGGCGCTGTCGGGCAAAAGCTGTTCGAGCGCCGTGCGAAGCTGACGCATGGTGATTGGCATCATCAGCACCACCCGGCGGGGTCCGGTCTTGGCCAGCGGTTTCCATCCCCGTTGATTCTCGTCCAACAGGAGGATTGCCGGGAGGGTTTCGGTCCGCTTGTCCTGGGCCAATTGATTGAAGGTGTCGACGGCGGGTTTACCGATCTGCTGGGCATTGAACAGCATGCAGTCGGCCACGGTGGGGTCTTGGCGGATTCGGCCGGCAGCCCGATCGGGGTCGGCGGTGACCAGGACCCGAAAGCCAGCTTGCTTGAAGCCCTTGCGAAAGATGTCCTGCATTTGCCCGTCGGATTCGACGACGAGGATCGAGCGTTCGACTTCCGCTCGCAGGCTTGAGCTGTCGGAGGGATCGTCGGTGTCCGCGCCGCCTTCGGTCAGGCGCTTGGCAGCCGTGCGGAGATCGGCCAGCATGGCTGCGGGGGATTGGTAGCGGCGATCGGGGTCGAGCATCATCGCCCGGTTCACGACGATCGTGACGCAGCCGGGTAACAAGGGATCGGCCTTCTGGATGGGAATGACGTCGAGGAAGCGTTGCTTGCTCAGCCGCTGCAGGCGGTCCCGGGTTTCGGACAGCGGCGGCTGGCCGGTCAGCATGTTGTAGTAGATGCAGCCCAGAAAGTAGAGGTCGCTGCGGACGTCGTCTTTGCGGACGCCGGTCGCGCGTTCCAGGGCCGCATAGTCGACGGTGCGGGTATTGGGCAAATCGGCCAGGGCGTCGTCGGAAAGCGTTTCGTCCATGGACGCCAGCCCAAAGTCGACCAACTTGGCGTCACCGCGACTGGAGACCAGGACGTTGCTCATCTTCAGGTCGCGGTGCGTCAGACGGGCGGTGTCGAAGGCGTAGCGGAGGCCGTCGGCGATGCCGATCATCATCCGGGTAGCTTCGATCGGATTGAGCTTCTTGCGGATTCGCACGAATTCGCGAAGGTTACGGCCTTCGACGAACTCCATCACGAGAAAATGATTGCGTCCCTTGGAGAACACCTCGTAGATGGGCACGATGTTCGGGTGCCGCAACGCGCAGCCGACGCGCCCTTCGCGTACGAACAGGCTGGATTGGGCGGGGTTATCGCTGAAGGCCTTGCGGAGCACTTTCAGCGCGACGACCTTGCCGCTCTTGCGATGAACGGCCCGGTAGACACGTGCGAAGCTGCCGCGGCCCACGAGATAGAGGACCTTGTAGTCGCCGAAGAAGAAGCCGCTGCGCTCGCCCTTGAAGAGTTTTTCGACCTGGTAGTTGGTGAGAAACTCGCGGCGGACGAGGCTCTGCACGAACTCTTCGATGGGGACGTTATGGCTTCCGAAGCCAGCCCAAACGGTCTGCAACTGGCGCTCGTCAATGAGCCCCAGATCGAAGGCGCGTTGGGCAACTTGTTCGGCTGTCTGTAAATCCATGCCGGTACCGTCGGAACACTGCGGCCAGATGGGCTCCGTTGATTCGGAGGCGGAGTTGACGAGGGTGCAGCCGGCAAAGGGGGCAACCCTTGGCACGGCCGTGCGACAAGCACCGACACGCATTCGTCCGCAACAGGGCGGGCGTCCGGTGAGGGACGCTTCCCTTGTTCATACTATGGGACGCCTGCCGGCGCCACAATCCCTCCGGCGGAGTGGTTTGGCCGGTGGCGGCGAGGGTAAGAAAGGTTCGCGATTTTCTTGTCCCAGGCCGTGGCCGGAGCCGCGACCGCTATTCGACGCTGCCTTCCAGTTTGCGGCGATACTCGTCGCGTTCGCGGCGGGTGGCTTCGAGGTCAAAGGCCAGATACTTCATGTCCAATCGCAGTTGACCGAGGGCGTCCTGCACCAGCGAGAGAATCCGACGTCGACGACGATTGCTATCGACCACCCGGTTCAGAAACGGTTCCACGACGCCGCGCTGTTCCTCGGGGAGTTTGGCGATCGCTTCGACCAGTTCCAGGACCTCGCGGGGGATCTCATTGTTCTCGTGGACGTTGGTGGACTGCTCGCTCATGGGTGCTCCTTCGATGGTTGAGAATGCCAATGCCAAAAAGCACGAGGCATGCCGAGAGGCCGTTGGAGCCAAGGCCGAAGTTCTAAGTTCTTGAAAAGAAAGGCGTTGCGGATTGTGGGTCGTTTTGCGCCGCCGCTGGCCGTGTTGACAAAGCACCACGTTTGGTCTGGATGCTATTCGCAAATCCTGATACAAGCACCAGTTACGTCGTGGTGGCAAGACCGCCCAGCCGTGTTGTCCTTTTTCAACAATCAATGCCTCGCCGAACGTGGCTCACGCTCGTTGCCGCCGCCGCGATGGCCATGGGGTCCATCGTCGACGCCGCCTGCGCGCAGACCGTCTGGCAAGAGAGCTTCGAAGCCGGTCCGCCGTCGTGGCGGGCAGCGGAAAGCGATGCCCGTTATCGCCTTGTCCAGCACGCCCGCGTGCAGGGCGACGGGCATTCCGGCCGCGGGGCAGAATGGCTGCGGATCGAGGCCGAGGCAGGCTCGTACATCTACATCGCTCACGATGTCGGTCGCCCCCGGGTGATCGAGGAGTTGGCCCCGAGCCTCTGGGTGAAGGCCGATCGGGCCGGGCCGCAATTGGCGCTTCGGATCGTTTTGCCGCGCACCACCGATCCTCGCAGCGGGCGGCCGCTGGTGACCGTCTTGAGCGGACCCAGCTACAGTGACGCGGGGCAATGGCAGCGACTGAAATTGGACGGCCTTCCTCGCCTCTTGCAGCGGCAGGTGCACATCCTACGCATGGAGTTGGGGCCACAGGTCGACGATCGCGAGGCGTACGTCGAGGCCGTGCTGTTGAACGTCTACAGTGGGCCGGCGGTGACCAATCTCTGGATCGACGACTTGGAGGTCGAGGGCCATGCCTCGACGAGCGTGGGCGGTGCGTCTGCCTCGCATTCTTCGCCGCCAGGCTCGACGACGCCATCGGCGGGGCCGTTGGTGCCGGTGCGGTTGCCGCCGGTCGACGCCGAGGCGCGGACGGTGAGGCCGCTGCCGCCGGTGGGAAATGGTTACGGCGTCCGTGGGGACGTGAATTCGTCTTGGGCCGCGCGAGGCAATGATCCCTTGCGAGGGCCGCGCGCCGCGGACGCGCGTCTATCGCCGCCACGAAGGAACGTCAGGCTGGTGGGATCGGTCCTCATGGTCGATGGCCGGCCGATGTTTCCGCGGATTATCCAGCATCGCGGCGAACCGCTGGCCTTCTTGAAGCAGCTTGGTTTTAACGCAATTTGGTTACAGAGGTTGCCGGCGCCGGAGTTGTTGGAGGAAGCCGATCGCCTGAATATGTGGCTGATCTGCCCGCCACCGCGTCCAACCATCAGCGAAGAACAAACGGCGACGGTCGCCAATGCAATGCCGGTCCCAGCGATGGCCGACCTTGGCCCCCAGTTCGATTGCGTTCTGGCCTGGGATCTCGGTGGCGACCTGACCGAGGCCGAGGTCGAGGCAACCCAGCGTTGGGCCGAGCAAGTCCAGGCCGCCGATCGTCGCGGCAAGCGGCCGTTGGTCTGCCGGCCGCGAACGAACTTGCGGGCCTACAGCCGGCCAGCCAATCTGTTGTTGATCGATCGTCGGCCTCTAGGCACGACGCTGGAAATGGCGGAGTATGCCAACTGGGTGCGGAAACAGCCGCTGTTGGCCAGCCTGGGCACGCCGATTTGGACCACGGTTCAGACCCAGCCCAATGAAGCGATCCGGCAACAGTTGGTGGCGCTCGAACCGGGCACCCCGCCGCCGCTGAGCGTGGCCGCCGAGCAGATGCAATTGCTGGCTTGCACGGCGGTGGCTTCGGGCAGCCGAGGCCTGGTCTTTGTATCCGAGTCCCCGCTCGATGCGCCGGATCCCGACACGCGGCAGCGGGCGATGGCGTTGGAACTTCTTAACCTGGAGTTGGAATTGCTCGAGCCGTGGGCGGCGGCAGGCAGTTGCATCGCTACGGCCGAGTCGAATTTACCGCAAGTAACTGGGGCCGTGCTTCGTACCGACCATAGCCGATTGCTGCTGCCGTTGTGGTCGTCGCCGGGGGCACAGTTCGTGCCCGAGCAGTCAGCGGCCAACTCGTTGACGCTCGTGGCGCCGGGCGTGCCGGAGGCCAGCAGTGCCTACGAGTTGACGCCGAGCGGGGTGCAATCGCTGCGGCACATGCGCGTGGCTGGGGGCATGTCGGTGACGCTGGACGAGTTTGGGCTGGCGACCGAGGTTCTCCTCGCCCACGATCCGCTGATTATTAGCGCGGTGCACCATCGGGCGGCGCAGATGGGACGCCGTGCGGCGGAGTTGCAGCGACACCTGGCAGTGCACAAGTTCAACACGGTGCAGGCGATCGCCGCTCAACTGGCAACGCGAACGTCGGTCCCCGCCTTGCCGAAGTGGTTGGCCACGGCGCGGAAGAGCCTGCAGCTTTGTGACAGCCAATTGCCGGCGGGCGATGCCCTGAGCGCGGCGTTGAACGCGCAGCGGGCAATGCGTTCGCTGCGGTTGATTGAGCGGGCCTATTGGGAAGGGGCCATCAAAGGGTTGGTATCCCCGGTGACCAGCCCGGCGGCCGTCAGTTATGGCACCTTGCCCTGTCATTGGCGGTTGATCGATCGATTGAGCAATTGTCGCTTCAGTCAGAATCAACTGGCCGGCGGCGATTTCGAAGACATCGGCACGATGATGCGAACCGGTTGGCGGTATATTTTTCATCCCGCGCCGACGGTTCAAGCAAGCGTGGACCTATTGCCCCAGGCGGCGCGGAGCGGGCGGCTGGGCGTACGGCTGTTGGTGACGCCGACGGACGCGAAGAATCCGCCGGCGGTGGTGGAAAGTCCGCCGATTCTATTTACCAGCCCAACCGTGCCGATCGAGGCCGGGCAGATTGTCTGCATTCACGGCTGGGTGCGGGTGCCGGGGCCGATCACCGCTAGCAGTGACGGTCTCTTGGTCGTCGACTCGTTCTCTGGCGAGGCCTTGGCCGACCGGATTGGGCCGACCAAGGAGTGGCGGCACTTCGCCATGTATCGCGTCGCGCCGCAGGCGGGGCCGATGTGCGTGACCTTCGCCCTGTCGGGCATCGGCGAAGCTTGGCTCGATGACGTGGCAATTCAGGTGCTGGAACGATCGGCCGTGCTGACGCAGCGGTAGTGATGGCAGTTGCTCAGAGCGATAAGCTCGATTAGCATGAACCAAGCTAGTTCGAGGAAGGATTCCGCAATGAGTCACCATTGTTGCCAAATGATGACCGATCAGGTCAATTACCGGTGTTTCGAACACCCGAATCCAGAAGATTGTCCCGACAATCTTGTGTCATACTCTGAGAGGCATGGTGCCTACGGGTTGATTGTCCACGATGGTGGAAGCTCCGTGGTGAGAATTGAGTACTGCCCGTGGTGCGGTGCATCGCTACGAACCGTTGCCTGGGAAACCGCTCAATGAGCAGACATTGATCATGCAGCAACAACTCAACAAACTGACGGATTTGGTCAATTCGGTGGCGGGCGGCGTTCTTCAATACGTCTTGCCGGCGGCGGTTGCGATAGTCGTTTTGTATGTCGTTTGGAAGGTTTGGCGACGGCGGAAGCGAAACGCTGTGCCCTCGGCGGCCGATTTGAGAATCGAAATCGGGTCGCTCTCGCAGGAAGGGCCGCCGCCCGGGCCGCCCGTGTTGGAGTTCTATCACACGCCGGTTCGTCTCGCGGCGATCGTGCTTGCTCCGGCGGGCCGTGTTCGCGATCTGCCCGACGAGGACCAGTTGCCGCGGTTGTTCGACTCGATCTTGCCAGGACTGGCCAAAGTCGCGGCGGCCCAACAGCCGGCGATCTTTCGCTGGCCGAATCAGGTTAGCGCCCGAGGCTTTGCCCATCTGGTGTTCAACCATGTTCGACTGCCCGGCGATGGGGGCAAGGGATCGGCATGGTCGAGCGTCGCTGGCATCTTCAAAGTCCAAAACCAGCCGGTCGTGGCGGGTTTGATCCTTCGCGCCGCCGAGCCAAATAATTTCGGCCAGGTGATCATCGAGGCCGAGCACCAATGGCTGGGATGTCTGAGGGTGACGAGGGGCTGAGGGAATTTAGGATTTAGGATTTAGTGGATACCTTAGACCTTCGTAACGATGCGCTGCGGATTTGGCAGGTGGGGGTGGACGCCGTGCGGTCGCCGCGGTTGGTGCGACAGGCGCTGCGCGTCGATGGCCGGGCGCTCATCATCGGAAACCAATCTCTGCCACTGGACGCGATTCGCCGCGTCATTGTCGTAGGAGCGGGTAAGGCGGGGGCGGGCATGGCCGAGGCCGTCGAAGAGATTTTGGGCCGGCAAGTGATGGCCGAAAAGGAGCTCGTCGGCTGGGTCAACGTGCCCGCCGATTGCGTGCGACCGCTGTCGCGAATCCACCTCCACGCGGCACGACCCGCCGGGGTCAATGAACCGCGGCCGGAGGGCGTCGCTGGGGCGGCCGAAATACTCCGGCTGGTTGAGGCAGCCGGGCCGGAGGACCTGTGCTTGTGCTTGATTTCCGGCGGCGGCTCGGCGCTAATGCCGGCGCCTGTGGAAGGAATCACCCTAGCGGACAAGCTGGCGGTGACCCGGCACTTGAGCGCCTCGGGCGCGAACATCGAGCAGCTTAACACGGTCCGCAAGCAGTTGAGCCGGATCAAGGGGGGCGGGCTGTTGCGGGCGTGTCGGGCCGGACGGCTCGTGTCGCTGATCATCTCCGATGTGCTCGGCGATCCGCTGGATGTGATCGCCTCCGGTCCTACCGTGCCGGATACCTCGACGCCGCAAGCGGCTCTGCAGGTGCTGCGGCAGTTTCGTGCCCGCCAGGCGGGAATTTCGCCCGTCGTGTTTGAATACTTGGAAAACAACGGGCGTTCAACAGCCGCCGGAGAGGACGCGGCGATGGCAGCGGGGGATTCTGCCCATGAGGACCGAGGGCTGTTAGCCCCCGGCTATTCAGGAATGATGCAGAGTAGGGGGCGAATTGCGGCGACCAATCTGGTGATCGGCAACAACGGCACGGCCGTGGCGGCTGCGGCCGAGGAATCGCGGCGACTCGGTTATGAGGTTGTGTCCGCGACCAGCGCGAACAAATCGGAGGGATTGGCCGAAGACGTCGGTCGCCAGTTGGCGCAGCAATCGCGGGAGCTTCGGGCGACGCCGGGCAAACGGTGCCTGATTAGCGGCGGCGAGCCGGTCGTCTCGTTGGTCGATGCATCGCGACGCGGGCTGGGCGGTCGCAATCAGCAACTTGTGCTGGCGGCACTTTGCGAGCTTGGTGCGAGTGGCAGCGACCGTTTCACTCTGCTTTCGGGCGGCACCGATGGCGAGGACGGACCGACGGATGCCGCGGGTGCGATCCTGGATGCAGACGCGCTCGAACGGGCACGTGCACAGGGGCTCGACGAGCACGATTTTCTCGCCCGCAATGACGCCTATCGCTTTTTCGAGCCATTAGGAGCTCTGATCAAGACCGGGCCGACGCACACGAACGTTTGCGATCTACGCGTGGTGCTGACGCATTGAGAAATACGCCGGCCGTGATGCAGGCAGGTTGGCCTGCGCTCACGACCGGCAATTCTCACGCGGATCTACGTCTTCTGCTCACCGGACGCTGCACTCTGCGCCGTTTTCACGACCCAATCCAACAGGGCAGGGTGGTTGATCAGGGCCTGCGTGGAAAGGCTGAGCCGCGGATCGGGGCCTTGGTTGCCGGCGGCGGGGCCGTGTCCGTGGTGGTGCCCGCGGGCACTGCGCTGGTGAATCTTCGCCGCCGTGGTCGCCAGGTAGAGACCGACAACGAGGACCTGCTGCTTCTGTTCCTTAGCTCGCGTGATTGCCGCCAGCGCTTGCCCATATTCCTGGCCCATGGCGATCGAGGCCCAATCACCATAACGGATTCCCGACTCACCGCAGCAACGGGAAGTCACCCGGCGCATCAACCGTTCGACGAGCAGGGCGTGGTCGGGGTCACCGTGGATGAGGAAGACAATCGCCTCCTGTCCGGGTGACTTCGACAGCTTGCGGACTTCGTCGGCCGCATAGCGGTCGAGCACTTCGCTATCGGCGAGGGTCTCGGTCAGTAGGATCGGCACCCGCGGGCGTGCCGCCTGGGCGTTTTCTTCGGCCAGCGTTGCTGACGTCTTCGCCGAGGTGTAGATGCCGAGGACGGCAGGAACGTCGAAGTGCGTGTGGCCAGTCGGCGCGATGAAAAGCGGAATGGCAACGATGCGGTCACAGCCGGCCGCTTCCAGTTCGGCGATCGCGGTGGGCACGTCGGGTTGGGACGACTCGAGCAACGCCGTGCGGACGGCCTTGTACTTGCCCTGTTTGGTGAGCGTTTCGGCCACGCGCTCGCCAAATTGGAGCACCGGCCGATTCCATTCGGGACTAGGCGAGCCATGGGCAATCAACAGCAAGCCGGGAGCGGCGTGAGCGGGCTGTGCGGCCAAACCGACGGTGAGGACCAAAAGGTAGACAGGTAGCCACGCAATTCGGCGACGACAGAGAGAAAAAGCCATCATAAACTCCTCCAGTGGTGAAAGAAAACAGATGTCAGGCGACCGTGAACACAAAGCTGGTACGTGTCAGACTTCGCTCTAGAAGGATTCAACGACTTCACCACCGGCGCGGGTGGCCAACGCTCGCCATATCGCCGGCTGAACGCTGTCGTTGACAAATCGCACGCTCCCATCACCCATGCCGACGTTGACGCCATTGGGATGCGCGCTGCGGGCAGCGAAGAAACCAATGCCCATCGATTGCATGTCAGGGATAGGATCGTTCGGCGACAGGTAGGCATTGAAGGCGACGGCCAGCGGCTTGCCGACGATCCAACCGAAGCCACGGTTGCCGGACCAGGTCGTTGCGGCGGCAGCGTAGGTGGCGAGGTCGGGGTTATTGATGCCGGACAAGCCGGGGGCGCCGGAGTTGGGGGAGCCGCCGAGAGAGCCCATCAGTCGATCCGAGCCGCGCGGCGGGATCGGCGGCGAGGATTGGTTGCTGCGGGTACCTAACAGGCTTTCCGAAAAGACGATCGTGTTGGAGGCCCCGTCTTTAATGTCGCGGAAGCGCAGGGCAGAGCCATAGTAGAACAGGCCGTCGGTGGGATAGCGGAAGTCGTAGTTGGTGTCGACGCCCGAGCCACCGCAGATCATGTAGTTGCCGCCAGCCAAGGTCTCGCTGCTGGAGACGACGTAGGTGTCGGCGGCCGCGTCGCTCGGGCAGCGAAGAATGCCGACGCGAGTCATTGCCGCCGTTGCCTGAGCGGGGTTTAACGTCTGGGCATGGCTCGAGCCGAGGTAGAGCGGCTGGGTGAAGTCGATGATGTTCTGCAAGTTGCCTTGTTCGACATAGGGCAGCAGCCGTGCTTGCACCGAAAAACTCAGATTGGTGCTCGCGCCTAGACCGGGGAAGCAGTTGTATTGAGCGCTGTAGTTGTGCAGGGCGAGATCGAGCTGCTTGAGATGGTTGGCGCATTGGATGCGCCGGGCCGACTCGCGGGCGGCCTGCACCGCCGGCAACAGAATCGACATCAGCATGCCAATAATGGTGATCACCACCAGCAGTTCGACGAGCGAGAAGGCCCGACGCGGTCGGGCAGGACTTGGATACCCCATCATTTCATCCTCCAGGGAACGGCCAAAGATTTGCCAGCAAGGTACGCAAAGCGTCCCGGGGCACAGGCCGCAGGGACGCAAGAGAAGGCTGGCTGGCCGAGGCGATCTGGCAGCCGTGATCGCCGGAGGCTGGCTGGCTATTTCAACCGAGCGAGCTCGGTTGTTTCGATCACCGCCGTCGACGGCAGTCGAAGCGGTTTATTGGTATTTAGCAAAGCAATGCAACGCGGGTTCACGATTCCGCCGACATCGGGCTGGGGTTGCCATTGTTACATACCCTCTGCGGTCATTAGGGATTGTTTACTTATGAAGGACCAATTTGCCATTGCGGGTGCGGAGCAGCCGGTAGAGCTGGTTTTCGTGCAGGATGAGCAGCTCACGCTCGCCGCGGAGCAGCTCTTCGGAGGGCAGCACGCGTCCGGTGATGCGTTGGCATTTCGAACGGGAATCGCTGGGGTCGCGACAGATTTTTAGGGTGCGACCGTCGCCAAGGGCAGGGCGGTCCGAGTCACAGGCCACGATGCGAGTCTCCGTTGGATGTTGAAGTTGTATAGGACGTACAATGTTTACAACATCAAACTTTTTACCGCGCCGCGGCACACCTGTCAACAGCAGGCGGCAAGAAAACGGCGACTGACCACAAAACGCTGTCCGACAGGGCAGAGAAAACGACCCCAAGCTCTCGCGGCAGCTTGATTTGGGTATTCAACAAGCAAGGCTATGGTCGGCTGACGGTTCCACGGCGAAACTGGGCTCCCGCAACCAACCTTCGGTCGCTGCCCGCGCCCTTGTGGCACTCCTAATCGGGGCGTCGCGGCGGTCAAGCGGCTTGGGGGCGCGTGGATTAGCCGGTATAGTAAGAGAGGGCACGAATCGACCGGAAGCAGTCAGGTGAAGCGGCCGTTTCGGTGGCCTTGGCGGGGCAGAAGGAAAAAAGCGCCGTTGGCAGCGGTGCAGGCAGCACAGGCAGCGTATGATGAGCAAAGCAGCGGGATTGTCGGGCTCGATGGAGGACTATCTTGAGGCGATTGCCTGGTTGGTCGAGGCCAAGGGCGTTGCCCGGGTGCGGGACATTGCCGCCGCCCTGTCGGTTCACAAGTCGACGGTCACGGCAGCCCTGCGTGGTCTTAACGAGCGACAGTTGGTCAATTACAGCGCCTATGAAGCGGCGACGCTAACCCCCGACGGGCAGAAGATCGCTACGGAGATCATTCGTCGGCACGAAATCGTTCGCGAGTTCTTCATGGAGATCCTTTCGCTCGAGCACGGCATTGCCGACGCCAACGCCTGCCGACTCGAACACGTGCTGGATGCCGAGGTGCTCGAGCGGCTGGCGTGCTTTGTGAAGTTCGTCAAGGACTGTCCGTCGGCGCGGCAGCGATGCCTGAAGAAGTTTCAGCAGTACTGCCATTGTGCGTCGACGAAGAAGTCGGCGGGGAAAGCGACGGCAAGAAAAGCTTCGACGGCCAAGAAGGGCGACGGAGGTTGCCGTTGCCGCGCAGACGGTTGAGGCCCTCGGCCCGGGAAGCCATGCGCGCGAGCGCGCGAGCATGGCCAGGCGAAGCCGAGAGGAACAGCGAGATTGGCCCTTAGTCCCACCACCACTGGCCCTTGGCCAGGTTGGGCTTGATCGACTCGTGGAGCTTGGAAATCTTGCCCTTCTCGTCGGGCAATAGGTTGCCGGATTCGAAGGCCTTGGTCGGTTGGACGGTGACACCGCCGCCGATCGGGGTCATCAGCGTATGGCCCTTCCAGATCGCATTAACGGCCGATTCGACGGTCTTGGGAATGTCGTAGGTTTCGACCGGATACGACTTCTCATCGCCGAAGAACTCCATCTTCCAGTCGGCCTTTTCGTAATAGGCTTGCTGTTGGATGTAGGCGGCGGCGATCGCCAAGTCAATCAGGTTGCGCAATTCGGCATACACCGGCGACCGTTCGGCCAACTCGGGATAGCGCTTGGTGAAATTGATGACGAAGTCCTGGCTGGCGCGGTTGCCGCGAGCAGCCTGACGTCGTTCGCCGCCGTCCATGACCACCTCATCCTCGCCGACTAATTTCACGCCATCGCCGACGAGTTCCATCGCCAGGCGATCCTCGGTCTCACGGACGCACTGATAGTCGGGGACGAAGAACCACCGCTGCATGGCATTGCGGCCGACATCGCCGGGCCTGGCCCGCTCGACGTAGCTCACGAGCTTCACCGGCGGCCGTTCCAGTCCGATGCCGATCAGTTTCATGCGATAGTCGGCTTCGACCATCACTTGGGCAAAGTGCGTTTTCGGCGAGACACCGTGCACGCTTACCAATTGATATCCAAGACTGTTTCGCAAACCTTCAACAAACGGCTGCGGCTCGTTGGGATTGGGCCGATTGCGGCGGAGGTACTGCTGCATGGCGGCCAAACCTTCGGCGGTGGGATCGATCGAGCAGCCGATCATCGGCGAGGACTGATTTCCCGGCGGGAAGGTTCGCAGGGCGACGACGACATCTTGAAGTTGGATGGCCGGTCGCCGGGACGTGAGGCCCACAACTCGACCGGTGACGTCGGGCACCCAGCCCTCGGCAGGTCCCGCCAACACGATGTCCTTGCTGTCCGGGTAGTAGAAGACGTACTTGACGCGGAGCAATCCGGCCATGTACCGCATTTCGTCGGTCAGTGTCCCCTGGTGATCGATAATCGTCTGTTCCAAGCGGTTGAGCGAGATTTTTCGCAGCTTGCTGTAGTCGCGCAGTTTCGGGTCCAACGTCGCCTTGGCGGACTGGATCCGCTCCCGCATCAGTTGGCCGCCGGGATCGGAGAAGATCTTGGTTCGCAGCACGCCGTCGGCATCGACGCGAACGCCGGCCAAGGGGGTGTCACTGCCACCGCCATTGGTTTGCGCCGAGGCCATCGAGGAAACCGACAAGATGATTCCGACTGCCAGCCATCCGGCTGACCAACGTTGCAGTCCTCGACACAGCATGGCCTTCTCTCCCATCGCGAAGATCGTGTCCGGTACGCTCCCGCGGGAGGCCGAAGAAGCGGACCGCGGGCGGGAGCGAGTTAAAGTCTATTTGTTTATACCTTTACGATCATAATTAGGCAAGTTAGGCAAAGCAAGCAAGGGTCGTCGACACTGCCGAAAAAGCAGCCCTCGTCGGCCGGTTATCGGGGCGATGTTCTTCGGCCTAAGGCCTTGGCTGAAAAGCATTAAGAGCGATTGCCGTGGCCTACCGTCGGGAGCGACCGTTGCCGCGTCCGTTGCCATGGCTCGGCGTAGCGGTTAGGAGGCGGAGGTTGCCAGGGCCGAGAAGCTGGTCGACCCGTTGGCGCAGCTCATTTTCCACCGCCACGCGCATCGTATCGCAGCGGCAGGCGACCCGGCTGCCGTCGGCCAGGCAGAAGAGCAGCTGCAATTCGCCGTTGCCGGGGTAACCGCGGAGGATTTCATGCAACTGGCTGAGCGTGTGCGCGGCGTTGCCCTCTTCCTGCACGCGGATCAACACGCCACGGGTGTAGCGGGTGGTGAGTTCGTCGAGCGGGATGATCTCGTTGACGATCAGGTTTGCTTCCTCGCTGCCGGGGCGTTTGTCGATCGCGCCGCGGATGGCGACGATGGCGTCAGGCTTGATCAGTTCTTCGTAGATGGCGAACTGATCGGGCCAGACGATACAGCGCATGATGCCTTCGGTGTCTTCGAGGTCGAACATCGCGTAGCGGCTGGGGCTGCCCGGCTTGGGGTTTTTGGTGTGCGAGAGCTTGATGGCCGCCAACATTCCGCCGAGCATGACTTCGCTGCGGTGTTTCAGTTCGGCGGCTTCGGTCGAGGTGTGCGTGCAGTAGGTGGCCAGAGTCTTCTCGTGCTCGGCCAGCGGGTGGCACGACAAGTAGTAGCCGAGGACCTCTTTTTCCTTGCTCATCTGGTCGCGCGGTTCCCAGTCGGGCACGTCGGGCAGATTCAATGCGCCGGCATTGGGTTGATTCTCTTCGTCCTCGCTGCCGAACAGGCCCATCTGTCCGCAGCGGCGGTCCGTGGCCGCTGCCGCGCCCGCCTGCAGCGCGCGGTCGATGGCCGCGAACAATTGTGAGCGTCGCGCGCCGAGCGAGTCGAACGCGCCGGCCTTGATCAGGGATTCGATGGCCGTGCGGTTGACCATGCTGGGGTCGAGCCGTTCGCAGAAATCGAACAGACTGCGGAAGGGGCCACGGGCAGCGCGTTCGGCGGCAATAGCCCCGGCGGCGCCGCCACCGCAGCCTTTGATGGCGGAGAGGCCGAAGCAAATTTGTCCTTCCTGCACGGTAAATTCGGCCCCGCTGCGGTTGACATCCGGCGGCAGCACAATGATCTGCATCCGCTGGCAGTCCTCGATGTGCTCGACCAGCGAGTCCTTGCGTTTGAAATTGCGTCCGGTGATATCGCTGGAGAGCAAGGCCGCCATGAATTCGACCTTGTAGTGGGCCTTGAGGAAGGCCGTCATGTAGGCGATCAGGGCGTAGGCCGTGGAATGGCTCTTGTTGAAGCCGTAGCCGGCGAATTTTTCGATCAGGCCGAAGAGTTCTTCGCCCTCTTTCTTCGACAGGCCCTGCTCGTGGGCGCCGTTAACGAATTCTTCCCGGTACTTGGCGATCATGTCGAGTTTTTTCTTGCTGATCGCCTTGATGCAGCTATAGGCGTTGGCCAGCTTGATGCCGCCGAGCTTATTGAGAATCCGCATCACTTGTTCCTGGTAGACCATCACGCCGTGGGTCTCTTCCAGGATTTCCTTCATCACCGGATGCTTGTACTCGGCCTGCTTGCGGCCGTGCTTGACCTCGATGTAGTCGTCGACCATGCCGCCTTCCAAGGGGCCGGGGCGATACAAGGCGTTGGTGGCGATGATGTCGAGGAAATTGTCGGGCTTCATTCGCTGCAAGAGGTCGCGGATGCCGCCGCTTTCCAGCTGGAACACGCCCTTGGTCTCGCCGCGACAGAGCAGGGCGAAGGTTTCTTGGTCGTCGCGAGGGAATTGGTAGGGGTCGATCCGCTTGCCGGTGGTCTGCTCGATGAGGTCGATGACCTTGGTGAGGATCGTCAGGTTGCGCAGGCCGAGAAAGTCCATCTTGAGAAGGCCGGCGCGTTCGACGTCGCCCATCTCCCATTGCGTGATGACTTCTTTCTTGTCCTGCACGTGCTGCAAGGGCAGGTAGTCGGTCAGTGGGCGGTCGGCGATCACCACCGCGGCCGCGTGGGTGCCGACGTTTCGAGCAAGGCCTTCAATCCCTTTGGCGAGATCGAGCAGCTTGCGGATTTCCGGGTCGGACTCGTAGGCCTTCTTTAGTTCGTCGCTTTTTTCAATGGCGTCCTTGAGTTTGATCTTCAGCTCTTCGGGGACGGCGGCGACGACGGCGTCAACGCGAGGAATGGGCAGCCCTAGCGCGCGGCCGCAGTCGCGAATCGCGGCCCGGGCCGCCAGGGTGCCGAAGGTACCGATCTGGGCGACGTTTTCCGTGCCGTACTTGTCCTTGACGTATTGAATCACTTCGCCGCGCCGCTGCTGGCAGAAGTCGATATCGATATCGGGCGCTTCCTTGCGGTTTTCGTCGAGGAATCGCTCGAACAGCAGATCGTATTCCAGTGGGCAAACGTGGCTCAGATAGAGCGCATAGGAAACCAAAGCGCCCACGCCGGACCCGCGGGCCGTGGCCTCGATGCCTTGGGAGCGGGCGTAATGGACATAGTCCCAAACGATCAGGAAGTAGTTGGCGAAGCCGAGCTTGTTGATCACGCCGAGTTCGCGATCGAGACGGGCGATGACTTCGTCGGAGAACTTGCCGTCGGCGTAGCGATTGGGGCAATTGGCGTAGCGGTCTTTGAGTCCCTTGATGCACAACTCGTAAAGGAACTCTTCCGGGGTCTTGTTTTCGGGCGGCGTGTAGACCGGGAAGTGGCGCTTGCCGATTTCCAGGTCGATGGAGACCGAGTCGGCGATCTCCTGCGATCGCTTCACGGCATCATCGAGACCGGGGAAGGCGGCGTACATCTCCTCGGGGCTGCGGAGATGGAACTCGTTGGTCTCCATGCGCATCCGATTGGTGTCGGTGCGGAACTTGCCGGTGTTGACGCACAGGAGGATGTCTTGGGCCTCGTGATCTTCGCGATGGACGTAGTGCACGTCGCTGGTGGCCACCAGCGGGATGCCCATTCGGTTGGCCAGTTCGATCGAGGCTTCCATGGCCACCCGCTGGATTTCCAGATGATTGTTCTGGATCTCGATGTAGTAGTCATTGCCGAAGAGTTTTTGGAACCAGGCGGCGACTTCGGCCGCTTTTTCCAGAGCGACTTCGCCGCCGGCCAGGAGGGTCCGGTTCAATTCGCTGGAAATGCAGCCGCTCAGACAGATGATGCCTTCGTGATGTGCGGCGAGCAAGTCTTTGTCGATGCGGGGTTTGAAATAGAAGCCTTCGAGAAACGCGGCGGAGGTCAATTTGACCAGGTTGCGGAACCCAATGCGATCGCGTGCCAGGAGGGTAATGTGGTAGGCGGCTTCCTTGGCCGAGCCGGCCGATTCCTTCAGGCGGCGACTGCCCGGGGCGATGTAGGCTTCCAGGCCGAGGATCGGATTGACGCCGAGATCCTTGGCCGTCTGGTAGAACTTCAAGGAGCCGTGCAGATTGCCATGATCGGTCAGCGCCAAGCCATTCATCCGCAGGGCCTTAGCGCGTTCGAGCAGGCCGCGAATGGTGCCGGCGCCGTCCAAGAGGCTGTAGTGGCTGTGGCAGTGCAGATGAACGAACGGCAGCGTGCTCATGCGGGGCATCCTCCATGCGGTAGCGCGTCGGGCCATTTTATCGCTGCCGCGAAAAAACGGACAGAACCCCCGTCGGGAAGGTCTTCGCGTCCCAGCTTGGGGCGCAGCAAAAAACGGCCTCCCACCGGCCCTCGGCCGGCGAAAAACCGTTTCCTAGAGAAGCACAGTGGGGGGCTGCCCCGCGAGCTTATCGCTGCTCACCCCCCTGGCCACTCATCATTGCCTCGCGGTTGACGTGCCCCAGGGCAATCTCGTTGAGTTTGTCGTTGGTCTTTTTTTCTTCATCCAGCGTGGTTTGCAGTTCGCTGGCTAGATCATTCATGCCGAGTTGTTCGGCCAACGACCGAACGGTCCCGTATCCGGCGATTTCGTAGTGTTCGACGCGTTGGGCGGCCGAAATTATCGCGGCGTCGAGGACCTCGGGCTCAATGTCTTCCTGCAACAAATCCTGCGCCTCCTCGATCATTCCCTCCATGGCGTGACACTTGGCGCCTCGTGAGCTAACGTCCATCTGTTGAAAGATGTCGTCTAGGCGGTTTAGTTGGCTCTCCGTTTCCTTGGCGTGCTGCTGCAAGGCCTGGCGTAGCTCGTCGTTGGAGACCGCTTTGGCAAACTTTGGCAGCGCTTTGGCCAACTGCTTCTCGGCACTGTAGAGGTCCTTCAGTTCGTGGACGAATAGGGAGTTGAGATCCTTGAGTTTCATAAGAGCACCTTTCGTTTATTCGATGTAGGAATGGTATGGGCGGCCCCACAAGCTACTGCAACTGATATGCCAGCGTTTTCACGACGCGATCAAACCGCCATGTGAGGGCTAGCAATTACCTGAGGCTACCGTTCCCCAGGTGTTCCTGGTCGAAGAACGACCGGGGAGTTGTCCGTTCTTTCGTGGCGCGGTGTGGCAGATGCTTTTCAGAACATGGGTTCACGGTAGAATACAGAATCATGCGGGCCGCCGAATGGTCAAGCGGGGTATTTCCAGAGGCGCCGTCTTCTCTTCAGGGGGTGTGGCATGCATCCGTTTGTTCGAGCCCAGTGGTTGCAGTATGGGGTGGCACTGATCGCGGTGGCGGTGGCTGCTATCCTTCGCCTGATCTTACCGGAGTATCTGGGCGGCGAGATGGTCTTCGTCGCCTTCTTTCCCGCGGTCGTGCTGGCGGCCATCTTGACCGGTTTTGGCCCGGGCATGTTGGCTACCGTCCTGGCCTGTCTGGCGGCGCTGTTCTACGAGTTTCCGCAAGTGGGGATGACATTGCCCGACGCCCGGGAAGCGGTGGGCACCTTGATATTCTTCGGCACTGGGGGCTTGGTCAGCCTCGTGGCGCAGTTTTACCGCGAGGAACGGGAGAAGGCGCTCGTTCGCGAAAAGGCAGAGACCTTTCGCGCCTTTTTTGACCACGCTGCCGTGGGCGCTGGGCAAGTGGACATGGAGGGCCGCTTCATCCAGGTGAACAACTCATTATGCCTGATCACCGGTTACGGCCGGGACGAACTGTTGGGCATGTCGCCGCACGATCTGACCCATCCGGAGGATCGCGAGAGTGATTGGGAGCGATACCTGTGTCTGCGTCGCGGGGAGATCGACAGTTACGAGGCGGAAAAACGGTACGTTCGCAAGGATGGCAGCCCGATTTGGGTCCAGGTAACTGCGGGGCTGATTCGCGATGCGGACGGGCGACCGCTGGGGACGGCCAGAATCATGCAAGACATCACCGAGCGGAAGGCGGGCGAAGAGTGGCTTCGGCAGAGCGCGGCCCAGTTCCGTCAATTGGTCGACGGCATGCCGCAACTCGGTTGGACATCGCAAGCCAGCGGCGCCATCGACTACATCAACGAGCGTTATCGCGAGTTCGAGGGCTTCTCGATGCGGGAAGACGGCACTTGGGAGTGGCGCGACGTGATGCACCCGGACGATTGGGAGGAGGCGGTCCGTCGGTGGAAAGAAGCGGTTGCCACGGGCAAGCATTATGAGGTTGAGCATCGGTTGCGACGGAAGGATGGCCAGTGGCGGTGGTACTTGAGCCGGGCGTTGCCGCTGCGCGATGAGAGCGGCCGGATCGTGAAGTGGTTTGGCACGGCCACGGACATCGAGGGCAACAAGCAGTTGGAGCAGGAACTACAGAAAGCCCGTCAAGAGGCCGAAGCCGCCCAGTCGGCGGCGGAGGACGCCAATCGTTACAAGAGCTTGTTCGTGGCGAACATCAGTCATGAGTTGCGGACGCCGATGAACGCGATTCTCGGCATGACGGATTTGGCCTTGCATGAAGAGCTTTCGGCCGACCTCCGCGATCAATTGGAAACCGTGCAGCAGTCGGCCCGGTCGCTACTGGGATTGTTGGACGACTTGCTTGACTTCTCCCGAATGGAGGCCGATAGCCTGCAACTGGAGATCGCTCCCATCAATCTGCGGGACCTCATTGAGGCGACGACCAAGACGCTGCAGATACGGGCGGAGGAAAAAGGCTTGCGGTTGACGCGTGCGGTTGCCGAGAACGCGCCGGCGACGGTTCTCGGCGATGCGTTGCGGCTACGGCAAGTCCTGACCAATCTGATCGGCAACGCCATCAAGTTCACCGATCGCGGCGAAGTGAAGGTCACCGTGGAATCGGCGGCTCAAGACGGCGAGGAGGTGGACCTCTTGTTCAAGGTGTCGGACACGGGCAGGGGCATTCCCGCTGAGCAACAGGGCAGGATTTTTGCCCCGTTCGTGCAGGGGGAGGCTTTTACAACCCGGCTTTACGGGGGAACGGGTCTCGGGTTGGCGATTTCCCGCCGTCTGGCGACGATGATGAACGGGGAACTGCGTCTGGAAAGCGAAGTCGGGCGAGGAAGCACCTTTTCTTTTACCCTCCGCACGCGGGTGGCGAAGGAAGAACCGTCGCCGACCTGGGGGCCGGGTTTTGAACTGCCTCCGAACCCAGCCCGCGAACTGGTGGTGTTGTTGGCCGAAGACAACCCGGCCAATCGCAAATTGGCCAAGTATATCCTCGAAGATCGGGGACATGAGGTGCATGTTGCCGAGGACGGGCACCAGGCTTTGGAACTGGCGGCGCGGAACCACTACGACGTGATCCTGATGGACGTGCAGATGCCGGGGGTGGACGGTTTGGAAGCGACCCGGATTCTTCGCGACCGCAATGGTGGTCGGGCCGATGTGCCGATCATCGCGATGACGGCGTACGCGATGAAAGGGGACCGGGAACGCTGCCTCGCGGCGGGGATGAACGCCTATTTGGCGAAGCCGATTGACGGCCACGAAATGATCCATCTCGTCGAGATGCTGGCCGCAGGTCAGACCGAAAGAGCGGGGGTCTAGCCCGGCCCGAGTTGCCAAGAACGCGGACTATCTCGGCCGCCGGCGGAGGCGGCCGAAAAAGGCGAGCGCCGCAGCGACGAGCAGGACAAGCGAGCCAGGTTCCGGAACGACCGCGCCGGGCGCTTGGGCAAGGATCCAGTCCAGTCGAGCGGAAATTCGCGAGGCGTAGCTCGAGGCAGGCACCGGATCGTGGAGGTTGCGCGGGACAAGGGTCCAAACATTTTGCTCGTTCTTGTAGTACAGGCCCCGGGCGTCGAAGATGGCCGCGTTGAAGCCTGGATCACTGCTGCTGCCGGTGAGGCTAAAGGGGCCATCGACCCCGTAGTTAATTCCGGCCAACTTCCAGAGGCCGTTCACGTTGATGAAGATCGCGCCGGAGGAATCGCCGACCGAGAGCGTAGCTTCGTTGGCGATGCCGTCGCTGTTGAAGTCGAAATAGAGGATGGAATCATTGGTGGGGCCGAAATCGACAAATCCGTCGACGACATTTCGGCCCCAGGATTGGACGTAGTCGGCGGTGCCCCACTGCCAACCTTTCAGCGCGCTGTTGACGTAGACGGCCGCGCCTCGCTGGGTGCCTCGCCCGATCACGGTGAAGGACTTCCCAATCTCACTGCCGTCGACGGCCGCGTCGTAGAGGGGGGCGTAGGCAGGAAATGTGCCGCTGGCGAGCGTGTAGATGGCCAGATCGCTGCCAACGTCTTCGACGCGGGAGGCCAGATTGACTTGGTAGGTTGTGCCCTGGAAGGTGATGGTCGACGAGGTGCCACCGATATGCCGGGCGGCAATGAAGTGGGTCGGATCGATCGGGGTGGCCATGTAGTACCCCCACGTGGCCTCTAAGTTCCACGCAGCCAGGCCGTTCTCCACGGAAGGCGCGGTCGTGTTGCGCGTTGCCGAGGAGTAAAGAATGGTGGCCGGAGCATCGGTGGCCGCGACCAGGAGCAGGGCGGCGCCGAGCATTCCGCCGAGAATAAATCGGCGCATTCGGAGGAGAAGCAGCATCATCCCTTCACCTTGGCGATCAGGTCGTTGCTCATCCTCGAGCGAGGACGGGCGATGGAAGACGGCCTTCGACGACGCTATTCAACCTAGCTAAGAACCACAAAATAAGCAATTCTTTACCGCGAAAAAAAGGACGGGGCGAAGACTTGCTGCCAGGGTGGGCGATCTAACCGCCGGGTTCCCCAATGGCGCGCAAATACTTGGCCAAGCGGTCCTGCAGATCGAGCAGGTTTTGCCACTGCCGTTGATCGAGAGTGAGGCGATCGGTCTTGCCCTTGGGCGAGACGGTGGCGATGAGAGCCCGCATGCGAAAGTTGATGTAGTGCAGCAACTCAGCCAGTTGGGCCGCTTGGCCGGGGCTGAGGGCCTCTGGTAATTCTGGGGGGGCGAGCGTATGCAGCACCGACTGGGCATCGGGCTCGTCGGCAAAATTCAGTTCGAAGTCGAGGGAGGCCGCACTCGGTTCGTCCTCGAGGTCCAGGGTGACGCCTTCGGCCAAGTTGGCGTCCCGCAGGGCGGCCAAACGGGTGGCGATTTCTCCGCGAGAACCGAAGATCAGCACGGTGCGTCCCAGGGAAATCACGTCGCCGGGTCGCAGCACCCAAAGTTGGACGCTCTCGCCGTTGACCTTCGTGCCGTTGGTGCTTTGCAGGTCGGTGAGGACAACCTTGTTCTGATCCTCCTGGATTTTCAGGTGGAATCGGCTCACCCGCTCATCGTTGAGTTGGATCGGATTACCTTCTTCGCGGCCGATGGTCAGCGGGGTAGGGGTGTCGACGAACTCTTTGCCTCGATCGGCGCCGTCGATAACCCTGAGGGTGATAATTGCCATAGCGGCTCTTTCTATCTCGCCCACTGCCAGCGGTCAAGCGGCGTCGTCGCTTCGCCGGGATCATCTAATGATACGCCATGCTCTCAACTCCGAGGGAGGCAGCCGCGTAGAACACTTGGCGGCGGCCGGGCGCGTCCCGCTGCCACCCCCCCCGGCACAGCCCATCAGTGCATGGTACAATACACGGTCGACGAGAGAACCGCGGCCACAAGCCGGGTAGCCGGAAGGAATTATGCATGAGTGACGAAAATCGCCAGCCCAATCGCCCGAACCAGGAGAGAAAGCCCCCGCAGTTGGGTGGGAATGTCGCTTGGTACCTCTTGGCCCTGGGCATCGGCGCCCTATTTCTGGTGAATCTCTTTGAGCCCGGGACGCAGGTCGATTTGAAGTACATGGACCTCGTCAAGCTGATTGAGCAGGGGGCTCCCGCGAAGAACCCCCAGGCGTCGATCACGGTGCACGAGGGGCCGGAAAAGAAGACGGTGGTCCGCTACTCGAACCTCGACAGCTTGAAGATCGGCCCGAGCGAGGTCGCCGGGACCGTGACCCGTCAGGTTTTGGAGCCGACGCCGGCGACCGGGCCGGCGCAGCCAGAGCAGAACGTGAAGTTCCAGACGGCGCGGATGGGGCTGGAGAACGACGATAACTACCTGTTCAAACTGCTGAAGGAAAAAGGCTTTACCAACGTTGCGGCGGAACGAGCGCCGAGCACCTGGCAGAGTCTGCTGCCGATGTTCGTGCTGACGCTCCTGATCATGGCCATTTTCCTGGTGATGCTTCGTCGCATGGGTGGCGCGGGCTCGGCCATGGCCTTTGGACGCAGCCGGGGGAAACTCTACGCGCAAGAAGACATTGGTATTACCTTCGAGGACGTGGCGGGCATTGACGAGGCCGTTGATGAACTGCGCGAGGTGGTTGACTTCCTCCGTTCTCCGGAAAAATACCAAGTTCTTGGCGGTCGCATTCCCAAGGGCGTCCTCCTGGTTGGGCCGCCGGGCACTGGCAAGACGCTGCTGGCCAAGGCGATCGCCGGCGAGGCGGGGGTGCCGTTTTTCAGCCTTTCTGGTTCCGATTTCGTCGAGATGTTTGTCGGGGTGGGCGCCGCGCGGGTCCGCGATATGTTTCAGCAGGCCCAACTAAAAGCGCCCTGCATCGTGTTCATTGACGAACTCGACGCGCTCGGCAAGACCCGCGGCACCAGCGTGGTCGGCGGGCACGACGAACGCGAGCAGACGCTCAATGCCTTGTTGGTGGAGATGGACGGCTTCAGTTCCAACAGCGGCGTGATCATCATGGCCGCCACGAACCGTCCGGAAACGCTGGATCCGGCCCTATTGCGTCCCGGCCGGTTCGATCGCCACGTGTTGGTCGATCGGCCCGACGTTCGCGGCCGTGAGAAAATTCTCAAGGTGCACGTGGCCAAAGTGAAGCTTGACGAGTCGGTGGACCTTAGGGAAGTGGCGAGGATCACCTCCGGTTTTGTGGGCGCCGATTTGGCCAATCTGGTCAACGAGGCGGCCTTGCTGGCCGCGCGGAAGGCGAAACTGACCGTGACCATGGAGGAGTTCAACGAGGGGGTCGAGCGCGTCACCGCCGGCTTGGAGAAGAAGCAGCGGGTGATGCATAGCGAAGAAAAACAGCGGGTGGCCTATCACGAGAGCGCCCACGCGCTGGTGGCCTACAGTCTGCCGAACACTGATCCGGTGCACAAAGTGTCAATCATTCCGCGTGGATTGGCGGCGCTGGGCTACACCATGCAGCGGCCGGAAGGCGATCGCTACTTGATGACGCAGAGCGAGTTGGAGAGTCGGATTCAGGTCCTGCTGGCCGGCACCGTGGCCGAGGAAATCGTCTTCGGCGACGTTTCGACCGGGGCGCAAAATGACCTGGAACGGGCGACGGAGTTGGCACGCAGCATGGTCATGGATTACGGCATGAGCCGGCTGGGCAAGGTGAACTACCGCGAGAGCCGGCGGTCGGTGTTCCTCGCCGGTGGCGATGAGTTGCCGCGCGAACGTACGCATAGCGAGCAGACCAGTCGCGAGATTGACCAGGAGATCACCCGAATTGTCAGCGAGTCGCTGGAAAAGGTGCGAAACATTCTGCAAACGCGACATGCCGCGCTGGTGGCGTTGGCCGAACGACTGATTGAGAAGGAAGTGATCGATACCGAAGAATTGAAGCAGACGATCGAGGCCAGCGTGGCCAGTCCGATGCTCGTACCGGGGACAGCGCCGTCGGCGTCGCGGCAGCCGTCCGGCGAGGGCGAGTCGAAAGGGGACGCGAAAAAAGGCGCGGTCTGATTCGGAATCGCCGGTCATCTTTCCGGCTAAGGTCCCTCTTTGTCTTGACCGTGGCATGCCGCGGCCATTAGAATCCCGCCATGTCCAATCTGATTATCGAGCCCGTCAAGACTGCGCGCCAACGAAAACAGTTCCTCGAGCTTCCCTGGAAGCTCTATAAGGGGGATCCGAACTGGATCCCGCCCTTGCGAGCGAACCAGAAGGAGATGGTCGGCTACAAGCCGAGTCCGTTCTACGCCCGCAATTCGATCCAGACATTCTTGGCCTCCCGCAATGGCGAAATTTGCGGTCGGATCGGGGCGATCCTCAATCAGGGTCACATTGCCCAATACAATGACCGCCGCGGGTTCTTCGGCTTTTTTGAGTGCGTGGATGATCAGGAGGTGGCCAATGGGTTGTTCGATGCGGTTCGCCGCTGGTTTGCCGAGCAGGACATCCACCAGCTTCGCGGTCCGACGAATCCGTCGCTCAATCATGAACTCGGCTTGTTGATCCAGGGGTTCGATTCGTCGCCGACGTTCATGATGACGTACAACCCGCCCTACTATGAGCGGCTGGTCGAGAACTACGGATTCCGCAAGGCGCAGGACCTCTTCGCCTTCTGGGGTCATATCGAAATGCTGCCGAAGATCGGCGAGAAGCTGCGGCCGATTTGTCTGCAGATCATCGAGCGCTACGAGGTGAAGCTGCGGACCTTGGACAAGTCGCGATTTCGCGAAGACGTCGAGATGTTTCTCTCGATCTACAACAAGTCGCTGGTCAACACCTGGGGCTTCGTGCCGATGTCGGCCGACGAGTTGCGGCACATGGCCGGCAGCCTGAGGCACGTGATCGTGCCCGAGATGACGGTGGCTGCCGAAGTCGACGGGCGGGTCGTGGGCGTGGCGTTTGGCTTGCCCGACTACAATCCGCGGATCAAGGAAATCGACGGCCGGCTATTCCCGTTCGGGTTCCTCCATCTACTACGGAACCGCCGCGGGATCAAGCGAATTCGCCTGATCAGCACCAACGTCTTGCCGGAGTACCAAAGGATGGGCATTGGCATGGTGTTGATGCACGGCCTGGTGCCGAAGGCGATTGAATGGGGCTTGGAGGAAGCGGAATTTTCCTGGGTGCTGGAGTCGAACTCGCTGTCGTTCGGCGCCTTGAAGAAGGGTGGGGCCAAGATTACCAAGACCTATCGGCTGTACGACCTGGAGTGGCCGGCCGAAGAAGGGCTGCACGAAGCCGAGGCCGCCTCGGTCGAAACTGCCGGAGAGGCCGAGCAAACGGCCCGAGCGACGGCGCTGGTGCCGCGACCGGCGCCGCTGGAGATTCGTCAGGTAAAGACTGCGGCCGATCTCGACCAATTCATTCGGTTGCCCTGGAAGATTTATGCCGACGATCCGCACTGGGTGCCGCCGCTGATTGCCGAGGTCAAGGAGTTCTTGAATCCGCGCAAGCATCCGTTTTATCAGCACGGCCAGGCCGCGCAGTTCATCGCTTTGCGCGGCGGCGAGGTGCAGGGCAGGATCCTGGCCAGCGAAGACCCGTTGTACAACGAGCAGCACAACAGCAAACTTGGCTGCTTCGGGATGTTCGAATCGGTGGACGACCGCCAAGTGGCTCATGGATTGCTCGACGCTGCTGCCGGCTGGTTGCGCGAGCGCGGGCTGACGCAGATTCGCGGCCCGGTCGATTACTCAATCAACTATCCTTGCGGCCTGCTGATCGAAGGCTTCGACACTCCGCCACGGCTGATGATGAATCATAACCGGCGTTACTATGCTGCGTTGTTGGAGTCGTGGGGACTCGCCAAGGCGATGGACGCCTACGCCTGGTGGTTTGTCGATCCGCATGATTTGGCGGAAAAATGGAAGCCGCGACTGGAACGGCTGTTGAAGAGAAACAGGGTGGTGATCCGGCCGTTCAACGTGAACGCCTTCGAGGAAGACGTGCGGCGTTGTCAAGAAATCTACAATGCGGCGATGAGCGACTTGTGGGGCTTTGTCAGACTCACCGACGCCGAGTTCCAGTACATGGCCGGGCAGTTGAAAAAGTTGGCTTTGGCCGAGCAGGTGTTGCTGGCCGAGATCGACGGTCGCCCCGTAGGAATCTCGATTACCCTGCCCGATATCAACGAGGCCATTCGCCCCTTGAACGGTCGACTGACGTCATACGGATTTCCGATCGGCCTGCTCAGACTCCTGCGAAACAAGCGACGCATCCGAACCGCGCGGATGGTGGTTCTCGACGTATTGAAAGAGTATCGCCGCCGCGGCGTGGCCGAAATGCTGATCCTCCACACCCTCGACTATGGCAAGAACGTGCTGGGCTACACGGGCGCTGAGTTAAGCTGGACCTTCGAAGAAAATGACGCCGTCAACCGGACCATCGAGTCGGTCGGCGCCAAACGGTACAAGACGTACCGGATCTATGAAAAGGGGCTAGGAGCTAGGGGCTAGAGGATTGGGGACTGGGGATTGGAGGCAGTGAGTCTCCTGTCACCTGCTGTTGTCTCTTGGCCATTCTGGTTTCCCGCGATCGGTGCTCTCGACCGGCTGACGGCGGTCCGGTTGTGCTTGCCGGTGGCAATCGGGCTGGGCGGCTGTTAGGATTTGTGCTCGTGCACAAATTGAAGGAGCCCGGCATGATCTTCGTTTGGAAACTGCGTGGCGTGGTGTGTTCGCTGATGCTGCTAGGCGTGGCAATTCCCGCCCGCTCCGAAGAGTTCCGCTCGAAGGATCTACTGATCGATGCAAAGCTGCTGCCGCAGGGGCAGTACTATCAAGCGACCGTGCCGGATACGCTCGATTTGGCTGATCGCGCCCGACTGTCGCTCCGGATCCTGACGAATAACATCAAGGACTGCAATCTGCTGCAGAAGGACGCTCGGGCGATTCCGCTTCTGCGAACGATGTGTGGCAGCCGCGAGTATCTCGAGCAGCAGAAGGGGATCGTCGGCCCGTTGGTCGACCAGGTTCTCTCGTACGCCGCGCGGCGATCGAGCAGCAAGGTTTTCTACGTCGGCCCTGGCCTGGGGATAAGCATCAGTTTCATGCCCGGCTACTATGAGCAGACCGGTGACCGGCGATGGCTGGAGGTGATGCGGCGGGGGGGCGAGCAACTGGCGCACGACGCGATTCGCGTGCAAGACCGGGCATACTATCCGCCGGAGAGTTGGCCCGATGCGAACGGCGTTTGGCGCTTCGCCGACGAACGTGGCAAGCCGCGGATCCCTTATACGCCGCCCGACGAACCGTATCTGGATCAGCAGGGGTTTGAGGGGGACGTGAAATGGGAGAATTGTTGGGCACTGCGGGGATGGGTGCGAATCCACGAGTGCACGCATGAGCCGCAATGGCTGGAGATGGCGCAAAAACTCCGGCGCTTCTTGATGAAGCCGACGATGTGGGAGCAGCCGAACGATCCAGTGCGGCCAGGCTATCAACATGGCATCTGGGGCGGCCACTTTCATGCCAACATGGGCACGTTGCAGGGGCTTCTGGACCTCGCAGTGGCCACGAATGACTACGATTTGAAGCGCATCGTTCGCGAAGGCTACGAGCATGCGCTGGCCAACGGCATCGTGCGGATGGGCTGGTTTCCCTGTTGGACGACGCCGGAGAAATACGGCCGGCCGGGCTGGCTGCTGGGCGAAAATGAAGCCTGCGCGGTCGCCGACTTGATGATTCTGGCAGTGAAACTGACGGATGCCGGGCTGGGCGATTACTGGGATGACGTCGACTCCATCGTTCGCAACCATCTCACCGAATTGCAGTTTGCCGACGAGGATCGGTTGGTGGCTGTCGGCGGAGAAGCGGCGCGAAGCTATTTGGGCGGATTCCAGCAAGTCAAGCTGACCGCCAATCCGATTCGCATCCACAACTGCTGCTCGGCCAACGGGGCAATCGGGCTCTATTTCGCTTGGCACGGCATCACGCGATTTGACAACGGTGTGGCACGCGTCAACCTGTTGTTGAATCGGGCGTCGAAGTGGATGGACGTGGACAGCTACCTGCCGTACGAAGGCAAAGTGGTCCTGCATAACAAGCTGGCGCACACGGCGGAGGTCCGCGTGCCGCGATGGGTCGATTGGCACGAAGTGAAGCGTTGTGTGAACGAGGTGCCTGTCACCGCTGAGTATGCGAAAGGCTATCTGGTCTTCAAGCAACTGAAGCCGAGCGACGTGATTCGTTTGGAGTTTCCCGTGCCGACGCGCACAGAGAAGCACTTTATCTACGACAAGACCTACACGGTGACGTTCAAGGGTTCGACGGTGGTCGATATTCAGCCGCGGGACACGACGGCGGGGCTTTATCCGCTCTACCATCGCGAGAAGATGAAGGGCAACCAGGCGCCGATGAAGAGCGTTACCCGGTTTGCCACGGAGAAGGAGTTTTCGTTGAGGTAGGGACGGGGGAATGCAGAGTGACAAGTGCAAATTGAGAAGTTTGTGCTACTACTGTTCGTCGGCGCCTTCTTTGCAACGCTTTGGGTTCGAGTATCTCATCGCAATCGAAGTAAGCAGCAAGGAAACGGATACGGACAAAAAGAAGCATGCTGGGATGGCGGTCATAAGACACGAGAAGAGATCATTAGCTTCGTCGGATGTGATCTTCGTGATAAAGCTCTGTACCGCACCGATGGCGCGATAGGCTGAAAGCAGCCCCGGAATTAGTGCTGCTCCGCTAAAGACGAGCAACATGAGGGAGGTCCGGTTTGTGTTTTGTTTCATGATTGCTTGATGTCCATATATTCGTGCGCACAAAACTGCTGACTCTCCGGCGGGTGTTAGCCGCCGGTTATTCTCTCGAACATGGGTAGACTGCTGCCGCTCTGCCTCGGCATGCCCCGGCTCCTTTAGCCGACCTTGCGGTAGCGGACAACTTCGTCGTCTGCGTTCGCGTCGGTTGACTGCAGGTGTTGGCCGCGGATGATTGTCTGCACGTGGCCGCCGGGCAGCACGTCGTAGCGGATGCCGCGCCAGAGAATGCGACGACCGACACCGGCGCTGGCCACGCCGATCCAATGGGCGAGTTCGACGATCGGATTCGCCCAGACGTCGAGCCGCCGGATTCGCCGCGAGGCGCGCTCCCAGTGGGGAAAGTAAGTCTCGACAAGACTCTGGCGGAGGCTGCCACGGTAGACCGTCACCAGATAGAGCACGGCGCTAACGCCCACGGGAATCCAAGGCGACGGCGAACCGGTCACCCAGCTCCAAGCGAGCACGCCGAGGTTGCCCAGCCAGATCAAATTCGACAGCGTGGCCGAAACCAGCGATAGCAGCCACCAATCGAAGGTGTAGAGGCGGGCGATCACGTACTGGCGGCGAATGAAGCCCATCGCATTGGGCAACGAGAGGTCCAGCGGCGAGGCCACGACGCAGGCCGGCTCGAAACGGACCTCTTTCTTCGCCCGCCGCATCAATCGGCTCGCCACCAGATCGTCGCTGAGGGTGCCTTGCCAGGCTTCGCGGAGCTTCAGTTCGTCGAACAGGTCGCGGCGGATGGCCCAGGAGCCGCCCCAGATCAGGTAATGACTGCTGCGGGTCAATAGCGAGACCACGTCGCAGTTCATGCTGTAGACCAGGGCGTTAGCCATCGTCGCCCGCTCGGGCGTGAACCAACGGTAGCCAGTCACGGCCCCAAGCCCCGGTTCATCGAGTCGGCAGACCAGGTTTCGCAGCCAGTGGGGACGGGGGCGAGCATCGGAGTCGACGAACGCCAGGTATTTGACCTGCCGCGAGAGATGCTGCGTGGCCACGCGGAGGTTATGCACTTTCTGACCGCTGTCGGTGGCCAAACCGGCGACCACCACCCGCGCCGGCACCCAAGGATGGGCGGCCATCGAGCGGCGAATGATCGCGCACGCCGGATCGTCGGTGCTTTCGACGATGAAAGTGATTTCGTAGTCGTCGTAGTCTTGCTCGAACAGCGCGCGGAGGTTGCGTTCGAGGTCGAGATCCAATCCTTTGCAGGGGGCGAACAGGGCGACGCGACCGGTAGGGCGGGCCTTGGCGATGCCTCGCATGCAACTGCGGACGTAGCGGCGGTGTTCCCACGTTTGCAGGGCGAGCAACAGTGACCAGACGATCACCAGCCCGGCGAGAATCAAGTAGATGGTCAGCCAATACGCATCCATGCGTGCACCGACGTCCCTGAGTTGGCATTAGCGGAACGCCAAGATAACTTGTGGCGAACGGTTCGATCAAGAGCAGTGAGCGGCATTCGCCACGGCGGCGTCCTCCAGGTTGCCCTGATTGCCGCTTTTCGCCTGTTCGCGCTTGCTGCGTGATCGCTACTTTTCAACTGAGCTTGACCATCTGCCGGCTTACCCCGACAATCCAGCCCATGTATATTTTGACGCGCTATGTTGTCTGGGAAGTGATCAAGCTTTTCTTGGCGGCACTTGGCGGGTTGACGCTGGTCTTTACGCTCGGAATGGGGGTGCAGGAGGGCATGAAGATGGGGCTCACAGCGGGCGTCATCTTACAGATATTGCCTTACATGCTGCCCGAGATGCTGGGCATTACCATTCCGGTGGCGATTCTCTATTCGGTCACCAGCGTTTTTGGCCGAATGACCGGGACCAACGAGATCGTGGCCATCAAATCGTTGGGCATCAACCCGATGACGCTGGTCTGGCCGGTGCTCTTGTTGACCGCTTTCCTCAGCTTGGGCACCGTGTGGATGTACGAAATCACGGCCACGTGGTGTCGGCCCGGTCGTCTTACGGTAGTGACGCAGTCGATCGAAGAGGTGGCCTATAGCATCTTGCGGACCAATCACACCTTCGGTCGCGAGTGCGATCCGTTTTCCATCACGGTCAAAGGGGTTGAATCTCGCAACGGTCGGCAGGTTTTGATCAAACCGACGATTACGGTCAAGGGGCCGCCCAAGATCACGATCGTGGCCGCCGAGGCCGAATTGCAGACCGATCTGAAAGACCAAGTCCTCTGGCTGATCTATCGGGATAGCAGCGTCGAGGTGGAAGGGCAGGGACGCATTGGGGCAATCGTGCCAGGCGAACAACAGCACGCCATCTCGATCGCGCCGCCGCCGCCGTCGCCGTATCATCGCGATTGGGTCTCGACCCGTTCGATCCCGATTAAGATCGCCGATCTCCAGGCGGGACTGGCCGGCTTCGAAAAGATTGCCGAAGCCAATCGCGCGCTGGGACAGACCGTGTCGAAGGAAGATGCCGACAAGATCGAAGAGTACCGTTTCCTGATTCGCCGGCTGAGGACCGAGCCGTACCGACGTTGGGCGAACGGTTTTACCTGCCTTTGCTTTGCCCTGCTGGGGATTCCGGTGGCCATGTTGTGGCGGCACGCCGACGGCCTGACGAACTTTTTCGTCTGCTTCCTGCCGATCCTGGTGGCCTACTACCCGATGCTGATGTGCGCCGACGACCTGACCACGTCGGGCACTCTGCCGCCGATCTTCTTTTGGATGGGCAACGTCGTCCTCGGGGGCGTGGGGATTTTTCTCTTGAAGCGGGCGATCAGGCACTAGGAGACCCTAACCCTCTCCCAAAGGGAGAGGGGACGAAGTTCAAGACCCTTTTGCGCGAAAGTCGCTGGGTCTTAATGCGGCTTCGGGCCCATCTTTTCGGCGGCCAGTTTCAGGGCCACCAAGTAGGGCACCGGTTCGCTGCCGAGGGCGTTCAGCACCGTGCCGCCGGCCGTGAAGCAGTAGCTGACCCAGTCGGGCTGGCCGTATTGCTCCAGTGCCTTGCCGCCTTCGCCGCCGCCGACGTAGACCTTGATGCCGGCGTCGGTCATGCGCTTCAGTTGCGGAATGAACTTCTTCGTGCCGGCCTCGAAACGCGGATCTTCGAACATGCCGAACACGCCGTTGTGGAAGACGACGGCCGCTGGATTGGCGTTCTTATTGGCCGCGATGAAATCGGTCACGACCTTCTCGTAGAGCGCGCTGGAGGCCGGTCCGACGTCAAACTGCTGGTTGCCGGGGCCGACGGCTTCGGAAACCTGGCCTTCTTGGAGCACGAAATCGACCGGCAGGATGAACTCGATGCCCTTCGCACGGCCTTCGGTGAGCATCCGCTTGGCCTGATCGATACGTTCGCGTGGAATGTAGTAGGGCTTGTCCTTGTGGGCCGGGTCTTCCGACAGGCCGAGATCGAACTCATTGCCTTCCAATTCGGCCGAGGCCTTTTTCAGGGCCATGGCCAACGAGCCGGCGGCGATCACCTTGCGGATGGCGCCGCGATCGATCATGGCTTGCAGGTCGTCGAGTTTGTCGATCTTCAGACCGCTGAAGATCACCATCTGCGCACGGAGGCATTCCTTCAAATGGCCGTCGAACTGCTCGGCTTCGTACTTGCCAAGCGTGACCTTGTCCATAGCGGCGGGGACCGCCACGCTCGAAGCATCGAGGCTGCCGGCCGAGAAGGCTTCGTGAACGTAGACCTTGGCGACCTTCTCGGCGAACTCGTTGGCGAGCTTGGCGAGTTTTTCGGCCAGGTTGTCGATGTCGGCCGGCTTGGCCTTCCACAGCACGCGCTCGATGTCATACTTGCGGGTGTTTTGCAGCACGATCACGCTACCGGCGGCCGCATTGGCGATGGTCTTGGCCACGTCGTCGTTGATGGTCGTGGTGGCCGGATCGAGCCAGTCCTCGATGAAAATGACTTCGGTGCCGAGGATCTCGCCGAGGCGGGCGGCGACCTTATTCAGCGACTTCTCGGGCTCGCGGCCGACGTGGCCGAAGATGATTTGCTTCCAGCCGCGCTCCTGCCCGAACTTAAGCGTGTCTTTCATCGAGCGGAGGCGGATGTCGCCCTCGCCGATTGTGGCGCCGGGCTTGGCGTCAACGTCGCCGCGGATCAAAACCGCCGTGCCGCTAGGCAGTTTCGTGAGGCAGTCCAAACGCGGGATGCTGCCGAGGTATTGTTCGAGGGTCAGTCGGGGCGTGTTCGGATCGGCGCCCAAGAGTTTGCGGCACCAAGCCGCCATGGCTTCGGTGGTGATGGCCATCATGAATCTCCGCAGTGGTTAAGGTTGCTAACCGTTATTTGACAAACAGGAAGAGCCCCGGAAGGCAGGCAAAAGGTGTGAGCTCGTGCCCGCGGCACACCTTTTTGGCGAGGCCTCAGCAAGAGGGAAAAGATAGCAGATTCTGGGCCGAATCGCCAGGGGCGGGGCGGCTGCGTCCTATGGACGGCAAAGTCAGAAACACGGTCATGGTAAGCGCAGCGAGAAATCCAGCATCCACCGGAATTCAGGCCAGATTCTTCGCTTCGCTCCGAATGACGGGGCGCGGCCGTTAGTGATACGGTGCAGCCCGAGTGCGCTGGAGAGCCGGTGGTGTTACTTGCCGCTCGTTTCGAGTTTCCAGGCTTCCAGTCGGCCGGGCGAGGCGATGACCAGCGCCGGCTGGCCTTGCACGGTCGCGACGGCCAGCCCTTGGATCAAGGCGCCGTAGTTGAAACGGTCGATCAGTTTGCCTTTGGCAGAGAGGATATGTATCGAGCCGTCAGGGCCGGGCAGAATCCATTGCCCGTTGCTGCCGGGCAAGACCGTGCCAGCGATAATGGGCTCGATCGGCTGCGCATGAACGCCGTGCGGGAGTTCATAATTCCACAGTTCTGTGCCGTTGAGGTCAAAGCCGACGGCCGTGTTTTCGCCGAGTCGCGCCGTCGACAAGCCACACCACTGCAAAGCGCCATTGCCGAGTAGGTCGGCCGAGGCAATGCGATACAGCACGCGACCACGAACGGCGATGCTGCCGCGGCGGTCGCCGGCGGGGCTGAGAACACCGATCCCACCGGTTTCATTGGTTAAATACAGGTCGCGCTGTCGTTGGGCGTTGGCCGGCCCGAAAGCGAGGCAGCCGACGTTGGCCACGGTGCGATTGTTCCAGAGTCGGGCGCCTTCGAGCGAGGCGGCTTGAACGCCCACCGCGCCCCAATAGCCGACGTAGAGCTTCAACCGTCCGTCGCCGTTGAGATCGCCTAACTGGACTTCGGCGATGCCGCTATGCGGGTTTTCCAGGGCGTTGGCTGGGTAGTGGCCAAGGACGCGGCCGCTTTCGTCCAGAAGATGGCAGCGCTGCTGGGTCGGCATGTAGGCGGCCAGGTACGAGCGGCCGTCGGCATCGCTGCCGGTTCGCAGGATGCCCACGCCGAATGTTTTCTCCTTCTCGGCCAAGTCCAGAGGATGTCGGGCGATCAGTTTGCCGTCCAGTCCGACTTCGGCGATGGCTTGCATGCCGTCGAGCACCATCAGACGCGACGTGCCGTCCTTGCGTCCCATCCGCACAATGTTGCCGGGATACTTCACGTCATCGCATTTCCAGAGCGGTGACAATTTCAGGTGGGCTGGCTCGCTGCGGGGGCTAATCTTCACTTCGGGCAGTTTCTCTTCGGTCACGGCAAGGCCTTCGGGGGCTGCCGGTTTTTCGGCGGCCAACTCGAACTCCTTGGCGTAGCGTTTCAGTTGTTCGATTTCCTCCTGGTGACGCTTCAAGGGCTCGTCGAAGACGTCTTGGCCCTTCAACAGCTTCTCGATTTTGGCCGGCAGGGTTTCGAGCAGTTTCGGATCGAATCCACCTTCGCAGTCCTGGACGACGCCCTTGGCGTCGAGGATGAACATCGCGGGAATGCCGGGGAAATTGAAGGCCCGGGCGACGTCGTCCTTGTCGCGGAGCATAGGCATGGAGAGTTTCAGTTGCTGGAAGAACTTCTGCAGGTCTTCGTCCTTGGTCTGCAACTGATCGACGCTGACGGCGAGGATTGCCACCTTGGGATTGTTCTTGTACTTCTCGTAAACCTGCTGCAGCAAGGGCAAGCTTTCTCGGCAGGGAACACAGTAGGTGGCCCAGAAGTCGAGGATTACGATCTTGCCCAGCAGCGATTGCGGCGTGACTGGATTGCCCTTTGAGTCGTAGAACTTGAAGGCTGGGGCGGGCTTGGCCAACGAGTCGGCGATGTGCGGCGGAATCAGCAGATCGACGGCGAGGGCGTCTTTGGGCATCTCGAAGCGGTAGGCATCGGGACCGCCGGACTGGTTGAAGCGGGCATCGGAGATGTCCATTACCAGCGATAAGCGGTCGATCGGTTTGTCCTTGGGCAGGTCGGCGCGGAGGGCATCGGTCGATAGGACGACCCGTCGCAGCAGCATCGTCTTCTGGTCGATCCAGAGCATGGATAGCCCCTCGGGGCGCGCGAGTTGGATGCGGTAGCAGGCTTGGCCATCAATCTGGGCCGGTTCGAGCAGCTTCGTTTCGTCGACGCCGCGGAGGAGGTCGCCCAAGGGGTCCTCCGATGTCAAGAGAACCAACTGCGGAGGCGGTCCGGCGAAGTCGGCAATCGCCCGGAACAGGCTGGGATCGATGCGGAACATCTTCAAACCGAGTTTGGGCGGCGCGGGTTTGATCAGGACCTGACGGGGAATGCTATCGAGCGCGGCATGGATTTGACGGCCGTCGCAAACCATCATCGCCTGATAGGCGTGCATCCGCAGTTTGTTTGGCCGCTCCATGGCGACGGAAAGCGGAATGACTTCGTCGATGAACTTCTCGCCGCCCGATTCGGCTTCCAAGCGGATCTTGCCGGTGTCGGCGTAGCTTTGGGCCTTCTGGTAGGCCTCGGCCATCTGATGCAAGATTTCGTTGGCTGTGAGCTTCTTGTCAGCGGCCGAGGCGGGCTGGGTCGATGGCGCCCGTTGCTCGCCAAGAGTTCCCGGGCTGGATTGTTCGGCTGGCATTGCTTTCGCCGCCGGTGGCCGGGGCGTGTCGGTTGGTTTTGCCGTTTCGCCTTGGCAGCCAAGAAGCAGGGCGAGCATCCCCAGGGCGGCCGCCGCAGGGGCGAGTATGGATTGGTCTTGGAAGCGACGTCGTGTCATGGGGATCGGGTCTCCGTGATTAGCCGGGAGTCAAACTCCCGGAGAGAATTGTGCGAAACGTGCTTTTTCGGCGAACGACAATGGAAGGCTTTGTTTCTCGCTAAAGACAATGCCAGAGCCAGGGCAGCTTTGCCTTAAACGAGGAGTCATTATTCGTGATGCCGTCGAACGCGTAAAGCTCGACTTCTTGACCACACTGCCGGGTGCCTGGATAATGGGAGATAGGCTTGTGTTTATTTTTGCCCAGCTAACTCAAACTCACTAGTTCGCCGCATGACTGTTCTCCGTTATGGAATCGACGCGCGCGTGGAATTCGACCCGGCCGACGGCATGGTCCCGGGCAAGGCTACTGTGCCGCGCGGCGAACCGATCGTCGATGTACGGGCCGCCGTCAAGGCGGCTTTGGCCGAGCCATTGGACTATCCGCCACTCGCGCGGTGTACCACTCCTGCGGATCGCGTGGTGGTCGCGCTGGATCACAGCCATCCACAGGCGGCACAAGTCACGGCCGCCAGCATCGAGGCTTTGATCGAGGCAGGAGTCGATCCGGACGGCATTGCCGTGTTGCAGACGCAAGCAGACCGTGATGCGGGCGTCGAGGATCCCTGTCGGCTGCTGCCGGCAGGCGTGCGGCGGCGGATAACACGATTGACCCATGATCCGAACGACCGCAGGCAATTGGCCTATCTGGCGGCGAGCGAAGCGGGTGAGGCGATCTTGATCAACCGGGCCCTCCACGAGGCTGATTTCGTGTTGCCGATCGGATGCCTGCGCCATCGCGAGGCGGCCGGGTATTTTGGCATTCACACCTCGATCTATCCGGCCTTCTCCGATGCCAAGACGGCGCAGCGGTTTCGCGGACTGGCGTCCTTGAATGGGCACGGCGAGCGGAAGCGGGAGTTGATCGGCATGGCCAACAACGTGGCGTGGCTGCTCGGCGTCTGCTTCACGATTCAGGTGGTGCCGGGAGCGGGTGATCAGGTGCTACACGTGCTGGCCGGCGAGAGTGATGCCGTACGGCGGCGGGGCCGCGAACTGTATCACGCCGCCTGGAATTGCTCCGTGGACGAGCAAGCGAGCCTGGTGGTTGCGGCGATTGAGGGGAGTGCCGGACAGCAGACGTGGGAGAACGTCGCCCGGGCGCTGCAGGTGGCCCGACGTTTTGCCGAAGAGGGCGGGGCGATCGCGGTCTGCACCGAGTTGCAGACCGAGCCGGGGCCGGGCATGCAGCAATTGGCGGCGGCCGAATCACGTGAAGTCGGTTTGAAGCAGCTTCGCAAAGAGCGGCCGGTCGATGCGTTGTCGGCGGCGCTGGTCGCCCGCACCCTCGATCGCCACAAGGTATATCTGCTCAGCCGATTGGACGCGGGGGCGGTCGAAGACCTGGACATGATCCCGATTAACGATTCGGCGGAGTTGGCGCGCTTGGTTCGTCATCATCCGTCCTGCGTCTTGCTGCCCAGCGCACCCTTCTATGAAGGTCTGTTGCTTGTCAAGGCGGACGGGCGAAGGAAGCA
>CALGFD010000056.1 GCA_937881075.1 uncultured Planctomycetales bacterium
GAGTTCATCGCCTCGTGGCGAACGGCTAGCACGACATCCACAAAACCGGCCGCTTTCAGATCCGCAGAATACTCTTCAAGCGTGAAGCAGCCGCCCGTCTCGGTGTTGACCAGCATATTGATGGCGAACAGAGCGCCCTCGCGGGGCGAAGTCCGGGAGGGCTCCAACACGATGTCGCGGATCGCGATCCGGCCGCCGGGTATTAGCGCTCGATGAACCTTGGCGAACAACTCGCGATTGTGTTCGCGGGAGTGCTGGTGGCAGATGGCCGAAACCCAGGCGAAATCGGCGCCATCGGGCAGTTCATCCCGATAGAAATCGCCGGGGACGAGCGTGACGCGGGAGCCCAGTTCGTTGCCGGAGATGCGTTGGCGCGCCTGGCTGACGGCGTCGGGCAGGTCGAAAATGGTTGCTTTGCTGTCGGCCACGGCGTGAAGGAAGGCCAAGGTCCAAGTGCCCGATGCGCCGCCAACGTCCAAGAGGTGATGGAACTGTGGCGGGCCGAGTTGCCGCACCAAGTCGTCGGCCATCGGGCCGGAGATCGAGTGCATGGCGGCGATGAAACTGGCCCGATCGGCCTCGGCGCCGCGGATGCTACCGGGTCGCGGGGCAGGGAAACCGGCCTTGGCGGTCCAAGCGAGATTTGACCAGCCGCGGATTAGGTTGGACAAGTGCTGAAGCATGGGCAGCAGGGTCCCCGAACTGTTGGCGACCAGCCAGGGGCGCAGCGGGCCGGGCGTGGAGTACTGTGCATCGTGCTTCTCCAAGAGGCCGAGCGCGGCCACCGCATCAAGCAGCATGGTCAGTCCGCGGAGATCGCACTGGAGCCGGTCGGCGAGTTGTTGGGCCGAAAGCGACTGCTCGCCGAGGTTGGTCCAGAGGTCGAGGTCGGCCGCGGCGCCGATCACACACGCCGGGCGAAAGCCGCCCGTCAGTTCAAGTATCTGCTGGCGATCCATTTTGGGCTCCTTGTCGCGGGGCATAGCACCTGGCGAAGGCGAATTGCCGGTCACGGTAGCGTTTTTTGGCCGGCGAGGCGAGTCCCCCGAGGGCCGTTTTTCAGGTCCGAGTCTCGCTCGCGCTCGGTTCTGCTGAGATAGAATAGAGAAAGTAACTCGATGAGGGATCAAGCCATGACCGCGCGGATTTTCTCGATCGCAACGATTTTGACTCTGCTGGCGATTGCACCGGCGTGGGGGCAATTCAAGGAAGGTTCGGTCGAGCCAGAAGGGCCCAAAACGGGCAAGGCGCAAGTCACTCGCTGGCGCGTGGGCGTGATCATCAAGGCGTCGGGCGGCGCGTGTAAGGGGCTGGCCGGTTACATGCCGGTGCCCACCGAATGGCCGGAGCAGGAAGTCAACACCGTCGAGGAAGATGTTACCCAGGGGGCCCGGGTCAGCTACGAAATGGTCGACGGTGGTGTGAAGATCATGAACGTGAAAATCGGGCAGATTCCTTCCGGCCAGGAGGCGAAGGCCTTGGTGACGGTTGAAATCCGCCGCAGTGCGATTCTGCCGCCTGAAAACACCGACATCTACAAGTTGCCCGATCCGAAAAAGCTGCCGCGCGAGGTGCGCGTGTACTTGGCGCCGAGTCCGAAAATTGAAAGCCGCGATCCGAAGATTCGAGAGTTGGCCAAACAGATCGGCGCGGACAAGGAGAAGGCGTGGGATCGGGTCGAGGCGATCTACGACTGGGTCCGCGAGAAGGTGAAATACCGCAATGGTCCGTTGAAGGGCGCCTTGGCGGCGCTGCGGGACGGCACGGGCGATTGCGAGGAATTGACATCGCTGTTCATTGCGATCTGCCGGGCGGCCGACATTCCCGCGCGGACGGTGTGGGTGCCCGGGCACTGTTATCCAGAGTTCTATCTGCTGGATGACAAAGGCGAGGGACATTGGTTCCCGTGCCAGGCCGCCGGAGCGCGCGAGTTCGGCGGGATCAACGAACTACGGCCAATTCTGCAGAAGGGGGACAGTTTCCGTCCGCCCCGCGGCAGCAAGGAACGCCAGCGCTACATGGCCGAATCGCTCACCGGCAGCCCTTCGCCGGGCGGCGGCAAGCCGCAGGTGCGATTTGTCCGCGAGATTGTGAAATAGGGGTGAGGAAACCGTGGCCGGGTGGTAAAGCCATCGTGCGGCGCTCGGCGGCTTGCGGGCTTTTTCGCCCCCTTCGCTGAGGCAGAAACTTGGTTTTATCATAGTCCGGTGCAGGCAGGATCACGGCGAGCCCAAGGGCCGGGGCTCTTGCAAACCGTCTGACGAACCCTCACACTAAAGGGTTGGAAACGTTCATCAGACTATTGCAGAGCAAGCTTTGAGACGCATTTTAGCAACGCCGGCCGATTGGGAAGACGCGTACCGCGAAGGCACCCCACCCTGGGACGCCAATCGGCCGCATGCCGAACTGACGCGGGTGCTGGATGAATATCGGCTGAAGCCCCAGACCGTCTTGGAGATTGGCTGCGGCAGCGGCGCCGATGCGATTGTGTTGGCGAAGCGGCGATTCGAGGTCACGGCGATCGATTGTTCGGCGATCGCCATCGAGCGAGCGCGGATGCGGGCCGAACAGCACGACGCCCTGCTGCGCTTCGTCCAGACCGACGTGTTTGATTTCGTGCGGAGCTCGCCGGGCCAGTTCGATCTGGTCTATGACGCTGGCCTGTATCATGCGCTGCGATTGGTTGAGCTTGATCGGTATCTCGATGTGCTTTGGCGGGTCACCAAGCCGGGCTCGTATTTCTTCTGCCTCGCCGGCGCTCCCAACGCCGGCGCTCCCGGAGAACAAGTCGAGGACGGGCCGCCGCCGGTGACCGAGGACGAGATTCACAACGAGCTGGGGCGGCTGTTCGAGTTGGTGCATTTGCGGCCGACACGGCTGGAAAGCTCGCGGTCCAACGTGCTGTATCCCGGCTGGTCGATTCTGATGCGGCGGCCCCCGCTGCGGTGACGGACTGGCAGCAGTTGGTCTTGGTCCACGGGTACTAGGGCAACTTACGCTTGCAGCGAAAGGTACAGGATCGTGGGGCGATGTCTGTGTCTCATGGCGGATAAACGCTATCGCGATCAATACCAGAATCGCCGGAACGGATTGCTTGGTTCATTCAAAGCCTCAAAGTCGGCATAAGTCGACGGACTTCCGCCCATAGCGCGGGAGAAATATCTGCTGGATGAGAGCGCAGCATTCGGGCTAGAACCTCATCTAAATCGGTGCGTTCCACAATAGCCAAGGCAGCGGCGATGACGGCCGGGGAACGGCTCATCCCGCCGCCGCAACAGACCAAGGTCGGCGTTCCAGCCTCGACTAACTTCGCCACGCCATCAATCGCGAGCCGAAGAAGTAGGGGCTTGTTCCCGCTGCCATCGAGTAGGGGATAACGAAGATAGATGAGTTCACGGGGCAGTTGCAGGGCCAGTTCTTCAACGGCCAATTGAACCACTGCTTTGATCCCGTTATCGACAATTACAGGAGGAGCGCGCCCGTCGCCGGCGTGGCCAACCCACAGTTGATACGGTGTAATTTGCTTCATGTCGACATCCAGTGGCAGCTATTCAAAGTTGGAGTAGTATGCCAACGACGCCAGCACCACAACAAAGGCAAGACCGCAAACAGGAAGCACGGATACAACTGGCTGATCGCCATTGTCCAAAGGGTTGTCCCCGACTCGGGAAAATAGAAGTGGCGATAATACGCGCCAAAGGAATCGCCCCATTTGAGAGATCGATACTCGGGATGCCGTTTGCCCTCTGCATCGGTCAGGGCAATTATGCTGCCTCGATAGGGACCGCGTCCATTGCCGTAGAAAAGTAGGCGACCCTCGACCCCGCAAACATGAAAAGAATCGGTGATCGACCAGGGGCCCAAGGTGAAGCCGATCAACCAAGAGGCCGCTGTCAATCCAGAAAAAACGGCTGACGTGAGAGCGGTCACAGCGAACCATCGAGGAGATGTCGTTGTTCGTGGTTTGCTGCCCATCCGGCCACCTTCGACAGTCGCTCTGAGGGAACAAAACCGAGTATATCCGTCCGCCCAAGACCGTCAATGATGTGGCATAAGGAGGAAAAGGCGATGACTCTGCCGCCGGTCACCCCGAGGAACGAGCGTGCCTACCCGCGCCACTTCAATTCGACCGTCTGCCCGTGCTTGGCGTGTTTTGCATCAAGCGCGTGAAGCGTGACGACGGCCCGGTCGGCCAGCAATCGCGTGGTGAGAAAGCCGCGGGGCTGCGCTAGATCGAAGAGCCAAGCCGTGGTCGGCACGTTGATCAAATGAATGCCGTCGAGCACGGCCGTTTCCCAGCGGTGGGTGTGGCCAAAGACGTAGGCCTTCACCTGCTTTCGTGGCTCGAGGATCTGGAACAGGGCCGTGGTGTCGATCAATCCGACTGTCTTCAACAAGGGGTCCGGATTGTGGTGGGCCAAAACGATCGCCGGTTTATTGGGTCGGGCGTCAAGGGCCCGACTTAGCCAGGCGAGTTGCGAGGGACCGAGCAAGCCCGGCGTGTGGTTGGTCCGATTGAGCGAATCGAGCAGGAACCAGTTGGCCTGGGGCGTCTCGATCACGGCGACGTGCTTCTGGGCGACGAGTTTCTGGGCGGCGTCGGCGGCTTGGGCGTCGGGAAAGGCGTCGAGGAAGTGCTGGCGGTGATCGTGATTTCCGAGGGAGAAATGGGTGGGCATGCCGCCTTCGCGAAGCGGGGCAATCAGCCCGGATAGAGCCCGATAGTCGGCGGCTTCGCCGGTACGAAAGGCACAATCGCCGGAGACAATCGCGGTGTGCGGCCGTTTGTCCAAGGTGAGGGCTTGGGCGATGGCCTGTTTCAGGCCGTCACTGGACCGCACGGAGCGATGCGCTTTCTCGGGGTGCTCGGGGATGTGAATATCGGCCAGCAGCAGAAAGAGGTCTTCTTCGGCGGGCTTCGTGGCGGCCGATAGCCAGCCGGGGGCCGACAATGCGGCGCCGGCGGCGAGACCTCCGGCTAGAAACTGGCGTCGGCTAAGCGGCGGCACATGGACCGGCATGAGGCACCTGTGGCGACATTCCCTTGTCTCAGTAACGGTCAGTAGAGTCTCAGCAACTGTCAGTAAACACTACTTGCGTGCCACAGGCAATTGGTCGATTTTGGCGGCCAAAATGAAATCGTTCTCCGAAAGCCCGCCGATGGCGTGGGTGGACAGTTCGATGCGGACGGAGCGGTAGTTTTCCAAGTGAAGGTCGGGGTGGTGCCCTTCGCTTTCGGCCAAAACGGCGATTTCTCGGAAGAAGTCGATGGCGGCCGAAAAATCCCGGACCTGCCAGTTTTTTCGAATGCGTTGGCCGTCGCCGCTCAATTCCCAGCCACTTAAGCGTTCGCTTTGCTCCTGGGCTTCCGAGAAGGTGTATTTGGAGATTTCACCTTCGCAGGGGCGGCAGCGCTTCGCGGCCAATTGTTCGACTTCCGTTTGCGTCATGCAGGGATTATTGCAGTTGATCGGCCGAGGGCAACTGCAAGGCGACCGGCACGTGCTGGCGGCCGTTTGGAGCTACGCTTGTGGCACGGCGAGCGCCTGATCGATCAACTCGACCAGGACTTCGGGTGAAAAGGGTTTTCGCAGGCAATAGACCGCGTTTCCGGCGGCGTGACTGCGGCGAATAATGTCGGGCAGTTGGGCACCGGAGAGGAACATTACGGGGACATTCTCCATGCCGGAACGCTGCTGAATCGCTTGGCAGGTCTCCATGCCGCTTTCCCCCTGCAGGTGCAGGTCACAGACAATCAGCTCGGCAGGGGCGATCTCGATGGCGGCCAAGGCCTCGGTGGCCGTTCGACAGCAGCAGCAAGCGAAGCCGGCCCCGTGGAGGACGTTTTCGACCTCTTGGAGGACCTTTACCTCGTCGTCAATCACAAGAACGCGCGGCCGCTGGTGGGGGGTGTTTTGCATAGTGCCTCGACCGTCCGACTGCTTTCTCTAAGTTCCGGTAGGAAAACATGGCTTACGAAAGATTACTTCGACCGGTTTGGGTCAGCTATTGATTAGAGTTTCACTGAATCCCCCAGTCGATTTTGGTGTAACAACCGTTCGTTCGGGCCGATCTTCCGTAATCGCTATTTCTCGTGCTGCTACTTCTTGTGTGGGGGGGGTGGTACATCCAGCTTGACATAGTTTCTCGCTTCGATAGACTGGACCGCAGGGGTAGGGATAGGCTTCTCACGATGGTTATGTCTATTTTCCGGCGACGCGGCCCGAATGATCGGCCGGTCACCTGGGCGAGGACATCTTAGTATGCGTACCTATGCTGCGATGCATCGTGGTGTCCTGGCCGTGGCTGTGATCGCGACATTCCTCATCGCGCCACAAGGGGCGGCTGCCCAGACCCGGACCATCACCGCGACGCTGCCGACCGACGCGATCAACCAGGTAAACACGTCGAATCCATCTCTGTATGGTGGAATGAACGTTAATACCTACCTAGGCGCGAATCGTTTCTACGAGGTCGGCATTACCGGGCAGAACACGATCGTTGCCAATGTCGAGGCCGGCCGGATTTGGAACGGGCATGAAACCCTGGGGCATGCAACGAGCTACGTGGCCGGAGGCGGGGCGCTTGGGGACTACGACCGACATGCCACCGCGGTGGGCATGATCATCGGCGGTCGCAATGGCGGAGGGACCCAGGGGAACTGGCAGAAGGGCATGGCCTACGGAACGGATTTGCGCTCCGGCGCGATGGCTACTGCCTGGACCGGCACGCCCTATACGACGTCGTTTTCTCTGACCTACGATTCGTTTTACGCCAGCTTCGTGGCATATTTCGGCACCGCCGACGTGATCAACAGTAGTTGGGGTACGACCGACACCGGCGGCGCCAGTTTCATCACGATGTCTTTGGACGGAATGGCCCGAGCCAACCCTCGCACTACCTCGGTGATGGCGGCGGGCAATAGCGGGCCAGGGGCGAACACCGTTTTGGGGCCGGCCTCCGGCTTCAACGGAATCTCCGTGGGGGCCCTGACGAATTCGAACAACACCTACAATTCGCTCGCCAATTTCAGCAGCCGGTCTCCGCAGGATTATTACGATCCGGTCCACGGAACCGTGAGCGGAGTCCGCGCCGCGGTGGACATCGTCGTACCAGGCGATACCTTGGCCTCGGCTTACTATGGCGGCGCGACCGGCGGCAATACCGGTGGCACGGCGAACGGCGGGCCGAACGTTTACTTGACAGGCATCGCCGGGACCAGTTACGCAGCCCCGATCGTGGCGGGCGGAGTGGCTTTGTTGGATAGTGCGAGCAAGGTTAATGGGCTTAGCGTGAATTCGCTGGACGCGCGGGTGACCAAGGCCGTGCTGATGAACTCCGCCGATAAGGTCGCCGGGTGGACGAACGGCCAAAGCGAGGTTAACGGCGTGGTGACGACCACCCAGTCGCTCGATTGGGGACTGGGCGCCGGCCGGATGAACCTGAGCGCGGCGTACGACCAGTACCTGTCGGGCACCAAGGACGTGGCCGGGTTGGGCGGCGGCAGCATCGCGAGTGTCGGCTGGGACTACGGCCAACTGAGCGGCACCGGAAACCACAATGATTACCTTTTCAACGCGAGTCTCGTCGGTGACACCGTTCTGGACGTGACGCTCGATTGGTTCCGCAATCGCGAAAACGATTTCGAGAATTACGACGTGTTCGACAACGGCTTCGCGAACCTGGACTTGCAGATTTGGGACGGATCGTTTCAAACACTGCTGGCCACTTCCGAAAGCATCTACAACAGTTCGGAATTGTTGCACTTCATGCTTCCCTACTCGGGAACCTATGGGCTTCGTGTGGCCTACACGGATCAGGTGTTTGGCACGGCCGTTCCCGAGATTTACGGCTTGGCTTGGTCGGCCACGGCGGTGCCCGAACCAACGGTGGTCGTGATGTTGGTGGGCTTGGCGATCGGCTGGCTCGTCAGGCGCCGGCGTCGCTTCTAGCCGACCGCGAGCGGTTCTTTTCTGTCAGCGCGGTTTGCTGAAGAAGGCATCGTCTGGGGCACCGGTTTCGCCCCTGCCCAGTTTCGATATACTGGGACCGCAAGGAAGTCTCGCCATTGGGTCTTGGATTGGGCGGGGATTGTTCGGTTAACGCCGAGGATTTGCCTTGGCCCTGGCCCGCCAGTCGGGGCTAGCCCGATCGGAAAGAATACCGTTGGCGATTTCGAGCGTTGGATGGTGGTGGCGAGTGGTAAGGCCATCAAGAGAAGAAGAGCTTGGGCAACGTCGAGAGCAACGAGAAATGAATCAGCATATTACTGACCCGTTTGGCGCCCGCGACACCTTTGACACTAGCCGGGGACCGGTGGGGATTTACCGGCTCAGCAAACTCGAGGATGCCGGATTAGCGAAGTTAACGACCCTTCCATACAGCATCCGGGTGCTGTTGGAGTCGGTGCTTCGCAACTGCAATGGCTATCAGGTAACCGAGGCCGACGTGGAGAACCTAGCCGGTTGGCAGCCGGTCCATCGCACGGCGACCGAGGTGCCCTTCAAGCCCGCGCGGGTGTTGTTGCAGGATTTTACCGGCGTGCCCGCGGTGGTCGATCTGGCGGCGATGCGGAGTGCCATGAAGCGGCTCGGCGGCGATCCGAAGCGGATCAATCCGTTGGTGCCGGTCGATTTGGTAATCGATCATTCGGTGCAGGTGGACTTTTTTGGGTCGCCCGAGGCCTATGGCAAAAACATTGCGGTCGAGTTTGAGCGGAACCGTGAGCGCTACGAGTTTCTGCGCTGGGGGCAGAACGCGTTTCAAAATTTCCGGGTTGTGCCACCGGGCACGGGCATTGTGCACCAAGTCAACCTGGAGTATCTCGCGAAAGGCGTTTGTCTTCGCGAGGACTCGCGAGGGCCGGTGGCAGTGCCTGACTCGTTGGTGGGTACCGACAGCCACACCACGATGATCAATGGCCTGGGCGTGGTGGGCTGGGGCGTCGGTGGGATCGAGGCGGAAGCAATCATGCTCGGCCAGCCGCTTTACATGCTTGCGCCGGACGTGGTTGGATTTGAACTCAGCGGCGAGTTGCGGCCGGGAGTGACGGCCACCGATTTGGTGCTGGCGGTGACCCAGATCCTGCGTGCCGAGGGAGTGGTCGACAAGTTTGTCGAGTTCTTTGGACCAGCTTTGGCACGCCTGAAAGTGGCGGATCGGGCGCTGGTGGCCAATATGTCGCCCGAGTATGGCGCGACGATGGGCTTTTTCCCCATCGATGAACTGACGCTGGCGTATCTGCGTGAGACGGGCCGTACCGAGCACGAAGTGGAATTGGTGGAGTGCTACACCAAGGAGCAGGGCCTGTTCCGGCCGTTGGCGACGGCTGCCAACGCCTCCCTGCAACCGCACTACTCCAAGGTCTTGCACCTCGACCTGGGCGCCGTGGAAACGAGCCTGGCCGGGCCGAAACGGCCGCAAGATCGGGTGCCGCTGGGCGAGATGAAGCAGGTTTTCCGCCGCGCTTTGCAGGCCCCGGTGAAGGAACGCGGTTTCGCTCTGCCGGCGGAGCAGGCGACGCGAACCGTGCCGGTCGATGGCGGCGGGCCAATCGGTCATGGCGCGGTCGTGATCGCTTCGATCACCAGTTGCACCAACACCAGCAATCCGGATGTGATGCTGGCCGCCGGAATTCTGGCGAAGAAGGCGGTCGAACGCGGGTTGAAGGTCAAGCCGCACGTAAAGACCAGTCTTGCGCCAGGCAGCCGCGTGGTGACCGACTACCTGCAGTTGGCCGGATTGGACAAATCATTGGAAGCGTTGGGCTTCCACACCGTCGGTTATGGTTGCATGACGTGCATCGGCAACAGCGGCCCACTGCCGGAGCCGGTGGCCAAGTCGGTCAACGAGGGATCGTTGGTCGCAGCCGCGGTGCTAAGTGGCAACCGCAACTTCGAGGGGCGCATCAATCCGTTGGTGAAGGCCAATTACCTGGCCAGTCCGCCGCTGGTCGTGGCCTACGCCTTGGCAGGCACCGTGGACATCGATCTGGTGAACGAGCCGCTTGGGGTGGGCAGTGACGGTCAGGCCGTGTATTTGAAAGATATTTGGCCGACGACGGCAGAGGTTTCGGCCGCGGCGTCGGCGGCGGTGCAGCCGACCATGTTTCGCGATCGCTACCGGAATGTTTTTTCGGCGAACGAAGCCTGGAACGAGATGCCGGTTGCCGACAGCGAGTTGTATCCGTGGGACGAGAGCAGCAGCTACATCCAAGAACCGCCGTTTCTGGCGAATCTGGCAGCCGAGCCGGGGCCGATCCGTCCGGTAGTGGGCGCGAGGGTGTTGGCGATGTTGGGTGATTCGGTCACGACGGACCACATTTCGCCGGCTGGCTCGATTGCGGCGAGCAGTCCGGCCGGCAAGTATTTGCAGCAGCGGGACATTTCACCGTTGGACTTCAACAGCTACGGGGCCCGCCGCGGCAACGACCGGGTCATGGTGCGAGGTACGTTCGCGAACATCCGCATCCGCAACATGCTCGTGCCCGGGAGCGAAGGGGGCGTCACGCGGCACTTGCCGGGTGGCGAAGTGATGTCGATCTTTGAAGCGGCGATGAAGTATCAGTCAGAGAATCGGCCGCTGGTGGTTCTGGCGGGGGCCGAATATGGCAGTGGCAGCAGTCGCGATTGGGCTGCTAAGGGACCCTATCTGCTGGGCGTGCGAGTCGTGATTGCCACCAGTTTCGAACGCATCCACCGCAGTAACCTGGTGGGCATGGGGATCCTGCCGCTGCAACTGGCGGCGGGAACTTCCTGGGAGACGCTCGGATTGACCGGGGAAGAGGTATTTGATTTCCTGGGTCTCAACGACAGCCTCAAACCGGGCGGTCCCTTGAAGGTTCGCGCCACGTCCGCCGATGGCACGGTCAAGGAGTTCCTGACCAACGTCCGCATCGATACGCCCGTCGAGTTGGAGTACTACCGCAATGGCGGCATCCTGCAGACCGTGCTCCGCAAGTTGGCGAAGGGATAGTCGCGACCGGTGTCGATCGGAGCCGCCGCTGCGAAACTTCGAAGAAGGTCTTCCAACAACCGCAAGGGATATCTCATGACGGGAGGGTACGGACGGTCGACGCTCGCTTTGTTTCTTGTGCTAGGAACGCTTTCCTCGACGAAGGCGAGGGCCGACGACGCGACGGCCACGATCAACCTCGATAATCTCGTTCCGTACACCCATCCGGTTGCGGCTTGGAGCGATCGCCACTCGAACATTACGCTCTCTTGGAAAAAGCCGAGTGAGATCGGGCTGCAGCGGCTTTGTTCCCTGGTCGGATGGCATGGTACCGAAATCACCAGGCAACTGCTTTCGTGGCAATTGTCGGAAAATGGCCAGAAGCTGCCGCTGTCGCTAAAGTCACGCAATTTCCGGCCGGACAAGATTGTTGAAATTGATACGGCAGATGGTTTGGATCTTCGCGCCGTCGTGTCGTTTCCCGTGCGGAATGGCTTGGCGGTCGAATTCACGTTGACGAATCAGACGGCCAAACCGCGGATCGTAGAGATCGACTTTGACTTCCCAGGCAAAGGCATTGCGCCCGACTGGAAGGGGCCGTTTCCGATCGGCAAATGTGTCAGCATCGACGGCGAACCGACGGGCTCCTGGTCGACGCTCTACGTGCATAACGCGCATGGAATCGAGCAGCTTTGGGTCAGCGGGTTTGTGGCAGGCATGCCACAGGGAACGCCGTTGGAACTGGTGTGCCTGACCGATCTCGCGCCGCGGACCTTGAAACTCGGCCCGCAGGAGAAGACCCGTGTGGTGATCCCCATGGCGTTTGGCCGCTATCGAGGGCTTGCCCGCGACGTCCTGGCGGCCTGCCGGAAAAAGATTGCCAACCAATGGACGCCTGCCGAGGAATCGCTGCGTTGGCGCGAGGTTTTTCGGCGGGCACCTGGGCTGCCGAAAAAGTACCGCGATCGCCAGGATTACCAGCGGATGTACGCTCACGCGATGGCGGCGCTCAGCAGCCTCTGTCTGCGCGGCGAAGGGGGCTATGTGGGGCACAAGCGGGTGCCGTACGTGGCGAAGTACGACTTGGCGATCGCCTTCTTCTGGGACACGTCCTTTTCGGCGGTCGGGCTCCGCGAGTTCGACGCGTCGCTGGCGCACGAGGCAATCCTGTGCTTTACCGAAAATCCCGGTCCGCGCGGCAGTTTGCCCGGAACCCTGAGCGATACGCACCGAGCTGGTGAAGGGCAGGCGCCGATCATGAGTTGGGCGGCCTGGCTAGTCTACCAGCGGAGCCACGACAAGGCCTGGCTGCGGCGCATCTATCCGGCGCTGGCCGACAATGCCCGTTTCTGGTTCAAATACCACAGCACACCACGAGGGTTGTGCCAGTTCTTCAACGCCGGGCAGATTGCCGACAACGACGCCCGCTTCGACGCGATCCAGGGCAAGCGGATCAACCAGCCGCTCTCGGGTTTCGAATCGCCCGACATCAATGCATTTCTGGTCATGGATACTCGCTGCCTGGGACAGATGGCCAAGGAGCTAGGATTGGCCGAGGAGGCAACGGCTTGGCAGGTGAAGTCGGAATCGCTGGCCAAGCGGATCGTCGAGACGATGTATTTCTCCGAGGATGCGGTGTTTCACGACGTGAAAACGGGCACACATGAGAAGTTTTCGAACGTGCTGACGCCGAACATGTTCCTGCCATTATGGGCAGGCGTGCCGCTCGCGAAAGATCAAGCCAAGGCGGTGGTGGAAAGGCACATGCTCAATCCCAACGAGTTCTATCGTACGCTGCCGTTTCCGAGCCTGTCGTTCAACGATCCCAAGTATCATCCACGCGGCTATTGGCGGGGCCGCATCTGGCCGCACGTCGCGTATTGGATGGTGCAAATCCTCTGGCACAGCGGATACCACGCCCAAGCTGAAGAGACGGCTGATCGACTTCTTGAGATGCTGAGCAAGGGGCCATATTTGAACGAGAACTACCAGTCGGCGACTGGCGAGGGGACCGGCTGCCCAGACTACAACTGGACCTGTGCGGCGGCGATCGAGTTGTTGCTGGAGCGCTACAAAGAGCCGATGCCGTAGAGCGGTCGAGTTTCTGTTTACGGTTACCGTAATCGCGTTACCGGTGGGCAAACTCTTCGCCGACGATTTCCAAATCGCCGCGAAAACGATAGACGGCCTCGCTGGGGCTGAGGTTCAGCAGCGTCCGACCGTCGGTCACCCAGTGGTCGCCATCGAGCCGGAACACGGCTGTGCCGGCCTGCAGATTGCCAACGGCATCCGAGACGCCCGCGACGGAGGTATCGGAATCCTCGGTGGCGATCGTCAACGCGACGAACGCCGAAAGCTCCCCGGTCCGTCGACTGCGGACGTACGCCACATCGTCGGCGAAGTTGCAATCGGCCCAGGACGGGGCATCGGGGCCCAGGCGTGCGGCAGCCAGCGTGATGAACTTCGCTTCGAGGCGTTCCCGTTCGGTGTGGAAGCGGCGCTTGGCCTGGGCGAAGGGCAAGCGTCGAACGGGTCGCTTCTGCGCGCGCCAATAGAACGCGGCAACAACCAGCAACACTGCGATCAGCAAGAAAAGAACGGTTACCAGCATGGCATCCCTCTGAACCGGCCTCCGCCAAAGCCAACCCTATTTTATACGATACCTCGACAAAAGTGCAAACAAATCGCCGGCAAACGGCCTCGCGGCACGTGTGATGTCCCGTCAGGACGTCGTCCAGTGGAGTTCTTGCCTCGTCTTCAGCGGTTGCGGTTGTCGATTGGCAACACCGGCGGGCAAGAAGGCTGCATTCTGCGCCCCGGCAGAAGAGACAAAAAGAGACACTAGGCGAGGTCCTCGCTCAGGGTCAAAATGGGTAGTGTCAACTGTTTATATGCAGCGGCTGGCTCGCGGCCGGTGGTTGCTTGGGCTGACGTGTCGTCAGCCGCGAAACAGTCCTAGCGCTCCAGCCTGTTGCCGTGCGCGACGCGCATCTCGCCTTCCGTTTTGCCATGTTTTGCTTACAATAGCCCGAATGAAACGACGACTAGCGGAAAACACGCTGTTTTTTCGGGAGTTTGTCCGGAACTTCCATACGACCGGGGCCGTTTTGCCAAGTGGTCGCCAATTGGCCAAGTGCCTTAGCCGGTTCGTGGCCGATCACGCCACTGGACCGAAACGGATCCTCGAGGTTGGCCCAGGCACGGGGGCCGTAACGCGGCAGATCGTCGCGCGGATGAACGGGCACGACCGTCTGGACCTCGTCGAGTTGAACAAGTCGTTCGTGAATCAGCTACGGCACCGGTTCGGAACCGAGCCATCCTTTCAGCGGGTGGCGGACCGCTCCCAGGTTCTGCACTGTGCCATCGAGCAACTGCCCCAGGATCGCCAGTACGACCTGATTATTTCCGGGTTGCCGTTGAATAATTTCGCCGCCGCGGAGGTCGAGCAGATTCTCGCCGCCCTGATGAACCTTTTGACGCCCGGCGGCCGGCTGTCGTTTTTCGAATACATTGCGATTCGCTCGGTTCGATCGATCGTCAGCCGCGGCGCCGAGCGGGAACGGTTGCAGGGGATTAGTCGAGCGATGCAGGCCGTGCTCAAGCCGCACGAAGTGCGTCGCGACGCCGTGCTGCTGAACGTTCCGCCGGCCTGGGTGCATCATTTGACGCGGTAGCTCGGCAAGCGTCTTTGCGGCAGCGGGAGCGACACACGCTAGCCGTCGGCTGTTGCGGATCGCAACATCAGGCAGTTTTCGAGGTTCACGCCCCGTCGTGCCACTGTTTGTCGCTGAACGGCTCGAAAGCCCTGCCGCTCAAAGAACGGCTCAGCCGTAATACTAACGTGAGCCCACACGCGGAAGATTCCTTGTTGTGCTAGCCGGCGGAGGGCGTCGGTCATTAGCAGCGTTGCGACGCCCTGACGTTGATGCTGCGGGTGGACGTAAAGCAAATCGATGAGGCCGGCTTTCGCCGCGGCATCCTCTCGCTGTCGATCGGCCCTAAGAAAACCTACGATTTTTCCCTCGTTCTCACAGATTAGCACCAACCGCTGCGCAAGCCGTTGCGCCCAGGCGTGGAGGTCGGGCGGATCTGGGGACCAAGCCGCGATTTGCTCTGACGTGTAATCACGGCAATTGACTTGTCGTACTGCCTGGCAAAAGAGCTGCACGACTTCGGCGAGATCGTCTGGATGGTATTCGCGAAGGTGCATCGCTCGTTACTTTGCCCAGGGTGCGGTCTTCAGCGTCTCGATCTTTTTGGCAAGGCGGAAGAACCGGCGGGCGTTGCCGTGCATCAGCGGTTCGACCAACTCCAAGGCATCGTTGCGGCCGAGCCATCCTTCGTCGACCAACTCCGCCAAAGCTTGACCGAGCCCTTTCCGCGCGATGTGGGCATGGCCGACTACGCACTCCACTGGGATGAGGTCGCCGCCGAAGACGAAGAGCTTGTTTGAGGGAAGCGTGGTGAGGGCGCTCTTCAAAAACTGCACGGTCGCCAGTGGGTCCATGATGGCCGCCCAGCACATATCGATGTGGGCGTTGGTGTAGTGCTTGGTCGCGGCGATCAGGGCCTGCCAGTAGGGATAGGCGATGTGCATGAAGACGAATTGTGTGTTCGGGCCCTTGCGGCACAACTCGGTGGCTTCGGCCGGATTGCCAGCCAGACGGCCGAGCGGCATCGCCGGCGACTTATTATGGCCGTAGTAGTAGCCGGTGTGCAGCTTCACCGGCAAATCGTGTGTTGTCGCTTGGTCGACCGCGTACCAGAACAAGTGGTCTTCGAGTGCCTTCTTCTCATCGGGGCTTACCGGGTCGCGCTGAAGCGTTTTCTTAAAGACTGCTTCGACTTGTTCGGCCGTCACGCGCTCGTAATCGAGGCCACGAAAATAGGCGGCCGAATTCTTGACGGCCACGGCGTAGGAACCATAAGTGTCGAACCACCAATCGATGACGGCGTGCCAATCGGCCAAATCGTTGACCGTCTTGCCGGCCGGGTCGCTGAAGGCCTTGATATTGGGGCCGATGTGCATGCCGACCATCGCGATATCCTGCAGGAGGAATGTCGGCTGCTGCGAACGCTTGAACGTGCCGCTGCCGTTGACCTGGCAGGATTCGATGCGGCACATGTCCGCGAGGATTTTCTTGTAGAAGCCCGGCTTGCGGACGGCTTCGTACGCCTTCTGCAACTGCGGCACCGTCTTCTCGTTCAAGTCGTCGATGCCGTACAGTTCGCGGAGCGTGATGCGGACCATCTGGCCGTAGCCGGTGTGGCGGACGGCGGGCCAATACGGCGCCACAAGCGGCCACTTGGCCAAGGGTTCGACTTTGTGCGACTTCATCCGCGCTAGATCGGCCTCGGGCATGCCGGCGGTGACCAAATCGGAGTCGATGTAGTGCGACAGCAGAGAGGCCCAATCATCGGATGGCACGCCTTCGCCCCGCAGGCGTTCGCTTTCGTCGGGCAAGTGCTCGTGGGTGTCGGCAAAGGTGGTGTGCTCGATCTTCCGGGCGAGTTCCTCACGAAACCCGGCCGCTGCAGGGGCAGGGGAAGCGTCCGCCGCAGCATTGGATTCCAAGGTGGCAACGGCGCCCAAAGCGCCGAACGTTTGTAACAACTGTCGTCTGCTAGGGCGTCTTTCGTTGGCGGGCATGGGCGTGCCTGAGGTCAGGTGTGGGTGCGTGAAAAGACCGAGTATGATCTTCCCGGCGGGGCGCAGTCCTGTCAACAGGCGGGCTGAAAGGCGAAGCAAGTCGCCGCTCTCTGTCCCTCTCACCCTAGCCCTCTCCCAGACGGCGAGGCGACGGCACGGGGTTCGTGCTTCAGCCACTCAGTCGGCCATGACGCAGCGGCCCTTGGCCCACGCCCGCAGGCTCTCGACGTGCTCCCGCATCACGATCGACAGTGGCTGGGTGTCCTCGATGGCGGCGAGGAGGTGCTCCGTGCAGCAATCGGTTCGGTTGGCGAAGGCGGCGAACAAGCCGGAGATGATGGCTTGTTCAATTTCGGCGCCGCTGAGGCCCTCGGCAGCCGAAGCCAGTCGATCCATGTCGTAATTGGCCGGGTTTCGATTGCGTTTTCGCAAGTGGATTGCGAAGATCGAGGCCCGCTCGTCGCCGCCGGGGAGATCGACGAAAAAGATTTCGTCGAAGCGGCCCTTGCGCATCAATTCGGGCGGCAGTTGTGAGAGATTGTTCGCCGTGGCGATTAGGAAGATCGGGGAGCGGTGGTCCTGCATCCAGGTTAATAGGGTGCCGAACATCCGTTGTGACAGGCCGCCGTCGGCCGACGCACTGTTGGCCGAGGCAAAGGCCTTCTCGATCTCGTCGATCCAAAGCACGATTGGCGCCATCGACTCGGCTTGTTGAAGTGCCTCGCGCAGCCGGGCCTCGCTTTCGCCGATGAACTTCTGGTAGAGCACGCCGGGGTCCATCCGCATCAGGGGCATTCGCCAAGCGGAGGCGACCACTTTAGCGCAAAGACTCTTGCCGCAGCCTTGAACGCCGAGGAGCAAGATGCCGCGGGGCGGATCGAGGCCGAACTCCCGCGCTCGGGACGAGAAGCCGCCGTGTCGCAGGTTGAGCCAGCGCTTTAGGTTCTTCAGGCCGCCGATTTCCTCCGGAGAGACGTCGGCGGCGATCGATTCCAAGCAGCCTGTGGTGCCGAGCAGGCTGCGCTTGGCCTCGATGATGCGTGGCAGGTCGCTGGCGTCGAGCACGTTGTCGACTTGGATGGCGCCGGCCACGACGCGGGCGGCTTCCTCGGTGGTCAATCCGCGGAGGCTTTGGATCAGGATCTCGAGGTCGCGCTTGGTAAGCTTGGACTCGATCGGTTGCAGGCTACGTCGCTGCACCTGCTGAAACGTGCGACGGACGATGTCCTCCAGTTCGTCCGCATCGGGCCAGCCGACGTCGAACGGCACGGTCATGCGTCGCACATCGGGCAGCAATGGGGCCGCGTCGACCAGCAACAACGTCCACAGTCGCGAACTCGGCGAGAAGTACAAGTCGCGAATTGCGCGGAGGACGTGTGGATCTTTGCAGTGGGGACCAAGGTCTTTGAAGAGGAAAATGCCAGGGTAGTCAGTCTCGCCAACGTGGCGGAGGGCTTGGTGGACCTTGCCAGGCTCGACCAATCGGCGCAAGGGGCCGGGCGGGGCCGGTACGAGGCCTTCGGTGACCGACCACTCGATCAAGGGAACGGCCATTTCAGCCGCCACGGCACGAACCAACGCCACTGCCCGAGATTCGTCGGGCGTCTCCATGGAAATGATCGGGTTTCCGGCCTGGATCAGCAGTTGGAGTTGATCGAAACGCACGCGAAGCTTTGCCCCAGGAAGAAATTGCTTGGTTTGGGAGGGGAATTGTGCCGTTTCCACCGCGACACGCTCTCATCATGCACTTTTCCCGAACGGCTGTCCATACGGCGGCATCGGCTAACGGGGCTAGCTAAAGCGAGGTGGTGGAGGAGGAGGCGATTCTGTACAATGGCCCCCTATGTCGGAGCACCTTTCGCCCTCGATAGGACCTTACCAAGACGGCGACGTCGTTTTCCGCGACGGCGATCCGCGCACCGCCGAGGTCGCCCAGCAGGTCGGCGACCTGATCGCGTGGCGTCTGCAATGTGGACGCGTCGAACACATCGGCAGCACGGCCGTAGGTGGAGCTGGCGGGACGGGTACCGTCGATTTGCTGGTCCCCGCGGTCAGCAACGTGGAGGTCGAAGTAGCGCTGGTGGAATTGGGCTTTCAGCGAGCCACAACGGAGGACGAGTTCTTTGCGAAATACCCGTTCTTCGTCGGTTCGTTTTCGTACGACGGCGAGCCCTTTGCCCTTCACGTACACCTGATCCCGCCAGAGGCCGAGGAGATCGATGCGATCAAGTTCTTTCGCACGTGTTTGCGGGCCGATTCCGAACTGTTGCGCGCCTATCTGACGGCGAAGCGGGCGATCCTGGCCGATGGCGTCATTTGCCCGGCGGAATACCAACGGCGGAAGGCCGAGTTCTTCAAGCAGGTGCTCGGCTAAGTCGTATAATCGTTGCAGTCGGCACGCGTCGCATCCTCTCTCAAAGCGGCGACGGAAATTGCTGTTCCGGAATTGGCCGGAAATCATGCGCGGACGTGCCAATCGTGTTCAGCCAGGTCCTATGATTTAGCGGGCGCACCAGAAGACGGAGGCTGCGATGAGCGCGGTTGCCAGCGAGATGCTTCCAGGCGAAGGGCCTGCAGGAACAGCGGTCACTTATTTTGCCCCCGCCGAACGACATGCTCCTCACGTTGTCGCCAGCGAAGCGAAGACGATCGGCAGCGTGGCGATGCTGAAGGAGGCGATCGACGCCATGCCGAGCATGGTGCTGATCCTTAACGAGCATCGGCAGATTGTTGCGGCCAACGCGGCCTTTTTGTCAGTCGTCGCCCAAACGATTGATGTGATTGGCGGGCAAAGGCCGGGCGAGGCCGTCGGATGCATTCGCGCGAAGGAAGGTCCACAGGGATGCGGCACGGCTAAGCATTGTATCACGTGCGGCGCCGTCAACGCGATCCTAGGCAGCCAGCGGAGTGATGCGAAGGCTTCGGAGGAGTGCCGAATTCTCGTCCAAGCCGGCAATAGCATTGTTGCGATGGATCTTCGGGTAACCTGCACGCCTTTTCGCCTTCATGGCACGCGCTTCATTATGGCCGTCATTGAGGACATCAGCCGGCAGAAACGCTTGGAAGTGCTGCAAAGGACATTCTTCCACGACGTCCTCAATACGGCGGGCTGCATCAAAGGATATGCTGATTTCGTGGCCGCCTATGGCAACGAGGATCCGGAAATGTGCCCGAGCATCAGTCGGTTGACGGGACAGCTAATCGAAGCAGTGCAGGCCCAACGGGATCTAACTCATGCCGAGGCGGGCGACCTGCAACTTCGGCCCGAACGGGTACGGGTTGGTGAGATGCTGGAGTCGCTGCAACTGCAGTATGCCAAGCATCCGATTGCCAAGGGACGCAAGCTGATCCTTGGTCAGGTATCGGATAGCGAGATCGTCACCGATCGCAAGTTGCTGCATCGGGTGCTCGAGAATATGGTTAAGAACGCCTTGGAGGCGACGGCCGAGGGGAATTCGGTGACGCTCGCTTGCGAGGAAACCGTTGCGGGGCAGTGCTTCTCCGTGCACAACTGCGAGGTGATGCGGCCGGAAGTGCAACTGCAGTTGTTTCAGAGATCGTTCAGCACCAAGAGCGAGGCCGGACACGGCGTGGGCACGTATAGCATGAAGCTGCTCGGCGAGCAGTATTTGCGCGGCAAGGTGGCCTTTACCAGCCAGGAGCCGCAGGGGACGACCTTCAGGCTGACGCTGCCGAAGATGCTGGCCTAGAGCCTCTTTTTCGAGCTCAACGAACCTTCAACGGTTTGACGATCAACACTGGCGCTGCTTCGCTCTCGATTCTCAGTTCGTCGCCAACGCTCAACAAGATTTCCTGCTCGGCCGTCTTGCCATAGTCAAGCCTGGTGCCGCCGCGAACCATGGCAATGTTCGTTACCTTGCCGCCGAGGATGCGGACCGTGGCCGGATAGAGCCGTTGGGTGTAGGTGAAGTTCCCGGAGGTGGCCTCGACCTTCTTGATCGGCAACGGCGGGCCTGCCCAAGTCACTTGGTTCGTCGGATTCGTTGCCCGATCGGTGATGCTCTCGGTCAAATCGACCAATTCGTGGTCGATCCAGTTCACCTGGTTGCCTTCGGACGTTGGCTCGAAGATTAGCGAGCGGCCACGCGGGAACGGCGCATTGGAGGCGCGCCGGGCGAGGCTCAGATCGTTGCGGCGGCCGGCCAACGCGACGCCGGTAACGTCCTTCGCGCCCTGGTCCACGCCGATGGCGAAGCGAATCGTGTTGCCGAAGCTGCCTTCGCTCAAGGTGCAGAGCGTTCCCTTGTCGGAATTGGTGTGCAGGTGAGGGCATTCGAGCCGGTTGTAGGAAAAAGCACTTTCGGTGGCGATGCAAGTGCGGAAGTTCAGCACGCTGGCGAACCAGAATTCGTTATGGACGATTGCCGCCTTGCTGCCGTCGAAGATGAGGCCCGTGCCGCCTTGGCGTTCGCCGGGCTGGAAGGGATGCGGGTCAGCGACGCCTTGGCACTGGATGATCGATTCGATGCAGATTGGGAAGTTGTCGATGGGCACGGGGTTCTCGGGCTTGATGCGCATGCCGGCCGCGGTGCCACCATAGACAAGAATGCCAAAGTGGTACTCGCAGTTCATGCTGGAATCGACCACGAGCATGTCCTTGTCGCCAGGGCCGGTCCAATTGAGCACATAGATACCGCCGTCGATGCGGAAGTCTTGGGCGGCGGGGATGCGGATCGTGTCGCTGATGTGATAGACGGCCTTTTGGCCGCCGAAGCCGCCTTTGACGTAAAGGTCATGGCCATGCTTCACGCAGGCGTTCAGCGCCTCTTGCCAGCCGGCCGTCTTGGTACCAGGCGTCTGCGGTCCAAAATCGCCGGTGTTGTCATAGGCCAAAACGACCTGCGGCGGGCGACGGGTTCTTTCTTTGGGCGTCTTATCCCGCGTTTGTGCCGACAGCGGCGCGGCAATGGTAACAGCGATCGTGGCGGCGAGTAGAAGTGGGCCGGCGGGGCGTAGCGTTCGCATGAGTTCTTTCCTTCGCGGTGCGAGGCGGCGATTGTACCGCGCCGGAATTATCGTCGCAATTCGTGAGTTGCACTGGCTGACAAGCAGCCATTGCAACCCGGCGACTTTTTCGGCCGCCCTTGGCCCCTATCGAAAAATTGTATTCCAGGTCAATGGTATTGCCTTTTGTGCCGATGCCCTACAGAGCATCCGGCTAGGATCGTTTTTGGGGAAATGCCGCCGCATCTTAGGCACTGCTGGACGAGCCAGCAGTGGCAGCGGCGGAGATGAGAAAGTGTTAAGTGCACTGGCTGACAAGCAGCCAGTGGCACCGGCGTTGGGACGTCCTTCTCTATGGTTTTGTTTTAGGCCCGCCCAGTTCCAAGTTCCACTTCAATTGAACCCAAGGGCTGGTTTTGTCGGTTAGCAGCTTGTTGTAGCATTGTCGAGTAAGTGCGCCCCGCGCCTGCGTCTGTTGCCACGACCAGAATTCTCGGCCAGTCACGTGGTTCTTACCAAGATCTTCCCACGAGTTGAAGGTTTTTTGTAGCAGTCGAGCGGCCGGCATAATCCTCTGCCAGGCCTCTTCTTCTGACAGGTATCCGGCGACGTACGCCCAGCCGCATAATGCGACGTAACGATCATAGTCCCAGGCGGCAATACTCTTTGCACCAAATTCCTTGCCAAACTTCAAAGCGATTAACACTCGATTGAACTTTGCCTGATCGGTCTCACAACGTTCCTGAACTTCTTTCAGTTGAGCAAGTGTTCCCTCGGCAAGAACAGCAACGATCTTGTCAAACTGCTGTCGGTGCCCTCCGTGTTCAATCCACTTCAACGTTTTTAGCAGGTCGTCTCGATTGTGGACGTCCCACCATTCAGCGAGGCTCTTCTGCTGACGTTCTGCCTCTTCCGCCGTTCGTTCACATCCGCCGAGCAGATCGTGACGCATCCTGTTGCTCTCGGTGAGCACTGCGCAAGTCGCCAGGGCCCATAGCTTCTGCTCTTTGGTTGGGGACTGATAGGCGACCTTCGTCTCGAGTAATGGAGGGTATGGTGTGTCTGCATCAGCAGCGAATGCCGGAGCCGTGACAAGATTGACAAAGGTGGTGCCGAGGATTAGCCGTGATAGTCTCTGTAAGGAAATTGAAACCATGTCACTTATGCCCGTCTTGTTGATGGCCCCAAAGCTGTTGGGTAAGCGGGGACCTAACCAAAGTCTATCGTTTGCAGGAATGGCGGTGTGGTCGCAAAGGGACGCCAGGTGCTACTGCGGCTTGCTGGCTTCCGCTGGCTTGGTCTTGCTCTTGCCTTTCTCGATCACGTACTTCGTCACGAGTTCGGTGTCCATCTCGTGATCGAACGTGAAGGTCAGATACTTTGCATCGTCGGCGGAGAAATCTGCCTCGACTTGTGCACGGCCCACTTCTTTGCCCTCAGCATTGAAAGCCTTTGCTACGAATGGTCCTTTCAATTCGTCCTTGGTGATTAGGTAAACGCAAATTCCCTTTGACTTCTCGTTGGGATGATCAATTCCCGTTCGCTTGGCGACGGTACTCGTCATGCCGGCGCGGGTCAGAGTATCGGAAAGCTCGACGACGACTTCCATCCGTTTGTCGATTCCCTTGCCGACACCTCGAGCGAAATCGGTTACTGTTTCACCAACCTGATTGCCGACTTGCTTGGCGACGCTTTCGTCCTTGGTTCCGCAGCCCAATGCGAGCACGATCAGAAGCAGCAGCGATTGCTTTGCCATAACAACGCCTCCCCTTTGTTAGCAGACGGATCTCCACCGAGGTCTACTTCACGATCGCCGGGAGCGGTCAGAAGAATAGAGACTGCCCGACGACGCCATAGGCCATGGTAACGGATGGCAAGAAAATCGCAATCCCGGCCGGTGTGCGCGCGACGGTGTCCATCGTCTGGAATAGTACAGGTGCGTGCAAGCACGCCCCCTACGTCCACCGCCCTAACGCAGGAAGCCCAGTTTCATTGAGGCAATGTTGCCGAGATACAAGCCGCCGCTGGAAATGATTTCCATTGCGAGTGCCAGGCAGAGGACTTTCAGTTGGCTGGGCGACCAGCCGCGATAGAGGAGCATCAATAAGATTGCAGAAGAGCCAATTCCTAGCAGGACCATCACGGTGACCATGAAGGTGACGCCGGCATCTGATCCTCCGCCCATAATCACGCTCGAGTCCGCGAACACCGGCAGCAGTTGGACAGCGCGGGTTGACAATAGGATGACCGCTGCTCGCCACAAATTACCCCAGTAGCTTGTCTCGGGCATCGATCGCCAAAGCACTAGGGCCTCGGCGGCAATCAAAGTCATCAGAAGGACGGCACCGAAAATCGACTGCACGGCTGCGAAGACGCCGGCTGGCCCCGGACCGAGAAAGATTGGCCGCAAGGAATGGGCGTAGCACACGTTCTGCGATACGAATATTATCGCGAGCGCGAGCAACGGCGGAGCGAAAAGTCTTTTCCGGGTCATGGTCGGTTGCTACCCCACCAGGAAATTGCCGGAGGATTGCGCGGTGTTGCCGGCGCCGTCAACGGAGGTGATCAGGTAAGTGTGCTGACCAACTTGCAGGCCCTCGGCATAGATCGCTGCGTAGTTGACGCAGCCCAGTCCGGCGTACGGGCCGTAGAGGTTCAGGATCGAGCCGCTATCGATCGAAATTGTGGAACTTTTCACGCCGTAGGTGGCCGCAACGCTCCAGCTAATCAAGCGATTGGCATCGGACGCAACGACTTGGCTAACGAGTGGGCCCACGACCTCGAACGTGCCTGTGACTTGCGTCGAGCGGCCGGCGCCGTCGGCGGCCGTGATGGTGTAGGTGTGGCTGCCGGCGGTCAAGAGGCTGATTTGACCGGCATAGTTGACACCGGGCGCGCAGAGGAACGGCCCTGAGACATCGGTAATGCTCTGACCGTCGATCGTCAGGCTCGAACTGGCGATGCCGCTGGTGGCCGCCGCGTTCCAGGTAATCAGGCCACTACCGGGATTTGTGACGACGCGGCTAATCACCGGGCCGGCGACCGTGAACAGACCCACCGATTTCGAGGAATATCCGGCGTTGTCCGTGACGGTGAGGGTGTAGGTGTGGCTTCCGGCGGGCAACGAGGCGAAGACGGCCGCGTAGTTGCTGCCCGAATCGGCCGCGTAGGGACCGTAGATGCTGGCGGCGGTGGTGCCATCGATGGCCAGCGAACAATGGGAAATGCCGTCCGTGTCGACCACGTTCCAGGTCAGTGTGTTTTGCTCGGGGACGATCACGACCTTGTTGATTTGCGGGAGCGTGTTGCCGACGACGAAGGTGCCCGTGTAATACCAGACCTTGCTCGCGCCGTCGGTGGCGGCGATGGTGTACTTGTGCAGGCCGGGAGTCAGGGATCCGTAGGTGGCCGAGAAGTTCTTGCCCGAGGCAGCCGCATAAGGGCCATAGACGCTGCTGACCGAGGAGCCGTCGATCGTAAGGTTCGAGCTCGACAGTCCATTGGCGGCGACCACGTTCCAAGTAATCAGATTCTGGTCGGGGGCGAGGGCAACTTGGCCGATATGTGGGCCGTTGTTCGTGCCGACATCGAAGGTGCCGGCGTGTTGCGTGGCGTTTCCCAGGACGTCGGTGGCCGTGATCACGTAGTTGTGCGTGCCGGTGCCCATCGAATTGAAGTACCAAGCGTAATTCGAACCGAGCGGGGCCGAAAAGGGGCCGGTCAGGTTGGTGACGGGCACGCCGTCGACGATTAAGCCGCAGCTTGCTACGCCGCGGAAATCGGCGGCGTTCCATGACAGGGTGCCTTGCGCCGTGGAAGCAACGACGCTACTAATGGTTGGCCCATCGGTCGTCGTCACGAAAGAGCCCGTGGATCGCGAAACGTTGCCGGCGTTGTCGGTCGTGGTGATGATGTAGTTGTGCGTGCCGACGGCAGGCTTGCCGATCACCGCGGCGTAGTTGACGCCCGAGGAAGCGGCGAAGGGGCCGCAAATGGCGCTGACGTTGACGCCATCGAGCGTTAGGGACGCGTTGCGGACGCCGTCGCGGTCGCTGGCGTTCCAGGTGAGCACTCCTTCGGCCGTCGACTGCGAAATTTGACCGATGGTTGGGCCCGGATTGTCGACGGTGAATGAGCCGGTCAGTTGGGTCACGTCGCCGAAGCGATCGATGGCGGTGATGACATAGTCGTGGGCGCCGGCGGCGAGCCGGTCGTACATCGCGGCGAAATTGACGCCCGAAGCAGCCGTGTACGGACCACAAACGTTTTTAACGGCAACGCCGTCGATGCTCACCGCGGTGCTGGCGATGCCGTCGGGGTCGGTGGCGTTCCAGGTAATGAGGCTTTCAGCGGTCGCCGGCACAGCCTGGCTGATCACCGGCGCGCTGGCGCTGACGGAAAGCAGTTGCCGGCCTTCGAGGTACTCGAGCCGTAGCGAGCGGCGGCCGACGGGACGCCGGGCGGAAGCGAGTCGGTCGAGGGTTTTCGAGCGATTGCGTGGCGACGGGGAGTTGAACCACCACGAGAGAAATCGTGGAGCCATGGCGCGGCCTCTATTGCGGAAGGATTTTTGCCCTGGGGGCCGGGCGTGGGTTTTTCTCAGAACGCCCGGCAGGGGCGAATGGTAGCGAAGAGGAGGGGGACGGGGCCAGAGCAGTTTTTCTTGGTCGTCAGCAAAGCCATGCAACGGTCACGTGGGCCGACGTGCCGTCGGCCGCTAAACGATCATAGCGCCATGATTCGTCGCGGCTTCCGCAAGCAGTTTGCAATCTTCATTTTTCAATCTGCGATTGGTGTTCGCCATTTCCCCGTCTCTCGCCCCCAAGAAATAACACAGGCGGCCGAATCCCTGGCGAGATTCGGCCGCCGTGTCGTTTGGCTAGACCAAGCCTTCCGCCGGTCGTCAGAAGGCACGCTCGGTTGCTAGCCGGAGGCTAATTGCAGCTCTCCGCCGGAGCACAGGCCTTGGGGGCTTCGCAGCAGGTGGGCATCGGGCAGCAAACCTGCACCGGCACTTGCTTGCAGACCACCACCGGCACGCACTTGGTGACGGTGTAGGCGACTTGCTTCGGCACCAGCTTCGTGCAGTTGATCGTCTTCGTGTAGCACACCGGCTTGCACACCGTGTACGGCACTTGTTTGACGCACTGCTCCGAAACCATCTTGCATACCTTGTAGGTGCAGGTCTTCACGCGCTGTTCGGGGACCATCGTGCAGACCTGATAGGTGCAGGTCTTGACGCGGTTCTCGCGAACCATGTGGCATTCCTTCCAGCAGA
>CALGFD010000057.1 GCA_937881075.1 uncultured Planctomycetales bacterium
ACCACTCACCACTCACCACTCACCACTCACCACTCACCACTCACCACTCACCACTCACCACTGAAAACTGAAAACTGAACATGGACGCACAGGCCGCAATCGATCTCGGACGCGAGGCACTTTGGACGATGTTCGTCATCGGCTCGCCGGTGCTGGTGGCCGGGCTGATCGTCGGCCTAGTGATCGGCCTGCTGCAAGCCCTCACGCAGATCCAGGAACAAAGCGTCTCCTTCGTGCCGAAGATCATTGCCATGCTGGTCGTGCTGAGCGTCACCCTGCCTTGGCTGATCACGCAGATGATGCAGTACACCAGCGAACTGATCGGCGGCATCCCCAGCCGCCTATAAATCTCCCAATTCCTCTCCCGCGAGAGGGCCAGGTCAGGGCCATTACGAACGACCAAGCATGATCTTCAGCGACCAGTGGTTCACCCTGTTGACGTTCATCTTCGCTCGCGTCGCCGGCTTGAGCCTTACCGCGCCCATCTACGGCACCAACGATGTCCCCTTTCGCGTGCGGGTCTTGTTGGCCGCGGCACTGACACTGCTGATCGCGCCCCTGCAAGGGCACCTCACCGCGCATTTTGCCGGCCCCGTCGATTACCTGGCTCTACTCGGCTGCGAAGCGGCCCTCGGCGCTTGCCTGGGTTTGGGGATCCTAGTGCTCATCCACGGCATGACGCTGGCCGGCGGGCTAATTGGCCAAGCCAGCGGTCTGGGGATCGCCGAGGTCTTCGATCCGGCGTTGGAAGAGAATGTGCCCTTGTTCTCGCGACTGCTGTTCTTGCTCGCCACCTGTGTGTTCTTGTGCATCGGCGGACACCGCCTGGTGATGGCCGGGCTGCTCGACACCTTCCAGACGATTCCGGCCGGCAGCGGCCACTTTCCCGCCTCGCTTGCCCAAGCCTTCACGACCCTGGTCAGCCTGAGTTTTTCGCTCGGCGTCCGCGCCGCCGCCCCCGTGGTCACGTCACTCCTGCTGGCCACATTGATTCTGGGCATGATCGGCCGCACCCTGCCGCAAGTGAACATTCTCGCCGTCGGCTTGGGGCTCAACAGCCTGTTGGCATTCGCCGCTTTGGCCCTTTCGGTGGCAGTGGCCGCCTGGGCTTTTGCCGACCAAGTCCAGCCGGCGATGGAGACGCTATTCGATGCCATCAAAACACCGCTGCAAACCCGCTGGCTACAGTAGACAGTGGCCAGTGGTGAGGGACGGACGCAAAAGGGTGGAAGCGTAAGCCGACCGTTGCATTACTTCACTGAATACCAACCAATCCGAAATCCTACATCTCCGTTCCCCAGCCCCTCTTCATGTCCTCCGACGCCGGCGACAAAACCCTCGATCCGACCCCGCATCGCCGGCAGCAAGCGCGGCAGGAAGGCCACGTCGCCAAGAGCGTCGATTTGGCCTCCGCCGGCGTGCTGCTGTTGGGCTTCGGCGCCTTGTTGCTGCTGGGTGGCGGGCTGGCCGGCTTCCTCGTGGATTACTGTCGCCATCAACTCGGCGGTCAGGCGTGGCTGACCATCAATCGCGAGGCGGCCGTCAACGAGTGGAACGCCACCCTCTGGTCGCTGGGCCGCTACCTGTTGCCCATTCTCGGCCTTCTGTGCCTTGCCGGACTGGCTGTCAACTTGCTGCAAATCGGTTTTCTCTTCCTGCCGCAGCGGCTGGCCTGGGATCTCGGCCGGCTGAACCCGCTCCGCGGTTTGCAGCGGATTGTCTCGCCTGCCGGCTTTGTCCAGTTGCTGTTCGGGATCTTCAAACTGGCCGTCGTGGCGGCGGTGGCCGGAGTGGTTCTGTATAATGAACGCGAAGCCCTCTTGCGGCTGGCCGCTTTGGAGCCGGCAGCCCTCGGCAGGCAGATGACCCAACTGTTGCTGACGACCGGTTTGAAGATCGGCGTCGCCCTGTTGGTGCTGGCCCTGTTGGACTATGCTTGGCAGCGATGGCGGCACGAGCGCGACCTCCGCATGACGCCGCAGGAACTCCGCGAAGAGTTGCGCAACCTGGAAGGCGATCCCCAGGTGCTGGCTCGACGCAAGCAGGCCCAGCGGCAGCGATCCACCGAGCGTCTGCCGCCGGTACAGGAAATGTAGGAGCTGGTTTTTCGGACCGCCGGTTGGTTTTCGGCATTCGTCATTTGGATTTCGACATCCCGTAGTTCATCATTCATCCTTTCGCATTCATCATTTTGCCTTCACTCGCCCTGCCTGCTCATGAAAAAGATCATCCGCACCTTCGTCGCCGTCGAGATCAATAAGGCCGTCCGCGATCGGGCGGCCAAGCTGATCGAGGCTCTCGCCGGCACTGCCGCCGATGTGAATTGGGTTCAGCGCGAAAACCTGCATATCACCCTGAAGTTTCTCGGCAACGTCCACGAACGGGAGATTCCCGACGTGTGCGAGGCCGTGGCCGACGCCGTCGCCGAAATCGATCCGTTCGACCTCGAGGTCCGCGGGGCCGGGGCCTTCCCGAATGCCGCCCGCCCACGCACGATCTGGCTCGGCGCCACCGAGGGCTCGGAGCAGATGCGGGCATTGCACGGTCGCGTCGAGGCCGCCTTGGCCGAGCTCGGCTATCGCGAGGAGCACCGCCGCTTCAAAACCCACCTGACGCTCGGCCGCGTCCGTGGCACCGGCCCGGAGATCGCCGACCTCGGGCAACTGCTGCAGCAGCACCACGACTTTATCGCCGGCCGCACCCCGGTCGGCCACCTCACGGTCTTCGCCAGCACCCTGACCCGCGAAGGCCCGCGGTACGAAGTGCTCGATACCGCCGCCCTGGGATGACAGTAGAATGACATATCCTGCGTGTTCTCTAGCCTAGCTGCGCTAGTGTCATCTTGTTTACTTCATCGCTTAGCCTCTTAGTTTGCCAAGCATCTCTGGGGGCCACTGCTGCTGTTCTCCCAGCGACACGATCTTGTCGATGAGCGCTTTGACGTCTGACTTGCCTAACGCGGCCTCCAATCGTTGCCGGTCTCCCATTATTGTGGTCACAAGTTCAATTGGAATTGGACAGTCCTCGGTGCCGGCACTGTCCATATCAGCCAATAGGCCATTAGCCTCCTTCCACGCGTCGCGAAACAAGCCGAGCTTGAAATCACATGCCACAAGGAGCTCTCGAATCTTAAGCACTCTCCATCCCTGCGAGGCAGACGAATACTTCGACAGATCCAGACTCCGCAGGTGCATTTTAGCCCGTGCGTAGTCTGCTTGATCAAAACAAAGATGTCCAAGGTAGAGAATCGCGGTAGGGTTCCCTGGGGAGAGTCTCAGGGCTGTTTGTAGTTCCTGTTCACAATCGAGCGATGCCTGGACAAGTCCTTGAAAATGGTAGGCAATGTACCCAAGCAAGAGAGAGCGTTCAGCTTGGTCTTCCGATAGGGTTTGGCCACGTAGCTGCGAACAAATCTGGTTTAACCGAAATTGTGAGGGAGCATCAACGACCGGTTGTGACTGAATATCATAAACCTCTTGCCATAGAAGTTTTATGTTGTTGTCCACAATGCCTCCCCGAAAATGTAAGCATCAATGATAGAAATCGTTGACTTCCGTAGCTCTCGAGGCCGATTCCTCTGCTTTTGGCGGGCGGCGAGCACGAACGCCGGATTCCAGATCGAATTGCTTCGCTGCTTGTCCTTGTGACGATACCGCGAGGACAGTCACGCGACACTTACCGCCTTCGAAGTCACGTTATCTTGTTGTATGGTCGCATTGGCGCACGATCATCGTGCACGGTCCTCTGCCGATATTAAAGAGGACAATTGCTCGGTGTTCAAGGACGCTGGTCTACAGTGAAGTAGAGTAACGGTAGGGTGCGTGCTTGCACGCACCAAAGGTCAGAAAGAGAAAGACTACAAACGACGTGAAGCGTTCTTGATACGACGGCCCCATGCCCGGCGCACCACGCGACGCGTGCCCCGTCCTGCCAGCCCCAGCCCCCCGGCGGCCAGCAGCACCAGCGCCGATGGTTCGGGAACGACTGCGTAGAGATAGCCCGAACTGCCGTTGTACGTCCAATTAGTGGCATAAAAAACATTCCCGGTGCCCACGGTGGGCATGCCGAAGTGATGGGACGACTCGTCCGCTGCAAAGTGCCACACCAGGGTCCCAGACGACGAAATGTAGTCGATGCCATTGCCCACCTGTCCCTGAGCGACAACGAGATTACCCGCGGCGTCGATAAGAGCGGCTCCCGAGCGGCCGCCCGTCGTCGGGTAGGTCCACTTCAGATCCCCATTGAGATCAAAGCTTTGCAGAACGTTGTCCTCCGACACGTAAAGGCGTTGCGCATTGTCGTCGATCGAGAGGCTCTTGACGCCGTTGCGACCAGTGTTGATTGTTTGGAGCTTGGCTCCTGTGGTAGGATCAATCTTCCAAACCTCGGCGTCGTACTTGGCTGCATACAGGTCTCCGTTTCCTGCGACGATGGGAGGAGCAAGGCTGTAGCCGTAATAGGTTGTCCACGCCGTGTTGCCGCTGGAATCATAGCACCTAAAGCTGGTTGCCATCTGCGATACGGTATCTCCATTCGGCAGGAGTGCCGGTGATCCTATGCCTTGGCCTGACCAAGCTTGGCTGCCATCGGGATTTAGGCAGTAGTAAGAGCCTAGCCCACTTTGCGTCCAGGTTGTGACGTGAATGCGTCCCTGCGCATCGATGATCGGATCGTAAGGATGAGCGCTTCCTACGTTTGCCCGCCAGAGCTCAGTGCCATCCGGATTCACAGCGTAAACATAGGCGTTATTCCCCGTGGATACATAGTCGCCGGATCCAAAGTAGATGGTGCCATCATTGCCGATGGCGGGTGACGAAGCCCTACTACTTGCACCAGAGACTGTCCAGAGCTTCTGTCCCTGCGGACTGACGGCGATCAATTGTCCCAGATCATTGGTCACGTAGATGGTGCCATCCGTGCCGATGGCGGGTTGGCAGAAGGAATTCGCGCCGAGATCAACCTTCCAGAGTGTTTTGATGTCAGCCTGCGGTGCGAACAAGGATGATTGATTAGTATGCCCCGGGTCGCCGCCTCGCATCGCCCACACCGGCGCATTCGAGTCAGCCCAGATAGATTGCTGGGCCGCCGAAAGGATTGTGGCGGCGACGGCCGCCAGCACACCAAGCTTGCCAAAAAGCTTCTGGCGATTATTCATCCTCATCACTATCACCTCTGCTAGACGGTTTCGTTTCTATGTAGTTGACCGAGACATGGATGATTGATAACCATCCCGCCCGCGCAGAGCATCTCCGTACGACTCCCTCCGAGGACCGCCCGTGTGAGACCAACCGTACTCCGGAAATCATTGGCGAACCGGGGGACGACGATTCGCCCCCCCCCATCGTTTGTGCCCAGAATCGCACGGGCCAAGCCACCACGACACTAGCCGCCAATTTACCACACCCTTCCTGTGTGTAAAGCTAGATTTCACTAATTGGGGGGTGTCCGCGTCAGGGCTAGCCCGCTCCATTCCGGCGCGGCCTCTACCCTCCCCGCATTGTCCCCAATCCTTTTCTCCCATTTGCCCTTGTGCAGGGCGATAAACAGGCGCATAATCTCACCCCTTTTGAAAAAAATTGCACCTTGAAAATTGAGTAACGGTATGTCCTGCCCCGAGGGAGTCTCGGGCGGGCGAGGATCGCCCCATGCCTCCGCCCGCCACGTCGACGTCATTCGTCATCCCTTCGTCCCCAAGTCAATCGTCTGCCTCCGGGAGGCGTACGACCGTCGAACCTTCTTCGGCGACCTCGCCGCCGGGGCTACCGTCGCCGTCATCGCCCTGCCGCTGTCGCTGGCCCTGGCCATCGGCTCCGGCTGCAAGCCCGAGCAGGGCGTTTTCACGGCGATTGTCGCCGGGTTCCTGATCTCGGCCCTCGGTGGCTCGCGCATCCAGGTCGGCGGGCCGGCCGGCGCCTTCATGGCCATCGTCGCCGGCATCATGGCCGCCCACGGCTACGACGGCCTGGTGCTCTGCACATTGATGGCCGGCGCGATCCTCATCGCCATGGGCCTCTTGCGGCTCGGCTCACTGATTAAGTTCATTCCCTTTCCCGTCACCACCGGATTCACCAGCGGCATCGCGGTAATCATCTTCTTGTCGCAGATCAAAGACTTCTTTGGCCTCACGGGCGACGTCCCCGGCGAGTTCGTCGCCCGGTGCAAAGCTTTGGTGGCCGCCTTTCCCACGATCAATCCCCTGGCCACGGCCTTCGCCCTCGTGTCCTTGGCGGTGCTGATTATGATGCGGAAGTGGCTGCCGCGAATCCCCAGCGCGATCGTCGTCGTGGTGGTCGGCGCCGCGCTCACGGCGTTCCTTGGGCTCGATTGCCAACACTACTCCGGCGGTTTGGAGACCATTGGCACGAAGTTCGGCTCGATCCCGCGGACGCTGCCCGCTCCGTCGCTGCCGTTTTCGATTCACAGTTGGAGTGATCTGGGTGCCCTCGGCGCCAAAGCTTGGAGCTTGCTGCCGCTGGCGGGCACCTTGGCCGTGCTCTCGGCGATCGAATCACTGCTCTGCGCCCAGGTGGCCGACGGCATGATCGGCGGCCGGCACAAATCGAACTGCGAACTGGTCGCCCAGGGCGTGGCCAGCGTCGCCGCGGTCTTCTTCGGCGGCATGCCGGCCACCGGAACGATCGCCCGCACCGCCGCCAATGCGAAACACGGCGCGAAAACGCCCGTCGCCGGCATGGTCCATTCCGTGGTGCTGCTGCTGACGCTCTTCCTCTGCGCCCCGCTGGCCCTCTATGTGCCACTGGCCGTGCTGGCGGCGATCCTGGTGCTGGTGGCCTGGAATATGGCCGAAATCAAGCACTTCAAGCACCTTTTGATGAAGTCGCCGAAGGCCGACGTGGCCGTGCTGCTGGTCTCGTTCGGCCTGACCGTATTCACCGATCTCACGATCGCTGTCGGCACGGGTTTGGTCATGGCCTCGCTGCTGTTTGTCCAACACATGAGCGCGATGGCGCACGTTGATAATCTACACGATGATCACTCGCGGGCGGATGCCTTCTCCGATCGGGTTGACCCGGTCTCGATCGCCAAGTGCCCAGTTTTGCCTGGCGTCGCGGTCTATGAGATCAGTGGTCCGTTGTTCTTCGGCGCCGCCGATTTGCTGAAGGATACTCTTCGCGAACTTTCGCCCACGACGAAGGTCTTTATTCTCCGCCTCCGCCGGGTTTCGGTGGTCGATGCTTCAGGCTTGCATGCGCTCGACGAACTGCACGACAAGTGCGTCAGTCGTGGGATTACCCTGCTATTTGCCGGGCTCCACGTGCAGCCGACCTACGCCATGGTCCGTTGTGGATTGCTGGACAAACTGGGCGAGGAAAATACCCAGGCGACGATCGAACTGGCGCTGAATCGCGCCCGAGCCGTGCTCGCCAGTGTGAATCCAGCGAATGCCAACCCGCCCGTCGGCCGCGTGGCGTAAAACGCGGCGTGGAAGCAATCGGCCCCTACTGTTCTGGACTCATCGCGCTGCGTCTTCGGCCGCTTCTCCCACCGGAGCCTCGGCCAGCCGCAGTTCCCTCTCTAGCCGCAGCAAATCCTCCCGCAGATGTTCGATCCGGTCCAGCAGCGCCGCTTGCGGGCTTCGTGCGTCCTCCCGACGGCGTTCGGCCTCCTTGGCCGACTCCAGGTTGTTGATCACCACCGCGATAAACAGGTTCATCACCACGAACACGCCGATCACGATGAAACTGGCGAAGAACAGCCAAGCCAGCGGCTGCTCCGGCAACACGATTGCCTGCAATTCGGCCCAACCTTCCAGCGTGATGATCTGAAACAGCGACAGCGACGCGGCGTAGAGCGTTCCCCAGTGGGCCGGGTCGATGGCGTGAAAGAACTGATAGCCGAGCACCGCGTAAATGTAGACCAACAGGCTGAGCATCATCACCACGTGCCCCATCGACGGAATGGAGGTCAGCATCGTGGCCACGATCAGGCGGAGGCCCGGCGAAACCGATACCAACCGCGTGACGCGGAGCAACCGCAGCAGCCGCCCGACCGTCGCCGAAGCCCCGTTGATCGGCAGCAACGACGCCGCCACCACCACGAAATCGAAAATGTTCCAGCCGTTGGTGAAGAACCGGCCCATCCGCGGCCAGTGAGCAGCCAGGCGGATCGTGATCTCGGCCACGAAGATCACCTGAAACAAGCGGTTCAACCCCATCAGCAGCGCGCCGTGCGATTGGATCGCTGTCGCCGACGTTTCCAGGCCGAGGACCACGGCGTTGGCCACGATCACCGCCATGATGAAGTTCTGGAAATAGACGCTTTCTGCCAGCCTCTTGCACCATGCGATCATCGTCGTCCTCTTCAGGTTGTTGTCTTCTATCACCCCGGGCCCGTGTGAACGTCAATGCCCTTCGATGCGTCGCCAGCCGTGGCGGACGCATTCTTCCTGCGTGCCGCCAGGAGCGATGCCACTATGCCGAGGGCCAAAATACCAAGCACCACGGCCAGCAGGTACAAGTTGAAGTTGCTTCCCAGCACCTCCTTCAACCACGACGCGATCAGCATCTTCGTGCCGACGACGGCGAGCACCAGGGCCAGGGCCGGCTTGAGGTAGCGGAACGTGCCGATCATGCCCGCCAGCGCGAAATACAGCGATCGCAGCCCCAAAATAGCGAACACGTTGCTGGTGAAAACCAGGAACGGGTCGGCGGTGATCGCGAAGATCGCCGGAATCGAATCCACGGCGAAAATCAAGTCGGTCGTTTCCACCATCACCAGCGCGAGCGCCAAAGGGGTGAGCATCAACGTCCCGGGCCGTGCGCCGTCGGCCGCCGGATCCGCCACTTCTTCGCCCCCAGGCAGTTCGGGTTCATGGGAGGCGAGGCTCCCGGCACGCACAATGAAATGCTCGCCATGGAACCGCGATGTCACAGGAAACACGCGTCGCACCAATTTCACCACAATGTTCTGGTTGGGGTCGCCATGCTCGGACTTCATCAAAAGCATCTTTACCGCGGTCACGATCAACAGCACGCCGAAGACGTACAGAATCCAGTGAAACTCGGCGATCAGCGCCGCGCCGATGGCGATCATCACTCCGCGCATCACCAAAGCCCCCAGAATCCCCCAGAACAGAACGCGGTGCTGGTACAGGGCAGGCACGCCGAAAAAATTGAAGAGCATGGCGATCACGAAGATGTTGTCCACGCTCAGCGACTTCTCGACGATGTAACCGGTGAGGTATTTCAGCGCCGCCCCGCGGCCGTCGTTGATCTGGCCGTCCACCGCGTCGGGATACGCGCCCAGGCCGATCCAGTGGTGCTCGTACCCGAAGTAAACGGGCACCGTGAAGGCCAGGCCCATGGCGATCCAAACCGCTGACCAAGCGAGCGCCTCCCGGAGGGAGACCACATGCGCTTTGCGGTGGAACACGCCCAAATCCAGGGCTAGCATGCACAGCACGAAGGCTATGAAACCAATCCAAATCCAAAGCATGGACTAATTCCTTTCCCGTCACAGTGCCATAGGTGGCCGCGACATGATTATAGGGGGGCTGTCCAGGTAAAAGGCACAGGTAAAAGGGGGCAGAACTATTTGTCTATCGCCAAAGGGGGCCGCGTCGAGTAGTCTGTCGCCATGCCTCGCCCCTTGCGACCCGTTGACAACGGATTGGTGTACCATGTCATCAACCGCGGCAACAACCGCCAGCCGGTGTTCTATGACGAGGGGGACTACCTGGCTTTTCTCAAGGCGATCGCCGACCTCAAAGAGCGGAAGCCCTTTGACCTGTACGGCTACTGCCTGATGGCCAATCATATCCACCTGCTGCTGCGGCCGCGCGAGAGCTCGATCAGTCGGGTCGTGCAGAGCCTGATGGTGTCGCACACCCAGCGCTACCACCGCGTCCACTGCACCAGCGGCCACCTTGTCCCGCAGTGGCGATTGCCGGACAATGTCAGCCTGTGATCGTGCGTGATGGTGCCAGCCGCCATAAAACGCGAAACGCACCTTCATGATAATAGGCAGCCTATTGCTTTCAAAGGATGAGCGACAGAAGCTATTTGCCTTCGTCCACGGTACTTTCGATACTCACCGAAGAAGTTCGCTCCATCGCATTCTTATCGTAGCCGCGTCTCTTTTCCATGCTGCCTTGATTTGATCGGTGGATCGCAAACGATTCTCGGCCGCCTCAGTCCAGTAGAACTCGGATGTGTAGTTCTTAGGACGCGGATCAGCCAGCCCAGTCGCTCCTGCCAACGTGCAATCTCGGTACACGGGGATTTGGCGAAGCGTCTCGCGATCTGTTCCAAACACCAGCGCCGGGTGCCACTGCGGGCTTGTCCCGCAGTGCCAGTCGCTGGACATTGTGAGCGTGTGATCATCCGTATTGGCGCCGCCCTGTCGACCCAGCTACGATTCAGTCCACTTCCACAATTCAAGATCCTCAAACGTGCCGTTACATTCGCATCTAGCTACGGGGTCAAGGACCTTGACCCGAGCACACTTATTACATATTACGCAGCGATCTGACAATACTTTTGAGATTGGCTTTCCAGTCACGACTTGAAGCAAGTATGCTAGCAATACCGTGAAAATTGCAAAAGTGACAGACTTCTTTGCTGCTTCCAGGAAACTCATCATAGGGAGTGTTGGAGCTATCCAAGGCCGCGGGCGAATCCAGAGACTAACAAAGGCTCCGAATAACACACACACGCCCGCTCCCAGCGGCGCGGTAACGTCGTACAATAGCCTCTTTCGCTCTTCGGCAATGTCTTTCTCAGTCTTGCGGGTCCACATGTGTGTCTTTATTTGCCAAGGTCACTAATTTTTCGCTAGGTGGGATCTTCGGTGCCCTCCGCCGAGTTTGCTGCCGCCCGATCGTCGCCCGCCGGGTGCCCCTGACCGGACTCTGCCAGTGCTGAGCTAGTCTGCCGCCATGAATATTAGATGCTCGGAATAATAGGATCACTGGTTAAACTTGCTTTTCGCCCGACGGCTCCATTCGGGCCGTACGAGGTCTGCCAGGTCGCCAACCCGGATCTCTTTCCACGACTCATCCTGGCATCCTATCCGCGGGTCAACTGTCGATGAGAGCGTGGTTGAAAAGTGTTTCTCAATTATGCGAATGAGGTCCTGAAATCGCTGCTTCGTGTAGCCGAGTTCGCCCATCGTACTGGCGGCCTTGACCTTTTGGCTGTCGAGACGCAAGTGGTGAGCGATAATCTGACGGACAGCGCTAGTGGAGTCGTCTCGCCTAACGAGAAAGCAGACCGCCGTAAGAACGGCGACGGCCAGAAGCAAGAACAACACGCTCCAGCTAATAATTCGCATCGAAGCTCTCGTCCTCTTAGATATCGCTCGGCTGCCACTGGCTTTGCCAGTGTCGCTTCCATTTTGGCCGCCACTTTAGCATCGCCATCCACCCGATTCATCTTCTACCAACAGCCGGTCTCTTGATAAGCCGTGCTTTGCCGCTCACTATACCAGATCGTGAACCCGGCAGAGCTTCACAGAAAAAGATCAATGCCGTTCATCTGCTTTTGACTCGTCTCTCGATTGGGTACTGCGATAGCATGATGCCAAGCCCAAGTGATCCTGCCAGCCGAGTGAGCGCCGGTGGAAAACAGTCACACTGTACTGCGGCATCACGTCGCTCGATGCCAAAATCAAGCTCGGCATTCTCGACACCCGGGAAGTCACGCAGTCGTTCGAGTTGGTCCGTCTCCTTATGAAGGAATTCAATCGCATCGGCCACTTGTTGATCGAAATGGTCGAAGCCCGCGCCACTCACCAAGACGTGCACCCCGGATCGATCGTGCCGACGTCCGTTGGGCTGGCCATCGGGCAAGACCGGCTCGCCTCGCCGTTTGACCGCACAGATCGGCAGCGTGCATCCAGCCAAAAAGCTGTTTACGTCAAAGTCTTCGCCGTACGCTCTGAGCACCGCCGACATAATGAATCTGCCTCTGATCCGACCAATAGCAATAGTGACCTTCGGGCACGGGATTGTCAATGATCGTCGCATGCCACGGTTTTGCCAGTGTTGAAGCTATCGTCCCGGCCTGCGCCCCGTGTGCCACTGCTGGCTCGTCCCACAGTGCCCGAGTTGTGGCGGCATTTTCCCACCAGCGATCCTCACCGACGTTCCGAGGAGCATTGACACAAAAAGCAATACCATTGACCTGGAACGCTATTTTTCGGAAGAGGCCAAGGGCGGCCTAAAAACTCGCCCGCCGGTGGCCGTAACCGGCTCTGCCGGTGCAAAACTACCCCTCCACCACCATCACCTATTTGACACGCGCCCCTTACCGCCCCGGCCTCCGCCAGTCCGCCGGCGGAACCGTGCGGCGACTCGTCCTGGCCAGCGGCGCACCGCCGCCCGGCGACATTGGCAGGTTCGGATCGGCCAGGTTCACCAGCGGCGCGCCCGGATAGTTCGGCAGCGACCACAACGCCGCCGGATCGCCCGACAGGCGATTGATCTGCACGTTGCCCAGGTCCACGCGCAGGTTCAACTGGGCCGCGGGGCAATGAATCTGCACCACCGAGGGCATTACCAGGTTCGTCAACGGGTCGCGGCGATGCTGGCTGGCAATCGAACTCGCCAGCAACCGTCGTCGGGCGTCGTAAAGGTGTTGTTCGAGGATATAACCCTGCGAGCCATCGATCACGGTCACCTTCATCGCCGGCCCTTCGGGCGTCTCGCGGACCGTGCGAATCTGCAGCCGGTCGTTCGGCAGCGGATACGGTCCCTGGTGCGGCAAGGCCGGGTTGAAATCGGCCACGCCCATCGCCTCGATCAGCCAGGTCGGCTCGAAGGGCATCATCTGCTTCGCCTGGCAGTTGGCAAACTCCGCGTGCCGGCAGAAATAGACTCCCGGCGGCTGGTTCCGCCGCATCCAGAACCAGAAGAGTTCTTCGTTGCTGCCCAGGTCGAGTTCCGCGCCGGTGATACCCGTCTCGGCACGCAAGCGAAAACGATTCGGCCGCTGGAAGGCGATGTCGGCTCGCAGCGACGGGAAGCCGGACCCGCTTAGCGACGCCCGGTTGGTCGAAAACGATTGAATTTGGGAATTGTTGCGATTGACCACCTCGATCACTTGCTGGAGCGTCGGCGACGGGGGCAGAATCCGCGGCTGCGTCGCGCCAAATTGCCGCACATACTGCGGACAGGTTGCCCCGCTCAGCGAAAACAGCCCCGTGACCAGCAGCAGTAGCCAGCGGCATTGATAGGCGTTCATGCAATTGGCTCGCATTAGGTTCACTGCAGCAGGGCCGCTAGTTCTTCCTGAATTTCTTTCGCTCGGGCATCGTCGGGCACAACGACGGGCACGTCGTACGTGGCGTCGCGCCGCGGACAATAGACGGTTACCGTCTCAAGCCCTTGCGGGTTGCGCGACTCGTCTTCAAAACGGAAGACGCGGCGTCGGACCAGCAGCAGCGTCAGCACGTAGCGCATGTCGGTCTTTTCTGGTTGAGCGGCCAGCCCATCCCAAAAGTCGAGCATCACATCGTTCGGCGCCCAATGCTTCTTGGTGCTTGTTGGTTGTGGCACCTGCGATTTCCACCAACCCAAAGCGCCCTCCGGCGGGCCTTGCCAGGCTTCGGTCGCATAGTCCCGTCGCTTCAACTCGCCGGCTTCGCTCACCAGGGCCGAGTAATAGGTCTCGCCGGGCGCAAACTCGCGTCCCGTCACCGAGCAGCGCCGATCGCTATGTTGAACGTCGTAGTCCATTTATCGTGGCACGCGGCCGCACAATCGCCGGGGGCGACATTTCTTGGGGCGCGAAGAGTAGCCGAAATGGCCGCTTGACACAAGGCCACTGAACCGCCCGGATCGCCCGCCTTTCCTAGCGTAACCCTCGTGAAAAACCATCGGGGAAGACGCTAACCACGAACCCATAATCCCATGCGCTGTCATTCGTTGCGACGGGCGTCCTGGATGCCATTCGGTCGCCTTGACGCGGGTGCCGCCTACGAGTACGTTGGTTAGTTCCTGGCGGTTCAGCCGACGCCAGACGCTGGGTTCGGGACGCCTGGGGTGGCGGATCGCCTCGACGATCTTTGACGGCAAAGGCACTCACAGGCCGAGTGGCGGAATCGGCAGACGCTCGGGATTTAAAATCCCGTGGGGAGTAATCCTCGTGCGGGTTCAAGTCCCGCCTCGGCCACCTTGATTGTTGCCGCGCTTCACAACCGCTGTGAACGGCGTCACCTAGCGCTCACCGCGTGTCCGCGGCTGCAAGCGGCGGAGGAGCAAGGCCAAATTGCGCCGGGCGTCGGTGAAGTCCGGGTCGATGTCCAGCGCCGCGTTGAACTGCGCAACGGCGCTGCTCACGTCGCCCCGCTTGGCATGAAAGATTCCGAGGTTGGTGTGGGCGGCCGGATTACGCGGCTCCAATTCCAGCGATTTCAGGCAGCAGCCGTAAGCTCGCTGGGGGTCGGTGTCCAACAGAATCGCGGCCAAATTGTTGTAGCCCTTCGGGTTCTGCGGCTCCAACTCGATCGCCTTCTCAATGCATCGCTGGGCTTTCTCCGGCGCGCTGTCTCGCAGCAGGTTGCCCAGATTTAGATAGGCGGCGGTGCAATTCGGCTGGATTTCAATCGCCCGTTCATAGTGGGCCAGGGCTTCCGATTGTCTGCCCACGCAGACCAGTGAAACGCCCAGGTTGGAGTGGCTTTCGGCCCAGCGCCACCGGTTGTTCACCGCTGGCAGGGACTCGACGATGGTGATTGCTCGTTCGAACTCGGGAATCGCCTCCTGATAGCGGTGGGCCTTGAGCAAGCCGGTTCCCAGAGAATAATGGCCTTCCCAATTCTGCGGCGCCTTGGTGACCGTGTCCCGCCAGATGTCGATATAGTTGGCATAGAGTCCGTTGCGGGCGTAGGTCGTTAACGACAGCGCTACGGCAAGGCAAACAACCGACACACCTTGCACGGCCGCCCGTTGGAAACGGGTCAACCGACGCCAGCGACCAATTGCGGCATAGCCGGCGAGAACGGCCAATAGGATCACCGGGGCCAGCGACAAGTACATGCGATGCTCAAACGCCAGTTCATGCACCGGCATGAGGCTGGAAGTGGGAGCCAGGATCACAAAGAAGGATCCAGCGATGAATCCGAGCGCGGGACGGCAAACGACCGACCAGACGGTTGCCAGCCCGAGCAACCCGATCGCTATCAGCGGCAGAAGGAGTTGTGAAAAAGTCGCTTCTGGCCAGAGATAATACATGCATTGGCCGCGCGGGAAGATCGCCAAACGCAGATAGTGCAGGATCACGCTCGACTGATTGATGGCGTAGGACCAGGGCGTGTGGATCGCCTCCTCCAATTCGCCATAGCGGAATGACTGGCTTATTATCACCGCCAGCAAGGTCGGCCAAGTCGCGGCCAGAGCCGCGTAGAATCGCCAGCGGCGGGAAAAAAGCTCTCTCCAAGTGCTGGCGACGAAAACCCGGTCGTACCACATCACCAGCAAGGGTGCCGTAACCATCACTTCCTTGCAGCCCATGCCTGCCGCGCAACAAAGTACGGCGATGGCCAGCCAGCGCGACGGTCGAGGCGAGTCGACGCTGCGGACAAAGCAATACAAGGTGAGCAAGTAAAACAGCGCCATCAACGATTCCATTCGCTGGTAGATATAGGTCACGGCTTGTGTCTGTAGTGGATGCACCAGCCACAGCAGGGCAGTGGCCAGCGCCAACCCGTCAGCCGCAGCGCCCCAGCGGCCCGGCACGCGCGGCATGCGCAAGGTCCGCCGTATCAGCGCCCAGAGTAGGAATGCGTTGGCCAGGTGAATCGTCAGGTTCGCTGCATGGTAGCTCCACAGGTCCTTGCCGCTGATGGCATAGTTTAGGGCAAACGTGTAGTAGGGCAGGGGACGCCGCGGCAGTCCTTCGCCTTCAAACATCGGCACCTGGGGAGGCCATAGGCAACGAATGGCCGTGTTTCGCCCGATCTCCACTTCGTCGTCGAACACCAAGACGCCCTGAAAGCTGTTGGCGTAGGAGAGCAAACCGGCGACCAGCATCAGGATCAGGCTCAGCCACGGTCGCCAAATGCTCCGGTCCGCGCGTTGTTTATCGACGGCCTGGAGGCGGCGCTGCGATGTCAAATCCTGCTGCGAGCCAGTGGTCTTGGCAGGAGTTGCCGCCGAGCGGCCATGATTGCTTACTGCGCTGGTGGTGCGGCGGCCAAAGGCGTGGGCTGCGGGCGGAGACGGTAAGACGGTTCGACTCATCGCGGTTCAGATCGGCTGTACGAGGCTTTATCGGGCGACCGTCGCTCTTCGTGGTATTCGGCTTCCTCGTTGACTGCCCAAGGATCAACGTCTTCGCCCTGCAGTCGACGGACGGCCAACAGCGACGTCATGATCGAATGGTCCATGTTGTTGTAGCGGAACTGGCCATAGCGGCCGACGGGGAGCAAATTCGGCAGCGTCGCCAGATAACGCCGGATTGCGGCAATCCGCTGCCGATAGTGAGCGTCGTAGATGGGGTAGGCCTTGGGGTAGCGAACCACGAAGCCGTCTGTCACGCGACCGTCATCGACCAGCCGAAGCTTCGCCCAATCCTGTTTGGCGACCTCGATCAACTCCTCGTCCGGCCGGTTCCAGAACGAACCGTCTTCGTAAGCGAAGTACTCCAGCCCCACCGAACTCCAAGCCGGATCGGGGACCATGTCGGGGCTCCAATTCTTGTACAGTTGCAGCCGCCCGGCCGTGACTTCGGGGCTGTGCAGGTAAATCCAAGTGTCGGGCACGATCTCTGCCTGCTGAACCAGTAGATTCACCGTCAAAATCGAGCGATAACGAAGAGCGCGGGCTGCGGCCAGCACCTCGGCGGGTGGCGCCGGATGGAGAGCCAAGACCAACTCCGACAGCGGCATCGTCGAAATCAGGCTCTCGACCGGCCAAGCCTGGGTGAATTCTTGGTTCCTCACGAGGATGCTATCGATGCGATCGTTCTGATGCGAAACTCGTTCGACGCGACAGCCAAGTCGGAGCGTGGCGCCGAGGGCGATGGCTTTCTCCGCCATCCGCTCGTACATCTGCCCGGGGCCGTGGCGAGGATAATCAAATTGATCGATCAACGAGGCGACTTTGCCGTTGCCGTCCAGACCAAGCGCACTCAGAACCGCACGGCCGAGGTTCAAGTTGCGAATGCGTTGGGCGGCCCAGTCGGCGGAGATTTGATCGCATGGAATGCCCCAGACCTTCTCGGTATAAGTCTTGAAAAAGATGCGGTAGAGCTTGTCGCCAAACCGGTTGCTCACCCAATCTTCGAAACTTTCCTCCGGTTGACGCGGCAGCAACTTGCGCCAAGCGAAACTGGCCAGCACGGCCGCACTCGTTCCCGGCCCCAGTCCGGACAAGGCGTTCAGGGGCTTGAGCGGATAATGAAAGAACCGATCGCGATAATGAATCCGCGATTGCCGCGGCCGGCGAAGAAAGTCCTCGCCTAGAATCTCACGCCAGAGCGTGTCGACCTCTTGATTCTTCGTGAAGAAGCGATGCCCGCCAATGTCGAAGCGAAAGCCCTTGTAGGTCACCGTCTTCGAGAGCCCGCCGACCTGATCGCTTTGCTCAAATACGGTGGCTGGCAGGCCGCGCTGGCCGAGCGCGTAGGCCGCCGCCAAGCCGGCCGGTCCCGCGCCGACAACTGTAAAAGCTGGAATGCTTGACATGTCACACCCCGATAATGTTCACCTGTCAAAATGCTAGGGTCATGATGCGGGGCGTTTGTGACAGGGCGATGTGGCGGCAGAGAGTTTTCGGTCAGATCGCGGTTAGCGAAAGTCGATTCTTCATCGATTGCTTGGCAGATCGGCCAGAACCTCGCCCTGCCTTCATGGCGACATCTTCACGAGCCACGGCTATCGTGGCCGCTCGAACCGGCCGACAGCGATCCATCGCTTTCCCGGCCGCATTGAATCATCAGGATTTCGACCGTCAGCGGCTGCTCCTGATCGATCATAATAGCCGTTTCCTTGCTGGACTTGCTAACCAATACATCGATCGATTCGATATACCTTCCTTCCGTGTCTTTTTTTGCTCCCTCTAGCCACGCGCCATGTTCGTTAAGGTGTTGTTCGCAAGACGGCACTTGCCGGCGGTAGTAGGCCAGCAACTTCGCCGGCTGGGCTTTGTGTTCCACTCGGGCGTAGCACAGTCGCAGCGGTGGCAATCGCAAGTTCTCAAACTTCTGGTCCACTCCCTCCGGCCACTCGACAAAGTGACTCACGAGCAGCCGCGTCTCTGGGCGCAATTTCAAGCCGAGTCGACTGCTCAACGTCTCGAGGTTGCTGGTGCCCGGCTCGACCCGTTGTGCGCGGGCGAGGCGATAGAATCGCTGGCACATGCTGCGGACGAGAGTTTCGTTCCAAGTCTTCCACTGCTTCGCCAACTCCTCCTGGCGCTGGCGAAATTCGCGGGCGGCAGCCAGGGCTTTGGAATTGGAGCCGCTGATCGGAACTCTTCCGTTGGTTTTCGGCAGCAATTGTCGGATCGTCAGGCGAAGGCCCGGATCAAACAAGCCGTCGGAATTCCCTAGGATATTCAGCGGTTTGGGCCCGTCCTCCCAGTGCTTCTCCATCACCTGACGCAAGGCGTCGCGGATGGTCGGACTGGGAAGGGTGGTTGCCAGCGTCAGCAGCGGCAGACCCTGGTTGACGTTCTCTTGAAGTCGCAATCGCTGTTCCACGGTGGCACTCAGGTTGTGATTCCAAAGGCACTCCGCCGCGCGAGCCGGATCGATCGACGTTCCAGCCTGAGCGCCGCCGTCGGGGACCCGCAGGGCCGCAGCCAAAGCCTCTCGGCTATTGGTGGCAAGCCAAGCCTCTAATGCTTCCACGGATTTGCCATCGAGCCGTCGCCCCTGGTAAAGCACGGTTTGGGCCGCAAGGTTGTCCGCCCGCTGCTCACGCAGGCACTCCCAAATGTCGTTGAATGCGGCGTCGGTGGTTTCGGGGCGCAGGGCCAATTTGGCAAGCTGCACTCGCAACTCCTCCGACGCGTGTTCCCGGACGTACTTCAGCGCCAACTCACGCAGAATGGCGTCTCGCGACTCTGGGCCCCGCCGCTGACCCGCCTGAATCGCCAGTTTCAGCACCACATCGTCCGTCTCCGCAGAAGGCCATTGCAGCACGAGCTTGAGGGCGGCCTGAGCTAGCGCCTGGTTGGCGACCTTGGCGGTGACGAGGCGGTAGATCGGTTGCCGTGCGGCAGAAGTGCCGATCGTCGCCAACGCTTCCATGGTAACTTGGCCAATTTGCAGGCTGGTCGTGCCCCTCCGCGGCCGATCCTCGTCCTCGGTCACCGCATTTGCCGACTCCTTCGCCGCGGTGTCGAGGACGAATGTCAACATCACGATATTGTCGGCCGTATTGGTTCCCCGAGAAGCCGATTCGCCCAGATATCGGATCGCGTCGATCAGCTTTGGGTTCTTTTCGCGAATCGCCGCAAGGAGTTCGGGCATCCTCCAGGTGGCAAGATCGCCAGGCTGGCTCGAGGAAGTCGCGGCCAGAGGAGGCGTGGGAGCGGCCGGCGGAGGAGACGTCGCCGCCACCGGGTTCGTTGGCTGCAACGAGGGAGTTGGGGCCACCGAGGCAGACGCCGATTTCTTAACCGGCTGAGCGGCAGCGCCCGAATTTAGCCGGCGTTGCTCGGCTGCTGCGCGAGCCAGTTTTTCCGCCAGGATATCTTCCTCCTCGGCCTTCTTGCGAAGCGCGGCCTGATCTTCTGCCCACTTCTGGTTTTGCGGCGTGGCGTGTTCCCCGCCGCATCCCCCACAGCCAGCGACCGCGCAGAGCACCAAAGCAAGCCAAAAGGCCATAGCGGCAAGATCGCGGCGAGTGTTGCGGGGAGCAGCCAATTGTTCACCTCTTGGGGCTCGGCGGGCCAGTCGGCAGGTTCAGCCAGCCGACCTTTCTAGCACGACCGTGTTATGATTCGATGAGCGGCCAGTTAGAAGCCGAGTAGGCCATATTTGCGTTCGCGCAACCGGCAAATAAAAGCAGGCGTCGGAGCCTCCCCCGACGCCTGCTCGATCTGTTCATCCCCGAACGGGATGGATTTCGTTCTTAGGAACGGTCGTCTCTGCAACCAATTCCCCGTCATTCACGCTACGGAGTGAAGTCCATGCCCGTTTCCAGGCCGTCCTTCGACTTGGCTTCCGAGCGGGTGACCATGTAACGGAGAGTCACCGGGTGGGTGTTCTCTTCCAGGAAGCGGACGCTGCCGTCCAGCATCACGGCGTTGCATCCGTTCGGATGGAAGGAGAAGGGCTCGTCGTTGCAGCCCATGTTGTTGGCCGTCCAGGGAGCCGTGCTCGGACCACCAATCGGGAAGTTGTTCTGATTGATGACCTTGCCGGTGTACTGGGTGGTGGCCGACGTGCCGTTGCTGGTCGGGCCCGAGACGCCGCTGCCGCCGGCGTCCGGATCGGCCCAACGCCACACGCCGCGGCAAAGAATGCCGCTGGCCGAGCCGCTGGTCGGCGTCGTGGCCGCCGCGTCCGCGGTGCTGATGACGGCCGGATCGGCCAACTCGCAATAGCTGCTTTCCGTGCCGCCGTACGCCGGATCGGAGCTGCGCGGGCAGATGCGGCCAGCGTCTTCGATCACGGCAATCGTGTTGCTCGCACCGTCACTGACGGCCGACATCGGCACGCCCGTGGTCTTCGTGCCTTCGACGAAGTCGGCGACGGTCGTCTTGCTGGTGGTGGTGTGCGAACCGTCGATCACAGTCAAGCAGCCTTCGGCGCGATAGTTCTTGGCATCGCGGTTGCCGGCGGCGGCGCCGCTCTTGGTGCCATCGCTGATGTCGGTGTAGCAGGGGGTGAAGTAGTCGAGGTTGCCGAAGCCGGCCGGATCCTTCGACGACAGGTAGGGGTTGCTCGGGCACAGATAGGTGCTGATGTCGCGAGCAAAGATACTGGCGTTGCTGACGCCGGTAGTATTGACCGTGGTGTCGCGGTAGCTCTTGCTGAGGTCCGCTTGGACATACAGGTCGGCCCGTTCAATGTACGGCAGCAAGTGCACGAACAGCGAGTGCCGCGAGAACTTGGTCTGGCCGCCGATGGTCGGGTTGCTCAGGTCCGAGCCTTCGCCGCCGGTCGGCAGGGCTTTGTGGACGTTCTCGAAGTTGGCGATCGCCAAGCCCATCTGCTTCATGTTGTTGCTGCATTGCGCACGGCGGGCGGCTTCACGAGCGGCCTGCACGGCGGGCAGCAACAAACCCATCAAGATACCGATGATGGTGATGACCACCAACAATTCAACGAGCGTGAAGGCGCGTCGAGCTTGGGCCTTGGCCCGAGACTTGATCGAAACTGACATTTCTCATCTCCCTGGACTGCAGTTAGTTCGACACTGCCCGAAGTGGGCACTTTTCGGTGACCGGCCCGCTCGGCGGTCGGCCGTCTCCCGTCCACGCATGGAACCTCGGAGGCGCCGCACGGCGAGAAGCGAGCGAAGCGATGCCTCGAAGGAGGGGGGGTGGCTCGATGCCCCTGCGGTCCTTGCCGTTGGCCACCGAAACCCGCCACTCGCAATCGTGACTTCCTTCTCGAGCCCGTCACACGGTTGCCCACCGCGGGCAACCCTCCTGGCGATCATCATTGACCACCACGATGTCGAGAGTATCGAAAAGGGAAGTCAGGGCTTGATGAGAGCGAAAAAAGTCTTCCGTCAATTTCGCGTTAGGAATGTGCAATTTTCCGCCCCTCGAACGAACCATCGGCCGAAGCACAACGTATGATTCTCTCCCCGCATAGTCTCGGATTCTCGCTTGCCTGTCTAAGTGCCTTGCGAAGCGCGACGACCGCGCTTACCCAAAGCGGCCGGTGATATAGTCTTCCGTTTCCTTCCGCTCCGGCTTGGTGAAGACTTGCTTGGTGGCCCCCACCTCGATCAACTCCCCCTCGTAGAGAAAGGCCGTGTAGTCTGACACGCGAGCGGCTTGTTGCATGTTGTGAGTGACGATGATGATCGTGTACTGCCGCCGCAGTTCGCCAATGAGATCTTCGATCCGCGTCGTCGAGCGGGGATCGAGCGCCGAGCAGGGTTCGTCCATCAACACGATTTCGGGGTCGACGGCGATCGCTCGCGCAATGCACAACCGCTGGTGCTGCCCGCCCGAAAGGCCCAGCGCCGATTCATGCAAGCGATCCTTCACCTCGTCCCAAAGGGCCGATCGCCGCAGACTTTGTTCCACCGCCTCGTCGACAACTTTTCGATCGCGAACGCCGGCGATCCGCAACCCGTAGGCAACGTTCTCGTAGATCGATTTAGGGAATGGGACGGCCCGCTGAAAAACCATGCCGACCCGTCGCCGCAATTCGATGACGTCAAGCGTCTTGTCATTGACTTCCTCGCCGTCCAGCAGGATGCTGCCGGTTACCAGGACCTCGTCGATCAAGTCGTTCATCCGATTGAGGCAGCGCAACAAGGTCGATTTGCCGCAACCGGAAGGGCCGATCAAGGCGGTGACCTGATTGCTGTGGAAGTCCATGGTGACTCCCTTGAGGGCTTCGCTCTGGCCGTAGTAGAGCCGAAGATCGCGCGTCTGCACGACCGGTGACGCCGCAGCGTGCGCAGCGGTGTGGCCTTCTGAAGGCGTGGCCGCGCTAAGTTTCTGTTCATTTTCCAAGGCAATGCTCATCGTTCGAGCCCTTTGCAACGCGCCGGCTTGATGGTCGGGCGAGGCAACAACAGTGGGGCGGGGTGTCCGCATGGTAGGGGACGGCATAAAAAGGTCTCAGAGCGTTCGCAACTGGCACCGTTTTCGCATCCGGTTCCGCAGCCAAATGGCGGTGCTGGTCATCAACAAGACGATCAAAAGCAATAGCAGCGTGGTAACATAGACCATTGGTTTCGAGGCCTCGACATTGGGCGACTGGAAACCGACGTCGTAGATGTGGAAGCCGAGGTGCATGAACTTGCGATCGAGGTGGAAGTAGGGGAAATCGCCATCCAAGGGCAATTGGGGAGCGAGTTTCACCACGCCCGTGATCATCAGTGGGGCGACCTCACCCGCCGCGCGGGCCATCGCCAGGATAAAGCCGGTCATCATGCCCGGCGATGCCATCGGCACCAGCACGTGCAGCAGCGTCTGATACTTCGTCGCTCCCAGCGCTAGCGAGCCCTCGCGAATTCCTCGTGGAATCGCCCGCAAGGCCTCCTCGGTCGAGACAATCACCACCGGCACCGTCAACAGGCCCAGCGTCAGGCTCGCCCAGAGAATACCGCCCGTGCCAAAAGTGGGTGAACCGACCGCGACCCGTTCGGGAAAGATCCACTGGTCAATCAACCCACCAATTCCATAGACGAAAAATCCGAGGCCGAAGATGCCATAGACGATCGACGGGATGCCTGCCAGATTGTTTACCGCGATCCGCACCAGTCGGACCAAGTGACGGTCCTTGGCATATTCGCCGAGATAGATCCCGGCGAGAACGCCCAAGGGAAAACAAGTGATCGCCATCAAGAAGATCAACATCACGGTGCCGAAAATTGCCGGGAATAGTCCGCCTTCGGTGTTCGATTCGCGGGGATTGTCCCACAGCAACTCGCCAATCTTCTTCACGTAGTGCCCGAGTTTGGCGAGCAGCCCCATGTCGTTTGGTTGGTAGATTCGGACGATGTCCAGCATTTCGATCGGCGTCGATTTGCCGGAGGCGTCCTTGAAAACGGCGACGTCGGTGCGGAATTCGGCCAGCCGCTTCTGTTGCAGGGCAACCCAGTAATCCGACTGCTTTTTCAACTGAGTGGCCCTGGACTCGGCCTCCGCGAGTTGTTCGTCGAGCCGTTGATGTTGATCGCCGGGAAGCCGCGTTTTGCGGTATTGCAGCGTGGCAATCGCTTCTCGCGTTTCCTGCAACTGATGGCTGAGCGCTGCCAAATTGCGGGCGATCGGCCCGAGATATTCGGCCGCCTTTTGCTGTACGGCGGTTACGCCGCTGGACAAAGCCTCGTCACCGGAACGATCGCCTGCCGCCGGTACGTGAGGCCCTTCGACCCGCTCGAGCCGGCCGTAGTAGTTGCCATTCTCGACTCGTTCGAGCACGTAGATGCCGGTCGGGTAGGAGATCGAGCGAATGTCCTTTTCCTTGACCCAGCGGAAATCTTGTCGTTGCGGGTCTAGCTCGCGGTTGCCCGTCTTCAGTTGGAAGCTCACCTCGTCGGTGTCGGGATTGGTGGCGCGGCGGGTAATTTCCCCCAGCAGCGCCTCGCCATCGACCCGAGTGACCTCGGCCACGTAGGCTGGCCAGAAGACGTGCAGGCCGTTGACCAGGACAACGTACAACAAGACGACCACCAGCGAAAGCATGGCCGTCAGCGCAGCCGCCGTCGCCCACACCTGTGGCTCGCCGCGCCGCCAGAACCTCCGCGCCTCGGAAGGTCTGTTTAGAAGCGGCCGTAGCGTTTTCTCAGGTGCTGACGGACTAGTTCCGCCGCGGTGTTCACGAGGAACGTCAACAGGAACAACAGAACTGCACATAAAAACAACACTCGGTATAATGTTTCGCCCACCGGCGCTTCGGGAATCTCGACCGCGATGTTCGCCGACAAGGTTCGCATCCCGTTCAGCGGGCTCCAAGCAAGGATCGGGGTATTGCCGGTGGCCATCAGCACGATCATCGTCTCGCCGACGGCGCGGCCGAACCCGATCATCATTGCCGCAAAGATGCCCGGGCTGGCCGAAGGGAGAATCACCCGCGAAAAAGTCTGCCAGCGGCTCGCCCCCAATGCCATCGACGCCGCCGTCATGTTGTAGGGCACGTTGCTCAGCGAGTCTTCGGCGATCGAGAAGATGATGGGAATCACGGTGAATCCCAAACCGAAGGCGATGATAATATTGTTGCGCTGATCGTACGGCATCCCCAAGGCCTGGAACAGCCACTGCCGGAAATTGCCGCGGAAAAGCATATCCTCCAATGGCCCGGACAGCCAGGCCGCCAGGCCGATGCCCACCGCAAACACCAGCGGCATCAGCAGAAACTCATAGCCGTTCTCAATCCGCTTGGCCCAATTTCCCTGACGCAGCGCCTGCCACAGGAACATGAAGGCGACGAAGACCAGCGGCAGCGTCATCAGGCTGAGGAAGAACGCCAACAACCAGCTTTCCAGCAAGGGCGCCAACCATAGCGCCACCAGGAAGCCGATGACCACCGACGGAACGGTGGCCATGATCTCCACGACCGGCTTGATCGTTTTGCGCCATCCCGGCGTGGTGAAGTAGCTGACGTAGGCCGCGCCGAACAAGGCGATCGGCCCGGCGAACAGCATCGCGTAAAATGTCCCCTTCAGCGTGCCGAACAGCAGCGGGACGAGGCTGTACTTCGGCTCGAAATCTTCGCCGCCGGTCGTTTGCCAGACGTAATCGGCCGAATCGTAGCCCTCGTAAAAGACTTTGCCAAACAACGTCCTCCAACTCACCTCCGGCGAACCCATTCGCAGCCGCCACACCCGAATGTCGCCGCGCGGGTCAATCACGCCGAGCGTGTCGCCGCGCGTGTTGTAGGCTACTGCTCGCGGTGGGCCGCCTTGCTCGGCCCCTGCCGTCGGGATCGAGAGCAAGTGTCGCTCGCTGGTCAGATAGTCGAAGTGGATGACCCCTTTTTCATCCACGCTGAGCAGCGTCTTGTTGCGGCCGGAGGGCAAAATCTGTGTGATCGTCGCATCGTGTGCCTGCAAGTCGTGAATTTGACGCAGCTTCCGCGTGTCATCCGCGTTGACCAGGCACCAGGTGGTCAACTGGCCCTGCGCATCGCCGACGACCAGCGACACATCGCCCAGCGCCAGTGCCAGCGACGTAATCGGGCGACGATCGGAAAACGCGCGGACTACTTCCCGTTGCTCCACTTCGCCGGAATCGTCGAATTTCCAGCGGGCCAATAGGCCGTCACGCGTGCCGGCGTAGAGCGTGCTCCCCTCATGGTCCATGGCGAGCGCTTGAATGGCCAGCCCCACCTCGCTGCGGAGCGATACCTGATTGGTCTTTGTCTCCTCGTCGCCCGTGAAGCTTTCGGCGGTCGTCTGCCGCAGAATGGCGATCGTGCCATCGGCCAGCAGGGCCGCCCGGGTGATTGCCCCACTGCCGCTGCGCCGCAGGAGGACTTGTCGCGGGCGAGTTTCCGGCGCCGGCACGGAGGCCAGCGTCCGAACGTCATCTTTCTCTGCGGTCGGGACTTCGACCAGCGATGCCGCACCGTTGGCCCAAACGAGCGACCACCGCGTCGCGTTGAGTTGTTCCGCCTTCGACAAGGATATCCCGCTGGCATTCTCCGGCGGTGGCACTCGTTTAGAGCAACGCTGTTTACCCGTGTGGCCGTCAATGCAGTGAGCGACGCCATCACTCGTCCAGACCGTAAACCAGATGTCGTCGCCCCGAATCGCGGCCTCCACTCCGGCGCCGACGATCCTGGAGGCAGGCACGGTCTCCGGCAGTCGCGTGGTCGCGACCAAGTCCGCCTGGGGACGCTGAAAAAGCGGCAGCGTCACGCTGACGATCATCGCCACGATGGCGATGACGCTTGCGATTACCGCGATGCCCCCGAGGGTGATGATCCATCGCGCGATGCGATCATAACGGCGAGCGCGACGGCTGGAAACGTCGAAAGGCGAGGGCATGAGTCACCATTGTTGTCCACAAAGACACGCCCACCTGCCCGACAACACGCGCCGGACAGGGTGACGTTGTCTTGGACGGATGTCAAAACACGTTTACTTCAGCAGTTCCAACTGCTTGGCGACGACCTTCGCTGGCAAGGGGCCGTAGCCGTCCTTGATGACAATCTCTTGCCCTTCTCGCGAAAGCACGTACTTCAAGAACTCCTGCACCAGCGCCGGCAGCGGTTCGCTCGGCTTCTTGGCGACGTAGATGTACAGGGTGCGGCCGAGCGGATAGGAACCGTTCAGGGCGTTGGCAAAACTCGGTTCGGCCAAGTCCGACTTGCCGTCCTTGGCCAACGGCACGGCGCGGACCTCGGAGGTGCGGTAGCCAACGCCCGAGTAACCAATGCCGGCACGGTCGGCGGCGACACCATTGACCACGGCGGCCGAGCCCGGCTGCTCCTTGACGGTGTCCTTGTAATCGCCCTTCTTCAAAGTGTGTTCCTTGAAGTAGGCGTAAGTGCCGCTGGCAGAGTTGCGACCGTACAGGCTCATCGGCAGCGTGGCCCAATCGCCTTCCAAACCAACCTGACCCCAGGTGCTGATGTCGGCAAAGCCGCTCTTGCGGGTCTTCGAGAAGATGCAATCCAGTTGCGGCATCGTAAAACCCTTGACGGGGTTGTCCTTGTGGACGTATACGGCCAGGCAGTCCAAGGCGACGCTGATCTTCGTCGGCTTGAAGCCGTGCTTCTTTTCAAACGCTTCTTCTTCCTCGGGCTTCATCTTCCGCGACATCGGGCCAAGCTGAGCGGTGCCTTGGGCCAGTGCCGGTGGAGCCGTGGCCGAACCCTTGCCTTCAATTTGAATCTTTACGTTCGGGTACTGCTTGCTGAAGCCCTCGGCCCAATAGGTCATGAGGTTGTTCAGCGTGTCGGAACCAATGCTATTCAGGTTTCCGTCGACTCCCGATATCTTCTCGTACGGTTTGATTGCCGTGTCCACGGTCACGTCCCCGCTTGCCCGCACGGCTACCGTCAGGCAGCAGCAGAACAAGGCGGCCACCAACCATCGGCGATTTCCAAGGCTCATCCAGCTTCGCATTTGCTCCCTCCCATAGGTGACAAAAAAAGTCTTAGTACTCCCAAGGATTTTAGGAGGTGGCAATTAAGCAATTGTGCAGAAACGGTTAGGGTTTTGTTAGGGGCAAGGATTGATACCAAAAACTTCGCCGAACCAACGCAAGAATTGGGAAGACCTTCCCAAAACACAGCGGTTTCCCTCGGGAGGTGAAGGAAACGAGAGCCCGACGGCTTGGCACCCCGGCCGGCTGCCATGCCTGGTCAAGCAACATCGCTAGCAAGCATGGCGGGGGGCGGACAATGGCCGATTCTAAGCCGATGCCCGAGAGGCCGGCACTCGCAGCGTGAACACGCTACCGAGGCCCACATTGCTTTCGACGCTTACCTCGCCGCGGTGGGCCAAGGCAATGTGTCGCACGATCGCCAGCCCTAAGCCGGTTCCGCCCAGTTCGCGACTGCGGGCTTTGTCCACCCGGTAGAACCGCTCGAAGAGACGCGGAAGATGGCGGGCCTCGATTCCACATCCTTCATCCTTGACGCGAATCACCACCGCCGCGTCCTCGCAGTGGGCGGTAATCTCCACCCGCTTGCCCGGCTCGCTGTAGGTGATTGCGTTGTCCAAGAGATTTACCACCGCCTGCTCCAGCAACGCGGCATTGATTTCGGCCGTTAACTCAATGGGGCACTCGATCGTCACCTGAATGTCTCGGCCGTGGGCCTTCCGCTCGCACATTTCGGCCGCCGCCAGCAACACCCCGCGGATCGACTCCTGGGCGAGTTCCACCAACTGCCCGTCGGAACTCCGCTCGATCCGCGACAGGGCCAAGAGATCATTAATAATCGCATCCAGGCGGTTGACCTGCCGCGCCATGATCTGCAAAAAGCGAACGGCGTTGGCCGTGTCCTCCAAAGCGCCGTCCAGCAGCGTCTCGACAAAACCCTTGATCGAAGTGATCGGCGTTCGCAACTCGTGCGACACGTTGGCGACAAAATCGCGGCGAACTTCCTCGAGGTGCCGCAGGCGGGTGACATCGTGCAAGACGATCAGCACGCCGATGGTGCCGCGTTCGCTATCCTGCAACGTGGTGCCGTGGCCCGTCAACCAGTGGTCTTGCGGCCCGCGGAACTCAATTTCGCTATCGATCGTCGACTCATTGGTTAAGGCCGATTCGACCAAGGCCAGCAGTTCGGGATTGCGGATCATTTCGTAGACGGTGCGGCCGCGAAACTTCTCGGGCTCGCCCCCCAGCAGATGTGCGCAGGTCCGATTGAGGCTCAGGATCCGCCCCTCGTTGTCGACCGCCAAGACGCCCTCCTCCATGCTCGAAAGCATCACCTCGTGCTCGTGCTGTTGTCGTAACACGGTACGAATTCGTTCGTCTAATTGTTCCGCCATGGCGTTCATCGTTTCTGCAACCGCGCGAATTTCCTCGGCGCCGGTGACGGGCAGCCGGTGATCCAAGTCTCCGGCGGCGAAGCGGCGGGCCCCTGTCTTGATTTGCTCCAGCGGGCGGCTCATGCGGCGGGATATGATCACGCTGATCAGCGCGTAGAAGGCGGCGCCGATCAATGCCCCAACGAGAATCTGCCCGCGCACGTGGCTCAATGTCGTTGTCAGCGCGGTCATCGGCAGCGAGGTTCGCACCACCGCAACGTTCAACTCGCCGCGCCGCAGCGGCACGGCCAGGTAAATCCGCTCCTCTTGCTCCGTCGAACTGAACCGCGTCGCCCGTCCCGGCTTGCCGGCCAACGCCTCCAGAACCTCGGGGCGGGTGTGATGCCGGTCCATGTTTTCCGGCGTCTCATTCGAATCGCCAATCACCTTCCCGTCCGGCAAGATAACGGTGATGCGAGTTTGTGTAGCCTGTCCCAGCTCTTTACAGACCGCGTCGACCTTGTCCGCCTGATGGTTGGCGAGCAACTCCTCGACCGGTTTCCCGGCCAGTCGAGCCCGGGCTTCCAGGTCGGCGTAGACGTGCTGCTCGAAGAGATTTCGCACCACCTGCGAGCCGTAAAGGCCGAGGGCGAGTAGCACGATCACCGGCACCCAGAGGTACGCCAGAAACAACCGCCACCACAGGCTTCGCGTCAGCATCCACTATTCCTTCAGGCGATAACCGACGCCGCGAACGGTTTCGATGCAAGCACCGGCGGGGCCCAACTTCCGCCGCAAACCGACAATTTGCACGTCCACCGCGCGATCCGTAATCGCATAACTGTCGCCGTGCACCCCGTCGAGAATCTGTTGCCGGGTCAACACCCATCCCGGTCGCTGCATCAGTAGGTGAAGCAATTTGAATTCCGTTGCCGTCAATTCAACCGACGTGCCATGGACGGAGACCTCGTGGCGACCGGGATGAATGCGAATCTCACGCACCTCCAGGCACTCCTCGTCCTCGCCGTCGTCCTGCTCGCCGACATTCGCCTCCGCCCGGCGGAGTACAGCCTGCACGCGGGCCAGGAGCACCCTGGGGCTGAAGGGTTTGGTGATGTAGTCGTCGGCCCCCATGTTCAGGCCGGCCACGATGTCCGGTTCTTCCCCCTTGGCGGTGAGCATGATCACCGGGACGGCCGACAGCCGGGGGTCGCTCTTTAAGCGGCGACAGATGGTTAAACCATCCAGCCCGGGGAGCATGATGTCCAGCAAAATGAGATCGGGGACTTTGGCCTCAACGGCCATCAGGGCGTCCTCGCCCGACGCCACCCCGGCGACTTGATATCCCTCCTTCAGCAGGTTGTAGCTCACTAACTCCCGAATGTCGGCCTCATCCTCGACCACCAGTACCGACTCGCGAAGCATGGGACAATTCTCCCTATAGTCTACAGGTCGCCCGTTCGGCTCATCCTGGAACCCTGGGGCAGTAGATCAATCGTCTTCCTTCTCCGAAGACTCCCAGTCGTCTGCCCTCAAGGCGAGCTTCGGAACCGCGCACTATAGCGAGGTCATGTTAGGGAATCGTTAGGGTTTGGTCAGCATTCCATGGCCCTGTCTTATTTTGCCGAGTGCCTACCAAAAATGGAAGCCCGGCCCGGCTGCCCGTTGCGACAACGGATCAGATAAAAAACAGCGATTGTTGCTACTCGCCGGAATCTAACCGATCCATAATCATCTGCTAATTCGCGCTCGCTAAAACAGATGCCGAAGTACGGAAAATCATTTGACGCTCGGTTGTGCCGTTGGGGGCAGTACGCCTCGTGAGTGAGCGTTGCGGCTAGGGCCGAGGATGGTTCTCGTCGACCGGCAACTCTCCTCTGGAACAACCGGCAACCGGGTCTGCAAGGATGCCATGAACCAATTGCAGCAGCGAGTGCCGCCAAGCAAAGAGCCTCCGATGTCAACGGTTGAGGGTGACGTGGAAAAGGCGCCGCAAGCTGCTTTGCAATGCCCCCGCTGTGAAGCGGCCAACCTACCGGATCGCAAGTTCTGCTCGAAGTGTGGCACGCCGCTCTGGGAAGCCTGTTTCCAGTGTGGCGAAATCTCCGCCGTCGGCGAAAACTTCTGCGGGGCCTGTGGCGCCAACCTCGGCGATGCCGTTGCCGAGCAGTTGGAGCGCGTCCAGGACGCCTTCCGGGCTGTCACCGAGCTACGCGAGGCCTGCCGCTTCAACGAAGCCATCGCGCTGCTCACGCCGGTGACCAAAAACACGCACCCCCGGCTGCTCGTCTACGCCTCGCGGGCCAGCAATTTGGTTGGTCAATTGACCAGCGAGCGCGAACGTCGTCGGGTGGCCAGCGAGGAAACTCTGCAATCCGCCCGGCAGTGTTGCGCCCAGTCACAATACGACGAGGCCGCTCGACTGCTCGAGACCGTGCCCGAGGCCTATCGAACTGGGAGCGTGCGCGAACTGATCGACGAACTCTCGGCACGTCAGCAGGAGATCCGAACGCTGCGTCAATCCCTGGGGGAAGGAATTCGGGCCAAACGCGTGCTCGAAATCTTGCCCACCGTTGAGCGGTTGCTGGTACTGCAGCCCGGCGATGCCGAGGCCGCCACTCTGGCCGATCGGATCCGCAAACATCTCTTCGCCGCCGCGGAAAAGGCGCTCGCCGAATATCGCTACGACGATGCCTTGGCGATGCTCGAACAACTGGGTGGCCAGATCGGGGGGCCACGGGCCAAGGAACTCTTCCAGAACGCCGCCGAATTAGCTTGGCTCCGGGGCGACCTGCAACAGTCCCCGATTATCGATCCCACGCTGTTGGCCGTCGCCGAACGTTTGCGCCGGCTCACCCCGGCCGACGCTCCGACGGCGAAACTCATCCAGCAACTTCGCGCCCAAGCAGCCAAATCGCAAGGTCAGCGCGGCCCGATTCTCTGGGCCAAGCCTCCGCAAGAAACGCCGCTCGGCGTGCCCGTCGACTGGTTCAACGATCTTCCCCGTTTCCAGCGGGCGGCCACCTTCGATGCAATCGACTACGACAAGTCTTCGGGCCGGTTCATTGTCGCCTGCGGTCTGGCCTTGGCCGGTCTGCGGCGAGCGGCCTTGAACGTCAACTTGCTCAAGTCGAGCCAACTGGGCACACTGCAGCGATTCAAAAATTTGTTGCGCGGCGCGGGCAAAGTTGCTTGGGGGCTTGACCTCAGCACCAGTGGTCTGAAAGCCGTGAAGCTCTCCTGGGATTCAGCCAAGCAGCAAGCCGTGTTGGAAGCAGGCGTCCTCATCGAGCATGCCAAATCGCTCAACAACGCCGCCAACGAGGCCGAATCGCTTGGGCTGGTCGGCGACACTCTCAAAGCCTTTGTCGAGCGCTGCCAACCCGGTGGCGAGTCGCTGTGCGTCGGTTTGCCCGGACGCTTGGCACTCAGTCGTCAGGTGGAGATGCCTCCCGCCGATCGCGCAAAGCTGCCGAAGATGATCGAGTTCGAAGCCCAGCAGCAGTTTCCTTTCCCCCTCGAACAATTGTCCTGGGACCACGAGGTCCTTAGGGATGCCGATCCGTCCCAGGCCCGTGGGCAGTGGCGCTCGGCACTTCTGATTGCTGCTCAGAATGCGATTGTCCACCGTTTTCTGGAACCGTTCCGGCGTCTGAAACTTCATGTCGATACGCTGCAGACCGACTTTGTCGCTCTGCACAACGCAGTCGCACATCAGTTTTTGCCAGGCCCCACCGATGTCGTCTCACCTTTGGCCAACGGAGCGGTCGCCGCGGTGGATATCGGCTGTGACGTTACGAACATCGTGATCAGTGGCCGGCAGACGCTATGGTTTCATAGCTGTGGGATCGCCGGCTTCAGTTGGAGCCGCAGTCTGGTCAAGGAGTTTAACCTCAGTCTTGCCCAAGCCGAACAACTGAAACGGGCACCGGAATTGGCCAAGAGCTTGAGTGAAATGTACATGGCCCTCGCTCCGCAGTTCGAGGAACTCAGCCGCGAGGTACAGCAGTCGTTGGCAGCCTACGCCCGGACGAGTCCGGATTGCCCCGTCCAGCGTGTGGTGGGACTTGGGGGCGGATTCTTGCTGCACGGCTTGTTCCGTTACTTCCGCACGGGGCGATAACGGCCGGCGACACCGGGCAGGGTGGGAGTTGGCTCTCGAGAAAAAGTTCGGTCCTGCCCTTGACTCTCTTTGCTCACGCGCAACAATACAAGCAGACAAGGCCCGTCCTTAACAGGCGGCCGGGTAGAACCGGCCAATACTGGTCGCAGGATGGGCCTTGCCGCTTTTCTTGGCCGCCTCTGAGCAAGCAAAACGGAATCATTTCCCGTCGATTGTGTCGTGGCGACCCGACGCCTGTCCGTAGCACCCGCGGGTCATCCACCCGCCGCCTCGGCTGAATTGCCACAAAACCCCCTTTTGGACGCGACTCCGTCTTCTACCCCGTTCGCTGTTTGGCTTCTTCGTGGAAAATACTGCCGGTTGTTGCGAATGTGTCAATTTTTCCACGTGGGAATGTTGGGGAAAGTGGAAAGCGAGCGCTGTCTGTGGTGTTCACGGTTGTGAGCCCGTTTATCCATGAATATACTCGGGATTGACTCGACCGAAGCTAAGCCGCGCGGTCTTAGCTTCTATTCGTCCGCAGGCCCATGACCTCTGCGGTTCTCGCCTGCCTCTCAGGGTGATGTTCGTGGACAGCCAGAAGCGAAGCCATCACGATAAGCTTGCCGGGGCCAAAGACCGGGACGCCGGGGCGAACACCGCTGGCCCGATCGCTGGCGCCGATGAAGCGCTTCGTCAAAGCCTTGAGCAGTTGCAGACCATTTACGACAGCATGCTTGAGGGACTGCTGATTACCGACATCGAAACGAAGCGCTTCCTGCGAGTCAACGGTTCGATATGCCGGATGTTAGGCTATTCTGAGGAGGAATTGCTGACCCTCTCCGTTCGCGAGATCCATCCCCCCGGCGCCGTTGCCGAGGACTTACGCCGCTTCGAGGCCGCTGCGGCGGGCGAGACCGCCATGAACGAAAACCGGCCCGTCCTCCGCAAAGACGGCAGCGTTTTTTATGCCGACATCAGCGGTCGTCGCATCACCTACAATGGCCGCCCCTGTCTGCTTGGACTCTTTCGCGACGTGACCGACCATTTGCGAGCCGACGAAGCCATGCTCCAAGCGAAACGGGAATGGGAGCGAACGTTCGACAGTGTTCCCAATCCCGTGGCCATCGTTGACCGACAGCATCGCATTCGCCGTGCGAATTCGGCCATGGCCCGGCACCTTGGATTGTCCATCGAACAGTGCGAGGGTGTCCCCTGCTACAGGCTCATGCACGGAACGGAGTGCGCCCCGGATGATTGCCCGCATGTTCTTACCATGAGCGACGGTGCTGCGCATCGCGCCGAATTTCGTTCGCGTGATGGCAGTGTGGATATTCATGAAACCACCACGCCCCTGAAGAATGAACAAGGCGAGATGGTCGGTTCCGTGCACATTACCCGCGATATCACCGAGCGGAAGCGAGCCGAAGAATCGCTGCGGCGCGAGCAGCGCACCTTGCGTCATCTCTTGCAAGCTAGCGATCACGAGCGGCAGTTGATCGCTTACGAAATACATGATGAACTGGCCCAGCAGCTTGCCGGGGCATTGATGCAGTTCGAAAGCTTTGCCCCGCTGCAAACCATCGATCCGGTCGCTGCCCAACAGGCCTTCGCCACGGGGATCGACTTGCTTCGGAAAGGACATTTCGAGGCCCGCCGGTTGATCGCCGGTCTCCGCCCGCCCATCCTGGACGAATCGGGGATCGTGGCCGCGATTCATCAATTGGTCGATGAGCAAAGTTTCTCGTCCGGTCCGCGGATCGAACTGGAAAGTTCCGTGAGCTTCGAGCGGCTCCCGGCCGTTATCGAGAACAGCATCTACCGCATCGCCCAGGAAGGATTGACCAACGCCTGCCGACATAGCGGCAGCAGCGTGGTTCGGGTCCGCCTTTTGCATCGCGACAATCGCTTCCGCATCGAGATCGAAGACTGGGGTGTCGGCTTCGATGCCAAAACCCAGCGAAAGAACCACTTTGGCCTGGAAAGCATCCGCCAACGGGCTCGCGTCCTTGGCGGCAAGTGTAAAATTCACAGCGAGTTGGGAAAAGGAACCAAAGTCGTCGCGGAGTTCAATCTCGTGTCCCCCGATTCGAGCGGGTAAGGCCGATGACCCACCATCGACGAAGGACAATGCTCACCGCCGCGTTGCAGTTGGCAGCCACGGTCGGCCTGTGTCTATTGGTCGGTCTCGTCGGCAGCCTCGTGACGATGCCCAATCTTCCCGGCTGGTACGCCGGCTTGGCCAAGCCGACCTGGACGCCGCCCGACTGGCTTTTCGGCCCCGTCTGGACCACCCTCTATTGTTTGATGGGCGTCGCCGCCTGGCTGGTCTGGCGAAGAGTCGGGTGGAGCCGGCCGCTGGCGTGGTTTGCCGTGCAACTCTTGTTGAATGCCGCCTGGTCCTGGCTATTTTTCGGCCTGCACAGCCCGTTCGCCGGGCTGATCGACATCGTCCTGCTCTGGGCCGCCATCGCCGCCACGGTGCTGGCCTTCTGGCGTGTCTCCCGACTCGCCGCCATCCTGATGTTGCCCTACTGGGCATGGGTCAGCTATGCCGCCGCGCTCAACTTCGCCATCTGGCAGATGAACCGCTAGATCGCGTTTCCCGATCAGGTAGCGTGCTTTCGCTTCTGGGCAGATGCAAGAGGCAAGGGGCGCGCCGCCGTTTCAGCTGCCACGACACGAAGTGCTGGTCGGTCGCCCGCGGTTCCACGGCATCCGCGCGAGCATCATCGCCATCCCGCATGTGTCTGTCACGCCAGCGTACATTAGTCCCAGCCCGACGAAGGCCGAAAGGCCGATGAAGCCTGGATGGATTAGCCAACCGAGCACGGCGCCAATCAGGACCAGGAAGCCAGCGGCAATCCGCACCTGCCGCTCCAAGGACATCGTCTTCTTGCCACGGAGCACGGGCAAGCCGCAGGCGTCCCACGCCAGTGTCCCGCCCTCCACATTGAAGACCTTGCCCAGGCCCGCCTGTGTCAGCTTCTCGCAGGCCTGTCGCCCCCGCTTGCCCGATTGACAAATGATGTAAATCGGCCGCTGCGGGTCGCCGCCGCCTGTAAGCCACATCGTCGGATCGAGTTGGTCCAACGGCACGTTCCGCGCCATCGTCGCGTGCACCTCTTCAAACTCCGCCGGCGTCCGCACATCGATCAGTTCGATATTGGCTCCGCTGTTAACAAGCTCGAAGATTTCTCCAGGGCGGACAGTCGCAATGCTCATAACTCGGATTCCTTACCAAGGCTGACAATCGCCTGCGTGGATACTCCTTTTACTCGATTTCGGCCGCCAAGGCAAACATCCGCCGGCCGACTAATGGAGCAAGTAGACCTTGGCGATCGAGAAGTAGATGACAATACCAGTGACATCCACAAAGGTGGCCACAAACGGGCTGGAGGCATAGCCCGGATCGAAGCCCAGTCGCTTGAACACCAGTGGCAGCATCGAGCCGACCAGTGTCCCCCAGAGACAGATGGCGGCCACGGCCTGGCCTATCACCCAAGCCAGCATCCAGGGATCGGCTCCGGCTAAGACCGACTGCGGAGTCATGGAGGCACGAACGAAACCGACGACGCCCAAGGTCAACCCCAGTGCCAGACCCATGAAGATCTCGTGCTTCAAAATTCGAAACCAATCCCCCGGGGCAACATGTCCCAGGGCGATGGCTCGGGTAATCAGTGTCGCCGCTTGCGAACCCGAATTGCCACCCGTCGAAATACACAGAGGCACGAACAGGGCCAGTGCCAAGATCGCCTGAATCGCGTCCTCGAAATGGGCCAGCGCCGTGAAGGTGAACAGCTCGGCCACGAACAGGCACGAGAGCCACACCGCCCGCTTCCGCCACACCGTCACGAACGGCACTTCCAGATAATCCTCGTCCATCGGCACCACGCCCGCCATCTGTTGGGCATCTTCGGTGGCCTCTTCGTTGATCACGTCGATCACGTCGTCGTGGGTCACGATCCCCACCAGCCGGTGCTGGTCATCGACTACCGGCAACGCCAGGAAGTCGTACTTCGCCATTTCGCGGGCGACTTCTTCCTGGTCGTCGTCGACGTCCACCGAAATCACGTCCTGTTGCATGATGTCGGCCACCTTCGCCGACGACTTAGCCAGGATCAGATCGCGCAACGAAACGAAGCCCTGTAGGCGATGGTTTTCGTCGAGCACGTAGACGTAATAGATCGTCTCGCGAGACGGTGCCTGTTGACGCAGTAGCGAGATCGCCTCCTCAGCCGTCACGTCGGCTGAGACCGAGGCATACTCGGTGGTCATTACGGCGCCGACGCTTCCCTCGGGGAAAGACAGCAAAGTGCGAATGTCCTGCCGCTCGGCCTTCGTGACCAAGGGGACAAGACTGTCGACCACCTCGATCTCGAGCCGCTTGAGCAAGTCGACCCGGTCGTCCGGCGACATTGCCTCCAGCAACTTCGACATCCGGTCGCGGCCAATGCCCGAAACCATCTCGACCTGCTTGTCGATCGGGAAAAAGGCAAAGACCTCAGCTTGGCGATCGACCGCCGCATGATCCAACAACTGCCACGTTTCTTCGACCGAAAGCCCTTCCGAGAAATCGGCAATCGTCGCCGGATGCAATTCCTCCATGACCTCGGCCAGCCCCTTCTGATCGTTGCTGGCCAACATTTCGCGTAATTCGGGCAGAATCAACGTGTTATACATCGCGCACGCTTTCGTCGCGCCCGGGATTTCGGACGCAAAAATGGACTTTGCTAATCCTTCCAGTTTACCGAGCAAATCCCTCCAGCCCAAGGTATCCCGGGAACCCAGAAATTACTTGCCGATTTGGGCCGCAATCGATCGCCAAAGGCCCGCTTGCGACTCAGCCAGCATGGTCACGCCGGCGGCTCACTGAATGACAAACAGCCATGCCGACGGAGGTGTTGGGGCGATCTATGGGAGCCTAGTGGCGTTCGCCTAGATTCCGACCCCTCGCTACCTAGAATCGACATGAAGTGGCGCTCTTGCCTACCGCGCGACGACACCCTTTGCCTCGAATTGCCGATGACCCCTTTCCCGAGGAGCATTTCGATGACGGAACAATTGGCCACCTTGTCACTCCGAGCCTCGCGGCGAACCTCCCCATGGCGGCATAGCTCAACTCGCCGCTCGCTCCGCCACCACTCGCGGCGACTCGGACTGGAATCGCTCGAAGACCGCACGTTGTTGTCGGTCACCCTCGGCACCGCGGTCATCGGCGCCGACTATGCCTACCCACTCACAAGTACGGTGCAAGCCACTTCGGCGGCCGCCACACAAGCCTTATTCGGTGCGACGTTCACCACCCGCGTGCCGATCATCGAATCGGCGACGCCGCAGTGGGGTGGCTACGACATCGATGCCCGTTCCCTGCCGGCCAATGCCACGATCGACAAAATCGTGCTCCATCATTCGGTGGCGCATCCCCGTGTCAGTGACCTCCAGGTGCGGCTGACTGCCGAGGACGGGACCAACTGGCTGATCCGGAAGAATTCCGGCGGTTGGGTCAAGAATTTCGACGAGTATCGCACCGATACCACCGTCTTCGCCGGACGCAGTGCCGCCCAGATGTTCCATTATCAGATCGCCGACACGGTCGTCAACAACTTGAAGGGCACTCTCCGCGGATTGCAGATCTGGATCACCTACACGGTGCCTCCCACCTCGCCCGATCTAACCGTCACCGCCTCGCACGAGGGCAACCTCAGCCAAGGGCAGACCGGAGCCGTGTACACGCTCAATGTGAAGAACGTGGGCAATGGCTCCACCGTCGGCACCGTCAGTTTGAAGGACGTCCTGCCGGCCGGCGTTACGGCGACCAGTTTCAGCGGATCCGGATGGACGACCAACCTGACCACGATGACCGCTACCCGTAACGATGTTTTGGCCCCGGGGGCCAGCTACGCTCCCCTAAGTGTCACGGTCAACGTGGCCCCCGATGCGCCGCTGAGTATCATCAACACCGCGCAGGTATCCGGTGGCGGTGACAGCAACACGGCGAACAACACCGTGACCGACGCGGCGGCCGTAACCGCGATGCCAAACTTGGCCGTCACTCTCGCCCACAGCGGCGACTTCGTACCTGGCCAATCGGGTACCTATACTATGCTGGTGAAAAACTTGGGTGGGGGGGCCAGTTCGGGCCTCGTCTCACTCAGGGAGGTTCTACCCCAGGGCTTTGCGGCAACCTCCTTGGCCGGCGACGGCTGGACCACCAATCTATCGACACTGACCGCAACCCGCAGCGATTCCCTTGCACCCGGGGCCAGTTTTGCCCCGCTGACGCTCATCGTGGGCATCCCGAACAATGCTTCGGGGAGCGTTACCAGTACCGCTCAGGTTTCCGGTGGAGGGCAGATCTACACCACCGACGACACGGCCAGCGACGTGGCTACTATCGTCAGCGCAACACCCATTCTCGTCGACAAAAGCTTCTCCGTAACGAACGCCCGCGATGGCCAAGTCATCACGGTCAACTACCAAATCTCCAGTTCGGTCAACACCTCGCTGCTGCTGGGTTGCTCGATTGTCGGCTCCGACGGGATTGTGATCAACGATACCGCCAACGCCAAGCTAGTAGCGGTAAGGCCGGGCACCAACTGGTATTCTCGCAGTTTCTCAGTCAACCTGCCGCCGGCCGCCGTGACAGGCGCCTACAGCGCAACCTGGACCATCAGCGGCGACGGAATCCCGGCCTCCTCGGTGACCCAAACCGCGGCGATTACCGTCGACCCGGCAATTGCCGTGCGAGTCCCCGTCTTGATGTACCACAACATCGAGACGACGTCGCGAGATTTCTACACGGTGTCGACCGACAACTTCCGGGCCCAAATGAGAGCATTGAAGGCTTACGGATACACAACGGTTAGCTATCAAGATGTGCTGGATTATCGAGCGGGAGTAAAAACGCCGCCCGCCAAGCCGATCCTCCTGACCTTTGACGACGCATACGAAAGCCTGCTGACGATTGTCCTGCCGATCATTTCCGATCCCTCGATCGACTTCCGAATCACAAGCTTTGTCAACACCGCCGACGTCCGGCCGGAAGACGTGGAGGGCGGCTATCCCACCGATCCCTTGAGTTGGTCGCAACTCCGCACCTTGGATGCCAGCGGGCGAGTCGATATCCAGTCACATACAGTCAGTCATTATGACCTTACCACCTTGGATGCCAGCGCCCTGACCGCCGAATTGGTCAACTCGAAGACGACCATTGAGCAGCAGTTGAACTTGAACAAGCAGCCGGGCGAGGCCTTGAAGCGGGTAGACTTCTTGGCATACCCCTATGGCGCCTATAACAGCAGTGTGGAGCAGGCCGTCTGGCAGGCCGGCTACAAGGCCGCCGCCGCCGTCGAGGACCAGATCGAACTGTCTGCCGCCGACAAGTTGGCGCTCGATCGCGTGCAGATGGACTGGAACACGTCCGTGCAACTGGAGCAAAGCGGTTGGTGGGCATTCTTCGCCAATCGTTTGGAGGATTCCGACGTCGCCGTGCCAATGATCTCGGTTAGCGGCATCCAGTACAGCGCATCGAGCGTTCGCCGCGGGGAAACGGCGACGATCACCGTCAACGTCAATAACTCGGGCTCTACCGCCCCCGTGCTGGCCTCGTTGACGATCGACTCCGACAGCAACCACGCCAACGGTGTGATCTACAATAGCCACACCACTTCGCCTACCGGGGACATCCAGGCGACGGTGCCCTGGGGTACGTCCTCCCTCACATGGAACTGGACAGTGCCCAATGATGCGCCGACCGGCCAGTATTATGTGACGGTGAGCTTCAATGACATCAAATATGTATACGTCTTCAGGACGGCTCCGTGGACCGCGGCGTTCCAGGTCAATTCGTTGGCGCCGGCGATGGCCGCTGCCTTGGCGACGGAGTCCTTGACCACGGCCGACGCGGAGCGTGCCACTACGATTACCCCGGTGGCGTCTGCCGCCGCCTATGACGCCGTGCTCGCCAAAGCTGCGACAACGACCGGCAGTCCGGTTGCCTCGAGCAGCGCCTCTAGCCGTCTGCTTCAGGCCCTTGCACGCAATCTGCAAAGCAAGCAGTTCGGCGGCAACGGCTCCTTAGCGGCCAGTTTGGCGGCGGTGTCCGACGCTGTCTTTGGCGATCTGCTGTCGCTGTCCCTCGATCAGATTATCTAGGAGGCAGGGCCAAACAGACCAACTAATAGTGAAGGCGCGCGGGCGGAATCTTCGTCCAATCGCCTGGAGTTCGCTTTTGTCGGTGATGTGATTACAACGGGCAGGGTGATAGCCAGAGTATTTGGCCGGTGGGGGGCGAGCTGCCCTGCCGGCCGATTCTAATGGAGCACAAGTCAATTCAGAAATTTCCTCGCCCTTTGCAGGAGGGGCAGGGGTTAGGACCAAGATTGACGTTCTCTACCGGCTTTCCCTCACCGTTCCCGGCGCGAGAGCGGACTGAGGTTGAAACAGCTTTCAAGACAATCGATTGACCGGCTCGATACAGCGCAGTATTTTACGGGCGGCAGAAAGAACGGCAGGCTCTGATAAGAAACGCGGCCGTCGGGTTTCTTTCCCGACGGCCGCGCGAGAAACTACGCCTTCTTTCTTCTTCTGCCGCACTCGGCCGCTGATTACTGCTGCCTGCCGCAATCCGCCGAGTCGCGTCAGACGAGCCTTTCGAAGAGGCGATCAATGGCCGCCGACCGGCGGACTCCCGTCGATAAGTGTCCATCCATCAGATCGCCGGCCACATTGTCGTCGGCGTCGAGGACATGGCCCATCTCATGCATCACGGCCGTCAGCAGATCAACGCGGTTGTCTGCCTTGGAGCCGCGTGTGGCTAGCAAGGTGGCCGAGGCGCTCGGCGTGTACTCGGTATCATCACCGGGCGTGGCGTCGACGAACCACCCGCGACCGGCCGCATCCCGATCGATTCGGATCGTGTCGCCAGCCGCTTCGGCCAAGGTGGCATCAACGAGATCGGTTAGTTCCACGCGGACATCGGCCAGCGTCGCCAGCACGCCGCTGCCGTTCGCTGCCGCAAGCCGTTGCTTGGCTTCGGCCACAATTGGGGCAAGTTGCCGCAGATTGACCGAGTCGGCCGCTAGTTCTTGCGAGGAGCTATTGCTGACCAGTAAGTGCGAGGCGCCAATGCTGATGGATTGGCTAAGGTGCGAGAACGTGGGCTTGTTGTCCGACCAGAGATACCCGGCCATATAGTAGACGCCCGACTTCACTCCGGTCGTATCCCATTGATAGCCCCCGGCGCCATTGGCCGCAGCCACCTGGTCGATTTCGATCCAGTGTTCGTTGCCATTCCACCAGGTTGCGTCTTCATCGTAGCAGAGGCTGATCTTGCTATTTACGCCCACGTTGTTTGCGGTCCAGTGGATGTTCACCGGATCGCCAGCGTGGTAGGAACCACTGTTAGGCCCAGTGAGACTGAAGGAGGCAACAGGATCTGAATGCTCAATCGTGACCGTGTGGGTCGTACGGGAGAAGTAGGGAGAATTGTTCGACCACAGGTACCCCGCCACATAGTAGGTGCCCGGTTTCACCCCACTAGTATTCCACTGATAGCTCCCACCTCCATTGGCGGCGTTCACCTGGTCAATTTCGATCCAGTGTTCGTTGCCGTTCCACCAGGTCGTGTCCTCGTCGTAGCAGAGGCTGACTTTGCTGCCGGCAGCTACGTTGGCTGCGTTCCAGGCAATGGTAACCGATTCGCCGGCCTTGTACGTGGTCGGACTGATGTTCGTCAACGAGAAGGTCGGCTGGGCGCCGGGCTTAATCGTGATTGAATGCTGCAAATGGGAGAAGGTGGCCGTGTTGTTGGCCCAGAGATAACCGGCCAGATAGTAATTACCCGCTTTCAGCCCGGAGGTATTCCAGTTGTAGAATCCCAGGCCGTCCCCGGCGTTCACCTGGTCGATTTCGATCCAGTGTTCGTTGCCGTTCCACCACTTCGTATCCTCATCGTAGCACAGGCTGATCTTGCTGCCGTCGGGCACATTTGAAGCCGACCATTGAATGGCCACGGTATCACCGCTCGCGTAAGTCTGCCCGGTCGGCCCGCCCAGGGCAAACGTTGGCGCGGAGCTCGGTGGCGTCGGGTTCCAAGTGGCAAACCACTGCGCTTCCTCTGCGGACGAGAGATAGCAGTTCTGCAACGCAGCAACATAGTACGGATGCTGCAGACCATTGACAGACGTGCTTTGTTGAACCGTCATCGGATGGGTGCCGGTCAACTTGAAACTGCGCACTTGATTGGCCGTGCCTTCCACGCCTTGGACGGCGAAAATGGTTTGAGTCAAACCATCGCCGTGAGTATCTTGGCTGGCCAAACAAATCGAAGCGTACTTGTCTGAACCTAGGAAGGCACTGAAGCTGCCCAGGTTTCCCAGACTTCCCGCCGAAGTGTTCCAGATCCAACTATCAACGCGCGAGTTGCCACCCACGCCCGCGCTAACGAGCAGGTCTGGGACCGCGTCGGCATCAAGCCGACCGGTCGCCAGGGCCACGCCACCATAGAAGGAATCAAAAGGCGTGATCTTTTGGACCATCGTCGCACTGCCGCTGACGTCGTAGACCCCTACGGCACATGGCGCGCCGATGGCGCTGCCGACAATGATTTCAGCCTTTCCGTCCGGCGAGTTGACGAACTTGCCGTCGACCATTCGGCCCATGTCGGCCGCCACCACTACGCCACCCGTATGCAGGCTGTTGCTCGTGGCCGTGAAGTCGCGGTATGGGGTGCTTTGGATGGGCTGAGAAGTGGTCTCCTGGTTCAGAAACACCTTCACCTGCGACGACCCCGTGCTCCGAATCGTAATAAGGTCGTTCTTGCTGTCGCCATCGACATCGGCCACGGCGACGTGCACGCCGCCGGTGTAGTAGGACTCATAGGCCATGGTCCGATATTCCGTGAGCTCCGTACCGTCCTGCTGGAAGACCCGAATCTCCGGCGCTCGCCCGGCCCCAGGCGCCGTGATGATCTCGTCGATGCCATCACCCGTGAGGTCCCCGGTGGCAATTCGCACACTGCCCATGAAGTGGCTTTCGTATGGCGAAAAGCGGCTGAGCACGATGCCGTTGTCGGCGTCCCCCACGGCAACGTCCTTCATGTCATGCGACGTCTTGAGCGTGGCCACCACGATGATATTCCGCTTGTGATTGGCGAAATCCTTGTTAGTCACCAGTGACCCGGAGGTGGTCACGTCGATGGTGTGCGTGGCGGTGCCATCAAAGGTCACCTCGGGGCCGGTTTGCATCCAACCCTGAGGCAACGTCTGCTCGATCGTGTAATGGCCCTTGGGTAGTCCACCGAAATAGTAATAGCCGTCGGCATCGGTCGTCGTCGTCCGGTCGACTGGTTTGTTGTTGAGCATATCGGTGCCGGTCAGTCGCACGGTCCAACCGGCAAGCAACGGCTCGCCGTTGTCGCGCACTCGGTTGCCGTTAAGATCGTTGCAAATCGCGCCTTGGATCTTGGCGAGTCGGAAATTGCCGAAGTCCTGGCCGACGATTACGGTGCCCGACGTGGTGATGTCAATCGAATGCAAGCCTCCCGCCGCCCAGGAGACTCCCGGCGCGGTTTGAATCCAGTCGTTGGCCAACTCCTCTTCAATGACGTATTGGCCCGTTCCAAGTCCGGCGAAGGAATACTTGCCGTTACTGTCCGTGGTGGTTACCAATTCAACCCAGGCGTTGTTGTGCAGGGTATCGGTGCCGCGGAGATGGATTGTCCAGCCTGCCAACCCCGGCTCGTTCTGATCCCAGAGGCCATCGCCGTTGAGGTCGTTGAACTTGCTGCCGCTCACCTTGCCCAGTTGGTAATTGCCGAAGTCCTTTCCTTCAACGACTGTGCCCGATGAATCGATGGCGATGGCATGGGAGCCGGCGACGGGGGCCGTCTGGGTCCAGCCGTCGGGCAGCACCTCGGAAATGGTGTAATCACCTTTGCCCAAACCCGCGAACAAGTAAGCGCCGTTGCTGTCCGTCTTAACGATTTGGTCAACAATCGTATTCGTAATGGTGTCGGTGCCCGTCAAGCGAATCGACCAGCCGGACAGAGCAGCCTCATCCTGATCCCAAACACCGTTGGCGTTCAAGTCGTTGAACTTACTGCCGCCGACCTTGCCCAACTCGTAGTTGCCGAAATCCTTGCCGGTCACCACGCTCCCGGAGGTGGCGATCGACACCTGATGTACTGCGCCGCCATCACTTGCGAGGGCGGGGTTGGTCTCGATCCAACCGCTGGGAAGGACCTCGCTGATGGCATAATCGCCCTTCGCCAAACCGTCGAACGTGTAGTTGCCATTGGCGTCAGTCGTGCTGTAGCGGTCGACGGTCGTATTGGTGATCGCGTCAGTGCCAGTCAGATGGATCATCACTTGGGGCAAGGCCGGTTCGTCCTGGTCCCATGCTCCGTTGGCATTCAGGTCGTTAAACTTGCTGCCACTGATGGACCCCAACTTGAAGTTGCCGAAATGGACGCCGGTCACTAGTTGCCCCGAGGTGCTGATCGTGACCGTTTGCGTGGCCTCACCGGTATACGAGGCAGTTGGTCCGGTTTGCATCCAGCCGCTCTGCAATTGCTCGCTAATCGTGAACGTTCCCATCGGCACGCCCCCAAAGAAGTAGGCGCCTTCCTCGTCGGTGGTCGTGGGCACGTCTTGAGGGTGGCCGGTCAAGCCGCTAATTCCCACGAGCCGCACGCTGACGCCCGTAATCGTGGGTTCATCGGCGTCCCACGTGCCATCGCCATTGAGATCGTCAAACTTCATGCCGGTGATCTTTGCCAGCTTGAAGTTGCCAATCGCCAGACTTGCGACTTGAACAAAAGCGTCAGTGCCTGCCAATTCGGCATTGGGCGCGTAGACTTTGCCCTCCTCCACGACGATATCGCTTTGATACGCGGTGGTAAGAAAGTTGTCCGTCGGCAGCACCTGGCGGACGCGATAAAAATCGGTAAATAGATCGTCGAACCGGAAGACGCCGTTGGCGTCGGTGGTCGTGGTGTAGTCGACCGTCTCGTCGCCACCCACGTCCAACTCGATAGCGACGTTGGCCAGACGTGGTTCATTGTCATCGATGCCGTTGGCGTTCAAGTCGTTGAACTCGTAGCCTACGATCGATCCCAACACCGACAGCAAGGCCCGTTCTTCCAGCGGTTCAACACGGAGCGCCGGACGGCGGCCGGCGCAGGCGGCGCGATGAGAAGTAGAAACTCTTGCCTTACATGAGCGTCGTGTAATTGCGGTAGCCATAGCTAAGTCCTTTTCACATCAGGAGCACCGAGAAAGATCGGCGGAGCAACCCATTTCGGCTAAGATACTAGAATCGCGGCGGCGAGGGTCAAGGGATTTATCCGATGCGGGAACTGGTAGTCGCCGTCGCGACAAGGGCCATTGCAGCGGAGTGATGGGCATTAAGAGAAGCGAGAAAAAAGCTAACTCCTACCGTGGCACCACTTCCGCCGGCGACTGTTGGCTCACATCGTCTTTGTGATGCAAAGAGTTATCGCGGAAAGCAAAGTCGGGGGGCCGTCCGGCGCGCACAACCGTGTGTGACTGTGTGAAGTAGGAGATGCGACAGCCTTTCTCTCAGGAAAAACCCTTATGCGAAAAAGATGTGATCGACTGCCGTGACACCGCCTACTGTCCGGTCGATCTCAGACGTCACCGTCACAACGCGCTTGCACACAGCCGCGGTGAGACTGTTACTGTCAACGGCAACTGTCAGCTACGGTGGTCCTGCCGCTTCGGTCGGCTTACGCTGCGGTTCCGGCGGCACCGTTGGACGTGGCTCGGGAATTGGCGCGGGCTGTACCGGGGGTTCTGGCTTGACAGGCGCCGGCGCGGGCGTCGGTTCGTCCGGACGTATCTCCGGCCCGCGCTCCGGTGGCTGTTCAGGACCGGGTTGCGGCGGGACAATCGATCCACTTTGGGAAAACGCTCGGCGTGTCGGGAATATGCCCATTCTCATGGTTGCTCTCGCCTAGAAACCGACAGCTTTCAAGGTAGCCGGTACCTGTTCGTCGCCGCGGGGAAGGTCACGAAAATCGCCGCGCAACACCTTTAGCGCATAACGTTCCTGTTCTATCTCGAATTGCGTACGGAATCCCAAACGACGAATGATTGGTACTGGGGGACACCATCCCTGGATGGCGTGTTGCAGGAGAAAGCCGCCAATTACGGCCGGCAGAAGGAACCACTTCCGGTTCGCCGCCGCGCCCAGCAGGACGCTCAACAGGGTGAGGCTGGCGGCATTGGCCTCCAGAAAGCGTTCCACGTCCCATTCACGGTCCAACTCGGCGAGGCGGCGCTCGATTGCCTCGGATCCGCCGGCTGCCATACAGGCGATGCGGTCCTCGGTCTGACGGCGGATCTGTTCATTCACGGCCTCGCTTGTCTGGAGTGGGACGCGGGAAACAGTCGGCGCGATCATGATCCTGCACCTCCATTAGACTCATGAGAGTGACCGGCCTACGCTGAGCAAGAGACATGCCGATGAACAACGCACGAGTTGGGATCGACGGTGGTCTCATTAACATGCCCCATCAGGGGCCGAAAGCCCACTCTCTCTAAGCTCCTGGGACGGTTAAGACCGCTTTTGCTTCGTCGTATTTATGGAGTCCCACGCACGATTCCGCTTGGGATCGAGCCTGGCAGACTGTGAACAGGAAGCGGTTTGGCGGCAACCTCTTCATCGTGGTCAGCTAATAGCCAGGTTCGGTCGTTACCCTGCGCACCGATTATCGGTCAGCCCGTTCATCGCCGCTTCGCGATGGACGGCAATCGCGCGAGCCAACCATGTTGACTGTGGCCCAGCGCGGCAGATCGGCAACCAATCCGGCCTGGGACAAGTTCGTAGTTGGCGGCGAGACACCGGGTGTAAGCTGGCAATCCATGTCTCTTTTTGCGAGGTGCGGCATAGCGTTTGCCAGATCATGCAGCGACTTTTTGCCTTTATCGACCACGCACCGCGCCACATGGAAAACGATTTATCGCGTCCCGAACTCTTGAAAGTCCCGCTCCAGCGCATCGCCGTCTTTCGTGCTTTGATGCTGGGCGACATGCTGTGTGTGATCCCGGCGATCCGAGCGCTTCGCCACGCTTTTCCCCAGGCGGAAATCACATTGGTTGGCCTTCCCTGGGCAGCAGAGATCGTCACACGATTCCCTATGTACTTCGACCGATTTCTGGCTTTTCCGGGTTTTCCCGGTATGCCCGAGCGGGAACCAGACGTCAAAGAATTCCCGCAATTTTTCTTGCAGGCGCAGCAGGAACGGTTTGATCTGGCGCTGCAACTGCACGGCAGTGGCCGGTTTACCAACTCGATCGTGATGTTGATGGGCGGCCGGGCGACGGCGGGCTTCTACGAGCAAGATGGGTACCGCCCCAACTCAGAATGGTTCTTTCCCTATCCCACCGAGTTGCACGAAGTCCACAGGAACTTGCATCTTGCGGAATTGCTCGGCATTCCCGCGTGCGGTGAAGCCCTGGAGTTTCCCGTCACCGCCGAGGATGAGGATTCTTATTGCGCCCTTCCCGTGGCCGAGCAATTGGGCAACGAGCCGTTTGTGTGCATTCACCCTGGTGCTCGCTCCGCAAATCGCCGTTGGCCCCAAGAATATTTCGCGCATCTTGCCGATGGGCTGGCCAACCATGGCTACCACATCGTCATCACCGGCTCCGTCGAAGAAATTGGCTTGGCCAATGCCGTTCAAGCGGCGATGACCGCCAAAGCGATCAATCTAGCAGGCCAAACATCGTTGGGAACGCTCGCCGCCTTGTTAAGACGTTGTGCTCTGTTGGTCTGCAATGATACCGGCGTGTCGCATGTGGCGGCCGCGCTGCGGGCGCCCAGTGTGATCCTCGTTACCTGCTCCGATCCCGCGCGATGGGCACCCTTGGACCGCCAGTTGCATCGCGTCGTGACGGAACCGGCCGCATGCCGGCCTCGGCAGCAAAAAACGAGTGCAATCGGCTTGCCCTCTGCCAGTCGTATTACCGTGGAACGGGTCATGGCGGAGGCGATGGCGGCCTTGGGGGCGGCCGGCCATCAAAGTGGGAGTGAACAAACCAAAGCAAGCGCCGACGTTGAGCGAATCCCCTCCTTGGTTCCAGGCACGAAAGGCCGATCATGATGAGACCGCTGAAGATTCTCACCTGGCACGTGCATGGTAACTACCTGTGGTATCTGTCGCATTGTGGCCACCAGTTTTATCTGCCCGTGCGACACGGAACGCCGGGCTATGGCGGTCGTGGCGATACTTTTCCCTTGGGCGACAATGTTCACGACGTCCCAGCGAATGAGGTTCGCCGGCTGCAGTTCGACTGTATTCTCTACCAACATCGCAAGCATTATCTGGAGGATCGACATCGACTCCTCTCGCCCGAACAACGTCAATTGCCCTGCATCTATTTGGAGCACGACCCGCCGCTCGAAGTTCCCACGGGCCAACACCACTGGTTTGAGGAAGCGAACGGCCTCCTGGTGCATGTCACTCCGTTTAACGCGCTGATGTGGGACAGCAGTGGCGTGGCCTCAAAGGTCATCGAGCACGGCGTTCCATACTATCCGGACCGACAGTGCCATGGCGAATTGCCGCGCGGGCTGACAGCCGTCAATCATCTCGGTACCCGCGGACCACGACTCGGCGGCGATGTCTTTCTTGCCGCCCGACGGCAAGTGCCCATCGATCTAGTGGGACTCGGCTCGGAATCGCTCGGCGGGCTGGGCGAAGTAAAACCAACCAAGCTGGCGGCCTTTGCCCAAGCCTATCGCTTCTTCTTCCATCCAATCCGTTACACCAGCCTGGGGCTGGCTGTCTGCGAGGCGATGATGCTCGGAATGCCCGTCGTCGGACTGGCCACCACGGAAATGGCCACGGTCATCCAAAACGGCGTGACCGGCTATGTCGATACGAGCTTGGAGCGTTTGATCCCTTCAATGCGGAGACTGGTGGTTGATCGACAAGAAGCATTACGCTTGGGCCAGAACGCCCGACGCTATGCCCAGGAACGATTTTCGATGAGGAGATTCGTAGACGATTGGAACAAGACGTTTGCTGTAGTTGTTGGCATGGGACCTCGGGCGGGAAGGAGCGACTATGTTGCGTCAGATTGCGCTTATCAGTGAACACGCCTCGCCTTTGGCGACTCTGGGTGGCGTCGACAGTGGCGGCCAAAACGTGTACGTCGCCCACCTTGGCCGACAGTTGGCGCAACTTGGCTACCGCGTCGACATCTTTACCCGTCGTGACCACGCCGCGCTCGAGGAGATCGTCAACTTGTCCGAGGGGCTGCGGGTAGTACATGTCGCCGCCGGTCCGCCGCAATTCGTTGCCAAGGAGGACATGCTGCCGTGGATGGACCAATTCACTACTTCCATAATCCAGTTCATTGTCCAGCACGGTAGTTATGACGTCGTCCACGCCAACTTTTTCATGTCCGGGCTGGTGGCAATGCGGCTGAAACGGGTGCTGGGCTTGCCCTTCGCCATAACCTTCCATGCTTTGGGACGCAAACGCCGCCTGTACCAGTCCGGCGCCGATCGCTTTCCCGACGAACGACTGTTGATCGAATCCCAAATCATGGCCGAGGCCGATGCGGTGATTGCCGAATGTCCCGAGGACAAGAACGATCAGATCACCCTTTACGGCGTCGATCGCCGGCGTATCCGCATGGTGCCCTGCGGCTTCGACCCTGGGGAATTGTGGCCGATTGATCGATCGGTCGCTCGCGAACGATTGGGGCTCGATGCCGAGGAGCCGTTGATCGTGCATGTCGGCCGATTGGTTCCCCGCAAGGGTGTCGACACCGCCATCGAAGGCTTTGCCCGGTTGGTGCAGCATCACGGCCTTTGCGCGCGAATGCTCGTCGTCGGTGGCGATTCCGACAAGCCTGATCCGGTGGTGACTCCGGAAATTGGGCGGCTGGTCAACGTTGCGGCCCGGGCCGGAGTGGCCGATCGGGTCGTCTTCACGGGCCGTCGCGGCCGAAACGTGTTGCGCTACTACTACAGTGCCGGCGACGTCTTTGTTACCACTCCTTGGTACGAACCTTTCGGCATCACACCTGTCGAGTCGATGGCTTGCGGCACGCCGGTGATCGGTTCGAAGGTGGGCGGCATTCGCTATACTATTCGACACGGCGAGACGGGCTATCTCGTCCCGCCGAAAGACCCCGCCGCCACTGCCCGGCGCATGGCAATGATCCTCTCCAAGCCCGGCCTCCGCGATCAAATGGGCGCGGCCGCCGTCATCCGGGTGAATCAATTGTTCACCTGGGACAAGGTGGGCGAACAAGTCGCCGCCATCCTCGAGGAAATCGCCCCCAAGGAACGCTCGACATTGGTTGCCGGCGAGACCTTCCCGTCACCGTCCTACGCCGAGGTGTCGTCACAGGGCAACAACGGGTCGTCACAGGGCAACAATGGATTCAACGGACACCGTCGAAAGAATGGCACGAAACGATCGCCGGCAATCTTCCTCGACAAAGATGGCACATTGGTGGAGAACGTGCCGTATAACGTCGACTGCTCAAAGCTCAGCTTCGCCGCCGGCGCGGCCGAAGCCGCCCGCAGTTTGGCCGAGTCCGGATACAAGATCGTCGTGGTGACTAACCAGTCGGGCGTGGCTCATGGCTATTTTGACCGCCGGGCCGTCCATCGGGTGCGACGCAAACTCCGCGAGATGCTGGCGACCGAAAACGTACCGTTCGCCGGCTTCTACTACTGCCCGCATCATCCGGCGGGCGTGGTCGCCGAGTTCGCCGTTGCCTGCGATTGCCGAAAGCCGCGTCCCGGCATGATCACCCGGGCTGCCGAGGAACTGCAAATCGACCTCACGCAGTCCTGGTTGATTGGCGACACGTTGGACGATGTCGAGGCCGCCCACCGAGCTGGCTGCCGGGCCATTCTCGTCGCCAACGGCGGCGAAACGGCCTGGGAACTCTCGCCCCTGCGTTCTCCCGATGTGATTGTCGCCAACCTGACCTCCGCCGCCCGCCAAATTCTCAGCCGGCTGCATGGCGCGGAAATCGTCGGGCCCACCTCGCTGGAGGCCGCTCGATGAACGATCTGAGACGTGGACGGATCGATCAGTTCTCCAAGCTTCGCGCGCTGGTCCTCGGCGATGCGATGCTCGATACGTATCTGTGTGGCACGAGCACCCGGCTTTGTCCGGAAGGGCCCGCCCCGCGGGTGGATGTCGTGGAACAAGGAGACCTGCCCGGCGGCGCCGCCAATTGCGCCGCCAATCTGGCGGCTCTCGGCGCCCAGGTCGCGATGCTCTCTGTTGCCGGCGATGACGCCGAAGGGCAAAAACTTCAACAACTTCTCGCCCGACGCGGCGTAACGGTTGAGGACTTCGTTCTCAACCCGCGGCGTCGGACCCTGCACAAAACCCGCGTCCTTTGTGACGAGCACATGCTCGTCCGCTTCGATCGTGGCACCACCTACCAGCTTTCCGGCGAACTCGAAGAACGCATGGTCGCCGGTCTCCATCGCGATTTCGCGGCAGCCGACCTGGTGTTGGTGTCGGACTATGGCTACGGCCTGCTCACGCCACGCTTGATCGAGGTCCTTGCAGCGCTTCAACGCGCCCGGCCCAAATTGCTGGCGGTCGACTCGAAAACACTTCGAGCCTTCCGGCATGTCGGCGTCACCGTATGCAAGCCGAACTTTCGCGAGGCCTTGCGTCTGCTCGGCCACGATCCGGCGTCACGAGAGGACCCAATCGGGACAATTCTTAAGGTCGGACCGGTCGTCCTCGAAGAGACCAACGCCCAAATTGCCGCGGTTACCATCGACCGAGACGGCGCCGTGGTCTTTGAAAGGAATCGAGAACCTTACCGCACTCTCTCGCGCTCGGCGCCTGCCCGTCGTGTGTCGGGCGCCGGCGACACCTTCCTCGCCACGTTGGCTCTGGGCCTGGCCGCAGGGGCCTCGACGCCCGAGGCCGCGGATTTGGCGACGGCCGCTTCGGCAGTCGTCGTGCAAAAAGATTTCACGGCCGTCTGTTCCGCCGCCGAGCTTGGCGAGAGCCTCATCGGGGAGCGGAAGACATGGACGAGTACCGTGCGGCTGGCGCCAATCCTCGCACAGTATCGCCAACAAGGCCGCCGGATTGTCCTGACCAATGGCTGTTTTGATATCTTACACCAGGGGCACATCAAGTATCTCAACGAGGCCAAGCGATTGGGCGACGTGCTCATCGTCGGCGTCAATACCGACGACAGTATTCGCCGTTTGAAGGGCCTGGGGCGACCGATCAACAGCCTCGCCGACCGTGTCGAGGTTCTCGCCGCGCTCAGTTGCGTTGACCACGTCGTCGCCTTTGATGAAGACACCCCCCACCGGATCGTCGCCGCGATTCGCCCCGACGTTTTCGTCAAAGGCGGGGACTACACCCGCGAGACGCTGCCCGAAGCCGGACTGGTGGAGCAACTCGGCGGTGTCGTCCGCATCTTGCCCTTTGTCGCCAATCGTTCCACGACTGGCATCATCGATCGAATCTGTCGAAACTATGGTGCACCCGAGCACCAGGGGAGCGAATATCATGGACAACCGTTGGACCAATGCGAAACGCGTGCTGTGCGTTAGACTCGACTCGCTCGGAGACGTGTTGATGACCACGCCGGCCTTCCGCGCCCTGCGCGGGGCAGTGCCCGGCCGCCATATTACCTTGCTGACCTCGCGGGCTGGCGCCGCGCTCGATGGCTTATTGCCCGACGTCGACGAACTGCTGGCCTACGACGCGCCGTGGATGAAGACCTCGTCGCCCGCCGACGCGGGGCTCGACTTCGGCACGATCGCCCGCCTCGCCGCCGCCCGCTTCGACGCCGCGGTCATCTTCACTGTGTTCAGTCAGAATCCGTTGCCGGCGGCGCTCATGTGCCACTTGGCCGGCATCCCCCTGCGGTTGGCGCACTGCCACGAGAACCCCTACGAACTACTGAGTCATTGGGTGGCCGATGATGAACCGCAGCAACGCATCCGCCACGAAGTCCGCCGACAGTTAGATCTGGTCGCAACGGTCGGCTGCCATACCAATGATGAACGGCTGGGCCTGGCCCGGCGCCCTTCCGCGGTCGCCGAAGTCCGCCGCATCCTCGGGCGGCGTGGACTGGATGAAAGCCAGCCCTGGCTGGTCGTGCATCCCGGCGCCTTGGCACCTTCGCGGCGTTACCCGGCGGAATCGTTTGCGGAGGTCGTTTCCCGCTTGACCGAAACCTATCACTTCCAGGCGGTCTTTACCGGCGATTCCTCCGAACGCAAGCTGGTCGACTCGATTCGCCTTCGTCTTCGCAAGCGGAGCATCTCTTTGGTCGGCCGCCTCTCCGTGGCCCAATTGACAGCATTGATCTCGACGACCCCCGTGTTGTTGTCGAACAACTCGGGGCCCGTCCATATCGCGGCCGCCATGGGTACCCGAGTGGTGGACCTCTATGCGCTGACGAACCCGCAACATACTCCCTGGCAGGTGGCCAGCCGCGTGCTTTACCACGATGTGGCCTGCAAGTACTGCCTGAAGAGTGTCTGCCCGATGCAGCACCACAACTGCCTCCGACTGCTCGAGCCCTCTCGAGTGGTGTCGGCCGTGCTCGATCTCTACCAGGAACGAACGCCGGTTAGCAAACTCGATTCCGATATCGCCGCGCACCTCTCGGTCGGCGATGCGCCCTTGGCCGGGCTGTCGGTGGCCTAGCCTACCTCCGCGATGTCCCGCGCCGGCGCCGTTTCGCGCTAAGTCTGTCCCATTTGATCGCGGACGGCATTAGGGCGTCAGCACCACCTTGATGCAATCCTGCTGCCGATCATTGAACGTCTTGTAGGCCTCCGGTCCTTCCTCAAGTCGTAACCGATGGGTGACGATGTACGACGGATCGAACCCTGGTTTCCCGTCACCTTCGATCATTTTCAGCAGCGGCCGCATGTAGCGCTGCACGTGCGTTTGCCCCATTTTGATAGTCAAGGCTTTGGCAAAGGCCGCCCCGAGGGGCACCTTGTCTAAAAAGCCGGCGTAGACCCCCGGCAGCGAAACCGAGCCTCCCTTGCGGCAACAGTAGATCGCCTGGTGCAGGACGTGCAAGCGGTCCGTCGCCAGGCCGGCCGCTGCCTTGACCCAATCGTAAACCGCATCGATCGAGTGCCCATGCGCTTCGAGCCCGACGCAATCGATACAAGCGTCGGGGCCCAAGCCGCCGGTCAAATAGGTCAGCGTGTCCGCCACGTCGACCTCCTGAAAATTGATCACCGTTGCCTTGCCGTCGCGCTTGGCCATCGCCAACCGTTCCGGCACGTGGTCGATGGCAATCACGTGTTCGGCGCCGAACCAGCGGGCGCATTGGATCGTCAACTGGCCGACCGGACCGCAGCCCCAGATGGCCACCGAATCGCCCGGCTGGATATGGGCATTTTCGGCCGCCATGTAGGCCGTTGGAAAAATGTCCGACAGAAATAGCACCTTCAGGTCGTCCAACTCCTTGGGGACCTTGAGCGGCCCCACGTCGGCAAAGGGCACCCGAACGTACTCGGCCTGCCCACCGGCGTAGCCTCCATAAAGGTGCGAGTAGCCGAACAGCCCCGAGCCGGAGAAACCATAGATTTTTTCCGCCATCCCCGCGTTGGGATTCGAATTGTCGCATAACGACCAGAGCTTCCGCTGACAGAAAAAGCATTGGCCGCAACCGATGGCAAACGGCACGACCACCCGGTCCCCGACGGCCAAATTGGCCACTTCTCGGCCCACCTCGACCACCTCGCCCATGAACTCGTGCCCGAGGATGTCGCCTTCCTGCATGGTGGGCACGAAGCCGTTATACAAGTGCAAATCGGAGCCGCAAATGGCCGTCGAAGTCACCCGAACAATCGCGTCCCGCGGATTGATCAACTTCGGGTCCGGCACCTGTTCGACGCGCACATCTTGTCGACCGTACCAGCAAAGGGCTTTCATCTGCTCGGGCTCCTATTCCTGGCGGCCGGCGCCGGCCGGTTGTCCGGCAACGCTGGGAATCTCTCCCGCTTCCATCAAACTCTTGAAGCGACGCAGACTCTCCTCCAGTTTGTTATCGAGCCCGTGACCCAGTATCGATGCGACGGTTGCGCCCAGTTTTCCCAGCGGCGGGCGGTGTTCCATCGAAACCGTTACTAGCGTTCCCCGATTGTGTGGCAAACGCGTGAAGCGGATAAAGCCGTTCGTCTCCACCTCGCTGTTGGGCAGGGAACGCCATGCCAGAAACTCGTTTTCCCGCTCCTCGCTGATCTCCGCGTCCCATTCCACCGTTCGGCCCAGCGCCCCGTAGGCCACCCAACGGGAGCGTTTCTCGTCGATAGGGCGGACTTCCTGCAAGTCATACATCACTCGCGGCAGGTTCTGCAGTTCCCGCCAGAAGCGATACAACTCACTCGGATCACGCTGGATCGTGACCCGCTGCTCCACCTTTTCCAGGCCACCTTTTTTCCCGGCATCGGCGGACGACTCTTGATAGCCTTCCGCCGTGTTAAGCCCCATCGCCTGATAGGCGTGACAGTGGCCGGTCATGCCGCGTTGCAGCAGCGCCGCGCCGGAGATGGCCATGGCCAGCCCAGTCCAGCGGCGGCGAATGAGTCCAACCAGAATCAGCCCAGAGCCGGCGGCAATCGAACCCCAGCGTTCGAGGCGACTGATGTTCTGGCGGCTGCCTGGTCGCTGGCTTGCCACGTCGGTTACTTCTCGTCCCGCCTGCCACTTGCGAAAGACCCTTGGAGGAGCAGTAGTCATCAGTTTCTCCTTTCACTCGCGACGAATTCCCGAAATTGACGCGTTTGACGCCCGGACACAACCAAATAATGGCGTGACTGGCCCGACTCTCGCAAGAGTCATGCCGCGGAGACCGCACGCTCGCCCTCGGGCAGGCGCCACGGCGGTCCGTCAGCGCTACCGCGCCGTTTTTGCGGCACGCTTGTTGCTACCCTTTGCGGCGTTTGAATCCAAAAACGCAAGGACCGGAGGGCCGCAAGCCACGGCTTTCGGTTGAGAACGGACGACGCCTGTTCCCCGGAAGATCGATCTCCGACGCTGTCGGTTTCCTTCCGTGACTTCTGACAATCCCGGAGACGATCATGGCCGAAAAGACACCGCGTTCTCCCATCGCCGTGCAAAAGTATTTGGGCGGCATCGACTACCCGGTCAGCAAGACCGAACTCCGCCGGGCAGCCGAACGAAACGGAGCCCCGGACGACGTGCTCCAAGTGATTGACGAACTTCCCGACGATCGTTTTGATGCTCCCACCGACGTCATGAAAGCATTCGGTGCGGTTCGATGAGACACAGAGCCCTAGGCGAGATCATACTATGAGCGAGATGACTGTGAATTCCACGCCGGCGACGCGGAAAACGTTTAGCCGACAGCCCTATCATCCCACCAGCCTGGAAGGTCGAGTTGCTTTGGTCACCGGCGCCGCCCGCGGACTGGGGAAAGCCATCTGCCAGGTTCTTGAGGAGGCCGGCGCCTATGTCGTTGGCGCCGACCTGCAGAACAACGGGGTCCGACCAGCGACCTCTTACGATCGCGACGGCCATCAACAGGCGGTCACGATGGACGTCGGCGATCCGCTGCAAACGGCCGAGACCGTCGAACGGGTGATTAGGGAGTTCGGCCGCCTCGACGTGCTAATCAACAATGCGGCCGTTGACGTGACGCTGCCGATCGAGGAACTCTCCGTCGACGACTGGGACCGCATCCTGCGAACCAATCTGCGCGGGCCATTCTTGCTGTCGAAGCAGGTCTTCTCCGCAATGAAGAGGCAGGGGCATGGACAGATTGTCAACATCTGTTCAACGGCCTCAAAGCGAGCATGGCCCAATGCCTCGGCGTATCATGCTACCAAATGGGGGCTGCTGGGGCTCAGTCACGCCCTGCATGCCGAGGGCCGCAGCCACAATATTAAGGTCACCGCGATCATCTGCGGCGGCATGCGGACGCCCTTCCTCCTGGACCGTTTCCCCGACATCAACCTGGAAAAACTCCAGGATCCGCAGAACGTCGCCGAGGCGATCCGCTTCGTGCTTACCCAACCGGCGGAAACGGTGATTGCCGAAATGACCGTCATCCCCATGCGGGAAACGTCATGGCCATAGCCGCCTGCAAGCGACAAGCGACGCCACAGGCAAAGGCCCGTGCTATGCGAGCGTAACGAGCAACCCCAGATGATTCGACGGCCGCAGCCCCTCCGGATCATCGCAATTGGCAACAAGCTCCATGGCCATCACTCGCTCCAGGGCGAAGCGGTTGGCCCACACGTAGTCAATTCGCTTGCCTCCGTCCTCAAAGAACGTAAAGCCCGGTTCCGCCGGATGCAGCTCTGCCCACAGATCGTGAAAGCCAGCCGTTTTGATGGTCTGCATCGGCAGGGCTTCGGCCGAGTTGTTAAAATCCCCCACCAATAGGCACGGCTCTTCCGCATACCGGCCAAGATAGCCAATAATCTCGTCAACGTTTTGCAGCGCCTGCGCCTCGATCCACGAGACATAGGCGTTCACCACGTTCAAAGGCCATCCGGCGAAATCAAAGCGACCGTGAACGAAGATCCGCTCGGTCGGCTCGCCCGCCTGCTCCAGTCGCTGCAAACCGACAGTTTCCAGCACGTCGGGACGCGTCCGTGATAGAAACGCAAGTCCCGCGGCAAAACCATCGTCAAGCGTCTTGGCCGGCTGAAACACCGAATAGATCAAGCCCGGACTGGCGTGACACAATTGCCAAGCCTGGTCGCGGGCTTCGCCACCTGCTTCGCGTTCTACGGCCTGCATCGCCACCACGTCCGGCCGCGCTTCGCGAATCACTGCGCGGATCAACTCGCGCCGTTGTTCCCAGGGACCATAGCAGTCGTTGAACCCGTGGATGTTAAGTGTCATGATGCGAGGCATGGCCCAACTCCTTTGACTGAATGGCCACAAAGCAACAGCATTCTAGCGACGGCGATGGCGGTGGCAACGCGAGCCCAAGGCAGCGAAGGCCGTTCGGCATGTCACGAAATTCAGAAAACAATTTTCTTGCGGCGCTTGTAGGTGAAATCTATAATCGCCCGCGTTAGCCGCAGGACTCGAGCGCTTTATCGCCACAAACCATTCGAAAACCCGCCTTCGCTCGGCGATTTTCTTTCGCGCAAGCTTCTCGTGCTAGAAAGCGTCCCGCTAGAAGCGCGTTTCCGAGTGCGTACTGGCGACCGCGCAAGGATGCCGAGTGTTGTTTCCATCGATTGAGATTGACCCGCTTCATGGCGATTCTTAAGCTCATCGCTTATTTGATCCTCAGATTAGTAATGCAACCAGGGACCGAAGGTTGGTCGCGGGAGCCCGATTTCGCGGTGCACTCATGTGCCGGCCGTTGCATTACGCGGCTGAATACCAATAGTCAGGGAGGACGATTCGGATCTTGGGGAGTACCTTGAATACGGACGGATTGAGCCGCAGCATGCGGCTTTCGATCGTGGAAGGCGGCCTAGCCACGGCCATGGGCTCTTTGCTTTCCGGTGTTTTCTTGACCGGCTTTGCCTTGGCGCTCGGCGCCAGTCAAATTCAAATCGGCATCCTCTTCACCTTGCCACCGTTATGCGCGATGGCCCAATTAGTTGGAAGCTACTCGATCGAGCGCCACGGCAACACGAAATGGCTCTGCATGTGGGCCACTGCCGTCAGCCGCTTGCTCTACATCGCCGTGCTGGCCGTGCCTCTGCTGCTGAGTGGGCTGTCGGCCAACGCCAAGGTATGGTGTGTCGTCGCGTTGATGGCCACGAGCCACATCTTCGCCTCGATCGGCGGCGTCGCCTGGTTGGCCTGGATCAAGGCACTGGTCCCGGGCCACGTCCGCATTCCCTTTTTCGGCCGCCGCAACCTGGTCAACACGCTGTTGTCCTTTTCGGTCTGTCTGGTCGGCGCGGCAATGCTCGACATCTGGGGCAAAGGGGAGTACTGGATCATCGGTTTCGCCATGGTCTTCTTTGCTGCCATGACTTGTGGCGGCGTGGGCTGGTGGGTGTTGCTGCGAATTCCCGCTGCCAACGCGGTGATTTCGCCCGAGGAGTCGTTTGGCAAGAAGCTGATTGTTCCCCTTCGTGATTCCAGCGTTCGACGCATTATCGCCTACTATGCCACCTGGAATTTGGCGGCCAACCTTGCGGCCCCGTTCATCCCGGTGTTCTACTTGTCGACGCTCGGGCTGCCGTTCGCGTACATCATGCTGTTGAACATGCTCAACAGTGTGAGCGGGATTGCGGCCAATCGATTCTGGACCCGTTTGGCGCACCGCTTCGGCGTCAAGCCGGTGGTCATGGTCGCCAGCGTCGGCGAGGCCTTTGTTCCGTTGTGCTTGGTGTTTGTTCACCCCGAAAACGCTTGGCTGCTGGTCGTCGTCCATTTGGCCGGCGTCTTCAACACGCCGATGGCGATTGCCCCGGACAATTTCGTCCTCAAGCTCGCGCCCGACCGCAATGCCTCGCCCTACATGGCCGTCTTTCGCGCCGTCGTCGGCCCAGTGACAGCCGTGGCCGCCGTGCTCGGCGGGTGGTTGGCGGGCTCCTGGGGGGGCAATAGTCTCTTTGGTCAGTTCGACGCCAGTGGGCTGAAACTCATCTTCCTAATTTCTTTTGTTGGGCGCATTGCGAGCCTCGCGCTTCTGGCTGGTGTGCGAGAACCGGACGCCGTTTCACTCCGGTACATCGTGCGAGTCTATCGCCGCTACTTCCGACTGCGGCGACCGGCCTCGATCCCCGCGACGCTCGAGTTGCCGCAACCGCAGCCCAACATGGAACCGCTGCGATTGGCGGGGAGCTGCGCGGACGACCTGTCCCGAGCGGCGTAGGCATCCCCCGCCCGGCGGGCGAGAAGGCTCGCACCCTCTTGCTTAAGCCCTAAGTGGTCGCCCGCCGCCCCGACCCGGGGCGTAGTCGCTTCTGCCCGTTGGGATTCTTTTCTTGTCTTGGCTGTCCCACAACTCGCACCGGCACGGCAAATGCACGCTAAATAGTTGAGACCGGGAAAACAAGTAGAAGGAGAGGGATCATGGCGTTTTTCAATATCCAACTCGACTCGCTCGAAGATCTGCTGATGCTCGAACTCAGCGATTTGTACGACGCCGAGGAGCGTCTCTGCGACGCTCTGCCGAAGATGGCCCAGGCGGCCTCCTCGCCGCAACTAAAACAGGCGTTCGAGGAACACCTCCAGCAGACCCGCCGTCAGGTGTCCAGGCTGGAGCAATCGTTTGTCGAACTAGGCCGATCCGTCGAACGCGAAACGTGCGAGGCGATGAAGGGGCTTATTGATGAAGGAGAGGAAATTGTCGAGGCCACCGGCAATGCCGACGTCAGGGATGCTGCCCTGATCGGGGCCGCCCAGCGCGTGGAACATTACGAAATCGCGGCCTATGGCACTGCCCGAACGTTTGCCGAACAGCTAGGTCACACCAACGTCGCCCGGCTGCTCCAGACTACCCTCGATGAGGAAAAGGAGACCGATAAACGTCTCACCCGGCTGGCCGAGGCGGGAATCAACGTCAAGGCCGGGACGGGCGGAGACATATTGTAAAAGCTGTCGCAAGAAGCAAAAGGGAACGCACCGCTGCCAGGCCCCCCCGGGGTCGGGCGGTGCGTTTAGTTTTACGCACCGCGGGTCTCTCTCAAGATTCCTCGAGGGGTCGCAGATCTTTCACACTGGGCCCGTTGATCACCTTGCCGTAGCGATCATAGCGGGAACCGTGGCAGGGGCAGTCCCAGGAGTGTTCGATCGGGTTCCAGGCAACAATGCAATCAAGATGCCGGCACACCGCCGAGTAGCGGTGCAGGTGCCCCTGCTCGTCCCGGTAAATGGCTACTTTCTGCAACCCGTGCCGCATCACTGCTCCCTCGCCCGGCATGATCTGCTCAACCGACGACACTTCGCCGGGCGTCAACCAGTCGCCGTACTTCACTGCCACGTTCAGGTTCTCACGCAAGTAGTCGCGGGCCGCGCCAACGGTCACCCTGGCCGGTCGATAGACGTCGACCCAATCATTGCCACGTCCAAGAATCTGATCGCTCAACAAGATCCCGGCCACCATGCCGTAGGTCATGCCATTCCCTGAGGTGCCGGTGACGATCCAGACGTTGTCATTCCCCGGGTTCAAACCGATATAAGCCAAGCCGTCGTCCGGTTCGATGATCTGACCGGACCATTGGAATTCTATTTCGCCGGCTATCGGAAACCGCTGCCGAGTCCATGCCTCGAGACGGGCGTAGCGATCTTCGGCTTCGTCCAATTGACCCGTCTTGTGGTCCTCGCCGCCGACGATCAGAATGTCTCGCCCCCGGCCGTCCTCGGTGGCGATGTTGTGGACTCGGATGTAGTGGTAGGGGTCCAAGGTGTCCCAATACAGGCCGTGCGGCACCGAGCGAGTCGGCACCACGGCGCCGATCACGTAGGTTCGATAGGGGGCCTGCTTGGTGTGGATCGTCACCAGGTTGCCGACCGGGGTGTCAGTGGCAATAACCAGATTCGCCGCCGTTACCATGGCGCCGTTGGCAGCAATCACATGCGAATTCTCCCCGCCAAAGATCTGGTCAACGTGCGTCCGCACGAAGATCTTCCCGCCGGTCGCGTCGATGGCCTTCGCCAAGCCAGTGACGAACTTCAGAGGATGGAACTGGGCCTGCTGTGAGAATTGCAGACACGGCCCCGCGAGCGAGGGAATGGGGCACTCCGCTAATCGTTCGACGACAAGCCCCAAGCGACGTGTCGCCTCGAATTCGCGATCCATCTCCTCAGCCGACTGCCCCTCACCGCGAAAGAGGTAGCCTTCCAATCGCTGAAAATCGCAGTCAATTCGCTCGTTGCGGACAATCTCCTCGATGCGATCGATTGCCGTGGCGTGACTCGTTACCACCCGGCGTGTGGCGTCTTCGCCGTGCAACTCTTCGAGCTCGAAATATCGGGTGTCGAGAATACTGGTTAAATGGGAAGTCGTCCGTGCGGTCTCGCCGTGACCGAGTTCGTCATCGGTAACTAGCACTACCCGCTGTCCGGCTCGATGGAGCAAGTAGGCCGTGCAGATCCCGGCCATTCCACTGCCGACCACGCACACGTCGGCCGTTACGTTGTCCTGCAGACTGGGAAAGTGGGGCACTTCGACGGAAACCACCCACGGCGAAATCGTGCTGGCAATGGCGACGTTCATCGGCTTACCTCCAAGCAAAGGGCCGCTGCGAGAAAAGTGCAAAACGGATGCCGACCGCCGAGCCGCACGAGTGGTTGTCGTCGCCGAACCCAAACTGCGACGGCGAGGAACAGGGTTTGCATTAAACTTGCCCTGGACAGCGGAGCCAGAGGAACTGACTGATGATTACCTATTCCCGTCCCAAAGTCCGTTACGCCGTCGTCGGCCTCGGCCACATCGCGCAGACGGCTGTCCTGCCGGCCTTCGCCAACGCGGAGGAGAACTCGGTTTTGGCCGCGCTGGTCTCCGAAGACCCAGTCAAGCAACGTTTGGTGGGGGAAACCTACTCCATCAAACAGCTCTATTCCTATGAGGAGTACGAACAGCTACTGCACAGTGGACTCATCGACGCTGTCTACATTGCCCTGCCGAACCACATGCACTGCGAGTACACGGTTCGGGCAGCTCAAGCCGGTGTCCACGTGCTCTGCGAAAAACCGATGGCCGTCACCGAGGACGAATGCCAACGGATGATTGCCGCCTGTGAGGCCAACGACGTCCGACTGATGATCGCCTACCGCCTGCATTTCGATCCTTCCAACCTGCGGGCCATCGAACAGGTTCAGGCGGGCAAGATCGGCGAGCCGCGCTACTTCCTTTCGGCCTTTTCGCTCCAGGCCAAGGAAGGTGGCATTCGCCTCCGCAGCGCCACGGGCGGTGGCAGCGTCTACGACATCGGCATCTATTGCATCAATGCGGCACGATACCTGTTTCAGGACGAACCGCTGCGGATACGTGCGATCAGCGTCTCCAGTAAGGACCCTCGCTTTCGTGAAGTCGATGAAATGACCAGTGCCATCCTCGAGTTTCCCGGCGAGCGCCTGGCCGCCTTTACATGCAGCCTTGGGGCGGCTGACGTCTCGATGTATCGCATTGTCGGGACCAAGGGAAAGTTGCTCGCTGAGCCGGCCTACGACTACGCCGAGGACTTGATCCACCACTGGAGCATTGGCGACGAGACGTACCAAGAGCACTTTCCGGCTCACGACCAATTCGGCCCGGAATTGGTCTACTTCTCGCAGTGCGTGCAGATGGGCGAGCAGCCGGAGCCTTCAGGCTACGAAGGCTTGGCCGACGTGCGTATTATCGAGGCCATCTATCGCTCTGCCGCGGAAGGAAAAGCGGTGCTGATCGAGCCTCTCCAAAAAGTCAAACGCCCTTCCATGGCCCAAGTCATTCCGCTGCCGACCGTCGATACTCCACCGATGATTCACACCGAGAGTCCCCGGCAGTAAACCTTGCTGGATCACTTGGGCACTGCTGGACAAGCCGGACAAGCCAGCAGTGGCAAGCGGCACCCGCGCGGTCGAGAGGACAGGGAAACTGTGCCGGGAGGGCATTTGGATTGTTGCTCGTCAGGCGGGGAGTGCGGGATTTGCGCCGCCAGCGAGGCACTTTTTCGGCCGCCCTTGGCCACTTTCCAAAAATAGCGTTCCAGGTCAATGGTATTGCCTTTTGTGTCAATGCTTTTCGGAACGTCCGGGTCGTTTGTGGGGAATGCCGCCACGCGCGCCCTTCGTGTTCTTCGTGGGTGCATTTTCTACATCAGCCGCCAGGCATCACCACCCTGTAGCACGACATAGAGCCCCAAAATCAGATTCGTGATCGCGTGGGCGACCACGCAGTCCCAAATGCTCCTTGTCCGGACCATTAGCCAGGTAATCATCGAGAACCAAACGGCCGCTGCAATCAACTCGCCGGGATGCGCGAACATTGGCAGCAACGTGCCAATCGCGATGGCCAGCCCGTTGACTTGGCCGAACGGGATTTTCCACCAATCTCGGTCCATCACAAACCGCATCACGAAGCCGCGCAGGAAGAATTCCTCAATCAACGGGACAAGCAACACCAGTCCCGCGAAGCGCACGATGAGGAATCCCCAGGCCAGCCCGGGCGGCTGTGCCATTTGCGCGAAGGGATTGAAACCCGATCGAAGCCCGGCGCCAATAAGCCAGCCCAGGTTTATCCGCTCCAGCAGCGGCTGCAAATAAACGTGCTCGATATCCAGGTGGCAAAGCCCGATCCAGAGCGGGCCGCCAACGATTCCCACCAGTACGCCCAGCAGCGTCAGGCGGAAGGGGAATTGTCGATATCCAGGCCAGACAAAGGCCACGCCCACGGCCACCAGCGCGATTTTGATCGCATAGATGAGCGGGTAATAGTCGTACGGTATCGCCAGCCCCAGCGACCCGCCGCCCGGCTTGTCCGGTGTCGGTTCCAGGCTCGTCACCACCATGAACAGAAGATAGGGCAGCAGAAAGATCACCCACTGTTGCCGTTCGAGGAGCCGTTTTCGCCAACCCTGTTCGCTCGCCATGACAAGTACCCTCGGAAAAGCTTCGAGTCGTCCATTTACCGGAAGTGCCAACAGCATACGTGTTTACCGGCCAATGAGCAACCGTCCCGCAGCTCCGGTTCGCCTTGCATTTCTCGCTCAAATCTGACACCCTTGGAGCATCTTGGACTGCCAACACGAGGATACTCATGGGCAAAACGCCATTGGTCGGGCTTGTTGCTGTCGTTCTTGCCTGCTTGCCTTGCGACGCTGCGGATATCGCCCCGCAAACCATCGCCGTTAGCGAAAGTTACAATCATCAGGCCTTCGCTTATCAACAACGGTTGCACTCCGAGCGGCCGCAGTTCCGCATCTACCGCTTGACGTACCCTTCGCCCGTCGTCAGCCCGGTTGTTCAGAACAACACGATCCCGGCCGATTATTACTTGCCGCGCGACTGGAAACCCAGCGATCCGCCTCGGCCGGCGGTCATCTGCCTACACATCCTCGACGGCAATGAACCGTTGACCGACTTGATGTGTTCGGTGCTAGCCCTCCGCGGCATTCCGGCGATCTCCTTCAAATTGCCATACTACGGATCGCGCGGTCTGCCCCAAGGCCCTGAAGCCCTGGCCGAAAACCCAGAACTGTTCGCCGGCGCGATCGCCCAGGCCGGCGAGGACATCCGGCGGACCATCGACTTGCTCAGCGCGCGCCCCGAGGTCGATTCCAAGAAGATTGGCATTACCGGCGTAAGCCTCGGCGGAATCATTGCTGCTGCAGCGGCCGGCGCCGATCCTCGGCTGCACCGCGCTGGGCTGATCCTCGCCGGCGGAGATTTACTGCCAATCATCTATCACGCTCGCGAGACCCGGCCACTGAGCCAGATGCTTCAAAAGCTTCCGGCCATGGAGCGGGCCAGTATCGAGGCCAAAATCACGCGTGCCGATCCGCTGCAATTCGCTCCGGCACTGCGAAAGCGAGCCGAAGCCGGCCAGGTGTTGATGATCAACGCCTCTGAAGACGAGGTCATTCCGAAACTGTGCAGCGACAAATTGGCCAAGGCCCTTGGCATCACCGATCGCGTCGTCTGGCTGTCCGGGCTCGGTCATTACACGGCGATGGCGGAACTGCCACGGGCGCTGAAAATCACGGCCGATTTCTTCGCCCGCGACTTACCGCCCGGAGTCAAGCCGGCGGCGCCGGATCGGACGGCGAGGCCGACGCCGGTCCAGCAGGTGGCCGGGCTGCTCCAGCAGTCAGGCGCGATGCTCGGCGAGCCGCAACCCGGTCTTTGCCATATCGTCGACCTGGAAGTTCATGCGAACGGTCCCGGTTGGCAACCGATCGAAGGGAGAATCCGGATTGTCCGTGGCCGGGAGGGCCGCTTCTCGTTACACGCCACACTGCCAAGGCTCGGGACAATCGCCCTCGGCTATGACCAGTGTTCCTGGATGCTAACCAGCAAGAAGATCCTCTTCCTCGCCAGGAAAGAGGACGTCAGACAGGGCAACTGGCTCACTTGGGTTGGGCGGCGCCACGAGATGAAACTGCGAATGATCGAAGGACTTGTCAGCAGCATCGCGCTGGTCCCCGAAATGCTTCACCGCTGGATTGCTGTGGAAGGGGCGCAAACGGCCGCCGGCGTGCCGATCCTGCGCATTCAAAGTGCCGATGCGAAAAATAGTCCCGGCGAGATTCGGATCGCCTTTCAAGACGATGCTCGTGCACCGCGACTCGCCGAGTTTGCCGTCGCCGGTCTCCATGGCACGGTTCGTTTTCACGCTTGGCGGGTCAACGCCCTAGCCACGGACGCCCTTTTTCAGCCGCCCGAGGCCACTGAGCGTCAAGAGGTGCACGGCGAGGACCTCGACCGCATGCTGGCGGCGATGGTTAACTTTGCTGCCGAACGGATCGAGCACTTGCCCGACCCTGCCGTCACCGGCCAAGCATCGATCACGATTGCCCGGCGCGATCCGGCCGGTCATGGCTTGCTCGCCTACTGGCAAGGAAAACGGATCCTCATGCTCTCCGGCACTCCGGCCCAAATGGGCGCCGCCCACGGCCTGCTGCTGCGCGACTCTGTACAGAAGTTGGCCGAGCGGAGCGTCTATTTCGTCGGCGGTGGCGATACCTTGCAGAGCGGCCAATGGTTTTTCGATCGCATGGCCGAAATCCAGCGGCGGACGCTGCTGCACATCCCGCCGAGGTTTCTGCAGGAATGCGACGCCCTGTCGCAGGCCGTCGGCGTTTCTCAACGCGACGGCCGTTACGCCAACCTTTTTCCCGAGCGATTCCACTGCAGCGGCGTAGCCATGCGCGGCAAAGCGACCACCGGCGGCCGCGTGCTTCACGCCCGAGTTTTGGACTACATGAGCGACATCAAGCTGCAAGAAGGCGCGGCCATCATGGTCCTCATGCCCGATGGCCGCAACCGCTGGATAAGCCTCGGCTATGCCGGTTTCATCGGCACCGTGACGGCGATGAACGAACATGGCTTGGCCGTTGGCGAGATGGGCGGACGCGGCGAAGGCCAATGGGACGGCATGCCGATGAGTTTCTTGCTCCGCGACATCATGGAACGGGCCAGAAATGTGAAGGACGCACTGGCCATGCTCCGCGCCACTCCCCGCACCTGCGAGTATTACTACGTGCTCAGTGATCGTTCAGGAACGCTCCGCGCCGTCGAATGCCGGCCCCAGGAGATAAAAGTCCTTGAACCTGGACAGCAAGACCCGCGGTTGCCCCACGTGCCCGACGACGTCGTGCTGATATCCGGGAAGGACCGAGCGGCGGTGCTCGTTGAGCGGATCAAGAAAAACTACGGTCGGATCGAAGTGCCCAGCTTGATCGAGATCATCAAGCGGCCGGTGGCAATGCCGTCGAACCTGCACAATGCGGTCTTCGCTCCTCAGACGCTTGACATGTGGTGTGCCGATGCGAGCGAGGGTCGTCCCGCCTGCGACGAGCCCTACGCCCAAGTCAATTTGCGGGCGTTGATCGAGTTTTATCAGAAACAAATGGCTGCGGCGGTGGACGGCAACACCGCAGGCAACTAGGAGATCTTGCACCTGAGCGTCGGCGAAGGATTTTGCCCGTACCGAGCGCCGGTTGGATTCCTCGCTCTGCTCGGAATGACCCCGCTACGCGGCGGTCGGCGACGTTACGGTGTTTCCTTCCGCCGCCAGCAGCGCATCGGCGGCGTACAACGCTAGCGTATGCAACGTAAGCTGCGGATTCACTCCGCACCCCGAAGGAAAGACGCTGGCGTCGGCCACGCGGAGGTTGCCAATCTGCCGATCACCCGCCAGTCGGACGCAGAACGTGGTCGGGTCGACAACAGAACCCAAGGGATTGCCGCCCTGCGGATGGGCCGTGGCTAGTTGCAGGAACCGCGCCCCCTGGCAACGGATGTGCTCGATCGCCGCCTGCAATTGCGCCGGCGTGCGAACCCGCAGCGGCCGACAGCATTCATCGAGCATCAAACCCTTGGTCGGAATGCTGATCGTGACGCCATCGCCGGGCGGCACGGCTGCCATGAAGATCCGGCCGATGCGTTCAATGCCCTTTAGCAGCAATTCGAATTCTTCGTCGTCCAATTCGAGCATCGGACGCCCATCCGGCTCGATGCGATTCGTCGGCCGTACCTTTGACGGCACCACCATGCCGGCAATCGCCGTTTGATTGTACCCGCGGACGATTTCCGCATAGGCCTCGAACCACCCCGTCCAGACGGCCTCGATCGTGCCCGGGTAATGGAACCAGTTCTCGATGCCCGGCTGCGTCAAAACCGGGCGGCCGTCGACTACAGATTTTTCCGCCCGCGTGAAAAAGCACTGAGTAATGCCGGGCTCGGGCAGGTTGCCCCCAATGGGCAATTGCTTGTCATAAATCGCATAGACCGGCATCACGACATTGCCCGTGAACCGCTCGCCCAGTCCGGGCGAGCACAGCCCGTAACAATTCAAGGTGTCCTGCAGAAGCACGGTGCTAGAGATTGGGCCAGCGGCAAGAAGAAATTGCTTTGCGCGGATGTGGAACATTGGCCCGCTACAGCCGGGCGAGACCTTCCGTCGATCTTCGACCAACAGCCGATCGACGATCATGTCGCCGGTTGGCAGTGATTGCAGTTCGAAACGCACAGCCCGCATGCAGTAGGCGACTTCGGCCTGCCGCGGCGCTCGTAAGGCCCGCATCATGTAACTGTTCGGACCATTGGGGCGATAGGGATGCAGGCCGCCCGTATGTTGCCCAAATGGGTCCGATGAATTGTCGGAACCACAGCCGGTTGCAGTGGGCAGGATCGAGACGGGCACGGGCTCGGCCGGAAGTCCCAGTTTTTGACAGCCCTCGGCGAAGCGAACGCTACGAATGCCAGCCGCGTGGGTGGTCGCAATCGTGTTCACGCCCAAACGCTCAGCAACCCGCTGCATACGTCGGGCAAATGTCGGGTAGTCGACGCCCGCCGGCTTGGCATCCCACTCGTTCCAGTAGTCCTCCTCGATGGGTAGATGAATGGCGTTGTTGATATACGGCCCGCCGCCGACGACGCTTGCTTGAATGACGTTGATCGTCTGCTCGCCGCGGGCTTCGCGCATTCTCCTGCGGGCGCCCAGTAGCCGCATCCGACCGGAGTCTTCACGCATCGGCATTTTGCCGGCAATTTGCACGCCCGACTTCTTATAGAGCCGCATCAGCACCATGTCGCCGCGGGCTGGCATGACAACTTCCTTGCCCGCTTCCTTCCACCGTTCGACAATCGCGTCCGGGCCGACCCAGTCGCCCATCTCGACGATCAACACGCGTTTGCCGGCCTCGGCGGCCTTGGCGGCCACGACCGCCCCGCCCACGCCCGACCCGATGATGCACAAGTCGTATTCGTCAGTAAGGTCGGGGTAGGGAGGAGGCGGTACATGAGCCAGATTTTCCGGTTCTTGACACGGCTTCGACCAGGTGAGCCCGGCGTATTCTCGTGCGGGTCGGCGGGAACTAATAATCAGCCGGCAGACCATCGTCACACCACTGACAGCCGAGTGCAGCAAAAACTTGTCGTTCCAACGGACCGGCGGCGGACAAATCGCGCCGTTGTGCCATTCCCCCTGGTTCAGCAGCCGCTTGCGTTGCTCGATACTTAGGCACGACAGCCGTACGCCCATGGTGCGCTTCGAGTGAAAGTTGATGAAAACCAGCGCGGCACAGAGGCCTTTCTGTGCCATGCGGTCTAATGTCGCCACGAATCGCAGCACTTCCTCGGTAATAATCTGGGCGTCGTCTGCCGGCGGACCCTGCCAAATGCTGCACAACTGGGCTTCGACAACCGCCACCAACACGTCCCGATTGTGCGAGCGAATGCAGCAGAGCGGGTCGCCCTGCCGGCAGCACTCGATCTCGTCGCGAAGCTGCAGCAGTCCGCGGAGCCCGACCCCGCCAAGCAGCGCACCCGCCACGAACGTACGCCGATCGAAGCCGCTGTCCGATGCGCCCATCATTTCCTGCCGCAAGAAGAGGAAATTTTTGAGATCGGCAAATCGTAGCGGCGGCCGCCTCGACGATCTAGGGGCAATGCCGCTGCAACCCGGCGGCAATGGAAAGGTCGGTCCGCTTGGCAGGGAATTAAATGTTCACTATCTTGACCGGTAGGAAAGGAGCCTGCGCGATGAAGGACCTCAAGAATCCCACCGTGATCTGGATCAAGGGCGGGCTTTTTCTTTTGTTGGGCTCGATGGCCTTCGGGCTCATCGTCTTCAAAACAAGAGATGCCTTGATCGCCGCGCTGCTCGGCCTCTGCGTCTGGGCCTTTTGCCGCGCGTACTACTTCGCCTTCTACGTGATCGAACACTACGTCGATCCGTCCTACCGTTTCCGCGGCCTGGGGGCATTTCTCGGCTACATGCTCGGCAAGCCGGCCGATCGAATGGCGGCGACTGACCAGCGCGCCGCCGATGCGTCCGACGTCCCCTAGCCAGGTCGAACCTCAGCCTGCCGTTGCCCCCGCTCAAGCGGAACGACGAATGCGGACGCTCCACGGCTTATCCCGGGCAGTGACATTTCCGTCCGAGAGACTCCCGCTCACGCCGAGCGCTTCTCGGCGTCGACTGCCTCGCGCCCTTCCGGCGCTAACACCGCCTGCAAGAACCGGCCGCCGCTCTCGTACCAGCCATCTTTGGTGAAGCGGCACCAGTTCAAATCGATCAAGAAGCCGATCCAGCGACCCTTACCGCACTCCAGCGAGGCGATCATTCGGCGGTGGGGCAGCGGCTGTTGATGGAAAAACCCCAAGCCGTTTTCTGAGAGGTGACGGCCCACGACCACCACCGTCTCGCCCTCCGGCGACACGCCATCACGTCCCACCGGCGTCAGATGCACCAAGCAAGGGAACGGATAGCGATTGTCGCGACGCCGCTCCACCAAATCGTTGCGGGGATAGAGCGTGGTCAACAATCCCCACACTTGCGTACGGACATCATCTCCGGTCGTGCCGTCCCGCGGGCCCAACAGATCTAGTTGCGGCGTCGGCAATCGCATACGTTCCCCTCATCAAACAGCAGGCTATCGTCCAGTCAGCAAGGAAAAGCTCTTAGAAGGCCTGACCCCGTCGAAAAGTCGCCCGGATAAGAACGGCGCAACCGCCGCCAACTGAAACCTAGGTCACGTCCGGAGAGATGTCAAATCAGGTTTTTGTCGTTTCGAACGAGGGTGAATTGTCCTTTCGAGCACAAGCCCAACTCGCATCCGTGCCGTCCGCGCGCAAAAAAAGAGGCGACCACGTGGGTCACCTCTTGGCATTGTCGATTGGGCGAAGCGATTAACGCTTCGAGAACTGCGTACCACGGCGGGCGCCGCGGAGGCCGTACTTCTTGCGTTCCTTCATGCGGCCGTCGCGGGTCAACAGGCCCGTGTCGCGGAGGCTCTCGGCCACCTGCTCGTCGTATTTCTTCAAGGCGCGGGCGATGCCCAGTTTGCAGGCGTCGGCCTGGCCGGTGATGCCGCCGCCATCGACGCGGACGATCACGTCCAGTTCGGTCCGCTTGCCGGTCTGGTCCAGCGGAGCCACTACCGAATTGCGCTGTCGCACGTTGGCGAAATACTCGTCGAGATTGCGGCTATTGATCGTAATCTTGCCAGCGCCGGGGCGAATGCGAACGCGGGCGATCGAGGTCTTGCGTCGTCCGGTGCCAAGAATGTCGTTGCTCTTCACTACTGCCATGGAACGTTAGTCCTTGATTCCGAGTTCCGTCGATTCGGGAAGCTGAGCCTGATGAGGATGCTCGCTTCCGGCGTAAATCTTCAATTTGCTGAGTGTTTTGAAGGCCAGCTTGTTCTTCGGCAGCATCCGCCGGACGGCGTCGCGAAGAATCATCTCCGGACGTCGGGCCAACCGCTTGCCGGCCGTTTCCGTACGCTGGCGAGGATAGCCAGTGTACCAAGCGTACTTCTTCTGCTCCCACTTCTTGCCCGTGAACGCGATCTTCTCGGCGTTGATCACCACGACATAGTCGCCGTTGTCCACGTGGGGGGTGTAGGTGGGGCGATTCTTCCCCATCAACACCATCGCAATATCACTGGCCAACCGGCCAACCACCTTGTTGCTGGCGTCGACGAGCCACCACTTCGGTTCGATCTCGCCGGGCCGGGCCATGTACGTTTTCATTTGCTGCATGTCTGCTTACTCACACAACTCAACTGCCAGAGCAGGGGAAACCCGTAATTTACTTAGTTATCGGGCCGTTGACAAGGCATTCGCCACGGTAAGGTAGCTTTTTTTCCTCGAATCATCATAGACCACCCAAGCTCCCGGGGCCAGGGCTCGGGCAGAGGCCTTGCCCGCCCCAGGTATAATCCTCGCAAACCCTTGGCGGACGAGAAAATACGCTTCCAGCCAGGACCGCAAACACGGCCCCGTTCGATGGCGTGACCTATGATATTCTGACAACGTCGCAGAGGGGTTTACAGAAAAAACTGACCCTTAGCATCAGCCGTTTTGCGGCTCTTCATTTCCCATAAGGGGGAGTCATGATTGTTGCCGTACCTCGTGAACGCCAGCCCGGCGAAAAACGCGTCGCCTTGATTCCGGCTGCCGTCCCGCCGCTGTTGAAGGCTGGCATGGACGTGTTGATCGAGACCGGCGCCGGCTTGGCCGCTGGCTACCAGGACCAGCAATACGTCGACAAAGGGGCTCGTATCGTTTCGACCCCCAGCGAACTCGCCGCCACGGAGGTCCTGCTCCAGGTCCGAGCGGCCGGCGCGGTCATTAGCCCGTCCGATGAGTTGCCGGAGTATCGGCCTGGCCAGGTCGTCATCGCCCAGTGCGACCCGTTGGGCAATCCCAGCGGCGTCGCCCAAATGGCCAGCAAAGGCGTGACCCTGTTCGCCCTCGAATTGCTCCCCCGCATTACCCGCGCCCAGAGCATGGACGTTCTCTCGTCTCAGGCGACCATCGCCGGCTACCGGGCCGTGCTCCTGGCCGCCAGCCATTTGCCCAAGCTGTTCCCGATGTTGATCACCGCCGCCGGCACCTTGAATGCCGCCAAAGTGTTCATCGTCGGCGCCGGCGTGGCCGGATTGCAGGCGATCGCCACTGCGCGACGACTCGGCGCGGCCGTCTCGGCCTACGACGTCCGGCCCGCTGTGAAAGAACAAGTGCAGAGCCTCGGCGCGAAGTTTATCGAGATGCCGCTAGAAGCTGGCAACGCCGAAACTCGCGGCGGTTACGCCCAAGAGATGGGCGAGGAGTTCTATCGCCGCCAGCGCGAATTGATGGCCCGTGTGGTGGCCGATAGCGACGTGGTCATCACCACCGCCGCCGTGCCCGGCAAGAAGTCGCCGATCCTGGTCACGGCCGACATGGTTGCCAAAATGGACCCCGGCTCGGTGATCGTCGACTTGGCCGCCGAACGGGGCGGTAACTGCGAACTGACCCAAGCCGGCGAGACGGTCGTTCGTAACGGCGTGACCATCCTCGGCCCCCTCGACGTGCCGGCCGACGTGCCCCAGCACGCCAGCCAGATGTATGCCAAGAACATCTCGACCTTCCTGCTGAACCTGGTCAAAGACAAGCAACTGCATATCAACCTCGAGGACGAGATTGTCCGTGACACGCTTGTGGCCTGCGACGGAAAGATCGCTAGTTCCCGCGTGCAGGAACTCTTAAGCAGTCCCGCTTGAATGGCCGAGGACATCGCGAGGCGGACATGGCTCAAGCCAAGCCGAGATGAGTCCGAGCAAACGAGTTACTAGATTCGATAGTAGTCGACCGTATTGAAGAAAGGAGAGACGGTGAAATGTCTCCTCATTTAATATCCCTCATGGCCGCCACGCCGCCCGAGGCGAGCCACTATGCCACCGACGACTTTGTTACCTTGCTGTTCGTCTTCATGTTGGCCACCTTTATCGGCTTGGAGGTGATCCGCAACGTGTCGCGGCTGCTGCACACGCCCTTGATGTCGTTGACCAACGCCATCTCGGCGATCGCCGTGGTCGGCTCGATTCTCTTGGCCGGTAAGGCCGCCGGCGGCGTCGATCAGCCCTTGCTGGTCACCATTCTCGGCACGGTGGCCTTGGCCGCCTCGATGATCAACATCGTTAGCGGCTTTTTGATCACCGATCGAATGCTCAAGATGTTTAAGAAGCGGGAGCCTGGCAAGTCATGAATCTCGACACCGGCACGCAATTGATCTATCTGCTCTCCACGGCCTTGTTCATCCTTTCCTTGAAATGGATGAACCACCCCACCACCGCCCGACGTGGCGTTTTTTCGGGCGTCGTGGCCATGGTCGCCGCGATCGGCGGCACCCTGATCGACCCCGGCATCCTCACCTACAACTGGATCGCTGCGGCGGTCGTCATCGGTTTCTTGATCGGCGTTCCCTTGTCCTGGGTACCGCTGACCGCCGTGCCCCAGCGAACGGCTCTGTCGCACGCCTTCGGCGGCTTGGCCGCGGGCTTGGTCGGCGCCGCCGAATACTATCTCTGGATGACGCAACACCCCGAACGAATCAGCCGCTTCGGCACCGGTGCGCTTGTGGCCGAAGTGATTCTCGGCTTTTTGACCTTCACCGGCAGTCTCATGGCCGCCGGCAAGCTGATGGAGATCATCCCCACCCGCCCGATCATCTACCGCGGCCAAAATGCCACGAATTTGTCGCTCTTGGCCATCGCAATTCTCGCTGGCGTCTGGCTGGTGATCCATCCGGGCCATTGGCTGCTGTTTCCGCTCATCATCGTGCTTGCCTTGGCCTTCGGCGTACTGCTGATTATCCCCATCGGCGGCGCCGACATGCCCACGGTCATCGCCCTGTTGAACTCCTACGCCGGTCTCGCCGCCGTGGCGATGGGCTTTGTGCTCGACAACAAGCTGCTGATCGCCGCCGGCGCGCTGGACGGCTCCTCCGGCTTGATCCTCTCGATCATCATGTGTCGGGCGATGAACCGCTCATTCGCCAACGTCTTGTTCGGCGGCTTTGGCCAGGTGAAGGCCGCCGCGACCACCGGCGAGCAAAAGACTGTCAAGAGCGCGTCGGCCGAGGATGCCGCTCAGATCATGACTGCCGCCCGCAGCGTGGTCATCGTGCCCGGCTACGGCATGGCCGTCGCCCAAGCCCAGCACCGCGTTCGTGAACTGTACGACGCCCTCACAAAGGAAGGTGTCGACGTCAAGTTTGCCGTCCATCCGGTGGCCGGTCGCATGCCAGGCCACATGAACGTCCTGCTGGCCGAGGCCGAGATTCCCTACGACAAGCTGATTGAGATGGACGAAATCAATCCCGAGATGCCCGAAGTCGATGTGGCCATGGTGCTCGGCGCCAACGACGTGGTGAACCCGGCCGCCCGCCACGACAAGACCAGCCCGATCTTCGGCATGCCGATCATCGACGCCGACAAGGCCAAGACGGTCTTCGTGATCAAGCGGAGCATGAATCCAGGCTTCGCCGGCATCGAAAACGAACTGTTCCACGCCGACAACACCCTCATGCTCTTTGGCGACGCCAAGGCCATGCTCACCAGCATCGTCCAGGCGATGAAAGAATAACGCCGTGGCAGGCAATCCCCGTTTAGCGGCCGACGGGACGTCGGCCCAGCCCACCCGTTTTCTCAGCGACGCGGGAATCCGCCAAGTGTTCACAAAACCGCAAGGCGGGACGAAACTGTAGGGTGGGTCGAGCGATCGCGAGCCCCACCGCAAAGCTTGATCCACGAAGAGCACGAAGGGCACGAAGGACGCCAAGCAAAGCCGTCCGGCAAACGGCCATTCCGAACGCAGCAAGCAATCCCGTTTAGCGGCCGACGGGACGTCGGCCCAGCCCAAGCCGCGAAGCGACAACGGTCCTCTCTCATTGCGCCTCAGCGCCTTTGCGAGAGTTCTTTGAATTTCGTGTCCTTCGTGATCTTTGTGGATAGAAATGGTGGCGTTGGCTTCACACCACCTGCCCATCTCAGTCTGGCCAAAGCATAAGAGTCATTCCGAGCGTAACGAGGAATCTGGTCTGCACTCGCCGCACAATTGTTAGCGGCGATCAGTGAGGTTTAGTGCGAGTCGCACTTCCCTGTAGCGTCATCCGCCATCGGAAATAGCGGTTTCGGAGGCGAAACTACGCTACACAGAACTTTGAACCGCTCTAATGTTTGCCCGACCGCCGCGTGGATTGTAAAGAGCCTCTTTCAATGTCATAATCTGATGCGTTCGATTGATTCGACGATCAAGATGGCGGCGATCGAAAAGAGGGGGCTCTCCATGAAACTCGTTGCTAAGAAGTGGCGGCGCTTATTTGCTCTTCTGGCGGGCGTCTTTCTAGTGCTGGTCGTGGTGCCGGTCGTGTATCAAATGGTCCGTGGCCCGCGAATGACGATCTCGCGCGAGACCACCTACATCACCGAGCCGCTGGATGTCAACGGCTATCCGGACTACGCCGCTTGGCTCAATCGAGAGTTGAGCGCAGGAGTGACACCGGACAACAATGCGACCGTCTTGCTTTTGCAGGCAGTCGGCCCGGCCGTGATCCGTTCCGAACTCCGCGAAAGGTACTGGAAACTGCTTGGTATCGAGCCGCTGCCCGAAAAAGGCGACTACTTCGTTGAACTGGAGGTCGCTGCCCGACAATCGCAGCCGGCGCACATAACGCCGGTAAGCGAAAAGACGCCCGAGGAGGCGGCCAACCAAACTCTCGACGAGGCAATGAAGCGCCCCTGGTCGAAAGAGGAGTTCCCTCTGCTGGCCCGATGGTTGTTGTCAAACGAAAGACCGTTGTCACTGGTCGTGGAAGCATCCAAACGCCCTCGCTTCTTCGAGCCAATCGTCGTCAAGGCAAAGGGGACCTTGCTGGAGTCGTTTTGGTCGGCGTCAGGGCAGACTCGTCCGCTCGGAAGAGCATTGGTTGCCCGAGCGATGCTCAAACTGCACGACGGCGATGTGCCGGCGGCATGGTCCGACTTACAGGCTTGCCATCGACTGGGGAGACTCGTCGGTCAGAATCCATCCTTGGTCGGCTCGCTTCTCGGCATTACCCTCGACGGCTTTGCCAATCAGGGTGACATTGCCGTGCTGCGGCAGCGCGACTTCACGTCCGCACACCTGGAAAGGATGCGACGAGACTTGGAGCAACTGCCCCCGATGTCCCGAATGATCGACAAGCTCAACATCGGCGAGCGCTTCACCAGCCTGGATTGTGTGGTGCTGATGGCGCGCGAAGGTCCGGCAAGCCTGCCGGCTGGTGAAAAGCAAGATCCCAAACCCAAAGGTCCGCTTGATTCTCTGAAGAAATGGATCGACCGATCGTCGCTCGACTACGATCTTATCCTTGGTATGTGCAACCACTGGTGCGAACGCAATGTCGAGGCATCGGACAAGCACCGCCGCGCAGATCGCGTGGCCGC
>CALGFD010000058.1 GCA_937881075.1 uncultured Planctomycetales bacterium
GGTTACCCAATCCGGTTTTACCAGATCGGGGGCAACAGGCCTTCATCCCATCTACATCGGAACCGAACTCTGACACCAAAAACCCTGCGTCCTGAACCCTATCTTTGCAGCACGCGCAATCCGCGGGCGGTCGGTGGAATGACTTTCGCGCCGGGCGGGGCGATCACGTCGGGAACGGGCAGGTGACGCAGCAGCCAGTCGCTTTGACGGCTGGCCGGCACTTGCACCGCGCTCTGCGGCACCAGCGTTCGCACCAAGGCGGCCATCGGCTGCGGTGCACCGGGCGATTCGCCCAGCAGGCGGGCGGAGCCGCGGGCGAGAATCGTGCCTGGGTCCACGCCGGCACAGCGGCCCCGCAGCCGCAGACCTTGGGCGTCGAGCGTGGCCGACATCGCCAACTGGTCGTAAGCGATGCGCTCCTCGTTAAGCGGTTCCTCCGCGGCGGTGAGGCCAAGCCGATCGACGGCCGACTCGACCAGCGATCGATCGATCGTGCCGGGACCGGCGACAATCACACCACTGCCCTCTTCGAGACGGCCCTGCCGGAAGCGGGCCGACTGGATGGTGATCTGGCCGATGCCGCTCATGCGATGCGGGAAATGATTGGTGACCAGGCCGCCGAGATCGACGTCGACCAGTTGGCCGGCCGCTTCGCCTTCCCAGCCGGCGGTCGTCTCATTGGCCCAGATATAGCCCTTAAATCGCGAGCGGTTGCCCAGCGGCCGCAGTTCGCCAACACCCATCGCCAACAGGCTGCAGGGCAGCTCGCCGCCCCCGGTGTGAAGCTCAAAACCACTGGCCGGCGGCGACACCTGACGGTTCCGCACGAGTCGAATTTGGGCCGGATCGGGCGTGTCCGCGCCTACCAGGCGAAATTGCAGTTGGGCATGCGTCCCTTGCGGCAGCGATTCGACCAAGGCTTCGACGCCGGTGAGCGTCTGCGACCGCTCGGCGTCCTTGAGGGTCACTTCGGCCGCCGAAAGCTCGACTTCGGTGTTCAGCCAATTCGGCGCGGTCTCGAACACGCGTTGCACCCAGCGCCAGGTGCGGTCGATCGAGGCGGCATGGATTTGCGGCTGCGAGGCGACCACGGAGACGACCGGGTGGCGGACGCCGCGCTCGTCAGGCTGGAGCGTGCATTGCACTTCGACCAGCCGGCACTGCAAAAGAGGCTGGCCGGTTTCATGGTCGGCCAGTTCGACGTTTTCGTAGAGGACGACGCCCGGCCGAAGATGCTTCAGGCCGGAGAGTTTGACGCTGACGCCCAACTGCCGGCTGAGCTGGTTGACCTCGGCGGCCAGATAGCTGGATGTGTGGCGATAGACGCACCAACCGGCGACGGTGAGGCTGGGCAACAGGCCCAACATCAGGAAGCCGGCGATGCAAAACCGCCGTCGCGTCTTGTCGTACAACTGGAACATCCTTGTTCCCTCGTCGACTGTCCACCAACTACAAAAACACCACAGAGACACAGAGCGGATGTTCATCCACGAAGGGCACGAAGTACACCAAGACTGATTGACCCGGATGCAGTCAAGGATTGCTTTTCCTCTATTCGATTCGAGGATTTCTTCGTGCCCTTAGTGTCCTTGGTGGATGTGTGCTGCCGTGTGCTCTGAACTCCCGCGCTGCTTTTCTACAACTGCCCAACGATTTTTTGCTGGGCCAGGTCATGAAACGTCTTCCAGCGGGCCTGCATCTCGGTGAGGCTGTCGCCGCCGAACTTGTCGACCATCGCCCGGGCGATCTCGAAGGCCACCACGTTTTCGACGACGCAACTGGCGGCGGCAATCGCGCAGATGTCGCTTCGCTCGTAGGAGGCCGACTCGGCTTTCATCGTCTTTAGGTTGACCGACGGCAGCGGCTTGGCCAGCGTGCTGATCGGCTTCTTGGCCGCGCGGATGATGATCGGCTGGGAGTTGGTCATGCCTGCTTCCAGGCCGCCGGCGTTGTTCCTTGGCCGCTGGAAGCCGAGTGTCGGCGTGTCGGCCAGCGCCGGATCGTATTCGATTGGGTCGTGGACCTCGGAGCCGGGGTGGCGGGTGACGTCAAAACCCATGCCGATCTCGACGCCCTTCATGGCTTGGACGGACATCACGGCTTGGGCCAATCGCCCGTCGAGCTTCTTGTCCCACTGCGTATGCGAGCCGAGCCCGAAGGGACATCCTTCGACGCGGACTTCGACAATGCCGCCGAGTGTGTCGCCTCGTTTTTGGGTTTGATCGATCAGCGTCTTGATCTCAGGATCAGCGTCGGGGTTGAGCGTGTACAGGTCGCTTCGATCGCGGATCGCGCGAAGCGATTCGATCGGTGCCTGCTGGGGTTTCGCGTCGATGCCGCCTACCTGGACCACGTAGCCGAGGACGGTGATGCCGAACGGCGTGAGCAGTTGCTTGGCCAAGGCGCCGGCAGCGACTCGGGCAGCCGTCTCGCGAGCGCTTGCCCGTTCGAGTACGCCGCGGATCGAGCCGAGGTGTTTGAGTGAGCCGTTGAGATCGCCGTGGCCGGGTCGGGGACTGGGCAGGTCCTCCATCCGCTCGATCTTGTAATCGTTGTTGACGATCATCAGAGCGATCGGGCTGCCAATCGACTGGCCGTGCCAGAGGCCGCTGAGGAGGTCGACGTGATCGGATTCGATCTTCTGTCGACCGCCGCGGCCGTAGCCTCCCTGGCGACGATGCAACTCGGCATCGATCGGTTCCGCGCGGACTTCCACCCCGGCCGGGAAGCCATCAACCATCGCGATCAGTGCTTTGCCGTGTGATTCACCGGCGGTGTAGTAGCGTAGCATGCTTGCCAATTCTACCCAAACTCGCGCGGCGGCGGTAGGTCGGTTTCGCGGGGCGTGCCTGCCCGGTCGGGTTCGTCGCATTCCTCTTGCGGCAAACGGGTTTCCTCGCTAATAGCATCATCTTTCCGCCGGCGCTCGCGCCCCTGGTTTGCGCGGGCCGGCCAGCGGACCGTTTCCGTCAGACATTTGCCAGGCGCTGGACATGCCCGTTCACCGACGAGGTGCCGGAAGACGAGGTGAATGCGCCGACACTCCGCTCGGCAGGGGACGCTACGCGCGTTGGGCCGTCGGGCCCCTGCTCGGTCTGGCCGCGTCGTTGATTTTGGGCTGCCACAGCATGCCGCCCGTGGCTCAGCCTGGTCCCGCCCCGCAAGACGCGATGTATCCCACCCTGACGCTGAACGAGGATCTCTACAAATCGTTCAAGCCGTCGAACCATCGCGACTGGGCGCCGGAGTTGTCTCGGCTGGCCTCGGCCGACTTCCAGGGCAACCTGGTCACCGTGCACAACATCCGCGACTGCCAGTGGCGGACTTTGCAGGACTTCGACGTCCGCTGGTGCGACAAGACGTTCGATCTCGACAAGCTCGAGTCGGTCGATTTCATTGTGGTGCCGTTCAATGACATCCCCAGCCTCGGTCATACGATGCTGAGCTTTGGTTTCGAGGGGGGCGATTATCTGGCAGTGTCGGTCGAAATTCGCAAGGAACGGGGCGAGGCCTACAATCCCATCAAGGGCTTTTTTCAGCAGTACGAACTCATCTACGTATTGGCCAACGAACGCGACGTGATCCAGCGCCGGGTGAATTGCGACCTGTCGGACGTCTACGTGTATCGCGCGGTAGCTACGCCCGATCGGGCACGCGAGCTGTTCCGCGACGTGATGGCGCGGGTGAACAAGCTGGTTCAGCAGCCGGAGTTCTACGACACGCTGACGAACAACTGCACGACGAACATTCGCAAGCACATTAACCGTCTCAGCCCGCACACGGTGCCTTACGACTACCGGGTGCTGCTGCCGGGCTACTCCGACCGGCTGGCCTATGAACTGGGGCTGATCGAGCGAGACGGTTCGTACGAAGAGACGCGGCTGGCGGCGCGGGTCAACTACCTGGCTTATCTGCATCGCGACGATCCGGCGTTTTCGGTAAAGATTCGCCCGCGCTAGGGCGGCGGCTTGCCCTTTGGGGGGAAGGTTGGCGGGGCGCGAAATCTCCATCTTCCGGGTGGCATTGACTTCATGGGGCTGCGGGCTACCATAACGAAGTAGTAGGCGGTGCTCCCCCGAAGAGGTTCACGTGCGAGATTCCGCGAGTAACCACCGAATCGCGACCGGTGGACGGGTCGAATTTCCGGCGCCTGGTCAACGATGGCTGCTGCTTGGCTTGGTGGTGCTGCTCGGCGTCGGCATTTCCGTGGCTCTCCATCAACTGCTGGTCGCGCACGAGGAGCAGTTGATCCGCACTCAGTTCGCCTCGGACGCCGGCAAACGGGTCGAGGCGATCCAACGCGTGATGCTGATGCGTCTGTCCACGGTCGACGCCTTGGCGGCCTTCTTCAACGGCTCTGATTTCGTCGAGCGAGACGAGTTCCACACCTTCACCGAACCGTTGGTGGGCTCGAACAAAGGGGTTCAGGCGCTGGGATGGGCTGTGGTCGTGCCGGACGAGAACCGTCAAGCGCATGAAGAGCGGGTGCGGAAGGCAGAAGTCGCCGAGTATCGGATCTTTGAACGCAATCAGCACGGAGAGCCGGTTGCCGCCAAGAAGCGCGAGCGCTACGCCCCGCTGCTCTATGCCGGACCGTGGGCGAAAAATACCGCCTTGCTTGGCTTTGACCTGATGTCGATTGAGAAGTGTCGCCAGGCCATGGCCGAAGCGGTTGCCAGCGGCGAGCAGGTGGCGACGGTGCTGCCGTGGTTTGGCGAAAATACCGCGAAGCAGGTTCTGTGTGTCTTCAAGGCAGCGAAGAACGGGACTGCGCCGGCCGGAAAGACGTTACCCAGTCGATCTGCCACGAATGGCTTCGTGCTCGGCATTTTCGAAGTCGATGCAATCCTCGATGCGGCCTTGGATTTCTTCATCCCGGTGGGAATCGACGTTTATTTGGTTCCCGACACCACTACGGCTGCTGATGGACAAATCTTCAAACGCCTTTCTCCCTTGCGCAGTGACGATAAAGCTTCGCTTCATAACGGAGAACCTCTTGACGCCGTGAGCGAAGATTTGCGGTCCGTCACCCACTTCCAAGTGGCTGGCAGTCGCTGGACGGTCGAATGTCTGCCGATGGCTTACTACAGCCAGTCACGCCGCACCTGGCTGCCTCTCAGCGTTTTCGTAGCCGGCTTATTGTCGACGGGTCTGCTTTCGGCCTACCTGTATCTTCTGATCGGGCGGGCCAAGCGCGTGCAGCAGTTGGTTGCCGAGCGCACCGATGAGTTGCAGCAAAGCGAGCAGCGGTTCCGGCGGTTGGTCGACAATGCGGGGGACGCGTTCTTCCTGCATGACGTCGACGGAAACATTATCGACGTCAGCAAGCGGGCCTGTGACGTGCTTGGCTACACCCGGGAGGAACTGCTCTCGATGCACGTCAGCGACATCGATCTGAAGTTCGCCGGAGAACTCGATCCACCGCGCTATTGGAACCGGGAACCGGACAAGTATCCGCTCAGTTTCGAGGGAGTGCACCGTCGCAAGGACGGTTCGATCTTCCCGGTCGAGCTTCGCCTGGCGCCGATCGACGCGAGCGGGCAGCGTTTGATGCTGGCGCTAGCCCGAGATATCACCGATCGGAAGCGCGCGGAGCAGCAGTTGCAGGCGGAGCAGCGGTTGTTGCGCGAGATGCTCGATCTTCAGGAACGCGATCGCAAGCTGGTGGCCTACGAGATTCACGACGGTCTGGCCCAGCAATTGGCCGGGGCGTTGTACAAATTCCAGTCGATCGATCAGTATCGGGCGCGCGACCCGGAGGAGGCTCGCACGACGTTTGACGACGCGATGCGACTGCTGCGCGACGGCATGGTCGAGGCGCGGCGGTTGATCAGCGGGCTTCGGCCCCCGGTGCTTGACGAGGCGGGGATTGAAGCGGCGGTGGATTATCTGATTGCCGAGCAGCGACAGCGGGGCGGGCCGGAGGTGGAGTTTGACTGCGAGGAGAATCTCGGCCGCTGGGCCCCGCCCTTAGAAGGGGCCGTCTTCCGGATCATCCAGGAATGTCTGACCAATGCCTGCCGTCATAGCCAGAGTAGGAAGGTCCGGGTGGCGGTGCAAACCAGCCACCGCGAAGTCCTGGTGGACGTGCAGGACTGGGGCGTGGGCTTTGACCCGGAACGCGTTGCGGACGGGCATTTCGGCCTCAAAGGCATCCGCGAGCGGGCCCGGCTGATGGGCGGCTGGGCAACCATCGAGACCGCTCCCCAGGAAGGGACGCGGATCCGCGTGCGCCTGCCGCTGGTGCGCAGCGATGGGCTTAGTGCGTCGGACCAGGAAGAATAACCCTGGCAGAGGCGCGAGGCCTTTGCCGGCTACTCACCGGCCGGTTGCACCAAGTCTTTCAGCCCTTTCAAGGCGGTTACCTTGACGACGTTCTTGGCCGGCTTGGCCTTGAAGACCATTTCTTCCTTGGTGAAGGGGTTTACTCCTTTGCGCTCGGGCGTGGCCGGCTTGCGAACCACCTTGATCTGCAACAGTCCGGGCAGGGCGAAGACGCCGGGGCCCTGATCGCTGAGATTGCTGCCGATCAGCTTGGTGAGTTCTTCAAAGACGTGGCCGACTTGCGGCTTGGTCAAGCCGGTGGACTCGGCCAAGGCGGTGAGGACTTCGGTCTTGTTCATGGGCTTGCGGGCGGCGTTCTTTTTTTCGTCCATAAGTTTCCCCCCTAATCAAGGAGCTAAGGCGGTTCATCTGGGGCAGTGTACTCGGCTGGGGCGAAAGGTCAATCCCTGGCCGGCCCGGGCAAGGCCGCGTGGAGGCGGGCCGAGACCGGCACCCCGGTTAGGAAATTGTAGGCCATGGCGGGTGGCGGGGGGGCGGGGGCGGAAAAATGCCACCGCGGTTGCCCTTTCGCCACGACAGGTCAGAAAAATCGCCCCGTTTTTTCCCGCCGCCTTTTTGCCCCAACCCCATGGCTGACCTAACTTTTCATGAGGCAATCTTAGCTACCTGCGCTGCGCGCCAATTCGGCCGCGGGGGGGCATTGTAACCGAACTATCGCTGACGAGACTGGCATCGTGACCATCGCCAACCAACCCTCCCTGGCCGACATGGCGTCCCCGGGGGCCCTGACCAACGTCCCCGCCTCGGTCGAACTTTGGATGACCGAGCTTCATAGCCTCTTGAAGGAACTAGAGGCGGCCACCTCGGCGACTCCCGAGCTAAACGCCGTGCTGAACGAGCGGCTGGTGCAGGGGCGGCTAGGCATTGCTGCCAGCCTGTTTGCCTCCCTGCAATGCAAGAATGCGGCCATCGCCGGTCATTCCCTCCGGGTGGCGCTGGGCTGCTCGGCCTGGTCAGCAAAGCTGCGCCTGTCCGACGCCGAACGCGACGCCATCGAGGTCGCCGCCTTGCTGCACGATATCGGCTCGATCGGCGTGCCCGATCGAATCCTCCAGAAGCCGGCCTCGCTCAACCGCGACGAGAGCCAGACGATGGGGCGAGCCCGGCAGATGGGCTTCGAAATCTTGCGCCATGGCTGCGCGTCGCGGGAAATTCTCAGAATCGTCGACAATGTCTCCGCCTGGTATGACGGCAGCCGCGAAGGCTTCGAACTTCAGGGCCGCGACTTGCCGCTGGGCAGCCGAATGATCGCCATCGTCCAGGCCTTCGATTCCATGACCACCGATCAGGTTTATCGCCCGGCCCGCTCCCAAGAGCGAGCGATGACCGAGTTGTTCGCTTGCGCCGGCACCCAGTTCGATCCTGATCTGGTCCAGCAATTCAGCGAATTCCGCCAGGAGGATCCGGCCACGATGCGTTGGGAGACGGCCCATCGCTGGCTGCGCGTTTTGGATCCCGATTTGGTCGACGCCTGTTGGGACCGCAGCAATGAAACTCTGCCTTCCGCCAGTCCCTCGGTGGAGGCCCTGTTCCAGTCTCGGCTGTTGGACAACATGTACGATGCGGTGGTCTTCATCGATGCCAGCGGCTGCATCACCTCTTGGAACCGTGGCGCGGAGCGGCTGACCGGCATCAACGTGACCGGGATTCGGGGCAAGCCTTGGAATCCGGCCCTCCTGCAAATCTCCGACGAGCAGGGGCGGCCGATTGGCGAGTCCGATTGCCCGGTGCATACGGCGATCCGCTGCGGCGCCCAGTCGTTGCGGCGAATGACGATTGTCGGCCGCGGTCAACGGCAGGTGGCCGTGGACGTCCATGCGATCCCGGTGATCGACAAGCAGAGCATGCCCCAGGGGGCCATTCTGCTGTTCCACGACGCCTCCTCGGAGACTTCCTTGGAGCAGCGCTGCCAAAGCCTGCACGAAAAGGCCACCAAGGATCCGTTGACGCAGGTGGCGAATCGCGCCGAGTTCGATCGGGTGCACAGCCAGTTCGTTGCCGCCCATCAACAGCAGCAGGTGCCCTGCAGTTTGTTGATGTGCGACTTGGATCATTTCAAGCGGGTCAACGATACCTACGGCCATCAAGCCGGTGACGACGCGATCAAGAGTCTGGCCTGCTTGCTGAAGAGTTCTTGCCGACCGGGAGACCTGGTGGCCCGCTACGGCGGCGAAGAGTTCGTCATGCTCTGTGCCGACTGCGACAACGGCACGGCGGCGCGGCGTGCCGACCAGATTCGCAAAGCCCTCAGCCAACTGCCGCAGCCGCGGATGGGCGACCACACGATCACCGTCAGCTTCGGCGTCACCGAAATCCAACCCGGCGACACGCCCGAGACGATGCTTCGCCGCGCCGACCGGGCCCTGCTGAAGGCGAAGGCCAACGGCCGCAACACCGTCGTGCAACTGGGCGCTGGCATCGGCAGCGAGCCCGACCCGTTGGCGCCGAAATCCGATCCATTGGGGATCAACGATGTGAACGAACGGTACGAGCAATCGTTGGTGACTCCGGTGCCGTTGAAGATCGTCGTCGAGAAGCTCCGCGGCTTCGTCGCCGACCATCAGGCGCGCATCATTTCGGTCGAGGACAATCACGTGCGGATCGAAATTCACGAGAAGGCCCCGTCGGGCCTGCGCCGCTTCACCGATCGCCCGGCGGTGTTCTGCATCGACCTTCGGTTCGAGGAGCAGGTGCTGCAGAAGGAGCGCGGCCAGGAGACGTCAGCCTCGCTGAACGGCTCGACGCGCACCCGGATCCTTGCTGGCATCAGCCCGCGGAAGAATCGCGATCGCCGCCGCAACGACGTGATGTCGCGGGCGCGAGGGATCATGGTTAGCCTCCGCTCCTACCTGATGGCGGTCAACGAAGAGACCGACGAAGCGGCGGCAGGCGTCACCACGCGGCCCCGGGTGCCGCGGCCGGAATAGAGTTTCGCCCAGCAGTGGGCCGAAGGGCCGGGGCGATTTATGCCGGTGTGACCGCTTCGATCCGCAGGGCCTTATGGGCGAGGGCCGGCTTGGGGGCAAACGCCCGCCGCGACCTCATCCGTGAAGCGATCGCGAATCGAACGCACTTCGTCAAGCGCCTGCCGAAACGCCGCGTAGACGGCCGGGTCAAAATCGCTGCCCACCGTAGCGGCGATGATCGAGAGGGCTTCTTCCTCGGGCCGGGCCGGCCGATAGGGGCGATTCGAGGTCAACGAGTCAAACACGTCGGCAATCGCCACGATCCGCGACTCCAACGGAATCGCCTTCCCCTTCAAACCCTGCGGATAGCCGCCGCCGTCCCATTTCTCGTGATGCGTCAAGGCGACCGTGGCCGCCATCTGCAGCACCGGATCATGCCGCTCCAGTTGTTCCTGAACCTGCGACAACTCGATGGCATACCAATCCAGCAGCGGCAACAAGGCTTTTGACGACTGCCGCAAAATGCTCTCGCCGATCGCACAATGCCGCTGCATGATCTTCCATTCCTCGTCGGTCAGCGGCCCCGGCTTCAGCAGCACGCTGTCGGGGATGCCGATCTTGCCGATGTCGTGCAGCGGGGCAGCAAGCACGAGCTGTTCGAGGAAGGGGCGTGGCATTCCCATCGCCGCGGCGATCGCCCGACTGTAGCAGCCAACGCGAACGACGTGGTTGCCGGTGTCCTCGTCGCGGAGTTCGGCAGCCATGCCCAGCCGACAAAAGATCGTCATGCGCGATTGGGCCAGGTCGATGCTTTGCCGCTGCACCTTGTCGGCCAGCAACTCATTGATCGCCCGCAAGTTCTCCTGATACGTCTTGGTTTGAAGCGCCGTCCGCAGTCGGGCGATCAGTCGGTTCGGCGGCAAGGGCTTCTCCGAGAGATCGTCGGCGTCGAGTCGTTCGTTGCCATCGTCGGTGTGCAGGCCGGTGAGGACCACAATCGGCGGGCTGCCCGTAGACGCATAGGTGCGGACGCGTTCCAACAACTCCAAGGCGTTGAGCCCGGGCGTTCGCACGTCGGCCATCACCGCCGCGTAGGTGTCATGCAGCAAGGCATCCCACGCTTGTTCGGGTCGCTCGACAAAGGTAATCGACCAGTCGTTGCTGGCCGCTTCGAGCCGGCTTTGCAGCAGGTCCAAGATCCCTTGATCTTCGTCGACGACGAGGAGGTGCTTGGTCATGGCATTGGACTCCCTGTCTGAGGCTTACTTCAAGCCTAGTTCAAGCGGCAGGGTGGAAAATTTCTACCGGGGCGCTTATGCCGTCATTTTTCACCGATGCGCATGACAGAAATGGGCAATCGAGCCTGGCGGGGTGAAGTTTCTGGCTCCGGTGGGCGACATTGATAAGGGATCGACCCCTCTTAGGACTCACTTGCCCGATGGACACTGCCTCCCTTTGTGCGGCCGTTCGCTGTTTGCCCCGCTGGTTTCACTGCCGTGATCGGCGGCCGGTCGAATTGCGGATCCTGTCGACCGACGAAGGTCCGAAACTGGCGGCCATGTACTTGGCCTACCAGCCCCGCAATTCGTTTCAGGGGCTGCCGCCGTTGAAAGACGAAGCCTGTGCGCGCTGGGTTCACGAAATGATCGCCAGCGGCATCAACATGGCAGCCTGTACGGCCGAGGAGAGATTGATCGGCCACCTGGGCCTGTTCCCAATCAACGCCAAGAAGTGCGAACTGCTGGTGGTCGTCGCTCCCGGCGATCAAAATCTCGGCATTGGCACCCACCTCGTGCGCGGGGCGATCGACGTTGCCGCCGAACTCGGGTTCGAGCGGATCTGGCTGCCGGTCGAAGCGGCGAACATGCGAGCACGGCACGTTTATCAGAAGTGCGAATTCCAATACGTCGGCCAAATGCAGACTCGCGAGCTGGACATGGTCTGCGAGTTGGCCACCGCAGCGTCCCAACCGACGATGTCGGCGACGGAACCGGGGCACAAGCTGCCGCCGCCTTATTTTGCCCTCGCCAAACGGGCGTCGAGCGGACTGCCGACGGAATAAGGCGTCGGTTTATTACAGCCCGTACTCTTTGATCTTGCGGTAGAGCGTCCGCTCGCCGATGCCGAGCATCTTGGCGGCCTCTTCGCGGTTGCCGCCGGCCAATCGAAGCGTCTCGGTGACGAACAGCCGTTCGATTTCCTCTAACGGTTGTCCGACCAACGCCGCCAGCGAAGCGTTCGACGTGTCGGCGACTTGCTCCGGCGGCCCGACCAGTTCTTCGGGCAGGTCGTCGAGGTCCAGCAGGCCGTCGTAATCGACCACGACCATGCTCTCGACCACGTTGCGAAGCTGCCGTACGTTGCCGGGCCAGTCGAAGGCCAGCAATTTGCGCCGTGCGGCCGACGACATGCCTTTGATCTGCTTGCCGTGCCGGGTGGCGAACTGACGCACGAAATAATCGATCAGAATCGGAAGGTCTTGAGCCCGGTCGCGCAGTCGCGGCAGCCGAATGGTGACCACTTTCAGCCGATGGTACAAATCGCTGCGGAAAGTGCCGTCGGCGATCGAGTCTTCGAGGTTGCGATTGGTCGCCGACAGGATGCGGACGTTCACCTTGATTGGATGGTTCGAGCCGACGCGGGTGACCTCGCCGTTTTCGAGCACTCGCAGCAGCTTAATCTGCGTGGCCATTGGCATGTCGCCGACTTCGTCGAGGAACATCGTGCCGCCGTGGGCGAATTCGAACTTGCCCACCCGATCGGCCGAGGCGTCGGTGAAGGCCCCCTTCACGTGGCCGAACAACTCGCTTTCGAGGATATTCTCGCTGAGCGCGGCGCAGTTGAGCGCCACAAACGGCTTGTTCTTTCGCGGGCTGTTCTGATGGATCGACTGGGCCACCAACTCTTTGCCGGTGCCCGTTTCGCCCTGGATCAATACGCTGGCATTGGTCGGCGCGATGCGTTTTAGACGCTCGATGACGTCGCGCATCTGGGGGCTGTCGCCGATCACGCCTTCGAAGCCGAAGCGCTCGTCGAGCCGCCGCTTCAGTTCGAGGTTCGCTCGTTTCAGCCGCGAGCTTTCCACGGCCTTTTCCACGCTGGCGCGGAGTTGGGCGATGTCCAACGGTTTCAACAGGTAGTTGAAAGCCCCGCTTCGCATGGCCTCGACCGCCGAAGCGACCGTGCCGTGGCCGGTCATTAGAATCACTTCGGCGTCGGGTTGGTCGGCCTTGGCGCGGGCGAGAATTCCCAGCCCGTCGATGTCGCTCATCACCAGATCGGTGATCACGGCATCGAAGGGGACCTCTTCGATCATCGCGGCCCCCTCGTTACCCGAGGTGGCCACGCGGCAGTGAAAGCCGACCCGCTCGAGGCTCTCGGCCACGGTCTCGGCATGCACTTTGTCGTTATCGACGATCAGCACCTCGGCGGGCGGATCGAAGGCGGGGGCAGTCGGTTTGGCGTCGGCAGGGCTCATGGATGTGATAATAGCGAATCCCTGGGACGCGGACCAGAACTGCTGCTGGGGAGGGGGGGGGCCGCGGGAGCCGGCTTTTCGCCAAGGCGGATTTGGCGAATTCCCGGGGGAATTATGCTTTCTCCCCTCAAGAATCGCTTTGACCGGCCGTTTGCCAATTGCTATATTGACACTCGTAAAGTGGGTGGTTCTTTTCTTGAAAATTTGGGGGGCAGCCGACTTCTGCAGCCACTGCCCCGAGATGACGTTTCAACCGGGGAGGTGGGCTATGGCGGCACGTGGCAGATTTCTCGCTCTTTCGCGCGCAACAGGCAAACGAGTCATCGAGAAGCGCCGCCGCCTGCGGCTGGAACCGCTGGAAGATCGCCGGTTGCTGAGCGTGGCAACCGATCCTCTCCCGCTGGCCGCGATCGATCCTTCGACGACGGTGGTGGCTGGCAGTCAAGAGCCATTGGCGGACGTGGTTGCCGACTTGTCGATAGCCGGCAGCAATGTCACGACGGTTGCATCGGATTTGACAAGTGAAACCAGCAATGGCACGTATCCGATCATTGCCAGCGGCGCGGAGAGTTCCGACAATGGTGTCGCCTCCGTGGCTGGGGTACTAACGAGCGAACCTCCGGCACCGCAGGCGACGACCACGTCGCTGGTGGGCTGGGTGGACCCGTCGGTCTATGGCCAATGGGTGGCCTTTACGGCAACTGTTACTGCCGACGACGGCGCGCCGACCGGTACCGTGAACTTCATGGACGGCAGTTCGGTTCTCGGCACTGCTACCGTGGATGGGAGTGGGCGAGCAACGCTGACAACCTCGCTGCTCGCCGCCGGCTCCCACACCATCACGGCCGTCTATGCCGGCGCGACGGGATTTAACGGCAGTGTTAGCGAGGGCGTCACTCAAACCGTCACACCGGCGCCGCTGACAATCACGGCCATCAATACGACAAGAACCTACGGCGCAACGACGCCAGCGCTGGGGGCCAATTGCACCGGTTTTGTGAACGGTGAGTGGTGGGCCAACCTCAGCTCGCCGCTGACGATTAGCACGACAGCCACGGTAGCCAGCCCGATCGGCAGTTATCCGATCACCGTTAGCGGCGCGACGAGTCCCAACTACTCAATTACCTTTGTAGATGGCACGCTTACCATTCACGCTGCTGCCACAAAAACGAACGTCACGTCTACGCCGTATTCGCCGGTCCGTGGGCAAACGGTGACGTTCACGGTGAACGTCACGGCGAACACGATCGCGCCGACAGGCACGGTTACCTTCAAGCAAGGCGAGACGGTCCTTCGGACCCTGACGCTCGATGCAAATGGCCGGGCGACGTATAACACCGCAAGCCTTGACGTCGGTTCGAACTATCTTGTTGCGGTTTACACTCCCGCTGACAGTAATTTCGCATCGAGCCAAACTAGCGTCTACATGTATGTTGCCGACGATGTACAAACCACGCCCCGCTCGACGTCCTTCATGTTCGATCGGTGGGACTCGGTGACGTATGGCGAATACGGGGTGTGCAGCGCATACCTTTGGTACCCATTGGAAAATGTATCGCCGCAGCCGCGGCCAATGGGCACGGTCGATATATACGTCGATGGAGTTCTGACTAGCTCGGTGACGTTGTCCTACTACATTCCAGCTGACTATCATTTCAGCGTAGGCGGATATTTTCACGTCGGTGAGGGTGGAGTCCGGCTGGTCTACAGTGGCGACGGCGGGTTCGCCCCATGTTCTGCGAGTCTGGGCGTTTTCGTTGCTCCCGCTCCACTAACGATTACACCTGTTAGGGCAACCATGGTGGCCGGTTCGTCGCTGCCAACCTTCAAGGCCCTCTATAGCGGATTCGTGAACGGTGAAACCGCAGCCAATCTTACCTCGTTGCCAACGCTGAGCACGACAGCGACGTTGAGCAGTCCTCCGGGCACCTACCCAATCATCGCCAGCGGGGCGGCGAGCTCCGACTACAATATCACCTACGTGGCCGGAACGCTGACGATCGTTGCCGCGCCGATTGCGACCACGACGTCTTTAACGGCGTCGGCGGCTACGTCGGTTTACGGGGATTCGGTGACGTACACGGCCACGGTGGGAGTGACCGACAATCGTGCCGGCGCACCTACCGGTTCGGTCACCTTCTACAGTGGTTCGACGGTGCTCGGCGTCGGCGAACTTGACGCTAACGGGCAAGCCACCTTCACCACCTCGCGTGTGAATGCGGGAGTTCAAACGATCACGGCTAGCTATTCGGGCGAAGGCGCGTTTTCGGGCAGCATCAGCAACGCGCTGACTCAGACGGTGACGCGGGCGCCGTTGTCGATCGCCGGCGGCAGCCGAACCAAGGTCTATGGCGCGGCGCTGACTCTACAACCGATCTACTCGGGTTTTGTCAACGGTGACACGGCGGCCAGTCTTAGCACCCTGCCTACTCTTAGCACCACCGCCACCGCTGGCAGTCCCGTGGGCATCTATCCGGTCGACTTCAGCGGTGCTTCGAGCGACAACTACGCGATCAGCTATGTAAGCGGGACCCTCTCGATAACGCCGGCCGCCTTGTCGGTTCTTGCCGATAGCAAGAGCATCTATTGCGGCCAGGCGATCCCGACGTTGACGGCGACCTACAGCGGATTCGTCAATGGCGACACGGTGGCCGATCTCGTAAGTCCCGCAATTCTCAGCACGACGGCGACGCCGGCGAGTCCTTACGGTACTTACGCCATCCTTGCGAGCGGTGTTTCGATTCCCAACTACACCGTCACCTACACGGACGGTTCCTTGACGCTCAATCGGTCCTCGACGACCACCACGCTTGCCGTACCCTCGATACCGTCTTACTACGGCGAAGCGATCACTCTTACCGCCACCATAACCAGTCCGTACGGTGTCCCGACGGGTACCGTAAGCTTTTACGACAGGACCCAAAATCGCTCCTTGGGCTCACCCGTTCTCGATGCTTCCGGTCGTGCCAGCCTAACGACTTCGTCGCTCGGCGCAGGTGGGCACTCGATCGAGGTCAAGTATTCGGGCAACCAAATGTTTCTTAACCCGTATGAAAGCTTCGAGACGTATAACCACCTCGTCATGCCGGCTCCTTTGACGGTCGCGGTCGACAGCAAGTCAAAAGTATACGGGGCAGCGATGCCGTATCTCGGTCTGAGCTATAGCGGGTTTGTCAACGGCGAGACGGAGGGCAGCCTTACGACCTTGCCGACGATCACCACCTCGGCGAACGCAGCGAGTTCTGTGGGTGATTATCAGATCACGGCAGGCGGAGCGATTAATTCCAATTATCAGTTTATTTATGTCCCTGGCACGCTCTCCGTAACACCGGCACCGCTGACCATTACGGCTGACGACCAAAGTGTTGTGCACGGCCAGTCATTGCCGGTGTTGACAACGCGTTACAGCGGGTTTGTCAACGGCGATACACCGGCCTCCCTGACGACCATACCCGTTGCCACCACCACTGCGACCGACGGCAGCAACATCGGCGTTTATCCGATTAGCGTCAGCGGAGCTGCGGGCCCGAATTACGAGATCAGCTACGTTTCCGGAACGCTTGCCATCACGGCGGATACACCAAGCACCACAACCCTGGTTACCGCCGCGGGCGACTCGGTTTACGGGCAGTCGGTCACCTTTACAGCAACGGTAACCGGCATTGCCGGTGGAACACCCACGGGCACCGTAAGCTTTTTTGATGGCGCTGCCGAATTGGGCGTCGCAGTCTTGGACGAGAACGGCCAGGCCGCTTTCAATACGTCGCTATTGGCGGCTGGAGCCCACAGCATCGTGGCTCGGTACAGTGGTGACGAGACGTTTGCCGCTAGTACGAGCGATAGCATAGCGCAAAACGTCGCCCCAGCGTCGCTTACCGTCACGGCGGATAGCAAGAGTAAGGTTTACGGAGATTGGACGCCCACGCTGACCGTGAGTTATGCCGGATTTGTCAACGCGGACACAGTCGCTTGCCTTTCCTGGCCGGCGGTTCCTGCCACGACGGCAACCCGCGCAAGCGGCGTGGGCAGCTATCCCATCACGGTAAGTAGCGGGACGAACCCGAATTACGCGATTACCTATGTGAATGGAGCCCTATCAATTACACCAGCTTCTCTGGTAATCAAGAGCAACGACACGAATAGTACGTACGGCTCAACTCCGTCCCCTTGGGTTAGCTACATTGGTTTTGTTAACGGCGATGATCAATACGATCTTACCAAGCGACCGACGGTAACCACGCTTGCAACTTCGTCCAGCCCAGTAGGAACATATCTATCAACAGCAAGTGGTGCGATCAGCGCGAACTATGCAATCACCTACATAAGCGCCGTTCATACCATCGTACCAGCGACGATAACGGTTACCCCGGCTTCCAAGACCATGCTCTACGGCCAAGCGGTTCCGGCGCTGACAGTCAGCTATAGCGGCTTCAAGAATGGTGATACTGTGGCTAAGCTCACTACGCTGCCAACGGTGAGCACGACGGCGACGCCCGCTAGTCACCCTGGATGTTACTGGATCACGGCAAGCGGGGCCGCCGCGACGAATTACGTGTTTAGCTACGCGACGGGAAAACTGCTGGTAACCCCGGCTCCGCTGACCATTACCGTGGACAACAAGACGATTCAACGAGGCCAGACAGTACCTCCCCTAACAGCCAGTTACAGTGGTTTCGTCAATGGCGATACCGCCTCCAGTCTTGTCAATCTGCCGACGATCAGTACCACGGGCACGTCCGCCAGCCCCGTCGGCACCTATTTGATCACTGCCAGCGGCGCAACAAGTTCGAACTACATGATTAGCTACGTGGCCGGAACGCTGACGATCGAGGGCTTGACTGCAGCGACCACCACATCGATCGTGGCTTCTGCCAGCCCCTCGGTCTATGGACAGTCCGTGACCTTCACGGCAACTGTTACCGCCGACGGCAGCACACCGACCGGGACGGTGAGCTTCATGGACGGCAGCACGGTTCTGAGCACGGCAACGTTGGATGGAAGTGGGCAGGCCACATATACCACATCGTTGCTCGTCGCCGGCTCCCACACCATCACGGCCGTCTATGCCGGCGACACCGGCTTCGATGGCAGCACCAGCGACGGCCTTACTCAAACCGTCACGCCGGCTCCGCTGACGATCACGGCCGATAGCAAGACCAAGACCTACGGGGCAGCGTTGCCAACGCTGACGGCCAGTTACAGCGGCTTTGTGCTAGGCGAGACGGCAGCCAATCTGACTGTCTTGCCCACGCTGAGCACTACGGCCACGGCTGCCAGCCCGGCCGGCACATATCCAATCACCGCCAGTGGTGCATCGAGTTCGAACTACACAATCAGCTACGTGGCCGGGACGCAGACTGTCACTCCGGCAGCACTCACCATCACGGCCGATAACAAGACGAAGCTGTACGGGGCAGCGTTGCCGACGTTGACGGCCAGCTATAGCGGTTTTGTGCTAGGCGAGACGGCAGCCAATCTGACAACACTGCCGACGCTGAGCACCACGGCCACGGCCAGTAGCCCGCCGGGCGTGTACCCGATCACCGTCAGCGGCGCGACGAGTTCTAACTACGATATCACCTACGTGGCCGGAACGCTGACGATCGAAGCCCCCGCCCCGGCGGCCTCCTGGCTGTCGCTGTCCACAGCGAGCCCGACTGGTTTACTCGGCCAGGAAATGCTCTTCAACGTGGCGGTTGCTCCTGTGGAGAGCAGCATCG
>CALGFD010000059.1 GCA_937881075.1 uncultured Planctomycetales bacterium
TTCCTTCGCCCGTCCGCCTTGACAAGCAACAGACCTTCATAGAAGGGTGTGTGCTTGCACGCACCAATTGCCTATAGCCAGCAGTTGTGATAATGCAGTTGTTGAGGCACACATGAAGTGTTTGTATTGCGACAAGAATGCAGGGGAGCCGCACTCGTTTGCGTTCATTGGATTTGGTGCTAACCGAAGGAGCGCTGAAGAATCGGAACTAATACTGCGGCGAGTGCCTCAGAGTGTGCAGAAGGTTTTGCGGGACGAATCTCTGAGAGATGCGTTTCTTTCTGATTACTTGGCATCACTAACACTAGCATGGCATGGTGCAGACTGGGATCGTAACGAACCCCACCCACACATACATCGATGGGTCAAATTTGATGAGAACCATCCCGACCTTCCGTCGCCACCTTCGTTGGTGCAAGGGCAAGCCGAGTTTTTGTTTTGCTCGTGCGACTGCCTTAGGAAATGGTTCTTGCGCGCAGTCGATGTACTCGAATCGTTTATTCATTCTACGTCAGCCCCAGAAAGCGGAGAAATTCTTGAAGCAAAGACGGACGTTGGCCGCGCGTTCTCACTTCCGCTGCCAATGGTCCCCCTTCTCCAGCACCCGCCGCGGGCCGTCGCCGTCCAGCCATCCTCGCGCCGCCTTGTCGCCTCGCAGCCAAGCATCCCAAAAGGCCGTGCTGATCGCCAGAATCGCCCGATGATGGTTCGGATTGCGCGCCTGACGATCTCCCGGCAGCGCTCGCTCGCTGAATGCCGAGTGCTCGGCCTTGTCCAACACCAGTTCATACTTCGCGCCCGACGGCAGTGCCGGAAACACCGATAACCGCGACTCCGCGTCCATATCGGCGATCAGCGACACGTCGTGGGTGCCTGTCATCAAAAGCCACGGGATCTTCACCTGGGCGAACGCCGCTTTCGGATCTTGCCCGCCCCGCGGCCCGCTCGGGCTCATCAAAACGGCGGCCTTGACTCGGGGATCAGCAAACGATTGTGTTCCTCGCAGGTAGCGTTGTCCGCCGACGGCCTGGGCGGTCATCGCGCCAAACGAATGCCCCGCCATCCCCACCCGCCGTAAATCCATCGTCCGCGAGAGTCGGCCCTTCGCCCCCGGTTGGTTCCATCGCTCCAACTGATCCAACACGGCCGGCACGTCCTCCACGCGCAGCAAGAAGTTCTCCAAGCCAACCGCCTGCTTCATCGCCGCCATCCGCTCGCCCACCGCCACGTTTTGCCAGACGCCCGTATCGCTGCCCGGGTGCTGCACGAAGACCGCCACGTAGCCCCGCCCGGCCCAGTGCTTGCCCAGGTACGGATTGCCGTGCCGCGATCCGCCCAAGCCATGACTAAACAGCACCACTGCCGCTGCCCTGCTCCCTTTCGGCAGATAGACCAGCACCGGAATCTCCCGCTGCCGCCGTACATCCGTGATCGTTAACTCCAGCGTGGAAGACCCCTCACTGGTTGCCTTCAACGGATCATACGCCCCGTCGGCCACGCCACATGCGACGAAGCTTCCCAAAAAACTCGCCACAACCAAAATCGCGACATGCTTCCGACAAGTCATCAACGCCTCCGGCTGAGCTTCCCTGGAACCGTTCTCCTGCCGCAAACGCAGCATTACCTCGCACAACCGACGGGCAGGGGCCGCCGCTCGCCCAAGCCAGAGGTCCCTCACAGACTACTGCTCGTTTTGCAGTCGCACAAGCTTCCGCTCACCCAGTGCTCGCTGACACAATTTCCCCTCCCAACCGGTGCATCCGATTCGCACAGAACCACGTTGACTCCCTTTGACGCCCCCCCCTTGCTAAACTACAATGTTTTTTGTCTGCCGCAGCCGACAATAAGCCCGAGATCAAATCGCAGGCAGGAAGGAGGAGTCATGAAACTCCAAGAAATCCTCAGCGCCAAGGGAAGCAAGGTTCACTCCATCCCGGCCGACGCCACCCTCCAAGATGCCGTCCAGGAACTCACTCGCAACCGGGTCGGCTCGCTGGTTGTCCGCGATCACGCCCACCGCTTGGCAGGCATCATCACCGAACGCGACATCCTCCACGCCAGTGTTGCCGGAAGTCGCCCCTTGAGCGAAGTCAAGGTAGCCGAAGCCATGTCGACCGAACTGATCACCGGCAGCGTCGACGACGACGTCGAAGATGTGATGGGCCTGATGACAACCCGACGCATCCGCCACCTGCCGATCGTCTCCCAAGGGAATCTGGTCGGCATCATTTCCATTGGCGACGTGGTCAAAGCCCAACACGACCGCCTGGCCCTCGAAAACCAGTGCCTGAAGGACTACATCACCGGCTGATACTGCTCCAATCGCAGTCGATCGATTTCCACGCCCAACCCCGGCGATTCCGGCACCGAAATCATCCCGTCGGTGATCTCGAAGGGCTTCCGCAACAACCCCTCGGCCAGGTCGCGCGGCGCAATTTCATTGGCCGTAGCGAGCGAAGCGGTCGCCGCCGCCACGTGCAACATCGCTGCGGTCGCAATGCCGATCGAATTGCGACCGCCCAGCAACGGCGTCAGCCCGCCGGCCGCCGCGACTGCCGCACATTGCCGCGCCGGAATAATACCACCGACCCGTTCCAAGTCGATCACGGCATACGCCGCCGCCGAGAATCGAAGGATATTCAACACATCCGTAGGACATTGTATCGCCTGCCGTGCCGCCAACGGCACATTCGTCTGTCGCGCCAGCCGAGCCAGCGCGTGCACGTCGGTCGTCTTGACGGGATCAATGAAGAAGCGAACGTCCTCAAACTCAATGCCGGCACACAAATCCCGCGCCGTTTCCAGATCAAACGACGACTGGCCGTCCAACCGCACTTCGACCAGATCGCCGACCATCTCGCGAATGCCGCCGATGTTGCGGATGTCCTCGTCAGCATTGCCCGAAGTGATGATCGTCTGAGTGTGCAACCCCTGATCGGCCATCTCTCGGGCGACATGGACCACCGTCTTCACCTGACATCCGGTCAGCCCCAACGAAACCGGCACGCGCCGCCGATAGTAGCCCCCCAGTAAATTGCACAATGGCTGCCGCAACGATTTCCCCAACAGATCCCAAAATGCCATCTCCACGGCCGACCGCAACGGCGCGGGCGCCAACGCATCGAGGCTATGCAGTTCCTCCAGGTCGTAGATGCTTCGACCGGCCAGAATCGCCAGCATGGCCTCGCGCCGCTCGCCCAGTTCGTCCGGTCGCCAACGGAGCGTCGACTCGCCCCAGCCTTCAAGCCCCGAGGCCGTCCCGACCCGCACCAGCAGCGAACGTTGCCCACCGCCCGACTCGCACTGCGGCATCTGAACCAGAAAGAACTCTAAATCCCGTATTTTCATGCTAGTAACAAGTGATGAGTGAAGTGGCCAGTGGTCAGCACAAGGATTACGTTGCGAGCAAACTCCATTTTTCATTCAGCATTCTGCATGGATCTCCTCCTCAAACCAGTTTCGGCGGGGCAAAGTGCACCTGTTCCTCGCAAATCGTCCGCGTCTCCACCTCGGCGGCGAATCGCTTTTGTAACATCGCCACGCAAGCCTGGACAAGTCCCTCCGGCGCGCTGGCCCCGGCCGTGATCACCACCGTCTCCCCGCCGCGAAACCAATCGGCATGAATATCATCCGGTCCGTCGATAAGATGAGCACGAACGCCCGTGCTCCGCGCCAATTCGGCCAACCGCTGGCTGTTGGAACTATTTTGGCTGCCGACCACAAGCACCACATCGGCCTCCCCGGCAAGCGTCCGAACCGCTTCCTGACGATTCTGCGTGGCATAACAGATGTCATTCCGCGCCGGCCCAACAATCGCCGGAAACCTCTCCCGCAACCGAGCCACAATCCGCGCCGCGTCGTCCACCGATAGTGTCGTTTGCGTCAGGTAGGCAACCTTCGTCGGGTCGGGCACCTCGACCGTCTCCACATCCTCGATCCGTTGCACAAGCCGCATCGCGACGGGCGCCTCTCCCATCGTGCCGACCACCTCGTCATGCCCGGCGTGCCCGATCAACAGGATCGTATACCCTTCGGCCGCAAATCGTACCGCCTCATGGTGCACCTTAGTCACCAGCGGGCAGGTCGCATCGATCGTCTTGAGCCCCCAGGCGGCCGCCTGCCGCTTCAACTCGGGCGGCACTCCATGCGCCGAGTACATCAGGTGCTGACCCGCCGGCACCTCGGCAAGATCGTTGACGAAGACCACACCCTGCCGGCGGAATTCCTCCACGACCCACTTGTTGTGCACGATCTCGTGGTAGACGTAGAGCGGCGTACCGTGTGCGGCTACCGCCCGCCGCAAGGCGTCGATCGCCATATTCACGCCCGCACAAAACCCGCGCGGCGCCGCTAAAATGATCCTCATAGTTCCCTCGTCGCTCGCAAAACATCATAATGACCCGGGCAACCGCCGGCCAGGGGCCGAAACAGGGAACGAGCGGGCGAGGTGGCTCAACACTCCTAAGTCTTCTACCATTCACAGTCTTCGTGACTCCTCCACCTGCCAATTTTCACTCTGCAATTTACAATTTGCCTTTTGCATTTCCTCCCGTCCCCAACCCCCAATACCTAATCCCTAGCCCCTAATCCCTAATCCCTAGAATGCTTCCCTTCGCCGACGACCTGAAACGTTTTGGGCCTCAGGCCGCCAGCCAGCCGCCGCTTTCCCTGGCCCAAGCTCGCCATTACTGCCGCACCCTCTGCCGCCAGCACTACGAAAACTTCTCGGTCGCCAGCCTGCTACTGCCCCGCACGCTCCGGCAGCACATCGCCAACATCTACGCCTACTGCCGCTGGGCCGACGACCTGGCCGACGAGATTCACGATCCCCAGCAAAGCCTTGATCTGCTCGATTGGTGGCAATCCGAGCTCGACCACTGCTACCGCGGCCAGAAAGCCTGCCACCCGGTCTTTGTCGCCCTCCGCGAGACAATCGAACAGTATGAAATCCCTCAGAAGCCCTTTGCCGACCTGCTCGTCGCCTTTCGCCAAGACCAGCGGATCACACGCTACAAGGACTTGGAGGAGTTACTGAACTACTGCGGCTACTCGGCCAACCCCGTTGGCCGGCTGGTGCTCTACCTGGGCCGCTGCCACACCGACGATCGGGCAGCCCTCTCCGACTCGATCTGCACCGGCCTGCAACTGGCCAATTTCTGGCAAGACGTCGCCCGCGATTGGGACATCGGCCGCGTCTATCTCCCCCAAGATGCCTGCCGACAGTTCGGTTTCAGCGAATCCGACTTCGCCCGACGGCAATCCACGGACTCCTTCCGACAACTCCTCGCCGCGCAAGTCGAAATTGCCGAAAAGTTTTTGCGGCGCGGTCTGCCGCTCGCCCAAAACATGTCTCCCGGTCTCCAACGACCTGTGGCATTGTTCGCCGCCGGTGGTTTGGCTACCCTAAAGGCCATCCGCCGGCAAGGCTACGACGTCTGGACCCGCCGGCCGACCGTATCAAAGCTCAAAAAATTCCAGCTCCTTGTCCGCTACGGGTGGCGACTGCCATGAACCAAACGCCTGATGACTTGGCCGCGAGCTACGCGTATTGTCGACACCTCTCCGCTCACGCCGGTTCCAACTTCCACGCTGGATTCCTCCTGCTCCCTCGCCACAAACGTCAGGCGATGGACGTGCTCTACGCCTTCATGCGTCACACCGACGACTTGGCCGATGGCCCCGGCGACGAGGCCAATCGCTGCGAAGCCCTGGCGACGTGGCGCGAACAACTAGCGCAGCTCACTTCTGCTTCGACGCACCTTCCGCAGCACTCCAAAATCCTCCCCGCCCTGGCCGACGTCGTCCGCCGCTACCAGATTCCGCTGGAACACCTCTACGCCGTCATCGACGGCGTCGCAATGGACTTAGCCGGCACTCGCTACGCCACCTTTGAAGAGTTGGAAAGATATTGTCATCGCGTCGCCTCGGCGGTCGGCCTCGCCTGCCTTTACATCTGGGGATTCCGCGGCCCCGAAGCCTTCGAGCCGGCCCGCCAACTCGGCGTCGCCATGCAGTTGACAAATATCCTCCGCGACCTGAAGCCGGACGCCGAGTCGGGCCGTTGCTACCTCCCCGAAGCCGATCTTCACATGACCGGTTATTCCCTCGAAGACCTCCGTGCTGGCAAAGACAATCAAGCCTTTCGCAGCTTGATGGGCATGGAACTCGGCCACGCCCGAAGGCTTTATGAGCAAGGTGCCGAACTGTGGGATCATCTCGAACCGGACGGGCGGCGAATTCTCGGCTTCATGTTCTCCACCTATCGAGCCCTATTTCGCAAGATTGGCCACCGTCCGGCCAGTGTCCTACACGGCCCCGTCCGCCTCAGCCGTCTAAAGAAATTGGCGATCCTCGTCCGCTGGTCGCTCCTGCCGCCGCGGAAGTCGTCGCTGCTCGCAATCCTTCTCGCCGCGTGTTGCACGGGCTTTGGAGTCTAGGCCCTGAAACCTGAAGACGCACACATGCCCGCCTCCCGCCTCCCGTCCCCCGCCTCCCCTTCCCCGACTCTGGCCATCGTCGGTGGCGGCTTGGCCGGACTCTCCGCGGCCGTCGCTGCCATCCAGCGTGGCTGGCGGGTGACCCTCTTCGAGCGGTCCAAAATGCTCGGCGGTCGGGCAAGCTCCTTCCTCGACTCCACCCTCAACTGCCTCGTCGACTACAGTCAGCACGTCGCCATGGGCTGCTGTTCAAGTTTCCTCGACTTCTGCCGCCGCACTGGCATTGAAGATTGCTTCCAACGCCAACGCCGACTGCATTTCATCGCCCCCGACGGCAGCCAACACGACTTCGCGTCCTCACGAATCCTGCCCGCCCCGCTGCACCTGCTGCCAGCCCTTATGCGGTTGAAGTTTCTCTCCCTGGCCGACCGCCTGCGAATCCTGCCGGCGATGAGGAAACTGACCGCTCAGGGCTTCGCCCAACGCGACGAGGCCCTGGTAACATGGCTCCATAGACACCATCAGTCCTCTCCATCAGTCGACCGCTTCTGGTCAACCGTGGTCGTAAGCGCACTAGGCGAGACCGTCGAAAACGCCTCGACCGCCGCCGCGGCAAAAGTCTTTCGCGATGGCTTTCTCGCCTCCCGCCACGCCGCCGACCTCCTCTTGCCCAGCGAGCCGCTCGGCGAGATTTTTCACGGCCGCGTCGGCGTTTGGTTGGAACATCGTGGCGTCAAGGTCGAACTACAGAACCCCATTTCCAGGATCGAGACGCAGCAACAACGCGGCTACCTATTGACCGTTTCAAAAACGGACATCCGCCCGTACGATGCCGCCATCGTCGCCGTGCCCTGGCACGAAGCCGGTTGCCTGTTCAGCGACGAACTCCGCGCCCAGATGCCCTTTTTCGACGATGCCGAAAAACTCGCTCCGGCCGCGATCACGGCCGTTCATTTCTGGTTCGACCGTCCGGCAATCCCGCTCGCGCATGCCGCCCTGATCGACCGATTGAGCCAATGGGTCTTCACCCAAAAGTGCCTTTTTTCCGAAACCTCAAAGGCGGCCGAAAAAGTCCCCGTTTTCACCCAACATTGCCAGGTTGTCATCAGCGCCGCCCACCGCCTGCCGCAGTTTTCTCACGTCGAACTGCTCGCGAAAATCCGCGGCGAACTCGAATCCATTTGGCCCGCTGTTCGCGATGCCCGCCTGCTCCACAGCCGCCTGCTCACGCAACCAAAGGCCTTGTTCTCCGTGCAGCCAGACAGCGACTGCCTCCGCCCCCGACAACAAACTCCCTTACCGCGACTCGCCCTCGCAGGTGATTGGACGTCCACCGGTTGGCCCGCTACGATGGAAGGGGCCATCCGCAGCGGCCGCCTTGCCGTCGAATCATTGCAGAACGATCCCGAAAGTCCCAGGCTCGCCTGAATCTACTGCCATGAAAATCGTTTACCTCGCCGCCGGCGCCGGAAATATGTACTGCGGCAGTTGCATGCAAGGCAACACCCTGGTTGCCGCCCTCCGCAGCCAGGGCCACAACTGCCTTTTGCTGCCGCTGTACACCCCGCTCCGCACCGATGAGCCCAACCTGAGCGATGACCGCGTCGTCTTTGGCGGCATCAACGTCTACCTGCAGCAGCATTCCACCGTGTTCCGCCACACCCCTTGGGCGTTCGATCGCCTCTTCGACCGCCCTGCCCTGCTGCGCTGGGCAACGAACCGCAGTTCCAGCGTCCGGCCCGAACACCTCGGCGCACTGACCGTGTCGATGCTCCGCGGCGAACGGGGCCGCCAACGCAAGGAAGTCGCCAAACTCCTCCGCTGCCTTGCCGAGCTAAACCCCGACCTCGTCCATCTCAACAACGCCCTCCTGCTTGGCGTCGCCGGACCAATCCGCCGAAAGCTTGGCGTCCCCGTCGTCTGCAGCCTGTCGGGCGAAGACAGTTTCCTGGAAAAGCTGCCCGAGCCCTATCGCGGCGAAGCACTCGAAGTCCTACAGCAACAAGCCGCGGAAGCTGCCGTGCTGGTGGCAATGAACAATTACTATGCCGAGTTCATGGCGCACTACCTGGCCGTGCCGCTCGAACGCATCGAAGTTGTGCCCCCAGGCTTGAACCTCGCCGATCACGGCACTCGCCAACCGCACGCTGGCCCGCCGATCGTCGGCTTTCTCGCCCGCATCTGCCCAGATAAAGGCCTGCACCACCTCACCGCCGCCTTGAAAATCCTCGCCGCCGACCAGCGACTGCCACCCGTCGAAGTCCACGCCGCCGGCTACTGCGACGCAGCCGACCGCCCCTACTTGCAGGAAATTAAGCGCGAAATGGTCGACGGCCGCTTGTCGTCGCGTTTCCGCTACCTCGGCGAACTCCACCGTTCGGCAAAAATCGCCTTCCTCCAGTCCATCGATGTCTTCTGCCTGCCCACGGTCTACCACGAGAGCAAAGGCTTGCCTGTCCTCGAGGCCTGGGCGAACGCCGTACCGGCCGTTTTGCCTCGCCACGGCACATTTCCCGAGTTAATCGCTGACACCGGTGGCGGGCTACTCTGTGAACCAGAAGACCCGGCCGCCCTGGCCAGCTCACTGCAACATCTTCTAACGGATCAACGGTTTGCCGACCGTTGTGGACGCCAGGCGCAGCAAGCGGTGCACCTGCGCTATACCGCCGGTGAAATGGCCTGCCGAATGAGCGAAGTCTACCAGAGGATCGTCGAGGAAGGCTAAGAGTTTCCGATGCGCGTCGCCGAAATATTTCGATCCCTTCAGGGCGAAGGCCGCCTCACCGGCGTCGAAAGCATCTTCGTCCGCAGCAGCGGCTGTAACCTCCGCTGTGGCTACTGCGATACGCCCTATGCCTCCTGGTCGCCCGAGGGCACGGATTTGCCGCTTGAAACGATCGCAGAACAAATCGAATGTCTGCGCCAACAGCCTTCGCCGAAACACCTCGACGTAGTGCGGACAAGCGAGCCAACCTTGCCACCGGCCCCGACGCCGGTACCCCGACATGTCGTGCTTACGGGCGGCGAGCCTATGCTTTTCCCCGATCTTGTCCCGCTGACGAACCTATTGCACGACCGCGGCTGGCATATCACCATCGAGACTTCGGGCACCCTTTATTTGCCCGTGCACTGTAACCTGATGTCGATCAGCCCGAAACTCTCAAACTCAACTCCGATCGACGCCAGCGACCCGGGTTGGGCGGCTCGTCATGAACAGCGCCGTCACACGCCAGAGGTCATCGAGCGGTTGATCACCGAGCACGACTACCAGTTGAAATTCGTCGTCGATCGCCTCGACGATTGTAAGGAGATCGAACGGTGGCTGTCGGAATTTCCCATGGTCGCCAAGCAGCACGTGATGGTTATGCCGCAAGGTACGACCCGCGAAACTGTGGCGGGGAAGGTTGCGTGGCTAGTTGACTACTGTGCAGCCCGCGGATTCACCTTCTGCCCCCGCCGCCATATCGAATGGTTCGACAGTCGCCGCGGACATTAGCAACCGCCAACGGGCTATGCCCAGCAACTGCAACTGACCGCCTCCTCTGCCATCACCCGCTCGTGAACCTCCTTGCGGTGAATTGGCACTTCGGCCGGGCTGCGAAAGCCAAGTCGGACCCGCCCGCCGCGGACCTCCAGCACCGTCACCTCAATGTTGCCGCCAACGACGACCGTTTCACCTTCCTTGCGACTCAGGACTAGCATGGGTCAGCCTCCTTTGCCTTTCTGGGTTCTTCCTGAAGATTCGCCATCCCATCGCCGCTTCTACGCTGCCCGTCGCAGATCGGTTCGTGGTCGGCTGTTTCCCTCATTTTCTTCAGGTGCAATTGGCAATTATAGCGAGGCAGAGGGTTTGCCACAATCGCATTTTTTTCGGGAATTGCCGCCAGACTCCGACCAGCCAGCCAGAGAGTCTCCCACCAGAGAAAAACGAGCGTTAGGGACGCTCTTCTCGCAATACGGACCAAACCGCGGCTCGAGCCGCCGCAATCACGGCCAGGGCTCCGGCGGCCAAGCCGGCAGTAACAACGGCGACCAGAGACGCCGCCAACGGCAGCACTGCCAGCCCGCCACCGCGAGTCACCAGTGTCGGAACCACGGCCAAGGTCGCGGCTGAAAGCCCTACTCCAACACCTAACAAGAGCAGGCCAGCATGTTCGAAAAGTACTAGCCGAGCCAAGTCGCTCCGCCTGAAGCCAGTTGCCAGCAACAGCGCAAGTTCGCTTCGCCGTTCCAGCACGTTTCGCACTTGGACTACTGCAATTCCGATCGTTCCGAACAGCAAACCCAGGGCGCCGAGACTCTGGAAGGCAGAAAGATAGGTGTTTTGCACGTTCAGGAACTTGGCTTGTCGCCGGCCGGTCGTCTCAGCGACAGGCCCGTAGTCTCCCAACGCTTGCTGCAGCGACACCATCACCTCGGCAAGCGGTTTCGTCGATGCCTCGACCAGGAACATGCGATGGCCACTGATGCCAGGGAACATCTCCAAGAAAGCTTGATCGCTGACCAACAGGTCGCCCTGAAAAATGCTGTCGGCCAGGAGTGCGACGATTTCGAGGCGCACCGGCTTGTTTTGCCCATCCCGAATATCAAGGGTCTCGCCTATGCCGCCCCATAACTGCAAGGCATAGTTGGCCGTGTTCTTCTCCAACACCACCGGCACCCGCAACACGCCGTCGGCATCGCGGGTCAGTCGCCGGCTCAGAAGTTGCCAAGGATTCACAATGTTGTCGGGCGATTCGGCCCAGCGAAATCCACCGCGTTCGATGAACTGCTGCGAGACGCCCAGTATCCTGGGCTGCCGAGCGCGGTATAGGTTCAGGCAACTTGCATCATCCCCGGCTCGGACTCTGACGGGGAAAAAACGGCATTTGGAAAGAACCTCTTCGTCTTCCGGACGGACTCCCAACCCAGCACGGCCTTCTCGGGTGTCCAAGTTCCCGGTAACCGTCTGATCCAAATCGGCAACCACTGTGAAACCACCGTTGCCGCTGTGAAGCGAAGGCTGCCCCTGCCTTGGATCCACTCGAAAGATGCTCAACGCCACAATCAGGAAAGTGGCGCATGCGATCAGGGAGACAGTCGAGGTGCTTCGCGCTGAATGTCTTCCCATGTTTCGCAATGACAATCGCAGAAGTCCTCCTCCCGGCGTAATCGCATCGCAGCACATTCCCGCTTTGAAACGGAGCCGTACGAGGCTGACCAGACAGACGAGCGTCAGGCTTCCCGCCAAGAAAAACATGGTTGCTCGCAATCGCTCGTCAAGCTTCAGAACAAGCAGCACAACGGTGGGCAAAGTCGCAAGCAGCACCAGAGCCAGTTGAAGAGTCTTGGTCCTGCGCGCGGGGACGAACAACGTCTGTTCCAAAGGCGCCAGGTCCCCTGTCAGCATACGGCGAGGGGTGCTTTTGCGAGGGAGCGCACAAGTTCGCCAAAGGACAACGGTCGCAATGACCATCCCGGACAACGAGCCGACCGCCAGACTGGCAGGGGAAATGGAGAGCCCAAGAAACGGCGTACCGACTGCCCCGAGCCACCATGTGTTTAGTCCTAGTAGCAGCATTGCGGCGTAGCCCACACCGAGCGGTACGCCCAATCCGCTTCCCATCGCCGCTACGATTACGCCTTCCATCAGCAGGAGGCGCCCCGTCTGCCTTGGCGTAAAACCCAGGGCCAGGAAGGTTCCGATCTCGCGAGTCCGCTGTTCAAGTCCCAGGCGGAAGAGGATCGCAACCAGGAGCACGGCGGAGGCGATCAGAAAGAAACTCAGGCAAAGAAACAAGACGCCAAAGGGAGTCGTGCCGGATGCCGCGTTCAAGGCCTGTTGCCGAACGGGTTGAAATACGAAACCCATCGCCGCCGGAGCGAGGTGCTGCTGCAACGGTGCCGTCGGATCTTTCGAGGAGCGAAGTGAGGTGATTTTCCCAAACCGACTGCCCCAAAGTCGCTGGCCGGTGGGCAAAGCGACAAAGGCTTTTGGCGTCGGGCCGTAGCGATTCCAGTACTCCTCGTCGGCTGGGCGGATTCGTTTGGCATCGAACGGGAAAGGCGGGTCCCAGTCGCTCATCGTCAATTCGTCGGTGATGCCTTTGACCGGCGGCGTCAGTGTCCGGTCAGCGGCAGCGCCGGACAGGGCCACGATGGCGGCCAAGCGAAGGGAAACCGTTTTCTCCCGCACCTCGCCATCGCTACTCTCCGGCTCGAAATAGGTCACCCGGATCGTGTCGCCGATTTGGGCCTTTAGTGAATCGGCCGTCCAGGCGTTCAATGCAATTTCGTCGTCTGCCAACGGCGGCAGCGGAATTCCGGCGACCGAGAGAAACGGCCCGAGGGGACTTTGCCACTGGAAATCGATGGCGGTGATCGTCGAGTAAGGCACTTGCCGGCCATTGCACTCCATCGTATTGGCAAGGTAGGTTAAAGCCGGTTGCGCGGCCGCATGTATTCCGTCTGCGGAAAGCGCGCCGCGTATAGCTTGCTCCGCTGATGGATCGATAAGCATTCGATCCGAAGTAATACTGAAGTAGCCCAGCGGCGACTGTTCGACGTGCAGGCCGTAGTCGGACAAGTCGGGCCGCAGGTCGCCGCCGCTGCGGCCCGCCAGCAGAATTGCGTTGACTCGCCACGGTTGTTCAAGTTGTTCCTGGAGCCAGGCCAGCGACACGTAGGCAAGCAGCGGCTCCTGCTGGGTCGGTTGCAGTCCGAAACGTCCCAGCCCGGTAGCCGGAATGATTTCGCGCACGGTGACTCGCTGGCTACGAATGGTCTCCCGTTTTCTGCCCAAGGCGCTGTCGGCGGGGATTGCACTTTGTTTCGGCAGACGCAGGAGCACCGCGTCACCGGGCCGGACGCCGAGGCGATCGGCGAGGGGCTGATTGAGCGCGATTTGCTTGGCTGGCAGGGGACTTTTTAGGCCGCCTTTGCCCAATCGCCAAAAACGCTCATCCGAGCCTATTAATTTGACATTTGCCACTTGGCGAGGCGCGTCGGAATCGGCGGCGGCAACTGCCGTTTGAAGCATGATTACCGGTGCGGCGGGGCAATCATTCGTCGAAGTGCCCGAGACTTTTTCGGCCAAGCTTGCGCCGAAAAAGTGCTCGGTGACCAGCGCCTCGTCGACTCTACCCAAACGGTCGACGGCGAGCCGCGTCAGACTGCCGCGCATTGAGTCGCCAACCAACAGGGCGCCGATGAGCACGGCCGTGCCAACGGCGACACCCGCAGCCACGGCCGCGTTTGCCCGCCAGTGATGCAACAACGATCGTAGGATCAACAGCAGTGGCGACATGGCGGACAAGAATGAAGGAGGAAGGAGAAAGTATGAAGGATCAAGTCAATTCTCCGTTAAAACGCCTTCATCAAGTTCGAGTTGGCGATGCATCCGGCTTGCCAAACGAGCGCTGTGCGTAACGACGATCAGCACGTTTTGTTCACTTTGCTGCAACTCGAGCAACAGTTCTCCGATTTGGGCGGCTGTTGTCCGGTCGAGATTGCCGGTCGGTTCGTCGGCAAGCACCAACCGCGGCCGACGAATCATCGCGCGGGCAATCGCCACGCGCTGGCGCTGGCCGCCCGAAAGCTCGGCCGGGCGGTAATCCGCGCGATCACTGAGGCCCACGCAGTCCAAAAGCGTCTTTGCCCGCTCCACGTCGGCCGCCGAGGTGCCGCCGTTGGGAACGGTTGGCACCAGCACGTTTTCGAGCACGGAGCACTGCGGCAGCAAGTGATGATCCTGAAAGACAAAGCCGATTTTTCGATTACGAAACGCGGCCAATCCCTTTTCGTCCAACTCGGCTGGATTCTGCCCATCGAGCACCAAGCGCCCGGCCGTCGGCGTCTCGAGGGCGCCCAGGATGCTGAGCAGAGTGCTCTTGCCGGACCCACTGGGGCCTACGATCGCCACGTTTTCGCCCGGCTTGAGCGTCAAGGAGACGTCGCGCAACACTTCCAACGGTTCGCCTCGCGTCAGGTAGGTTTTCGAGAGGTGTTCGACGCAGAGCATGGCAGGGGAAGAACGGGCTAGAGAATAGGGCTAGAGGCTAGAGCGAGAGCTAGGGATTTAGGGATTTAGAGGGTTCGGGGTTCAGGACGAGCGGACTAGATGTACTCCAACGGGTCTTTCGCGCCGGCGTCGGCGAAACCATGCAAACGCAATTGGCAGGCGTCGCAATGGCCGCAACTGCGACCGTCCGCCGCCGGATCGTAGCAGGAATGGGTCAATCCGTAGTCGACACCAAGTTCCAGCCCGCAACGAATGATTTGGGCCTTGGTCATCTGAATCAAAGGGGCGTGGATCCGAAATTGCAGTTGCCCCTCGACGCCGGCCTTGGTGGCGAGGTTGGCCAGCTTCTCAAAGGCCTCGACGTACTCCGGGCGGCAATCCGGATAGCCGCTGTAGTCGATGGCGTTCACGCCCAAGAAGATGTCCGCCGCGCCGATCACCTCCGCGTAGGCCAGCGCCAGCGACAACATCACGGTATTTCGAGCAGGCACGTAGGTGACCGGGATGCCGTGCGACATCTGGTCGGTATTCCGGTCCTTCGGCACGGCGATGGTATCGGTCAGGGCACTGCCGCCGAGTTGGCTGAGGGGTACGGTCAGAACCACGTGCTGTTGAACGCCCAGCCAGGCTGCTACCCGACGGGCCGCTTCCAGTTCAAAACGGTGTCGTTGACCGTAGTCGACCGAGATCGCGTGCAGGGCGAAGCCGTCATGCCGGGCGATCGCGCCGGCCGTGGCCGAATCGAGTCCGCCAGACAGCAGGAGGACGGCCGGTTTTTCAGAGGGATGTTGAGTTAAGGCCATTGGTTCTTCGCGGACAGGTGGCCGACGTGCCGTCGGCCGCTAAACGGTTTTGATATGCAGGTCGCCGATTCCGCATGGCCACGCGAGCGTGGCCGTGGCACCCAGCTAAACGGTCTTCGATCGGGCGCGGCGTGTTGCCGGCAGCTAACACGGGGGCAACACCGCATGGCCACGCCAGCGTGGCCATGGCACCTGCATCGGAAACACTGAAACTTGACTCGCTCTCAATTTTGTTAACTCGGATCTTACTGGCCGACGTGCCGTCAGCCGCTAAACGCAGCCAGCGAAATCTTCGTGGTTTGCGGCCAGATCCTTCGCTCCGCTCAGGATGACGATCGCGGGGCTTGGCGAGCGTCTGTCTCTGTCAGGGCGGCACTGGCCCCCTATTCCCAATCGTCCTATCATGCCACAATAGAGGGACGAAGGAAAGGAGCGGTTATGAGTGACGATTTCCGCAATACGCTGGAAACATTCGACAACCAGTACCCCAAGCGGGATTACACGATCGAAATCGTTTGCCCGGAGTTCACCTCGGTATGCCCAAAGACGGGCCAACCGGACTATGGGGTGCTGACCATTTCTTATATTCCCGACGTGAAGTGTATTGAGCTAAAAAGCTTGAAGCTGTATCTGCAGCAGTTTCGCAACGAGGGTATCTTCTACGAGAACGTGACCAACCGGATTTTGGATGACCTGGTCGCCGTCCTGCATCCACGACAGTTGACGCTGACGGCGGAGTTTTCGGCGCGCGGGGGCATCACCACCACCGTGACCGCCAATTTCCGGCAGACGCTGCCCGGCGACCATTCGCTGACCAAACACCCGCATATTTGATTTCGGCTCCAGGGCGGATAATCCACGCCGAGCTGTCAACACAACACTTAGCCCCCAAATCTCCCATGGCCGACAATCCTCGCGTGATCCTCTCCGCATTTGCCGATGAAGCGGCGCCCCAGAAGACGGCCGTGCAGCAATTCGCCACGTGTGCCGCGCTCGGGCTGCAATACTACACGCTGCGAATGATCGACCTGGGCAGCGGGTCAAAGAATGTGCTGAAGCTCACGCTTAGCGAAATCCAGAAAATCCGCCACCTACAGGACGAGTACGGACTGAATATCGCTTCGATCGGTTCGCCGATTGGCAAGGTGAAACTTCGCGACGTGGACGACGGCACCGACCGGGTTTACGTGCCGTTCAAGAAGTACCTGGATCACGAAGTGAAGAAGGCCTGCGAGATTGCCCACGCGCTAGAGGCGAAGTTGATCCGCGGCTTTTCGTTCTATCCGCCCAAGGGGGCCGACTTGCAGGAATGCTTACCGCAAGTCGTCGATCAATTGGGGCAGATTGCCGAGACCTGTCACCGGGCCGATTTGACCTATGGCCTCGAAGTCGACACCCATCTGGTCGGCCATACCGGTCAGATCCTGGCCGATCTCCATAACCAGGTGAACCATCCCGGCATGCTGCTGGTCTTTGACGCGGCCAACATCCTCGTGCAGGGCTTTTCGACGGCCCAACTATTCGAGCAATATCTGGCGATGAAGCCGGGCTTGGGCTGGATGCACATCAAGGACTACCGCCGCCCGGAGGCCGCTGAAATCGCTCGTCCGCGGGCCGGAAAGAAGGAGATCCAAAAGCATTACGTGCCGGCCGATGCCGGCGATGCCGCCTACGAGGCGATCCTGCGGGATTTTAGCCGGATTCTGCCGGCTCTGGAACGGAAGCTCAAGCGCCGCGGGATCCCAGGCGTGTTCCTCGATCTGGAGCCGCACCTGCGCGGCAGCGGCCCCTGGGGCGGATCGAGCGGGCCGGACGGGATGGGCGTGGCCCTACGGTCGCTGTGCCGCGTGCTCGATTACGTCGGTGTCGACTACCACCTCCGCGATTTTGCCGACATCCAGGCGTCGAGGGGGTTTTAGAAGCGTCTTCAGTCTTCAGTCTTCAGTCTTCAGTCTTCAGTCTTCAGTGGTCAGTGGTCAGTAACGGGAACAGCACGGCCAGCAACACCATCGCGGTGGAACACTGATCGACGCTGATTGCCGCTGATAAATGGTGGGGCTCGCTAAAGCTCGACCCGCTCTACCTGCCTTTCTCTATCAGTTCGTTCGGCTGCACCATGAACCGCAAACCACCAGACGCCTCGTTACCCCGAGTTTGTTCGACTTCAACGCCCAGGGTTGGAGCGGAGCGCCAAACGATCGCAGCTATTAGGCGTTTGACCAGCAAACGCTCGCCGCGATTGGGCAACATGAGGGTTTGCGTTTATTCGCATTCATGGACGAAGGCGATAATGCGGTAATCGGTTGCCAAGCGGTACTCGAGAGATTCGGCACGCCTTGGCGAATTCCCCCGGACGAGAGCACGTGGTTCAGAGGAAGTTTGAGCGGGACGCGGGGCGACTAACCAGCGCTACAGGTGACACTGCCTTCTCAAGCAGTTGTTCAATAGATCGCATCGGACCTTCGCGACGGGCCTGGCCGGCCGCCAAGCAAAACAAACCGCAGACAAACGCTAACGGTCGCAGGTAGGTCCTTCCCATCTGCGTTCATCCGCGTCTATCTGCGGTTCCAATCGCTTTGTCTTGCAGGGCTCGGGGCAGAGCCCCCCGTGCTAAGCCGACACCTTTTCGCCCGGCACCGGGAACTGCTTGCACAGGTCGGCGACCTGGCCGCGGATCCGCTTGGCGAGGGCTTCGTCTTCCGGAGCGCGGAGGACTTCGAGGATCCAGCCGCCGATGCAGCGCATTTCGTTGGTGCCCATGCCGCGGCTGGTGAGGGCCGGAGTGCCGACGCGGATGCCGGACGGGTCCATCGGCTTGCGTTGGTCGAAGGGGATCATGTTCTTGTTGACTGTGATGCCGCAGCGATCGAGAGCCTGCTCGGCCTGGCGACCGGTGGTGCCCAACGGGGTGACGTCGGCCAGGATCAAGTGGTTGTCGGTGCCGCCGCTGACGAGTTTGGCGCCGCCGCTGAGCAGCATTTGGGCCAGAGTCTGGGCGTTTTCCAGAACCTGCTTGATGTACTGCTTGTAGGCGGGCGTGAGGATCTCGCCGAAGCAGATCGCCTTGCCCGCGATGACGTGCATTAACGGGCCGCCCTGGATGCCGGGGAACACCGAGCGGTCGATGTCCTTGGCATACTGTTCCTTGCAGAGGATCAAGCCGCCGCGGGGACCGCGAAGGGTCTTGTGCGTGGTCGAGGTGACGAAGTCGGCCACCGGCACCGGATCGTCGTGCATCTTGGCGGCGACGATGCCAGCGTAGTGAGCCATGTCGACGAACAGCTTGGCACCGACCTCGCGGGCGATCTCGGCAAAACGGCCGTGGGGGATTTCGCGGGGATAGGCACTCGCCCCGGCGACGATCAGCTTCGGTTTGTGCTCGCGGGCCAAGGCGGCCACCTGATCGAAGTCGATGCGGTTGTCATCCTGACGGACGCCGTAGCTGTAGAAGTGATACAGCTTGCCGGAGATGTTCAGCTTCATGCCGTGGGTAAGGTGGCCGCCGTGGGCAAGGTCGAGGCCCATCACCACATCGCCGGGCTGCAAGGTGGCCAAGTAGATGGCCGTATTGGCCTGCGCGCCGGAGTGCGGCTGGACATTGGCGTGCTCGGCGCCGAAGATCTGCTTGGCGCGATCGCGGGCGAGGTTCTCGGCCACATCGACGTATTCGCAGCCGCCGTAATACCGATGAGCGGGGTAGCCTTCGGCGTACTTGTTGGTCAGCACGCTGCCCATGGCCTGCATGACGGCCGGGCTGGTGTAGTTTTCGGAGGCGATCATCTCGAGGCCGTTGCGCTGACGTTCAATTTCGCCGGCGATGGCGGCCCAGACCTGCGGATCTTGTTTTTCGATGTAATTCATTCGTGCGTCCTGGTAAATATCCCCTAATCCGGTAGTTTCTCTCCCGCGCGAAGCCCTTATTTTCGGCAACCGGCCCACTTTCGTCAATCCGGGATCCGCCGATGAAGCGGCCCGCGACCCTCGCCACCCTTTTGGCTATCCAGTACAATGGGCGGCAGTTGTCTTGTGTTCGGCCCACATGACGTTTTTCCCCTGCAAAATTCGTACTCAGGAGTCTGCTTCTGTGAGCCATCAAGACGGCCCTCGTTCGCGACGTGATTTCCTTACTGCTGCCACGGCGACCATCGCCGCCGGAGCCCTCGGCTCGCTGGCGACACCGGCGACTGCTGCCCAGAACAGCGGAACTGCTGATAGCGCAAACCAGGGCCGCCCACGAATCGGCTGCACCAGTTGGGTGTTTCATGACTTCAAACCGGGCACCGATCCGACCGAAGCCATCGAGCAGATCGGGCGGCTGGGGTTCGAGGGGATCGAGCTCATCCTGCTGGGGCGGAACGACATCACCGATTTCTGGACCGACGCGAAGATCGCCGACCTAAAATCCCGCCTCGATAAGAACAAGCTCAAGGTTTCGCAGTTCGTCATCTTCCAGCCGGTCGTCGAGGGGCTGACCAGCACGAACCCCGAGGTGCGGAAGCAGAACCTGGACTATTTCGAGGCCGGTTGCCGCATTGGCCGCAAGCTGAGCGCGCCGATGGTCAACATCGTGGCTCCCTGGGCCCGCGAGTTGAGCAGCCCCAAGGGCGCCAATAGCTACCTCCCCCGCTTCTACGATTTGCCGAACGCCAAACCGGGCCAGAAATACCATATCAACATCGCCGCGGGTTTCGACTGGGAAGCGCTCTGGCAGAACTTCGTCGAGTCGACCAAGGAGTGCCTGGTGCGGGCCAAGAACCAGGGCATGAAGTTCACCTTGGAGCACCACACCCACACGATGATCCACGACGCCACGTCCTTCCTGCGACTCTGGGACGCAGTGCGCGATCCCGACCTGGGTTACAATCTGGACGTGGGCTGGACGCTGTCGCAGCGGGAGTATCCCCCGGTGGCGATCCAGAAGACCAAGCGGCACCTGATGAACCTGCACATGCGCGACGTCGACGGCCTGGTGCGGAAGTTCGTCCACATCGGCCAGGGCGTGATGGATTTCCAGGCGGTCGTTACGGCATTGAAGCAGATCGGCTTCAACGGCTACATGGATCTCGAGCAAGACAAGCATCCGGGCGACATGGTCGAAACGTGTCGACGGTATGTGGCGATCATGCGGGAGTGCCTGGCATAGGGCTGCCAGCGAGGCAGCGGGAACGGATTCTGCATGACCGAACAACGGCACCTCTTCGAGACCGAACCGGAGCCGTGGGCGATTGACGACCAGTCGCAGCGGCGGGTGGCCTCGGTCGTGCTCTCGGCCGGGACCGCGCGGGAGTTCGACTACCTGGTGCCCGAGGAGTTGTGCGAAGTGGTCGAAGTCGGCCGCCGGGTGCAGGTGCCGCTGGGGGCTGCCAACCGTTTGGTCACGGGTTACTGCGTTCGCGTCGAGACCAAGGCGGCCGGGCGGCGACGACTGAAGGCGATCCACAGCGTGCTCGACCAGCGGAGCCTGCTGTCGCCGGCGATGCTGCGGCTGACGCACTGGATCGCCGAGCATTACCTGTGCGATTGGGCGACCGTGCTCGACGCCGTGGTGCCGGCCGGGGTCCGGCAGGCCGCCGGCACGCGGATGGCCACGCTGCTGACCGTCGACGAAGAGGCCGCGCGACGGGTGGACGAGTTGAAACTGCCGCCCAAGCAGCTTGCCATCTTGAAAGCGCTGTTGGCCGCCGGGCAACCGTTGACGCCGGGGGAACTCGAGCGGGCGGCGCGCTGCACGGCCGGTCCGATCACCGCCTTACGACGAAAGGGGTTGATCCGATCGAAGAGCGAGCGGGTGGCCACGGGCCAACTCGATGAAGCCAAGCTGGTGCGACAACAGCATCTGGTCCTCAATCCGGACCAGGAAATGGCCCTCAAAACCGTGCTCGCGGCGATGAACTCGCGGCAGTACCAGACGATCCTCGTGCACGGCGTGACCGGCAGCGGCAAGACCGAGGTCTACATCCAGGCGATCCAGGAAGTGATCCATTTCGGCCGCCAAGCGATTGTGTTGGTGCCGGAAATCAGCCTGACGCCACAGACGGTGGAGCGGTTTCGGCAGCGGTTCGGCGCGGTGGCCGTGTTGCATAGCCACCTAAGCGACGCAGAGCGGCACTGGCATTGGCAGCGGATTGCCGAAGGCAAGGTTTCTGTGGTCGTGGGCGCGCGGAGCGCGATTTTCGCTCCGACGCCGAATCTCGGGCTGATCGTCTTGGACGAGGAGCACGAGTCGTCGTTCAAACAGGACAGCGCCCCGCGTTATCACGCGCGTGACGTGGCCGTCGCTCGGGCCAAGGCCGAAGAAATCCCGCTGGTGCTCGGCTCGGCGACGCCGTCCTTGGAAAGTTGGCATCGAGCCCAGACGGGCGAATACACCTTGGTCTCGATGCCGCGTCGCGTGGAAGATCGGCCGCTGCCGGCGGTGGGCACAATCGATCTACGGGCCGAAAAGGGGCGCGGCTCGTTGTCGCACGGGGCTTTGAGCCGGCAATTGCTGGCGGCGGTGAAAACGGCGATCAACGACGGTGGCCAAGTGATCCTGTTGTTGAATCGGCGGGGTTTTTCCACGCACATTCAGTGCCCGGCCTGCGGCTATGCGGCCGTGTGTCCGGAGTGCGATATTGCTTTGACGCATCATCGCACCAAGGAGGTTGCCCTGTGCCATTACTGCGATTATGAGATGCGGGCCCCGGCGATTTGCCCGACGTGTGGGTTTACCGGCATTCGGTACTCGGGGCTGGGTACGCAGAAACTCGAGGCCGAAGTGCGGGCGCGGTTCCCTGAGGTCGTGTGTCTGCGGATGGACACCGACACCATGCAGGGGCATGGCAGCCACGAACGGGCATTGGCGGCTTTTCGTTCGGGCAAGGTGCGGATCCTGCTGGGCACGCAGATGATCGCCAAGGGGCTGGATTTCCCCGATGTGACGCTGGTGGGCGTGATCAACGCCGACACGGCGCTGCACTTGCCGGACTTTCGCGCGGCCGAGCGGACGTTCCACCTGGTCACGCAGGTGGCGGGGCGAACGGGGCGCGGGCCGAAGGGAGGCCGGGTGCTGGTGCAGACGTTCAGCCCCGAGCATCCGGCCATCCAAGCAGCCGTGCGGCACGATTTCGCGATGTTCGCCCGGGGCGAGCTACCGATCCGGCAGATGCTCTGCTATCCGCCCTTTGCGAGCATGGCGCGGCTGGTGATTCGCGGGCCGGCGGAAGCGGCGACCGGCGAATTTGCCAAGTACCTGGCCGAGCGGCTGTCGACGGCGTTGAAGGAGCGACAGCCGGCGGCGCGGGTATTGGGGCCGGCCCCCTGCCCCTTTGCGAGGCTGAGGGGAAATTACCGTTTTCAGATTCAGGCGCAAGCGATGGACGGCGATCAGCTTCGCGAGGCATTGCGCGAGGCGACCGCCGATTTGCAGCCGCCGGACGACGTGCAGTGGATCGTCGATTTGGACCCGGTCGATATGCTGTAGCGGGTTCGGGCTTCGGTTCAGGGTTCGGGGAAAGATTTACCGCAGAGGCCGCAGGGGACGCAGAGGAAGACATGATGCGTCCGTCGCCTCGCCACCCCGCGGCCCTGGGCTGTCCTCCGGAAACCGCTCGGGCAAAGGAAAGGTGGTCGTAATTGTCGGACGGCCCCGGACGAGCCAGCAGTGGCGGCGGAACCCGGTGACGGCTTCACGATTTGGTATCGTGAACGGCAAAGGACGACTTATCAAGAGACCGGCTATTGATAGAAGGTGTATGGGGCTGGTGGCACCGCTGAAGTGGCGAGCAAAATGGAACTGGCACTGGCAAAGCCAGTGGCACCCGAGCGGCTATGATGGTCATCAACCAACCTTGATGAAGGTTACAGGAGTAAGCATGGTGAGCTTTAGAATCCGGTGGAACGTGTTGCTGCTATCTGCGATGAGTGGTGCCTTTCTGTGGATTTCCCAGACAAGGGCCGAAGAGCAAATAGTGGAAAGCTTTGGGGAAAGAGTAAAGATACTGCAGATGGTTGCGGACCAAGTGCGTGCAAATCGAGAATTGTTGCATACGTGGAAGGGACGGTTTGCGGTGGAGGATGAAAGCCAGATTGATGGTCAGTATGGCGAACTATTTCGGAAGAGTTCTCCGCGCCACGATTTCAGTCTTCCAATAGTTCAAAAAACAAAAGCCGAAGTGCAATTTGCCGTCGATGCCGATGCCAATGCACTTTTCACAACAATGGAGTCCACTGCTCCTTCCAAATATTTTGAATTGCAGTCAGGCAGAGAGCTTACGTTTCCAACGATGGCGTTCCAACAGCGCTCGATCGCTACCGATGAACACTTCCTATTTCTGAATCCGAATCATGTCATCGGCCAAATCAACGACACACCGCCAATCAAGGGCCTTGCTCCAAAGGGAGGGCGAGTGGCGTTTCTGCAAGAGCCGTCGAAAGGAAAGAACAGACAGTCGGCAGATGTAGTCGATCCGCGGTTACTCTTCGCTATCAACGGCGAACCAATCTCGAAACTACTTGAGATTTGGGCGGCATGGTCGGATCGCCGACCACAGGACCGAAATAGACTGGAACGAATAATCTCCGTCAAGCGTGAAGGACTTGTTACTCAACCCACCTTTGTAATCACCATAACGCGAGGACCAAAAGGCTCCGAATTCAGAACGACATTTATCTCTAAGTCCGAACTAGGATTCAACCTGGCCGAATTCACCGAGGTTTCGCCTAGCGGTGTGGTAACAAGGCGATGCACATGGTCGTACCGAAAGCAAGGTGGTATGTACGTTCCAGAGACGTTTGTCGATGGTTCTTATAACGAAGATGGGAAGACGCTGCGATCACGGCGATCATTGAAGCTGAGCGAATCGGATGTAAATACTCCGCTGGACAAGCAGTCGTTCACCTATGCTGCGTTAGGACTTAAAGCTGGCGAACGAGTCTTCGATGAGAGAGAGAAAGCGGTTTATGTGTTTGATGGCAAGGGGTTGGTTATGCCCGATTTGTTGCCAGCAGATAAATTCCGACAGCCTCTCGGTGACGTGGGTGGCAAACCAGGAATAAAATCGGGCGGAACTTTGATCTGCGTCGGCCTTCTTGTTCTGCTTATGGGCATATTGGCTTATCGAAAATACCGCGCGGGTGCCACTCTACGCCGTTAACCTTTTTTGCGCGGGTGCCACTGCTGGCTTGTCCAGCAGTGCTGGTTGCGGTTAAGATTTCGGGCATGGGACGGGCATCGGGGCATCGCAAACAAGTCCGGCACTACAACGATCCCGGCCATATCCACGAACTCACCTTTTCCTGCTACCGTCGTTTGCCCTTGCTGACAACCGATGCCTGGCGAGCGATGCTGGCCGAGAGTATTGATAGGGCGACGAACAGCCATCGTTATCGACTGACCGCATTTGTCTTCATGCCGGAGCATGTGCACTGGCTGGTTTACCCGCTCGCCGAGGCCGACACGATCGATGCTCTTCTGAAGGCCACTATTGATACTCAGGTAAATAACGTCGGGCGTTCTAAGCCAAAAGCTCCTGTTTGCCGGCCTCCCGTTAGTCGGCCTCCCGACATTCCTTTGCTGTACCTCAATAAACGGCCGTTTTCGTATCGCGTCAAGCAATTGCTTCTCCAATCACAGAGCAAGTTGCTCGAACGGCTGACGGTCCAACAGCGTCCAGGGGTTAAGACCTTTCGTTTTTGGCAGGAAGGGCCAGGCTACGACCGGAACGTCACGAAGCCTTCCACCGTACTGGCCGCGATGGACTACTTGCATCACAATCCCGTTCGCCGACAGCTTGTGACGAGAGCCGTGGACTGGCAATGGTCGAGTGCCCGCTACTACCTGGTCGATCCCCCGCGGCAATACCCGCCGTTGCCGACCGTTCATCGGCTGCCGGGTGAATGGCTGGACAGCACGGATTAGTTCGCCGCAGAACGGCACTGCTGGACCAGCCAGCAGTGGCACCCGCGCGGGTTCGCACCACGTGGCTCAACTGCTAGAATCCGAGGTGCCCTAGCAACACGGTGCCGCCGTCCTCGGCCGCGCATGCATCGGCCAGCCAGGCCAACCCTTGGCAGCGAAACAACGGCGTCTCCGCCGCCTTGTTGACTGTCGCGGTTGCCCCTGTGGCATCTCCGGTAATGGCCAGGGCAGCCGCGCTCTGAATAAGCAAAAGGAGTCGCTCCATTTCCTTAACTTCTTTGTCAGGCTCGCCCTGGAGAGCATCAATCGCCTTATTGGCTGCCTCGACACTCCGCCGCGCCGCTGCTTCCGCCAAACTCCAATTCCGTTTGGTCGCCGCCTGATCCCCCGCTTTCTCTTGCGCCTGCGCAATCCGCACGTAAAGCATGGCCGCAAAAGCTTCCCTTGTGCAGCGAAGGCTTTCCGCCGAGCCCCCCTTCGCATTGGACGACGGTTTAAGAATTTCCGCCGCAATCGCCTCGGCCCCGGAAAAATCCTTCAGTGCTACCCTGTTTGAAGCGATCTGCTGGAGGGCAGCCGTTTTCAAAAAGACATCTTGAATCTCGCTGATCGTGCTTCGGGCTGCATCCATCCGCCCTGCCTTGGCCTCCTCGATCGCGATCTGGACCAAAGCCGATGCGCGATTGCCGGCCAACCGTGGGGCAAACAGCTTCACTGTCTCTTTGGCACCGGTAAAGTCGCCTTGTTTCCATTGAGCAGTGACGATCGCTTGGTAAGCGATCGTCGTTCCAAGATCGTCCTTGGGAGCGCGTGTCAGCGTCGCCTTGGCGGCCGCGATATCGCCCAGAGCGGCTTCGGCCCTCGCGATTTCGAAAAGGTCGCTCCAATATGCGCTGTGCGCCGTCCCTGCAACTCCGTAAGCCGGAACAATTTCAGGAAGCGAAGTGGGATTTTCGCTGTGGGTCTTCCCCGCAATGGCTCTGGCCTGCGCGATACTCTCCCGCGCCGCAGTACGATTGCCCACCGCAATCTGCATCTTTGCAAGCGTACAAAAGGTATCGGTGCGCGGATTTGCCTGGGCAATCTCTCGCGATTTCAGCACGCTTTCTTCTGCCCCCGTCTTGTCGTTCAGCTTCAATTGCAGGCGTAGAATCAACTCGTAGTTGTGAGCCTTGTCCTCGAAACCGTTGGTGTCGTGCGGCGCCGTTTCCTTGGCTTTCTGGACCGTCTCTCGTGCCCCGGCCAGATCGCCGGCCATGATCTGAATTTCACCCATCAGCCAATACAGGGTTACCTGCCGGATTTGCGCCATGGCAGGCGAGATTCGCTCGAAGCTCTTCTGCATGGGCGCCAGATCACCTGAGCGGCCCTGGGCCCGGGCGATCTCGGGGTAGACAGCGACCAACTCGTTTGGATCGGTCAATTGTTCCGCCTGCCTGCAAGCCTCGGCGATCAGTTGTCGGGCGACCGCCTTGGTGTCCTCGCCCGCGTGGCTGAGGTGGGCGAGAAAAGACGCAACGCACAATGCGGAGACGATCCCTCGTCGCATCGCAGATTCCTTTCCAGCACGAGGCTCGTTCTAATAGCCGATCGCGCTTTGATTGGTAACCCCGGTTCTTGGAACTGGGAATTGGGTTGCCCACGTAAGCCGACGAGGGCGCAACACCTGGAAGGTTAGCCAGCCTTCTTTTCGGTCTTCTGGCTGCCGGGCACAGAGACCTTGGTGGCTCCAGTCTCCTTCCCTTCCTTCTTCTCTTCGACCGGGCCGAGGAGTTTGGCCAATTGGCGATTCAGTTCCTCGCCACGGGCGCTGAGGGAAACGACCTTGCCTTTCTGGTCGATGAGGATTTGGGTGGGGATGCCCATGATCCCGTAATAGCCGACGGTCGCGCTCGGCTTGTCGCCGTCGAAGACGATTGCCCAGGGAATCGTTCGCTCTTCGACGAAACGCTCCAAATCGGCTTTGCGGCGGTCGAGGCTGATGCCGACGATGTCGAAGCCCTTGTCGTGATACAGTTCGTAAGCCTTTTTCAGGTGGGGCACTTCCGCCACGCAGGGACCGCACCAAGTGGCCCAAAAGTCCACGAGCACGACTTTGCCGGCGTATTTCGACCAGTCGAACGACTTGCCGTCCAGCAGTTTGCCTTCGATCTTCATCTCATTGCCGGGCAACTGCAGGCGGCGGACGACGCCGGCCAAGGTCTTGCCGAACTCCATCAACCGCGGATCCTTGGCGGCCCCGAAGGCCACGGCCAGCGCGCTATAGGTGCGGATGGCCAATTCGTTGTCGCCCGACATTTCCGCCAGGTTGCCGGTTAGGAAGGCCAGCCCCGCGTCGTTGGGCTGTGGCGTGCCGTCCTCGAAGTATTTCAACACCTCCTCGATCGCCTTCTTCATTTCCGCGGTGTCGGAATCATCGAGTTGCCGCAATTTCAGTTGGAGGGTGAATCCGCGAACCAAGCGGGCAAGTTGGGGATGTCCGGCTTTGGCCAATTCCTGCGAGAATTCGCCCAGTTCTTTCTCGCCGGGGAGCATCATCATTTTCGCCCGCACGCCAAACTCCCGTTCGTCGTCGCTGGGCTTTTGGGCGAGGATCCGCTCCGCGGCGGTCAGGATGGCTTGCCGGGCCTTTTGCCGCGACTGCTCGTCGGCCGGCGGAGTGGTGGCGACCTTCTTGATGTAGTCGATCAATTCCTTCGTGGTGCCCTCGGGAACCTTGTACAAATCGACCGCCGCCTGCTCCTTGTCCTTGCCCACTTCCTTCTTCTCGGCCTTCTTCTCGGCTTTCGGCTTCTCGGCCGATTTCTTCTCTTGGGCGGTGGCCAGTGAAGCCGTCGTGAAGAAAGCCAGGCACAAGAGAATCAGGCCGAATCGGGTGAATTTGTTGCACAAGTGCACGGTTTTGGTTCCTTGAGAGTCAATAAAGTGTTAAGCGGTCTTGCTGGCAGAGAACTATCTGCTAGCGGCGTCGGCCGTTGTCTGGATCAATTCCCAGGCCTCCTCGGCCGTCTCGGCGTAGCTGATCAAGTCGAGATCCTTATCGGCAATCGTACCCTGATCGGCCAAAAACTGGAAATCAATTACCTGCTCCCAGTACTCGCGCCCGAAGAGGATCACGGGAATCACCTGCATGCGGTTGGTCTGGCGGAGAGTCAAGGCGTCGAACAACTCGTCCAGCGTTCCGAAGCCGCCGGGGAAAGCGACCAGCGCCTTGGCGCGGAGCAGGAAGTGCAATTTTCGCAGGGCAAAATAGTGGAATTGGAAGCACAACTCGGGCGTGATGTAGGGGTTTGGCTGCTGCTCCATCGGCAAGCGGATGTTGAGGCCGACGGACTTGGCGGCCACATCGAACGCGCCGCGGTTGGCGGCTTCCATAATGCCCGGTCCGCCGCCGGTGACAACCACGTAGTCGCGGGGCGGCTCTTCCTGGCCGGCCTTCGATACGAGTTGGGCGAACTGGCGGGCGCCGTCGTAGTAGCGGCTGCGGGCAAGCAGGTTCTTGGCGCGAAGGACGTTTCGCTGCCGCACCGCGTCGTCGGGATCCTCGGTCAGCAGCCGCTCGGCTTCGTCGAGACGTCTCCGCGCGTCCGGCTCATCGATGATCTGGGTGCTGCCGAAGACCACGATCGTCGAACGGATGTTGTTCTCGTGTAGGAACAACTCGGGCTTCAGCAGTTCGAGTTCGATGCGGGCCGCCCGCATCTCCGGTCGCATCAGGAAATCGACGTCCTTATAGGCGACGCGGTAGCTGGGCGACTGAAGGATTTTTTCCAGGTTGGCGGCGGGATCTTGGGGCATGGAACGGCTCGGCAACGGCTCGTAAGGGGACTCTCAAAGGTACGTCGCGCTCGATCAAGCGCCAATCCACGCGACAAGCAGAATCCAGGCTAAGGTAATCACGCCGAGGGCAGCAAACGGCGGCATCGGTTTCTTTGGCCAGACGCCTCGCAGCAGCCAGGATACTCCTTGGATGACCAAAACGGCTAGGGCAATCGGCACAAACGCTATAGACCCGAGCCCCAGCAAAACGGCCAGCAAGGCCAAGCCGAAGACGGGCCGCCACCCTAGTTCGCCAAGCAGGATCGCCCCGCCGAGGGCCAGCAGAGACCAGGCTGGGACGCCACACGGCAAAAGCGTCAACAATCGTGAGGTCGGACTGGGCAGTACCAGCGATGGCCAGAAGAACTGCGCTGCCACGCCCGCCAGAATCGCCGGCAGAAACAGCGTCCACGGCGGCCGGTGACCGTCGTACTCGATCAGGGCCGCGCAGAGCAGCGTGCACAACAGCAGCACATGCACCGGGTAGACCGTGGCGAGGGCGTGCATCTCGACGGCCGCCACCGCGGCGAACATTGCGGCCGTAAAGGCCTCGATCAGGGGATAGCGAACGGGGATCCAACAGCGGCACGCCCGGCACCGCCCGGCGAGCAAAAGCCAGCCGAAGACCGGCACGTTGTCGTACCAACGAATGCGGTTCTTGCACTTCGGACAGTGCGACGGCGGCGTCACCAGACTCAGCCCGTTGGGCAGCCGGTAGATGACCACGTTCAAGAAGCTGCCCACCGCCCCGCCGAACAGCGCCGTCCAGAGCAAGATCATTAATTGGGCGTGGTCGGGCATGGGACTAGGGACTAGGGATTGGCAGACCTTGGCATGCTGCATTCTGCCTCAGCATTCTTTACTCCGCCTCGTACCAGTCGCGGCGGAGCCAGTCGGTGATCAACTGGATCTGCTGCGGCGTCAGGGTGTCTTGCGAGGCATCGCCGCGGGGCGAGGCGTAGGCCGGCATGCGGTCGTTGTCCTTGCCGTAGAAGCGGGGATCGCCCGGGTTGCGAACGATCCCAATGATCCACTGCGGCGAGCCGTAGCCGGTCAAGTCGGGAGCGCCTGCTCCTCCCTTGCCGTCAAAGCGGTGGCAGTCGGAGCAGCCGAACTCGGCGATCTGTTTCCGGCCTTCTTCGATCCGCTTCGCGTCCTTGGCGTCCAAGTCCTTCTGGTACGGCAGTTGGGCTTCGGCCGACAACGCGATCACCAGACTCTCAAGGCTTGCCTTCTGCTCGTCATCCAGGTCGCTGAGGTTCTCCTTGACCCACACGGCCATCTTGCCGCCACGGAACTTCGTGTCGCCAAAATATTGCGAGGTGCTAATCTGCTTCGGATTGAGCAGGCCTGCGATCCAACGGCGGCTAGCGAAGCCGGCCAGATTCGGAGCCGACGACTGTTCGGCCTTGATGTCCTCAGACATAGGAGCGCCGGCAATCTCGCTGTTTCCCTTCGCCATGTGATCGTGGCAGTTGGCGCATTGGGCGAAAAGCTTGGGGCCTTGGGTCTTGGGGTCGTTTTTCAAGAGCGTTAGCGCGCCGGTGGGCGGAATGCCCTGGTGCCGGGCCAATTGTACCACGCGCTCGGCTTGTTTCTCCTCGTAGGCGATCTCCTTCTGCTGCTGTGGGTCGGCGCGATCCTTGGCCAGCCCGTGATAGGTCAGCCAACCGAGGCCCAACAGGACGAACAAGGTGAAGGTGACGTTGAAGGCCTGGCCGCCGGGGCGCTTGGCCACGAACGGCATCGCCAGGACGATCGCCACCAGCATCCCCGGCAGTATGAAGATCGGCACGATGCTCCAGGAACCGGAGAACTTGTGCGACAATTCAAACACGCCGGTGAGGAACCACTCGGGCCGCGCGGCGTTGTAGGCATTCAAGGGGTCGGGATCGGCCGGCGAGAGCAGACGCGGGCCGGCCGTGCCGTGTTGCAGGGACAGCAGCAGAATGGCCACGAACGTCAACAGGCAGATGGCCATGCTTCGCCAGGCTTGCTGTGGCCAATAGGCGTTGCCTTGCCCGGTGACCGCCACCTCGAGGGCGTTCGCCCGCTGCTGTAAAAAGGCATGCAGGATCAGCAATAGGATGAAGCCGCCGCCGAAAACGGCCACATGCAGGGCGAAGAAGCGGGTCACGGCGAGGTGGCCCAAAGCGGGGCCGGGACCACCGATGGCGATCTTTAGCAAGCTGTCACCGATCATGGGAATCAGCGTCAGGAAACCGGTGCGGGTCTTGGTGGCCATGTAGCCGTTCTGATCCCAAGAGAGCAGGTCGCCGGTGAGGAAGGCGGCCAGGGCGCAGAGCCCAAGGCCCACCGCTGCCCAGAAAACCAACTCACGCGGCGCCCGGTAGCCGTGGGTGAACACAAATTGCAGGACGTAAACAATCAGCAGAGCGAGCAACACGTGGGCACCGTAATGGTGGATGGCACGGACGAGCCAACCGCCGGCGACGTGATGCTGCAGATAGTAGACGCTCTCCCAGGCCGTCTGCGCGCTGGGGCTGTAATAGATCCAGAGGAAGAAACCGGTGATCGCCTCGATGAGGAAGGTGAACACGACGGCACATGGCAGGGCCTTGCTCCAGGACGGTCTGCCAGCAATTGGCACCTCGCGCAGCATACCGAGCCAGTCGCCGACGCCGGTCCGCTCGTTAAGCCAAGCATAGAAAGCTTTCATCATCGAACCTCATGAACAACGAAACTGGTGGGAGCGCGGGCCGCGAAGGAGTCGAACGGACCGCCAACTACGCCTGGGCGATTTTCTTAGTGGTGCCGTAGAGAAACGTCTGGAACTTGACCCACACCTCGTTCTGGCTTCGAATTTCGACGTCGAGCGAGTCCATGTCGCGGGGGCTGAACGACTTGGCCCCGTCGACCCGCTTGCCTTCGAGATCGAACCGCGGCTGGGCATGGCAGGGGCAGGCAAATTGCTTGCCTTTTTCGTCGTAGTTGACGGCGCAGCCGCCATGCGGGCAGAACACCTGCAACGCCAGCACTCCGTTGTCCACGCGACGAAGGTACACGGCCCCGACCGACTCCTTGGGATAGCGATTCCAGGCGTCGCTCCGCTCGATGCAGACGGGTACGCGGACGGGCGTCCCATCGCTGGGCAGGGCGTCGAGCGAAGCCAGCCGGAGGAATTGGCCGCCTTCGCTCTTCTGCCGCAAGGGATTGAGAAACGTGGTCACGCCGGCCACCGCGGGGACGGCCAGGGCGGTACCGCCGGCAAGGACCGCCGCCGACTTGGCCAAGAAATCGCGGCGATTGCCGCCCGACGTGCCTGGGTCGTAGGAACTGGATTCGTGCATGGTGGGCTACCGGTTTATGTAGGGGTCAAGAGCGGCTGCATCGCGGCGCGGACGGTGGTGAGAATCCTATTTCGGGCAGACTCGAGCGGTTCGTGGAGGAATGCGCCGGCGGCCTTCTTGTGTCCCCCGCCGCCAAATTGTTCGGCAATCGCGCTGCAATCGACCTTCGATCGGCTTCGCAGGCTGATTTTGAAGCCGCCGCTGGGCTGCTCGACGAGGATCACGGCCACCTGGGTGCCGCCGACCGCCAGCGTCATGTTGATAATGTCTTCGCTGTCGGAGGGCAGTGCCCCGCTGGCGGCAAAATCTGTCTGTTCCAGATAGGTGTGGATCAAGCGACCGCCAAGTTCGGTCTGGGTGTGCGCCAGGGCCAAGCCGATCAACTGCAAACGCCCGTGGGTGTCGTTTTCGTACAGGTGCTTGTACAGTTGATCGGGCAGTGCGCCGGCGTCGATCAGTCGCGCGGCCAGACGCAAGGTGCCGGCCGAGGTAGAACTGAAACGGAACCAGCCGGTGTCGGTGGTCAAGGCGACGAAGGCCGGATCGGCGATTTCGCGGATAAGCGTCACCCCGAGGGCATCGGCGGCTTCGACGACCAATCGGCCCGTGGCTTCGGCCTCGACGTTCTTGAACAGTTCGGCGCCGAGGTCGTCGGCGCTGACATGGTGGTCGATCACCGCCTTGAGCATCTTGGTGTTCTTGATCACCTCGCTCATCGCGCCCAGTTGTGCCCAGGCGGTGGTGTCCAACACGATCAGCACCTGGCGATCGGTCAGGTCGGCTTCGGTGACGTCGACGCCGAGTTGCCGCGATTGTCGCTTGGCATCGAGAAATTGCAAGTTCGGCGGCACGGCGAAAGCGTTGCAGAGCAGCACGTCTTTGCCGAGCGATTCGAGAATCGCGGCCATGGCAAGCTGGCTGCCAAGGGCGTCGCCGTCGGGGCGAATGTGAGTGGTCAGAACGAAACGATCGTGGCTGCGAACGATCTCGACGAAGCGAGGCCAATTAATCATGGAGCAAGCGAGCCCTTTCAGGCGTTATGGACGAATCGTGGTAGTAGCCCGATGCTGCCGGGAATCGTTCTGATTAGCAACCGGTGCATTGGGCGATGTCGATCGCCCGGGCAACATCGCGGCCCATCTGTTCGATCAGCGTGGGGACCGACTCAAACCGCCTAATTTCCCTCAATTTGGCCAGGAAGTCAACCTCGATCAGCTGCCCATAGAGGTCGCCCGAGAACCCGATGATGTAGACTTCGGTCTTCAGTCCCCCTTCGGCGAAGGTCGGGTTTGGCCCCAAGCTGACGGCGGCCGGATACCAGATGTAATCGGCCAAGGCGCGGGCGGCGTAAATGCCTTGGGCCGGCATCAAGGTTGGGATCTGATCAACATTCGCCGTGGGGTAACCGATCGTGGCGCCGCGGCCGGCCCCGTGCACAACCTCGCCGCAGATGCGGTAGGGGCGGCCGAGCATGGCGGCAGCTTCTTCGACCCGGCCCACCATGATCGCTTCCCGAATGCGGGAACTGGAGACAATTTGCCCGCCGATTTCCACCGGCTGGGTGACTTCAAACGCCAAACCGGCCTCGGCACAAAAGCGGTGCAGGACGTCGACGTCGCCGGAACGGTCGTGGCCGAAGTAGAAGTTGGGCCCCTCGACCAGGCCGCGGGCGGCGAGACGATCACGGACAATGCAATCGAAGAACTCGCGGGCGTCCATCTGCATCAGCGCCCGGTCGGTCGGGTAGGCCAACACGGCATCGACGCCCATGTCCTCGAGGATCTCGGCCTTGCGCTCCAGCCAGAGCAGAGGCTCGGGGGCCACTTCCGGGTGCAACACGCGCGTCGGCGGCGGATCGAAAGTGAATACCACCGAGGGACCGCCGATCCGCCGGGCCATTTCTTTCAGCCGGGCGATTAACCGGGCATGACCGAGATGGACGCCGTCGAAGTTGCCGATCGCGACGGCGCCGCCGCGAAGCTTTTCGGGGAAGTTGTTGATGCTTTGAAGCAGAATCACAGGAGGAAATCCCGGGCAGAATGGTCAGAGGGTGGGAATCGGGCCTATTCGGTCGGCGGTTCTTCGCTGAGCTTGCGGATCTGGTCACGAAGCCGGGCAGCTTCCTCGAACTCTTCGGCGGCGATGGCCGCGTCGAGTTGCTGTCGCAGGACTTGCACCGCGGTCTTCGGCCGTGCGGCCGCTGCCCGCTCCTCCTGGCTGACGATCTCGTCGCGCCACCGTTCCAGGCTGACCAATTCCACACATTCTTCGGCGCGGTGGCTCTGGTCGTATTCGTCGAGGAATTCACGGATGGCTTCGATGCCGGCCTCGATCACCCGCAGACCTTCGTCGTACATGCGCTGCTGCAAGAGGGGCGTGGCGACGGCCCGGCTGTGCATCATGATCACGTACGGCCGCCACTGGTCGAATTGCAGTTTCTGCCGGTCGTCCTTGCTGTGGGCTCGGACAAAAGCGAACAGCCGCAAGTTGCGAGCCGTGTCGCGAGCACACAGTTCGTACATCTCGAGGTGCCAGAAGCTCAGATAGCGGTGATAGTATTGCACCGCCTCGCGCCAAAGGTGCAGGCTCGCCTCTTCGGAGAGCAGAAACGGGGCGTCGTCCAGGTGCGACTCGTCGTGCGCCTGTTGCTGGTGCTCGTAGTACTCGAACCACGAGTCGAAGCCTTCGGGTCGGACGCCGTCGGGACGGCCGTCCATCTCCATCTGGAGAATGCCAAGATCGACCCGCAGTTGGATTTTTCCCCGACCATCATCGCCGGGGATGATCCGGACCAGCACGTCGTCGGGACGAAACACCCAGGCCTTCAGCACCTGCGACAAATCATTGGACATGTCAGCATTGTACGAAACACCCGGGGGAGGAAGGAAGGGCCTCCTATTCCCCTACTTCGTGGCTGATCGGCTCCATGACCTTGGTGTTGCGGTCGACCGCCAGGACAATCGTCCGCTGCTCGGCCCCGTCGCGGCTGCTGGCGGTCATTGGCAGGACGTGCCGACGGTCAGGCAAGTTGAAGCGGACGGCAAATGTTCCGTCGCTGCGCAGCTTCACCGGCTCACCGCGGAGGGTCACGTGGGCCTCGGGGTGAGTTACCCCGTGCACGATCAGTTCGGCGTCCACCTGAAATTCAAAACCTTCCCGCGGTGCCGGACCGGCGCCGCGGCCGAAGTGCATGGTGGCCGGCTCGCCCATCGGCCGCTGCAATCGTTCCTCGAAGACTTCGCGGAGTTCCCCATGCGCCTGGGGCTCGCTGTAGCCACCACTGAGGGCAAAGATCCGGTCAAAATCCTTGGCGACGTCGGCCCAGTTCTTGTCGAACGTCTCTCCGCCGGTCGCCGCCGGCGTGGTGACCACATTGCTCCGCCCCAGGCAAAAGAAACGGCCTTCGCCGGCCAAGTAACCGACCTCGAGCTGATAGCTCTTGGGCGGATCCTGGACGTCGATGTACCAGTTGTTGACGCCCCCGTGGATGTCGACGTCGCGAATCCACTTGCGAGTTGCCGGGGTGGCCCCTTCGCGCATCACGAGGAAGAGTCGGAGGACCGGCCGGGCCTCGTGCCAGTGCTGCCCCAAGGCAACTTTAGCGCGCTCGATGCTTTTGCGGCTCAGCTCCCAGTAGGCATGCAACCAGTAGGGATCGCGAACCATGCATACCAGGCGATCCTTGGCCTGGCCGGCCGAATCATCAATGCTGCGGAAGGTCAGGTCTTTCGCCTCGGAGAGTTTCGTCCGAAATTGCTCGATCCGTTCCACCGTTTTCGGCCGAGACTTGCCATTGGCGCGCCGGGAGTCGGTGCGGGTGGACGTCTCAGCAGAGCGATCGCGGCGGGCGGCCTGAATCAAGGCCGACACCAACTCCTCCTTCTTCATGGAGTGCCAGCCGGGCACCTTCTTCTTCTTGGCCATCAAGGCCAGATCGCGGACTGTGCGGCTCTTCAGTTCTGCAGTGGTCATGACGACACTCATTTCCAGCTTCCCGTTTACCGGTCCTGCCCCAGGGCAACCAACTTCAGACCGGTCGTATCGCGTGGTGTCGTCCGTGACAGGTGGGCTCTTGTCACCGGGTCAACGGTGGTTCGTCGCCACCGTGCACCGCCCACGGCAGGAGGGATGCCCGCTCTTCCGGCGGGCCGAGTGGGCGATGCTTCCAGAACTCATTGTACGCAGACTGCCTAAAATACGCAACGTTTTTTTGTCGCAATCGGTCCTAGCAACTGTCTGGCGTCCGACACCTATGTCTATACGCTCCACCGTGTTGCATCGTTCAGTCGAGCCCCGGATAGGGTCGAAGTAAAAGTTGCTAAATTCTCTTGCTGATTGACTTTCCTACGGCGAATCAATACGATTTTTATTTTAACAGAGAAACTTAGTAAAATCCTTCTCGAGGCCTCCCGTGCCGCAGTCGACCAGGTCGCCGTATGCCGCAGCCCTCGAGTGGTCCTCCCGAATCACGACGATTTCATTGGAGTTGGTCTTGCCGCCGTTGGCCGGTTATTGGCTCGACCAACGACTTGGCACCGGGATGCTGCTGCTGATCCTGGGGGCAGTGTTGGGGTTTGTCACCGCCACCTTCAGCCTGATGCGACTGGTGCGAAGCAAGCCGTCGGGTGTTTCCTCGGGCAGGAATTCCAGGCAACGGTAATTCCAGGCAACGTTGAGCGCGTAGATGGGTCTCAGGTTCTTGCAGAAACAGCGCCCGGTAATACGGCTAATCGTGCTAGCCGCGGTGGTCCTGGCGGTACACGCCATCGCCGCGCCCTGGATCATCGGCTACGCGGGGAGCCGGGGATTTCAGGCGGCCACGCTGGTCGCCGGTCTGTGTCTGGCTGGCGGGATTGGCGGGTTGGTCGTGTCCGAGCGGTTGCGCGATCCGCGGCAGGCTTTGCTGGCCCTGCTGCTATCGATGTTTTTGCGAACCGCCGTGCCTTTGATCGGCGTCGGCATTATCCATCTCTCGGGTGGGCCGCTAGCTCAAGCCGGGCTCGTGTATTATCTTCTGGTTTACTACCCGTTCACGCTCGCGACTGCCACGGTGCTTTCGCTGCCCAGCGAGAATCGCCCTCCGCAGTCGACGCCCGCCTAAACGCATCATGCAACTTGATCCGGTCAAACTTGCCGAGCACGTCCAGGACGCAACCTTCCTCGAGTTGCCGATGGGCCTCCATCTCCAGTTGCCGAAGATCCTCGGGCTGCAACTGACCAAGTTCATGGTGTTGGAACTGGTGGCGGCCGTGTTGATGATCGTGATCTTCGTTCCGCTCTCGCGACGGATGGCCAGCGGCAGCCCGCCGAAGGGGCGATTCTGGAACCTGTTTGAAGCCATTATCTTGTTTATTCGCGACCAAGTAGTGCGGCCGGCGATTGGCCATCACGACGCCGACCGCTTCCTGCCCTTGATTCTAACCTTGTTCTTTTTCATCCTGTTCTGCAATCTGTTGGGCCTGTTGCCGTGGCTCGGTTCGCCCACCGCCTCGATCAACACCACCGCGCCGCTGGCCGTGGTGGCCTTCCTGGCGGGCATTGGCTCGGGGATGAAAAAATACGGGGCGGCCGGTTTTTGGCTAGGGCTTTGCCCCCAGATGGATTTGCCGCCCGTGCTCAAGGTCTTGCTGGTGCCGATGGTGCTGGTGTTGGAGATCGTCGGCCTGATCATTCGCCACTGCATCTTGGCGGTGCGTCTTCTGGCCAACATGTTTGGCGGGCACCTGGTACTGGCGATGATCATCGGTTTCATTCCGGCGATGGCCACGTCGATCCTGTGGTATGGTGTGGCTCCGCTGGCCGTCTTCGGCGGCACGGCGATTAGCATGTTGGAATTGTTCGTCGCCTTTTTGCAGGCGTACATTTTTGCGTTCCTGGCAGCATTGTTCATCGGCATGTCGGTTCATCAGCACTGAGGTGAGGGAAAAGAACATGCCGAATCATCCAAGTTTTTTCAAGGAGATGCGTCTCGTGAACAGGTACTCGAAATTCGTCGTGTTGTCGCTGGTACTGCTTTCGGTCGTCGTGGCCCCGACGTTGGTGTTTGCCGCCGATGCGGAAAAGGCCCCCGCGGCGGCCCCAGCGGCTGTGGCGGCGACCGCGACCCCGTGGAACATCCTGGCAGGCGCCGCTTTCGGAGCGGGGTTGGTGATGGTCGGCGCGGGCTATGGCATCGGTCGGATCGGGTCGTGCGCGGTGGAGAGTATGGCCCGTCAGCCGGAAGTGGCCGGCAACATCCAGACGGCCATGATCATCACCGCGGCGATGCTCGAAGGCGTGACGCTGTTCGCCCTGATCGTCTGCATCGTGAAGACGTAACGCGGTCGTCCTTTTTGGAACGAGTTACCATGTTCAATCGTTCGACGAGTATTGTGGCGGCAGTGCTGACGTTGGTTGCGTTCGCAGCCGTGCCCGCCCTGGCCGCGGAGCATGGCAGTGGTGACATCAATCCGCTGGGCCCCTCGGCCTGGAAGATGGATTTGGCGCTTTGGACCGCGGTGGTCTTTGTGTGCCTGATGTTGATCCTTGCCAAGTTCGCCTGGAAGCCGTTGGCCCAGGCGCTCGACAAACGCGAGCACGGCATTGCCGATCAGATTGCCCAAGCCGAGGCGGCCAACGAGCAGGCGAAGCAACTTCTGGCTCAGTATGAGCAGAAGCTGGTTGCGGCCCGTGACGAGGTTCGAGGGATTGTCGAGCAAGGCCGCCGCGACGCCGAGAAGCTCGGCCACGATTTGATCGACAAGGCCAAGGAAGAAGCCCAGGCCGAGCAGCAACGGGCGCTGAAGCAGATTGAGAACGCGACCGGCGACGCCTTGCAGCAGATTGCCGATCGCAGCGCGATGATGGCGGTCGAACTGGCCGGCAAGATCGTTGGCAGCCAACTCAATCCGGCCGATCACAAGCGGCTGATCCAGCAAGCGGTGGGCCAGTTCACTTCTGGTCAAGACGTTACGGGCAAGGCGAGTAACAACTGATGGCTGAAAGTCGCGACATTACCGCCGAACATGCCCGGGTAGCGGCTCAGATCGAGGCCGACGTGGGCGTCGAGCACATCGCCAACGTCTACGCGGCCGGCCTGCTCGGCGCCACCGAACAGGCGAGCACCACCGAAGCGGTGCTCGGCGAGTTTGACCGAGTGATGTTCGAGGTGATCAACCGCCATCCCAAGTTGGAAGCGATCCTCGCCTCGAACCTGGTCAACGCCAACGAGAAGACGGGAATCCTCGACCGCGTCCTGGCCAAGCAGGTTTCCCCGGCGCTACTGAACTTTTTGAAGGTCGTTGCCCGGCACGGAAGGTTGGACTGCCTGCGGGCGATCCACGAGCAGGCGCACGTGCTGTGGGACCAGAAGCAGAATCGGACGCGGGTCAAGCTCACCACCGCAGCGCCGGTCGATGTCGCTACGGCCAACCAAATTGTCGAAAATCTTCGCACCAAGCTGGGCGGCGAGCCGATCCTCGACCAGCAAGTAGATCCCAATCTGATCGGCGGGGCGGTGCTCCAGGTGGGCGACATGATCTATGACGGATCGATCGCCCGACAGTTGCAGAATCTCCGCCAGCAGATGACTGATAGGAGTGTCCATGAAATTCAAAGCCGACGAGATCGCTTCCGTTATCCAGCAGGAAATTGAGCAGTTTGAATCGCGCATCGACGTCCGTGAGGTCGGCCGCGTGATCGAAGTGGGCGACGGCATTGCGCGCGTCTACGGCCTTTCCGGGGTAATGTCGGGCGAAATGGTCGAATTTCCCAGCGGGGTCAACGGCCTGGCGTTCAATCTCGAAGAAAACTCCGTCGGGGTCATCATCCTCGGGGATTACCTCTCGATTAATGAAGGAGACGAGGTCCGCAGCACCGGCCGGCTGTTGTCGGTGCCGGTAGGCGAAGCCGTGCTGGGCCGGGTGATCGATCCGTTGGGCAATCCGCTCGACGGCGGCGGCCCGATTGTCACCAACGAGCGACGCCTGGTCGAATCGACGGCCCCTGGCGTAGCCGGCCGTCAGCCAGTCAAGCAACCGCTGCAAACGGGCATCAAGGCCATCGACGCCATGACGCCCATCGGCCGCGGTCAGCGCGAATTGATTATCGGCGACCGCAAGACGGGCAAAACGGCCATCTGCATCGACACAATCATCAACCAAAAAGGCACCGGCGTGAAGTGCTTCTACGTCGCCGTCGGCCAAAAAGAGTCGACCGTGGCCGGTTTGATCGAAGTCCTCCGCAAGCATGGAGCGATGGACTACACGACGGTGGTCGTGGCCGGCGCCAGCGATCCGGCCCCGCTCCAGTACATCGCCCCCTACGCCGGCTGTGCAATGGCCGAATACTTCACCTACAAGGGCGAAGACTCGCTGATCGTCTATGACGACCTGTCAAAGCAGGCGACGGCCTACCGGCAGTTATCGTTGCTGATGCGGCGACCGCCGGGACGCGAGGCCTACCCCGGCGACATCTTCTACTGCCACAGTCGGCTGCTCGAGCGGGCAGCGAAGCTGAGCAACGAATTCGGCGGCGGGTCGCTTACCGCGTTGCCGATCGTGGAAACCCTCGAAGGCGAAGTCTCGGCCTACATCCCGACGAACGTGATTTCGATCACCGACGGGCAGATCTACCTCCAGCCGGACTTGTTCTTCGCGGGCCAACGGCCGGCCATGAACGTCGGCATTTCGGTCTCTCGCGTCGGTGGCGCCGCCCAGGTGCCGGCGATGAAGAAGGTGGCCGGCGGCCTGCGATTGGACCTGGCGGCGTTTCGAGAACTGGAAGCCTTCGCCCAATTGGGCACCGATCTGGACGCCGCCACCCAAGCCCGGCTCGATCGTGGCTACCGCATGACCGAACTGCTCAAGCAGGGACTCTACCACCCGATGCACGTCACCGATCAGGTGTTGAGCATTTATGCTGGCACGCGCGGACACTTGGACAAGATCCCGCTGAAGGAAGTCCACGCCTGGGAGCAAGGGTTTTTGGAGTTCATCCACACCCAGAAGAAGGCGATTTGGCAGAAAATTACCGACACGCGACAGATGGACGACGCCACGATGCAGGAGGTGGATCAGGCCATCGGCGAGTTCCAGAAGATGTTTGCGGGGAAGAAGGAAACGGTCCGGGTGTGAAGCACACGCATTGCTCCAAGTGAAACGCCGAGCCCCGAAAAACTTAGCCGCTAGTCCCTAATCCCTAGCCCCTCACCAATGGCCAAAGCACGAGCCTTAGACCGCCGCCGCAAGTCGATCCGCAGCATCCGCAAGATCACGCGGACGATGGAGTTGATTTCCACCGCGCGCTTCAAGAGGGCGATGGATCGGGCCAGCGCCGCGGCCGCCTATACCAAAGGCATCACCGCGTTGGTCGGGCACCTGGCCAAAACCGGCCTGGAACTGACCCATCCGTTGTTGCAACCGCGACCGGAACCGAAGCGGGCGACGATCTTGGTGCTGACGGCCAATCGCGGGCTCTGCGCCGGCTACAACTCGAGTATTCTGAGACTGGCCACTGCCCGGTACCACGAATTGCACGACGCGATTCCCGAGGTCCGGCTCGAAGTGGCGGGAAAACGAGGGATATCCTCGTTCCGATTCCGAAAGATGCCGGTCGCTGCGGGCTACACCCATTTTGAGGACAAGCCGACCTTCGCCGAGGTCGATGTGCTGGCGTCGCGGTACCTCGACGAGTTCCTTTCCGGCGAGCTCGACCGCCTGGACATCGCCTATACGCGATTCGAAAGCGCCAGCCGGCAAGTGGCGGTAGTCGAAACGCTCTTACCGCTGGAAACACTGGCCGGTGTGGAGCATGACTCCAACCACGTGGCCACGCAGTACGATTTTCTGCCGTCGGCCGAGAGCATCTTGCAGGAAATCGTGCCGACCAGCTTCAAAATCAGGCTGTTCAAGTGCTTCTTGGACGCGGCTGTTAGTGAGCAGATCGCCCGCATGGTCGCGATGAAGGCCGCCACTGAGAACGCGGACGCAATGATCGGTCAGTTGTCGATGGCGTACAATCGCGCTCGCCAAGGGCAAATCACCGGCGAGTTGCTGGAGATCATCGGCGGCGCGGAAGCATTAAACGAATAAGCATACCTTGACAATTTGAATTAATAGAACCACCCATGTCATCCACCGCAGCTGCAAAACCTACTTCCCAAAACATCGGCCACGTTTCCCAGGTCATCGGCTCGACCTTCGACGTGCAATTCGCCGAGGATTGCCTGCCGCGAATTTATAACGCGGTGAAGATCAAGAGCCAACAGAAGGGCATCACGCTCGAACTGACCGGCGAGGTGCAGCAGCACCTCGGCGGCGGCCGCGTCCGTTGCGTGGCCCTAGGCAGCACCGACGGCATGGTCCGCGGCATGGAATGCGTCGACACCGGCGCGCCGGTCAAGGTCCCGGTCGGCAAGGCCACGCTGGGCCGGGTGTTCAACTTGGTGGGCGACGCGATCGACAACCGCGGCCCGGTCGATGCCGAAGACTATTGGCCGATCCATCGCGACGCGCCCGAGGTGACCGACCTTTCGACGCGCACCGAAATCTTCGAAACCGGCATCAAAGTCATCGACCTGCTGACGCCGTTCGTCCGCGGCGGTAAGGCCGGCTTGTTCGGCGGCGCCGGATTGGGCAAGACAGTCATCCTCACCGAGTTGATTGCCCGTATCGCCAGCGCCCACGGCGGCTACTCGGTGTTTGCCGGCGTCGGCGAACGCACTCGCGAGGGGAACGACCTGTGGCTGGAAATGCAGGAATCGAAGATCGGCGACACCGGCCGACATGTGATCGACCAGACCTGCATGGTGTTCGGCCAGATGAACGAACCGCCGGGAGCCCGTCTGCGCGTCGCCTTGTCGGCCCTGACGATGGCCGAGTACTTCCGCGACACAACCGGCGCCGACGTGCTGCTGTTTATCGACAACATTTTCCGCTTCTCGCAGGCCGGCAGCGAGGTATCGGCATTGCTGGGCCGCATGCCGTCGGCCGTAGGCTATCAGCCGACGTTGGCGACCGAAATGGGCCAGTTGCAGGAGCGCATCGCCTCGACCAGCAAGGGGGCGATCACCTCGGTGCAAGCCGTGTACGTGCCGGCCGACGACCCCACCGACCCGGCCCCGGCGGCGGCGTTCGGCCAATTGGACGCGTTTATCTACCTCGAGCGTTCGATTAGCGAAAAGGGCATTTATCCGGCCGTCGATCCGCTCGCCAGCAGCAGCCGGATCCTCGATCCGCAGTATGTCGGCGAACGGCATTACGCGATCGCCCGGCGGGTGCAGATGACATTGCAACGGTATCGCGAACTGCAGGACATCATCGCGATTCTCGGCGTCGATGAACTGAGCGAGGCCGACAAACTGGTCGTGCATCGCGCCCGCCGCATGGAACGGTTCCTCTCGCAGCCGTTCTTGGTGGCCGAGGTCTTCACCGGCAAACCGGGCGAGATCACGCCGCTGGAGGAGACGATTCGCAGCTTCGAGGAAATCGCTGACGGCAAGTGGGACCACCTCCCCGAGCAGGCGTTCATGTACGTCGGCCCGGTCGAACAGGCCGCCGAACAAGCGAAGAAGATGGAAGAGGGGAAATGACGAATGACGAAATCAAAATGATGAACGGCGAAGGCCTAGTCTTTTCGACATTCGATATTTGAGCTTTGGCATTCTTTCGACATTCAGTTTTCGGCATTTACGCTTATGTTACAGTGCACTGTCGTCACCCCTGAACAGACGGTTTACGATGCCTCGGCCGAGTTCATCGCGTTGAACCTCGAGGATGGCGAAATCGGCATCGCCGCCGGCCACACGCCACTGATTGGGCGGCTGGGCGTGGGAGAAATGCGAATCCGCCAGGGAGACAAGACCGATCGCTACTACGTCGAGGGCGGCTTCGTCGAAGTCCGCGACGATGTGGTGACGGTGCTCACGCAAAAGGCCATCGTGGCGACAGAGATCGATGCCGAGGTCGCCCGGGAACGCCTGGAAACGGCCTTGGCGCGCCCGGCGACGAATGCCGAGGCGTTGGCCGCACGGGATCGGGCGGTGCGACAAGCCCGGGCACAAATGCATATCGCCGAGCGGGCGTAATTTTTTCGATCGCTCCTTCGCGTCCTAGTCAAGGCATGGGTATCTTGGAGACCCGCCATGAGCTACACAGTGGCGATTTGCGTTCCGCCAGTGCCCGATGCTGACAAGACGGCATGGGCGGGGCTTCCTGAAATAATCGCATCGAAAGGAAGCATAGCCCCCGCACTGCAACAACTATACCAACGACTCACCGCCGGGTATCCCTGTATTTGCAGTCTTCCGGACGAATCAGTGGAGGATGGAGTCTGGAGTGACGGACCACTGATCAATAATTTTGGCTCTAAGGCAGCAGTCCTTGGCGTAGTCTTTTCGCGGGTGGACGAGGTTTTGCCCTTTCTTGTCGAGACGGCTAATCAATTGGGGTTGGTCGTCTTCGACGAGCAAATTAACAAGATTCATCGCGAATTTGGTGCGTCAACAGGGACAAAAAAGGCCAAGCCTTGGTGGAAGCTTTGGTAGTCTTCTCAAGGCAACACTCCTCGGGGCCAAACGGTTTGTCGCCATCGCAGCCCGAGCTATACTTCGAGTATGGCGATCCTGGGGCAATTTCCACCGAATCTGGTGTTCTTGATTAGCGTCAGCCGGCGGAGCCACAAGGTGGGAGCCGGGATGCGCAAGCCGTCCCCTCGCCCGAGAAAACGCTCTCCAGCGGCGTCACATCGTCCACGCAAGCGGCACGCCTAGCGCGAAACCCCGCGCTAAACCTTCACCTCGGCGTCGCTCGCCACATTCGCCCCGTAGCGGGCGCGAATCGGTGAGACCACGGCGCTCAAAAACTCGTCGACCTGCTGCGGCGCGCGGCCGACAAACGCGATCGGTTTCAAGAGCGACGTGAGATCGACCTTGGCAAACGCTTCGTCCTCGGCCAAGCGGTCCATCAGGTCGTTTTGCCCCCCCTGCTCTTTCACCACCGCCGCCGCTGCCTGGCTATGACGCCGAATCCGCTCGTGCAGGTCCTGGCGGTCGCCTCCCGCCGCAACTGCCGCCATGAGGATGTTTTCCGTCGCCATGAACGGCAGTTCCGCCTGCAAATGGGACGTAATCACCTTCGGATAGACGACCAATCCTGAAGTCACGTTCTGACACAGAATCAAGGCCGCGTCTGTCGCCAAGAACGCTTGCGGCAGCGTCAGCCGTCGATTGGCACTATCATCCAGCGTTCGTTCCAGCCACTGCACCGACGCCGTGTGGGCGGCGCTCGTCTCCAGGCTGCTCACGAACCGGGCCAGCGAACAGATTCGCTCGCTTCGCATCGGGTTCCGCTTGTAAGCCATCGCCGATGACCCAATCTGGTCCTTCTCGAATGGCTCCTCGACCTCCTTGCGATGCGCCAGTAGCCTCAGATCCGTGGCCATCTTGTGGGCACTCTGCGCCACGCCGGACAAGACTGCCAGCACCTGCGAGTCGATCTTGCGGGAGTACGTCTGGCCGCTGACGGCGTAGGAAGCTGTGAAGCCGATCTTGTGGCAGATCAATTCTTCCAGCCGGCGGACCTTGGCATGGTCGCCGTGAAAGAGTTCCAAGAAGCTTGCCTGCGTGCCGGTGGTGCCTTTATTTCCCAGTGCCTTCAGGCTCGCCATGCGGTGCTCGATCTCTTCCAGGTCCAGCGCGAAATCGTAGGCCCAGAGGCAGGCCCGCTTGCCGACCGTGGTCGGCTGCGCTGGTTGGAGATGTGTGAACCCAAGGCAGGGCAAATCGCGATACTGCTCGGCGAAACGGCCGAGCGAATCGACCACCGCCGCCACCCGCCGGACGACCATCTGCAAGCCGTCGCGCAGCAACAGCAAGTCGGTATTGTCGGTCACGTAGCAACTGGTCGCGCCGAGGTGAATGATCGGCCGGGCATCCGGGCAGACGTCGCCATAGGCGTGGACGTGGGCCATGACGTCGTGCCGCAGCTTGCGCTCGTAACGGCCGGCCGCGGCAAAATCGATGTCCTCCACGTGAGCCTTTAACTGCTCGATCTGGGCCTGGGTGATCGGCAGGCCCAATTCGGCCTCCGACTCGGCCAACGCCACCCACAGCCGCCGCCAGGTGCTGAACTTCCGCTGCGGGCTCCAGAGCGAGATCATTTCGGGCGAAGCATAGCGGCTAATCAGAGGGTTATCGTACTGGTTGTAGTTTTCGGTCATGGTGGGAACGTGGAACGGTACTGCCGTAGACTTGATGGATCTTATGGTTGGGGTGGCACGGAGAGCTTTACGGCACTTGTCGGCACTGGCTGGCAGGTAGCGCAGGCGAATCACGGACACCCGCCGTGAACAGCCCAAACTCCGTCCCCTCTCCCTCTGGGAGAGGGCTAGGGTGAGGGCAATCTCCGTCGGCGTGGTTAAAGGGTGCCACTGGCTCTGCCAGTGACGATAACACGAAAAGCTCGATTCGTGAAGATGCCCAACCGCCTGGGAATGTAGCACGTCTTTCGAAGATGCAACCTCTTTAGTCCGTGCCACCCGACCGCACACCGAGGCTGTTTACGCGAGATGTCCAGTTTGGCTCACCGAAGGCCGCGCCCTTCTCTTCCCCCTTCCCAATGAGGACTGCGTAAAATTGTCCCGGACATAAAGCATCAGGGGAAACAGAAATGACTGCGGATCAGACGAAGACGCTTCGTGAGCACCTGATCGATCTTCTCGGCGGCGGCGGTGCGCATCTGGATTTCGACAAGGCAATTGCCGGCCTGCCAGCCGAGCTCCGCGGCGGGAGGCCGCCGAACGTCCCGCACACGCCGTGGCGGCTTCTGGAGCACCTGCGCATCGCCCAGTGGGACATTCTCGAGTTCACCCGCAACCCCCGTCACGTCTCGCCGCCGTGGCCCGAGGGCTACTGGCCCGATGGCGACGCTCCCCCTGATGACGACGCTTGGGATCGGAGCCTGGCAGCCTTCGAGACCGACCTGCAAGCAATGCAGGACCTGGTGGCCGACCCGGCTACCGACCTGTTCGCGCCGCTACCGCATGGCGATGGCCAGACGGTACTGCGCGAGGCGCTGCTTGTGGCCGACCACAACGCCTATCACCTCGGCCAGTTGGTCGTCGTCCGCCGACTCCTAGGCGATTGGGAAGACGAGGGATAGCTTCGACGCGTGAGCACCACGGACCCCGCCCGTTGCGATTCCATATCAGCGGATCGGCAGGTTTTGCAGCCCGATCAAAGCCCCGTAGCCGAGAATCGCCAACGCGATGCCGACCATCAGGCAGGGAACATTGGCCCAGCGTTGCGCCGTCGGCCCGGTCCAAAGCCCCCAGGTGATGCCGGCCGTCCACAGCCCGTTGGCCAAATGATAGACGTTGGCGGTGACTCCAATCCAGTAGAACGCCGCTACGATCCACGACCCCTGAATGGCCAGGGCAGCCGTCAACGGCGCATTGGCCGGGTCAAACGTGCCGCCGCCCAACGGCCGGGTGACATTGTTGATCCACCATTCGCTCGGCAGCCAGCCGCGGGTATGAAACACGTGCCAGAGAATGAACATGAACGCGATCACCCCCGTCCACCGCTGCAGGGTATATCGCAAATTCTCGCGATACGGATAGTAAATCACGTTCCGCTTCCCGCGGGCGACGATGACCAGCCCGACCAAGCCATGAAACAGGATTGGCAACAGGATGAAGCACCACTCGATTACCAGCAGAGTGTAGCGGCCGATGTGGTGGATTTGATCGACCCGAGCTTGAAAAGTCTCCGGCCCGTCAAGGACGCTGGCATTGGTCACCAGGTGCACAAACAGAAACGCGCCGACCGGCACAATTCCCAGCAGCGAGTGCACGCGGCGAATAAAGAATTCATTGCGACCGAAGATATTGGCAACGTCGGGCATGGGATTGGTCAGTGATCAGTAGTCAGTGGTCAGTAATGGCGACAGCGGTAGTGAGAGTGGGCATCGCCCACCGGCCGGCTGTCAGGACGACCATTGGCAGCCAGGGGGAATCACAGTTCCTTTGATCGAATGACGATCAGCTTGCGAACCTGCATGTCCTCCATGGTATAGGGAATGCCACCGACGCCCAAGCCCGACTCCCGTAGCCCGGCGAACGGCATCCAGTCGGCCCGAAAGGCCGTGTGATCGTTAACCATGATGGCCGAGGCGTTCACCCGCCGCGTCACCCGCATGGCGAGGTCCAAATTTCGGGTAAACACGGCCGCTTGGAAGGCGTACGGCAGCGAATTGGCCGCCGCAATCGCTTCGTCAAGCTGTTCGTAGGGCGATACACACACGACCGGTCCAAAAACTTCGTGCGTCATCACCCGCGAACCGATCGGCGGATTGAACAACACCGTCGGCGCGTAGCACGTGCTCGACAGGGTCTGGCCACCGCAAAGCAATTCACCGCCGCCCCGCGCCGCCTCCTGCACCCATTCGTGCACCCGTTTGACCTCGGTTTCTCGGATCAGCGGCCCCACGGCGGTGTCGGGTTGGGTTGGGTCGCCCACCTTCAAGACCTTCGCGCTGCTCGCCAGCCGATCGGCCAGCGTTTTGGCAATGCTTCGATCGGCAAACACTCGCTGTACGGAGACGCACACCTGGCCGGCGTGATAGAAGCCTCCCTTGGCCAGCAGCGGCAGCGCCTGTTCGAGGTCGGCATCGGCGGCCACAATCACCGGCGCCACGCCGCCATGCTCCAGCGAGCATCGGGCCCCCGGCGGCAACTTGCTCCGCAACTGCCACCCGACCCGCCCGCTGCCAATAAAGGAGAAGAAAGCCACCCGTGAATCGGCCACCGCCTCCTGGGCCAAATCCTGGTCCACGGTCAACAACGGTTGGCACCATTCGGCCGGCAGGCCGGCCTGGCGCAAGATCTGCACGAAGCGCAGGCACGACAGCGGCGTCGCCTTGGCCGGCTTCACCACCACCGGGCAACCGGCGGCAATCGCCGGACCGACCTGGTGCACGATCAGATTCAGGGGGTGATTGAACGCGCTGAACGCCAGCACCGGCCCAATCGGCTCGTAGCGGGTAAACGCCAGCCGGTTCGCCGTGGCCGGATTGAGGTTCATTGGGATCTCGCTGCCCGCCTGGGTGCGAAGATGTTCGATGCACAGCCGCACGCCGTCAATTGCCCGGTCGGCTTCGATCAGCGAATCGACCAAGGGCTTGCCACCTTCGCGGGCCGCTTCGCACGCCAACGGCTCGCGGCGCTCCAACATGATCCCCGCCGCGCGTTGCAACACCTCGATCCGCTGCCCGGGGCTGAGCCACCCATCACGATTGCGAAACAAGGCCGCGGCCGTGCTCAGCGCGCGGTCCAAGCCGGCTCGGTCGACCTGATCCACCGTGGCGATCAACGACCGGTCAAAGGGCGACCGCACCTCGGCCCGCTCGGCTGCCGGCCGGGCGCCCGGCACCATCAACTCGTAATGCTGCGACATGCCTACCTCCTTAACACACGATTATCCGGGCCAAGATCACCCTCTTCTCGCTCGTTACACCGGGCAGGAATAACTGCTCAGCTTCTTGGTCAGCCGCATGTTCTCCGAATAATCCACCGGGCAGTCGACCACCACGACCGTGTTGTCGGCGATCGCCTGCTTCAGAATGGGGACCAACTCGTCGGCCGCCTCAACCCGATAGCCCTTGGCCCCAAAACTCTCCGCATATTTCACGAAGTCGGGGTTGTTGAAGGCGACGTGGCTCGTGCGGCCGAAACGCCGCAACTGGTGCCACTCGATCAGCCCGTAGCCGCCATCGTTCCAGATCACGATCACGATCGGCGTGCCGATCCGCAGCGCCGTTTCGATCTCCTGGGAGTTCATCATGAACCCCGCATCGCCCGTCACCGCCGCCACCGTCTTCGTCGGATAGGCAAGTTTCGCGGCAATCGCCCCCGGCACGGCAATCCCCATCGCCGCAAAACCATTCGAGATGATGCACGTGTTCGGGTGCTCCGGCTGATACATCCGAGCCATCCACACCTTGTGAGCCCCCACGTCGCAGACCACCAGACAGCGCGAGGCAAACACCCGCTGCAGATCCCATACGAGTCGCTGCGGCTTCAATGGATAGCTATCATCGTCGGCATGCTCCGACACCTCGTCCATGATCGCCCGCCATAGACTGGCCGGGAAAACCTCCTGCGGCCGCACCATCGGAGCCAAGGCCTCCAGCGACGCGCCAATGTCGCCCACCACTTCCACGCACACCGGATAGTGCTCGTCGACCTCGGCCGGCGCCCCATCGATATGGATGAGGTGCCGATCCTTGTTCGGATGCCAGCGGTTTGGGTGATACTCGACCATGTCGTAGCCGACGCACAAAATCACGTCCGCTCGATCAAAACCACAGGCCACCACGTCGCGGGCCTGAAGTCCCACCGTGCCCAGCCAAAGCGGATGCGAGAACGGCATCACCCCTTTGGCCATGAACGTGCTGACCACCGGCACATTGACCTGCTCGGCAAACTTTACCAGGTGTTTCGCCGCGCGGGCGCGGATGACTCCATTGCCCGCCAGGATCAGCGGATATTTCGCCGATGTCAAAATCGCCGCGGCCTGTTTGATCTTCGACGGCGAGGCAAAAAAGCGAACCGGCTCGGCCACCGGTAACGGCTGCAGGCCCTCAACCTCCATCTTGGCCACGTTCTCGGGCAGGTCAATGAAACTCACGCCCGGCTTCTCCGCTTCCGCTTGACGGAACGCCTTGCGAACCATCTCCGGAATCGTCTCCGGCTCAATCACCTGCGTACAGAACTTTGAAATCGGTCGGAAGAGATTCACCAGGTCCAGGTACTGGTGGCTCTCCTTGTGCATCCGCGTGGTGGCCGATTGACCCGAGATGGCCACCAGCGGGGCATGGTCCATGTTGGCGTCCGCCACCCCCGTTATCAGGTTCGTCGCCCCCGGACCCAAAGTCGCCAGGCAAACCCCTGCCCTCCCCGTCAACCGGCCGTAGACGTCGGCCATGAACGCCGCCGCCTGTTCGTGCCGCGTGGAAACAAAGCCAATCTTGCTCTCGAGCAAAACGTCCATAATGTCGACGTTTTCCTCGCCGGGGATGCCGAAAATGGCCTCCACGCCCTCGTTGGCCAGACACCGGATAAAGAGTTCGGCAGCTTTCATGGCGGAAATTCCCAGACGAAGCCGAGACCCAATAAGATGCAGTCCATGCGCGACAGCATAATATACGTGAGCTATTTGGGGGTCAATCCCGCGGGTTATGGCCCAGGAAAACCCGCCTCTCGTAGTGGGACGCGGTCCTACGCGATTTCGGTCCACACCTCGGTGAATGCGGGACGGATTACGTTACACCGCCGCCAGCACCTCCGCCGCCGCCTCGCACAACTTCGTCGCTTCCGCCTCAGTGGGTGCTTCGGCAATCGCTCGTACAATCGGCTCGGTATTGCTGCCGCGCACCAGCAGCCAACGACCTGGCCAATCCAGCCGTAACCCGTCGCGGCGGTCGGGCTGGGCATCGGCAAATCGCCGCTCCAGCGCCGCCAGGGCGACGGGCAGTTTCTCGGGCGTCAGCCCCACCTTCGTCTTCACGATCTCATACCGCGGCAACTCGTCGGCCAACTGTGCGATCGGCAGACTACGCGCCGCCATCGCGTCCAACAACAACGCCATGCCGACGAAACTATCACGGACATAGCCGACGCGCGGATCGATCGGTCCGCCGTTTCCCTCGCCGCCAAAAACTGCCTGGTTGGCCAACATGCAATCGACCACATTCGCCTCGCCCACGGCCGAGCGATAGTAGGGAACGCCATAGCGAGTGGCTACGTCTTCCGCCATCCGACTGCTGGCGCAATTGGCGACAATCGCCCCCTTGCGCCGCCGCAACACATGATCGACGCACATGGCCAAGGTATACTCCTCGCCGACATAGCGACCGTTGCTGTCAATTACCGCCAACCGGTCGGCATCCGGGTCCTGGCAGAAGCCCACGTCGGCCTTCTGTTCGGTCACGGCAGCCAGAACGCCGGCGAGATTCTCGGCCGTTGGTTCCGGCGGATGACCGAACTGGCCGTCGGGCTCTTCGCCCAGCACTGTGATTCGGCAAGCCAACTCATGGAGCAACCGTCGCCCCAAAATGCTTCCCGCCCCATGATTCGAATCCAAAACGACCCGGAACCGGCACCGGCGAATCCGCTCCGCGTCGACGGTCGCCAAGACGGCGAGCAGGTGATCCGTCGTCGAGTCCTGGCAGGCCTGCCCCGTCCCGACTCGATCCTGGGGCAACCACGCCGGTGAGCCGTTTCGATAGCGATCGAGCACCTCTCGCCCCGGCCCGGCGGGAATCACTCGGCCGTCGGCGCTAAACAACTTCAAACCATTATAGGGCGAAGGGTTGTGGCTGGCGGTGATCTGGATCGCTCCCGCCGCCTGGTAACGCCGCAACAGCACCCCGGCCGTAGGCGTCGCGATGATCCCGGCGTCGATCGTCGAGCGTCCGACGGCCTGGAGCCCGGCGTGAATGGCCAGGGAGAGCATTCGTCCCGAGGGACGGCTGTCGCGCCCCACAAGGATATCGCCCGCCGGGATGCTGGCGGCAAAGGCGGCCGCATACCGGATTGCCACCTCGGGCGTAAGTGTCTCACCAACTATCCCCCGCAGCCCGGAAACACTAATGATCGGTTCGGCCATGGCCTTAGTCCTATTTCTAACAGGCATAAGCGTTTGTAATCGCAGCGACTTGATCAGCCGGAAGTATAGAGCCCGCTGTCCGAGTTGGCGAGCGGGGGTTGCCCCAGTTTGACCATTGCCGTCTCCCCCGTAGAATGAGGGCTAAGGTAACCGACTAATAAGTGTGTTGGGTAAAGTCGCACACTTGCCCACGCCTTCCCATACAGCTCTACCCTGATAGGCCAATTGCGAGGAACACCATGTCGTATCGGCAGCAGGATTTGGCAACGATGCTTCATGACGCGGCCGACATCGATCCCCTGGAAACCGCCGAGTGGCTCGCGGCCCTCGAGGGGGTCATCGATCGCGAGGGCCGCCAACGGGCCGCTTATCTGCTCGAGCAGCTCAAAATCCGAGCGATGCAGCGCGGCCTGCACAATGGCACCGTCGCCACCACTCCTTACATCAACACCATTCCCGCCGACGAGGAACCCGAGTACCCGGGCGACCGGGAAATCGAACGCCGCATCAAAAGCATCATCCGCTGGAATGCCATGGCCATGGTTGTCCGCGCCAACCAGCTCAGCCATGGCATCGGTGGGCACATCTCCACCTTCTCCTCGGCCGCGACCCTGTACGAAGTGGCCTTCAACCATTTCTTTCACGGCAAGGAAGGGAAACATCCGCCAGACCAGGTCTTTTTTCAAGGCCACGCCGCCCCGGGCATCTACGCCCGCGCGTTCCTGCTCGGCCGACTCAGCGAAGACCATCTGAAGAACTTCCGGCGGGAACTGCAGCCGACGGCAGGCCTCTCTTCGTATCCCCATCCCTGGTTGATGCCCGACTTCTGGGAGTTCCCCACGGTCTCGATGGGCTTGGGGCCCTTGATGGCGATTTACCAGGCCCGTTTCAACCATTATCTGGTCGATCGGGGCATCAAGCCGGACGCCGAAGCCTCGCGAGTCTGGGCTTTCCTCGGCGACGGCGAATGTGACGAGCCGGAAACCCTCGGCGCCATTACCCTGGCCGCCCGTGAAAAGCTCGACAACCTCATCTTCGTCATCAACTGCAATTTGCAGCGGCTAGACGGTCCGGTCCGCGGCAACGGCAAGATGATCCAGGAACTCGAAGGCGCCTTCCGCGGCGCCGGCTGGAACGTCATCAAGGTCATCTGGGGTTCCGATTGGGATCCCCTGCTCGACCGCGACCTCGACGGCGCCCTGGTCCGACGGATGGGCGAAGTCGTGGATGGCGAGTACCAAAAATACATCGTTAGCCCTGGGGCTTACATTCGCGAGCATTTCTTCGGCAAGAATCCCCAGTTGGAAGCCCTTGTGGCCGACATGAGCGACGATGAGATTCGTCGCTTAAAACGCGGCGGCCACGATCCGGCTAAGGTCTACGCCGCCTACAAAGCGGCCGTCGAACACCAAGGCGCGCCAACGGTGATCCTCGCCAAGACCATCAAAGGCTATGGCCTCGGCGAGGCCGGCGAAGGCCGCAACATCACCCATCAACAGAAGAAACTTAACGAGGACGAACTGGTCGAGTTCAGCCGGCGGTTCGACATTCCCATCTCCGAGGCCGCCGCCCGCCGCGCCGAGTTCTACAAGCCGGCCGACGACAGCCCCGAAATGCAATACCTGAAACACCATCGCCAGGCCCTTAGCGGCTTTGTGCCCGGGCGCCGCTCGCCGACGATCCGGCTCAAGCCGCCCAAGTGGGAAAACTTCGCCGAGTTCTTCGGCGGCAGCGATGGCCGCGAGGTCTCCACCACGATGGCCTTCGTGCGGCTGCTGGTCCACCTGATGCGTGACAAGAGCATCGGCCGCTACGTCGTGCCGATTGTCCCCGACGAAGCCCGTACCTTCGGCATGGAGGCCCTCTTCCGGCAGTTCGGCATCTACTCGCACGTCGGCCAACTCTACGAGCCGGTCGACTCGGACACGGTGCTCTACTACCGCGAGGCCACCGACGGCCAGATCCTCGAAGAAGGCATTACCGAAGCCGGCTCCATGTCGTCGTTCATCGCCGCCGGCACCTCGCACAGTAGCCACGGCGTCAGCATGATCCCGTTCTTCATCTACTATTCGATGTTCGGCTTCCAACGAATCGGCGACCTGCTCTGGGCCGCGGGCGATATGCGCTGTCGCGGTTTCGTCCTCGGTGGCACCGCCGGCCGTACCACGTTGGCCGGCGAAGGGCTCCAACACCAGGACGGCAACAGCCACCTCAACGCCCTGGCCTTCCCGAACTGCCACGCCTACGATCCGTGCTATGCCTACGAAATGGCCGTGATCGTGCTCGATGGCTTGCGGCGAATGTTCTACGAGCAGGAAGACTGCTACTACTACATCACGCTGATGAACGAGAACTACGCAATGCCGATCCTGCCGATGGGCTCGACCGAAGGCATCCGTCGCGGCATCTACAAGCTCTCTACCCGCGACCTGGGCGGCAAGAAGCCGCGGGTACGGCTGTTCGGCAGCGGCGCCATCCTCCGCGAAACGCTACGGGCTCAAGATCTGCTCGAACAACACTTCGGCGTCAGCAGCGACGTTTTCAGCGTTACCAGCTACAAGGAGTTGTACTACGATGGTCGCGACTGTGAGCGTTGGAACCGCCTCCATCCAAACGAATCGCCCCACGTGCCCTTCGTCACCCAAGCCTTGCAGGACAGCAGCGGTCCCGTCGTCGCCGCGCTCGACTATGTCGCCGCGGTGGGCCTTTCGATTGCACCGTGGGTAAAGACCGAAGTCTCCCCTCACTCTTTGGGAGATGGGGCGAACGCCAGCGCCAATGCTTCCCCTCGCCCTTTGGGAGAGGGGCAAGGGGTGAGGGCGTCGTCCTACGCCGTGCTCGGCGCCGACGGCTTCGGCCGCAGCGAAGCCCGCAAGGAGCTCAGACGGTTTTTCGAGGTCGATGCCGAGAATATCGCCTTGGCCGCGCTGGTCGAGCTGTCGCGCGAGGGCAACTATCCAACCGACAAGTTGTGCGAGGCCGTCAAAACGCTGGGCCTCGATCCCGGCAAACCAAATCCGGTGACCGTGTAGTGGGTCTTGGCGGGGGGGGCATGTACCACTACAATCGATCCAAGGTCAGCGTGGCGGTCGACGTCCCAGGCGGGATTCCATTGTTCAAGTTGTCGCGTGAATCTCAATAGTTCTAAGAAACGACAATCATGGATTTCAAACTTCCCGAGCTAGGCGAGAATATTACCAGTGGTGATGTTGTCAGCGTATTGGTCCGCGAGGGAGACGTGATCGCCGCCAACGACGGCGTCGTCGAAATGGAGACCGAAAAGGCGGTGGTCGAAATCCCCTGCCCTCTCGCCGGCAAGGTCACCAAGGTCCACGTCGCCAAAGGCCAAACCGTCAAAGTCGGCCAAACCGTGCTCACCGTCGAAGCTGAGACTTCGGCGGCCGCCACACCCGCGGCAGCCGCTCCGTCCGCGGAAAATAGGCCCACCTCAAAGGCGGCCGAAAAAGTCGCCGAACAACCTCTGCCGCAAACCCCTTCCAGCATTGCCGCCGGGCCCGAAGCACGACGCCTCGCCCGTGAGTTGGGCGTCGATCTGCTGCAAGTTCAAGGTACCGGCAAGGGCGGGCGAATTAGCGTCGAAGACGTCCGCGCCGCAGCCGGCGGAACCGTCGCCAAGGCGGCTGGCGAAGCAGCCACCGCCGAAGAGCGTCGCGAAACGCCCGAAGGCGTCCCCGCCCAGCCCGGCACACGCGAACCGGCGGTGCCGCCCGGCGAACTGGGGGAAGACGCATTTGGACATGTCCGTCGGGAACGGATGTCGAAAATTCGCCGTACCATCGCTGCCCAGATGGTCAAGTCGTGGACGACCATTCCCCACGTTACCAATTTCGACGACGCCGATGTCACCGAACTGGAGCGCATTCGCAAGACTATCCCACAATCGTACCTTGGCCCCGCCGTGAAACTCACGTCGTTGCCGTTTGCCATCAAGGCCGTCGCCTTGGCCCTGCGGCAGCATCCGATCATCAATGCCACGATCGACGAGCAAAAAGAAGAAATCGTCTACAAGCAGTATGTGAACGTGGGCATCGCCGTCGACACGCCGCGAGGCCTCGTCGTGCCGGTGATCCGCAACGCCGACCAACTCGGCATCCTGCAGATCGCCCGCGAACTGACGCTGATGTCCGCTCGTGCCCGCTCCGCCGAATTCAAGATGGAAGAACTCCGCGGCGGCACGTTCACGATCAGCAACCTGGGCGCCGTCGGCGGCGTCTACAGCACTCCGATCATCAACCATCCCGAGGTCGCCATCCTGCTGTTGGGACGCTCTCGCTGGCAGTTGGCCGTTTACGAGGGCAAGATCGAGGGCCGGTTGATGATGCCCTTGAGTCTCTCCTACGATCATCGTGTGGTCGACGGTGCCGCCGCCAGCCGCTTCCTCAACGACCTGAAAGACTATTTGCAGGCCCCCGGCAAGCTGCTGCTAACAAAGTAATCCGACACCAAATCCCTAAATCCCTAAATCCCTAAATCCCTAAATCCCTAGCCTCTAATGAAAACCCAGCTTTGCGTCCTTGGCGGCGGTCCTGGTGGATACGCTGCCGCGTTTCTCGCGGCCGATCTCGGCATGCAGGTCACCCTGGTCGATCTCGAACCGCGGCTAGGCGGCGTTTGCTTGCTGCGAGGCTGCATCCCCTCGAAGGCCCTGCTTCACGTCGCCAAGACGATTGCCGACGCTCGGCACCTGAGTGATTGGGGCGTGACCTTCAGCGAACCCAAGGTCGATATCGACGCCGTCCGCGCTCGCAAGGAGAAAGTGATCGCCACCTTGACCGGCGGTTTGAAGCAGATCAGCGGCAAGCGGAAAATCAACGTGGTTCGCGCGAAGGCCGCCTTCGAGAACTCGCAAACACTCAGGCTAGTCTCGGTCGATGGCACCCCGTTGGCCGACGACTGCATCCAGTTCGAGCATTGCATCCTTGCGGCCGGCTCGAGCCCCTCCCGCATTCCTGCCTTCGATCTGCCGACACATCGTGTCATGGACTCCACCGGCGCGCTCGAATTGCCCGATGTGCCCGAGTCGCTGCTGGTCGTCGGCGGTGGTTACATCGGGCTGGAGATGGGAACGGTCTACGCCGCCCTCGGCAGCAAAGTCAGCGTCGTGGAAATGACCGACGGACTGCTCCCCGGCGCCGACCGGGACTTGGTCCGCCCGCTGCAGAAGAAACTGCAAGGCGTCTTCCAGGCCATCTACTTGAACACCAAAGTCGCCTCCCTGGTCGACAAGAAGGACAGTATCGAGGTAACGTTCGAAGGCGATGTGCCGGAAAAGGTCCAACAGTTCAGCCGCGTGCTGCTTTGCGTCGGCCGGCGGCCCAATACGGCCGGGCTGGGCCTCGAAAACACCCAAGTGAACGTCGACAGCAAGGGCTTCATCGGCGTCGATCTGCAACGTCGGACCGCCGATCCCCACATTCTTGCCATCGGCGACGTGGCTGGCGAGCCGATGCTGGCCCACAAGGCCGCCCATGAAGGCAAAGTCGCGGTCGAAGCCTTGCTCGGACACCCCGCCGCCTTCGAACCCCGCGCCATTCCGGCGGTCGTCTTTACCGACCCGGAAATCGCCTGGGCGGGCGTCACCGAAACCGAAGCCAAACGGCAAGGCCGCACCGTCGAAGTTGCCCAATTTCCGTGGGCCGCCAGCGGCCGCGCCCAAGCCATCGGCCGCACGGAAGGGCTGACAAAATGGATCATCGATCCGCCCACGCAGCAAGTCATCGGATGCGGCATCGTCGGCGCCGGGGCCGGCGACCTCATCAGCGAAGCGGTACTGGCCATCGAAATGGGCAGCACCATCCGCGATGTGATCGAAACCATCCACCCGCATCCCACGCTCAGCGAAACGCTCGGGGCGGCCGCCGAAGTGCATCTCGGCCTGGCCACCGACTTGTATCGCCCGAAACGCGACCGATAGAAAGAAACATTGGCGGTCGTTGATTCGCAAGAAATGAAAAAGGGTGAGGGAATCGAGTTCCCGTCACCCTTTTTTGTTTCGCCTGGTTAAGCCTTGTTACGGGCGGGCGGGCTGACCGGTAACGCGTACGCGCTTCTGCACGTCGGTTTCCAGGACGCCGAAGGTCGCCTCGTGGCGCTGAATCGTCAAGCTCAACGCGTGCAACATCCGCTTGGCGGTATAGAAGTTCGTAATAATGCGCTGAGTGACCGGAATCGGATGCGTCGGCATGCCGAACGGTTGCGGATTCAACCCGAAGTCGATAATCAACTCTTCGGGCGTACCAGTCACGCGGCAGAAGTTGGCGTACAGCGCCAGGACCTTCGAATCGTCAATCTCGACTTGGACGCGCTGGGGCTGGGGATTCTGCTGACCCGCCTGCTCGCCGCTCGTCTCCGCCGGGGTATTGGGATTTTCAAGGTTTTCGTTTTCGTTGCTCACTGGATACTCCTCTCGGTTCGGAAAATTGTGTTGATCCATTCAAGAGACAACACGCCAAGTATAGCACGGGAAAAACGCCCTCTGCCGATCGTCGGCGGAGTTGCCCGCGGCGTGGTCGGAGTTCTTCTGAGAACTCCAACTCCAAAGTCTAGCACAACCCCTCACCTTGGCAACAATATCCCACGCCTCTTTTCACCCCCGGTAAAGACTATCTGGTCATTCTTGAGCCCGCATTTATACCTCGCCCTCAATTCCGGCCAAAGTCTCCTGGCGAGTTTGCCGATTATTCCGACGAGGGTGTTTGGGAAAAACTTGCCGGCGCCATTGCGCAGCCTGGCAGAATAACCCAGATTGACAGCCGAATAGCCGAGCCACAGCCGGAACGCTGATTTCCACAGATCTTCGCTGATTCGTTCGCGGTGATTAGCGAAAATTAGTGTTCCCCAAGCTGCCAAACAGCGTGGCGACACTAGGAAAAAATAGCCGGGGGCTAACAGCCCGCGGAGAACTGCTCGCGAAATCGAACAGCAAAAGAAACGAAAAACGCAACCGGCGGTTGCTGACCGCCGGCTATTGAGGTTCAGCAAAGGAATGTCGGGAGGCCGACTAACGGGAGGCCGGTAAACAGGAGCTTTTTGGCTTAGAACGCCGGACGTTCTTTACCTGAGTATCAATAAAAACAATCGGTCAAGCGCGACTCTTCGGGAACGGCGGGGGAAACAGCGATGAAGACGGAAATCGGCCACTTGAGCAACGCCCGAGGCACTGCTGGACAAGCCAGCAGTGGCACCCTACGCTGTCCTCCGGAGCGCCTGAGTGCCACTGGCTGTGCCAGTGCCCGGCATATCTGGGCCGGTCGTAGTGGTCGAAGCCTCGACTGGCTCCGCTGGCTGACGGTCGCTCTGGCCGTGCTGATTCTCTCCGGCTGTCACGCCGTCGATTTCTACGACTACTCGTTGGATCGCCCGGCGCCGCCGCAGTTGGAGCCGCCGCGTGAATTGGGGATGGTCGCCCTGCCCGCCTATCGCGTCGAGCCGCCCGACATCCTCTCGATCGAAATGCTCAAGATGGTGCCGCTGCCGCCGTACCGCGTCGACATCTTCGACGTGCTGCAAGTCCAGGTCACCGGCACCCTGCTGGACCAGCCGATCAACGGCCTGTACCTGGTCGAGACCGAAGGCGTGATCACGCTCGGGCCGGCCTACGGCCGCGTCCGCGTGGCCGGCATGACGATCGAACAGGCCACCGAGGCGATCACCCGGCAACTGCAAATCGTATTGGTCAAGCCGGAGGTCTCGGTGCAACTGGCCCGCACCGCCGGCACCGCCCCGGTCACCGGCGAATACCTGGTGGGTCCCGATGGCACGATCAACCTGCGGCAGTACGGCATCGTCCATGTGGCCGGCAAGACGCTCACCCAGATCCGCGTCGACCTGCAACGGCACCTCTCGCAGTTCTTCGACTCGCCGGAGGTCTCCGTCGACGTGCGGCAGTACAACAGCAAGGTCTTTTACGTGATCACCCAAGGCGCCGGGCTGGGGGACAACATCCGCCGGATCCCGGTCACCGGCAGCGACACGGTGTTGGACGCGCTCAGTTCGGTCAATGGTCTGTCGCAGGTCTCCAGCGCCCAGATTTGGGTGGCCCGACCGGCGCCTGGCGGATTCGGCTGCGAGCAGATTCTGCCGGTCGACTACGCCTCGATCACGCAAGGGGCCTCGGCGGCGACGAACTACCAGTTGATGCCCGGCGATCGGGTGTTTATCGCCGAGGACAACCTGATTGCCATGAACAGTTGGTTGACGAAGGTCACCGCCCCGATCGAACGGCTGCTCGGCGTGGCCGGCCTGGGCGGCTCGACCGCCCGCAACCTCCAGACCCTCGGCCGCGAATACAACCGCAACCGGTTCTAATGAAACCGCAGAAAACCGAAAGTGCTGTGAACGCGATAACCTCGCAATTGGCTAGCGGTCTTCGCCCACCGCCACCATCGTTATTGTGTGGGCCCACTCGCACAAAAACCATTAGCAAAGGACGCAGTGGTATGTTCCCTTCGCATCGTTTCATGCTGCAAATCGCGTTGATCGGCGCGATGTTGGTCGGCGGGCTCATAACGGCCGCTCTGGCACAAACCAGACCGGATCCGCGACCCTGTCCCTGTCTGCCGAACGTGAAGGAGTTTGGCTACTTCCATCGCACCTGGCGTCCCTGGCCGGGCGAGCGGCGTCCGGAAGAAGTCAATCCGCGTTTCGGCGCAGAAGTACTTCCTACGCCCCAGGCCGAAGAGATATTGCCGCTACCACCGGCAACACCCCCGCGCGCTCCGTCGGCCGTCCCCGAAGAGCCGACGATGATGCCCCGGACCTCGATCTTGCCACCGGAAACAACCCCGGTCCCGGTGCCGCCATCGCGCGTCGCGCCGCCTCCGTCGACTCCAACACCGACGCCCACCATCAAACCTAAAGGTGACGCCACGCCAGGCTTGCCCCTGCCCGGCTTGCCGGGGCTTCCCGGAGAAGAGGAATCGCCCCCGGCAACGCCACCGCGCAATCAGTCCTCCGGTTCACGCGAGTCAGCGCCGGCCGCAAGTCCACCGACATCGCCACGAGAACCGTTGCCGCTACGAGAAGCTCCGAAGACCAAGAACAGTCGCCCGCAGGAATCGATCCAGCTAACCGATCGAGAATCCGCTCCGTCGGGCATGGAGGCCGAGTCGGGGCCTCAGCTGGCAACGCAAAAAATTGATTCGCGCCCACGTCCGGAGGCAAGGTCGCAAGTAATTGGCGGCGAGCAGCATCGACAGGCGACGCCGGTAGCCGATACTTCCCATCCTCGTCCGCCACGTGTTGCCGAGAAGGAAACCCAACCAGGGCATTCGACTGCCTCGGACGTACGATCCGATTCGACTGCAACCATAACGACAACCGTGCCACAGCAAGAAGCGGCAGCCAAAATGCCGAAGCCTCAATCGCGTACCCAAGTGGTATCAATGATCGAGGATCTCGAACCAGAACGTAACGCCAGCCTTTCGAAAAGCTCGGGCGTCGATCCCCTTCCCGTCGCCGTTTCCAGCAGCCTGCTGCGAAAAATTGAAACCTCGGCGGTGGTCGACAAGAACCTGCTAGCCGAACCTGCCAACGAGCCGGTGAAGTCGGCATCGGTTGACCGAATCGCAGCCGTCCCAGGCAGCGACGCTGCACCCGTCCGCCGCGCGTCTGACGAGGAAGAACTCGTCATTCCGCCGATTGGACTTGGCGGTTATTGTCCGGTGGAGTTGGTGCTCAATGGCCGGTGGGTGCAAGGTGACTTGCGATTCACGGTCGTCCGCCAAGGATTGATCTTCCGTTTCTCCGGCGCCGAACAGCGGCGACAGTTTCTCGCCGACAGCAATCGTTTCATGCCAGTGAAAGCCGGCCAGGATGTGGTCCTGGCTAGCGAAGAGAACCGCGCGGTATCGGGCGAAACGACCTATTGCGCGATCTATCAGGGGCGTCTCTACATGTTTTCCAGCGCGGCCAGTCAATCGAAGTTCAACCAGAATCCGTCGCGGTACGCCTTGCCGTAGGTGTTTCGGTTTTTCGGTATTGGCCGGGCAATACCGGCGATAGTAGAATGAGGGATCGGTTTTTCGGTCCCTCTTTTGCCGCGCCGGTGCCTGGAAGGGCTCGTGCATGAACCCGCTCGTAGTTTTCTTTGCCCTTGGCCCCGTGGCAGTCTACCTCTTGCTGCTCGCCGCAACTGGCCTATCGCGGCGGCCGAAGCTCGTGACCGGTGTTCGTGACACGATCGCCTTGGCGGTTGCCGTTTCCGGACTGGTGTTACTCGGCCCCTGGGAACTTCTCGTGCCTTTCGAGGCGAACGTCGCATTCGGGCCGTTCGTGTGGCTGCTCCTGATCGCTCTCTACGCTCTGACTGTAACGCTGATCGCGCTTCTGGGGCGGCCGAAGCTTGTGATATACAACATCACGGTCGATCAACTCCGCCCCATCTTGGCCGAGGTGATGTCGCGTCTCGATCCGGCGGCGCGCTGGGCAGGGGATTGCATTTCTCTGCCCGAGCTGAGCGTGCAATTGTACCTCGACAATTTCGCTGGCATGCGGACGGTTTCTCTGGTCGCGGCGGGTGGTCGCCAGAATAGCATCGGGTGGCGGCATTTAGAGACCGCGCTCCGCGCCGCGCTTGCTCGCGAAGAACTCTCGCGAAGCCCACGCGGCCTAATCCTTCTCGTCGCCGGAGCGATCTGCCTGGGAATCATCGCTTTGGCGGTGGCTCACGATCCCCAGTGGACAGCCTCTTCCTTGCGTGACCTCTACGACATCATCCGCAGCATGTTTGGCATTTATTGATATTCGGCAAAGTCACGCCAGGGTCGGTTCACGATTCGACCGCGAAAACCAACCTCTGGTTGGTGCCCGCGTCCTGATTGCATTACTAATCTGAGCGTCCATAGACAACTGGTGCCGATCAATCGGGGGGTGTCTCCGCCGCGACTTGAAAGACAACCTTGTAAGCCCGATACCCGGCGGTGAGTTGCGACTGGTAGAGACGGGCGATCTCGGCACGTAGCTCGTCGGCGGTGGTGAAGCCATCCGGGCGGGCGTCGGCGTCCGTCAATTGCTCAAGGTCGACCTCGGCCACCATCGTCACCTGGATGTAGCCAACGCCAGGGATATAGCTGCGCTGTCCCGCCCGCATGCGACGGTGCTTCCAAAGGCGAATCGTCTGGGTCTTTTCGCCAGACCGGATCGCAGCCAGGAATTTCTTCTTAAATAGCAGCATTGCGCCAACCTACCTCGTTGTCGGCGCTCGGGTCAAGACGTCGCGGCTCGGCTTGTAGCGATCAAAACGCTTGTGACGGCTGTTCGGGCCTCCTTTGCTCGTCATGATCGTTGCGGCCCGGTTTTGCTCAGCGCCTCCGGAAAATCCGGCCGATCGGTCACTCTAGGAGCATTCCTCATGGACGGTTGGAAAGCTGTAACGATTAGGCGAATTACACGCAAGAACACGGCGGTATTTCGACGACTCTGGCTTTCCTGGCCGGTCGCGGCGGCAGTCGTCGTCGCTAGCGTGGCCACGACTACGATAAGCAGGGCAACCGCGGCTATTCCCCCACCCAGCGAGTTGAATGATGCGATTGGCGGCCCGGAGCTAAACGCCGCGGTGGCTCCACCACTAGACCGAATCGGGGCAATTGGTGCTCAGGCAAACAACGTCGGGCCTGCCGTGCCAGAAGCTCCCGTTAGCCGGCCTCCCGAGCTCCCTACGGCGAACCTGAATATCAACGAGCCAAGAGAGATGCCGTTGGCCGAAACGGGGCCCAGCAACTCACTACCACACCCGCCTGGCAGTGTGGGGATGGAAAGGTCTGCACGAGGGAAGCAAACGGAGCCCCCGCCGTCAGGCGCGAAACCCGGCAACGCGTCTGAGAACGTCGCACCCACCCGCAGCGAACGGATGGAGCAGATTTCGCGGCAGGCAGACGAGCAGATTCGTCATGGCTTCGAACTGGCCAATCGGGGCGCTTACTACGCGGCGCGGGCCAGCTTCCTGGCCGCCCTCCGTTTGGTTGCCGAAGCCTTGGACACCGAGCGAAAATCGAACGATCACGGTAGAGCCTTGGCGGCGGCGTTAACGGCCATGAAAGAGGTTGAGGATTTTCTGCCCAACGGGGCTGGAATTGAGACGTCGCTGGAACTCAAGCGAATCATTGCCGCCCATAGCACTCCGGTCCTGAAGAAGACCGATGACGTGTTAACGTCGATGGTGGCCACGCAACGCTACTTCACCTATGCGCAGGAGCAGTTTTCCGACGCCGCCGATCGTGAGGTGGCCGGTTCGATGGCCCTCTATGCGTTGGGCAAGTTGCATGGCGCTCTGGCACAGAAGAAATCGAGCTTAGAGGTCGCCGCCGAATCGAAAGCCATCGTGTACTACCAGGCAGCATTGTTGAGTTGTCCGAAGAATCACATGGCCGCGAATGACTTGGGCGTACTACTAGCCCGCTATGGCAGATATCAGGAAGCCCGCCAGATGCTTGAGTTTAGCGTTGCCTGCCAGCGCCTGTCCGTCACTTGGCATAATCTTTCGGTGGTCTACCAGCAGCTTGGGCAGCCGTCGCTAGCCAGAAACGCCAACCACCAGGCATTGGCTCTCGAACAGAATGAAGCCACGCGGCGCCGGGCGGTCACCGGCTCGGCCAGCGGCACGGTGCGTTGGGTCGATCCGCAGGCATTTGCGGCATCGGGAATCAACTCCCCCACCGCGCCCTACGCGTATTCGCGTCCCCCGGTGCAAGCGGCCAGGCCTTCAGCCGAGCCAGGCCGCTTGCCGACGGACGCGCGAACAGCGACGGCCATCGGTGCGGCGTCAAGTCCGCGGCCGGCGTCACGTTCTCCTTTCCGATACGGCTCGCCGCCCAGTTCGGCAGAGCGGATGACGTGGGGAAACAGCACCTACCAGCGCTAAACATAAGCAATATGGCCAACGAACAGGGTTCCTTTTGCGATCGGTCGAAATCTGCCGCCATGGCTTTCTGGCAGCGATCTGTTCGTTACTGGCTTTGGCTGCCAGCGATTTCGGCCATCTTGCTTGTCTACGAGTTAACCACTTTCGATGTCACGGGAAGGGTCGCTCCAACGGGCGTGGCCACTCCGGCGGGGCTTTGCCATGCCAGTTCCACTGCGGCGCGCATTGCCTCAATTACCCCGGAGGAGCGACAACCTATCGTTCTCTGTCAGGCATGGAATCCGATCGAGCCGTGCATGAAATGCGGGGTCGACTCCGCCGACTGCCGCTGTCGCCCCCATCGGCATGGCTGGGAAGACGCCCGCTTGATCGCGTGGCAAGCGTACGCCCAGGGCGAGTACGTCGGCCATGCGCGAACTGCCCATGTACCGGAATACCGTCTTCGCGTTGACGATCAGCTGGACATGGTATACCGCCTGACCCGCGAAGAAACGGCCACTCCCTACCGCCTGAACGTGGGCGACGAGATCCAAGTCGAGTCGTTCACCGATGGCGAGATCAACCGCAACCTGCTGATCCAACCGGACGGCACCATCACCCTACGGTTGTTGGGGCAAGTGCACGCCACCGGCCTAACGGTGACCCAGTTGCGCGACCATCTCGAGGAGCAATACAAGAAGTACTATAAGATCCCCGCCATCACCGTTACGCCGCTGAAGGTCAACACGAAGTTGGAAGACCTCCGCGCGACGATCGACCGCCGGGCCGGCATCGGCGGCCAGAGTCAGGCCGTGCGAATTACGCCCGAGGGCACGATTGCCTTGCCGGCGATCGGCTCGGTACAGGCCCAAGGGCTCACCTTGCCCGAATTGCAGGTCGAACTTAATGAAGCCTATCGCAAGGTGGTCGAGGGAATTCAGATCATCCCAATCCTGGTGCAACGAGCGCCTCGCTTCGTCTACGTCCTCGGGGAAGTGTACAGCCCCGGGCGGTACGAGTTGACCGGCCCCACCACCGCCTTGCAAGCCCTCAGCATGGCCGGCAGTTACCGGGTGGGTGCGAACCTGCGGCAGATCGTCGTTTTCCGCCGGGCCGACGATTGGCGACTGCTGGCGACCATGATCAATTTGGAGTGCGCGTTGTTTGGGAAACAGCCCTGCCCTGCGGGGGAAATCTGGATCGACGACTCGGACGTGATCCTTGTGCCAAAGAGCAAGATCCTGATCGCCGACGATTTCATCGAACTGGTCTTCACTCGCGGCATCTATGGCGTGTTTCCCATGAGCACCCAGATTTCATTTACGAAGCTCAGTTCACTGTAGTCAATCGTGGGGCAACCGACTCCCGACGAGAAGGAGCAGACAGGCATGCGGCACAAGAAGCTGGGATCGAAAGGGTGGTTGGCGGTTGCCTTCACGGTTGCAGTGCTACTGACGAACGCAGCCTATGCTGCCAAGGAGCATCCGGGTAGGTGCCCTCGTTGCTGTCGCGGCGAAGCTAAATGCTGTTGCGTGGACGACTACTGCCCCAAGCCGATGCCATGCGTCCCCTGCCTGCCGCGATGCGGTTCCTGCAACGATTACTGTCCGAAACCGATGCCGTGCGTTCCCCGCGCGCGAATGGGATGCTGCGACGACTATTGCCCCAAGCCGATGCCCTGTGTTGGCTGCTATCGGCGATGATCTTGTCACCGGGATAATTACTTCGGCGGTAGTACGCCGACAAACAGTCGACCATCGGTGTGCCAGGGATCACCGCCGCCGTTTCGGCCGCTTCGCACCCGGTGGAAATTGTCCTCGGCATAGAACTCGGAGAGGTCGCCGGCTAGCCGCAGATCGCTGAAGAGATGGTCCCGCTCGGCATCCACATCCGGATCAATGTGGTGAGTAATCTGCCCGGTGGTATGGCTGAAACCCACGCTCTCATCGTAGGTCGCTGACCCGATCCAGAAGGGCCGACCATCGGAATCGAGCTTGTCGGTGCGCCAGAAACGGACGTGATGCCGCCGACGTGGATTGTCGCCGACCGGCTGCTCAAACGCCAAATCTTCTTTGCGGCCAAACAAATAGAGATTGCTCACCGGCGCGTCGCGATAGGCCCGACGCAAGACGGTGGCGTCAGCAATTTCGAGGCAACTCCGCAGCGTGAGCGGGTCGGCCGGACACCAGCCGGCTTTGAGCATTGCCTTCTTAAGCTGCGTTTCGCTGCCAATGAGCGCGACATTCAGCGGATCGCCCGGGATGCCGGCGCCGGTATGCGTGATATTCGGCACGTCCTCGATGGACGGATGTCGCCGGACATAGCCCTTCCACCACCGGGGCATCAACAAATACGCAACGCATCCGTACAACAGCAGGATGGTCGCAAACGTGACCACCACTTTGCGCCGCCGCCCCGCCGTAGGCGCCAACGAAGCATGTTTGTCCATTTCGGGCTTCATCCCGCTTCGTCTCACGCTAGAACGTCAGGGATCGCCACCCGCCAATCTCGTGCCATTAGTTCGTGGCAATCCGCTCCAACGACTCCGTGGCCGCCTTGCGGACGGCGGGATCTTCGTCGTCGGCCGCGGCCTTTTTCAACGCTGGCACGGCTTCCTTGGCCAACGCCCCAAGATTGGCCAAACCCTCGGCCGCACCCTGTCGAGCGATCGCTGCGTCATTGCTTAATCCATCGATCAAAATCGGGAGCGTCTTCGTGGCCAACTCGGGTGAAGCCGGCAGAATGCGGGTTAGCGCCCAAGCGCTCGCCAGCGCAAGTTGCCTGTCGGAACTCGCCAGGGCCTTTGTCAGCGGTTCCTGGGCAGCCGCCGCGTCCGGCCCGATCTTCCCGAGGGCATAGACAACGGCCACGGCATTTTCGTGGTCCGATTGCTGCAACGTCTCGACTAGCTCGGGCACTGCCGCTTTGGCGCCGGGCCCGATGCCCGCCAAAGCGAGGATCGCCTCATGTGCCACGCGTTCATCTTTGTCACGGATCAACTTCGTTAAGGCCGGCGTAGCCGCTACGGCCGCAGGACCGATTTTCCCCAAGGTGTAGGCAATCTGGCCGCGCAACTCCTCATGTTTCAAGCCATCAATCAGACGCGGGACAGCGGGAGCGCCAATGGCCGCGATTGCGTCCAGGGCATACTGCACAGTGGTTTGGTCGGCATCCTGCAGGGCCTTTTCCCAAATCGGCGTGGTGATCTCGGGGGCCGGCGGCAGCGCGGCCAACGCCCGGGAGGCCGCCGCTCGCACGAACGGATCGGAGTCCTTGAGCCGATCAATCAGCTGCTCGGTCACTTCGCGGCGGAGGTTCTGATCCTCGGGATGAACCCGGGCCAATGCCCAGAGACTCGTAACGGCCAACAGTTTGTCGTCGCTACCGGCATTGGTTCGAATAACCACTTCCGTGCCGGCCGGGATGCGGCCAATTCGTCCCAGCGCGTAGGTCGCCGCGGTTCGCGTATGCTCATCGCCAATCGCCTTGGCAATTTGGGAAGTCGCCGGGCTGGCCGCCTCTTCCATCGCGGCCAGGGTCAGCAACACTTCGCGACGAATGTCCGGATTCTGGTTCTTCTGGAGCGTTTCGATCAGGGCTGGAACCGCATCTTTTCCCGCCGGGCCCATGTCCCGCAGAATGATGCAGGCCAAGTAGGCGCTTCGGTCCTTCTTGAGGGCCTCGATCAGCCCGGGGAGGGCGTCGGGGCCGGCCGCCGAGATCGCATGCAAGATCCGCAACCGCACCCCAGGGTCCGAATCCTCCAACAACTTCAGGCAGAGAGGAATCGTCACTTGCGGGCCGGGCCGAATGTCCATCACCGCCTCCACGACCTGGCAGCGGACCGACACGTCCGGATCCTTGGTCAATTGCACCAGGGCTGGCACGGCGGCCGCAGCCGGAGGGCCAATCTCGCCCAACGCGTTCGCCGCGTGCGCGCGAATCTTGGCCGATTCGTCCTTCAGCAGCTCTGTCAGCGGCCCAACCGCCTCAGCGGCCTTCGCACCTAGGGCTGCCAACTCATCCATCGCCAGCAGACGCGCGTTTTCATCGGTCGACTTCAGACGGGCCACCAAGTCCGCCACCGACGGTTCAGCGGCCGAGACTGTTTGGCCTGCGAAAATGCAAGCCCAAGCAGCGAGACCAAAGAGGGAACTTCTTGTATTCATGCTGAGACTCCTCAGTCTATCTAGTTGAGGTCGGTGTGGGATGCGGCGTAGTTGAGGCTCCGCAGGAAACTTCGGCACTGTGTGTAATCTTGCGGAGGGATCTGATCGATCTGCTCTTTGAGCCCGTCGAACATCTTGTCGACGGTTTGCCGAAATTTCATTTGGTCTGCATAGTTCAAGCCGCCAAAGTGGGCCAAGGTAGCAAACAGCTGGTCCACGGTGCTCCGCTCCTCCTGGAAGACCGGCTGTTGCAAAGCGCTGGGCCAAGCAATTCGACCACTTACCGGATCGACTTGGCTCGGGCTAAGTTGTCGCGGCGCGCCTTCCCGCGCAAAGCGAGCGACCTGCTCCATGGTCGGCGTGGGGCCGCGCTCGGCCGCGCGGGCCTTGCGATTGGTGTCCCGCATGTCGAAGTAGGTGTTCGTCCACATTTGGCGATTCTGGATCTCGTTGCGCTGCGCCTGGGTCATGTTGATTGCAGCCGCCGATGTCGAGAGGTTGTAGTCCCCTTTCGCACTGATCACGCTGGCCATGCCGTTCAAGGCGTTGCCGGCCGCGGTCCCGCCACCGGTCCCGTAACCCGGCCAGCCGCCGTAGGTGTTGATCGAAGGTGCGGGGACGGCCGGTTGATACGGGGCCGACTGGCTAGTTCCTGTGGAGCCACTTTGGGCATATGCAATCAATGGACACACGGCCACAAGCAGTAATATCCATGCTCGGCTCATAAAAAGACTCCTATCAGATGGCCTTAGGCTGGTCGCGGGATTAACACCATCCCTAGGTGGTAGAGATAGCGCCTCAAGTATACCGCAAGAGTCAAAGCTTGGCGATTTACAGCGGGCAAGAAAGCCCCGAATTTTCCGATTCTTTACCAACTCCCCAAAAGGCCAAAACCACCCACCTTTCCGAGTGCGAATTAGAAAACTCACCTTGAGCCAAGTGACCGGTTCCAGTACCCTTTGCCCCCTAATGTTGAGGGTCGGGCAGGGCCTGCTCCTCACGGTAAAACCGCTCTAGCCGATGCAAGAGGGCCTGATCGTGGAACCCGGTCTCCAGTCGCCACCACAAGACGCGGTCGAAAGCCTCACCCAACCGATCACCCAGTCGGCCATGCGACTGTTTCTCGCCGTTCGCTATCGCCGAAACTTGGTTTTGGCCATTATGGTCGCCGCGTCGGCCCTCGGAGGCCTTTACTACGCCACTGCCGAACGCAAATACTCGGCCAAGGCCTCCTTGCTCGTCTCGCAGGTCGGCCAAGATCGCCTGAACACCTCGTTCACCGGCGAGGACTCGATTCGGCGAAACACGATGCCCACCTTCGAGAACATGATTCGCAGCGCCAAGGTTCTTGAGGGAGCGCTCAAAAAACTTGCTCCGGCCGACCGTATTGATTTTGGCAACGGTTCCAAGGAAGCCTGTGTCGGCATCCTGCAGGCTAATCTAACGGCAAAAACCATCCGATCAACCAGCATCCTCGAACTCACCTATTGCTCCAAAAAACCGGAGGTCGCCGTCAACGTCGTCCGCGCCGTGGTGCAATCCTACCTCGACTTCATGGACGAGATGCACAAGGGGACCGCCGGCGACATCAGTCGAAACCTCACCAAGGAACGCGACGAGGTCGCCGAAAAACTCGCCAAGAAGCAGGAGGAACTGCTCGAAGCCCGCCGGCATTTTGCCGACATGGGTTTTCGCTCCGACGGCAAAACGCTCCACCCGACCGTCCAGCGAGCCGTCTTCTTCAACGACGCCCTCATCGCCGCGCAGAAACGCCGGGTGGAACTGGAAGCACTTTCCGCTTCGATCCAAAACGCCATTAAGAAGGGGGAGGACCTCGGACAGTATTTGATCAGCGCCGGCGACTCCGTCGGCCGCGAGATGTTGATGAACAGCCTCGGCCTCACCAACCGCGATGCGGCCGCCCACTCCTCCTTGGAACAAGACTACTTGGCCAGCCAGGCGCAGCTCCGCTCGCTTCAGCAACATCTCGGCCCCAATCACCCGGAAGTGGTCGCGCTTACCGAAAAGTTGCGTTTGACCGAGGAGTTCTTTGCGTCGACGCAAACAAGAATCAGTCAACGCGTGGCCGAATTACGGAAGAGCCAACTCGGACCGTGGTTGTTGCAGATGATGCAGCAGAAGCTCGAAGAGACTCGCAAGCAGGAGGAAATTCTCGCAGCTCGCTTCGAAGAGAGCCGCTCGGAAGCAATCAATCTTAGCGGCCAACTCGCCAAGATTGAGATACTCGAACGGGACGTCAAGCGGTTGGGCGACATGAACGACGTCCTGCTTAACCAGATTGCCTCGCTGGACCTTCGCCAAAACGGCACTGACGTTCGCGTGGCCGTCATGGAAGAGCCAGTGATCCGAAAATCGCCGATTTCACCGCGATTGAGCGTCGCCATGATGCTTTCCGTGATCTGCGGCCTCTCGTTATCTTGCGGCTTGGTAATCATGCTCGACGCATTCGACGACCGCTTCCGCTCCTATGAGGAAATGCAGAGCCGGCTGGGAATTCCGCTGTTGACTGTCGTTCAGCGACTCGAGCCTACCGGAAGTTCGGGATTGCCCGCCCTAGTTACCCACGCCCTGCCGACGTCCGTAGCCAGCGAAAGCTTCCGGACCTTGCGAACCGCCTTGACCTTGACACATCCCGATGCGCGGCAAATCGTCGCCACGAGCGCCGAACCGGGCGACGGCAAGACGACGATGCTGGCCAATTTGGCCGTATGCTATGCCCAAGCCGGCAAACGAACACTGTTGATCGACGCCGACCTCCGTCGGCCCGGGTTGACCAACTTGATGAACATGCGCGGCCCCCATGGACTGAGTGAAATACTCCGCTCCAGCGGGGAGTTGGCAGACATCGTGCCCCGCCACCTCCGCTTGTCGGGTCTGGAAGGCCTCGACATCATTCCGTCTGGTCCGCGTCCGAGCGACCCGGCCGAGTTGCTCGGCAGTCCGCGGCTGTCCCAGCTTCTGGCCTGGGCAGAGACCAGTTACGAAATGATCCTGATCGACAGTCCACCCACCCTGGCCACGACCGATTCGGCGATTATCGGCCGCCTGGTGGACGGCGTTCTCCTCATCGTCCAACCCTCCAAGAACCGGCGGCGGCTCGTCACCCGCGTGGTCGAACGCCTCAACCTCATGAAGATGCCGGTGCTTGGCTTCATCGCCAACCGCAATAGCCTAGAGAAGGAGCACGACTACTACGGCTATCAGAGCTACGGCTACACTCCCTACGGGGGCGAGGAAGACGATCCGCAAGGCGATGCTCACTCGGAGGCCGATAGCAGGCGGCCGAGCGAAGGAAGCGTGCCCTTCCCGAGTCACATTCGTTATGATGACGAAGAGGACGAGGACGCTCCTGGCTTGGTCGTACCACGACGCGTTGCCTAGCTCACCGCCAGCTATTTCTCGGTGGCCGCGCGGGCCGCGAACTGTAAGAGCACACTCGTTGGTTCGTTGGCAGCGATCGCCAGCTTCAAGTCAAGTCGGGCGCCGTAAGGGAGAACTTGGGCCAGTTTGACTCGCACCTCCGGACCGTCCACCTGCTCCACTAGCAGCTCGGGCGTGCTCGGGAAGGGAGGACAAAAGGCAACGTGCAAGTTGCCCGTCCGCTGGCCGGGTGAAAACGTCATGCGAAGAAAGCCGGCAATCTCCTCATTCCCGTCGGCCGAGCACGACCGCGTCAGCTGTTGCAGCACGGCTTCAGAAGGCAATTCTTCGTCGATCTCAGTCGCCGCCGTCTCCGCCGCGCAACCTTCTCCACCAAGTTCTTTAGCACCGTCGAGACAAATTGCTTTCAGAGACGGCGAGGCCTCGAGTTTCCCCTGGTACCATTTCCTCCATGCCCACAGTTCCTCGGCAATCAGGACAATTCCAACGGCCAACAGTCCTAAGGGCGTGGTTCCGGGCAGACACAGCCCGAGTACCAGAACCACCACGGCAATCGAGGCCAGCAGCATCGGCATGGCGCTGCGCGAGCGATGGTCGACCGTCTGCCAAAGGGCCCGAACGCCCAGCGCCAGCAGCACTATCAGCACAACAGCGGCGACCAAGCGGCTGGGCGTCAAAGGACAGGTTAAGGCTCCCGACGCCCGACGCCATGCCACCAATACGGCAGTGCCAAGCAGGAAGCCCAATCCGGTCCATGCCATGCCTCGCACCCAGGCCGCCGGAATCGTCGTCCTGACGGGAAGCGCCGAGGAATGGTCGCTCATGGACTACCTGATGCTTTATGTACGAGCGGCGGTCGCCCGGGTTTGAACATGCTTCGGTGCGGCCAAGGGCAAGCGAGCGGCGGCCACCAACTCCGCGGCCTTGTCGGTGTTTTCCCAACTAAAATCGGGATCATTGCGGCCGAAATGCCCGCCCGAGGCCGTTTTCCGGTAAATCGGGCGACGAAGGTTCAAGTACTTGATGATGCCGCCGGGGGTCAAGGGAAAGACCTTGCGCACCAACTCGCACAGCTCGGCGTCCGCAACCTTGCCGGTTCCCTCGGTGTCGACCAGCACGCTGACCGGCTCGGAAACGCCAATCGCGTACGCCAGTTGTACCTCACAACGATCGGCCAGTCCGGCGGCAACAATATTCTTCGCCACATGGCGAGCCATGTACGCCGCGCTGCGGTCGACCTTGGTCGGGTCTTTGCCGCTGAAAGCCCCGCCGCCATGGCGCGCCCAACCGCCATACGTGTCGACAATGATCTTCCGTCCGGTCAAGCCGCAGTCGCCGTGTGGACCACCGATTTCGAACTTGCCCGTCGGGTTGATGTGGTAGACGATGCTCCCGTTGACCAATTGCTTGGGCAACAGGGGATTGACGATCTTGTTGATGACAAAATCGCGAATCTCCTCTTGGCTGACGTCCGGGTCGTGCTGCGTCGAGACGACCACGGTGTCGATCCGCACCGGCTTGTGGTTCTCGTACTCTACGGTGACTTGGCTCTTGCTGTCGGGACGCAGCCAGGAGACCTCGCAATTCTTTCGGGCTTCGGTCAGCCGGTTAAGAATCTGGTGCGACAGTTGGATCGGCAGCGGCATCAATTCGGCCGTGTCGTTGCAGGCATAGCCAAACATGATGCCCTGGTCGCCGGCGCCAATTTCCTTGCCTTTGGTGCTGTCCTCGTTAACCCCCATGGCAATGTCGGGGCTCTGGCGGTCAATCGACAGCATCACCGCACAGGTGTCCGCGCAAATCCCCATCTTATCGTCCGTGTAACCGACGTCTCGGATCACTTGGCGGACGATTTCCGGATAGTCAATCCTGGCGTTGCTGGTAATCTCGCCGGCAATGATGGCAATGCCGGTGGTGACCATCGTTTCGCAAGCCACGCGGCTATAGGGGTCCTGGGCGAAAAGTGCGTCGAGAATGCCATCCGAGATCTGGTCGGCCAACTTGTCCGGATGGCCCATACTGACCGCTTCGCTCGTAAATAGGAACTTACCCTCAGCCACGGGAATCCCTCCTGCAATACTAATGATTATTTCTACCATGCCCCTCCGGGCAGGATCACGGATTATAAACAATGCCTGTTGCCTTTGGCAACCGGGCCGACGCGTGCGCCGCAGTAACAGGCTACGGCAGAATTGCTACGTCGTGTACCGACTTCGCCACTTCTGCGTATATTGTGCCGATTCAACCCGATCGCTACGATGACCAATCGCCCGGCAAGTCCACGGCCCACCATGCCGCCGGCCGGCACCTCCAATCAAAAGGCAGACCGTCTGATGAGCCTCTGGGACTGGGCGTTAATCGTCGTTTATCTGGCGGCCATCGTGGCCATTGGCGTGGCGGCCAGCTTTTTTCGACAGCGAGGGGGCGAGGGAAGCCATTACTTCCTGGCAGGCAATACCCTTGGTTGGCCGGTCATCGGCCTAGCCATGTTCGCCGCCAACATCTCAACCGTGCACCTCGTCAGTTTGGCCGAAGCGGCGTACAAATATGGCCTCGCGTACGGCAACTTTGAGTGGATGGCGGGATTCACTCTCGTGTTGTTATCGCTCTTTTTTGCACCCCTCTATTTGCGATCCCGGGTGCCGACCCTGCCCGAATATTTGGAACGCCGCTTCAACCGCGGCTGCCGCGACTACCTGGCCTTCGTGTCGCTATTCTCGGCGATCGTAATCCATATCGGGGTTGCCCTGTACACGGCGGCCATCGTTCTCCGCGGCATCCTCGACATCGGTCCCGATGTCACCATATTGGGAATCGACGCCCTGCTGTTCTTCATCATTGGACTTGGCGTCCTCACGGGCATCTATACCCTCCTCGGCGGCCTACTGGCCGTCGTTTGGACCGAAAGCATTCAGACCGTTCTGCTTCTGCTTGGGGCCGTGGTGATTACGGTCGTCGGCTACCTACAAATCGGCGGCTGGGAGAATCTCCGGGAGACGCTCACGACCCACGTCCATCCGTTAGTGGGCCAAAAAGACGTTCCCACCTACACCGCCAATTTTCTTAGCATAGCCCGCAATGCCGACGACCCGAGCGGTTTGCCCTGGTACTCGATCCTGCTCGGCTACCCCGTGATCGGCATCTGGTACTGGTGCTGCGATCAGACGATCGTGCAGCGGGTGCTGGCCGCGCGTGACGAAAAGCAGGCACGGCTTGGCCCCTTGTTCTGCGCGTTCCTGAAGATCCTGCCGGTCTTCATTTTCGTGCTGCCTGGCGTGATTTGCGTGGCCTTGGTGCAGAACAACTACTTCGCGGGTGAGGCGCCGGCAAAAGCTGCCGACACCTACACCTTCATGCTCGTCCACATGCTGCCGGTGGGGCTCAAGGGCCTGGTGGCCGCCGCCATGCTCGCCGCCGCCATGCAGACCTGCTCGGCCGCCCTCAACTCGTCCGCTACGTTGTTCGCCTACGACATTGTTAAGCGTTGGCGGCCGGCTACCACCGATCATCAACTCGTGCTGATTGGCAAGATCACGACCGCCGCCGCCACGCTGATCGCCATCGCCATGTCGCCCATGTTCGGCCACTACACCACGATCTTCGAAGGCCTTAGCCGACTAATCACCTACATCGCCCCGCCGATTACGGCCGTGTTCTTGCTGGGCGTCTTCTGGAAAGGGGCTTCAGGCCGAGCGGCCCTGCTCACACTGGTCTCGGGAGCGGTGATCGGCGCCGCGCTCTTCACGCTTGACTTCTGGAAAGCCGACATTGCCGCCTGGCTGCAACTACAGCATCCATCGTGGTTGGCCGCCTACAACACCTTCTGTCGGACAGTGCTCGACGATTTCATGCTCACAGCCTTCTACATGCTGCTCGTCTGCATGGGCGTTATGATCATCGCTTCACGCTTGACTCCCGAGACGCTCAAAAAAGAAGCCGTGCCGCTAGTGTGGGAAGATTGGCGGGAGCCGCTGCGGGCGGAAGCTCAGGGGCATGGGCTAGGAAATTACCGAATCCTTTCGGCCGTAGTGGTAACGGCTTTCGTGGTGCTGTACATCCTCTTTCGATGAGAATTGTCTCTCGCCAAGTCGCGAAGGTGCTGCCGCGAGTGGTGGATTCCCTTGGCCAAGTTGGTTTGCGCCTTAGCGCCCTTGCGCGAGGCTTTCTTCCTCGGTGGCAGCTGCCGAGAGAACAGTGGAAAGCAAATTGATCGTCTTTTCCGTCGCGCCCAGTTGCGCAAGCACCAGGCTTTGTGCCCTGTGGCCTAATTCAACCGCATAGGCCGGATCCTCCAGGCAGCGACGAACAAAGGCGGCGAATTGCCCTTTGTCCTCGACAACGACCGCCGCATCGTGCGTTAGCATCGTCGTGACGATGTCGCGGAAGTTCCAGGTGTTGGGACCAAAGGATACCGCCGCGCCAAAAGCGGCCGGCTCGATCATGTTCTGTCCGCCACGACTGCCCATGCTGCCGCCGACGAAGGCGATGTGGGCCGTGCCCCACCACGCGCCCAGTTCTCCGACGACGTCGACGAGCAGGACACGGGGGACGGAGGATGGGGCACGGGGGATGGGGGACGGAGGGATTGCGGATTGCCGATTTTGGAACGAGGATTGAGGATTAGAACTCTCTTCGACTTCCTTCAGCCCACTGGCCACTGCCCGCCGGCCACTAGTGCAGGGATTAGGCATGGGGGATTGGGGATCGGGCGGGGTGTTCCTTGAGGCAGCATCGGGCAATTTGCATTCTGCAATCCGCATTTTGCATTCTGCATTTTTCTCCCGCCTCTCGCCTCCCGCCTCCCGCCCCTCAAACTCCGTTCGTCGCTGCCAGGGCACGCCCGACTTGTCCAATAGACTCGCCACGGCGTTGAAACGCTCGGGATGCCGGGGCACAAGCACCAGGCGAAGCCTCGGCCATTGCGGCAGGAGGGCCAAAAACACCTCCAGCACCATTTGCTCTTCCGGTTCCTGCGTGCTGCCGGCCAGAAGCACGATATCGCCCTCTTGAACACCTACCAGCGACGCCAGTTCACACGTCTTGGCGTTCGTGCGATCGGTCTGCGCCCCGTCGTACTTCATCGAACCGGTGATGTGGACCGACGCTGGCAACGCACCCAGTCGGCGGAATCGCTCAGCGCAGGTCTCGTCCTGCGCGGCGATCAAATCAATCTGCTGCAGCAGTCGTGCAACCAAGGGGCGAATCCGCGAGTAACCGCGAAAGCTTTTTTCGCCCAGCCGGCCGTTGATCACCGCGACGTTCGCGCCGAACTGCTTCGCCGCCCATATCAAGTTGGGCCACAGTTCCAGTTCGGCCAAGACCAACACGTCCGGCCGGACACGCCGCATCGCATTTCTTACCGCCCAGGTGAAATCCAGCGGGCAGTAGAAGACGGTGTAATTCGGATATTTCTTCTTGGCAAGCGTCATGCCGGTCGTGGTGGTCGTCGAAATCACACACTCCCAATCAGGCCGTTGCTGCTCGATGCTTTTTAGCAGCGGGGCCAACAGATTTACCTCGCCGACACTCACCGCGTGCAGCCAAAGGCGTTTCTTCTTGACTGCCACATCCGCTTCTTGCGTGTCCGGTAGCCGGAGGCTAACAGCGACCGAGACTTTTTGGCCCCCCCTGCCCTGCCCTGACCACTCAGCGCCGCCACCGGGAGTCGTTGACTCCCGGCTATTTTTTCCACGCCCACCTGACATCAGTTCTTCGGCCGCAACGGTCGCGATTGGCACAACTCCCAAAAACTTCGCCGCGTATCCCTCGCGATACTTGCCCTTGCGCACCGATTGCCACACGAGCCACGGCAGGCTTGCCAGAATCAGCAGCAGGTAGATGAGATTGAGCAGATAAGGCAACGAGAGAATCCTTTCCCGAGCGGCATTACATGTCGGGGAGTTGCTACATCACCTTCAACGGTGACAAGAAGCTGCCGGCTGCCGAGATCTCTTACTCGATCCGCTCCCGGAACTTGTCGACTGATTTTTAACTCACGAAGTCCTTGGCGCGACTAGTCTCCGCTACCGCTTCATGCAGCAGGCTTTGAACTTTTTGCCGCTACCACAGGGACAGGGATCGTTCCGGCCCACCCGTTGCTGCCGGTTGCGGATCGGCTGCGGTTTGTGGTCCGTTTCAGTGCCTTCGATCGCCGCCTCTTGCTGCGCGGCGATCTCGCCGGCCGACTGGGCGTCCTGATGAATTGCCTCCGATTCCTTCCAGGTCGAGCCGACGAAGCTCTCGTCGAGCTGTTCCATACGGTAGATCAAGTCGGTGACCCGCTCGCCCACCGAGCCCCACATCTGCTCGAAAATCCGCATGCCTTCCCGCTTGAACTCAACCTTCGGATCGACCTGGGCGTAGCCGCGCAGGCCGACGCTGCTCTTGAGGTGGTCCATCGATAGGAGGTGGTCTTTCCAGGCCGTGTCGAGCAGTTGCAGGACCAGCGCTCGCTCCATTTTGCGCATTTCCGGGCGATAATAGTCTTCCACCGCCGCGGTCAGGTGCCGCTCCAGCCGCCCTCGGTCGCCGCGCACCATCTCCTCAGGCGTCAGGACGTACTTGTACTTTTCAGTCAGCCATTCCGACAACTTGCAGAGCATGCCGTTTTCCTCGGCGGCGCGCAAGGCTCGCTCAGGCTCGGTTTTGCCGTCAAAAATCTTGTCGAGCCAGGCATGAGCTTCGGTAATGGCGGCCGCCTGCCCCTTGGCGAACTCGCGGCTGTGCTCGACCAACAGCGTGCGAATCTCATCGCGCTGCTTGTTCTTGAGGTCTTCGACGGTCAGTTCCACCTGGAATCGCTCGGCGGCCCACTTGGCCAGTTCCTCGCGCTCGTAGCGTTTGTGGCCGGTGGCGTCACGCGTGGTAAAGTGATACAGCCCGGCCATCACCGGGTAGGCGTCTTCCTTTTCCTGGTAGGCTGCCTGGGCCTTCTCCCGCACCAGCCGCTTGAAACTAGCCAAGTCCAAATCTTTGACATCATCTGGCGCCAGCTCCACGCCGAACTTGTGCCGCACCCAGGCGCAAGCCGTCTGCACGCTGAACTCCGGCTGCAGGAACCGCTCGCCCTCGCTTAGATCGATCTTCTCCACGGCCGCCCGAGCGCGTTCGATGAGGAAGTCGCCCACCTGATCGCGGCCAAGCTGTTTCAGATCCCGATCACGAAGACTAAGGTGCCAGCGGGTGTTGACCAGCTTTGCCAGCGCCTCCCAATTCCATTCCTTGGGGTCTTCCTCTTCCGGCAAATTTTCGTCCAGGGCTTCGAGCACTTGGCCTTCGGCCATGCGCGCCGCTTCATCGCGAGCAAAAGTCTCGGCACTGGAGAAATCCATGCCGCGGAAGTCCTTGGCCTCCAACTCGACGCCCAGCATCTTGGCCGCCCAGCCGGCGAAGGTCTCGGTGCCGTAGTCCTTGTCAAGGAACAGGCCCAAATAATGATCGATTTGCTGATCGATCATCTCCATGATCAATTGTTTGCAGTTGGCGCCGTTGAGGATGTCTTGGCGGTAGCTGTATACCCGCTTCCGCTGCTCGTCCATCACCTCGTCGTATTCCAGCAGGTTCTTGCGGACCTCGAAGTTGCGTTCTTCGACCTTTTTCTGTGCACCTTCGATTCGCCGCGAGACCATGTGGCTTTCGATCGCCTCGCCTTCCTTCATACCCAGTCGGGTGAGGATGTTCTTAACCCACTCGCCGGCAAAGATCCGCATCAGGTCGTCTTCCAACGACAGGTAGAAGCGGCTGCTGCCGGGGTCGCCCTGGCGGCCGCAGCGGCCGCGAAGTTGCAGGTCGATGCGGCGGGCTTCGTGGCGTTCGGTGCCGAGGATGTGCAAGCCGCCCATCGAGGCCACCAACCGACCTTCCGCCTTCATCTGCTCGCGCTGTTCGATTTCGCGCACCAACGCATCCCATTCCTCCTGCGGCACTTCGAGACGCGTCGGATACTTTTCCTGGAGCTTGGCCCAGGCCATCGCTTCCGGATTGCCGCCGAGGATGATGTCGGTACCGCGGCCGGCCATGTTCGTGGCAATCGTCACGGCATTCAAACGCCCCGCTTGAGCAACGATCTCGGCCTCGCGCTTGTGATGTTTGGCGTTGAGCACCTGATGGGGGATGCCTCGCTTCTCCAGCAAGCTGGAAATAAGTTCGCTGCGTTCGATCGACACCGTGCCCACCAGCATCGGCCGTCCGCGATGCTCGATTTCCTTGATCTTGCTCTTCGGAATCGCTTCCCGTTCCTTGCTCCCTTTCGGCTGGAACTCGATGTTTTGGTCGGTCTCGTGGATGATCTTGCCGAGATACTCCTCGCCCTTCTCATTGACCAGCACGTCCCACTTGTGCATCCGCTCAATTTCGTCGGCGATGGCGTTGAACTTCTCCCGTTCAGTGCGATAGATGACGTCGGGATGGTTAATCCGCTGCAGCTGCCGGTTGGTGGGCACCGCGATCACGTCGAGTTTATAAATCTTCCAGAACTCGGCCGCCTCGGTCATGGCCGTACCGGTCATGCCGCAAATCTTGTTGTAGAGCTTGAAGAAGTTCTGCAGCGTGATCGTGGCCAGCGTCTGATTCTCCTCCTTGATCCGCACGCCTTCCTTGGCCTCGACGGCCTGATGCAAACCGTCGCTCCAATTGCGGCCGGGCATCAAACGGCCGGTGAATTCGTCAACGATCACAACCTCGTCACCGTTGACCACGTAGTTGACGTCGCGCTTGTAGAGGTGATGAGCCTTCAGCGAATTATCGATCAAGTGCGGCCATTCCATGTGTCCGGCCGTGTAGAAACTTTCCACTCCGGCCAATTGTTCGGCCGCCCGAACGCCTTCCTCTGTCAGGTGGGCGCTGTGCTCCTTCTCGTTGACCTCGAAATGGACCCCCTTCTTCAACTGCCGGGCAATGCGGTCGGCCTTGGCATAGCGGGTCACGTCGTCGTGCGCCGGGCCGGAGATGATCAGCGGCGTGCGCGCCTCGTCGATCAAGATGTTGTCGACTTCGTCAATGATGGCGAAATGAAGCGGTCCCTGCGACTGCTGATAGAACTTGTCGTACCGCTCGTCGCCTTTCGCCGCCGGCCGCATGTTGTCGCGGAGATAATCGAAGCCGAACTCGTTGTTGGTCCCGTAGGTGATGTCGCAATCGTAGGCCTTTTGGCGATCGGCCGTTTCCATATTGCTCTGGATTGCACCAACGGTGAGCCCCAACGACATGTACAGGGGGCCCATCCATTCCATGTCGCGGCGGGCGAGGTAGTCGTTCACGGTGACGACATGGACGCCCTTGGCTTCCAGCGCGTTGAGGTACGCCGGCAGAGTGGCGACCAAGGTTTTGCCTTCGCCGGTGACCATTTCGGCGATGTTGCCGCGGTGCAGGACGACGCCGCCCATCAATTGGACGTCATAGTGCCGCATGCCCAGCACCCGCCGGCCGGCCTCGCGGCAGACGGCAAAGGCCTCGACCAACAAGTCGTCGAGAGTCTCACCGGCTGCCAGCCGCTTGCGGAACTTGAAGGTTTGCTCCCGCAACTCGGCGTCGGTCATCGCCTGGTACTTGGGTTCCAGGTCGTTGATGGCGTCAACGGTCGGCTGCAGTTTCTTTAGAAAGCGGGCATTGGACGAGCCAAAGAGGCTGGTAATGCCGCGCTCGATCCCGCGCCCAATTCCGCCAAAAAGGGTGCCAAAAATATCCCAAACCCGAGATAGAAATTCTTCCATGTTTACCAATCGCAATGTGCCAAGCGTCGCCGACGCAGCCTATTCCCGCTCAACGGCCGCCTGCCGAGGAGCCGCAAACCGCCTTGAATACCGGGCGGCCTAGGAAAGAAACGAATCTGGCGTTCCGCAAGTTAGACCGTACTGCTAGCGCAAACCCATCCCAATATGGCAATCTATCCGTATGGGCGGGGCGGGTCAAGAACGGTTGCCAACCTCCCAGAACGGGTAGGAAATGGCCAAAGCTGCCTGCTTGCCAAAGCCGCGGTCAGCCGCATCCGCCGCTCCACCTATTCGCGACGATACCGCCGCCGATACACGGCCGGCGTCATCCCCATCTGCCGTTGGAACTGCCGCGTGAAGTAGCTTTGGTCGTAAAACCCGGTTTGCTGGGCGATCTGCGCGACCGAGTCGCTGCCGGAAACGAGGCGACGACAGGCGGCATGGATCCGCACGCGCAATAGGAATTGCTGGGGCGTCATCTGGAACAGCCGCTTGAAGCGCCGGTCAAACTGACTTAAGGAAAGGTGGGCCAACTGCGCGAGGTACGGCATCTCGATTCGACTCGCATAGTTGGCCAGCACGTGCGCCGTCACCTGCTCCATCTCCCGATAGGGCTTCAAGAAGAAGCCGGCGGCCTGAACATCTCGCATCGTGCCGGCGATGCCCAATACCTTTCCCTCATCCCCGAAGAGAGGAATCTTGCTCGACAAGTACCACTGGATCGTGCCCCGAGCGTTGGGCACTAGCCAGGCTTGGTGGATGACCGGCGCGGCAGAAACCATTACCCGCTGGTCCTCGTCCACGTAGGCGTCGGCCAAGTCGCGCGGGGCAAAGTCGTAGTCGGTATGGCCCACCATCTCCGCCGCCTCGCAGGAGCCGTACATGCGGGCGAAGGCCTCGTTGACCATGACAAACCGTCCGTCCACGTTCTTGGCATAGAAATAGGTATCCGGCAGGTAGTCGAACAACTGGCCGAGTTGCCAGGGACGGTCCAGTCGCCGCCAGAAATCGGACGGTAGACTCTCGATGGGTGGCATGCGCAAATAATACCATTTTTTGCGGAACCTCTACAAGACGGCGTTTCTCGCGGCCGGCTATGCTGGCCCGCAGTGTGCCGTCGCGATTGTTCCCAACCGGGTAACGCGTGCCGTACGGCATTCGGCCGGATACTGGGTGCCTGTTCGTCTACCCCGTGAACGAGGATTCGGAGGTCAGTGATGTCGCGAAGTCAAGCCATCTCCCGTCGAGCCCTGTTGAAGTCTGCCGTGGTTGCCGGCGCGGCGCCACTGGTGATGCCGGCGGCCGTACTTGGCCTCGATGGCAAAACCGCCCCCAGCAATCGCATCATTTATGGCTACGTTGGCTGCGGCTCCCACGGCATTCACTGGAACTTCAATCAGGTGTTTCGCTGCCCTGATGCCCAGATCATCGCCGCTTGCGACGTCGACGCCGAACGATTGGCCGCCGCTCAGACAAAGATCGACGGCCATTACAGTCAGCAACTCGGCAAAGCCTACCGAGGTTGCGCGGTATATGGCGACTTCCGCGACCTGATCAACCGAAAGGATCTCGACGTAGTCGGCATCGCCACCCCTGATCATTGGCACGTTATCCCCGCGATCATGGCCGCCAAGGCAGGCAAGGACGTGATCTGCGAAAAGCCGCTGACACTCACCGTCGCCGAAGGACGCATTCTAAGCGACGTCATCCAACAAACCGGCCGCATCTTCCAGACCGCCTCGGAAAACCGCTCGGTCGACGCCTATATTCGGCTGGTGGAACTGGTCCGCGGCGGATGCGTGGGCCAAATCAAGCATATCGAGGTGCGGTTGCCTATGGGCAACAACAATTTCCGCGTCGGCGGCGAGGCCCGCGATCTGTTCACCTTCCGCACGGCCGAGGAGCCGCCAAAAACCTTGAACTACGACCTGTGGCTGGGCCAGGCCCCACAGATGCCCTTCATTCCCGCCCGCTGGCACGGCAACTTCCGCTGGAATCTGGCATTCTCCGGCGGGGTGTTGAGCGACTGGGGCGCGCACATGGTGGATTTGGCGCAATGGGGACACGGCACCGAAAACACCGGTCCCGTTTCCGTGGAAGGCAAGGGGGACTTTCCCCCGCGTGAGGCCGTCCACAACACGGCTCCCACGTTCGATCTGCACTACGTCTATGCCGACGGCGTTACGATGCGCGTCTCCGCCGGCGAAGGCGACCTGGATCGAAAGAAAAGCCACGAGGGCCCGGTGGTGGGCCGCACCTCGAGCCCGGGTATCCGTTTCGAGGGCACGGAAGGCTGGATCGAGTCGCACGGCTGGCGCGGCTCCTTGAAGGCCGATCAGCGCAAGAAGCTCGACATGACCGTCGATGTTGAGAAGGTCAACGTCTATCGCCCGAGCGAGATTGTTGAGCGAAAGGAGATCGCCAAGGGAGGGGAACACCGCAATTTCGTCGATTGCGTCAAGTCGCGAAAGCCGTGCTATGCCCCCGCCGAGACAGGACACCGCACGATCACCGTCGCGCATATCGGCAACATCGCCATGCAACTAGGCCGCAAGCTGAACTGGGATCCCCAGGCCGAGCGATTTGCCAACGATTCGGAAGCCGACCAGTTGCTCAGCCGCAAACAGCGCGAGCCTTGGACGATCGCCAACATCGACGAGTGGTTGCGGAGGAACTCGTAGTGAAGGAGGACTTTCCCGCTGCCTGCATTGCCGTCTGCACGACCCTGGTGATCGCCGCTGCGACGGCGTCGGCATTTGCCGTTGATAGCGCCCCCTTGAATTGCCCGTTCTTCGCTTTTGACGATGCGCCCGGCTTCATGAGACTATCGTCGGACGAGCAAGCCAAAATGCTCGCGGAACTGGGCTACCACGGCATCGGCTACACCGGCACGCGTCGGATTCCCGAAATGCTCCGCGCGCTCGACAGCCACGGCCTCAAGTTGGTAAGCATCTATACCGAGGCCAACTTGGATTCCGCCAAGCCTCCCTTCGATCCGGGGCTGAAGACCGCCATCGAGCAATTGCGCGGCCGCGAAACCTTCATCTGGCTGCCCGTGATGGGTGGCACTCCTTCCTCCCATGCCCTGGACGATCGGGCCGTGCAAATCATCGGCGCCATTGCCGACATGGCCGACAAGAGCGGGGTGCGCGTGGTTTTGTATCCGCACACCGGGTTCTATGTCGAACGCACCGAAGATGCCGTACGATTGACCAAAAAGCTCGGCCGAAAAAATGTCGGCGCCACGTTCAATCTGTGCCATTTTCTCAAAGTCGACAAGGAAAAGAACCTGGAACAGCGGCTGAAAGAGGCCATGCCCTACCTGATGGCGGTCAGCATCAATGGGGCCGACAGCGGTGACACCCAGCGCATGAAATGGCGCGGGCAACTCATCCAAACCCTTGACCGCGGCTCCTTCGATGTTGCCCAGGTCCTTCGAGTCTTGCGGCACTCGAGGTATCAGGGCCCCATTGGACTGCAATGCTACGACGTCCAAGGGGATCCCCGGGAGAATTTCGCCCGCTCCATGTCTGCCTGGCAGAAGCTGCTCGCGCGCGTAAACGCGGAATGACGGCCCTGCCGCGGGCGAATGGTTTTCGTGCGGTTTCGCTTCTGCTGCTGCATACTGGGTAGCATGCCCACTCTTACCGTTTGCCGTAAGCATGTTTCCCGCGAAAAAGGCCGCATGCCACGCAAGCGTGAGCATGGCACCCGCTATACCTATCGTGAAACCGCTCTAGTCCACCGGCTTGATCGTGGTTACCCAGAGAAAGGGCGTACCGGCTTCGTCGTAGCGGACTTCGAACTTCAGCCGCGTCTGAAACAGCAATTTCCGTAGGGCCAGGCTGTACGTCGTGCGACTTTTCGGCAGGTTCACCAGCACCTTGCTCGGATCGATGGAGTGCTTGGCCATCGCGTATCGGTCAAGCAACACAGGCGCCTTCACACGCTTGCCGATGGCTTCCAGCGCCGTCGCGGCCGAAACGTTTTGCACGTTCACATTCAGAAACTCGTACAAACCGGGCACCGTCTCGCGTTCCTGCTTCTCCGACGGCCAACCAACCGGCCACTCCTCGCCCTGCGCACGTCGCTCAACAACCTCATAGCTGTTGCCGGCGTCAACGAGTCTCAGTTCGCGCCGCACCGTCCGCAACAGGTAGGCCAAGGCCGTGCCGCTGGCCAAGGATCGCAATTCGTCCTGACATTTCTCGTCGCCCAAAACCTGCATCGTGCGGGCGTCGACCTTCACCGGCCAGGACAAATGATCGACGATCTTGCGGGCGACTTCCGCTCGACTCATCCCGACCGAACTGAACTCAACCGGTGCGGCCAGGTTACGCCGGGCCTGTTCCAACTTCCTTTGCTCGGCGCTGGTTTGCTCTTTCTCGCCTTCTGGGCCGCGCTCGGCAAGGTCTTGCAACCACTGGGAAAGTCGTCCGACCTCACTCGGCCGATAGCTGCCGTTGGGCATGATCAGTTCCGTGCGCGAGCGAACGATGCCGGTGACAACGTAAACCGGCCGATCAGTGTCGCCGTGCACCTGAACACCGACGTTGTCACTTTCTTCCACTGCCCGAATTCGCACATTTCGAATGCCGGCGCGGCCGAGAACCTGGGCCCACTCCTGGAAGGCCATCGCGGCGCCGCGCGTATCGCCCACCAACTCTAACTGGACGGTCCCCGCGGCCTGAGCGGTCGTCGCCAGAGCCATCAGAGCGGTTATCCATGCCCACCGAACCGAACTTCGCCAAACCGACATCGCTTGCTCCTTCCAAGGGCTTTGCACAGTCTAGTCTAGCACAGGACGGCTTCGGCGTTTGTTCGCTTCCAGGGAAGCGATTGCACCTACCGGCAAGTGCAACGGCACTAGCCCTTGCGGCCTCGGCCGAAGGCAGCGCGAGATACGGCCACCGTCAACCCTGCCAGAATTAACAGTAGGAAGGTCGCCGGTTCCGGAATGGGAGCCACCCCCTTCAGATCAAGTCCCAGCACTCCGTTGGGCTCGTCGAAGACGATCCAGTTGAAGGCGCCCGCACGGATGTCCCAGGTCGTCAGGTCCATGCTAGCGACCATGAAGTTCATGCCAAAGATGCCGTCGAGGGTCAAGGTTTCAAACGTCAGCGGGTCCATCACGGTAATGTCTGAGACCAAAATCGGAGCATTGACGAAGTCCAACGGGTCGCCCTCGATCGTTGGCACGCTAAGCGACGACAAGAAGAATCCGGCCACGGTGGTCGTGCCGCCAATGCCGCCGATGTCCGCTTGAAACTGTTCGGACAGTAACGTTCCGGGAAGGGACGGATTCTCTGGATCGAAAACTTCGAGCACTGGCGTCGCATCACCGCCTGGCTCTGAACCTGGCACATAGCGTACGTGCAGTTGGGAAGCGAGTGTTTGAGAGATCATCGACGCCGCGGCGCCGGTATCCAACAGAAAACTGCCCGTGGCGCTAGCGTTCCCCAGGGTGACCGTGATGCCCGGTGTATTGTCGGCGGGCGGATTCGCCTCCAGTTGTGCGACCGGATTCGGGCCAATAAACGGGTTGTGAGCCAGACTCGGGCCGTTGGCCCCCTCTGGTTCGACGGTGGTGAAACGATCAAACGCGCCGTAGCTGAGGCGGACGTGACGATTGGTGGTCGGAATGCCGGGGGAGGCGGTGTTCCCCGGCGTAAAAGGCGTGCCCGGATCGTATACATAGGTGTGCATTAAATCGAGGTTCCAGAAATCCTCCAACGGCCGGGGGTCCATCACCACGACCTTCCCCGCCATCGCCGGCATGCCAACCACGTCGACGTCCTCGAGTTCCGGCGTGCTGGTCGTCACGCGGCTAATCTGTGTCCGCACCGGTCCGTAGACCTGATTGTAGACTGAAAGTTGGGTGGTCTGGTTATCGAGGTTGGCGGCATTCGTTGCCGCCAGCCCGATGTACAGGGGTTCGGAGACGTCGAAGAATTCGCTGCCGCCAACGCCAACATCCGAATACTCGACCAGGGACCCGTTATAGGTCGCCCGCTGCACGCCGAGGCTGTTCGCTGTGTTCTTGCTCAGCATGATGCCGCTGGCGCCGGTATCGTAGAAAGCGTCGAAATGAACAAAATCGGTGCCTACCAATAGCGGATCCCCCGTGGCCGTCCGCCGCAAGACGACATTCACTCGGGGCTGATCGAGCGCGCCCATCTGCACGCCTTCGATGATCGTGGCCTCGGCGATCGATACCAGCAGCCACGATACCACCAACAGGACGGACGCATCGCGGAATCGCGATGAGCGTAGAAGAGCCATTTCTCTGTTCTCCGCGCACGCGGCGCGGGCTTGGACGCGGGCCTCGAACGAGACCAGCGGCTCAAATGCCGGCGAGCCTTGTGCGTCTAAAAGACCGGTTGCCTCAAGATTCCGGGTCTAGGCGGAGACGAGTTCCTGCGGGCCCGTCGCCTCGCTCCGCCAAGCGCTTATTATGGGTATCGAGCAAAAACTGGCAACCCGTTTATAGCAATTCAACGCTTTTCCGCTTCCCCGGGGCGTGGTTCCACACATCCGGACCAACGCCCCTCCGGATGTGCCCTAATCCTTCTGGTGGTATGCTTCCGCTCCGCTATCGGCCACCAGCGGCGTTGGCTGAAAGCGTCCCCTATGCTACGATTCCGGCAACCCCAAGGAGACCTGCAACATGTCGGAACAGATCGCTCAAACGCCGTCGGCCACACCTGCCAAGCGTTGGCAAGTCTTGAATTCCCTGGAACGACGCGTCCTCGGCGTGCTAGCTGAGAAGGCCAAGACTACCCCGGATATCTACCCGATGAGCCTCAACGCGATTTGCACCGGCTGCAATCAGAAGAGCAATCGGGCGCCTTTGATGGAGGTGCAGCCGGAGGATGTCGAAGAGGCCCTAACTCGCTTACGCGAACTGGGGGCGGTCGGCCTCGTCGAAGGTTACGGCCGCGTGCAGAAATACCGCCATTACCTCTACGACTGGCTGGGGGTCGACAAGGCCGAACTGGCGGTCATGACCGAGTTGCTGCTCCGCGGCGACCAGACGGTCGGCGAACTGCGCGGCCGGGCGGCACGGATGGAGCCGATCGCCGATTTGGCCGCCCTGCGGCCCGTGGTCGATGCGCTTAAGTCGAAGGGGCTGATTCTCTCGCTCACCCCGGAAGGACGTGGGCATGTCGTGACCCATGCCTTGTACAAGCCCCGCGAGCTCGAAGGCCTGCAGGCGAAGTATCACGGCTACGTGCCGAACGACGGCCCGGTCGAGCACGAACCGGCGACCGTGGACCGCCCCCGTGCGACAGCCATTTCGACGCCTGCCACCCCAGCCATGCCGACCCCCGCTGCAACCAGCGGCATATCTGCCAATGCCCTCGAGTCGTTGCGGCAAGAGTTCATCGGACTGCGTCAGCAGGTATCGGAGTTGCAGCGTGAAGTCGAAGAACTGCGTGACCTGCAAGCCCGGAGTGCCGAGCAGCTTCAGTCGCTCCGCGACTCGTTGGGAGGTTAAATTGATCCCGATTTATGAGATGGCTGCCCGCGGCTAGCATCCGACTTTCACGAAGCACCGTCACCGTCTTCCTCGGTTTGTGGCTGCTCCTGCCGGTCCGAGCCACGGCGGCGGAAGTGACGGTAAAGCTAAAGAATCTGCCCGACGTCCGCGCCGTGGGCGCCATCCAGCGCTGGGATAAGGACGGTACTGTGCGCCGAGCGGTTGATCCCAAGGCGGCAATTGACGCGGTGGTAGTCGAGGCGCGGGCAACCGCCAAAGCTTCCGGTCAATGGGTATTCAAATCCTTACCCGCCGGTCAGTATGATCTGGTAATTTTGGGCAAGGATCACTTCCGCTTAGAAGGCTTTCAGTTCGCCCCGGTCAAAGAGTTCGATCGATTTCTCTCGGCCGAGGCCACGGTCGAGCCGGAAACCCGCGACGCCATCGCCAAGCTCATTGCGCAAGCTCCACACTTTGAAAACCGGGTCGAACCGCTCCACATGGCTGGCGACGACAAGACGGTCCGGGTGCTGGTTGCTCTCATTCGCGATAAACCGACCAGCTACGAGCGCGATTTTCCCGGCGCCGCTACCATCCGCCATGAGATCTGGGAATTCACCTGGAACTACGGCGGATGGCAGAAAGAAAAACGCACCCAGGTGCTCGACCGCGTGATGCTCCACCGTGATGAGCTGCACAAGTGGACGTGGCTGTGGGATCCCAAGCTCGGCGGCATCGAGGTCAGAGACAAACCGGTCACGGTGACCTACGAGTTCAACAAGAACACTCTCTGAATCAACCCTCGTTCCCCGCCCCCTGGCCTCTCGACCCACTCTCAGGTCATCTGCCAGATCGCCATTCGCAGCATGTCGCGGACGCCCTTGTTGGCTAGTACGGCGGCCGGTTCAAAGCCACAGTGCACCAGGCAGTGCCGGCAACGTGAGTCGCCGCCGGGGCCAAGGCGATCCCAATCGGTCGACGCGACCAACTCTCGGTAAGTCGGATAGTGGGCATCGCCCAGCAGATAACACGGTCCGCGCCAGCCACGGACGTTGTACGTCGGGTTCGCCCAGGCGGCGCACTTCAGTTCCCGCTCGCCTCGCAAGAACTCCAGGTAAATCGGCGAGGCCGTCAGCCGGAACCGTTCGAGACTGGAGCGGTTGGTGCGAAACTTTTCGTGCACTTCTTCCCGAGTCATGAAGATGGTGGCGGCATTTTGCGGACTGCCCTCACAGACTGCCTGGTAACCGAAGGCCGGCGAGATCATGAACCCATCCACGCCCAACTCGTACAGGTACTCGAATAGCACGGCAATTTCGTGCATGTCAGTGTCGCGGTAGATCGTCGTATTGGTGCAAACCTGGAAGCCGGCCTCCTTCGCCTTCTCAATGCCGCGAACGGCAGCCGCAAACACCCCTTCCCGCTCCACCATGCGGTCGTGCGTTGCTTCCATGCCGTCGAGATGCACATTGATGAACAAGCGGCTGCTGGGCCGGAAGCCGGCCAGCTTCTTGGCCAGCAGCAGACCGTTGGTGCAGAGGTAAACGTGCTGCCGCTGCGCGACCAGTCGCTCGAGGAGAGTCTCAATTTCGGGATAGATCAGCGGCTCCCCGCCACAAACACTGGTGATCGGCGCGCCGCACTCTCCCACCGCCGCCAGGCACTGCTCGACCGTCAAGTGCTGCTTCACCGTATCGGCATACTCGCGAACCCGCCCGCAGCCAGCGCAGCACAGATTGCAGGCGTGCAGCGGCTCGAGCATCAATACCAACGGAAATCGCTTCTCGCCCGCCAACTTCTTCCGCAGCAGGTACGCCGTCATCGAGCGAGTCAAGGAAAAGGGAAATCGCATGGTGAAAGCAAAAAGGCTAGGGTTTCGAGGCGAGCACAGAGCTATGCGAGGTGTCGCCTTTTAATCGCTCAGCGCCGAAGCAAACCGCTGGAAGCTGATCGAGGCCGGCTCTTCGCTTTCGTCTTCTTCGGGCCCCGTCTTGACGGCCCACTGGGAGAGGGCCAGCAACGGGAAGTAAATGCGATAGTAGTGGTATCGCAAGTAAAACACCCGCGGAAAACCGGTGCCCGTGAACTCTTCCTCATCCCAAGTGCCATCAGGGTTCTGAGTCGAGGTCAGATAGCTAACGGCTCGCGCCAACGCCGGATGGTGTTCCATGCCGGCGGCCAACAGTCCCATGATCGCCCAAGCGGTCTGCGAAGGCGTCGGGGCGCCGACGCCGCGGAGATGCGGAAAGTCGTAGCTATCGGGCGATTCGCCCCAACCGCCGCAGGCCTGCTGATGCACCAACAACCAGTTGGCGCCCGCGACAATCGACGGATCGTCGGGGGGCACGCCCACGCTGACCAAGCCCGTGATCGCCTGCCAAGTACCGTAAATGTAATTGACGCCCCAGCGACCAAACCAACTGCCGTCGGCGTTTTGCGTGCTGCGGACGTATTCCACCGCCCGATCCACGGCCGGGTCGCCGAGCCGGTGCCCCAGTTGCCCGAGCGCCTCGAGCACTCGGCCGGCCAAGTCGGGCGTGCTCGGGTCAATCATTGCGTTGTGGTCCGCGAAGGGAACGTGGCAGAGGAACGCACGATCGTTGTCGCGATCGAAGGCCCCCCAGCCGCCATCGCGATTCTGCATTCCCAACAGCCAGCGGAGGCCTTGGTCGACGGCCGTCACCGCAGCGTCTAATTCGTCAACCCGCTGACGCATGTCCTCGCTCGTCTCGCGCGTCAACGACGCCAACCGCAACTGCGGCGGCAAAGCGCTGCGGGACACGGGAGAGGCCGAAAACTGCGTTTGCAGGGCCATCAACACCATCGCCGTGTCGTCGCAGTCGGGATAGTAGTCGTTGGCGTACTCAAAGCACCAACCGCCCGGTTCGGCCGCCACTGTCTCGGCCCAGTCGCCCCGTCGCTTGATCTGCTTGGCCAACAACCAGCGCACGGCTTCCCGCATCGCCGGATTGTCCGGCTGGAGACCGCTGGCGGCCAACGCCCGCACACTGATCGCCGTGTCCCAGACGGGCGACTTACACGGCTGCAACCGCGCGGTGCCGCGATCTTCGTCCTCGATCACCAGTTTCTGTAATTCGGCGTGGCAATACTCCACCTCGGGGCTGTCGTCCGGATAGCCCAAACACTTCAACGCAATGATGCTCCAGACGATGGGCGGATAGATCGCGCCCAGGCCGTCGCTGTGATCGAAGCGGGCCCGCATCCACTGCTCGGCGGCCATGAGCGCCTTCTTCCGCAACGGCAACCAGCGCCGCCGCTGACAGAACTTCGCCAGGGAGTCAATCGTGCGGAAGAAGCAGTCCCAACTCAACACTCCCGTCCCGCCGGTCAATCCCGGACAACGCAGGGGCGGCCAATTCTCGGGCTCCTTCAAAAATAACTCGCTGATCCCCAACCGAGGCTGCAAGCGTCGCACGGGCCGCAACGCCGAAATGATCGACAGCGGCACGATGATTGTTCGCGACCAGGAACTAACCGCGTACAGGTTGACCGGGAACCACTTCGGCAGCAGCACGGCCTCGGGCGGCACAGCCGGACACTGCTCGTACGAAATTTGGCCTAGCAGGGCGAGATAGAAACGCGTGAAGCTATTCACCGCGTCGGCGCCGCCGTGCGCGAGGATCGCCGAACGGGCCCGACGCATGTATTCCGCGCTCGGATCGTGGCCGGTCAGTTTCAGCGCAAAGTAGGCCTTCACGCTTCCGCTAATCTCCACACTCCCACCAGGATACATCGCCCAACCACCATCGGGCAGTTGCTTTTCGACCAAGTAGGCGGCGCAGCGGTGCGCCAAGTCAGTATCCTCGTGACCTAAGAAGGCCAGCAGGAGAATCGTCTCGCTCTCGAGGATCGTGTCGCCTTCGAGTTCGGCACACCACGAGCCATCGGCGTCTTGCTGGCTCAATAGCCACTGCCGCGTGCGATGAATCGCGCGGCGAACGGGGGAACCCAGTTGTCGGATAACCTCCGAAGATTCAGTCCCGTCGGCTTCTTCGAAAGCGGCCTGCCTGTCCATCGGCAGAACGCATCGCTCCTGACCCAAACTCATAGCGTCGCTCTCCAGGCGTCAGATAGTCTTCCCTGACACGCCGCCCTTTGTGAGCAAAGGGCAAGCGAGTATGCATACTTTAGGTGATCGCCGCACTATCTACAATACCGCTCGCCCGCAGTTTGCCCGGTTCTTCTCTGTTGAAATAGGGCCACTGCAAAAGCTACGCGTCCATGGCAAGTTTTAAGGCGATCTCACATGCCTTGCGGAACTCCACGAGATTCAGCCGCTCGGCCTGCGTGTGGCCGTTTTCCTGGCCACAACCGAGGGTCACGGTGGGGATTCCATGCACCGCCATCCAGTTCGCGTCCAGGCCGCCGTTGGAAATACTGCGAATCGGCACGCCGCCAACCTCGCGAATGACCTCTTCGGCCGCCAACAAACACGGCTCGTCCTCGGCCAAGCGGAAAGACTCGTAATCGAGGTGGCCGTCGAACTCAACTTTGCCACGAAGTCCCTCGTCATTGCGCACAGCGCGAGCGGCCTTGAGAAACGCTTTTTCAATCGCGCGGACAATCCGCCGTCGAAACGCGGAATTGTGACTCCGCGCTTCCGCCCGCAAGGTGACCGCGGGCGTAATCACATTCGTCGCATCGCCTCCGTGAATGACGCCGACGTTACTGGTGCCTTGCCGACCGTTCTTTTCGACCCGCCCCAACCAGCCGTCCGCATGCAATTGGGCAATGGCCAAAGCGGCAACGGTAATCGCACTGACTCCCTTTTCCGGGGCGACACCGGCGTGTGCCGCGCAACCGGTGACTTGGATTTCCATGCGGTACCCACCGGTCGCACCCATCGTCAATTTCTCGGCCGGCCCGCCGTCGTAATTGAAGGCCAACTGCGGCTTGCCCAAGAGGCCCACGCGAGCGTGCCGCGCCCCGTAGAGGCCAATCTCCTCCTGCACCGTCCACAGGAACGTGAGAGGCGGGTGAGGAAGTTCTTTCTGCAGGATTTCCAGTGCCGTGGCAAGGATCACGGCCGTCCCGGCGCGGTCATCGGCCCCCAGGGCCGTGTGCTTGTCGGCCGGCACCACATACTGCCCCCGCCGTAACGGTCGGGCGCCTTCGCAGAGCGGAACTGTGTCCGCATGGGCCATCAGCATCCGTCGCTTGCCCGCCTTACTGCCGGGCAGCCGAAAAACCAGATTCCCCACCTCACCGTCTTTTCCGCTCTGCCGATGGGCCTGGTCCGATTTGATTGCATCGGGTGACGCGCCGGCCGCCACCAACCGCTCCTTGATGAAGTTCATCACTGCCCCCTCGCGCCGGCTAACACCGGGAATGGTCAGAAGTTCGAACACGAGGGCTTCGGCGTTTTTCAGAAATGTGGACATTGTAGAAACTCTTGGTCCAGGGGTTTGCGAACGCTGACCGGATCGCGTATTTTAACAAAAGGACATTTACGGGTCAGCAGGCATCCCTACCCCAGCCACTTCTTCCCCGCTATGCGTTTCTTCCTAGCCGGTATCATGCAGGGCTCTCACACGGCGGCGGCGGTCCACAGCCAGAACTATCGCCAGCACCTTGCCGCGCTCGTCGAGCAGCACTTCCCCGGGGCCGATATCTATGATCCCCGGGCGAACCACAAGAATTCGCTTGGTTACACCGACCGGGATGGGAAGAGCGTGTTTTTCGGCCATAACCTGATGTGTCGTCAAGTGGATGTCCTGCTGGCCTTCGTGCCCGAAGCCTCCATGGGCACGGCCATCGAAATGTGGGAGGCCTACCAGCATGGCGCGGCCGTGATTAGCATCAGCCCCTTGGTGCATAACTGGGCAGTGAAATTCTTAAGCCACGCCCTGTATCCCGACCTCGAAGCCGTCGAAGCCGCCTTGGCGAACGGCGAGCTACAACAGAAGATTGCCGAAGTGCGACTGGCAAACGGCAACGGCCGAACCGCTCCCGTCAGCGCGGTCTAGCTTCGCTTGGATGTCAGTCAACTTCGATCGAGTTCGTCAATCGATCGCCGCCGGGAAGTCGCATCGCGGCGTGCTGGGCCAACTGCTTCGTGTAGTAGGTCTCGCAGCGTCCACGCAGCAAGACCCCCTGGGCGTTGACCTCGACAGTCAAATCGGCGACCTCGTGCCCCGTTTCCAACTGTACGGCCCGCTCGATCAGCGCCGCCAGTTGCTCGGCTTCCTCGATTGTCGCGGGCAAAGCGCACGACTTTCGCTCCGCGACCACCTCGAGCATCAAGTCTTCCATTGCTTCCGCTCCCTGCTCAATCCTCGCCGGCACCTTCCTGTGCCAGCGAAGACGGGTAACGGATAAGAACTTCCGTGCTCCCTCCGGATTGCCGTCAGCCCCGCGCCTAGTCCTCTTCTGGCCGAACTTCGGTGGAGTTGATCAACGGGATGCCCGAACAAACCGAACGCACAACTTCCTGGGCCAGTTGCTTGTAGTAAAAGCTCGACACTCTGCCGGATATCAGCAGCGCATCCTGACAGCGCTTCACACTCAAGTCGCGCAACTCATAGAAAGGACTGGCAGCCAATGCCGCCTGCGCCCGGGGCTGAAAGTCGTTGATGGCCGCAGCGTCCATACCGTGCCCCCCTTTCACAAAAAGCGATCGGCCGACACCGGCGTGGTCGCACGCCGTCCGACCGTCGCAACTGTCTATTGTGGGGCTGCGCTACGGTAAGGTCAATCCCAACAGGACCAGTTCGAGACGGCTGTTTAGCCAGGAATTTTCTTAACCTTGACGAGGTAAGCGAGCACTTCCTCAGTCAGCTCCTCAGGCGTTTTTTGGCCACCATCGAGAACCAGTTCCGGCTTCGCAGGGGCTTCGTAGGGGTCGTCGATCCCCGTAAAACCCTTCAACTCCCCAGCCCTCGCCTTTTTGTAAAGCCCCTTCGGATCCCGGGCTTCACAGACGTCAATCGGCGTGTCGACAAAGATCTCGATGAAGTCGCCCTCCGGCAACGACGCCCGCACTCGATCACGATCAACCCGATAGGGGCTGATAAAGGCCGTGATGGCAATGATCCCCGCCTCGCTGAAGAGCTTGGCAACCGTGCCAATCCGGCGAATGTTTTCTTCGCGATCTTGGGCCGAAAAACCAAGTCCAAACCGCTTGGCAAACTCCTCGCCGTGTCGTTCCTTGAGCATTCCCGGGCCGGCGTTCAGTCCGTGGCGGATATTGTCGCCATCGAGCACGTAGCTGTGGACCCCCATGGAATGCAGGCGGTGGTCCAAAAGGTTCGCCACAGTGCTCTTGCCGCAGGCGCTCAGCCCCGTAAACCACACCACACAACCGGCGTGGCCGTTGAGCTTTTCACGTTCCTCACGAGAGACGGCGTGTTCGTGCCAATGGACCTGTACTTGGGGATCGAGGGGGGCGTGCATAGTCGTGGAATGATTAGTTCTTGGTGAAGATTGAGACGTATCGAGATGCCCAGTATCGCGGAAAGAGCCCGCCAATTCAAGGCGAGTCTGCGGGTTGGGCATGGCAAAGTAACCGACGTTTCTCAATTCCCAGCGCGAAACTGGCCACAGCCCAGTCTGGCAAACTGAGCCGTGGCCAATTGAGATTCACCGGCACAACTAAAGCTAGAAGTTCGCCCGTCCCCTCCGCCACACGAACGAGCCGGCCACGCCGCAGAGCAGAAGTACAAAGCATCCCGGTTCGGGCACAACCGACAAGTAGCCTTCACCGAATCCCGTACCGAGGCTCACCATGCCCACAGAATTGAAGTGGATGTCGGTCGGCGTCACCCGCTCGTAGCTGTCAGTGTCGACCAGACACGTGTTCAGCACCGTAGCAGCCACGTTGATCTGCGCCTGGCGCACCGCCGCCGTGCCGGCGCCAGCGTTGTTGATCAGCCCGAACACAAACGGTAAATCCTCGTTGCCAAAGGCCGTACGAAGGGCGCCAATGAAGTTTGTCAGATCAGTTTGATACTCCTCGGTTGTCCGCTGATAAACGTTGGAATCTCGCTCACCCTGCATCCAGAAAAAGCCGGCCACGTATCCGGTGGTGCCGGGATGCTGGCTGGGCAACTGTGCCAGCGCGTCATTGACGCGATCGAGCATTTGAAAATAGTACGAGCCGGGCGTATTCGGGTTCCAATCCACACAAAGGCTGCTCGCGTTCATGGCGAACTTCACGATGCCCACTTCCTGGCCGCCCCAGGCGTCGGAAATCGTTTTTCCTAGCATCAATTCGGGCCCGAAGCCACGGCCGCTCGGCACCCGCGAAGTGTCCGTCTCGGTGGGTGCTTGGAGCGCCGCCCAGTTGACCGCCAGAAGTTGAGAACCAGCATAGAGCACGTTCGACTGCGGGGTTAACAACGATGAGGAGATCTCGTTGGTGTCGGTGGCGTAGCCGACGGCATTCGACTGCCCGGCCACGATGAACACGGGAATGTGATCGGCCCAAGCCGTCAGCCCACTGCCAACAAAGACGGCGATCGTGAAAACTCCAATTAGCTTCGTGCTTGTCGCGAGCCGAAACACTCGCCAAACTAGCAGCCCCACAAAACCGATCGCCAGAAGAATCAGCGTCCCAGGCTCGGGCACCACGTTGGCCGTAATGTCTAACTGAATCGTGTCCAGCGACCAACTGCCGCTGGTGTTGGTGCTGCTCGGAGAGAAATACAGCGTCTCCGTATACAGCCCCGGGGATTGAGCGGTGGTGTCAAAGCTGATCGTGGGATTGCCACTCTTGGCAAACCCAGAAGCAACGCCGTTGAAGCTCTCAAAGTTGACCAGCATGAACTGGCTGATGCCACTCGTGTCAAACGTACCTCCCAACAGATCCTGATAGACCGGATCGAGGCTGGCGTTGAGGATCTGCAGCACGCTTGTCACTTCGCCGCTGTTGAGTTCCACGTCGCCCAGGTCCAACGAATAGTGAGTGCCGGCCCCGGAGAAGCTTCCGACGCCGCTTTCCATCGCGAGCGTGGGCTGAGCATAGTAATTGACGTCGCCGGCGACATTCACCGTCTTCGTGCCGAGGCTTGTGTCGCTGGACCAGCCGCTATTGGTTTTGTCCGATACCAGGGCGACCGACAGTGATCCGATCTTGTGCCCGGCCGTCGCGGTCGAGGCGGTCAAACCCACAGAGAGACTGGCGTTGCTTCCGGCAGCCACGTTGCTGATCGTGCCACTGACGGTCGTCCCGCTGGGCGTGACCGTGCCCGAAAGCCCTTCGGTGAACGACGCCGGCGTGCCGGCCGTGTTGCTGATCGCGAACGACTTGGCGGCAAACGCGTCGCCCACATGCGTGACGTCCAGCGTCACGTTGCTGGCGCTCGTATCCGCGTTGGCCAGACCATAAAGATCAACGTAGATCGAGCGGTCGGCCGAACCGCCGTCAATCAGTTTCGCATGGGTGTTCGACACGCCATTGTTGACCGTGCCGAAACTGCCCGCGAACGAACCGGATCCGTAACTGAAGATCTTGTAGCTGCCCGGGCCAGCGCCGCCAGCATTGCTCAGATTCAACGTACCATTGATGGCCAGAGAACTGGAGACGGTCGTCCGGTCGCTGCTGCCCGTCGAACCGTGGCTCGTGCCGGGCGAGCCTAGCTCCACGTCCGCGACGGAGCTTGGGTCCAGCGAGAGGTTGCCGGTGACGCCCAGCGTGCCGACACCATTACTGCCGGGGGCCAAATGGCCGTTCAAGGCCAAGGTCGTGCCGACGGAAACGGTCCCGCTGCCTGTCAAGGTCTGGCCGCTGCCGATGGTCCAAGTGCTCTTCGCTGACGCATCCAGCGTGCTGCCCGCGCTGACGTTGATCGCACTGCTGTTGGCGATCGTGCCGGCGCTGGCCAGCGCCAGGGTGCCGCTGGTAATCGCTGTCGTGCCGGTGTAGGTGTTTGCCCCCGAGAGCGTCAGGATGCCGCCGCCCTGCTTGGTCAGTCCACCGTTGGAACCGCTGTACTGCAGCAACGGTTGGGCAATGGTGATATTGTGGCCATTCGTGTCGATGAAGGCTCCGCCGTTCTTGACGTAGGCATGATCGAGCGTGTTATTGAAGAAGTCGCTGGAGTTGCTGCCAGTGGGCTTGAGCGTGCCGCCGTCGAAATTGAAAGTCGAATTGACATTGGAGCCCACCTCGGCGATTTTGCCAGCCACCAACGTGCCGGCATCAAAGACATCGCCGGTGAGGTTGATCGTGCCTGTCGAGGCGTTGCTGCCCGTCGAACGGCCGAAATTGACGGTGTCGCCCGTGGTGGTTCCACCGCCTAGGTTCAAGGTACCGCTGCCTGCGCCATTGTTATTTCCGGCGACTGTGATCAGCGAAAAATTGACGCTCGCCGAATCTTGCACGCTGCACACCGCGGTTCCCCCATTGGAGACGATTAACTCGAAACCGCTGCCGCTGAAGTTGACGGCCGACGCGTTCTTGATGTTCAGCGTTCCATTGCTACCCGCGCTCGGGGCAATGCTAATTCCCTTGTAATTCGATCCCAGACCGGCATAGGTGCCGCTCAAGAAGTTGACCGTCGGAGTCGACGTGTCCGATCCGACCCGGAACCCGGAGAACGAGGGTTCGGAGCCGGCCGCGTACATGGTCATACCGCCGGTAAGGTTCAACGTGCCCTTGCCGTTGATGTCGCCCGTCACCGAGGTGCCGCCGGCATAGCTGAAGGTGATCGGAGCGGAAATCGTCACGTTCGTGCCAACTGCCACGCGCGCCAATTGCCGGGAGTCGGTTGCGGCGTAGGTCAAACCTTGGCCGGCAATCGTGTAGTTGTCCATGAAGCTCATACAGGCCGCGTCGCCGCCCGTGAGCGTTGGCGTAAAGCCGCTAATTGTCACCGTATAGCTATTGCTGCTGGGCCAGATACCGAACGTGGCCTGCCCTCCCCCGCCGGGCCAAGAGGTCGTCGAGGAGCCGTCCCACCAAGTTGCCCCGCTGCTCGTCCACGTGCCATCGCCATCCGTCGGATTAGGAGCCGTGCTGCCGTTGGGATCCCAGGTGTACAATACGGCCTGCACCGAACTGCAAAACAGCGTCAGCAAGAATAAGAGTCCCGCCACTCCGACCCGTGTTCCCCGAAACGTCGCCCACCGCATGATAAGTCCTCCCGCTGGTACTAGTGACAACCGAATTTGCCTGAAACAAGAAATAGGAGAAGCGTCTGAGACCAGCGCGGCAACGCGACCAGCCGCGCAGATGGACATGCCTCAGCCGTCGGATGACGGCAGGCAAGGTGCTGAGAAATCCCCCCTAGCGTCCGGCCGCGTCATCGTCGGCGACCGCAAGTAATAAATATCCACGCGGCAGTAAAACTGGCATGCAACGCCATTGGGCCGATCACTCGCAGATTGGGCCGCCCTTTTTCGTGGTGGCCCAACGGAGTTCGCGCGACCCGATGCAACGATGCGTCCGCCGATTGCCGCTTCCATATCTGCTTACCCGTTAGACAGCAGAATTTTGGAAAGACATGGGAGAATTTATTTCGCGCCGGTTCGCTGCCCCCCTATTTCTGGAGGGACCGATTAGACAAGGTCCGAAGCGTTCCTCAATGAACGCGCATGGCCAAATTGGGGCGGGTTGTCCGGGAGATGGCCACGAACCGAAGAGAAACCGCCCTGAAAACTCTTAATTGACCCGCTTCAGCCAAATTTCGCGCCAGTACAGCAAATTGGCCCGATGGCAGTTCTTCGCGCAAATCCCCTGGCAGGCCACTCCGTCGAGAATCACCGTGTTGTTTAACTCGACCATTTTGCCGGTCGCTTCCATGATAATCTTCCGCACCGGCGTGGCCACGCGGTAGCGGCGGCCACAGTGCAAGGCCATCTCGGGCTCAAACGTCAAGCCACGGTTTCGCCCGGTCGTGTCCAGCGTGGCCTGGATCTCGGCGGCGCTTTTCACCTCGACCCACTCGTCCGGCTGAAGATTCAATTCGGCCGTTAGCGTCTTCTTCTGCTCGCCGGTAATCTGGTGGAAGTTGCGGCCGTGAATCAGCCGCGACAAACGATTGAGCAGGGCCAACAGAAGGATATAGCCGAAGCGGCGAAGACTGATTTGCCCGATCTTCAAGTCGCGGAAGTAGTGCGCCAAGCGCCCTGGCGGCAGGTCCTTGGTTGCCTTGTCCAATTCCGTGGACTGACAGTAGTAGCGGTCGCCCATGGTAGTGGGCAAACGGCCGTCCAGTTCCAGTTGATTCACCGCCCCCGGCACTTCTCCTGCGGCCGATTCGCCCCGCTGCAGCCAGGCTTCTTTCCAGAAGAACAAGCAGCCCCGCTGGCAACCATCGTGCGCCGAGCCATCACAACGCAGACCTTCCAAGTGCACCGAGTTGGTCAAGCTCTTGATGCCGATCGTTTCGACGCAAGCTTTTTCCGCGCGACGAAAGACTTTGAACGACTTGCCGCAGAACGGCACCATCTCAGGCATGAACGGCACCCCCTCGTACTTCGCGCAGGTATCGAGAGTGGCCAAAATTTCTTCGAGCGGCCGTACGGTGACCGTCTCGCCTTGCCGCAGATCAAGAGCGCCGTTGTTGGAATCGCCAGCCATTACTGCCTCGGGCCTGAGTTTAGCCGGGAAAAAACCTGCGCGAACCGTCCCGCGCATGCTCAACTATACTATGCAGGCGGTCCAGAGGGGCAGCCGAATTGGTCGACGCAAGTCCACCAGCGAAGGGAGTTTAGGCTGCGGAATGAACCACGGGCATCAGTCGGGCGTCCAAAGCTTGCCGCCACCGCCCGACTCGGCCTGATCGGGCGTCCAAAGCTTATCCGGCTCGGCTGCCGCCGCCTCCATTGTAGGCATCGGCTCGCCACTGGGAGGCACAAATGCCGGCGTACCATCGGGCCGCAAAAGGCCGACATCGATCAGCATCCGCGTCAGGGCTTCGCCCACGCCGCGCTCCTCCAAGTGGCGATTCTGAATGTGCTCGATCAAGGCCATCGCATTTTGACCGTCGTGTCGCGCGAACCGGAACGACAGCTCCAGGAGATCCCAGGACGCGCACGACTGCTTCAGTTCGGCCGCCGCCCGCCGCCCCTGGTCGACATACTCGATGGCCTTGTCCAAGTTGTCTTCTGCCCGGGCCAACGAAGCGTAGGCTTGCAGTCGCTCTCGCGACTTGGCCAGACTGGGCCGCGCAATAATCGCCAGGGCGAATTTCTGCATGGCCGCACGGACCGCGAACGCTGCCGAACGATAGTAGGCCATGATCAAATCCTTGTCGGACAGCCCTTCGACGGTCAACCGTGACAACCGAATCACCGGCAGTTCCATCAACGGCTTAGCGTTGGGATCGATCGGGCCGGGAACCGGCAGCCCCAACTGCGTGCGCAATTCATTGACGTCGGGCCGACCGGGCAGACGTTCTGCCCAAAACTCCAACACCAACATCACGGCCTGCAACTTGATCTGGCAAGCGGGATCCGCCGCTGCTTCCCGCGGGGAGCGGCGCCCTAAAATGCCCAGTTTCTGCGTGGGCCAGCGCTGCAACACGGCCTCGCGGGCGTGCTGCTCCAACATCGGCCGCAATTGTTCCGGTTTCGTGCCCCGCGGCGGTTGCCAACCGGCGCGCAGCAGTTTCTGCGTGGCCGACCAGTGTCCCACGCCTTCCTGCATGATTTCGCGCGAGACCGTGTCGCCGGCCACCTCTTGTATTAATTGCTTCACCATGGGGAGTTCGTCGGCCGAGACTCCGGTGACCTCCAATCGGGCCAGTCGATCCGTCTGGCGGCCAAACAGCAAGGCCTGCCCCAGCACGGATGAGATTGTCTCGATACTCAGATTCTCCGCCGTACTCGGCATCGGCCGATCCAACAATAGATAGGCCCCCTTGGGCGGCGGATTCTCGCCGTCCGCGAAGCGGCTGGGATCAAACGGCATCACATAGCAGCGAGGCGACGACAGCAGCGACTCATTCAAGCGTTCGGCATCTTTCACGGTCCAAACCAGCTTGAGCATGTCCAGTCGGTCGCCCAACGGATCATCGGAAAGGAACATCGCCATCGCCTCGGCCTCGATAGCGTCTTCCTGGCCGCCTTCCTCGCTAGCGCGGAGCTTGGCGTACTTGCGCAACGCCTCGCTGCATCCGTTCTGCTCGGCAAGCCAGCCTCGCAGGATGGCCAGATTGCACCAAACCGCCGGTTCGTTTGGCAGTTCTTTGGCCAACACCGCCAAACGGTCGGCAGCGGTTCGCCAGTCGCCGATATTGGCCGGCTCCATCGCTTGATGGAAACGATCCTTCCACGGCGCGTCATCGGGGGCGGCTAACAGCGGAAAATCTTCGCGGAGCAGCAGCGGTACGTCGACCGCCTGGCAGAGCGCGGCAAGCAGTTCCTGCGGACGCGGGTCCTTGTCGGCCACGTCGCATTGCAGTTGGAGCAGCCCCCGGGCAGGCAGCGGATATCCTTGCTGCAGCAGCAGGCCGGCAATCAGGCCCATGGCCTGGTAGACCCGCCCCGACAACTGCCCATTGGCCGCCCGCAGCGCCTTTTGCAACAAGTCGACCGCCTCGCGCGGGTTCTCCTCGGCCACCAACATCGCCGACTCCGCCAGGGCAATCTGATTATCGGGATACTTGGCAATGAAGCGAGCGGTCGTCTCGCGCGCCGCCTCCATCTGTCCGGTAACCCGCAGCAGTTCGCACTTCGTAGCAAGCAGACAGGCCCGATCGTGCCCGGGTTCGGCCGCTTGCAGTCGTTCGATATGCTGCAAACAGGCCAACGGCTGCTCGCCCGCAAGCATTCGGTCAATCTTCTGCAACTCAGGGAGGAAGTCGTTGCAGCAGAACTTGATTTTCTTGCCGGTACCGCCGGGACAAAGGGAATATGCGTCAATGGCCATGGAAGAATCGTGTCGGTTTAGGGTTACTGGGAAGCTACCTGTCGCCGCGGAACACCGCCCGATGGTGCAAAAGCACCAACCGTTTCGCCTTCCAGCTGCAGGGGCGAAAGCGGTCTGACGACGGACGCCCAAATTATACCATCCAGGCTCGTCGTCGCGATGCACCCTGGTCCGAGAAAAGAAAAAGGAGGCGAGCTTCAATCGCTGCTGCTCGCGGCCATGCCACGGCAACGGCGACTGAAGTCGCCTCCCCGGAAATTCGTTCGCAAGGAAAACCCGCGAGCTACTTCACTACTGCGAGCTTACCACTCGTCGCGGCGACCGCCACGCGGAGCGCCGCCACCGTTGCCACGACCGCCACGACCGCCGCCGTAGCCGCCACGTCCGCCGCCACCACCACCGGTGCGAGCGGGCTTGTCTTCTGCCTCATTGACCTTAATGGTGCGGCCGTCCAATTGCGTGCCGTCCATCTCGGAAATCGCCTTCGAAGCACCCTCGTCGTTCGCGAAGGTCACGAAGCCGAAGCCGCGGGAGCGACCGGTTTCGCGATCCGTGATGACCTTGGCCTCGACGATTTCCCCGAATTGAGAAAAGGCGCCATGCAGACCATCGTCCGTTGTTCCCCAGCTCAACCCACCGACAAACAGTTTCTTACCCATCCCTCTAGTAACTCCTTCTACAGCGTCCGCCGCAATGCGGATCGCTTCAACAAAAACAAACGGGTTTCGCGGGTTTCAAGGCCCTCGCTCCCCGAGGGGCAGCCCCAACGGCCACCACTGGTCATTCGTAGCATAGCAGCTTCGTCAGTCCATGCAACAGGGAATCCGATGGGAAAAGCACTAATTTTCCCGCCCACCCCCCCACCCCAAAGGGGAAACCAGCGGGAACTTTACCGGATCGGCAAACTGCAACCCCAGGCTAACCCACTGCACCCGCCCCGGCTTCCGCCACCGCCTGGTCGTTCTCGACGAGGCTGCCCGACACTCCGATGCCGCCCACCACCTCGCCCTGGCGATTGCGGAGCGGGACACCGCCGGGAAACGTGATCAAACCGCCATTGGAATGTTCGATCGCAAACAGCGAACCGCCCGGTTGTGACAACTTGCCGAGTTCCCCGGTGTTCATATCGAAGTAGCGTGCGGTTCGCGCTTTCCGCATCGATATGTCGATCGATCCGAGCCATGCCCCATCCATTCGCACAAACGCTTTCAGATTCGCGCCGGCGTCGACGACCGCGATGTTCATCTTCACACCCAATTCTTCGGCCTTCTTTACCGCAGCGGCGACAATCGCATGGGCCTGGTCGAGCGTAAGACTTTCCATGTTGTTCACTCCTTCTCAATCGTGTTTCTATTGACCTTCAGATTGGTAATGCAACAAGGGCGCGGGCACCGACCCGAAGGTTGGTCGCGGAAGTCCGGTTTCGTCGTGGAATCGTGACGCGATCGTTGCATTACTTTGCTGACTACCGATAAACAAACCCGAACTTGCTTTCCCTAGGGCGTGGCAAGTTGCCGCAGAGCTTCGATGCCTCGCTCGATCGTCGCGTCCGAAGCGGCGTAGGAAATGCGGAAGTGCGTATCGCACCGACTGAAGACATTGCCCGGGATGATGAGCAATTGATGCTTCTCGATTGCCCGAGCGACAAACTCTATTCCCGTCCCCCAAGGCAGCTTGGGGAAGGCGTAAAACGCGCCGCGGGGCGTTACCAACTCGTACTTGTCGGCCAGCCCCGCGACAATCATATCGCGTTTGCGACGGTACGCCTCTTGATAGGGCGCCATTTCAACGTCCAAAGCCACCGCTGCGGCCCACTGGAACGGCTGCGGCGCGCAAACGAAGCTGTACTGCTGGAACTTGATCATCTCCTGAATAATCGCCGAGGGGCCGTGGGCATAGCCGACTCGCCAACCAGGCATCGCATAGGCCTTGCTAAAGCCGTCAATCACCAAGGTCTGTGGATTGTACTCGGCGGGGGAAACGAACTCGCTGTCGTAGCAAAACGCCCGATAGATCTCGTCACTGATCAGCACGACATTGCGCTCGGCGGCCAATTCGGCGATTGCGCGGACTTCTTCCGCGCTGGCAACCATGCCCGTCGGGTTTGCTGGACTGTTGAAGATGATCGCCTTGGTCCGCGGCGTGATGGCGTCGGCCACTTTGTTCAAATCGATGCGAAAATCGGGATAGGTGCTAATGTACACAACCTTGCCACCGACGGCCGCCGCCAACGAGTCGTACATCACGAAGTACGGATCGAAGACGATCACTTCGTCACCAGGATTCAAGAGCACCATCAGGGCCAACATCAGCCCGCCGCTAGTGCCTGAGCTAACGAAGACCTCGCGATCGTCGTGGCCGAACTGCTGTTGGATTTGGGCTTGCAGCTTCTCTCGCAGGATGGGCATCCCCTGGGAAAGCGCATAGCCATTCTTGCCACTTTCGATGGCCCCGATGGCCGCCCGCCGCACCGCTTCCGGAACGTCGAAATCCGGTTGTCCAATCGAAAGGTTGATGGGATCCTTCAATTTCGCCCCCAGGTCGAATACCTTGCGAATGCCCGAGGCATCGAACAAACGGGTACGATCGGCAAGCCAGTGAGCAGACATTGTTTAGTGGCGAGTAGTTAGTGGTAAAGAATTTGCGTTCCCAGATTGGGCAGCCGATACACATCGGCCGCCATTGCATCCTCGCCCGGATGGGAGTGTCCGAGAACACGTCGCCCACTCGGAAACACTATTTTACTTGCCTGCGGCCAACTGGTCGAGAACCCGCGAAAGCGGTGCGTCGCTACGGCTGAGCAGAATGAGGATAGCGGTCACGGTCATCAGGGCGTCCGGCACCGGCAACCCAAGGTCGCGATGCCAGAACCGTCCGCCGGCCCCGGCACCAAGGGCCGCGTCATTCGCCTGCATCACCACCGCCAAGCTGGCACGGGACGGACCGCTCCGCACCACGCGAAAACCCTCCTGCTCCAAATCGGCGACGACCGATCCACTCATTTCGCCATCCACGACGACTGTCTGCGGCGGGCGAAACCGGAACGCCAACAACCGTAGCAATAGCCCCGCATCGACCTCCCTGCCCTGCTCGTTCCAAACCCGGCACGCCTCCCCATTGCCGCACACCTCCACGGCAAAATGGGCCGCGTTTTCACGAATCTGGTCGGGCAATTCCTGGCGCGCCGCTCGACTGGGAACGATCTCGCACGCCACGCGATCGGCCAACTGTCGCAGAAAGTGAAAGAACGGTTGCGACGACGAGCGAACGATCACGCGAAGCGGTCGCAGCCCGTGGTAATAGCCGGCCATCGCTACAAGATATTCCTCGGCCGCTGACTCGAGCCGAACATCGCCGAAGACTTTCGTCCGGTGATCGCTGTCTGCCAAGAGACCTTGTCGAATGTCGGTTAGCAGCGGCCCGGCAGAAATCGGCCGTCCCCCGCGGGCCCAAAAAGTGATGGCGGCCTCGTGCGGCTCAGTTCCCGAATTTCCCACCAACAGTCCCCCGGCTGCATGAGCGCGCTGCACCGCAAACGCCAAACAGGCCGATGTCACTGGGCCGACATCGATTACCTCACAACCGGCGAACCGCAGGCCCTCGCAGGCCGCGGCGACTAGTTCCGCCGTTAAGGCCCGGCCATCCCCGCCAAGGACGACAGCAAAGGGATGGGATATGAAGGAGGAAGGAGGAAGAAGAGTCGGTGTCGTTTCTTTTCCCTCCTCCCGCCTCGCGTCCCCCGCCGCCGGTCCGTCGCCTTCGCAGCGCAGCACGGTGGCAAAGGTCGCCGCGATTCGCCTCGCATCGGCGGGGGTCAGGTCATTCAGGTAAACGCCACCGACCCCCTCCTCGCGAAAGAGCGAGCCCGCCGGGCGCGACTCGGCGACTGCCACAAGCTGCTGGACCTTGCGAGGCGACAGCAAACCGGTGTCGTGGCGATGTTCGCAGCAGCGACATCTGGGGTAAAAGCTGGCAAGCCGGGCCAAATGGACCGCTCGCGAGATGGGGAATCGCTGACCGGGACAGCGGTACTCGTCACGTGCGTCGTCGGAAAGTGGATCAGGCTCGTCCACGTACCGCTTTCCCCAAGACCACGTACCGCTGTTCCTCGAGAATGGTTGGCCGATCAATGCATATGGCAGTTCGGTCCGCAGCAATGCGACGGCGCGGGGCAGGCCTCGCGCGACGGACAGGCCGAGGAATTGACGTTCAAGACCCGCCCGGCCGGGGCGCTCATCTGCCGCTGCAACTTCTTCTTGCCGCACTTCGGGCAGGCCGGCTGCTCATCGCCACGCACCAACTCCTCGAACTCATGACCGCAAGAATCACAGCTATATTCGTAGATCGGCATCCTTTTTTCTCCAGGTTTTCCACCTATTATACTACCCTCCCTCGCCTGCTAGAATAGCAGCGCGTCGGGCCTGAACCCCGAACCCAGCATTCTGAACCCTTCCATGATCACCCTCAACCGCGCACAATCCCGCCTGGTCGACCGCATTGCCGTCGAGGAATATGGTTTTTCCGGCTTGGTGCTCATGGAAAACGCCGGTCGTGGCGTGGCCGACGTGCTTTGCCAGTTGCTAGGCCCTATCGGGGAGCGAGAAGAATTGGACCCTGCGGGCGTCTCTGCTGGTTTGCCCAGCAGTGCATCGGACTTCCGGCCGGTCGTGATCTGTTGCGGCAAGGGCAACAACGCCGGCGACGGCTTCGTGATCGCCCGGCATCTCGAACTCCGCGGATATCCAGTTCGAGTACTGTTGTGGTCCACGCCCGAAGAACTGACCGGCGATGCGGCCACAAATTTCAAGATCCTGACGAAGACCGACGTACCCATCGACCTTTTCGGCAACTCGCACGATGCCGCACGACTCGCGATACTGTTAGAAGACGCCGAGTGGATCGTCGATGGGCTGTTGGGCACTGGCGCCCGCGGCGAACCGCGCCCGCCGTTCGATGCGGTGATCGATCAACTCAATGCGGCCGCCGCCCCAAAATTGGCGATTGACCTACCGAGCGGTCTGGATTGCGACACGGGCATGCCTTCCAGCCACACGGTCCGGGCCGCCCATACCTGCACCTTCGCCACGGCAAAACCGGGCTTTTTCGTGCCCGAGGCCACTCCCTACGTCGGTCAGTTGCACGTGCTGGACATCGGCGTGCCGCGAAAGATCCTCGAGCAAGCGCTCGCCGCCCAATAGCGACCATTATCGGCGGTGCTAAGCGGTGGGCAATGCCCACCCTACAGCCCAGCACCTTGCGCCCGCGGGATCTTCTCAAAACTCATTGAACACTTCATGGCCGGGCCGCAGGGATCCGTCGGCCTCGATGAACGCCAAATTGCCCGGGTGGCCAACCGGACCAAATTCCGGCCGGTGAGCATCGGCGATCAGGCTGTGATGGAGCAAGTACACCAGCCAGCCGATGCCGCGCTGCTTGAGTTGCGTGAGGGTGTAGCGGATCGACTCCACCCGAACCTTATCGTCCAGGTCGCCCCAGCAGCACTCGGTCGCCAGAAGCGGCTTTCCTACTTTGTGAGCAAAGGCTACCTCGGCGTCGAGTTTCTTCTCGTAGGCCTGCTGGCTGGCGTCCTTGTCGTTGTGAATCCAGTACGGATGGATGCTCAACAGATCGCTCATCGAGTTGACCAACTCCAAGGGAACGCCGGGATGGATGCCGACCGTGATCGGCGCCCCGGCACCGAGATCCTTGCACTTCTTGTAAAGACTCTGCAACCAGGCGGTTTCGGCCTCGACGATCTGCGGAATCGATTCCCGAGGGCAATTGTAGGAGTAAGGCTCGTTGCATAGGTCCCAGGCCAAGACGCGGCCGTCGTCCTTGTGGGCACCGACGATCGCCTCCACGTAGTGGTCGAACATTCCCGACCGCTGAACCCAACTCGCCGTGGGCAGGAAGTGGTCGATGTAAATCCCGCCGTAGTCGAGCACCGCGTCATGCCACCGGTTGAACAGAACCGGCATGACCGCCAGGTTGTACTTGTTGGCGATCGCCAGCGAGGCGTCGAAGTCCCGGGCGAACCGTTTGGGACTGCGAAGGAACGAGTCCCAGGAGAGCCAAAGGCGGATGGCGTTCATGGCCGGAAAATACTTCTTGCCAAGCCCCAGTTCCCGGTCAATCACCGAAGCATCGAACTTCTGCCACAACTCGAATCCCGAGCTACCGTAGCTCGGCTGGTAGTTGAATCCTCGAATTTTGGACCAGTCACGCCCGGCAAGCGACAGGCCAGCCTCTGCATACTTCACGTTGGCGTCGAGCGCCATCGCCACGCCAACGGCCGTTCCCGCCAAAAACTTCCGCCGGGATAACTGGCGTTCGCGGTTCTGGTCCATGAAGTCTTCCTTCGTTTAAAGGGGTCAGAAGCTAGGCCGCCCACGAGTGCCGAATTCAAAGCATCGAACGGCTCAAAACTACTCCCAACCAAGTTAAGGCCACCCAGGCCAAGCAGACGACCAGAATTAAACCGATGCCTCGCCACCTACGCGAAACAATAAGATAAATCGGCACCGCTAACGGCCACAGGCAAAATAACACGACGTGAACGGCCGGTATCATCGGCCGCGTCCGCATTCTCGCGTCGACCACACACCAGTAGGCTGCAAAGGTCGCCATTAGGAGCGGTTGCAGATATGCTAGCAGGACAGTGTTTACCTGGGCTGCGTGTCGCATTCCCGCGAGCACCGCCAGCAGACACGAACCGATCACTAACAGGCGGCGAACTTCCATGTCACTGGACGCCCTGCGCCCCGCCCAAACGAGAGCCTCGTTGATTGCCTGCTGCCCAAATCTACCTGCTTGCATTTCCGGCCCCCCTTGCTCACACCAGCGACGTTTTACTCCGCCACCATCACCGGCGGCTACCAGCCGCCGGGCTTTCTCAGTGCCCTTGCACCCTGGTTGCTGCATCCAGTGCCACCAGCGGCCCGAACCCCTTCGCCAACAAAGCAATCTTGTGGCTGCGGGCATCGAAGATACAGATTTGATCGCGACCCAACTGGAAAATGAACTTCTCGCCGGGCACTTCTACGAAATCCCGAACCCACCACGCGAGAAACGGGACTTCCAAAGCTATTCGCCAGGTTTCGCCTGTCTTGATGTTTCGTCCACTCAGGCCCCACCACGGCCAGTCACCAACATTGCATTCCCAATCACTCTGGCCGCCGCCAAGCGAGTACCAGGATCGCAGGTTCTCGCCAATTACCGGTGCTTTCTCGTGGTCGAGTTCGCATAACGCAACTTTCGAGTGAAGATTGCCGCGCACCAACGAACGCTCGTACTTCGGACCCTTGCTTACGTGGTTCGCCACGAGGTCCCACGATCCATCCCTGCTGGAAGAATATCGAGCGAGAAGCCGGTCGTACGGCCCGACATTGCGCAACCTTCCGATCACCGTACTCGTTCCGTCACGCAGGTGAAGCGACCGCACCTCGCCGTAGTCCGCAATGTAGTACAGCGTCAGATCGTCGGCGACCGGTATTTGGTCCGCCGCCACAGCCGTCGCGTTGGTTAGCAACGACTTGGAACTCGTGACCCAGTACCAACCGAAAATCAACGCGTAGCTGACCGTCTGCACCAAGAGTGTCGCCACGACGCTCTTCCGGAACCAGTGCTCGGCCTTCCAGAAACAGGCAGCAACAAACGGCCATTCCAAGGCCAAGGTCATCAGATATGTCGCCAAGATCATCGCTGCCAAGAATTGCCGAAGGCTGTATATGTCGACAGCCAACCCGCTGGCAATCTTGGAACCCAGGAACACGTAGCCAATCCACGCCGAGAAATAGTTGGCTGCGATCATGATCGCGATGCACAGCCACCACTTTCTCTTGAACCATAATGAGAGAATCAGGCCCTCAAGCACGCCGATGCCAAAGTTGCCGAACAGCAGATGTAGCAAGCTGCCCAACATGAGCGGGGAGCCTGCATTGGCAAAAAGGATCATGTCGCCCCTTTCTTTGTCGTATTAGCGGACAGACGGCCGCACCAAACGCACCTATCCGACTCTAGTCCGCCACCATCACCGGCGGCGGGCTCCAAGTGCCTTCGCCGGGCGGCAGGATCGACGGCGGCGTCTCCTTCGGCCAGTAGAGTCGCATCACCAAGTAGATCGGCCCATCTGGCGCCGGCAGCCAGTTCGATTCCTTCTCCTTGCCGGGCGAATCCTTCTGAATGTAGATCGTCAGCGAACCGTCGGGATTCGTCGTCATGGTCGGCAGCATCGGCGAATTGATCAGGTAGCGGTTAACTGGGTTCTCGATCAACAACTGCGTCCGGCCGTCGTACATCGTCACCGACCAGAATGCGTTGACCGGAGGCAACTGCCCCATCGAGAACGTCAACGTGTACTTGTGCTTGCTGCCATCGAGCAATCGGCCGGTGCCGTCCCAGCGGCTCATCGGATACATCGCCTCGACGGCGTCGTTGCCATAGATACCCGCCTTGGCCGCGGCCGCACGAAGCAGCCAGTTGCCACGATAGTAATCGCGATCACCGAAGGCCGAGGCGATTCGCCAGCCCTTGATTTCTTTACCAAGGCTCGCGGCCTTCTCGTCGACCTTCTTCTCGCCCGCCTTCATGCCGAGGGCGATCTCGGCCTTGTGCGCGAGGCTAAGCTTCTTGAAGTCGAAGTTCTTGCCCGCTCCGATGCCGATTTCCGCCAGCTTAGCCCGGATTCCTTTCTCCTCGGGACCGGCCGGCGCGAATTGCAGGGCAAAATCGAGGTACTCGAAAAAGTTCTCCTTGACCAAGTCCTTGTTGATCTTGGGGAACTCGATGGCCGGGGCGGCGGGCGGCGCCGGCTGGTGCAAATAGGCCGAAAGCGGCTGCGCCTGGTAGCCCGATTGGATCTTTACCACATTGGGCATGTCGTCGGCGTTGAAGAGTTGCGTGCGATAGATGCAGAGCGAGAATTGCGTGCTCGAACGAAAGACTTTCTTCACGCCCGCCGGTGTCTGGCCTTTCCAATCTGGGCCAACGACCAGATAGTCACCCGGTTCATTGCCCGTCGCGCGGCTGCCGATGTACCCGTAATTGAACAGATTGCCGTCGCAAAGCATGACCGAGTAGTAGCGATCCTTCTCCACGGCGGGCACCGAGAGGACCATCGGCTCCGCCCGCAAATCGAGCCATAGCATCGAGTACGGCGTGTCGCTGTTGGGCGTCACAACCGCCGTGTCCTTGTAGGTAAACACCCGGGCTTCGTTCGCGATCGTGTTAAATGGCCCCTTGTACTGTCCCGAGTTTTTATCGACACAGTACTCGTACATCACCGCGTAGTTCATCACGATCGGCAGACCATAGATGAATCCATCCTCGGCGATGGCCTTGATATCAAAGGCGTCGGGCGGCTGCTTTTCGTTCTTTTCGGCCGACGAAATCGCATCGTTCTTTGCCGAACAGCCGCACAATTCGGCAAGCATCATGACCAGCGCACCGACACGAATCGCAAAGGACGTTGAATCGATCATCGCTTTCTCCTTCGGCATCCCCAACCCCTGAAACCCGAACCCCGACGCCTGAACCCTGGCCCGAACCCTTACTCGAACTTCGTGAGGCCCGGCATCGCCACCGGATAGCGGCCGTCTTTGTCGGGCACCACCGGCGGCGTAGCATCGAGGGCGTAGTGGGCCGGCGCCAACTTCTGCTGCGAGTTGAGCGCCTCGTCCCAAGTCAACGCCTGCCCGGTGTAATCGACCATTCGGCCGAGAATCGCCAGCATCGTGCTCCGGGCCATGTAAACACCGTTGTTGATCGTGTTGCCCGAGCGAATGGCGTCGAACAGCCGTTGGTGCTCGACGTCGTACATACTTGGCTTCGGCCCGGTGTAGTGCCAGGCGTTCTCGCCTTCGATGCGATTCTTCAGCACGTTGGCCCGCCCCTTGGTGCCGATCATGATGTCCGACACATCGCTGTAGCAGCCGGCCTGCTGGCGACAGAAGGCATGGACCAGCACGCCACCGGGATACTCGTAGGTCACGGCATGATGGTCATAAACGTCGCCGTACATGGCATCGGTGCGAACCTGGCGGCCGCCGAGGCCCCATGCCCGCACGGGCGGCTCGTCGCGCATCGCCCAGGCCGCCTTGTCGAGGCTGTGCACGTGCTGCTCGGTGTTGAAATCGCCCGACAGCCAGTTGAAATAGAGCCAGTTGCGCATCTGGTACTCCATTTCGGTCCAACCCGGCTTGCGAGGCCGATGCCAAAGCGTGCCGGCTAGATACGTTTCCTGGATGGCTTTGACCTCGCCAATGGCCCCGTCGAGAATTCGCTTCATCGTCTCCTGCACGCCCAGATCGTAGCGCCAACAGAGGCCCGAGACGATGTTCAAGTTCTTCTTCTTCGCTTCCTCGGCCGTAGCCAACACGCTGCGCACGCCCGGCGCGTCGACGGCCACCGGTTTTTCGCAAAACACGTGCTTGCCGGCGTCAATTGCCATCTTCAAATGCGCCGGGCGGAAGTGGGGCGGTTCGCCAAGCACTACCACATCGACGTCGGTCTGCAGGAGTTTTTCGGCCGCCTCGAACCCTACGAAACAATGCTCGGAATCGACCGCCACCTTCTCGGGATACTTCTTCTTGAGGCCCTCAAGACTGTTGTGTAGGCGATCGGCAAAGACGTCGGCCAGCGCCACCAGCTTGCAGTTCTTGTCGGCCGAGAGGGCATTGGAGGCCGCCCCAGTGCCACGTCCGCCGCATCCGATCAGACCAATCTTCAACAGGTCGTCGCCCGTGGCATGCGCGCTCCGCGCAATCGAAAGACTGCTGGCCAACGCGCCGGCGGCGACCGCCGTGGAAGTTTTCAGGAAATCGCGACGGCAAGTGGCTTGAGAGGCGGTCAGGTTACCCATGATGCATTTCCTTTTGATTAGAGCGAGCGGACTAGCAGGGGTATTCAACGAGCCGACGCCATTTTAACCGCGGGTTGGGGACCCTTCAACTAGACCGATCTGGGGCCCTCCTTGTCATGAAATATCCTCCAACGTAGGATTCTAGGCAATGTACGCCTAATTCCGTCCGCCCTTCAGTTCGTGGACGGATACGGGGGACCCGAACGCCGGAATGTTCCGGCGCGGGGCGCAGGTCGACCGAATTGTCGACCGGGGTACTTTCAAGCCCTAGCCCGTCAGCTAACCTCGTCGGCCCAGTTGAGAGTTCTTGGATCAAGGTGCGCCGGCGGTATCGCCTGGTCGCAGCGCTGCAAACACCATGTTGGAAAACACCCCTTCCGCGTTGGACGGCGCCGTCGCACGTCTTCGCCGCCCGGTTCAGATTGTCATTGTCAGTAGCGTGATGTTCACCTTCATCTCCTACTGGCGCACGGCCGCCATCGTGCTCTGCGATTTGGCAAGCACGGCTTATTACATCGGCGGCATCGTCGAAGGGGCGATCGGTCCGGCCGCCCCCTGGTTCATCCTGGCCGTCATGGTCTTCAGCTATGCCGTCCGCTCGATTTATATTGAAAGCTGCTCGCTCTTCGTCCGCGGCGGCGTCTATCGCGTGGTCAAAGAAGCGCTGGGCGGATTTCTCGCCAAGCTCTCGGTCTCGGCCCTGTTGTTCGATTACACGCTGACCGGGCCGATCAGCGCCGTTTCGGCGGGCCAGTATTTGCTGGGCTTGGGCGTCGAAACGCTGCACCTGGCTTGGCCCGGCCTGCCAATCACGCACGACACAACCGACATGGTCCGCCGCTGGGGCTCGGTGTTGATCGCATCCTTGATCGTGCTCTACTTCTATCGCCAAAACCTGCTCGGCATCCATGAATCGAGCGGCAAGGCGCTGAAGATCATGATCGCCACGACGATCATGGCCGTCACGATGTTGGTTTGGTGCGGCGTGACGCTGGCCGTCCGCGGGCCGACCAACTCGCTTGCGATCGCGCCCAATCTCCACCCCAAGGTGCAATACGAAGAAGTTCACGGACCAGACCGGATCACCGGCGAAGCGAAGTCGATGTGGAAACGGGATGCCGCCACCGGCAAGCTGCAGCCGAGGATGGTTGACGATGGCCAGGGTCACAAGATCGCTGCGCCGAAGATCAACGAGGCCGCCGGACATCAGGAAGACCCGCTGGGACTAATCAGCCGCTGGTTCCCCAGTTTGGCGGAAAAGATTCGCGCCCCGGGCAGTTGGTTCAACTTGATTGGCCTGATCGGATTGTTGGTCGCCTTTGGCCACTCGATCCTGGCGATGAGCGGCGAGGAGACGTTGGCCCAGGTCTATCGCGAGGTGGAGTCGCCGAAACTGCCGAACTTCAAGAAAGCCGCCTTCATCGTCTTTCTATACAGTCTTGGCCTGACGGCCAGCATCTCGTTCCTGGCGGTGCTGATCGTGCCCGATGAAGTCCGCATGAAGTTATACTCCGACAACCTGATCGGCGGCCTGGCCATGTATGTCGTCGGACCGCCGCTGGCACGCCTGCTTCTGAATGCCTTCGTGGTGGTCGTCGGGTTCATGATTCTCGCCGGCGCGGTGAATACCTCGATCATCGGTTCCAATGGCGTACTCAATCGCGTTGCCGAGGATGGGGTGGTGCCGGATTGGTTCCTCAAACCGCATCGTCGCTACGGCACGACCTATCGCGTCCTGCTGCTAATCGTCATCCTACAATTGCTCACGATTTGGATCAGCGCCGGCGATATGTACGTACTGGGCGAGGCCTACGCCTTCGGCATCGTCTGGAGCTTCGTCTTCAAGGCGCTGGCCATGGTCGTGCTCCGCTTCAAGGATCGCGGGCCACGCGAGTACAAGGTGCCACTGAACATCCGCATCGGCGGCGTGGAATGGCCGATCGGTTTGGGAGCCGTCTGCCTGGTCTTGCTGTTCACCGCTTTGGCCAATCTGCTCACCAAGGAAGTGGCCACCATCGGCGGCTCGGCCTTCACGGCCGTGTTCCTCGTCATCTTCATTGTCTCGGAACGACGTCACCACAAACGCTTGGGCGGAGCCGAGCACCGGCATCTCGAACAATTCAATCAGCGGGCGGCCAGCCACATCGATTCCCAGGTGCTGGGATTGGAAAAGCCCTATCGAAAACTGGTTGCGATACGCTCCATCCAAAACCTGCAGATGCTGGAAAAGGCGCTGGCCGAAACCGATCCCGACACCACTGCCGTCGCCGTGATGACCGCCCAAGTAATGCCGACAGGCGATGCCGGGGGCAGCGATGACGAAGAATTGGATCGCTACAATCGCGAACTAATGACGGCCGTGGTCGACCGGGCAGAAAAGGCTGGCAAACACGTGCAACCCTTGATCGTTCGCACCAACAGTCCGCTGTTCGCCGTGGTGCAAACCGCGTGCAACCTGCAGGTGCAGGAGCTCATCCTCGGCGCCTCAAACGTCTACACGGCCGACGAACAACTCGAGCAGATCACGTTCTACTGGATCAATCTCTGTGGCGGTGAGTCGCGGCCGTTGACCGTGCGACTATTGGGGCCGAACCGCGACCTCTACTTCGACCTCGCCGGCGGCAATCGCATCCCGAAAATCGGCGAATCGGCGGCCCGCTCGGTGGCCGATCTTCGTGCGGCCGGTGTCGGTGTGCGCCACGTTCTGCTGGTGCACAACAACACCTCGGCCAGCAGCGATCTTTTCACGGCCGCTTTGACCATGCTCGACCCGGGCGTTGAGCTGTCCGTCGCCAGTTGCCCCTGTGATGCGGCGACGGCAAATGGCAAGGCAGGCAACGATTGGCTCGCTCAAGATTTGGCCCGGGCGCAACAACTGCGGCGACCGCTGCAACATTTTCCCGTTTCTCCCGAGACGGCCACCGAGTGCCTGTTGGATCTAGCGGCGAAGCTTCGATGCGACTTGATTGTGCTAGGCAATGAAGGCCATGAGAAGCAAAGCAGCGATCTCTACAGCGAATTGCTCCGCCGAGCGCATTGTCCGGTATGCTGGATTACCGCGCCCGTGATTCCCGATCAGGTAACGGGCTGACCAGCGGCCGGTGAGAAGAGTGGCGAGTGGATGCTACCGCCCGCGCGTCATCTGCCTGAGAAACTCGTTGTCGAGCTGCTTGAGGTCACCGAAGAACTGGCGGAATTCGGCCAGCCGCTTCTCCGGGCCATCCTGAACCAATGGTTTTTTTTGCGAGAGCATCGCCAGGTAGGAGATGTACTCTTTGGAGTGCTGGCGGATCAAGAAATAGGTCAACGCCCAGGCCTCGGCGTAAGCATCGAGGGCCTTCTTGGGATCGCGGAACCGGGAATCGTCGGCGATCAATGTCTCCAGTGAGTCGGCCGGCCGCCGCGACAAGTATTTGTGGAACTGCTCGAGCCGCATCCGATTGATCGCGCCGATGCCGCTCCAACCCTTTGGGCTCCGCAGGTCGGGCGTCTCGAAATACTCCGCAATCCCCTCGCTGAACCACACCGGACAGTCGCTCAACCGCGTATGCATGCCGCAGTTGAAAGCGATTTGGTGCGTCGCCTCGTGAACAATCGTTGCAACGGTTCGCAGGGCGTCGGGTTGGGCAAGAATTTGATTGATCTGGGCCGCTGTTTTCCCCCGACTGGCACTCCGCCCTTGGGCCTCGATCCCGGTGAGGTCGTACATCGTCATCCGATTGTTGATCAGATTGAAATAGCCGATCACCGACTCGCCAGCATCGCCCAAGTCGGACTGCGAGTACTTGAGGTACGACGCCTTGTTCGCGAACACAATCGCCACCAGGGGAAACTCGGGCGGGTTGAGTTCAAAACCCTTGCGGCTCCAGAAATTCGTGAACGCCATGTAGAGCCGCTCAAACAGCGAGCCACACCACTGGGCGTAGGCCGTCGAAGTGTCGTAGAAAATCAAGTAGTGCGCCGTCTGATGTGTCTTGAAACCTGGCGGAAGCTGCTGCAATAACTGCTTGGCAATCTCCTCGCGTGAGTAGGCGGCAAAGGGGCGCTCGTCGTGCGTGTGCTTGACCTGTTCCTCCGGAGGAATGGCCACCAGCATGCCGTCCTGGGCAAGCATCAACAGGCCGCCGTCTTGGGCCGTAATCACCAACCGCCCCTCGACCTCCGCCGTCTTGCCGTCGTGCTTGTAGGTCACCTGGTCCATCGGCCAGGCAGTCGCGCCCAGCCACGCGAACGATGCCATGGCAAAGACCGTGGCACCGCGGAGGCATGGAGGACACAGAGGGCGACAGCGGAGAGGTGCGAGCATGGGATTCTTTTGGAAGTCGGACCTCTGTGCGACGAAATAGCTGGCACCAATGGCCGGTCAACCAGCGGGCAGCACTGACTCTTCAATTATAGTTTATCCCCGCCGTTACTAATTGACGTCCTCGCCAACCAGCTTCTGTTCGACTTCATTGGCCTGCCATGCGATCGCCGAGAGGATTCGACTGACGTCCACCGGAGTGATTACGTCGGCGACATGATTCGTCTGCAGGACGACCATATCCATAGCACCAATTTTCTTGATCGCGAACGCTCCATGCACCACGTTCGTGTTGAATCGCAGCAACTCGCCCGCGTTCTTCTCTTCGTAGGGAGCGCAGATCGACCAGAAGTTGACCGACGACTTGCCCGACGTGTCTTTTTGGCCGAGTTCCACGTTGACGACTTGTTTGCGGAGTGGACCGATGGGAACCGTCACCTGCAGAGTTCCATCGACGTCATTCACGGTATAGCCAGCTGCCGTGGCGACCGAGCGGACCGTGGCAATCGGATCGGGCGTGGTCGCGGCCTGGGTCGGATTTGGCCCAGGGGCCGCTCCGGGGATGCCACCCGCAGCGGCCGTCTGCGCCGGCACCGTCGCACCCGCGGCCATCGCCTGCTGAATCATGCCAGGCATCATCATGCCGAAGCCTGCGCCCATGCCCATTCCCAATGCTCCGGCGCCTAGGCCTCCGCCCGCCCCACCCTGCTCTGCCAGTTTGGCCATGCTGCTGGCCGCCTGGAACTTCATGAAGGCGTTCAGATCACCGACCGCGCCCATGGCACTGCGGGCGTCGATCGCCTTCTGCACTTCCTCGGGCGGCGTGATTGCATTGATGAAGAAATCGACCAGTTCCAGGCCGTAATTGGTGAACTCAGCGGCCACGGCGGCTCGGGCCTTGCCCGCGACCTCGTCGTAGTGTGACGGGAAGTCAAGCAGGCTGATCTTCAAACCGCCAAGCAGTTCGGCCAAGCGGGAAACGATCAAATCCTTGAGATAGGAGCAGACGCCTTCGGTCGTCACCTTGCCCTGGGTACCCACCAGGGTCCCGACGAACTTCGCCGAGTCGGCGACGCGAATCGCGTACTTGCCGAAGCTTCGCAGACGCACCATGCCAAACTCGGGGTCGCGGTAAGCGATCGGCTGCAAGGTGCCCCACTTCAAGTCAATGAACGTCTGCCTGCCAATGAAATAGACCAACGCCTGAAAGGGCGATTTTTCCCAGGGAATCGTCAGCAACCGGGTCAAGATTGGCAGGTTGGCGGTCAAAAGCGTGTGTCGGCCCGGCCCGAAACGATCCAAAACCTTGCCATCGCGATAGAAGACCGCCTCTTGGTTCTCCTGGACGATCAACTGGGCCCCGAACTTGATATCGGCCGATCCTTCCGGCGGCACCCGGGCGATGATCGACTGATTGGCCTCATCGAAATACTGGATGACTTCTAAACGAATGCCCATGACGCCCTCCTCAGGCTGGATCGTTGCGGAAAGGACTGTTGGCATCATACTGGCGGGTGGTGAGCCACGGCAAGAGGGATAGGGGAGTTTGGTGACGGGGACTAGGGATTGGGGGAACTTAAGGCCTTCATCCTTCATCCTTCATCCTTCATCCTTCATCCTTCACCTGAACCCTGAACCCTGAACCCTGAACCCTGAACCCTCCAACCGGAACTCCTATTGGCCCGGTCGGCCGGCAATGCTATAGTCCCGCCCTCTCACACTGTTTCGAGCTTTCTCAGCCCTGGCCCAGAGGGTCGCAATCGATGGTGGGTGCGGGCGTTCGATATACTTGGCGATTATGCCTTTGCGGGATCTTGGCCCTGCTGCTGGCCGGCTGCGCCGATTTAGACATCTTGCCATCGTGGGTGCCCTTCCAAGGGCCGGCGTCGGATGAGTTGCCGGGCGTTACCCCTCCGTCCCAGAGAATGGAGGAGTACCGCCAATTGTCCGATAAGGCGGCACAGGCTTCGCCCGAGGAGCGCAAGCGGGTTTCGGAGCAGCTCGCCGCGACGATTCGGACCGAGCAGGACCCGCTGGTCCGGCTGGAGATCATTCGCGCCCTGGGGCGTTATCCCGGCGCCGCCGCGGATGCCATCCTGACGGCCGCGATGAGCGACAGCGAGGCCCGTGTCCGGATCGCCGGGTGCGAGGCCTGGGGCAAACGACAAGACGCCCAGGCCGTCGAACTTCTCGCCGAAGCCTTCCGCAGCGATGTCGAGGCCGACGTTCGCTTGGCTGCCGCCAAGGCACTCGGCGAGACAAAGAACCCGGCGGCCGTAAAAATTCTCGGCGAAGGGCTCAACGACCGCGATCCGGCCATGCAATATCGGGCGATGCTGGCGTTGAAACAGGCCACTGGCAAGGATCTCGGCAACAACGTCGAGCGCTGGCAGCGCTATGTCCAGGGAGAAAAAGACGTCTCCTCGCCCTCTTGGGCGGAGCGATTCGTACCGTGGTGGAGATAGCGCGGCAATTGCCGGATAAACGGGAGACCTACTAGCACCATTGGAAGGACGCGCCTCCTTCGGAGCAGCCACCCTGGAATATCGGAAGGTATGCTCATAAGGAGCCCCGCCCTGCCAGGCGTCTGAAACGGCGAGGAAAAAGATGAGTGCGTTGCCGTTGCCTCATGACACAAAAAGTCTTACTATAGGTCCGGTGCAGATCGCGCCATGTTCGTTGCGCATCTGCGATCCTCAATCCGGTTGGCCGCCGCTGCGGTCCGCCCTTTCCGTGCCGGGTCAGAACGGAGGCCGTCAGCGCATGCAGCCCATCCGACTTACCGATCAGTTCAAGACGCTGTTGGGCGTCGCTCGGCAAATGACCGAATCGAACGATTCGGAAGCGATCCTGGTCCTGCTCGAGGGGCCGACGGATTGGGCTCGCCTCAAAAACCTGGTCGGCAAGGCCAAACTGGTCGTTGCTGCCAACGGCGTGAACTGCCTGCAAGGGGCAGGGGAAGCCGGTCTGCAAACGGTTTGCCTGGACATGCCCGATAGCCCCGTTTACGAGCGACTGACCCAATCGGTCCTCGAAGCGGTGGCCGACGATATTCTCACCGCCGGCTCGACCGTGGCCGCCCTGTACAGCGGGTTCGATGCCGACACGGTCGATTCCCTCAGCGTCATCAACCTCGATGAGCACCTCAACCGCTTGACCGGCCGAGACCTCCGCCAGTTGGAAACCCGGGTGCCGTTGGATACGTTGAAGATTGTTGTCGATCTGGCCGTCGAAATCGGCCGCGAGGGCCGTGAGGGGAAACCGGTCGGCACCCTCCTCGTCGTCGGTGATTCCCGCAAGGTGCTGGCTTCAAGCCGGCCCACCGGGTTTGATCCGGTCCGCGGTTACAGCCGGAAAGAACGCAATCTCGACGATCCCCGCGTTCGCGAAGGGATCAAAGAGATCGCCCAGATGGATGGCGCGATCGTCGTCTCGGCCGACGGGGTGGTGGAAGCCGCCTGCCGCTACCTGGATTGCCCCGCCGCGGACGTGACCCTTTCCAAAGGCCTCGGCGCCCGGCACTGGGCCGCCGCCGCCATCAGCCGGGCGACCAACGCCGTGGCCGTGACCGTCAGCCAAAGCAATGGCTCAGTCCGCATCTTCCAAAACGGCGAGGTGGTCCTCCGCATCGAGCCCCAACTCCGCCGGCCAATGGTTTGGCGAGAGTTTGAATACGAGCCGCCGGTGCCGGAGAGTCGGCCCAAGCCCAAGGGCGATGGGGCAGCCTAAAAAGGGTTCAGGGTTCGGGGTTCGGGAAAAGCAGCCCCCACATCTCTGTTTCTACTCCGCCCGGTCCATCGTCAGATCGACCTCGAACCGCGTGTAGGGCTGATAAGCCTTGACCACTTTTGCGGAACGAATCATGAGCGTGCCGGCCGGGCGACTGTTCGAGTCAACCGCCTCGTAGAGCACGACCCCCGGATCGTTGGTCAAGCGACGGGTGAAGTGGTGCTGATTTGCCAGAAGGCCGACCAGCATCGCCGGGTCCCCGGTAGTGCCCTTCAGTGTGATTCGTTGCACCCGCTGCGCCGCATTGAAGTAATAGGTCAGTGAGCCGGCCACGTCTCCCATGGAAGTGCCGCTGACCAAAGGCACTCGGTATCCCTGTAGTTGCAGGTGTGGCATGCCGGTGGAGACGCGTGGCCACCGCTGCATCACCCACTCCACGGTGACATCGAACCGCAACACCTCGTAGAGACTGGCCACGGGATTCACGTCAACCGGCAGCGACAGCGGGCCAGGGTCGACCGCGGTCAGTTTCCCTACCAGACTTCCGTCCGTCGACGCCGTTGCGGCAGTGCCCGAGGCGTTCTGGCCAGGAGTGGCTGCAGCCGAAACAGCCGGCGTGGACGAGAGCCCCTTCCGGACGCTGGAGGCGACGTCCGAGGCGGTGTACATGGTGACAGGCCCGCCGGTGGCGACGGCCAGCCCGCCTGCATACAGCAACGTTTTTTTGAGACCCATGTCGTGGAGCCGAAGCCGGAGGGACCGGGCCTTCCCGGCTGCCGCGCAGCCGCCCGGGAAGCATCCGTATCAAGAACATCGGCCAGAAGTCGCCCTAGCTTGCCCGAACCCGGCCCCCGCCGCCGCAGCTTACCCTGGCGGTGCGCTGGGAAGAAACGTCACGACCGCTACCGTCGCTGTGGCTGCTTCCCAGCGTCACTGCGTCACCAAGTGCTCACTAAATCGGTTCACATAGTGAATGCTGCTGGCTTCACCGCGGAAGCCGACCACATGTTTGTCGATGTCGATCTGCTGGGAGAGAATCCGGCCGGCGTCGATATCGAACCGCACCCGACCGGCGCTTTCTCGTTGCACCAACTGCGATTCCACGGCCGGATCGGTAATCGGCGTAAGAATTTCGGTCGCAAATCGAATCGTCGCTACGCCCGTTTTCACCTCTTCCAAGGTGAACTGCTGGACGGCCTTCACTTTCTTCACGGTGCCGGCCGGCAACGGTATGTCGAAATCCTGGGGCAGCGACCAGGTCTCACCGATGGCCACCGGTTTCTCGGGCAGGGGAATCGTCAACAAGCTCTCGTTCTCTGGCAACGATTGCTGCGTCTCCGACGGCTTCTTGCCGCGCCGTTCGCGTTGTAGTACCTTGCCGCGGGTGTCCATCTTGACCACCGCGAGGGGAACGCCAATCGATTTCGCCACGGTTTCGAACCCGATCGGCGGTTTCTTGTCTTTGCGGCTATCGTAATGGACCTCCTCGCGACCGGTAAGCTTCTGCCGCATGTCGACCCAGTCGACGCGATGCTCGAAGGCCGTCGTCCCGTCGGGCTGCACGTCGAAAACGCGCCAACACTTCAGCGACTTGCTCAAGGTCTCGGTCGTCTGGGTCGTGCGCGAGACCGTCGCTCGCACCTTGGAACGGTGCTCGACATCCCAGCAGACGGTTTCGTTTGGCTGGAACTTGTAACGGAGCAGGTATTTTTGTGCGTTATCGGCCCGGGCGAGCAGCGAAGGCATCGTGCCAATCACAAAAGCCGTAAGCAGAAGTGTCCTGGTCATGCTCGCTTCCTTTCGAGTCGCCGGGGCCAAGCCTCCCCGCCGCTATTAGGATCTGTCGTTGAGTTTGAGTTTCCCGCCCCAGCCGAGTTTCTCGCGCAACGTCCGATAGTAGGTATGCCCCGGCTCCGTGACCATTTTGAATTGAGCCCTGGAACGTTCCACCCGCACCCGATCGCCCGGCTGCAGTCGCCAAATCACCCGGCCATCGACCAAGGCGCAGGTTTCTTCGTGCGGCCGTTCGACGGCCATCTCATAGACGCGGTCAGCCGAATCAACCACCGGCCGCATCGTGAGCGTATGGGGATTCAGCGGCACGATCACGAAAGCCTGCAGGTTCTTCCGCAAGATCGGCCCGCCGGCCGAAAGGCAGTGCGCCGTGGAGCCAACCGGCGTCCCAATAACCAGACCGTCGCCGCTGTAGGTCGTAACCAAATCCGAGTCGACGTAGAGGTCGACGTCCGTGACGGGGAAAGGCGCACCGGATCGAATGGCCGTTTCATTGAGCCCTAGCTGCCGATGCACCACCTGCCCAGCCCGCCAGATCGTGCACTCGAACATCAGGTGCTCGATGACCTGTAACCTGCCGGCGGCAAAGTCCTGCAAGACTTGGGGCACTTCCGCCGGCGACATATTGGCCAGGAACCCCAGCTTGCCAAGATTGATCGCCACGACTGGCACTTGGCGGTGGCCCATTTGCCGCGCCGCTCGCAAGATCGAGCCGTCGCCACCGAGCACAATCGCCAGATCGGCTTCGCCCTGCGACAGGTCAACCATGCCCGTGAAGTCGGTGCAGACAATCTGCCCGTGTTCTTCGATCACCGGCCGCAATCGCTCGGCCTCGGCCAGCACATCCCGACGTTGGCTGGCGCCAAGCAGATAGACAGATAACGACGGTCGGCTACTAAGGGGCAACGGGGTCGACATGGCAGAGCCCAGGTTGGATTTTCCATATCATACCAATCCCGAGGGCCAAACGCTATCGTGGTTTGCGGCGGGCCACCGCAAAGAGCTATCGCAGCGGGCCTCGATCGCCACCTTCGTTCGGCCCGTCAGGAAATGGACCGGTAGGCAATCAACTCTTCTTTGAGAAGATCACAGCGTTGCTCGAGCACCGCCAACGATTCCGCAAGCCGGGCGGGAAGGGCCGGACCATGGCACAAGTTCTCCAGTTCCGCGGCCGACTCCGTGGCCGAGGAGGCCCCGAGATACAACAAACTGCCTTTCAGCCGGTGTGCCAGCGAAGCAAGCTTGGCCCAGTTGGACTCCTGCAGGGCCGCATGCATTTGTGGGAAAAGTTCGTAGACATCGTTCAGAAAGCACTCGGCCATCTCGATCAGCACATCCACGTCACCCAGACAGTGACGCAGCGCTAGCCCGGGATTGAAGATGACCCACTGATCGGCCTCGCCAGAAATGGACAAGCGGTTGCCATTGGTAGAACTCGTTGGGTCGCCCTCCACCACGGCGATTAACGCATCACAATCAATCGGCTTCGACAAATAGCCGTCCATCCCCGCCGCCAGGCATCGCTCACGATCCCCCTTCATGGCATGCGCGGTCACGGCGATAATCGGCGTTCTCGGCTTTCCCGTCTGAACCGCCCGAATTGCCGCCGTAGCTTCCAGCCCGTCCATCCCCGGCATCTGCAAATCCATCAGGATCACGTCGTACGCGCGCTGTGTGGCCAACTGAACGGCTTGTCGGCCGTCGGCCGCGACCTCGACCTGGTGGCCCCGCGTCTCGAGAAGGTAGGTTGCCACCTTCTGATTTCCGAGGTTGTCCTCGGCCAGCAAGATGCGAAGCGCTCGTGCCGGCGGTGGTCGGTTTGCACGCCCGGAATGGGCCGGTCCTCGCTGCGTCGCCAAGGGTAGTCGAAGGCTGAAGCGAAAAGTGCTCCCGCGGCCGACCTCGCTCTCCACCTCAATCTTGCCGCCCATCATGCCAATCAGGCTCTTCGAGATCGACAGCCCCAGTCCGGCACCCCCAAAATGTCGCGATGGCGAACTGTCGGCCTGGCCAAAGGGCTGAAAAATTCGCTCCAAGTCGGCCGGCGCAATCCCAATCCCTGTATCCCGCAGCGTGACGCGCAGGCAGGCGATCCCTTCCTCGGCATCAACCCGCTCCACGGCCAACTGCACGCCCCCTTTTTCCGTAAATTTGATCGCATTGCCGACCAGATTAATGAGAATCTGCCGCAACCGGACCTGATCGCCGAGTAGGATGTCGGGGACATCGGGCAGGATGCTGAAGGTGAATGCCAGTTCTTTCTCTTTCGCCCGCGGTTCGAGCAAGGCCATGACCCGCTCGAAAACCTGCCGCACGCTGAACGGCGCCGACTCCAGTTCCAGCTTTCCCGACTCGATCTTGGACGAATCGAGCAAGTCGTTTAGGAGCGTCAACAGCAAGTCGGCCGAATGTTTGGCCGTATTGAGGAACTCATGCACACGGGGTTCGGTCGTCTGCGCTGCAGCCAACTCCACCATCCCCAGAATGGCGTTCATGGGGGTTCGCAGTTCATGGCTGACATTGGCGAGGAAACGGCCCTTCGCCGCATTGGCTTGTTCGGCCCTTGCCTTGGCCTGCTCGGTCGCAGCCATTGCCGCCAGCAATCGTTCCTCGGCCGATTTTCTCTCGGAGACGTCGCGGACCACACTGACCAGCGTGCGAACGCCTTGAAAATCCGCCCCTCGCGAACTCACTTCGACGTGAAACCGGCTGCCGTCCTTGCGTTGATGAATCGTCTCAAACAAGAGCCCCCGGGCTTCTGCCTCTTCCATCTGCGAAGCGACAAGATTGCGCTGTTCCGGGACGCGAAGATCCATGACCGTCCGCTCAAGAAGTTCTTCACGGCTATAACCGTAGGCTCGCACGGCGGCCGCGTTAACTTCCAGCAGTCGGCCATCGTCGCGATGAACGAACAGGATGATATCGCGGCCTTCTCCGGCCAGCAATTCGTACCGCTGCAGGGTCTGCGTCATCTGCTGGCGATCAGCCAGTGACTGAGCGAGGCGACTGTTGCTGTAGCTGAGTTGGGACAACAGATCGGCCAACTTCATGAAGAACGACATGGCGTCGTTTAGCATCGCTCGGCTTAACCGCGGCACCCGCTCCAAGGCAGCCAGATATTCCTTCTCATCGAAACCATACTGCTTCGCTTGTGCCCGGAACAGTTCGTAATCCAACGGCTCATCGTCGAAGAAGAATTGCCCCAAGAACACGTTGCCGACGGGCTGCCCCCCGACGACAATCGGCGTGGCCACGTCCCACATGTTGTTCTTGCATTTGTAGAGCCGCCACGCCCCCTGAGGAACGCCGACGGACAACTCCGTATCGCTCTCGATGCAATGCCGGCAAGTCTGGGAATTGACTCGATGGAAACGCAGGCAAGCATCTTGCCAGCCCACCCCGACCAAGACCCGGCCTTTCAGGTCAAGCACGGCCATGGGAACGGCAACGAGCTTGTAGAAGTCGTCCAACAAGTATTGGACGGCGGGCACGTCTAGAACGTTGGCCAGCTCCAGATTTGCTGGGGCAACAACCTCGGCAGAGGTCAACTTGGCAGGAGTCTCCATGGCCGGCGGAATGACCTTATGTCGCGTTTGCAGGGGTAATTTTTTCCTGGCCCCCGGGCCCTGCCTCCTGGCCCTTACCACAGTCTATGACAGAACGAGCATACTCGCCCAGGGCGAATACCAAACGTTTCAATGGTCTTTTTTCTTAGGCTGACAGGGGTATTACTGTTTGAGGCTCGCCAGGCGCATACCAGGGGGAATGGTTGGGGGCGTGATCGGGGGCTGTCAGCGAGCAAATAAGGCACGCCCGGCAGGATTCGAACCTGCAACCAGCGGATTAGAAATCCGCTGCTCTATCCATTGAGCTACGGGCGCGAGTGCTGGCCGGCGATTCAGCCGGCGACAGTCTCCAGAATAGCATTGCCGGGGGAAATGGCCAAGGGACGGCGCCGGACGAAAGCGGGGGCTGCTCTCGCATCGGATTGGACGCCTGCTCGGCCAAGCTGGTTTGAAGTTGTCCGTCTCGCAAGCCGCCTGCTCAGGCAATTGCGGCACAGCACATGCACTGCAATCGGGGGGAACGTTTTGCATTACCTTTATCTTGGCGTTACCGTATCAAGGAGTAGAGAAATGCGAACAACAACACTGTTTCTTTGTGGGCTGTCTCTGGCCGTCATTACAGCGACGGCTCGCGCTCAAGGTGAGGCCCAGCGAGGCGCCGTCGATGTCGCAATCGGGGGCGATTCCGCCCAGCAATCTGGCCCAGTCATCCGGGCAAGCGACCTCCTGCGATTGAATGTCTACAACAAGAGCGACGAGCGCCTCGGCGAAATCGAGGATCTGGTGATCGATCCGAAGAATGGCACGATCCGCTACGCGGTCCTATCCTTCGGTGGCATCCTGGGCGTCGGAGACAAACTCTTTGCGGTTCCGTGGGAAAAACTCGCCCTTGTCTCTAAAGGGACCTCGGCGGCCGGCACCATGAAGGAGGATTACTGCCTGCTCGACATACCGAAGGAAGTCTTGCGACAGGCTCCGGGGTTCGACAAGCGCAATTGGCCTAACTTCGCCACTCGGGATTGGAGCGGCCAAGTCGACCGGTACTACCAAGCGCAACGAGAGTCGGCCGGCCCAGACTCGCGCCGATAAAGTTCGTCAAGCGCCCTTGATATGCTGAGGACCAAGGCCAGCGACAAAAACTGAGTCTAGCGGTGGGCGGGAGTCCGGGAGAACAATTCCAACATGGCTTTATTAAAGGCCGGGATATCGCTCGGCTGCCGGCTCGTGATCCAATTGTCGTCCTCGACAACCTCCTGGTCGATCCAATCCCCACCGGCGTTCCGAATGTCGTCCCGAATCGTGTGATACCCGGTCAGCCTTCGCCCGCGCACCAGGCCGGCCGAGATCAGTTCCCAAGGTGCGTGGCAGATTGCAGCGATCGGCTTGCCCGCCTCCTGCATCTCCTGTAGGAAGGCTTGCACCTCCGGCACTACCCGGAGTCTGTCGGCATTCAAGGCTCCGCCGGGCAGTAGGACGCCGTCGAACTGATTGGCATCGACTTCCTCGAACGTCTTGTCGACATCCACCATTTGGCCCTTGGAATCATGGCGAAAGCCTTGGATTTTGCCAGGCTGCAAGGAGACCACCGCCACGTGGCCACCCGCCTCGCGAATCGCCTTGATCGGCTCAATCAGTTCCGACTCTTCAAATCCGTCGGTGGCCAAAACGGCCACGCGCAGAGTGGACAAATCGTTCATCATCACTCTCCAGAAATAATTATTGCCGTTATGTTCTTTCCGCAAGAATTTCTCCGAACAACGGTGATGCAAACGACATGCCCTCTGGTCAGCCCCTTGGTCGCTGCCCAGGCCGGGCAGTTTGCCGAGCTGAACATTCCGACATCAACAACCGCGTCGTCCGGTCTCGTTTTCTCTCCCAGGTGTCAGACATAGCGGACCGGCAAAACAGCGCGATTTATTGATACTTCAGGTAAATAAACGTCGGGCGTTCTAAGCCAAAAAGCTCCTGTTTACCGGCCTCCCGTTAGTCGGCCTCCCGACATTCCTTCGCTGAATCTTAAGAGCCACAACCTAAGTCGGCGGCCTACCCCCGGGCTCGTCCCGCGGAAGCCCGTAGCTGATGCTCGGGCACCCTAAGAGCACAAATTTGAAAGAGAGTAACTCAGGGAGATGGATCTTTGACCAGTGTGCGCAGACTCCAACCTTGCCCCGGTTCCCTTCTGCGACTTTCCCTTAACCCTTCCTTCCTGGTTCATTGCCCCTGCGGCCGCTTCTCTAACAATTAAGCGACGCTACCGAAAAAATAAGCGATATTCACCGAACGCAACTGTCCTAGGTTCATACGAATATGAGAAATGGTCACCGTAGTTTGGAAGTGGAGATCGAGGCGAGCGGTAACGGCCTTGAGCTCTCGCCCTCGGACACCGCCGAGGCCGTGGGGCTTCGCTACGTCACGGACGCCGGACGCGGTATTCAACGCAGGCGTATTGGCCGAGGCTTCGTATACCTTCGTTGGAACGGGGGATTGATACGCGACGAAGCCACGCTAAATCGGATCCGTGCCCTGGCAATTCCCCCGGCCTGGGAAAACGTCTGGATTTGCCCGAGGCCCAATGGGCATCTTCAGGCAACCGGCAACGATGCGCGTGGACGCAAACAGTATCTGTATCACACCCGGTTTCGCGAAACCCGCGATCGCTGGAAATTCGGCCGACTGATTGCCTTCGCCGCCTCATTGCCAGCCATACGTAGTCGGGTGGAGGCCGATCTAGCCCGCCGAGGCTTGCCACGCGAGAAGGTGCTGGCCACGGTCGTCAAATTGCTGGAAACGACACTGATTCGCGTGGGCAATGATGAATATGTGGAACGCAATCGCTCGTTCGGCCTAACGACGATGCGCGACCAACATGCGAAAATCGGAACCACCCGCATTCGTTTTGAGTTCCGCGGCAAGGGTGGCAAGGAACATGAGATTCACGTAGTTGCTCCAAGGCTTGCCCGCATCGTTCGACAGTGCCAAGAGTTGCCCGGGCAAAGGCTTTTCGTCTATTTCGACGCCGAAAGCAAGGTCCGAGCGGTCACCTCTCAGGATGTCAACAAATATCTGCGCGAGATCAGTGGGCAGGACTTCACGGCCAAAGACTTCCGCACGTGGGCCGGAACGGCGCTAACGGCGTGGGCTTTGGGTCGCCGGCCGCCACCACATTCACAGCGGGCCGGCCGACGTTACGTCAACGAGGCCGTTGCAGAAGTCGCCGACCAGTTGGGCAACACCAAGACAGTCTGTCGCAACTCCTACATCCATCCCGAAATTATTCGCGCCTATCTCGATCGTCGTCTCCATGGCATGCTCGAGCTATGCTTTGGACGCGCCCGACAGCGCCGACGGGGACTCGCCCGTGAAGAAGCGGCCGTGCTCTACCTTCTCGAACAGTTTAGCGCCGCGCCACAACCGCATAGGCGGCGTCCGCCTTTGTGCGGAACTGCTCTTCGGACGTGATTGGCATAACATATGCACCGCGAAGAGTCTGGTAGCCCGATCCATTTGCAGTCGCGATCGTCCCAGGCACAAAGGAGCGCAGCATGAGGCTTTTCTCCAACATCCGACTTAATTCCTTAGAAGACCTACTGGTCCTCGAGTTGGAAGACTTGTACGACGGCGAAAAACGGGTATGCGACCTGCTGCCGAAAATGGCGGAAGCGGCCACCGCGCCGGGGCTCCGTCGAGCCTTCCTCGACCACCTCCAACAGACCAAGGGTCAACTCGCCCGGCTCGAGCAAATGTTCGCCGACTTGGGCCGCCAACCGTCGGGCGAAACGTGCGACGCGATGAAGGGGCTGATCAAAGAAAGCGAAGACATTATTTCCGCCACCGGTAATCCTCACGTCAAGGATGCGGCCTTGATCAGCGGCGCCCAGCGTATCGAGCACTATGAGATCTCGGGTTACGGTACGGCCCGGAGCTATGCCGAGCATTTGGGCCGCACCAGCATCTCGCGGTTGCTTCAGGCCACCCTCGACGAAGAAGCCGAAACCGACCAACAGCTCACCCATCTGGCCGAGCTGAGCATCAACGTGAAGGCCGAATACAGTCACATCGGCGAGACTATCTAGATGGACTCAAACGGAGGTTTATGTCATGCCGCGGCGCAAGAAAACGCCGAGTGTCGAGGAACAGCAAGCCGTTGAAACAATCGGGGCTGAGCCCGACGAGCACCGCCAGGCGGAAGAGGAGCTGGCCGGTGATGAACGAGCCACGGGCCGCAAACGGGGGACAAAACGCCGACCGGGCGCGAAAAAGTCTGCCTCCCCGCGAGGCAGGGCGGCCGCGAAGGCGCCGGCCAAAAAAACCCGCGGACGAGCCGCCACCCCGGCCGCACCCGCTAAGCCGGGCCGCACCTCAGGCGGCAAATTCGCCCGCTCCACGGCAACGAAGAAGACTGGCCAAAGCCGACAGACGGGCGGTGGAAAGAAGAAAGCGACAAGAAAAAAGGGATAAACAACAACACCTTTTCGCGAAGGAGGGGCAAATCATGGCGACCGTACAGGATCCTGTCTGTCACATGAGCGTTGAAAAGACCGAGGCAGCCGCGAAGACCCAACACAAGGGCCAGCAGTATTTCTTCTGCTCGGCGGACTGCAAAAAGAAGTTCGACAAGGCTCCCGACAAGTACGCGCCGAAAAAGTCCGGCGGCGAACACAAAGGGAAGTAGCGCGGGCTCTAGCGGACAGAAGCCGGTAGCTTCGGTCGGCTGGCGGCCGCCGGCGAGAGTTGATCACCGTCACCGGCATCCACGTTGACCGCCTGCCGGATGCTGATGCCGAGGTCACGAATCTTGCTGCGCAACGTACCCCGGGTAATGTTCAATATCTTCGCGGCCTGGGACTGGTTGCCATTGGTATGACGCAACACCTTAGTCAAAACAATCCGCTCCATGAACGCCAAGGCCTCGGCGTGTAGCGTGGTCGATCCGAGCCGCAAGCGTTCGTCAATGAAGGCCTCCAGGGCCAAGGGCCGCGTCCCTTTGTTGGTCAAGTCGCTGGGCAAATACTCGGGCAACAGCACCGGACCGCTGGCCTGGAGCACGGCCCGCTTCAGCACGCTCTGCAACTCCCGCACGTTGCCGGGCCACGAATAGCGAATCAGCAGTTCGAGGGCTTGCGGAGAGACCTTGCAAAGCGGCTTGCCCAGTTCTCGACAGTACAGCCCAAGAAAATGATCCACTAGGAGCGGAATGTCCATCGGCCGTTCGCGGAGGGCCGGCAGTTGGACCGTGAAAATATTGAGGCGGTAGTACAGATCGGCGCGAAACTGCCCTTCGGCGACCATTTGCTCAAGGTCACGGTTGGTAGCGGCAATGATTCGCACGTCGGTCTCGATCGTGTTGTTGCCGCCAACACGTTCAAAGCGTCCTTCTTGCAGGACACGGAGCACTTTGCTCTGCATGATCGGCGTCATGTCGCCGACCTCATCGAGAAAGAGCGTGCCGCCGGAACACATCTCGAACTTGCCAATCCGCTTGCTGTCGGCCCCCGTAAAAGACCCTTTTTCGTGGCCAAAGAGCTCGCTTTCCAACAGCGCCTCGGGGATGGCCGCGCAGTTGACCGCCAAATATCGTTCCCCGGCTCGCGGGCTATGCTGTTGAATGGCCCGTGCCACGAGTTCCTTACCGGTGCCGCTCTCACCGAGAATCAGGACGTTGACTTTCTTCGAGGCGACCCGGCCGATCGCCTTGTAGACTTCCTGCATTGCCGGGCAGTTGCCGATCAAGGCCTCCATTCCGCATTGCTCTTCGACCGGCACGGCCGCTTCGCTCGGCAGGGTTACCAGTTGCCGAACTTTGAACGCCTGGGTAATCAGCTCTCGGATCTTGGCAAAGTGCAGCGGCTTGACGACGTAATCGAATGCCCCCCGCTCGATCGCCTCGATCGCCATGCTGGCGGTTCCCCGCGCCATGACCACAATCACCGGCAGGGTCGCGTCGAACTCGTGAATCCGTTCGAAGGCCGCCAGACCAGGTTGGTCGGGCAACGCTGTGTCGACGACCACCGCATCCGGACGATAGCGGCCGATCAACTCCAGAGCACCGGCCGCCGTTTGCGTCGACAACAGCGTCACTTCTGAATCCTGGAAGGCGCGGCGAAAGGCGTGCGCGATCGCCGGGTCGTTGTCCACGATTAGCAGTGACGGCATGCGGGGACCTCCATTGCTCTCTGCCAAGACATCTCCCCCGGTCGAAAAACGACTGCGCCGGCACGGAACCCATGCCGTAGCCATTGTAAAACGGCCCGCCTGCGGGACAAGTGCGAAGATACCTGAGTCCCGGCACGGTGATTCCCGAAGCCAGCAACCGCTCCAGCAAGAGCCATGCCGCGGTTCGCTACCTGCAAAGCATTGCGGCCGTCCTCGCTCTGGCACGCCGCCTGCTAGTAGCATCTGATGCCAAACGGGCTACCGCCTACTGCGGTAATCCGTCCGACTTATTCAGACAGAGGAGCCAGCCATGTTGTACTGGGCGGTTGTGTTTCTGGTCATCGCGATAATCGCAGCACTGTTCGGGTTCACCGGCGTCTACGCCGCGGCCTCGGGGATCGCCAAGATCCTCTTCTTCGTGTTCTTGGTCCTGTTCATCATCAGCCTGTTGGCCGGTGGCCTCCGCCGCGGACCTCCCGCTGTGTAGCCCCGATCGCCGTGACGCGGCAGGCAACGCGCTTACTGCTTGATCATTTGCGAGGAGAGGTAGAGCGGCGCGGTCAGCTGCGCAATTTGATCGCGCTGCGTCTCTAGCCAGTCGATGTGCTTGTCCTCATCCTCGGCGATGTCCTCAAGTAGATCCCGCGTGACCGAGTCGCCGACTTCGTTAGCGAGTTGAATTCCCTCGTTGTAAACTCGAATCGCGTATCGCTCCAATTCCAAATCCAGATTGAATTGGCTCGCGACGTCCTGCCCGATGCGAATCTGGTCTAGATTGCTAACAGTCGGTTGCCCTTCTAGAAAGATGATTCGCTCGATCAGGCGCTCGGCGTGCACCATCTCGCGAATCGATCGTTCCCGTACGGCATCATAGATCCGATTGTATCCCCAGTTCTCCGTCATTTCCGCGTGCACCATGTACTGATTGATGGCGGTCAGTTCTTGGCGGAGCAAGTCGTTCAGTTTGTCGATTAGTCGATTGTCGCCCTTCATCAACAGGTCTCCTTGTGCAAATCCCCCGGCAGGTTTTGCGAACGAATCGCGTGATCGGCGCGGTTCGACCGCCCACGAATCAAACGGGTCACTGACCGGCCAAGCGGTTCGACCCCGCCTGGCTCTTCTATTCATACCGATATGGTCAATGCCGAAAGGCGGGAAAAACACCGAAGAATTTTCTGACTTCGGTCACGGCCGATTCTTTTTCCGGCGGTTCCGTTGCTGCAGCCTCCGCTTCGCCTTCTCCAATTCTCGTCTCCGCCGCGGAGAAAGCTTCTTGCCCATCCGATTGATGAAAAATTGCACCATCCGTATGCCCGACCCGATCCCCTTGGGACTGACCCTCTTGTCGGCCATCGTCTCAGCAATGGTCTTGGCGTCCTTGGTGAACAATTGGGCGGGCGGAAAGGTAGAAACCGTTTTCACGCCTTGAATCCACTTTTGATTCTTTTTCTCTGCCATCGCTCGGCTCGCCGGCTGGTCGTTGGCCGTCCATCACAGGTCCATAATTTGCACCCGCAACCTCCCAACGCAACTTTCTTTCCCTTCGGGCTCCAATGAAAAGCAAATCCTTGTCCTTTCTTGACGGATTCCGTATCGTTTTAAGAAACTCCCGCTCTCAAGCGGCCGAAATGGTGTTGCCGCCCGGACATTCCGTGGGCGGCCCGGACAACCGCCATCCGGCGAGCGATCAATGGCTCTACGTGGTGTCGGGACATGGTGAAGCCGTGGTCGGGAACAAGATAATTCCTCTCTCCACGCAGACACTCGTGCTGATTGAACAAGGCGAAGGTCACGAGATCCGCAACATGGGCAAAGATACGCTCCGCACGGTCAGCTTTTACGTCCCGCCCGCCTATCGCAACGGAGATTAAGCATCATGGTCCATCCCTGGCACGATGTCGCCATCGGAGAGCGCTTGCCGGAAGAGTTCACCGCGGTGATCGAAATCCCGACGGGCTCCTCGGTGAAATATGAATTGGACAAGGTGTCCGGCTTGTTGAAGGTCGACCGAATTCTCTACTCGGCTGTCTACTACCCGGCCAACTACGGGCTCATCCCACAAACGCTGGCCGAAGACGACGACCCGCTGGATGTGCTCGTCCTTTGCCAGGAGGCAGTTGCCCCTTTGACTTTGGTCCGCGCCCGGGCGATTGGGGTGATGACGATGCGCGACGCCGGAAAGCCGGATCACAAGATTCTGGCCGTCAGCGTCGATGACCCGCAGTATTGCGGATACCGGGAGGCAAACGAGTTGCCTGCTCCCCGACTGGCGATGCTACGTCGGTTCTTTCAGGACTACAAGATCCTGGAGAACAAGGCGGTCGTCGTCAACCGCATTCAGCCAAAGAGCGTGGCTTTGCCCATCGTACTTGATGCGATGGATCGCTATACCGAGTGGCGACGAGGGGGCGTGCACCTCCCGCACGAAGCCGCTCTTCGACGCCTGCGTCAGAGACGCAAGCCCAGCAAGGCATAGCCCGCAGTTTAGCTCATCCAGCGGGGCTTCAGCTTCCAGCCCAACAAAAAGCCGATACCGAAGCACCACATGGCGGCCGCTTCGGGATGCTCAACGGCATAAGCCCGGAGGCACTGGACCATCGGCAAGCGTTGGCTGACGGACCGCGATTGTTCGTTCGGCACAACTTCCTGTCCGCCCGGATGCACCGGTTGGGACACGACACCTTCGTTCGTCTGTGAGTGTTGCTGCATCACGGGTTCCTTCAACGGGAGTCTACCTATCGTTTCGCCATCTGCTTCAGGGACTGAACGGTGCGTCCCAATTCCTCTCGTGAACGCTGGAAGATTGTGGTGCCTGTGCGGAGGCTCCGCAGGCCGAGATACGCGAGGACGGCCGCCGCGATCAGGCCGAGCAGCGACGAGACCCCGAAGGCGGCGATCGCTCCCAGCCAATTTCCCTGGATCAAGGCGACCGCGACGAAGATCAGCAACACGCACAGAAACGCCACGCCCATCGCCGCGGCCGTTGCGAGCAACGCCAGGCCGAGGGCTAGTCGCTTGGCACTCTCGCGAAGATCGAGCCGAAACAGCTCAAATTGCAGTTCGACCAGCGAGATCAATTCGTGAATCACTGCGCCGACTCCACCTGCCGCGCGCTCGGCCTTGACGACCGGTGATTCCTGCTGGGGGGCCTCTACTGGAGAAATCATCTTCGTTTACTCCACCATCCGAGTATCACTCCCATTAGCAGAGCTCCCGCCAAGAATGGAGCGGGGTGCTTGCCGATGTAGACCTCGGCAGATTCGACCATCCTGGCGGTGCTTTGTCCGATCGACTTCGAGGTTTCGAGGACGACATCCCGCGTCCTTTCCATGGCCGTTCGGGAGGCTTCGGCGAAGGTGCTTCGTGTAGTCATGGCTCGACCAGAGACTAAAGCCGGAGGAGTTTGTCCGATTGCACGTCGATCGCGGCCGTTGTATCTCATCGCTCGGTCACTTTTCCGCTAAACGATCCGTGGTGTCGCTCCGCCCGGGCCCGCAGCAACTGGTCGGTGTAATCGACGGCGGCTGCCACTGCCCGCCGCGCGATCGCATTGGCCACGATGCCCAGGACCGAACCGGTCATATTGCCTTGCGCGGCCTGCTGGGGCATCAAGGTGACATGCCGCGCCCGAGCCAACTCGGCCAGGGCCTCGGGCGTCGGCTGGACATATCGCGAGCGCTTCGGGACCAACAGGTAACCGACTGCGGTCGCCGCCCCCAGGCACAACCAGGGATGGAAAGCAACAAACCGCCGCCAATCGAGGGCCGCCCGGGCGTTGGCGATCGTCCGCTCCATTTCCAGGGACACGTCCGATCGCAGCGCCTGCATTCGCGAGCGCAAGTTGTCGGCTGCCGAGTTCTCCTCCATCGCGGTCCTCCTCGCAGTTTGGAGCCTACGACTTGCGGAACATCATGGCTACACTCATGCCCAGGATGATCCCCACGCCAATGCCGATCGCCATCGCTTGGCCGGGCCTCTCGTTCATGTACCGCCGGGCCACTTCGTAGCCCTCGGACATTTGCTGGCCAGCCTGCTGGGCCACGTCCCGCATTGACTCGGCCGTCCGCTGGGAATAGTCCCGCGCCGCCTCGGTGGCCCTGCCAACAAAGGCGCTCGCGCCCGAACCGAGACTTTCCAAGGATCGCTCAATCGCGTCCCGGCTTTCGCCCGTCTTGCGTTGAATGACCCCGATCAACTCATCCACGTTCCCCTTTGCCGAGCTGATGTCGTTTTCCGTGAGCCGGCCCCACTTCTCCCGCACCTTTCCGACCAATTCGTTCCAATTGCCCTGCAATACTTGTTGGTTAACCATCGTAATCCGCTCCTGTTTTGAGACCACCGAGAACAGCCTTGCCTACCGCGTCGAGACCCTCTCGATCCTAACAACGAGGGCAAGCCCGCCGTTGGTCGTGTTCGCCGCCCAGCCTGCCGTACCCGTGCTTGAAAACCCAAGCAAACAGTATGCCGCAGGCTGTTGGCCGCGGGGTGTCTCACCAACGGGACGGCCGGGAGGCAAGTCCACCGGAGGCCGGCAAACTAAGACGGGCTCGCCCCCATGAGGCACCGCAGCAAGCGTCCGGGAACCGATCGGCCGACCTTCCCAACTCGTGTGCGACGAGCGTGGGTGGTCAGTCGCCGCTCAGGCTGCGCGCAGATGAACCCCTTGGCCCAGCAGCACCGGCCGCCGTGATCTGCCACTAAAACTGCACGCTACCGCAAAGAGCGCCTGGTGCGGTCAGGAGTCGCTCAGTGGCCAGAACGCTCAGTGGCCAGAAGTCGCCTCGCTCAATTGAGCTTCCAAGATCTGCACCAATTCCTTCGGGTCCACCGGTTTCGCCAACACTCGCTGCGCGCCCGCTTCAACGGCGTGATAAACAGAGTCGATGTTCGGCCTCGCCGTCAAAACCACCTCGAAGGCTTCCGGCAGGGCCTCGTGGATCTTTCGAAAAGTCTCGGCCACTTCCGGGCGCGACTGCGAGAAGTCGAAGATCACTGCGTTGTAGCTCTTTTCCTTCGCGAGTTCCACGGCACGCGATAGGCAACAGGCCTTGTCGGTCTGCCATGGTTGGGTGGTCAGGATTCGGCCGAGGTAAACCGACTCCTCTTCGTCGTCGCTAACAATAAGGATCGTTGCCATACGCTTCCTCCCTGACTTACTGGGGCAGGCTCACCGGCAAGTGGGATCCGGGGGAAGAAAAACCGCGGTTTCGACCAGACGCCTTGCTCATCCACCCCAATTACTTCTATTCACCGCCGGTAGTTGGGACAAGCAAGAAAAAAAGCCGTGTTTAATTCGACCGATGACCTCCCGCTTCGTGCCCGTTGGGAGCCCAAAAGGTCGGTGTGCGGCATGAGAAATGCAATCTGCCGCAGCACGAATGCCGGCTGAAGCGAGCAATAGCAAGCAATAGCAATACGTGGAGCCGCAACCGTGCGAGTATGGCCTGGGCGACCTTATCCTTTGGGAGCGACATGGGATGGCAGGGGGACGAACTTCGCCCTCTATTCGGAGAATGCCACGAAGGTCGAGTTGTGTCTGTTCGCTCCGCCGGACGAGGCCGATCCGTCGCAGCCGGCCAAGCGGATTGCCCTTGCCGAATACACCGACCTGGTCTGGCACGCCTACCTGCCCGATGTCTTGCCAGGGCAAATCTACGGCTATCGCGTCCACGGCCCCTACGATCCCGTCGAGGGACACCGCTTCAATCCCAACAAAGTCCTGCTTGATCCCTATGCAAAAGTGATTGTCCGCGAAACTAATTGGGCCGACCAAATGTGGGCCTATCGCATCGGCGATCCACAAGCCGACCTCTCCTTCGACGATCGGGACAACGAAGAGTTTGCGCCCTTGGCCGCCGTCGTCGATGATGCCTTCACCTGGGGTGACGACCGCTCGCCGCAAATTGAGTGGAGCAAGACAATAATCTATGAACTGCACGTCAAGGGCTTCACGATGCTCCATCCCGAGGTGCCCGAAAAATACCGCGGGACGTACGCCGGCCTCTGTTCGGAAGCCGCCATCGACTATCTGAAGAGTCTCGGCGTTACAGCCGTTGAGCTAATGCCCATTCACGAGCACATCGACGAGCGACATCTGCTCGAGCGGGGTTTGAGCAACTACTGGGGCTACAACACGATCTCGTTCTTCGCTCCGGAGAACCAATATGCCGCTTCGCAGTCCGCCACCGATATCATCCGCGAATTCAAGACCATGGTGCGAAACCTCCACGCCGCCGGCATCGAGGTGATATTGGACGTGGTCTACAACCACACCGCGGAAGGCAACCAGTTGGGACCGACCCTTTCCTTCCGCGGCATCGACAACGTCAACTACTATCGCCTAGCTCCGGACAATCTGCGCTATTACATGGATTTCACCGGCTGCGGCAATACACTGAACATGCAAAACCCTCGCGTGCTGCAGATGCTGATGGACAGCCTGCGCTACTGGGTCCAAGAAATGCATGTCGACGGGTTCCGCTTTGATCTGGCTAGCACGCTCGCCCGCGAGTTACATGAAGTCAACCGGCTGGCCGCCTTTTTCGACGTGATTCACCAGGACCCGGTCATCTCGCGAGTCAAACTCATCGCCGAACCGTGGGACTTGGGCGAGGGGGGCTATCAGGTGGGCAATTTTCCGCCCCTGTGGTCGGAGTGGAACGGCAGATACCGCGACTGCATGCGTCGCTTCTGGAAAGGCGAGACCGTCCTCTCCGAGTTTGCCACCCGCTTCTGCGGCTCCAGCGACTTGTATGAGTGGAGCAGCCGTAGACCGCACGCTAGCATCAATTTCATCACCGCCCACGACGGCTTCACCCTCGAAGATCTTGTCTCGTACAATCACAAGCACAACGAGGCCAACGGAGAAGATAACCGGGACGGCGAAAACCACAACCTCAGTTGGAACTGTGGTGTCGAGGGACCGACCGACGATCCCGAAATCCGCGCCCTGCGAGATCGCCAGAAGAGGAACTTCCTACTCACCCTGCTATTGTCACAAGGTGTGCCAATGCTTCGCGGTGGTGACGAAATCGGGCATACGCAACACGGAAACAACAACGCCTATTGCCAAGATAACGAAATTTCCTGGCTAAACTGGAATCTTGATGGCGAACGCCAAAGGCTGCTCGATTTCGTCCGTCACGTCGCGGCCATCTTCTATGACGAGCCGGTGTTTCACCGTCGCCGATTCTTCCACGGCAAGGCGATCCGCGGCGCCAGAACACCCGACATTGCTTGGCTGTGTCCTTCTGGCAAGGAAATGGCGGAAGAAGATTGGAATCAACCGGGCCGCCAGTCGTTGGGCGTCCAACTTTTCGGCAAAAATGTCGACATTGATGAGCGCGGCGAGCAAGTCGAAGGCAACACGATGCTGATCCTTTTCAACGGCGATCTCTCCGAACCGGTGACCTTCAAACTGCCGAAAGCGGACAGCACTCGAGCATGGGAGCTTCTGGTCAATACGGCCGATGGCCGGACCGAACCAAGGCAGGTGAAACGGCAGTTTGAGCTGGTGCCGTGCTCCGTCGCCTTGTTCCGAGGCCAAGTGAGTGAGAAGAAGGTATCGGAGGGAGCCAAGCAACCGTAAACGAGCCTGGGCAAGTTTCGCCCTGGCTGGTCAAGCTGCGATCCGGCGGCGGATTGCCTGCCCGCCGATCGATCCTACTCGAACAACCCCCTGACATCACTCGCCGAGGCCGTGGTGCTGTTGCCCCCTCGCGGCGCGAATGCTGGCATAGGTTTTGCAATTCGCTTGGCCGGCCCTTCACATACTTCCGTTTTTCAGACTTCAGGATGAAATCTTCGAAGAGACACAGCGGGGTGCGGCAGGCGGGAATCGCCGTGACGCCCAAACACGATGAGAAGGAGTAGGCAAATGCAGTCGAAGGTGTTGTTCGCGGGAAGATGGCTAATCGCTTCCGCCCTGTTGGCGTTTCTTGCGGCGCCAGCCCTCGCCCAACGGGGCGATGGACGGGGCGGCGATGTCGGGCGCGGAGGGAACGGAACCACGCGCGGTGGAGGAGGTTGGCAAGGCAGCGATCGCGGAAACGCACCCAGCGGCCTCTGGCAGGGTAGAGGCCAGGCTGGCGAACGACAACGCGGCGGCGAATCGGCCCGAAGTACGATCGGACGTGACTTCAGCCCACGCGACTTCACGGGCAACACCGCTACCCGCCTTTGGCAAGGAGAAGACACGCGGGAAGGGTTCACCGGTGAGCGTGAAAGCCGCTATTGGGACAGCGGCCGTGGCGAGGGGGGCCGTGCTCGCGTTGATTGGGATCGAGACGATTGGGTTAGCGATCGCGGACGAGGCGACTGGAACCGCGGTTGGGGCTGGGGGCCGGGAATCGGCTGGCGAGCCGGCTATGGCAGGCCCGGCTATGGGTACGGCGACTATCGATACTACGGACCGGGATATGGCTACGACGAGTCCTATGCCGTCGCCCCCGGTTACGGCCTGGACATGGGCCAAAGCGGCGCGGAGGGAGACTATATGGATCAGGCCGTGGCGGCCTTCCAACAGGGCGACTATCGCACGGCCCTGCGAATGGCCAGCCACGCCGAGGTGGACAACCCGCGTGATCCACAGGTCCATCTCTTGGCCGCTCTGGCGATGCTCGCCCTCAATGATTATCGCGGTGGTGCCATGCAGGCGCATGCCGTGGCCGCCTTCGGCTCGTTGCCCGACTGGGATGTGGTGTACTCTTTCTACGGCAATATCCAACCCTACACCCAGCAGCTTCGAGCCCTCGAGAGGTTCGTTCGCAACAACCCCTCTGCCCGGGACGCGCGTTTCTTGCTCGGATTTCTCTACCTGATCTCCGAATATCGCGAGGCGGCAGCTCGCGAATTCCTCGCGGCCCTGCAGCAAGCCCCGCGCGATCGCTTGGCGGCGCGATTGCTGCGGCAGGCCGGCGGAACGGTCCCGGCCGACATCGCCGCCCAGCAGCGTGCCCAACGACCGGCCCCCGGCGGAATGCAACCTTCGATCGAGGAACAACCGCAGCCGCAATCGCCGCAGCAACAGGGACAGCCACAGCAAGGGCAACCACAAGGTCAGCAGGGGCAGCCGCAAGGTCAGCAAGGCCAACGCGGGCCAGCGCCGAGTGATTCTCAGCCACCGCAGGGACAACCGCAGCAGGATCAGGGCCAGTCAGGCCAGACAAAAGGCGGTGTCAACCAATAAGTCGAACGCTGCCAACAGGAGCCCCGTGGACGAACAACGCGCCCACGGGGTTCCCCTTTCCGTCTCACTTCATGCCAAGGAGGAAATGCGATGCGATTCTTCTTGCTTCTGCTCGCGGCCGTCCTCGCCGTTCCCCTATGCAGCGGACGCGTGATCGCCGACGACAGCCAGTTCGGGGAAAATTTCACGTTCGCAGTCGACGATCAATTCACCGATAGCGACGATGGGCAATTAGAGGTGATGCCCATTCGTCGGTACACCTACCGCTATCCGCGCTATTACGGCTATCCTCGCTACTACAGCTACCGAACCTATCGCCCTTACTCGTACTACGATTACTACCCAAACTACTACGCGCCGCCCTATTACTACTCGGGACGTTACTACTACGGGTCGCCGTATTACTACCGATACCGCCCCTATTACCGCTATCCGTACGGGGGCTACTATTACCAAACGCCAGGGCTCGGTCTTCGCTTCGGATTCTAACCGTACAGGCCCCGGTCGCGACGGCCCATCACGACCGAGGGCCTTTCCTTCGCCAGTAGGATAGGATGGCAAGCGAGAGAGGCTTGCTCATGCCCTTCCTCTCGCCGCCTTCAGAGCAGGGAGACCTTCTCATGGAACGTCGTCGCTTTCTGGCCGTGATGGCGGCGATCGCACCGGTCGCTGCCGAGCCCAATCTGGTCTCTGCCAAGGCGCTGGCGGCACAGGCTGCCGCTGTCGAATCGGGCTCGCCGGGAGAAATTCCTTACCGCCCGCTCGGTCGCACCGGCGAAAGGGTGTCGATCCTCGGCGTTGGTGGCTACCACATCGGCAACCCGCCCGACGAACGTGTGGCGATTCGCATCATCCGCTCGGCGATCGATGCGGGGATTAATTTCCTCGACAACTGCTGGGATTATCACCAAGGCGGCAGCGAAATCCGCATGGGCAAGGCCCTCCGCGACGGCTATCGCAACCGGGCTTTCCTCATGACCAAGATCGACGGCCGTACCAAACAGTCGGCCGAACGCCAGATTGACGAATCGTTGCGGCGACTGCAAACGGACCGCGTCGACCTCATGCAATTCCATGAAATCATCCGCATCGAGGATCCCGATCGAATCTTCGCCGATGACGGCGCGATCCACGCCATGCTCGCCGCTCGAAAAGCGGGCAAGATTCGTTTCATCGGTTTCACTGGTCACAAAGACCCCTTCATTCACCTTCGCACCCTCGAGGTTGCCCGTGAGCATCAATTCCGATTCGACGCGGTGCAGATGCCGCTAAATGTCCTCGATGCCCATTTTCGCAGCTTCGCCCGCAATGTCTTGCCCGTGCTCGTCAAAGAGCAGATGGGGGTGCTGGGCATGAAATCGATGGCCAGCGGGGCGATCGTCAAGAACAAGATCGCCTCGGCGGCCGAGTGCCTCCGCTATGCCATGAGCCTCCCCGTTTCCACGGTGATCAGCGGCATGGACAGCATGGAGTTGCTGCAGGCCAACCTTCGAATAGCGCAGGGCTTCACCCCGCTGAGCCCCGAGGAAATTACACAACTGCTTCGACAGACGTCCCAAGCAGCCGCCGACGGCCGCTACGAGGGATTCAAAGTGGATCGACCTTTCGATAGCACGGCCCATAACCCCCAATGGCTGGGCTAACGTCTCCTTGAGGCCGCCCCAATAAGGCACCGCGACGATGCCGGTTGATTGCGCGAGCCCGACGATGATGGGCTCGGCATGTTACGCAGCAATCCATCGAAGCCAAGGCCCGAGAGGATTATTGCTCGATGCCACGGGAAGCTCTACTCGACTCGCTGCCGGCAAACCGCGACCCTGCCGAGCAGGAGGACACTGCCGCCGAGTGCCAGCAACATGATGCTCGATGGCTCGGGCACAGCGGCTAACGTGAATTCAAGACGCGGAGGAGCTCCTACCCGGTTCTCACGCGAAGCAAGGCAAAGCAACTGATCCGTAGCCGCCGTTGTCGAAAGGAAGGCAAGGCCTTTATTCGAAGCCGGGCTGTCGATCCACGCTTGCACCAATGAGCGAGGAATCTTCCAGGTAACGTAGTGTGGCGTTTCCTCCCACTCGATCACGATGGTGCTTAGAACCGGGCCGACACTCTCCGGCCGAAACCCATCCTCAGCAGCGAAATCCGCCAGAGAAACAGCCGCTTCCGTCCAGTCGATTTGGCTGGCATGCAGTTCAACCGTTTGGCTAGCCAGCGGGTTGTAGGGAGCATCCGTCAGGAACTGTCGAACGTAGGCGTACGCTCCAAGGACCTGTCGCCCTTCGTACGGTCGCAGGTCAAATTGAACCAAAGGAATGGCGATCGTTTCCAGGCCACCGCCTAGTAGGGGCAGACTAGATTGGTCGCCGTTCGCGTTCGAGGGGCAACTCGCGTTGGCTGTAACAAACGTGTCGGCGCTGCACGCCAAGCTGATGAACTCAGCCGTGGCTGTCCCGCACGAAATCCACATCCCGACAAAGGCACAGGCGATATATCTACCCATCTTATGCCGCATCCCTGCGTTAGCATTTGCTCGAGAAGAGAGCTGCCACAAGACAAGATGTTCATGGGCGGTAAATAGTATCGATTATGCCGACCGAAACCTGCATTCTTTTCGCTCGGCAAACGAACGAGAGATAGGCACCGGCTTCGCACATTCGCCCGGTCTGCCCAAAGCCCCAGCAGGAGGAAGGCAAGCGCTTAGGGCCGCTAAAGGAGCGGCTGAATTGAGCGCCGCGAGATCAGATCGCTTTCCAATAAGCGGCAAGAAGGCTTACCGCCGCTGCTTCCGCCAAAGGTAGGCGAAAGCCCCGGCCGAAAGCAGCAACGCCCACGCCGAGGGCTCCGGCACGCTGCTGAACGTCCCGCTGCCAAGCGGGTCGACGGCGAAGATCCCGCTGCCGGCCACAATCGCCCACGCATGCCCCAATCCGGTCGAACTAGTAACCGGATCGACGCCCCAGCTACCTTGCAGTTCGTACAGGCTCACGCCCGCATGTCCCGCCAAGAAATCGGGCAACGACTGGAGCACGCCTTGCTCGGCCTCGGATCCGACGGCTCTCAGGTCCGTGGCGTTCTTCCACATACTGTCCGTTGCATCCAACTGGGCGAGGAACAAATCGGGAAATTTGTTTGCCACAGCACCGTCGACCGGCCCGTCAAAAGCCAGATTGATGCGATTGTCAAACGACATTTCCAGGGCATAGGCGGTCGTATCACTGATGCCGCCGATTTTCACCACGTCGCTGACCAGCCAACTCCCCGGCTGAAGGTTTGTCGGCATCACGCCCGGGTAATTCGCTTCGCTCGACATGCGACGCCGCCATTGCATCGTGACGGTTGAATTGGCAGTCAATTCCGTGCTCTCGACGATGACCGCCTCGCTACCAACGCCGCCATACAGCCCACTGAGGGATGTTGGTTCTCGTACCCAGGACGCCGGAGTGATATTGGAGGCCAAAGTCTTGCTCGGATCGACCTTCGACGAAAGTCCTGCCAGGGTTTCGCCGCTGAAGACCCGGGCCGACAAGATCGTCTCATGAAGATTGAAGGACAGCGGGCTCGATCCCAACTTGGCGATGCCCACATTTGCCCGATAACTCAGCCCAAGCCCCCGGTACTGGGTGCTGTCTTGCACGGCCGCATCTTCGCCGCTTACCACAGGCACCACCCCGCGCACCACGCCACTCCAATAGTTCGTGAATTTGCCCGAAATCGGCACGTCGGTCGTCGGCCCATTCGCCACCAGCGTTTCCGCAATGGTCAGATCACCCAGCGGCGTTCCGCCCGGCGACACCTTGACGATCGACGTATGATCGGAATCCGCGTAGGTGTTCGTAGTTCGCACCACAAAATTCCCGACAACGTTGGCCCCGCGCAGGACGTTGCCAAAATCCACGCGGCCGGCCATCGCGCTAAGCTTTCTCGGTTCAACGACATTCACCTTGTAGAAGAGCATCGCCGACTGCACCGCTGCGCCGACCGCCTTCTCCTCACCGCTGGTAAGCATCCGCGGCGCCAAGTCGAGCGCGCCTTCATATAGTCCGGGCCTCCGGAACTTGAGACTGATCGCCGCACTTTGATCGACATCGTTGAATTGGCTCAAAGGCGTGCCGACATAGCCGACCTGGTACAGGCTGCTGCTGAGATGCCCCGTCGCAACCGTGTTCACGCGTGTTGCCACATCGTCGCCGTCGTTCAGCGGATTGCTCCCCGAGCGAATCGACGTAACGTACTTGGAGTTCTTCACCAAGCGGGTGGTCTGCCCGCCGCTGCCTACGGCATCCACCGATAAAAATCGGTTGGCCACCACGGCCCCGCTAACGGCCATCGTGTGGTTATTCAAGTCGCTGGGATCATCGATATTCGTTAACGTCAACGTTCCCGTTCTCGACCCTCTGGTCCAAATATCATTCCAGCCCAGATTGATGCGGATGGCGGTGGTACTGTTCGCAGGAACCGTCCCCGTCGTGGGTGCCACGCTGACCGTCGGTGACGAGAGCGAGTAGGTCGTGCCATACGTGCCTGGGCTGACAATGTTGATCGTCGAACGGCCAGGCTTGGTCGTGCTCCCCTGCAGGATTCGCAGGTCGTTAAAAGTCGTCGGCAGGGCCAACTGCGGCTTGTCTATATCCAAGGAGTTGAAGGGAACCTCAATAATCACGGCGGCCTGCAGCCTGCCGACCACACCCATTACAAGCAGACAGGCGACCAGGGCCGCACCATAGACTTTGCGATCTCTCATCAGGCACCTTCTTTCATTGTGCGAAGCGGCGACCGGCGGACGGTGCCGCGCGCTTTGCTGCCACCTTGATTGTTCTCTGCCTGGATTCGATATTTGCCAGCCCCACGTCCAAACTCCGCCGTCATCCTATAACCGCGGCAACCAACGAGATGTTTGGCGATGAGACCCGATAAGCGCGATTGTAGAGACCTTGCAGTTTCCGTCAACTACCTTGCGTTACTTTTCCAGAGGGGACAGGTGCCTACAATGTGGCGTACCCCTCGTCCGAACTAACAACATATAACAACCACCCCTGTCAAAAACACCCCGCATGCATCGCTCGTTGCTGCCCCCCCTTCTTTAGAGGCCCAGAAACCGATGGCGGAGGCTACGGTGGCAAAGCAGGCTGGATACCAGGATCATCACCAGTGCCAGCGTTCCCGGTTCGGGCACCGCCGCGCCACCCAAACCATGGGCGGTCAGCAGGGCCATGCCCTGGGCGTCCAATCCGGTTCCACCGCCGTAGTTGTTGACGATCACACTGAGGTCGTCAAAATTGACCACCCCGTCGTCGGTGAAGTCGCACATCGACCAGGTCGCGCCGCTGGCGACTCCGTAGTTGTTGATCAAGGCCGACAGGTCGTCGTAGTTGCACAGGCCGTCGCCGTTGGAGTCGCCGGCCAAGAGGTCGCCGATCACCGTAAGCACGCCGGTGGCCGTGTCGAAGGTAACGCTCCTGTCGCCCACTAGTCCCGTGAAATTGACGGTGCTGAAAGCGCCGCCGTACAAGTCGAAATCGAAGAGTTTCATCGAGCCCCCGAAGCCCGTTTCGATGTCGATGTTCAGCGTTCCGCCGAACGTGACGCGTTCGCCGTTGGCCGCCGTGCCTTGCACCAGATCGTAGCGGCCCGCCGTCCAGCCGTCCACCTCGAAGGAACTCGTGCCGCCCAGTGCCAGGTTGCCCGCGATGGTCAAGGCGCCGGGCAAATGGCTTGGGGCCACTCCCGCAGACACCGTAAGCGTCTGGCCGGCGGCCATCTGCACCGTGCCGTTGCCCCGCAGCATCTGACCTGCGGCAAGGCTGAAGCCGCTGGACTTAGCCGTTAGATCCAGGGTGCCGCCGGACAGATCGATGGCCGAACTGTTGGCGATCGTGCCCGACGAAGCCAGCTTGAGCGTGCCGCCAGTAATCGAGGTTGGTCCGGTGTAGGTGTTCGCGGCGGAAAGGGTCAGCGTGCCGGCGCCTTGCTTAGTGACGCCCCCCGAGCCGCTGATCGTGTCATTGTAGCTGTAGGTATCGGACCAGTTGAGGATCAGCCGGCCGTTGTTGTCGATGTCGCCGCTAAGGCTGCCCGCCGGGCCGCCGTTGCCGACCTGGAGCATGCCGACCACATTGAGTCTCGCGCCGCTGGCAACGGTAAGCCCGTTCTCCGTCGTCAGTGAATGACCATTGCCCTCGATGGTTACCGTGCCGGCGTTGACCGTGATGGTCTTGGTCGTTTCATCGCGGTCCAGCCCAACCGTGTAATTTGCGTTAAGGTTAAACGTGGCGTTGCCGACTTGCATGGCGGGTGTGCCCGTGGACCAGTTGGGACCGCGTCCCCAGGTTCCGCCGGCAGCACTGATCCAAGTTCCGCCCAGGCCCACCTGTGCTACCCACAGCCGCGTATAGCCGGCCAACGGTCCGGCGCCGTCAGCGTCAAAGGTTCCCTGGCCAGCGACCCAGCCGTCGGCGCTAAGCGCTTGGGCTGCGGTCAATGTCCACGTGCCCGCGTCGGAAACGGGAGCAACCCCCAAGTCGTTCAAGTCGATGACGCTGGCATCGGGCAGCCAGATCACCGCCCGATAGCCCTGACCGACGCCGGCGACATACTTCGTGGCGTTGCCCACCGCCGTGCCGGCATTGTTGACTGCGGATGCGCTGCAGTATGTGGTGCCACTGCTGTCGGTGCCCAGGTTGCCGAGTTCCGTGGCGGTTGTGCCCGAGGCGTCCCAGCGCACTGCCCTCAAGCCCCGTTCGATGCCACCCTCATGTTTGATCGCGTTGCCCACCGCTGTGCCGGCATCGTTGACAGCGTAGGCGCCAGCGCTTGTAGAGCCGCTGCTGCTGGTGCCCAGATGGCCGAGTTCCGTGGCCGCCGTGCCCGCTGCATCCCAACGCACTGCCCGATAGCCCTGGCTGACGTGGCCCACGTATTTCATGGCGTAGCCCACAGCCGTGTCGGCGTCGTTGACCGCTACGGCGTAGGCGTTTGTGGAACCGCTGCTGCTGGTGCCCAGATGGCCGAGTTCCGTGGCCGCCGTGCCCGAGCCGTCCCAACGCACCGCCCGAGAGCCCTGGCTGGTACTGCCCACGTATTTAATTGCATAGCCTACAGTCGTGCCGGAATTATTGACGGCGTAGGCGTAGGAGGTTGTGGAACCGCTGATGTCGGTACCGAGATTGCCCAATTCCGTGGCGGCCGTGCCCGCTGCATCCCAACGCACTGCCCGATAGCCCTGGCTGGTGCCGCCCGTGTATTTCGTGGCGACGCCTACAGCCGTGCCAGCGTCGTTGACAGCGTAGGCGTAGGCGGCTGTGGAACCGCCGCTGCTGGTACCGAGATTGCCCAATTCCGTGGCGGCCGTGCCCGAACCGTCCCAACGCACCGCCCGAGAGCCCAGAGCGGTCCCGGCCACCCATTTATCCGCGTAGCCCACGGCCGTGCCGGCGTCATTGACATCATAGGCGGAGGCGGATGTGGACCCGTTGCTGGCGAGTCCCAGGTTGCCGAGTTCCGTGGCCGCCGTGCCCGAGCCGTCCCAGCGCACTGCCCGCTGGCTGAGATTGGCGCCGCTGACGAATTTTTCCGCGTAGCCCACGGCCGTGCCGCTATTGTTGAGGCCCGACCCGGGCCAAGACATCACCGAGCCGTTCTTCAGCCCGCTGTTTGTCGCTGAGTCATACTCCGGTGAACCGGCGACCAGCAGGACGCCCGCTTGGGAAATGCCTGCAGTGGACGATGCCGCGACCAGCACGAGTGAGAAAACGGGTAGCCACTTAACCGCCTTCATCTTCCGCCGCATGGCGGCTGCGACGGTCAGATATGCATTTCTCATGTGAGTGCTTTCCCAGACAGAAAATGGCTGCGAGAAGTGAACATAGTCTGTAACGTCGTTCGTCGTTGATCAATGATCGAGGCAGCAAGAAACAGCTGCGCGGAGCGAGAGACCAGTTGCACGAAGAGAACCGACGACCGTTTGCCCGCTTCGTTGCTCGCTACAGCGTCTGCTACCGAAGGCTGCCCCTCGGAGGTGCGAATACTGTGGAAAGATTACCAATTGTCTATTCCTTCGTCTATAGATCGGTCCAGGGGGTGGGGGGAGTGAGGTTTTGTAGCGCATCCGCCAACAGGCCAAGAGAACGGTCATCGCTGCGGGCAGCCGGTTTTTCAGACGCCAAACAACCAATGCCGGAGACGACAATGGCCTAGCAGACTGAATGCCGCCAGCACCACCAGCGCCAGCGTTCCCGGTTCGGGCACGGCCGTCGGCGAGGTGGCCGCGAGCGAACCGTTCCCCAACATCCCGCCCGCCAGACTCGCA
>CALGFD010000060.1 GCA_937881075.1 uncultured Planctomycetales bacterium
TTGCCCATGTATTTTTCGATTTGAGGCGGCGTGCAATGGCAACTGCGCCGCGTGTCGCCGCGATAGCCGCACGGGCATGGATTCAACGCGGCGATCAACATGAAGTTGGCCGGGAAGGTGGTGCTGTTGAGCGCGCGAGAAATGGTGACGGTGCCATCCTCGAGCGGCTGCCGCAGGACTTCGAGCGTCTGGCGATTGAACTCGGGCAGTTCGTCGAGGAAGAGGACGCCGTTATGGGCCAGCGATATTTCGCCGGGGCCGGGCGTCGAGCCGCCGCCGACGAGGCCGGCGTTGCTGATCGTGTGGTGCGGAGCGCGAAAGGGGCGAATGCCCAACAGCGGTTGGCCTGGTCTCATGCGGCCCATCGCACTGTAAATCCGCGTGGTCTCGATCGACTCGCCGGGGGTGAGGTCAGGCAGAATCGTCGGCATCCGCTTGGCCAGCATCGTCTTGCCGGAACCGGGCGGCCCGAGCATGAGGATGTTGTGTCCGCCGGCGGCCGCGACTGTCAGCGCCCGTTTGGCCATCTCCTGGCCGCGAACGTCGGCGAAATCGACGTCGTAGCTGGACAACTCGCGGAACAATTCCTCGATCCGCGACGGCTGGGGCTCGATGTCAATCTCGCCGGTGAGGAAGCCGACGGCCTGACCGAGGCTGGTCACCGGAATGACCTCGATGCCTTCGACCACGGCGGCTTCGGCGGCGCTGGCGGATGGCACCAAGAGGCCGCGGATTTTCGCAGCTTCGGAGGAGGAGCCAAGATTAGGGCCACCCGCAACTCCCGCGACGGCCATGGCCATCGACAGCGCGCCTTTGGCTGGCCGTGTTGTGCCGTCGAGGGCCAACTCGCCGACGATGGCGAACTGATCGAGGCGCTCGGCGGCGATTTGACCGCTGCCGGCGAGGATGCCCAATGCGATCGGCAGATCGATCGAGGCGGCGTCCTTGGGCAGGTCGGCCGGGGCGAGGTTGATGACGATGCGGTTTTGCGGCCGCTGATAACCGGAATTGACGATCGCCCGCTCGACGCGATGGGTCGATTCTTTGACCGCCGCCTCAGGCAGTCCGACGAGAACGACCTTGGGAAGCCCGGCAGGCGAGACGTCGACCTCGACTTCGACGGGCAGGGCGTCGATGCCCAACAACGAGAAGGTTTGCAGCTTGGCCAGCATTTGTCCTGCCCCCACCGAACGGCGATCGTCAGGATCGCGGATCAGTATTGTGACACTGCGCCGAGCGGTTCGCAAGGGCGAGTGAGCTGCAGAGCGGCGGCTCCTTGAGTGGGCAGTTGAGAAAAACGCCGGAATCGCCGCTCATCGCCATCAATGTGCCGCTGGGGCGGCGATTGCCAGTGATTGGATGGAGTTTGCGGTTGAGGATTCTGGTCAAGACTGCTGCAAGTTCACCAGACTCCTGCGCCGCGCTCTATTCCGTCTCGATCAGGGCATCGTCGATGTACCGCTCCATTTCCGACTCGAGCCCCGGTCGGTAGCCGACCCACACCGCCTTGATCAATCCTTGTTGATCGACCAACACGCTTAAGGGGAACGCCGACTGCTTCATACCCAATAGGTGTTGCATGGCCGCATAGGTTCTGTTCCCCGGATCGTAGTACGTTGGCAGTTCAACTTTCAGCCGTTTCAACAGGTCTTCGGTCTCTTCGGCCAGCGACTGCCGATCCTCCTGGGGACCGTACGGATAGGAGACTGAGATCAACTGAAAAGCCCGCTGCCCGGCGAAACGCTCCCGCAACTCGGCCATGTGCGGCAACTCCGCCCGGCATGGTGGGCACCAAGTGCCCCAGAAATTCAGCAGCACGACCTGCTCTTCCAAGTCGGCCAACGACACCGGCGATCCACCGCCCGTCAAAGGCTGCAATTCCAGCACGGCCAGCGGCTCACCCACTCCGGCATGAAGCTGCGGATTGGGCAACGCGCTGCTGTCGCGGCGGTAATCCTCGTAAATCCTCCAGAAACTCCAGCCGCCAACGATCGCCGTCAACAAAATGAGGACCGCGATCGGCACTCTTCGGCTCGGCGCTTGTTGTTCCGATCCTGCCGGCATCGACGCCGCCATACGCGACCTCCCCTTCGTTTTTGCTTCGATCACCGACCTGACCCGACCAATATCGCAAGCAGGCGATCTGTCTCAGGCTCTTCGGCCACTAAGGGGCCGGACCCCTACCCTCCAGCAACTGCCAATTACAATGACAGTCGCGACGAGCGCCAACGTGTGCATGCCCGGTTCTGGCACATTGTGTGCAGCCACCGCGGCCACCTCCTGGTCCCAGTACGTTGGCAGCACATCGTAAGGATTGCCCATAACATCGTCTGTCACGTAGACCCACGATGCGTTATTTTGAGCAACGGCGTCGAGCAAGGAGGACAATTCGCTGCCCTCCGCCGTATGGATGATGTGGGCTAAGCGATCGGCGTCATAACTTGCCGTCCAGGCGTCGGGCAAATACGACGCATAGGCCCTGGCCGTATCTTCAAAAGTAACCAGTACATCCGCCGTTGGACTGCTCAAGTAGGCCTCGAGCGTACCAGTTCCCGGATTACCGATGACCTCGTAATCGAGACTCTTCCCTTTCACGTAGCCATAGAGGTCGGCATAGTAGCTGACCTTCGAAGTGCTCGTGCTCATTTCGTCAAAGAAGATTCCATCAATAGAATAGAAGTCCTCGTAACGATCGACTTCGCCCTTTACGGTTGTTTGATTTCGGGCGCCGTAATTCGTTGCCACATAGCCGTAGACCCGGCCACCGGCAGCATGAATGCCGTTTACGGCGGCCACATAGTTTGGATCAACACTCGCACCGGGGCCGCTATTCGGGTTCACAATCACGGCCAGCTCAACGCTACTACTCGCTGCCTCTAAGTCCGCCCAAAAAGTTCCGATCGTCGGATAGCAATAGGCCGGCATCAGTATCTTCATCGTTGACGCCGACGTAGAAGCCGGCATCACCGCGAACGCAGACCAGATCAGGACCGGTAACATCTGGAACAGCCAGCGACGACGATCCGCCTTAACCCAAATCATCACCCACCATCAAGAAAAACGGCACTTTCGATAAGGAGAGGACGCCTCGGCCCAATTATCACTGCCGCCTCTGTGCGTGTCAATGAAAACGGAGAACCCGCGGGCGAAATCCTCACGCCAATCGCCGCGACGCGCAAGAGAAAGGGCGTGATCACCTCTCGGTGGCCACGCCCGAAGCTGTTCACTCTAGGCGGCGTCTGCCAACTGTCTTTAGGCTATCGAGCCATCCGCTCGACCATCATCAACGAGTTGTCGGCGACGTTGAACATTGGTCGGAACGGGTTGTCTCGCTGGCATTTGGCGCTCTGGCCCGGATACCATACCAACTGCATGATCAGGCCCCACGATTCGCGGTCCTGAGCCGTTTCGCCGCGGCCTTGCTTGGGAATCATATAGTTGACGCTGTTTTCCAACGCCCAGCTTCCGCCCAACGGCACCCACAGTTGCGCGCCGATCAGGCCGTCGCCGTTGCCGGTCGCACCGCCCCAAATCTTGCCTTGGCCGCCATGCTCGAAGTTGCGGCGGATGTAGACCACGAACATGTCCATCGAATCCAGCTTGCCGTCGAGGACTCGATCCGTATCACTGCCGACACCGTACGCACCGTAGTAGCCGATTTCGTATTCTTCGTTGAGCACGAAACCCGTCTCGCTGCGAATCTGTTGCAGGTCGGCGTTCTGATAATGGATGTCGTGCATGTAGTCATAGGCCACGCCCCACTGGAACCCATGATGGCACTCCGCTCGACGGAAGATACCGGCCGTGGCGAAGTACTGTTTACGATAGGGCGAGTGAATGTCATAGCGATCGAGGATTCGGGTCGACGTGCCCGAAAAATCGCTTTGCACGAAGTTGGCGCCGATTTGATAGCCGCAACCCCAGGGGTCGCCCAGTGGGCGGGCCAAGTTCACGCCTTCGTTGAAACCGAAATTGCCGCCGTTGCCGTGGTCCAGCGCGTTTTTGAAGCCGTTTACGCCACCGAACACTGACAGGCCGCGAAGCCAGGGACCACAGCGGCCGTCGAACAATTCCCAACCATAGTCACAGGTTTCTTCACACGGGCCGCATGGTTCACAGCTATCGCAATCGCCACAGGTGTCGCAATCGCCGCCGAACTCGCCCATCACCAACTCGCCGCCGCTGATGCCGCCATGTCGGTTGCAGTTCTTGCAGCCACCGCTGGTACCCATCGGATTGAAACTGGGCTCCTCGCTGAGAATCGGGCCAGACTCGGCCTGGGGCGCTAACGGCGTACCTGGCGGAATCACTTCCGGCTCTTCACTAACCAATCGAGCCCGCGGACGTCCCGCTGAAGTGGAGGCCTGACGTGCCGGCGCGTTGGCGAACGGATCTCGCTCGTAAACCGAACGGACCGGCTGTTGATAACCCGTCTGCCGTTCCGATCCTGCCGGCCGCTTGAGCACTTGCTGCTGCCAATCGACCTGCTTCACCGCGTTGTCATAATGAACCCCTTCGTCCTGCCGGACCGTGTTCGATGGCTGCTGCGAGGCATCCTGCCAGTTGGCCTTCCATCCCTCGGCCAATGCCGTGCCGGCCAACGCCAGCAGGGCGGTGACAACAAGGACGTTTCGGATCATTGCTTGCTTGGCCGTGGTCATCGTAAACTCTCCAATCAGGGGGGGCGCATGTCCACGCCGGTCCGAAAGACCATCCGTCGACGCCAAACAGATCGGAAAGTCCCTGGTCTAAACTTTCGTTAAACTCGAAATAATCGGAAAAAATTACCCAAAGACACCAGCTTAACTGAATCGGGAAGCAGTCGACTGGAAAAAACTCCCGCAGACAAAGTTGGAAAAAGAACGCCGGCAATCAATGATCGCCGGCTCTGGGTAGTTGAGTGAAAATGGGATGACTGGCCGCTATGTCGACAGCCGTGACCGCAGGTCGCCCAGGCATTCGTCCTTGTGCACCCGCCATTGAGCGAGCGAGTCGCGATCGCGGACCGTTACCGTGCCGTCCTCCAGCGTCTGGCTGTCCACAGTGATGCAGAACGGCGTGCCCACCTCGTCCTGTCGGCGGTACCGGCGGCCGACCGCCCCCTTCTCGTCATAAAAGACGGTCATGTGCGGCTTCAACGTCTTGTAGATCTCCCGGGCAACCTCCGGCATCCCGTCCTTCTTCACCAGCGGGAACACCGCCACCTTGATGGGGGCCAGCCGTGGGTGCAACTTCAAAAACACCCGCTTCGTCGGCTTGCCGTTTTCGTCCGGCGCTTCGTCCTCGTTGTAGGCTTCGCAGAGGAAGGCCAACGTCGCCCGATCGGCGCCGGCCGAGGGCTCGATCACATGCGGCACAAACCGCTCCTTGGTCAACTCGTCGAAGTAGCTCAAGTCCTTGCCGCTGCCACGATGTCGCGGCTTGCCCTCGGCGTCTAATTCCACAACCAACTCGTCGCCCTTTCGCACGAGCTTGCCTTCGATGTGGCTTCGCAGGTCGAAGTCGCCGCGATGGGCAACGCCCTCCAACTCGCCGAACTCGCCCGGTGCCAGGAATGGGAAGGCGTATTCGATGTCGGCCGTGCCCACCGAATAATGGCTCAACTCTTCTTTCTCATGATCGCGCAACCGCAGCCGTTCGCCCGCCAATCCAAGGCTCAAGTACCACTGGTAGCGTCGATCGCGCCAATACTTGTACCACTGCGGCGAGCTGGCCGGATGGCAAAAGAACTCGATTTCCATTTGCTCGAACTCGCGCGACCGGAAGGTGAAATTGCGGGGCGTAATTTCATTACGAAAGCTCTTGCCCATCTGCGCAATGCCGAACGGCACCCGCACCCGTGTGCTGTCGCAGACGTTCTTAAAATTGACGAAGATGCCCTGCGCCGTTTCGGGCCGCAAAAACACCGTATCTTCTTCGCCGCCCAACGCGCCGGCGATCGTTTTGAACATCAAGTTGAACTCGCGGGGCTCGGTCAACGTGCCCAGGGTTTTGGCATCGGGGCCCAACACTTCGCCAAAATTCGGCACGTTGGTCAAGGAGATCAGCGTCCCGTCCCACGCCAGTTGGTCAGCATCCTTCCCTCGCAGGTTGAAAAACTTCATCGCCTTGTGCTGAGTCAACTCGATGGCTTCGTCGCCGCTCACGTCGCTGGCCACGAAGATCCGCTGCCCTTTGCACGTTACCCAGCGGCCACATACCTGATCGTAGCGATAACGCCGCTTCGACTCACGGCAATCGACCATGTAGTCGTGGAACAGATCGTAGTGGCCCGAACTCTTCCAGACCTGCGAGTGCATGATGATCGAGCAATCGATGCCGGCCATTTCGTAGGTCGCCGGCGCGCCGTTGTCGATCTCCAATTCGTTGTGCGAGGTGACCATGTCGCGCCACCAGGCCTCGCGAACGTTGCGTTTCAATTCCACTCCCAGCGGGCCGTAGTCCCAGAAGCCCTGTAGGCCGCCGTAAATCTCGCTGGACTGAAACAAAAATCCGCGCCGCTTGCACAGCGCTACGAGCTGATCCATCTGCACTGCCATCGCAAAACCGTAAAAAAGAGAAAGGTATCGGGAGGATACGGATTGGATTGTTATCGGAAAGAATGCCGCCCTCCGGCGACCGGAAGACATAGAATCCCCTAGTCTAATCGCATCGGGGGGGGGTGACAAGGAGCCAGCGCCAAGGGAGCGGTGGCGAACGGCGGAAATTATAACGGTTTAGCGGCCGACGGAACGTCGGCCCAAGGAATCACAGCCGCGCCGGCGGTTCATCAACAACAAGTGAAGAGGGACGCCTCACACCGCTCGAATCCGGAACGTCTTTGGATCCAGCCGCGGCACCAAGTCAAATCGATCGATCCGCGAGGCCGCGAGAATGTCGGCAACCAGCCCGAGTTCCACAAGGTTCCGGCCGCCGACGCTCTGGGCCAGCCGCTCGGCCAGTTTTTCCGGCTCGATCGGTTCGGCCCCGATCGCCTGCGGCACCGCAAAAGCCCCCATCCACGTTTCCCGGGCGGTCATCGCCTGGGCGTTCTGCTGATAGACCATGCCCCCTTCTCGCTGAAGACGCTCGACCAGCAGCCCGGCCAGCAACACGTCCTCCTCGGTGATGTTCCCGTCCGTTCCGGCGCAAATAATATGGACTCGCTCGCGGTCGAACAACCGCCGCGCCACGGCCGACACGTTGACGAAGCTGGCCACGAGGATTTCGTCGGCCTGCTGGGCATGCATCATCGCCCGGGTGCCGTTGGTCGTCGTGAAAATGACGGTCTTCCCGGCAACTTGCTCGGGCACATAGTCTTCCGGCGAGTTGCCCAACTGAAACCCGTCGATCGGCAACCCATGCCGTTCGCCGCCGAGCACCACCTCGTCGGCCGGATATTTTTCGGCCAGCGCCAAGGCATCGGCCACCTCCAGGCAGGGTGCCACCTCGTCGGCCCCCGCCGCCAGGGCGTGGACAATCGTTGTGGCCGCTCGCAACACATCGATAACCACGGCGGTCCCGCCGGCTAGTTCCTTCGGATCCGAAAACTTCGGCAGCGCGTAGACATGTAGGATCGGTTTCATGCGGCCATTATGGCCCATTCGACGACGTTCAACAATGCGGGCGGCAGGGCAGGGGATTGAGGGATGTTTGGGATTTGGGGACTTGGGGTCTAAGTGCTTCGACATTCGACATTTTGATTTCGACCTTTCGCCTTCCCCGTCCGCCGTCTCCGCCTCCCATCCCTGATCCACCTTTCGTCCTCGGCCTTCCACCCTTACAATGCCCTCATGCTCTACCGCTGCCTTGCCGATTTTCTCGAAACCCTCGCCCAGGCCGGCGAACTGCTGCGTATCGACGAGCCGGTCGATACGAACCTCAGACTATCCGAATTCGTCCGGCAGAGGGCGGAATCCAACCGCTCGGCGCTGCTCTTCGCCTCGCCCGGCGGTAGCCACGTTCCCGTGCTGGCCAACCTGCTGGCAAGTGAAGCCCGGATCTGCCGCGCGCTCGATGCCACGGCGCTCGACGAAGTGGCCAGCCGTGTGGCCCGACCCTTGGAAAGCCACGCAGCCGCGAATTGGTTCGAGCGGCTCAAGGGCTCGGCCCAGCCGGCAGCCATTCAAACGGCCAGCCCCCGCGAAGTGCGATCGGCCGCCTGCCAACAAATCATCCGCCTCGGCAGCGACATCGATCTCGGTGAGCTGCCCCTGCTGCAAGTGGCACCGGACATTCCACCGGCCATCCATTCGGCCATCGTCCTCACGGCCGAGCCCGACACGCATCAGCCAATTGCCGGCCGCTTCGATTTGCAGCCGCTCGACGCCCACCGCCTCACCGTTTGCTGGGCCGACCATGACGAACATACTCGGCTGCTGGGTGACTACCGCGCACGCAGCCAAAAAATGCCGATTGCCGTGGTGATCGGCGGCGATCCGGCCTATCTGCTGGCGGCGGCCGCACCGCTTGAAGCCCGTACCGATCTGGCCGCTCTGGCCGGCGTCTTGCGCGAAAAACCGCTCGACGTGGTCGCCTGCCGTAGCGTCGACCTTCGCGTTCCGGCCGAATCCGAAATCGTGATCGAAGGTTTTATTGATCCGACTGCGCCGCTGGCCGCTGCCGGTCCGCTCTGCGCGCCGTTGGGCCATGCCACCACGCCGCGTCCGGCCCCGGTGATGCAAGTCACGGCGTTGACTCATCGCGCGAATCCGCTCTACGCCACGATGGTGCCCGGCCGACCGCCGCACGAGGCCAGCACGATCGCCCGGGCGATGCAGCGAGTCTTTCTGCCGCTCACTCGTTTGGCGATGCCCGACCTGGTGGACTACGACCTGCCCGAGTTCGCCGCCGCGCGTCATTGGGTGGCCGTCTCGATCCGCAAGACCTATCCAGGCCAAGCCCACCGTGCGGCCCATGCCGCTTGGAACTTGCCGGCCGTCCGATTCGCCAAGACACTAGTCGTGGTCGATGCCGACGTTGATGTCCGCAACCACGAAGCGGTGCTGGCGGCCATCGCCCGCCACGTCAACCCGGCGACCGACCTGCTTACCGAGCGCGGCCCGGCCGACCCGTTCGACCCGGCCACGCCAAGCAATACCCTCGGCTGCCGGATGGCGTTCGATGCAACCGGGAAACTGCCAGGGGAGTGTGGCGGCATCCAAACATCATACCACTTCGTTTAAGGGGGCAAGTTTGCAATGAAATCGCGATTGATCCGGTCGTATCTGCTCGCTGCTGCGATAGTCTGTGTGACGCTCTGCGTTGCGTATTTTTCAGATCGGAATTGCTACACGCCGCAACCGGTGGCCGTCTACGAAAACTCCTCGTCACTTACCCATACCGCAATTGTACCGGCATTTGATACGCCGATGCCGAAAGGCAAGAATGTCATCTGGTGTGCCTCATTCCAGTTGGCCTGGGACAAGCTCGCCGAGGATGTGCTTCATGGCCCCGTCGAGCTTGCCGATGCGCCGGAATGTGCGTCGCATCTTAATAAGGGTCAGTTTACTGAGGCCGATCTGCCTGCGAATGGCTACTTGGCGATGGCCGGCCTTTGCCGTGACGGAATCGCGCAAAAGATTCTCGACGAGATGCAGCGGCGATTCCGTCGCCAGCCGAAATTCGATGTATCCAATCCGTTTAACGTGATCATCGCCTACGCCTACCTTGAGGCAAGCGTGCCGTTCACGGTGCCCTACTGCCAGTGCCACGGACAGATCAGCTTCCGCGACAGTAACGGAACTGGTACCCAAGTTGCCTTCTTTGGGACCAGCGATGCCTATGGCCATCTCGAAGTGCTGCTACGCGATCAATTCCGAATACTGTACTGCTCGCTGAACAAGGAACGACGCCTTGATGAATTCGTCATTGATCCGTGTCAAACATCGCAGCCAAATCAGATTATCCTGGCGTGTGTGCGCCCCGCCTCAACGTTAGCGGAAACATGGCAGCGAGTAGAGAGCCTGACGACCAATTTCGCACGCAATCCCAAACAGCGGAAGCCAAACGATCTCGACAATCTCTTGGTCCCTGACATGGCGTGGGATATCACGCACTCCTTCGCCGAATTACAGGGCAAAGAGCTGCTCAACAAAGGTTTCGACAACCTGTTTATCGCGAGCGCCCAGCAGGCGATTCGCCTCCGCCTTGATCGAGGTGGCGCGGAACTTCGTTCCGAAACCCGGGTAGCAGTCAAAAGTGTTGACGATGGCCAGGTGTTCATTTTCGACCGCCCGTTCTTCATTTTCATCAAGAAACGCGATGGCAAGAAACCGTTCTTCGCCATGTACGTCGACAACGCCGAATTGCTGCAGAAGTGGAAAGCGGAAGAGTAAGCCGCAACGGAATCACACACAAGCCCCCGCCCATGCCCCTCGACAAATCCACTGCCCGGGTTCAAGACATGTTCGGCCAGATCGCCGGGCGTTACGATTTTCTCAACCGGCTGCTGTCGCTGGGCATCGATCAGTCGTGGCGGCGCAAAACCGTGAAACTCGTCCCGCCGCAAGGCGACCGCCCAATCCTCGACGTCTGCACCGGCACGGCCGATCTGGCGTTGGCCTACTGGCGGGCCTCGCACGACGCGGTACCGATCGTCGGCAGCGATTTTTGCCTGCCGATGATCGAGATCGGCCGCGAAAAGTGCCGCCGGGCCGGCGCCGCCCCTTCCCGTTTAGCGGCCGACGGCACGTCGGCCAAAGCAAGCGGAGCCGATCCAACAATCCCCCGCACGTCGGCCCACCCCGTGCAATCGGCTCAAGCCGAGCACGCCCCCACGGCCCTTTTTTCCCGGGGGGTAACGCTCCTTCAAGCCGACACCCTGCATCTCCCCTTCGCCGCCGACACGTTTCAGATCGTCTGCGTGGCGTTCGGACTGCGAAATGTAACCGACACCCTGGCCGGGCTGAAGGAGATGACGCGTGTCTGTTCCCCCGGCGGACGCGTGGCCGTTTTAGAGTTTTCGACGCCGACCCGCTGGCCGCTGGGGGCCCTCTATGGCTGGTATTTTCGTCATGTTTTGCCCCGCGTTGGACAGGCCCTGGCCCGCAATTCCCAGGCGGCTTACAATTATCTCCCGCAGAGCGTCGGCCAATTCCCTCAAGGTGAGGCCCTGGCACGGCTGATGGGCGAGGCCGGCCTGCACGAGGTCTGGCTCCGTCCGCTCACGTTCGGCGTGGCCACCCTCTACGTGGGCAAAAAAAGGTAAACTAATAGATACGGCGGATCGGGCAGTGCGAATCTGCGTGCATCTGCGATTTCACGTTCCTGTGCGAGGTCTTCATGAAACGCAGCATCGTCGTGGCGATCACCGGCGCAAGCGGGGTCACCTACTCACTCCGCCTGCTGGAAGTCCTCCTGGCCGCCGGCTGTGATGTGCACTTCACAGTCAGCGAGTCGGCCAAAACGGTCCTCGAACAGGAACTCGACCTGGACGTCGACCTCGACAATTTCAACGCGGCCGCGCTGATGCTCGACACCGGCGACGTCCTTCGTGATCCCAAGCTCCAAGCCCTCCGCATCAGCTCCGAGGTCTCTGGCGACGCCAGCAACGTCCTCGGCATGGGCAGCGGCGAGCCGCCCAAGCTCCGCTACCACCACTGCCGCGACCTAATGGCCCCGATCGCCAGCGGTTCCTTCCTTACCGACGGCATGGTCATCTGCCCTTGCTCCAGCCGAACCCTGAGCGCGGTGGTCCATGGCGATGGCAACAACCTGATCCATCGCGCCGCCGAGGTCCATTTGAAGGAGCACCGCAAACTGATCGTGGTCCCCCGCGAGACGCCCCTTTCGCTGCCCCAACTGACGAACATGAAGCTGGCCGCAGAATACGGGGCGGTTGTCTTGCCCGCAATGCCCGGATTCTATCACGGCGTCAAGCTGCTGACCGATCTGGTCGATTTCATCGTCTCACGAATCTGCGATCAGTTGGGTATTCCCAACTCGCTCATCCAGCGCTGGGGCGAAGGCAACGGCGGCCCCACTTGGCGAACGGAAAGCGGCATCAGTGGTTAGTGGTTGGTGGTCAGTGGTGATCGCAGCGATGCGATCTGCAATTTGCAGTTTTCATTTTTCAATTTACAATTGCCCGATGCTCTCAAAGACCTAAAGCCGGCAGGGTCAGAACCAAATAGTTCCACGTAAGATCGAAAGTGGCGACGGGCGTAGACTGCCGACCAATCGCGTAGTTATCGCCTTCGCAGTACTTTCGGTTTTCCGCGGTTTTATTTAGATAGCCCGCTCCCGTGTCCCATGCTGATCCGTTTTCTCGAACTCGTTCGCTTTAGCCACACCGTTTTTGCATTGCCGTTCGCGCTGCTGGCCGCCGTTATGGCCTGGTCGCAAAACCATCGCGCCACGCCGCCCATTCCGTTCCGTTGGCTCGACCTGCTGGGCATTCTCGTGTGCATGGTCTTCGCCCGCAGCGCGGCGATGGCCTTCAATCGCTTGGCCGACCGAAAAATTGACTCCCAAAACCCGCGGACTCGCTCCCGCCACCTGCCGGTCGGCACGTTAAGCACCGCTGGGGTCGCCCTATTCACGATCCTTTGCTCGCTCGGCTTCGTCGCCGGCACGCTGCTGTTTCTGCCTAATCACTTGCCGCTTTATACCGCGCTGCCGGTGCTCGCCTTCCTGTTTGGCTACAGCTACGCCAAGCGTTTCACGGAGCTTTCGCACTTCTGGCTCGGCGCGGCCCTGATGTTGGCCCCGCTGGCCGCCTGGGTGGCGATTCGTGGCGAACTGGCCTGGCCTCCGGTCATCCTCGGTGGCGCGGTTTTGTTCTGGGTGGCCGGTTTCGACATGATTTACGCCTGCCAGGATTTTGAGTTCGATCGCCAGTCGCGACTGCACAGCGTACCCGCCCGATTTGGCGTTCCGCGTGCCTTGCGATTGGCCGCCGCTTGCCACTTCCTCACCGTCGTCCTTCTGCTCGTGCTGCCGCTGTTGTATCCGGCGTTTGGGACCATCTATTGGGCGGGCGTGGTCGCGATCTCGCTGCTGTTGCTTTACGAGCACTGGCTGGTCCGCCCCGACGATCTCAGCCGCGTCAATCAAGCGTTCTTCCATGTCAACGCCGTGATCAGCCTCGGACTGCTCGCTGTCGGCGTCCTCGATTTGCTGTTCAAGTAAGGAGCAAAGGCGTCAGTGGTCAGTGGTCAATGAAAGGAAATGCTGCACCAATTTCAAATTGCAGTGTTTGATCTTCATTTGCGCTTCCGGTGATTGCACGCCGACGTACCGTTGGCGGTTAAACGGCGGATCGCCGCCTTCATCCTTCATCCCCTATTCCCTGAACCCTTCCCCGTGCTCTCCCAAATCCGCAGTAAAGTCGAATCGCAAAAACGCCTCTCGGCCGACGAAGGCGAGTACCTCTTCTCGCCCGCAGTCGACCTCCATACGATCGGCCAAGTCGCCGATTCCGTCCGCTGCCGCAAGAACGGCGATGCCGTTTACTACAACCGCAATCGCCACCTCAACCCAACCAACGTCTGTGTCTATCGCTGCGGCCTCTGTGCCTATAGCTGTGATCTTGGCGATCACCGGGCGTACGAATTAGGCATCGACGAAATCTTGCAGCGGGCGGCCGAAGCGGACGCGGCTGGCTGCACCGAACTGCATATTGTCTCCGGCGCCCATCCCGACAAACCCTACGCCTGGTACCTCGAAATCATCCGGCATCTCCACGCCGCGTTCCCCCGCCTGCACTTGAAAGCCTGGACCGCGGTCGAGATCGATCGCTTTGCACAGCTCACTGGCCGCCCGTTCCGCTCGATCCTGGAAGAGATGATCGCCGCCGGCCTGGGCAGCATGCCCGGCGGCGGCGCCGAAATCCTCGACGACGCCGTCCGCGTCCAAATCTGCCCAAAAAAGTCTTCTTCACAAACCTGGCTGGACATTCATCGCACGGCACACGAGCTAGGGCTGAGAACCAACGCCTCGATGCTCTTTGGCCACGTTGAAAGCCCGGCCCAGCGAGTCCAGCACCTGCTGCGGCTCCGCGAGTTGCAGGACGCCACCGGCGGCTTTCAGGCCTTCATCCCTTTGGCCTTCCATCCGGACAACACGCGATTCAGCCGACTTCGTCGCGTCTCGCCGATGGAAGACCTTCGCGTGGTCGCCGTGAGCCGGTTGATGCTCGACAATTTCGACCACATCAAGGCCTATTGGATTTCGTTAGGCGTTGGCACGGCTCAGGCCGCGTTGGCCTACGGAGCCGACGACCTCGACGGCACGGTGCTTGACGAGCGGATTCATCACGACGCCGGCGCCACCTCGCCCGACGCCTTGACCATCGACCAGCTTCAGCGTCTAATCCGCGAGGCCGGCCGCTCGCCCGTGGAGCGCGACTCGCTCTATCGATCGGTGAGCAACTAGTGGTGAGTGGTGAGTGAATAGCATGCGAACAAGCGCTCAATCCCTCAATCCCTCAATCCCTCAATCCCTCAATCCCTCAATCCCTCAATCCCTCAATC
>CALGFD010000061.1 GCA_937881075.1 uncultured Planctomycetales bacterium
CATCCTTCATCCTTCATCCTTCATCCTTCATCCTTCATCCTTCATCCTTCATCCTTCATCCTGAACCCTGAACCCTGAACCCTGAACCCTGAACCCTGAACCCTGAACCCTGAACCCTCACTATGCCCTACGACCTCGCACAACTCCGCCAGTGGGACCGGACGCTCGTCTGGCACGCCTTCACGCAGATGGCCGAGTACGAACCGTTCATCGTCGAGCGGGCCGAGGGCTGCACCCTAATCAACGTTGACGGCAACCGCTACATCGATGGCGTCAGCAGCCTGTGGTGCAATATTCACGGCCACCGACACCCAAAGATCGATGCGGCCATCCGCGAGCAACTCGACAAGGTCGCGCACGTCACCAATCTCGGCGCATCGAATCCGACCAGCATCGAGTTGGCAAAACGCCTAGTCGACATCGCGCCGCCGGGCCTCACCAAGGTCTTTTTCTCCGACGACGGCGCCACGGCGGTGGAAGTGGCGATCAAGATGGCGTTCCAGTACTGGCAGCAGCGCGAGGATCCGCAGCCGGACAAGACCTGCTACCTGGCCCTCGGCGAGGCCTATCACGGCGACACCCTCGGCAGCGTCAGCGTCGGCGGCGTCGAGCAATTCCACGCGACGTTCCGCCCGCTGCTGTTCGAAACCATGCGTGTGCCCGCTCCCGACACCTACCGGATGCCGCCTGGCGTTACCAAGGAGAACGTCTGCCAGTGCCACCTCGAGCAACTTGAGCAGGAATTGGCCCGACACCATCATCGCCTTGCGGCGCTGGTGATCGAACCGCTCGTGCAAGGCGCGGCGGGCCTGATTATGCATCCGCCGGGCTACCTGAAAGGCGTGCGCGAGCTGACGAAAAAGTACGACGTGCTCTTGATCGCCGACGAGGTGGCCGTGGGCTTCGGCCGCACCGGCAAAATGTTCGCTTGCGAGCATGAGGGCGTCACGCCCGACTTGTTCTGCATCGCCAAGGGGCTCACCGGTGGCTACATGCCCCTGGCTGCCACGCTCGCCACCGACAAGATTTGGAGCGCTTTTTTGGGCACCTACGCCGAGAGCAAGACCTTCTACCACGGCCACACCTACGGCGGCAACCCGCTAGGTGCGGCGGCCGGCCTGGCCACGCTCGACATTTTTGAACAAGAACGGACGATCGAGCGCTTGGCGCCGAAGATCGCCCGGATCGAACAGCATCTGGCCCGGATCGCCAAGTTGCCACATGTAGGCGACGTGCGGCAGCGCGGCATGATGGCGGCCATCGAACTGGTAAGCGACGTCGCCACGAAGGAACCCTACCCGTGGCAAGAACGTCGCGGGATGCAAGTCTGCCAGCACGCCATGACGGAAGGCGTCTGGATTCGACCGCTGGGCAACGTGGTCGTGATCATGCCACCGCTGGCGATCAGCCTCGAGGAGATCGACCGCATCTGCGGTGCAGTCGAGCGAGGGATTGTGGCGGCCACGCGCTGAGCAAGATTTCTCTTTGCATTCCTAAACGTGATCTAAGCCGCCGATTCGCTCCTCGTGCACCGAATGCTAGTACTTCGCCGCGCCGATTGCCCGGCGGATCGTTTCCCGCATCAGATCGGCCGGACCTTCTTCGCCGGTGAACAACTGGAACTGCCGGCAAGCCTGGCGGACGAACATGTCCACGCCGGTGACCACGGTGCAGTTGCGGCTGCGGGCTTCCTTGACCAGCAGCGTGTTCTCGGGATTATAGACGGCATCGAAAACGACCATCGACGGCCGGAGATGATGCTTTTCAAAAGGCGACTCGTCCACATTGGGATGCATGCCGACCGGCGTGCAATTGAACAACAAGTCGGGCGCGACCGTGTGCCGAGCCGACCATTCGACCCAGCGGCACTCAAACCGCTGCGCCAGCGTCAAGGCTTGTCGGGCAACGCCATCGGCAACGACCACCTGGGCGCCCCGCCGCACGAGCCCGTAGACCACGGCCTTGCCCACGCCACCGGCGCCGAGCACCAGCGCGGTCTTGCCTTTGACGTGCTCTTCGACGGCCTGAGGGCTTTCGAAAATCGCTTCCAGGCTTTCCATCGCGGCCCGGTAATCGGTGTTGTAGCCCTGCCGCTTCTTGTCAACGAAAATGACCGTGTTGGCGGCGCCAATTCCGCGGACCGAACCGTCGGCCTCGGTGAGCCTTTTGACGACTTCCTCTTTGTGCGGAATGGTCACGCTCAGGCCTCTGATCCCCAGGGACGGACAGTCTTCGATGAATTTCGTCAGGTCTTCGCGCGGCACGCGGAAGGGGATGTAGACCTTGTTGAGGCCGTAGTGGCGGAATGCCACGTTGTGAAGCAAAGGGCTCAAACTGTGTCCCACCGGATCGGCCACCACGCCGTACACCTCGGTGTCGGCGTCGATGCGATCGTAGTGATACGTCTCGGTCATCTGCTGAAAACTGAGTTGCCCGGGCGCAAGCACGCGCTCGTGATGAAAGGTCGCGTAGGAAAAGGGCGCGCCGAACTTGCCGGCCAGCAGTCGGCTGGGCGTGCCGATATCGCCCATGCATAGACCGATCATGGGCACTTTGCTGCGACGGGAGATCTCCAGCATCCGCAAATTGTCGTGCGGATGGTTGGCCATCGTGCAGATCTTGATGATGTCCGGATCGAGCCCGCACAGGCGAGCATGAATTTCGTCGAGGTTCTCCGGCGTCTTGCGGAAGTCGTGCAGGCTGATGATGCGCTTGGTCTTGCCGAAGCGGGGAATGGCCGTGGCGATGTCTTCTTCGATGTCGACGTATTCCACGCCCTCGGCGATCGCCGTGCGCAACAGCAGACGCCGCTGCTCCTCGCTGCCGGCGAACTTGCCGCCATCGTTGGCCCGACGGCAGGAGATTATTACCGGACAGGGGCGGTCCGCCACGAGACGCCGGAGGTTGACTTCGCCGTTGATATAGTCCAACCGCAGTTCGACGAGTTTTGCCCCTTGATCGACCAGGTGCCGAAACTCGGCGATAACATGGCGATGCCGGCCGCGACCGATGCTGACGCAAATCATGATGAGAAATAGAGTTAGAGGCGAGGACGAATGCCTGAGGAAGTGTCCTTCCCGCGGGGTTTAGGTACCCAAACCGCCCTATTGTTGCAAATTAAAGCGGGGAAATCAAACGGCCCGGCCGCCGCGAATGCCGCAACGAATTGTTGCCGTCATGACCGTTTAGCGTCCATCGGCGCGTCAGCTCGAGCGACCCTGCCGTGCCGGTGGCGGCTAAACAATAAGCCCATTTTTGATCCACAAGGCATTGCTGGGGTCGCGGCAGCCACTCAGTTCGTCAGGGTCGCCGTCGGCGCGGCGGCGATTGCGACCGAAGGCGTGCTGGCCGGTTGCTTGGGCGCTTCCTTGGCCACCGGCAACTTCAAAGTGAAGGCCGTGCCCTTGCCGACCGTGCTATCGACACGGATTCGGCCGTGGTGCGATTCGATGATATCGCGGCACATCGACAGTCCAAGTCCCGTACCGCCCTTGCCGCTGGCGTCGGGGCCGCTCTTGGTGGTGTAAAACGACTCGAAGATGCGCGGCAGCTTGTCGGCCGGAATGCCACAACCGTTGTCGCGGATCACCATGTCGACCATATTATTCTCTGCGTCGTAGAGCAGCTTGATCCATAGACGGCCGCCGCTAGGCATCGCCTGCCGTGCGTTAATCAGCAGGTTCAGCAGCACCTGTTGGATCTGGTTGCCGTTGACCAAGGCCAGCGGGATTTGTTGATAGCTCTTTTCGACCACCACGCGATACTTGTTCATTTCGCGTTCGAGCAGCAGCAGCGTGTTGTCGACCAATTTCACCAAGTCGGTCGCTTCCTGGCTGGCCGAGCGGTTACGTGCCATGCCGAGCACCGTGTTGGTGATGGTCGCAGCGCGATTCGCGGAAGCCAGGATCTTCTCAAAACACTTGTCGCGCGTGGCGGCGTCTTTGTGGCGGACGCCCATCTTGGCATAGTTCAAGATGGTCATCAGCACGTTGTTGAATTCATGCGTGGTCGTGCTGACCAGTTCGCCTAGGGCCGTGAGGCGTTGCGATTGGGCAAGCTGTTGTTTGAGGATCTCGACCTGCTGCTGCAGACTCAGCCCGTCGCCATTGCCAGAGTTTGTCACGACTGTCTCCCCACCTTGTCGAACTCGCGAGTCTTCGCAAAATACCACGACTGCCCGGTTGGCCCACTCTTGGCGGCCTCGCAATTCTGCTGAATTGACGCGATTTAACTTTTGGTCATCAAAGAACTTAAGCTCTTTGCCCGTATCGTCGAACTCGGCTGGCGAACTGTAATCGAAGCCGCTATAAAGACGGGATCGCCGAGGGACTATGGCGAGCTGGAGAAGCTGGGATGCACGCGGTAGACGCTCTGGAGCATGCCGTTGAGCTGGCCACGCAGTTGGGCTACACCGTTCGCGAGGAATGTCTCGGCGGCAGCGGCGGGGGAAGCTGCGAGTTGAAGGGCCGAAAGCTCCTTTTCCTGGACCTCGATCTCGGGCCGGCCGACCAACTGGAACTGGTGCTCGACGTCCTCCGCCACGAGCCTGACTCCGCGAAACTGCCGATGCCGCAGGCGTTGCGCGAATTGGTGACGCTCAGAAAGAGTGTGTAGCTCGCACGGCGTTCATCCAATTCTCTCCGCCGCTTCGACTGGCGTTCGGTCAGCAAGAGTCATTCCGAGCGAAAGCGAGGAATCTACGTTGCCTGCGAGTGCCGGCAAGATCCTTCGCGAACGCTCAGGATGACAAATTCCCTTCGGTTGCGTGCTTTGTTAACGAACAGTGGCAACCCAAGAATTGATTAATCGCTGGTCTTGTACAGACCGTGGGTCTCGATGTACTTCTCCACGGCCGCCGGCACCTGGTAGCGGATGCTTTGCCCGCGTGAGATGCGGCGGCGGATCTCGGTGCTGCTAATGCCCACCGCCGGCATTTCCACCTGATGCGAACGGATCAACGCCAGCCGCTCGGGCGTGGTGATCGCGCCCAGACTGTTGAAATCCACCGGTGGAGCACCCGGGCGATGAACGGCCACCGGGACTGCCAATTCGCAAACCTTCCCGGCCTCGCGCCAATGAGGCAAATCGGCCAACATGTCACCGCCTAAGAGGAAGAACAACTCGCGGTCGGCGTCGGCTTGGTGGAAATGGGTGAGCGTCTGAAAGGTGTAATTCACGCCACCGCGGTCGATCTCATAGCGACACACCGAAAAGGTCGGATTGCCGGCCACAGCGAGTTCCAGCATTTCCGCTCGTTGAACGTCGGAGGTGAGTCGCTGCGACCGCTTGTGCGGAGGCACCGCCGCTGGCAGAAACCACACCGCATCCAGGCGGCACTGCTCCCGACAGCACTCGGCCAGCAGCAAGTGGCCGCAGTGAACCGGGTCAAACGATCCGCCGAAGATGCCGAGACGCATGAGTAGTGGTCAGTGGTCAGTGGTCAGTGGTCAGTGGTCAGTGGTCAGTGGTCAGTAGAGAGAATGGTTGCTCTCCACTTTTCACTCGTCACTCGCCACTATTAAAGGCCGAGGACGTCATTCATGCTGTACAGGCCGGGCTTCTTGTCTTTCAGGAACTTGGCGGCCGCCAGTGCACCGACCGCGTAGCAATCGCGATTGCTGGCGCGAACCGTAAGCTCGATGGTTTCGCCGAGCATGCCGAAGATGATCGTGTGCTCGCCCGGATTATCGCCCAGACGAATGGCGTGGTAGCCAATCTCGCCGTGCGGGCGCTTGCCCGGTCGCCCTTCGCGTCCGTGGCGCTCGACGGTCTGTCCCATCGCGTCGGCGACGATCCGGCCGAACTTCAAGGCGGTGCCGCTGGGGGAATCTTCCTTAAAACGATGGTGCCGTTCGACAATTTCCACGTCGGCATCGTGATCTTTCAAAGTCTTGGCGGCGACTTCCGTCAATTTCATCGTCAGGTTGACGGCCATGCTCATGCTCGGCGACCAGACGAGCGGGATCTCCTGGGCCGCCAGGCGAAGCTTCTCGATTTGCGGCTCTTCCAGCCCGGTGGTGGCGACAACCAGCGGAATTCGCTTCTGCCGACAGGTCTCGACAATGCGATCAACGGCGATCGGCAGCGAGAAATCGATGACCGCATCGACCGGCACGTCCAGGGAGCCCGACAGCTTCACGCCGGTCGGACCGATCCCAGCAATCACTCCGGCGTCGTCGCCCAATCGCGGATGGCTGGGCGAATCCACGGCCGCCGCCAGTTGCAGTTCACAATCGGCCGCCATCAAGGCGATCAATCGTTGTCCCATCCGTCCCGCCGCACCATGAATGGCGATTCGTAACGTCATCGTTGTTGATTTCCCTTTCCACGGCCCGCTGATAACTGACAATTCCTTCAAGAGTAGAGTTTAACGGTTTCCAGGATGGCGTCGAGATCGTTAGGCACCGGAATCGGCCGATTGGCAAACTCGGCTGCCGCGACTCCGCGGCTTCCCAGCACCCTATCAAACATTGCTTCGTCGGCCGAGTGGTAGGCGATCGTGGCCGTCGGGTCTTTTAGTTGGTGGCCGGTCAGCACGCAAACGACCCGCTCACCACGCTCGATGACGCCTTCCTCGACCAGCCGCTTCAGGCCGGCGACCGTCGCCGCGCTGGCCGGTTCACAGCCCAGTCCGCCGGCGCCGACTTGGGCCTTGGCGTCCAAGATTTCTTGGTCGCTCACTTCGCGCACCCGCCCGTTGCACCACTCCAGCGCCCTAAGGCACTTGGTTAAGTTGACGGGCCGATTGATCTCGATCGCGCTGGCAATGGTCGATGCCCGGCGCGACTGTTCGTCCATCTCTCGATAGTAGTCGGTAGCGATCGACAGATCAAACTTGCCGCCGTTCGACCGCAGCCCCCGCCGCTCGAACAGTTCGTACAACGTGTTTGCGCCCGCGGCGTTGATAACGGCAAGCCGCGGAATGCGACTGATCAATCCCAGTTCATAGAGCTCGTGAAAGGCTTTGCCGAACGCGCTGCTGTTGCCCAGGTTTCCGCCGGGCACGACGATCCAATCGGGCGGCTCCCAACCGAGCCCTTCCAGTACGCGATACATGATCGTCTTCTGGCCCTCAAGTCGGAACGGATTGACACTGTTGACCAGATAGATGCCCGACTGCCGACAAACTTGCTGGACGCGGTCCATCGCGTCGTCGAAATCGCCGGCGATTTGCAGGGTCAACGCCCCATAGTCGAGGGCTTGGGAAAGCTTGCCGTAGGCGATCTTGCCCGAGCCGACGAAGATGACCGCCTTCATCCTTCGCGTGGCGGCGCAATACAGCGCGAGTGAGGCGCTCGTGTTGCCTGTCGAGGCGCAGGCGGCGCGGCGAGCGCCGACCAACCGGGCGTGGGTGAAGGCGGCCGCCATGCCATTGTCCTTGAAACTGCCCGAAGGGTTCAGCCCCTCATACTGCAAATGCAGGCGACCGGGAGCGAGACCGGCGTAGCGAGCCACGGCGTCGGACGTCTGCAGCAGCGTCTGTCCTTCGCCAATCGTCACGCAATCGTCCGGCGCAGCAAACGGCAGCAACTCGCGAAATCGCCACACTCCACTAAGGCAGAGCGGTTCATCACGCCGAGCCCATTTGGTCTCGAACTGGGCGAGACTCGTCGGAACGACCGCCCGATTCCAGTCGTAGGCCACGTCCAGCAAGCTGCCGCATTTCGGACAGGCGACGTGAATCTCGTCGACGGCGTACGTCGACTGGCAGTCGGACGAAATGCACTGCTGGTAGGCGGGCACAGCGGAAATCGTAGGGTTCCTTCCAGTGGGAATAGATTACGAACGGAAATTTAGACCCTCGGGACGGCCGAGACAAGCCGCGAAGCATAGTGTCGAAAAGAGAAAAAAGACGACGGACCACCCCCCTCATTAGACGGGCGCACAATTTGACAAGGCTTCCCGCCCCGCTTAAAATCAGAAGTCTATAAACACTCGAAAATGGGTGGACTGGGTCAACTCACATGGGGAAGACGCTATGAAGAAGGCCGAACTTCAGGTCTACAAGCAACAACTGTTGGCTTTGCGGGCGAGGCTTCGCGGCGATGTAAACAAGATGGCCGACGCGGCCCTGCGGAAGAGCCGTAGCGAGGCCAACGGCGACCTCTCCAGCATGCCCATCCATATGGCGGACATCGGCACCGACAACTTCGAGCAAGAGTTCACCCTCAGTCTGATGGAAAATGACGGCGGGACACTGAACCAAATTGAGTCTTCGCTCGAAAGGATTGAAGAGGGCAGCTACGGGCAATGCGAGGAATGTGGGGTGAAGATTCCGAAGAGTCGGCTGAATGCGATCCCCTACGCCACCCTTTGCGTCCGCTGCGCCGAACAGCAGGAACAAAACTCTTGAACTCTGGCGTTGGGCCCAGTCGCTACGCGGTCTTTTTTGGGGTGGCGGCGACGGTCTGCGCCGCCGATCTGCTATCAAAGGCCTGGATTTTTTCCCATCTGGGAATGCCCGGGGGACCGACTTGGTGGTTGATCGAGCCGGTTCTCGGCTTCCAAACTAGCCTGAATGAAGGGGCGCTGTTCGGCATGGGTCAGGGCATGGCGATGCTCTTCGCCGCCTTGTCGATGGGCGCGGCGATCGGCATCGTGGTCTGGTTGTTCCCCGCCGGAGCGGCGCGGGATTGGCTCTTGACGATTGCCTTGGCGCTGGTCATCGCCGGCATTTTTGGCAACCTCTACGACCGTCTCGGCTTACCCGGTCTGACCTGGGACGGATCCTTTCGCCCCCACCAACCCGGCGAGCGAGTCTACGCCGTGCGCGACTTCATTCTGGTGATGATCGGGCGTTGGCCGTGGCCGACCTTCAACATCGCCGACATGTCCCTCGTGAGCGGCGCTCTTCTGCTCGCCTATCACGCCTTCTTCAGTAAGCCCGACGATCTGAAAGCCTAGGCGGCGCCCCACGCCACTAGGCAGATTGCGGACTCTCCTATCGGCGACCGGGACTGCCACGTAGGGCATTCCACCTATTCGTAGCCCCACCGTTGACCTATGCTATACTTCTGTTATACTACGTTTCCCGGAGCAGGTTAGTTTGCGCAGAAGAGGGCTTTGAGTAATGAAGTTGTCGCGGACGGTTGGGTATGCGTTGCAGGCGACGTTACAGCTGGCAGAGGCGGACGGCACCACCAGCGGCCGACCGATCCCATGCAGTCGGCTCGCTGCCGAGGGGGGGATGCCAGAACGCTTTCTCCTGCAAATTCTGCGAAATTTAGTGACTCGCGGTATCCTTCGCTCCACTCGTGGTGTGGACGGCGGCTACGTGCTCTGCCAAAGCCTCGAGGAAACCTCCCTTCTCGACTTGATGGAGGCCATCGACGGCCCGTTCAGCCCTCGGATCCCGGCGCACGCGGGGCTTTCCAGCGAAGCCCGAGTCAAGCTAGAATGTGCGCTGTCCGGCGTGACGAAAAAGCTCCGCGAAGAGTTGGGCAAAATTAAGCTGGCTCACCTCAGCAACGGCCACGCTCGCAAGCGCGACTAAGTCTCTGGCTGTTGTTCCGTCGCTCGGGTTGCGGGCCATACACCGGCTCGGATCGCCGGCCCCTGCTTTCTTGGGAAGAATCTTGAGATGCGCGATCCCACTGGACAGTTGCCGGCCCGGCTCGAATTGGCGATCGATGCTGCCCGAAAAGCGGGCGAAATTACCCTGCAATATTTTCGCCGCGCCGACCTGGACGTCGAGCGGAAATCGGACGACTCTCCGGTGACGGTGGCCGATCGCACGGCTGAGGAATATCTTCGCCAGCGAATCGCCGCCGCCTTTCCCGCTGACGGGATCTTTGGCGAAGAATTGCCCGAACGCCCCGGCACCAACGGCTTTCGCTGGATCCTCGACCCGATCGACGGCACGAAATCGTTCATTCACGGCGTGCCGCTGTACTCAACCTTGATTGGTTTGGAGCATGAGGGACAGAGCGTCCTGGGAGTGATCCGCATTCCGGCGTTGGACGAGATGGTGTACGCCGCCCGCGGCTTGGGAGCATGGTACGCGGTCGGCCAGGAGAGACCCACACCGGCGAAAGTGTCGTCGCGGCAACCGCTGTCGAAGGCCCTCTTCCTGACCAGCGAGGTCGTCAACTTCGACCAGACCGGCCGTCGCGAGGCCTTCGATCGCCTTCAATCGGCCTGTCGCCTGGCGCGAACCTGGGGCGACGGCTATGGCTACTTGATGGTTGCCACCGGTCGAGCGGAATTGATGGTCGATCCCGTGATGGCTCTCTGGGACGCCGCCGCATTGCAGCCGATTCTCGAGGAGGCAGGCGGCACCTTTACCGATTGGCGGGGAAATCGGACCTACACGGCGGGCGAAGGCGTCGCGACCAATGGCCTGGTCCTGGCCGAAGTGTTGCCGTTGCTTCGACCGACCGCTATCCTAGGGTAGCAGTAAACGTTTGCTGGTCGACGAGGACGTAGAGAAGTCGTCGTCGTACGTGCTGGCTTTCCGCGGTGCCCTCGCTCATGACGCGTTCCGAACTCGCCCATCTGGAACTCTTGGCCGAAGTCGACTCGTTGGTCGAGCGACTCGAGCGTTGGGCAGAGCAATCGCCCCAGTGGCAGCCGGCCGAAAAGTGCCGCGCCTTGGTACGGCGGCTGATGGAGCGGACGGCCTCCCTGCGAGTGCGGCTCGAGGCCCCATTGATCGTCGCCACGCTGGGCGGCACTGGCACCGGCAAGAGCGCCCTCGTGAATGCGATTCTCGGCGACGAAGTCGTGCAAACCGGTCGAGCCCGGCCGACCACGATCCGCCCCACGCTCATCTGCCGGCCGAATCTCACCCCGGAGATGCTCGGCATCGATCCGAAATCTGTGTTGCTCGTGCAACGCGACCTGCCGGCACTTCGCGATCTGGTGATCGTCGATTGCCCTGATCCCGACACCACCGAAGACGGTTCGGCCGCGGCCAGTTCGGCGACTTCTGCGGACCTGCCAGCCGATAGCAACCTGGCGCGGTTACGGGCGATCCTGCCAAAGTGCGATGTGCTGCTGGTGGCCAGTACCCAGCAGAAGTATCGCAGCGCCCGGGTGGCCGACGAGTTGGCCGCTGCCGCACGCGGCGCACATCTCGTGTTCGTGCAAACGCACGCCGACCTGGAAGACGACATTCGCGACGACTGGCGACGGGTGCTCGAAGCCGAGCATCATCCGACCGATCGCATCTACCGCGTTGATTCGCTGCGCGCATTGGCCGACCTTCGCGAGGGCCTGCAACCGCGCGGCGACTTCGCCGATTTGCTTGACTTGTTGACGCGCCAGTTGGCCGGCGCGGCCGGCAATCGTATCCGCCGCGCGAACTTCCTCGACCTCGTGGCCGGCACCCTGGAAACCTGTCGTGACCGACTCGACGAGGCTTCGCCGAAGCTGCAGCAAGTGGAAGCGGCGATCGAAGAGCAGCGGGCAACGCTGGGCAAACAAATCATCGAAAAGATGCACACCGAGTTGCTTGCCAGCCGCCGTCCTTGGGAGAACCGGCTGATCGGCCAGACCGCGTCCCGCTGGGGATTCAGTCCGTTTTCGCTGGTGTTGCGGGCATACCAAGGAATCGGCGGTCTGATGACGGGCGCGCTTCTGTTACGCGCCCGCACGCCGGCCCAGATGGCCCTGCTGGGGGCTTTCGAAGGCGTCCGAACCTGGCGGCGCCACCGGCAGGATCAGCAGGCCGATCGGGAAATCAATCAGACGGCCGGCTGGGACCCCGCCGAACTCCGCAAGGCAACGATTATCGTCGAAGGCTATGTCGACGAGGCCCGACTCGATCGCCATCTTGTGCAGTGGGACGCCGTGGCCGCCGAAGCCGAAAAAGCGACAGCCCGATTCCTGGCCCGCGCGGCTGCCGACCTGCAGAATCTGATTGCGAAACTGGCCAAGCGGCATACCGGTTGGTTCACGCGATTTCGCTACGAGATCTTGCTGCTGGCGATGCTTGGCTTGCTGCTTTACCGCGGCGGCAAGAACTTTTTCTACGACTCGTGGTTCGTCGAGCATCCCGCACCGGTATTCGGCATCGAGTTTTACCTCTCGGCCGGCTTCTGGCTGCTGCTGTGGTGCCTGCTACTGCTGTGGTCCTTCTGCAGCCGACTGCGGCGCGGCCTGCGCGGCGAGTTGGGGCAACTGGCCGTCACTTGGCAGAACAGCTCGGTGGCCAGCGGCCTCTTTGCACGGGGCGAAGCGGCCTGCGTCGACGCCCGGCGATACCGCAAAGAACTCGACACGATCTATCTCGACGTCGAGCGGCTACAGCGCGAACTGGCATCGACTCCGGCCCCTCGCTAGGACGCCTCTCACGTCATGGAAGCGGGTGCTATGGCCCACGAGAAGTTTCGTAGTTTCGTAGATGGGATGAAGGCCTGTTGCCCCCGATCTGGTAAAACCGGATTGGGTA
>CALGFD010000062.1 GCA_937881075.1 uncultured Planctomycetales bacterium
GCCAACAAATGGAGCTAGCCGCTCGGCGCGGATTTCATGGCGTTCATTTCGCCGACGATTGGGGTACGCAAAGCGGGCTGATGATTTCGCCCAGCCTGTGGCGCAGGCTGTTCAAGCCCCGTTATCGGGCCCAATTTGTGCGAGCCCATGAATTGGGGCTGCACGTCTGGTTTCACTGCTGCGGCAATTTTGCCGAGATTGTCGACGATTTCCATGAGATTGGTGTCGACGTGCTGAACATTTCGCAACCCAACGTGATGGAGATTCCGCCGATTGGCGAGCGGCTCTGCGGCAAACAATGCTTCTTGATGCCGATCAGCTACCAAACAGTTTCGATTTCCGGTACGGTCGAGGATATTTACTGTGAAGCCCAGCGGCTTTACGACCTGCTGGGGACCGAGGCGGGCGGGTTCATCGGCTACGTGGAGGAGTATGGTTGCATGGGCATGTCTCGCGAGAATTATCTTGCCTGCGGCGAGGCGTTTCGGCGATTGAGGTAGGGAGGTGTCGAGTGGGCAAATGGAGGCGGGCTTGGCCACGGTCGTGGCGAGGACGTTGGGTCGCCGCTGTGTTTGCAGCAGGGATTGTGTGGTTCGTGGCCGTCGACCGCTCGGCTTGGTATGAGGAGTGTCAACATTGTCGCAGCCATAGGATCCGAGTAGCGACGAGGGCCTTCGGTGTTGTTCTTTCTTGCCGATTCCATTCAGAACGCGAGGAGTTCGGAGCCTGTATCGCGCGAGACTTGGGATGTCCTTGTCCACATGACTATGCCGAGCTTCTTGTCGCCCGGTACCGCGGGTTTGTCCTGCCGTCGAATCTGAAGAATCTGCCTTATCATCTTTCGGAAGGCATTCCGCATTGGTACTCCAAGAACGTGTCGGCGATCGTTCATGGGCTCAAGACGGAAGATCCGTCAATCGGTGAGGAGTTTCGAGATCGTGTGTTCTTGATGTCGGACTACGACTACATGCGGCAAGTGATTCAAAAGATGCGCCGGTACTTGTCGGCTGAAGACGCTAAAAAGTTCGATCGGGAATCCCGCTAGATGAGGTCTTTGCTGCGAGGAGTAGACAATGGACATTGTGAAACTGTTGCCCTTTGGCGTGCGCGTGGTGCTAGTCGGACTGCTATTCGTAGGTGTGAGTGTTCTAGGCTTCTCAGACGATGCAGCAGTTCAACGCAGTGATCGCACCTTCCGCGTTGCCCTGGTGCAGTTCGATGCTGTGCCGGAGCAGCCGGAGCGAAATCTCAAGGAAATCAAGCGGCTCGCGAAAGAAGCCGTGGCGAAGGGGGCTCGGCTCGTGATGTTCCACGAGGGCACGCTTTGCGATTACACCCCGAAGCTGGCCGAGTTGGCCGAAGAAGTGCCGGGCGGGCGGTCCTGTCAGCAAGTAGCGGCCATCGCCAAGCAACTCGGCTGCTACATCAGCTTTGGACTTTCCGAACGGGCTGGCGATCGATACTACATCACCCAGGTCTTTTGTGGGCCGCAGGGCAACGTGGTCTACAGCTACCGCAAGGCCTGGTTATGGCGTGAGCCGAGCGACGCGGGTTATCGGAACGAGCACGCCCGATACGATCCCGGCAGTGGTCCCGAAGCCTTTGCGATCGACGGCATTCGGGCGACGTGCTTTATCTGTGCCGACGGCGAGGCTCCACGCTGTGTGGAGCGAGCGAAGGCGCTGCGGCCGCAGTTGGTGTTCTACCCCAACAACCGATGTGGTCTGCCCGATTTTCCGGTGTTCGCCAAGCGAGCCAAGGAGATTGGCGCGCCGATGTTGGTGACAAATCGCACTGGCAAGAGTTGGGTGTGGGCCTGCAAGGGTGGCTGCGTGGCTTTTGACGGACAGGGCAATGTGCAGGCCAAAGCCAACCGCGAGGGGCGGGAAGAAATTTTGATGGTCGATCTGAGGCTGCCGGCAGCAAGCATCCAGGGCGTGATCGCCGGCAAATCGGCGGGTTAAAATCGTGATTAATGCGCAGTAGTCACTCCCCGCGCGCTTGGAATCGGGCCGCAAGTAGTGAGGGCTTGCCCAAATCCTTCGCAGACGCTCAGGCTGACCGCTCCGCCGTACGCTTCCGTAATTCCCGCCAACCTCGCCAGCTACCCCTTCGGCCTGTTATACTTCTGCTATGAGCAGCGATCGGACGGAAATCCAGGGCGGGGCCGAGCGGCGGCGGTCGCGGGAGATGAGCCTGCAACGTGGGCGGCCCCCGGTGCAAGTGCCCGGCTACGAGGCCGAGCGGTTCCTCGGCCTGGGAGCTTATGGCGAGGTCTGGGTCGCCGTCGAACGGAACACGGGTCGCCGCGTGGCGATCAAGTTCTACGCCCATCGCGGCGGGCTGGACTGGTCGCTACTATCACGCGAGGTGGAAAAGCTCGCTTTTCTCTTCGCCGATCGCTACGTGGTGCAGTTGCTTGGTGTCGGCTGGGACGCAGACCCGCCGTACTACATCATGGAGTACCTGGAAAAGGGCTCGCTGGCCGATCGGATCGCGCAGGGGCCGTTGCCGGTCGACGAGGCCGTGGCGTTGTTCCGCGACGTGGCAACCGGCTTGGTCCACGCCCACGGCAAGGGCGTGCTGCACTGCGATCTGAAGCCGGCCAATATTCTGTTGGATCAGGACAACAAGCCGCGGTTGGCCGATTTTGGGCAGTCGCGACTTTCCTACGAGCAGGTGCCGGCGTTGGGAACGCTATTCTACATGGCGCCGGAGCAGGCTGATCTTTCGGCGGTGCCCGACGCACGTTGGGACGTCTATGCGTTGGGGGCGCTCTTGTATGCGATGTTGACGGGCGGACCGCCGCATAGCAGCAGCGAGACGGTCAATGAATTCGAGCGGACCTCCGACTTGCCGGACCGCTTGGCTCGCTATCGAAAGACGTTGCAGAGTGCCGGGGTGCCGGCCGGACATCGACAGCAGCGTGGGGTCGACAAGATGTTGGCGGCAATCGTCGATCGCTGCCTGCAGCCCGACCCCGAAAAGCGTTTTGCCAACGTCCAGGCCGTATTGGACGCTTTGGACGAGCGCGAATCGCGTCTGGCCCGACGCCCGATGATGGTCATGGGTGCGGTCGGGCCGGCGCTGCTGTTGGCGGTCGTCTCCTGGTTCGCTTGGCAAGGGTTTAGCACGGCCGTTCGGCATTCGAACACGGCCTTAACCACCCGCGCTCTGGATACCAACGGTTTTGCCTCGAAGTACGTGGCTCGAGCGGCAGCCAATGAGCTCGACCGGCGCTATCAGATGGTCGAGCGGCTAGCGGCCTCGGAATGGCTGCGCAAGGTGGTGGCCGAAACGACCGCCAGGCCCGAACTTCGCGATCTGTCGGTGCAGTTGAGCGATGCGGGAAAGAGTCCCGCGGAGTTGGAACGTTTGCGGCAGCAGTTTCGCGAACATCCGGCGCGGCAGGCATTTCAAAAGGAGTTTGAATCGCTGTTGCCGACCGCAGGGCACGAAGAAGACCGATCGAGTTGGTTCTTCTGCGATGCGAATGGCGTCTCGTTGTCACGCGTTCCGGAGGGGCGAACGATCGGGATGAACTTCGCCTGGCGGAGTTATTTTTTCGGTGGCCCTCAGGACATGCCGCAGACATGGCGACCGGAGCCCGGCAAGCGGCTAGTGGCCACCCATCTTTCCGACGTCTTCCGCTCCTGGGCGTCGTCGCGGTGGATCGTGGCCATCTCAACGCCCGTGTTCGATCAATCGCCAGAGCGGAAGTTTGTCGGCGTGCTGGCGATGACCGTGCAGGTCGGGCGTTTTGTGGTCTTCCCGGGCGACGACAATCAGTTTGCCGTGCTGGTCGACTATCGCGATGGCGAGCACAAAGGGGTCGTGATTCAGCATCCCCTGTTCGACAAGCTGCTCACGAAACAGACGCGGTTGCCGGACCGGTTCAAGAACTACCGGGTGAACGATGACGATCTTCCCGACACGCTTGGGCGACAACAGGCATATGCTGACCCGCTGGCCGTCGATCCCGAAGGGACCGAGTATCATCGCCGCTGGCTGGCACGGATGGAGCCGGTCCGCTTGCGCGATAAGGATACCGGCTGGATCGTCATCGTTCAGGAGGCCTACGACGCGGCGATTGGGCGAACGCTCACCGAATTGTCGGAGAGCCTGGTGCGGGCCGGGATGTTCGCCGTGGCGACGATCGCGCTGGTAATGGCCGGGCTGTGGGGGTTGGCCCGGCGGATGGGACGAAGGACGTAGGGGGATGGATTAGGGATTGGGTGTTTAGCCGCCGACGGCACGTCGGCGCGAGGCGGAAGATGCAAAATGCAGACTGCAAATTGTAAACTGCAAATTGAAAATTGAAGACTTTGCAGGCGAATTCATCAGCCGCAAGAAGCGGCGAAAGGACACGCCAGGGTGGAAGGTCATGGAAAGTCCTGAGAATGAGGAAGCCGGATTGCTGCCTTTGGAGCGGGCGGTGCTTGAATTGATGCTCGATAAAGAGGGCGAACCGTATGAGACGATTCGAAAACAATTGGGCCTCGCCACTGTTGAGCGGCGCGAGTATTCGGGAGTTGGTTTCTTCACGCATTTCCGCTATCCACCATCCATCCAACGTACATTGCCGAACATGCACGTCAACGACGTTGGTATGGATCTTCCAGGTGTCGAGCACGGTGCTGGTTTTCTACTGTTCGTCAGAAATGGCGTTGCCGAAATGCTAGAGGGGTACACCTACGGTGAGTACTGGCCAGAGCGAACGGACGATTTTCGGGTTTTCCGCGTTAACGTCTTTCGAAGTCAATGTGATGTGCAACCGGACGAGTGACGAACGCTTTTCCCCGCCCCTAGCCTCTAGCCCCTCGAATCATGCCTGACTTAATCGCCCAAGGACGTGAACCACAGCAGCGGTGGCGGCGGACGCTGCCCGAAGGCGAGCCGATCGTGATTGGCCGTGGGGGCGGCGCCTGGGCGGCGTCCTGGGACCCGCAAATCTCGCGCAGGCACGTGGAAGTGATTTGCCGCGACCGGGAACTGGCAGTGAGGCGCTTGCCTGATGCTCATAACCCGGTCTTCCATCGCGGGACGGAGGTCGAGCGTTTTACTCTCTCGCCAGGCGAGCATTTTGTTGTCGGACAGACCACCTTCACGCTCGCTGATCAGCAGGTCAACGTCACCATCGACGAACCGGCTCCGGTGCAACAGCAGGCGTTCAGTGCGCAGTATCTCAAGGAGGTACGGTTTCACAACCCCGATCACCGGATCGAAGTCCTCAGCCGCTTGCCGGAGGTAATTTCCGGCGCGGCGGGCGACGAGGAACTTTTTGTGCGCTTGGTGAGCATGGTGCTGGCCGGTGTCCCGCGGGCGGATGCGGCGGCGGTGGTGTCGGTCGATGCACTTCGCGAAGACCATCCAGGGATCCACGAAGCGCGCGAAGGACACGAATCATGCGACGGGTGTGAAAACGGTGGTCCGACCGCTTTGCCGCAGCTCTCCTCTCCTCGCGTGCTCCACTGGGATCAGCGGCTGGCCGTGGCGGCCGATTTTCGGCCCAGCCAACGCTTGATCCTTGAGGCAATTCAGCAGCGGCAGAGCGTGTTGCATGTCTGGCACGGCGGAGCCCTGCCCGTCGGCGAGTCCTATACGGCCAGCGATAGCATCGATTGGGCCTTCTGTACGCCGGTGCTGTCGAAGGCCTGTCGCGGCTGGGGGCTGTACGTTGCCGGCCGTTTCAATGTCGAACGTTCCAGCATCACGCCATCCTCGGATCCCACCGACTTGCGCGAGGACGTGAAGTTTGCGGAACTGGTGGCCGCCATGCTTGGCTCGCTGAGGCAGATGCGGTTGCTCGAGCACCGCCAGGCGACGTTGAGCCAATTCTTCTCGCCGGTGGTGCTCGACACGTTGGCCGTCGAAGACCCGGAAATTGTTCTGGCGCCGCGCGAGACCGAGGTCTCGGTGATGTTCTGCGATTTGCGAGGCTTCTCCCGCGAGTCGGAACGGCAGGCGGGCGATCTTTTTCAATTGTTGGACCGGGTGAGCAAGGCCTTGGGCGTCATGACTCGGCATATTCGTCGACAGGGCGGCGTGGTCGGCGATTTCCAGGGGGACGCGGCGATGGGTTTTTGGGGCTGGCCGTTGCCGCAGCAAGATGCGGTGGAACGCAGCTGCCGGGCAGCGTTGGCCGTGCGTGCCGAGTTTGAGTGCACCACTGGGTTTCGGGCTGGGATCGGCATTGCCACCGGGCGGGCCGTGGCCGGGCGGATCGGCACGGTTGACCAAGCCAAGGTGAGCGTGTTCGGACCGGTCGTCAACCTGGCCTCGCGGCTGGAAGGCATGACCAAAATCTTCCACGCCCCGATTCTGCTCGATCAGGCGACCGCCCAGATCGTCCGCCATCGCGTGCCGCCTGCGGTGGCGCGGGTGCGACGGCTAGCCATCGTGCAACCCTACGGGCTCGACGCGCCGGTGGAAGTCAATGAGTTGCTGCCGCCGGCTGGGCAAGACGCCTCGCTGAGCGACGAGCATCTGCGGCATTACGAGGCGGCACTCGACGCGTTTCTCAAGCGCGAGTGGGCCCGCACGCTGGAGCTACTGCAGCACGTACCGGCCGAGGACGAGGTCAAGGATTTTTTGACCGTCTACATTGCCCAGCACAATCGCCGGCCGCCGAACGACTGGAACGGCGTGATCACGCTGGCCAGCAAATAGAGGCGGGGGGCGGGGGCGTGGGGCGGGAGACGGGAGACGGGAGAACGCGAGGGGCGTTTTGATCGTTACGCCTTCAGTTTCTCGGCCAGTTGTCCCTGCAATTCGGCGTCCACGAGTTCCGAGAAGCTCATGTTCAATCCCCGTTTCTTGGCCTCGATTGCCGCCAAGGTGATTTTCCGCAGATCGACGCCCTGCAACGACGCCTGCTGCGCTTCGGCACACGAAACGGATATGCCACCTTGCTTCGCCGCGACCATCGCCGCAACCACTGAAGCTACGTTGATTCGGCGAAGCCGCATTGCGAGGACGTCCAGCACAGAAACAGGTGCGCCGCTCATGAACGCCTTGAACCAGGGAATCGCAATGGAAAATTGGAACGCTAGCGTTAGACAGACGACAACAGCGAAGACGATGATGAAGGCAACTGCTGCTGGAGAAAGGGTCATTGTTACAGCCCTTACAAGATATGTGATCGTAGCCAACGCAGGAAGGGCCAAGACGTCCACGGCTACTTAGCGGCGTCTGCCCGCTGAGACGGAAAGTCAGTCTATCGTGTTTCCGGGATCGATCAAGACAGACGTCGCTATTCCAAACCCAGGCTGTGGCGATACGCGGCCCGCTGCGGTTCCACGCCGAGGCGTTCGGTGATCTTCTGCCACTTCGCTGCGGCCTCTTTCAGGGCGGCGGCGGGAGTTTTTTGGCCGCCTACGGCCGCGGCCACCGCTTCGTCCATTGCGGCTAGGTAGTCGGCTCTGCCGGGCATGCGCAGGGCCCCCAACCACTGCCCTCGCTTCAACGCGGCCTCGGTGGCGTCGGCGTAGTGAACCGCCGCCATCGGTGGCACCGGCTTTTCGACCCAAAGTCCGGGCGATTTCAAATTGGCTTCACGGAACAAGGTCGTGGCCGGGCTGGCTGGGCTAATCTCGGAACTCATGCGGCTGCCGGATAGCCACAAGAGAAGCTGGAAGGCGGCTTCCGGCCGTTCCGATTTGGCATGGACCACGCCTTGGCGACCGACGATCGACAGCAGCGTCACACGGGGCGACTCGTCCTCCGCTCGGTCTTCCCAGGGATTGGCTTCGCCGTCGTGGTCCTGGGGTTCGCGGTTATAGCTCTGTCGCGAGCCGGGCAATTCGGCAAAATCAACCTTTAGCTCGGCTGCGGGCTTCGCCGGCAGTGGACCGGCAGCCGTCTTTTCGCCCACATTGGTTGCGGCGGCGGTCGGCCAACTCAGCGTCATGCCGCATTCGCCCCGCCAAAAAGCAGCACGGGCGGCGGTCGGATCGAATTGGAGGGCATTCGCCGGACCGAGTTTGGCCGCGGCCACCAGTTCCTCCAATGCGCGGACGAATGGCGGCCCGGCGATCAAGGGTTCCATCGTGCCGATGTCGAACAGCGTCGAGTAGCTGTCGCGATGTCGGGCATAAGCGGCGGCGCGGGCCAAGAGCGTGATCCCGGCCCAGCCGGGAGCAAGAGGTTCGATGGCGCCGCACCATGGCGCTTTGCCGCTCGTCGAATTGGCTGCGGTTTTCGGCCCCTGCTGCGACAACAGCATTGCAAGCTGCTGATACTCGGCCCAGTCTTGCGGCGGCTTTCGCCCCAACTTCTCCAGCAGGTCGGCCCGATAGTAAACCGTCAACACGGGCGAACCAAAGGGCACGGCAACAAGGTCCGGACCCCAGGCGGCTTCGCGAAGTTTCAGCAGTGGGAGGATCGAGCGCCATTCGCTGCTGTTGACGATGCTCGACGGCACCGGAGCGAGCAATTTCTTTTCGGCCAGCACGCCGCCTAGATGGGGCGAGCAGATCACCGCGTCGGCCGGCAGAACGTCGGCGGAAAGGAGGTCTTTTTCCGTCGCCTGAACCACTTCTAGTTGCGAGCCGGTTTGCGTGTTCCATTCGCCGCTGGCGCGGGTGATCGCGGTGGCAAGCGCGGGGTCGTCGACCACGGCCAATCGGAGCTTGACGCCCGCCAAGGGCAGTTCGGTGCCGCCATCGCTGGTCTTTTTCTCTGCCCCACACCCGGCGAGGCAAAGCAAGACGCTGGCAACCAGCCAGATGTGCCGGCGCGAAGCCGTGGGGAAGGAGAAGTATTTCATCATGGTTGTAGGCGGACCGAAGTCTTCCGTTCTGGCGGGGATGAAATGGCGTCGGGTTGGTATGAGCGGTTCTCGCATCGATTGCATTGCCCGCTCCTTCCAACCTAGGGCAAAAGGGGGCCGGCGGTCAATGGACTGGTTGCCCAATCGCCCTCCAAGGCGTTACAATCTCGGCAGTTCTCACACGTTCCTAACTCCCATGGGCGACGGTCACGATACGCCGGGCAAGCCGCCGGTGAGACGTGTCCTCCTCCGGAGCCAAAACCCGACCCCTGAACCCTCGACGGGACCGACCATGAGCGCCTACCTTGGAATCGATATTGGCACTTCCGGCACGAAGACTTTGGCGATTGCCGAGGACGGCACGATCCTGGCCTCGGCGATGGTGACGTATCCCTGCTACTTTCCCAAGCCACTCTGGAGCGAGCAGGATCCGGAGGACTGGTGGCAGGCGACGATCAAGTCGGTGCGGGCGACTATGGCCAAGGCCAAATTGAAGCCGGCCGACGTGAAGGCCATCGGCCTGTCGGGCCAGATGCACGGCTCGGTGTTCTTGGACAAGAACGACAAGGTCATCCGCCGGGCGATCCTCTGGAATGATCAGCGGACTGCCGCTGAGTGCGCCGAAATGGAACAGCGGGTCGGTGGGCGCGCCAATTTGATCAAGCTGGTCGCCAACCCAGCGTTAACCGGCTTCACCGCACCGAAAATTCTCTGGCTGCGAAACAACGAACCGAAGCATTTTGAAAAGACGCGCAAAGTGCTGCTGCCGAAGGACGAAATTCGCCGCCGACTGACCGGCGAATATGCCACCGAAGTGAGCGACGCCAGCGGCATGTTGCTGTTGGACGTGGCCAATCGCTCGTGGTCGAAGAAATTGCTCTCGGCGCTGGAATTGGACATCGATCTGCTGGGCAAGTGCTACGAGTCGGAAGAAGTGACGGGCCGGTTGACCCCCGAGGCAGCCAAACTGCTCGGCCTGACGACCGACTGCGTGGTGGTGGGCGGCGCCGGCGACTGTGCGGCGGGCGCCGTGGGCAACGGCATCGTCACTCGCGGCGTGCTTTCGACCTCGATCGGCACCTCCGGCGTGATGTTCGTCCACAGCGATGAGGTGAAGATCGATCCCAAGGGTCGGGTGCACACCTTCTGCCACGCCGTGCGCGGCCGATGGCACATGATGGGCGTCAATCTCTGTGCCGGCGGCTCGCTGCAGTGGTTCCGCAACGAATTGTGCAAGGCCGACATCGCGGCGGCCAAGCGGGCGAAGCGCGAAGTGTACGACATCCTCACCGACGAAGCCCAGCAAGCGCCAGTGGGCAGCCATGGACTATTCTTCCTGCCGTATCTCTCGGGCGAGCGGACTCCGCATGCCGATCCCGATGCTCGCGGCTGCTTCGTCGGGTTGACGGTCGCCCATACGCGCGGCCACATGCTGCGGGCGATTATGGAAGGCGTGACCTACTCGATGCGAGACAGTCTGGCGATCTTCGAGGAATTGGGCGTGCCCGTGCGACAGATTCGGGCTTCCGGCGGCGGATCGCGGAGCCCGTTCTGGCGACAGATCCAGGCCGACGTCTTTGGCCGCAAGGTCGTGACGATCAACAGCGAGGAAGGGCCGGCCTATGGCGTGGCCTTGCTGGCCGCGGTCGGCGCCGGGGCGTTCAAGAACATCGAAGAGGCCTGCGCGGCGACGATTCGGGTGGTCCAAGAGACGCCGGTCAATCGGCCGGCGAAGAATTACTACGACCGGGCCTTCCCGCTCTATCAGAAGCTGTACTGCTCGCTGAAGGACGATTTCAAGGCGATCTCGAAGTTGGGGTAGAGAAGGGGCTGGGGATGAAGGATGAAGGCGGGCGACTGCGGCGGCTCGTCATTGCGATTGCCGTGATCGGCGGGCCGTTCCTCTTCTTCAAATGGCCGGTGGCGGTGTTCTCACTGGCCGTCTTGAATGTCGTGGCTTGCTTGCTTTTGGGAATGCAACGGAGATGGCAATCGGCTGTCGGAGCCTTGATTGCATCCGCGCTGCTATTCGCGGCATTGGTATTTACCAATTGGGGGCTCTCTACTCCTCAACCGGTTGTTCGGGTCGCATGGCCATGGCTGATTGCCGGCTGCATTGCGCAGGCGGCGGTTGCCGTGGGGTGGACAATGCCGCGACCGTCGCCGAACGGTTCTGAACCCTGAACCCTGATGGGCCGACGTGCCGTCGGCCGCTAAACGGAGAGGTTCGCGACGTGCCGTCGGCCGCTAAACCGGCAGAACTCCGACCCCATTTGTCCTTCCTGCTTCCCCCTTCATCTCTTCCGCCGCTCCTTTCCTCAGTCGGGCCGTGGCGTACAATTGGGGGTATGGATTGCCGAACACTTACTGCGCTGCCGATCTACAACGAGCGAGAGCACGTCACGCCCGCGCTGGCGGGGGCGTTGAACTACTGCCGCGACGTGCTGGTGGTCGACGACGGCTCGACCGACGGCACCTCGGAACTGCTCGCAGCACGGGACGACATCCTGCTGATTCGGCACCCGGTCAACGAAGGCTACGGGATGGCGTTGCGGTCGGCCTTCCAGTTTGCCATCAGCCGCGGCTACGATACCTTGGTAACGATCGACTGCGATGGCCAGCACCAGCCGCAGATGATCCCCTCGTTCGTGCACCGCTGCTGCCAAAGCGATGTGGATATCGTGTCCGGCAGTCGGTACCTGCGGAAGTTTCCCGGCGACAGCGAGCCGCCCGAGGCCCGACGACGGGTCAACGCGGTAATCACCGAAGAGGTCAACCGCCGATTGGGCCTGCAGTTGACCGACACCTTTTGCGGCTTCAAGGCCTACCGGGTGGCGGCGCTCGAAAAGCTCGATCTTCAAGAAACCGGCTACGCCATGCCCTTGGAACTCTGGGTGCGGGCGGTGCAGCAAGGGCTGCGAATTGTCGAACTGGCCGTGCCGTTGATTTATCTCGACGAAAAGCGGTCGTTCGGCGGGGCGCTGGACGATGCCGAGACGCGCTTGGCCGTCTATCGCGATGTGTTGGATCGGGCCGAGCGGTCCGAGGAGGACGAGAGGCTTTTATCAGGGCGCGGTGACCAGGCGGCCAATGCTTAATCGCAACAGCCAAAACGATCAGGCTGCCGAGGCAGAGCGGATTGCCGCCTTAATGCCCGAGGATGACCTTCGCGCACCGCAAGAGAACGGAGCGTCGTTGATTGTCCCCGCGATCGAAGACGTGCCGGAGTTGGTGCGGGAGAATCGGCGGCTGGCCGAAGAGTTCGACTATGATTTGCAGGGGAAGCGGCTAAGCGAGGTGGCCGCCTTGGCGAGAAGGGAACTGATTGCCGGGGCGCGGCGCTGGACATCGGCCTATCGTGAGGTGCCGTCCCGCGTGCCAGCTGCGGATTCATCGATCTTTTTGGCCGGGCACCAGCCGCAGATGTTTCATCCGGGCGTCTGGTTCAAGAACTTTGCTTTGGGAGCGATCGCAGCTCACCATCGCGCCACGGCGATCAACCTGATCATCGATGACGACGTGTTCGCCAGCGCCTCCTTGCGGGTGCCGGGCGGATCACTCGCCGCGCCGCGGGTGTTGCCGATCGCGATGGATCGCCCCGAGCCCAAGGTGGCCTATGAGGAGCGGAAAATCGAAGACCGGGCGATGTTCGCCTCGTTCGGTCGCCGTGTCACCGAGCAAATTCGGCCGCTGGTGGCAAACCCATTGATCGAGGAGTTTTGGCCAATGGTCCAGCGGCGGGCCGACGAGACCGACAACCTCGGCGCATGCATCGCCCAGGGCCGGCACCAGCTCGAGGCCACTTGGGGCTTGCATACTTTGGAGGTGCCGCAGAGCGAGGTATGTCGTGGCGAGGCGTTCCAGTGGTTCATCGCCCATTTGCTGGCCCGGCTCGCCGATTTTCGCGAGGTCTACAACACTGCGATCCGTGAATATCGCCGGTTGCATCGGATCCGCAGCACGTCGCATCCCGCGCCGGAATTGGCGCAGGAAGGTGACTGGCTCGAGGCGCCGCTGTGGGTTTGGACGGTGGAGAACTCCCGTCGACGAAGACTGTTTGTCCGGCGACGAGCGGAAGAACTGATTGTGTCCGATCGCCAGGCTTGGGAGGCGGTGCTGCCGTTGAGCGAGGAGCGAGACGGGGCACCGGCCGTTGCACGATTACTGGAACTGCAGCACAACAATGTCCGGATCCGCCCGCGAGCATTGATTACCACCCTTTGGGCGCGGCTCGTATTGGGCGACCTGTTCATTCACGGGATTGGCGGTGCGAAATATGACCGGGTAACCGATGTGCTGATGGAGCGGTTCTTCGGTCGCCGCGCGCCAGGATTGATGGTCGTTACCGCGACGCTCTTATTGCCGGTCGAGCACGCCGACTCGGCGGCGGAGGAGCAGCGGACGATAGCGGCGGAGTTGCGCGGGCTTGCTTTTCATCCCGAACGATTCTTGGACGGTGTGCAGAAACGCCCCGCTAGCCTGATTGCTGAGAAGCGGCGCTGGATCAAGACCGCGCAGACGCGGGAAAACGCCCGACAGCGTTGCCGCACCATCCGCTCGGTCAACGAGGCCTTGCAACCGTGGCTGGAAGACCGCCGCAAGCGACTCGAGGAGCGGCAGAGTCAATTGGCCCAGCGGATCGAGGCGGAACGCGTGCTGGGTTCGCGAGAATATGCCTTCGTGCTGTATCCGGAGGACGCATTGCGACGATTTCTGGCAGTGCGCTCAGGATGACACGTCATCTCGTGTAGAAGGACGAGGCTGATCACGCGTCTTTTCCATCGCTGCATGCGGGATGGTAACTTCTACAAACCGTTGCCCCATGACTCGGTAGCCCAATTTTTCGTAAAATGGGACGGCCGACTGCCGGGCGTGTAGAGTGAAGCGGGTGAAGCCTCGCGCGACGAGAGTGGCTTCAAGCTGTTGAAGAATGATTCGTCCGAGACCACGCCGCTGAAATGCTGGGGCTACGGCCATCTGACGGATCTTCGCTTCCGTGGTTGACTGCGGCGCAGCGATCACGCAGCCGATCAAATCGCCGGCGCCATCAAAAAGGCCAAAGTGCCATTGGTCGGCCTCCCGCCGCAGGTCTTCGTCGTAGAGATTCAAGCCCAGCGGCCGTCGCAGCACTTCCTGCCGCAGTTCGCATTCCTGCCGAAACTCGACAGAGCCATACGATATTTCGCGGAGATTCATAAGGTTATTCGAAGTGAGCGCGAAGCTATGTCTTTGCGGCTAGGATAGGGGATATCGGGGACCAGAGTCAATCGAGGCGACCCATATCATGTTGCCGGCGACTCATCCCTGGGCTACAATTCGGCCCGCACGGGATTGTCCTTCCACAAGATATCCTGCAGTGATTCCGTAGGTCAGAGATGAGGAAAGCCGGATGGCAGGCGAAAGCACGGTCGCGCCGCGCGGCGAGGAATCACTAAGCGGCATCGCGACCGTCGCAAAACCGGCGTCGCAGCGTCTGGTGTCGCTCGATGCCTTGCGCGGCTTCACCATGTTTTGGATCACCGGCGGCCGCGAGTTCTTGCTTGGGCTGGTGGCTTGGGGCTGTCCGGAGTTCTACGACGTCGCCGAGTGGCAACTGACACATCCCATCTGGCGCGGCTTCGTCGCCTGGGACATGGTCATGCCCTTGTTTCTGTTTGTCGTGGGGGCCGCAATGCCGTTGGCGATGGCGAAGCGGGCCACGGTGGGGCAGCCGTTGTGGCGGTCGTACCTGCGCATCTTCCGCCGCGTGGCCTTGCTCTGGGTGCTGGGGATCATCGCCCAGGAGGTGAAGTACCTCCCGCCCAATTTTGAACTGTACAGCAATGCGTTGCAGGCGATTGCGGTTGGCTACCTGGTGACCGCGGTGGCGATGCTTCATCTGCAGCTGCGGGGACAGGTTGCGCTCCTCGTCTTGCTGTTGTTGGTGTTTGCGGGGCTGTTACTGCTGGTGCCATTCGACGGTCAACCGGCCGGGACCTTGGAGCGACAAGCCAATCTCGCCCGCTATGTCGACGTGCAGGTGCTGGGTCCCTATCGGCGTCTGCACTCGTTCACCTGGGTGGTTAGCAGCCTCGGTTTTGCCGCCAGCGTGCTGTTGGGAGCGGTGGCTGGGCAGTTGTTGATGCGGCCGTTGTCTGCTGGACGACGCGTGCTTTGGTTCCTCTCGCTCGGTGTTGGCTGCATGGCGATCGGTTGGATCTGGAGCTACTGGTTGCCGCTGAATCGTCATTTGTGGACCAGTTCGATGGTTCTCTGGTCGGGCGGGATGAGCTTCTTGATTCTGGCTTTGTTCTACGCCGTGATCGACGTGGCCGGCTATCGACGTTGGGCGTTTCCGTTCGTGGTGATCGGGGCCAACGCCTTGCTGGCCTACGTTTTCGATCCGGCCTTCGAGCACCTGGGCAACGAGATTTCCAAGCTCCTCTTGGGCTCCCACCGGACGGTCTATGTGAACTTGCTCAGTTCGGGAGTGGAAATTGTCGGTCTATGGATCGTGCTATGGTACCTTTATCGCAATCGAATGTTTTTGCGGGCGTGAGACTCCCTATAATTCATCCAGATTCTCTTGGTCGAATTTTTTCAGAGCAAGATAGGGCACGGCGATGATTCGTGCGAAACGAGTCTATGATCCGCCGGGGCGCGACGACGGCGCTCGGTTTTTGGTGGAGCGGCTGTGGCCGCGGGGCGTGAAGAAAGACGAGTTGCCGGTCGACGGCTGGCTGAAGGAGATTGCACCCAGCAAGGAATTGCGGCAGTGGTTTGGCCACGATCCCGAGCGCTGGGAGGAATTTCGCCGCCGTTATTTCGCCGAGCTGAACGAGCAACGGGAAAAGCTCGCGCCGATTCGCGCGGCGGCCAGGCGAGGCAACGTCACCTTGCTTTACAGTGCCCGCGACGAGGAGCACAACAGCGAGCTGGTGCTAAAGGCCTTTTTGAGTGGCGGGAAAGGGCGGCGTTAGGAGCAGCGAAGCGCGGTCGCCGGGTTGCCTCCAACGCCGGGCGAATTCTGGCAACGGAGCCCGTTTTCGGGCCTCACAACATTCCTTTTCTCGGGACTCCCTAGCCCGTGGTGCGCTGGCGGCAGGCTCGCTATAATGGGGGAAACAACAGGCCGAGCATGGGCATCCGTTTTTTCTGCCCGAACGGGCACAAGCTGCACGTCAAAGAATTCCAGGCGGGCCTGCGCGGCATCTGCCCGCATTGCGGCGCGCGCATGCTGATCCCGCACCAGAGCACTCGGCCCAGTTCCCGCCAGCGTCGCGGTGGGCAGTCGCTGGCGGCGGGCGAATTCGCCGCGACCTCGGCCGACGATCGTGAGTCGGCGTTGGCCGGCGATGAGCAGAGTTCGGACGAGGAGATTCTGGCGGCCATTAGCGGCCTGTCGGGGCCCGCTCCCCAGGCCTCGCCGATGGAGCAGACGAACGATCCCTTTGCCGAGGCGGGCGAGGTGGTCTGGTACGTGCGGCCGCCGTCGGGCGGGCAATACGGACCGGCCAGAACCGATGTGATGCGGAGTTGGCTGGCCGAGGGGCGCATCAGCGGCGATACCTATGTCTGGCGCGAGGGCTGGCCCGATTGGCGCGAGGCCGAGCGGGTGTTTCCGCAATTGTCGTTCAATCGCACGTTTCCCGAGTTCGATGCGGTCGTCGCGACCGCTTCTGACACTCTGGCGACACCGCTGCCGAAGAAGAGTTTTCCCTCGTCGAAGATCCAGTTGGCCGCCGTCGGCGTGGTGGCGTTGGTGGTGTTTGTCCTTTTCCTCGTTTTCCTTGCGATCCAGTTGAGTAAATGAGAATTCAACAGTTTCTCGACCATCACGGCATTGCCGCCAATCCGTTTGTCGACGAAGATGCCCAGACCGACTTGGTCTTTAAGAGCAGTTGCATCCGGAGCACGTTCCATCCATCGTGGGAGAAGATCTACGGCGACCCCTCGGAGCCGGCCACGGCGGTGGTCTTTGGGGAGAAGGGGTCGGGCAAGACGGCCATCCGCTTGCAGGTCGTCCGGCACTTGATGGACTACAACGCCGAGCATCCCGAGCAACAGGTGTTCGTCGTCCAGTACGACGATTTCAATCCGTTTCTCGATCACTTTCGCAATCGGATCCTCGGCGGTCGTCGTCGCGCTGAAAAGGCGCTCGATCACTGGCGGCTGTGGGACCACATGGACGCCGTGCTGTCGCTGGGCGTCACCCAGTTGGTCGACCGGATTCTGGACAACAAGCAGGTGCGTTACCCGGCGGCCCGCGACGAAGCGTTGCCGGTCGAAACGCTTGATGCCGCCCAGGTCCGCGATGTAATGCTCTTGGCGGCGTGCTACGACCAGTCGACCGCCGAGAATTCGTTGCAGCGCTGGCGGCGCTTGCGACGCAAGTTGAAGTTTTCCACTTGGCGGTCCAAGTGGGACGTTGTCGTTGGCATCTCGGTGACCGTGGTCGTTATTGGGTTGCTTGTCGGCCTTGGCATAGCGCGTGACGAATGGTCCCTGGCTCGGACACCGTGGCCATATATGGCGATTGCGGCCGGCTGGCTGCCCCGAGTGTGGCGGCTTGCCCGCTGGTGGTGGATGGCCTGGCGGATCAACCGCAATACGCGGACATTGACCCGCAGCACGAAACTTCTCTGGCGCACGCTGTTGAGTTTTCCCGGCAACAAGATTGTCGGCCAGCCCTTGCCCTCCGTGCCGCGGACCGACGACCGCTACGAATTGCTGGCCAAACTGCAGGGCGTTCTGCGCTCTCTGAAAATGGACGGGATCCTCGTGCTGGTGGACCGCGTCGATGAGCCGTACTTGGTCAATGGGGCCACCGAACGGATGCGGGCACTGGTATGGCCAATGCTCGATAACAAGTTTCTGAAGCATCCCGGCCTGGGATTGAAGATGCTGTTGCCGATCGAGTTGGAGCGCCTGTTAGATCGCGAGAGCCGCGATTTCCACCAGCGAGCGCGGCTGGATAAACAAAATCTCATTCCTTCGTTGAATTGGACGGGGCAATCGCTCTACGACATGGCCAACGCCCGGCTTGCGGCCTGTTCGGCCGAGGGGCGATCGCCGCGGATCACCGAGTTGTTCGAAGGGGTCGACGAGCACCGGTTGATCGATTCGTTCGCCACGCTGCGGGTACCGCGGCACCTGTTCAAGTTCATGTACCGGCTGTTCACGACGCACTGCAACTCGCATACGGAGGAAAGTCCGGTGTGGAAGATTGCTCCGGCGACGTTCGAATCGGTGCTGGCCCTGTACCAGCGCGAGCAAGAGGCGTTTGAGCGGAACGTGGGGGCAGGGTAGCTTAATCGCAGCGCGATGGAAAGCGGTACAGAACGGCATGGACCAAGTTAGGGCGGAAACAATATGACTGAGAAGCGGTTTCAAGTCTTCATTTCCTCGACGTTTCGCGACTTGATCGTTGAACGACAGGCAGTGCTAAAGGCTGTGCTCGAACTCGACCATATGCCTGCTGGGATGGAACTGTTTCCCGCCGCAGATGACACAGCGTGGCAACTTATCTAAGATGTGATTGATTCTTCAGATTATTACGTGCTGCTCGTTGGTGGTCGGTATGGATCTCTAGATGAAGAAGGCATCGGTTATACGGAAAAAGAGTACGAATACGCAACACGGCAGAAGAAGCCGGTCATTCCGCTACTACACAAGTCCCCGGACAATCTTCCACGCGGCAAGACGGAAACGGACCCTGGAAGCTGGAAAAAGCTAGAAGAGTTCCGAGCGAAGGTTGAGAAGAAGCACACATGCGCCTACTGGGAGTCTGCAGAAGACTTGAAGGCGAAGGTAATCGTTGGCTTGACGGCTAACGTCAAACGTCATCCGGCGGTTGGCTGGATGCGTGCGGACAATATTCCTTCGGATGCGACAGTTCGGGAAGTGCTGGCATTAAGAAAACAGCTTGCAGAATTGGAGGAGGAACTCAAGCAAATCCGTACCGGTGCTCCCCCCGGAACGGAAGATTTGATGCAGGGTGACGACTTGTATGAGATAGAGTATTCTTTCGTCGCGACACCTCCCAGCGGGTCTCGTGAACGAACGGCTTACGACGCCACCATGAACGCGTCATGGAATGAAATATTTGCTGGCGTAGCACCGGTAATGATAAATGAAGCATCGGAACACGCCCTTCGGCTCGCGTTCCACAAGCATTTTGAACAACTTGCATCACAGGAGTTGAACGAAGACGAAGACTTCAGGAAACAACATATCGAATATATTAGGTTCCGTGACAATGACATTGAAACATGCTTAATCCAATTCAGAGCCTTGGGAATGATCAAAGAGAGTGATCGGAAACGTAGCGTCAAAGACACATCCACCTATTGGGCGCTCACGCCATACGGGGACCGGATGATGGTACAACTTCGTGCGCTTCGTCGCGATCCGCCAGCCAAACGTGTGCCAGGTGGAAAACCCGAGGCTGTCGCTCCAGAGGTGCCATGACCATCAGACGATGTTTTGCGCCGGGGGGCAATGGCCGCACTCTGGCGGCCGGTACCGATTCGTAGGGCGACACTGCAGGAAAGGTGATTTTAATTCCAAAGCGCCTTAGCGAGGCTTCCACGGTGCCCACTACAACGGCCTAAGATCGGCCTTAGCCCTGGTTACCATTCATTCGCCGGGCTTACAGTCTTGCCCTCAGGCCCGCGAACGGGTTCGATTGCTTCTCTTCGCCGACAGTCGTCGGTTCGCCGTGGCCGGAGTACAGGATCGTCTCGTCGGGCAAGGTGAAGAGTTTCGAGCGGATGCCGAGGATCAGCCGGCGGTGGTCGCCGTCGGGGAAATCGGTGCGGCCGACGCTGCCCGAGAAGATCACATCGCCGGTGAAGACGACCGGCGGTTCCTGGCCTTCCCAAAGATAGACGACATGGCCAACCGAGTGGCCGGGAATGGAGCGAACCTGCCAATTAAAGCCGGCCGCTTCATAGGTATCGCCATCGTTGACGAGGACATCGGCCGGCGGGCTAGTAATCGGCACCCCAAAGCTGGCCGAAAGGTTCAGCCAGGGGTCGGTCAACTTTGGGGCGTCGTCGACGCCGATGACAATCGGGCAATGCGGCCAACGCTTCTTCATGGCCCCGTTGCCGCCGATGTGGTCGGCATGTCCGTGGGTGTTGAGAATGGCGGCCGGCGTCAGCCCCTTCTTATCCAACTGGGAAAGGATCTTGTCCGGCTCCAAGCCTGGATCGACCACGACGCACTGTTTTTGATTGGAAAGCCAGGCAATGTAGGAGTTTTGTTGGAAGGCTTGAGAAACGACGGTGACAATCTGGATGTCCGACGGCGTCACGAAACTGGCCTCCTCACGTGGCAGGGGAATGGGTAAGATATGGCGGTTGCGGTTATGTTCAGGGTAGCTCAACGATTGGGCAAGACGCCCCTTCGAGCGGAAACATTGTAATCGTTGCTTACGGATTTCGCGATAAGGTCGAAGAAGGCCCGAATCGGGAATTGGAGAATCGGGGCCGTCATCGACCCTACGGCCGCTTTACTCTGTACCAACTGCCCGGCAGACCGTAAGATTCGGCTAATGACTTTGGCGAGTATGAGCCGGTTGTGGGACCTAGCAAGCAAATCACGGATGAGTTTACCAGCGGGATTGGGCACTGGCGCAGGCGTTACAAGGAGGAAGGTTTTATGAGCGTACGGAACGGCAAATCATGGTGGCTTTTGGCGTCGGTCGGGCTGTTGGGGATGACCCTAGCCCAGGCCACCATGGCGGCCAAGCCCGGCGAGTTGCTCCGCCGGCAGTCCGAGGGCAGCCAAATGACCGGCAAAGCGGCCCCGGCGGCAGCCCAAGAGGCCCAGCGGCGCCCCGCCTATCAGGTGGCCGAGCGATCGGAAGCGGCGATGGCCGCTTCGGCCGCGCCCCAGTTGGGACCCGGTGTTGCAGGCGAGCATCCTTTGATGCCGACCTTGCGCTGGGCCTACTCCGGATTGGGCAATTTGGAAAAGATCTCGGACTACTCGGCCACGGTTGCCAAGCGCGAACGCATCGGCGGCAAGGTGATGGACTACGAGTACATGTTCGTCAAGTTGCGGCAAAAGCCCTTTAGCGTCTACATGTACTTCCTTGGCCCGGCGAGCCTCAAGGGCCAGGAAGTCATCTACATCGAAGGCCAAAATAATGGCAACATGTGGGCCCACGGCGTCGGCATCCAAAATACGATGTTCGGCACGGTTTCGTTGAAGCCCGATGGACCGATCGCGATGCGGAACCAGCGTTACCCGCTGACCGAGTTGGGAATTCTCAACCTGACGAAGCGCTTGGTCGAGGTCGGCGAGCAGGACATCAAGTACGGCGAGTGCGATGTCAAGTTTTACGAGGGCGCCAAGATCAACGGCCGAGTTTGCACCTGCATCGAGGTGATTCATCCGGTGCCGCGGCGAAATTTCCTCTTCCACTTGGCTCGAATCTTCGTCGACAAGGAACTGAACCTGCCCATCCGTTATGAGTCGTACGACTGGCCGAAAGAAAAGGGCAGCGCTCCGGAGTTGATGGAAGAGTATACCTACCTCAACCTGAAGCTGAACAACGGGTTTACCGATGCTGATTTCGACATTAAGAACCCCAACTACAAGTTCCGCTAATCGTTGACGACATTGCGAACTCAAGTCGACCTCATCTCGTGCCACGGGATGAGGTCGATTTCATTGTGGAGTAAAATAGGATGCAGGAAGCGGGCAAGGAGAGCGATGCAGCGGGGCGGACTTCGGAGCATCGTCGGCGATGGCCCAAGCTGTTCGGCAGGGTCGTCATCACCCTGGCATTCGCTTATCTGATGATTCTGATTGCGATGTTATTCTTCGAAAACCTGCTGATCTTCATCCCTGCCAGGCATCCGATTGGGAACTGGAATCCAACCGGGATTGCGGCCGAGGACGCTTGGTTCCAGTCGGCCGATGGGACACGGTTGCACGGGTGGTATGTGCCCCGCTCGAAGCCCAGGGCGGTGATTCTTTTCTGCCACGGCAATGCCGGCAATGTTACTCATCGTGCCGAAAGCATGCAGGCGCTTCATCGACTGGTTCATGCCTCGGTGCTCGTGTTCGATTATCGCGGTTATGGACGCAGCGAGGGCAAGCCCAACGAGTTGGGCATTCTCGCCGATGCGCGCGCGGCGCGAGCGTGGTTAGCAGCCCGCGAAAACATCGCCGAACAGGACATCGTCGTGATGGGCGAATCGATTGGCGGCGCGGTGGCGGTGGATCTCGCGGCCCGGGACGGGGCAAGGGCGCTCGTGCTTGAGAACACGTTTGATACTTTGCCGAATGTGGCCGCGTATCATTTTCCCTGGCTCCCTGTGCAATGGGCCATGCGCACGCGACTCGACTCGGTCGCCAAGATCGGGCAATACCAAGGGCCGCTGTTCCAAGCCCACGGCGACGCCGATACGATTGTGCCGTTGCCCTGCGGGCAGCGGCTGTTTGCAGCGGCCAACGAACCGAAGACATTCATGCTTCTTCCGGGGCGCGATCACAACGATGGCATGCCGGGAGAGTACTACACGGCGCTGGCGAAATTTCTTGACTCGCTGCCGGAGAGTCGACGGTAGCGACAGGGCAAGCAGCAGTAGTGCTGCGCTATTCTATGTTGCTTTTTCTTTCCGCATTAACGGGGTTGGCTTTTCTTGCCTGTTCGCCTCGATTGGCGCGCTCACAGATAGGGCGAGATGAGTAGTCGCTGTGGCCCGGTTGTGAGTGGGTGCGTGTCGATTCGTGAGGGATTGCACGCGTTCTGCGGAGGACCGTGAAGCACGTTTGCGGTCTGTGAAGCAGTCACAGGTGAGGCAGGCAAAAATGGCGGCCGGGACATGCCAGGGGGTAGACGTCGGGGCCTACCATGCTATAATGGGGGCACTGTCGCGAAACGATCCCCCAGATAGTTTTCGCTGAACTCTCCGTGTGTATGAAACACTTAACATCCCACCAAAACGTGCGTGGTTTTGTCGTTGTGAGCTGTTTTGGCGTCGTCTGAAGTCTGGGACCGCCGCCGGTGGTCCTTGCTGACAAGTGTTATTGTTACCGTGAACTCTGGGGAAGTCGCACAACGGTTGTGCGGGTCACGGTGGCAGATCGAGCAGTTGGATGCTCGGTGAAGTGATTGCGTTGGAATTGGTTGAAACCCCTGTGAGGTGACCGATTTTGGCGGCCGTTGCGCAGAGAGGTCCAATGCTGCCGCCCGCGAGTGCGACTGTTCTTTGCTTCGGAGGTAAACCATGAAGGCAGCAGTAGCTTTTTTCGCCACGCTCGTAATCGCCGTGGCGACGGGCATACTACTACACCGCAACACGACTCCTACCTCCCCCGAATCCACGGCCAATCTCCGCACCGTGAAGATCAAGCGGGGTGATCTGCTTTCGACCATCGGTGCCACCGGTACTGTGGAACCGGAAGAAGTCGTCGACGTTGCCGCCCAAGTCGTCGGGCGGATCGAGGCCCTTGGCGATCCGGCCAATCCGCATCAGAAAACGATCGACTACGGCGCAATCGTCGATGAAGGGACGGTGCTGGCAAAGATCGACGACGCCACGTACAAGTTTCAGTGTGAGTACGCCGAAGCCACCCTGCAGCGCGCCAAATCGGATCTCGAACAGGCGAAGGCGCGTTTGGCCCAGGCCACCGATGATCTCGATCGTGCCAAGAGCCTGGTGCCGATGAAGGCCATCGCCGACAGCGACTATGTGGCCATCGTGGCCAATCACAAGACCGCCGAGGCCGGTGTGGAGTCGTGCAAGGCGGCCGTGCGACAGAACGAGGCGCTGTTGGACATCGCCCAAGCGAATCTTCGCAACACCGTGGTGAAGTCCCCGGTCCGTGGCATCATCATTGATCACCATGCGAGCATCGGCCGCACCGTCCAAGCCGCACCGGGCGGTCCCGGGTTGTTCGTGATTGCCAAGAATCTCCGCCGGATGCGCGTCTGCGCCTCGATCAACGAATCGGACATCGGTCACGTTCACGTCGGCATCCCGGTTAGTTTTACGGTGGATGCGTATCCGGATGAAGTGTTTCGCGGCAAAGTGACGCAAGTCCGCCTCAATGCGGCCATGACCCAGAACACGGTGACCTATACGGTGGTCGTCTCGGCCGACAATCCCGACGGCAAGTTGTTGCCGCACCTGACGGCCCGGCTCCGCTTTGAATTGGATCAGAAGCGGAATGTATTGTTGGTGCCCAGCACGGCGTTGCGGTGGCGGCCGCGGGTGCCGCAGTCCCTGCCCGATCCGCCGGCGCCGGAAGAGGTCGCCGCGAGCGAGCCGGCCGGAAAGGACGCCGCTACGGCCAGTCTGATTTCCGAGAACAAGCGGGCGGCGGCCCTGGCGCGCGGACGCGATGAGTATTGCAGCATCTGGGTGGACGAGGGATCCTTTGTCCGGCCGATCAAAGTCCGCACCGGAGCGAGTGACGGATTGATGACCGAGGTCAGTAGCAACGAACTGCGGGAAGGCATGGAGGTGGTCGTCGGCGACGGCGCCGCCGAGGAAGAAGAGGAGCAGTCTTCGGCTTTGCGCGTAGCCGAGCCGATGGAGGGGAAACGCATCCGAGGGAATACGGCACTGCTTTCCTATCGGATCGACAAACGCCATCTGCTCCCCTAAGAGATATCCGTAGTAGCGCAGACGAGTTTTCCCGGCGAGCCAAGCTCGCCGCTTTTTTTTCTTGACCGTCTGGCGTCCCCGACGAACGATTTGCTACACTTCCGCGAACGCGTCCACAAAAGACTAAAAGAAGATCATCAGGGCTATGGAAAAAGAATCAGGCAACCGGTATTACTTGGTTACTGGGGCATCCACCGGGATCGGTCGGGCGTGCGCCTGGGAACTGGATCGACGCGGCTATCATGTCTTCGCTGGGGTGCGAAGCCGCCAAGCGGGCGAGAAGTTGCAGGTCAACGCTTCGTCGCGGCTGAAGCCCGTCCAACTCGACGTGACCGACGCCGGGCAAATCAGGGCGGCCGCCGATTGCATTGCGACACAAACCGGGGAAGCAGGTCTTGCGGGTTTGGTGAACAACGCGGGCATTGCCATGCCGGGACCGCTGGAACTGTTGCCGATTGAACAGTTCCGCCGCAATTTGGAAGTCAACGTAATCGGCCATGTGGCGGTGACCCAAGCTTTCGTTCCGCTGCTTCGCAAAGGCTCAGGGCGGATTGTCAACATCGGCTCCATCAACGGCGGGATTGCTCCGCCCTACATGGGAGCGTACGGGGCCTCGAAGTTCGCGATGGAGGCCGTGACGGACGTTTTGCGAGTGGAACTGCGGCGCTGGGGAATCAAGGTGGTGATTGTCGAACCGGGGCCGATCGATACGCCCATTTGGGAAAAATCGATTGCCAAGGCGGACGAGATGGCGGCCAATGTTTCGCCCGAAGTCTTGGCCCTCTATGAGGAGGAACTGGAAATCATGCGAAAGGCGGTCGCCCGCTCGATCAATCGTGCGGCGCCGGTCGAACGCGTGGTGCGGGCGGTGATGCACGGGCTAATTGCCAAGCGGCCAAAGACTCGCTACTATCTGGGCTTGGACGTCCGCTGGTGCTTCAAGATGCTCAAGCTTCCGTCGGACCGCTTCCGAGACTGGCTCATCCGGCGGCTGATCGGATTGCCCTGAGGCGGGGACGCGAGCAGGCAGCCGGCAAGCAAGGGAGCGGCTCGCCCCCCCCTGACCTTCTGCAATACATCGAATTCGGCAATAGGAGAACGCGCTATGGCGACTGCGACTGGCACCATGACAACGAATCGTTGGGTGGGAACGCTCCCGAAGATTGGTATCCGCCCGACGATCGACGGCCGGCGGAAGGGGGTCCGCGAGTCGCTGGAAGCCCAGACGATGGGCATGGCCCAGGCCGTCGCCAAATTGATCGGCGAGAACGTCCGGCACAGTACCGGTGCGGCGGTGGAATGTGTGATCGCCGACACCTGCATTGGCGGCGTGGCCGAGGCGGCGCAGGCGGCCGAGAAATTCGCCCGCGAAGGGGTCGGCGTCTCGCTGACGGTGACGCCCTGCTGGTGCTATGGTTCCGAGACGATGGACATGGACCCGCTGATGCCCAAGGCGGTCTGGGGCTTCAATGGCACCGAGCGGCCGGGAGCGGTGTATTTGGCGGCCGTACTGGCCGGACATACGCAGAAGGGGCTGCCGGCCTTCGGCATCTATGGCCGCGATGTGCAAGACCGAGAAGAGACCGAAATTCCCGCCGATGTCCGCGAAAAGATTCTTCGCTTCGTTCGCGCCGGTTTGGCCGCTGCGACCCTGCGCGGCAAGTCCTACCTGTCGTTGGGTAATGTCTCCATGGGGATCGCCGGCTCGCTGGTGAACCACGATTTCTTTGAACGCTACCTCGGTATGCGGGTCGAAACGGTCGACATGGTGGAAATCGTTCGCCGCATCGAGCGCAATATTCTCGATTGCGAAGAGTTTGAACGGGCCTTGGAGTGGACCAAGGCCAACTGCAAAGAAGGCGAAGACCAGAACCGCCCAGAGAGCCGCTTTTCCACTGCGGAAAAGGAGCGGGTTTGGGAATGGTCGGTGAAGATGACCATGATTGCCCGGGACTTGATGGTCGGCAATCCGCGGTTGGCCGAATTGGGCTTTGGCGAAGAGGCGTTGGGGCACAACGCCATCGCCGGCGGGTTCCAGGGCCAACGAAACTGGACCGATCACCTGCCGAACGGCGACTTCATGGAAGCCCTGCTCAATTCCTCGTTCGATTGGAACGGAACGCGAGCCCCATACATCTTCGCCACCGAGAACGACGCGCTCAATGGCGTGGCGATGCTGTTCGGCAATCTGGTGACAAACACGGCTCAGGTGTTCGCCGACGTGCGGACCTATTGGAGCCCGGCCGCGCTGAAGCGAGTGACCGGTTACGAGGCCAGCGGGTTGGCCGCCGGCGGGCTGATTCACCTAATCAATTCCGGGGCCGCAGCCCTGGATGGATCGGGGCGCCAGAAGATCGAGGGGCGGCCGGCAATCAAGCCGTTCTGGGAAATCACCGACGCCGAAGTGCAGGATTGCCTTGATGCGACGACTTGGTACGCCGCGATCAGCGAATATTTCCGCGGCGGCGGATTCTCGTCGAACTTCACCACCCTCGGCGGCATGCCGGTGACCATGTCGCGGGTCAACTTGGTCAAGGGCCTTGGGCCGGTGCTGCAACTGGCCGAGGGTTGGACGGTTGACCTGCCAGCCAAGGTCCACGAGACCCTCGACCGTCGCACCAACATGACCTGGCCGACCACTTGGTTTGCGCCGCGTCTGACGGGCAAGGGCGTGTTCTCCGACGGCTACACCGTGATGAACGCTTGGGGGGCCAACCACGGAGCATTCAGCTACGGTCACATCGGCGCCGACTTGATTGCCTTGGCCTCGATCTTGCGGATTCCCGTGTGCATGCACAACGTGGCGGAGAACAACGTCTTCCGGCCGAGCGCCTGGAGCGCTTTTGGCACGGCCGACTTGGAGGGAGCCGACTACCGGGCGTGCAGCAATTTCGGGCCGCTATACGGTTAGGCGCAGCGGAGGGCCGCTGCGTGAAGCAATGCACCACGATTCCCGCCCGCAAGCCGGCGGGTTAGGGCTGCCATGGACTATCGAAAACTCGGCTCGTCCGGCATCGAGGTTTCCACCGTCGCCTTCGGCGCTTGGGCCATCGGGGGCTGGATGTGGGGCGGCACCGACGAAAGCCAGGCGATCGCTGCCATCCACGCCGGGCTCGATCACGGTGTCAATCTCGTCGACACCGCGCCCAGTTACGGATTTGGCCTCTCCGAGGAAATCGTCGGCCGCGCGATTCGTGACCGGCGGGACAAAGTGGTGCTGGCCACCAAGTGCGGCATGGTCTGGGATCGCGAAGAGGGCGAGTTCCAAACCTACTCGAATGAGTACGGCGTCACCAGCGAGCCATCGCTGAGGAAGATCTACCGCAACCAGCGGCCGGAAGTCATCCGCCAGGAACTCGATCGTAGCCTGAAGCGGTTGCAGGTTACGCATATCGATCTCTACCAGACCCACTGGCAGGACACGACGACGCCGCTTGCCGAGACCATGGGGGAACTGCTGCGGTTGAAGCAGGAAGGGAAGATCCGGGCGATCGGCGTTTCCAACGTGAATCTCGCCCAACTGACAGATTACGGTCCGATTGACGCCGACCAGGAGCGCTACAGCCTGTTGGATCGGGACATCGAGAAGAACGGCATCCTTCCTTACTGTCGGGAGCACCGCATTGCCATGCTGCCCTACTCGCCGCTCGCGCACGGCTTATTGACTGGCAAACTGCGACCCGATCGGCAGTATGGTCAAGGCGACCTGCGGGCGGAGAGTCGGCGATTTAGCGCGGACAATGTGGAGCGGATCAATCGAATGCTCCAAGCGATTCAACCGATCGCCGACCGGCACGGTCTCACCCTGGCCCAACTGGTGATCGCCTGGACGGCGTCCCAACCGGGCATCACCTCGGTCCTTTGCGGCGCCCGTACTCCCCAGCAGGCGATCGAAAACGCCGCCGCCGGCAGCGTTCAGCTTTCGGTGGACGAGCTACACGCGATCGAGCGGGCGGTGCACGTGTAGGAAGAAGCGACAGCGGGGCGGTAGCCGTTCGCTTGGTCCTGCTGTCTTTCTGCTAGGAACCTTTCCGGATCGCTCTCGCGCATTTCCTAGAGGCAAAGCGGAAATCTCTCTACTGCGAGGCGTTCCTCAGCGCCCGTAGAATGCGTGTGCGGAGAGGGGCGTTACCGGTCTATGCCATTTGCTTCGAGGGAGGAGAGTCATGTACCTGACTTCGATTATCCTGTTTGCGCTGGCAGCCCTTGGGGGAATCGTGTTGGTCACGCGACGGCTGCAGGAACGGCCTTTGCCGATGTGGCTGGCGATCCTGCACGGGGTGTTGGCCGCCACTGGACTAACCTTGTTGATTATTGGCGTCGTGATGTCGGATGCCCCCCCGAGCCTCCTCCAAGGAGCGATCATTGTCTTCCTCCTCGCCGCGCTCGGCGGGCTGATTCTCTTCTCCATGCACCTGCAAGGAAAAGCACTCCCCATCTTCTTAATGTTTGCCCACGGGATCATCGCTGTAGCCGCCTTCCTGATGTTCTTGGGGGCAATGGGATATCTACGGGGATAGAACGATGCGGCGAGTTCTGGTACTGGGGCATCCGCCCCATCCAATCACGGTTCACTTGCCAATCGGCCTGTGGACGGCGGTCATGCCGTTTGACATGCTCGCTTGGTGGATGTCGTCACCGACCCTCTGGGCCGCCGCCCACTGGGCAATTGTGGCCGGGCTCTTGGCCGCGGCGATCTCAATTCCCACTGGCCTGCTCGATTTCGCAACCAACGTCGGCCAGGGACGCCCGGCAAACTTGGCCACGGTTCACCTGTTGTTGATGACTGCCGCTACCGTGGTCTTCGCCGTGAGCCTGCTCTACCGCGGCGGAATTCCTCCGCCAAATAACACGGCCCGCCTGCTTGCCCTTGTCCTCGATAGCCTGGGAGTTGTGCTGGTGTCCGTAGGCGGCTGGTTCGGCGGGGAACTGGTCTACGGGCACCGGGTCGAGCCTTCGGTGACGAGATCAAACAGGCGGGCGTCGTGCTACTTCTCCACCTCTTGCAACGGATTAGGTGTGCGTCAGGCAATCGATTCACCAGGACCGAGCCGACGGAGACCCGCCGGTTGGCATCGTGATTGACTGCCAGGTTGATGTCAGGGATTCGTATGACCGATGCGGCCATACTTGCTTGAAATTGATGCGGGCGAATCGAGGTCCGACGCGCCGGACGAAATGGGACGAGTAGGAAACAGTGAAGCGGGAAAAGGGGGTGTCGGCCGATTGCTACAGCCGACGCTACGTAGTTTACTGCGCGCGTTGGCCGAATGGCAAATTTTCCGGAACAAGAATCGGGGCGATGGCGAAAACCATTGATTGACGCTCAGATCAGGAATGCAACAAGGGCGCGGGCACCGACCGAAGGTTCGTCGCAGGAGCCCGATTCGCGGTGGAATCGTGAGCCGGCCGTTGCATTCCTTGCCGAATACCGATAGTTGTCGCAGGACGACATGCGAAAAATACATCACGGAGAACCGTGGTAGACGGCGTCGACAAAACAGCCGCTCAGACAATCGTCACGGTACCGAGCGGATACCAGTTATCGCGTCCGCCTTGGATTGCCAACTGGATGTCAGGGGTGGTGGAGCCGGACGGAGCCAAGCCGATTTGCACGCCATACACACCGGGGGTGATTCCCGTGGTGGAAAGCTCGAGCACGTCGTGGCGCGCGCCTGGCAGAAAGCCCTCCATGGTTCGGCCGGTTTCGATGACGCGGTCGCCGATCTTGATGACCACCTGCCGGTTACTGTAAAGCGGGGCATTGCCATTGTTCGCCCAGTCAACGGCAAGCGAAAGACTCTTGCCCGCGATTACTCGCGTGGCATGCTGCGCGGAAGTGATCGTGAAGCGATAGCCGATCTTCGTCAACAGGTCTTTGACGCTCGGCAACAGGCCGGCGGGGATGGCCTCGCCCTTGTTGTTGAATGCCGAAACGTGATGCTCGGCCGCCCAGCGGATCGCCTCCCGCCAGGCAGCCGTTGTCTTCATCGTGCCCATCGTTTCGAGAAGTACCGGGGCGGTTTTCCACGAATCGGCGGCATTGGCTAGCACCTGCGGCAGGAGCACGTTCATCTCCCACGGATCGCTCCAGCCATCGTCGCGCCAGCCGAAGCCCAGGCCAACAGCGTAGCGCAAAGCCTCGGCGTTACTCTCGGCCAAGTCGCTGTTGACCAACAAGGGGCAAGAGAAATGCGCGTGGTACGTATCAAACAGCCATTTCCAGGTCGCGGTCGAAGGCATCGGCGGGGCCGGATCGCACTCGAAGTAGTGCATCTCACCCCAGCGTCCTACCAAGCCGATGTCGACGGAGCTGATCATCGGATCGTTGCCGTAGCGTCGCCCCAACGCTGCCAGGAAAGCGGCGATGTGCGTCTGAACGAGCGGGGAGTTGTAGTCGGGAACCCAGGTTTCGATGCCGGCCGCGTCGAAGGTGTAGCCTGGCAGTCCAGCCTGGCGATAGGCCAGGGGGCCACTGTCGCCTTCCTCGAAGGGCATGATACGAAAGGCGAACTTCTGCCCGGCGGCCTTCGCCGCATAGTACTCGCGGTCCAATTCCGTCCAGTCGTAGACGCCGAGCGTTTTCTCCAAGCGGTTCCACTCCACCCGCGTGTAATAGACGGTGGAGGGGATGCGTCGAGAAACGACATTGGGATCGATGTCTGCCGACGCATAAAAGGTTTGGTAGCCGACATCCGGATTAGCGAGCAGCCCGGCGTACTGCACGGGCACAATCCGCTGGCTGTCGCCAACCGCTTTGACGTTGGTGGTCTGATCGCGCATGATCGTCACCGTCGTGCGGTTATTGCCAAGCCCGACGTGGAGGCTGGACGTCTGGGAGCTGACCACGCCGAAGTCGATCCGGGAATCGGTGCCATCGAGAAGCTGGACCTTGATCCGTTTCGTCCGTTCCCCGGGCAAAAACTCGACCTTTTGATTTACCAACGGCACGTAATGGACCCCTGCCGTCGCCGAGCCGTCGACGGTGTTGAGTTGCACCGAGACGGGCACTTCGACCGCCCGGGAGAGCTGGACCACGATCTCGAGCGACTGTCGGGCTCGGGCGGAAATATTTCTCTGCCCCAGGTTCACCGTGGCCGTGTCGTCATCGACGATGGTTGCCACGGCGCTGGCCTTGGCCAAAATCGCGTTCTTCGGCCCGCTTAGCGCCAGGCGAAACTGTTCATTGTCTTCCACAATCTTGTCACGCTGAAGACGAACATCGACGTAGCGCGTGGTGGTCCCCGGTGAAAAGACCGTGGTCCCCTGTCGGGCGACAAAGTCGTTCGAATTGGCGGTGCCCGCCTGGGTCCGATAAACGACGCTCACGGACTTGGAACTTGGGCTGGACAAGGTGAGCACGAAACGGGCCGTCCCGCTGTCCTCCAGCACCTGCAAATGGGATACGGAGATGGTTGGCATCGAAGTGATGACCGGCATGGTCGCCAGCATCTGGCGGCTTTCGAGCGGCTCGAAAGAAAGACGGCGGGCGTGGGATTTCCGGCCGGGCATGGCCCTTCTCCTGTTCCAATCCTCGGTCCGCCCCGGCGAACGGCCAGATCTTTCCGAAACCGATGGCCGGCGCGTAGGCAAGAGCCGCCGACGGTTGCCTGTGGCAAGGTTCGTAACCTACCCGCTTGGCCAAGGACAAACCGTGGAACTATAGCCCGCTGGGCAAGGACAAAGACTAAGAGCCGTCTCGGGACGCCCCGCGTCGGCCGTCCAACGCAGGTTGGTAGGGCAAGTCCGGCGTGATTAGAACAGCGCAGGCGTTTGTTGCCTGGACCGCAAGGCGCCGGAATAGTCGAAAATTTCCTGGCCGCCAAACCGGCTTTTGCCGGGCACTCCGGCAGCGGTGTCAAGGACAGTCCCGCCAAAGTTTCATCGAGCGAGCCTCGAGGCAATCCGCCATCAACGTCACCGTCCACTGCTATCTGACGAGGTTGCGGCCGGGGTGCCCTTTTGGAAGCATCCGGAGCAGGGAACCTTGAAGCCGGCGGCGAGAACGATTGCTCCCGCCAGCGTGATCGCCAGGGGCACCGCCCAAATCCGCGGCCATTGGAACTTGCCGTCGACGTTGTTCCGCTGCATGACCGCCCCGGCCAACTGGGTGCCGAGGAACAGGCCGATGCCGTTCGTGGCGATGAAGATCAGCGACTGGGCCGACCCGCCGATGTGCGCGGGTGCCATGGCGTTCACGAAGAATTGCCCGCCGATCATGAACAGCGCGTAGGCCATACCGTGAAACGCCTGCGCGGGAATGATGGCCAGCGGGCGCGGGCGGGCCACATAAATGAGATAAAGCGCCGTCCAACACAGGGCCCCGACGATGAAGGTCATTTTGTAGCCGGCGTGGCCAATCAACCACAACAGCAAGAAGATGGTCGCCAAGGCCTGCACGGCTTGAGCAATGGCCATCGCCGCCGAGACATTGCGGCCTTGAATGCCACGGTCCTGCATGAACGGCCCGGTGCCGAGGAAATAGAACTGCATCATGCCGGAGACGGCCAATTGCGCGAGCATGAACACGAGGTAGTCGGTGTTTTGCAGCATTGCCAGCGCACCGAGCATCGGGTTGCCTGCGGCGGTCGGCGCCAACGGGAGTTGGAAGAAACTGACGACGGCCATGGCGACCGACAGGATGGCGCCCAGGTAAAGGCTGTCGGGCCCGTCGCCGCCCATCTTCCAGGCTTTGCGAAGGCCGGTCAGCAAGTAGCCGACCAGGAACCAGGAGACCGGCGCCCAGAGAAACACGTAGGCGACGTCAATTCCGGTGGCCGGCGATTGCTGTAGCACGATCTTGTTCACCAGGGGCAAGGTGGCCGTGTAGAAGATCGAGTACAGGAGCATGACGGTGAACATGCCCCAGAAGCGGGTTTGCTTGGCGGCCAGGAACAGCAGCACAGCCCCCGCGGCGTGCGAAACCAGGATGATGGTCTCGGCATTGAACCGGCTATCGGCCAGGTAGCCCGACGCCAGCGGGGCGAAGATGCAGGCCAGCGGCAGCGTGGCGTAGATCCAGCCGGTCTGGCGGCCGGTCATCTTCAACGGTCCGAGCAACCGCAAGGCCAACACCGGCATCCACGCGCCCCAGACGGCGAACTCTAGAAACATCAAGCCACTCAGACGCAGGTACAGATTCAGGTCCATCTCGCACCTTCGGTTCGATGAATTGACGAGTTAACAAACAGAAAAGGCCTCAGGCACGGATACCTGAGGCCTCTTTCTTAGAGTGGAGGATAGGGGGCTCGAACCCCTGACCTCGACAATGCCATTGTCGCGCTCTCCCAGCTGAGCTAATCCCCCGCAAACGACTGCCCGGGCCGCCCATAGGCGACGGCGAGCGATCGATTACAGACTTGATACAATATCGGCCCGAACCACCGCTGTCAAGGAGGGGTTTTCTTGGGAGATTGGGGCCGGGGAACGGGGGGAGGCGGGAGACGGGGGATTAGGGGCTAGGGGCCGCCCCTGTCCCAAATCCCTCAATCCCCAAATGCCGTCAGGCAGCCGTTCCTGCCTTTACAGCGACTTTGCTTTTTGGGTATTCTGCGGCGGTCTTTGCGGCAACTCGGGGGCACCGGCGGCGTTTCTCGAACACTATGGCGAGGTCATTGCGATGATTGCCCGGCGAATCGTCCCCCTAGCGCGTTCCAAAGGCGCCGTCGCACTGGCGATGGTCTGGTGCATCCTAGCTGCTGCGGCGGCCGTGGCCGATGACCTCCGCGTCGACAACTCCGTCTACGTGGGCGATCAATCGCAGCCGTCGAGCCAAAGCACGACGATCTTTTCCCAAGGGCTGGTCTACGACTTCCTCACCACCCCGGCTGAGACCATCGTCTTCGACAAGCCGGGCGGCCGCTTTGTCTTATTGAACACCAGCCTGCGAACCCGGGCCGAGTTGAAAACCAACGAGGTCGCTGCCTTTACCGACCGGATCCAACCGTTGGCGCTCAAGAGCCCCGATCCGGTCGTGAAGTTCCTCGCCGCTCCCAAGTTCGAGGAACAGTCAAACGAGGCATTGGGCGAGTTCACGCTAAGCAGCCAGTGGCTCAGCTATCGCGTGAAGTACTCGCCCGAGATCCATCAGTCGGTGGTGGAGCAGTACCACGACTTTTCAGACTGGTATGCGCGGCTGAATATGCTGCTAGTGCCCGGCTCGCGGCCGCCGTTTGCGCGACTGGTGCTCAACGCGGCGTTGGCCTCGCGCAAGGCTTTGCCCTCGGAGGTGACGCTCTCCTTGACGTCGCGCGGGCAGACCACCACGGTTCGCAGCCTGCATCACGTCTCACGGCCGTTGACCGACAAAGACAACGCCCGCGTTGCGGAGGCCAGCGCAGCGATGGTGAAGTTCAAACCGGTCAGCTTCGAGCAGTATCGCAAGGCGTTCAGCGAGCGCGGGGCGACCGGAAAATAGGAAAGGCAGACGGCTGCGACCGGTTGTATCGATTGCCGGCGACTTGAAGCAAAAAAAATCTCTGCGTCTCTCTCGGCGCACCGCGGTGATCGCATCACGTTGCTCGGCTTAACTTAACGAAGCGCTAGTCTTCTCCGCTTCGCGGTTATTTTTCAAATAGTGCCCAAAATACTCACGCGAACTTCTTTCGCTATTCTGCCGATAGTGTTTCCTGTTGGCATATAACCCATTTTATCCAAACGACGCGGATGTGCACCCGATCATTCGCGCCACGCACAACCTAGGAGAATTAAGCGGAAAATGTTGAGCCATTCTCAGCAGATTGAGAGCGTTCAAGATCTTCGAGAATACGTCAACACAACGATTTGCGACTATCAGCAGCTTCAAAAGGGAGCCTTCACGTTAACAGAAAGGATTTTGGTGCGAGCCGGCAAACCCTGCGGAATCTACTTCTGCCTGCACGGCCCGCGAGCCACGAAGTTTACCGCGATTTGGGAAACCGACGGAAATCAGGTGTTGTTCTACGGGTCACGAGGCGAGCGGTTTTTGAAGATTCAATTGCTCGACGCCCCCGAATTGGAAGAGGCCGTCGCGGCGTGAACCGGGAACTGGGTATCTCGAAGAAAAGGTTTGACAGCGATCGTCGGACTAGTATACTTTCATACACTATCATAACAACACGGAGGTTGGTTCATGTTGGTCTTGTCACGACGCGAAAGTGAACAAATTAAGCTGGGTGACTCGATCGTCGTCACGGTGGTCAAAGTATCGGGCGACCGTGTTCGGATCGGGATTGAAGCCCCCAATGATATTTTGGTTTTGCGAGGCGAGTTGGAACGGCATCGTGAGCAACGGACGATTCCCTTGCCGTTAGCCTCGTAGAAGCGCGAGTAACGAATACCGCCAGGCAAATAGCCAGTTGCGAACGCATCGCAGGGGAACCGGTCGCCCCTGCGGTGCGTTTTTCTTTTCTTGGTCGGCGGGGCCAATCGTTGCGGCTTCCTAGCAGTCCGCGCAAAAACAGAGGCACCGTGTCGTTGGCTCGGTGCCTCTGCTCTGTCTCTTCGCTGCCTGGCTTCTGCTTGTCGGGCTGCTCAATCTGGGGTTACGCAGCCGGGGCCAGGATGGGCAGCACGCCCTGAATCGCGAGCCGCCGACGGCTCAAGCGCGCGGACGGACGGCGCCGGTCAGGCCGCTGTAGTCCGATCGATCGGCGGGATGCCACAACGGCAAGCCCCGCATCACCCGCTCGGCCAAAATGTCGATCTTGGCGCGGGAGCCGGCGGGTGCATCGGTCGCGCCAAACTCATCCGACTCGGCGGGCGCGAAATCTTCGTCGTGCCCGCACTCCAAAATGGCTTCAAACACGTTCTTCATTGAAAACTCCGATAAAACGCTATCCTTCAGTCCCCTCAGGAAAGCTAAAACACTCTATTATCGACGAAACTGCCTGCTGGTCAATGGCAATTTAGGGAAAATTCTGGCAAAGCTGGGAGAATTCCCCTACCCCTCGAAGGCACCCGTCCTACTGCGGCTTTTCCGCTTGGTCGGGTGCCGACGGCGTCTCTTCGTGGTGACGAACTTCGTACTCGTCATTCAATACCGAAGGACAAACCTCTTCGACGCCGCACTGGGGGCAAACGATTCGGATGAGATCAGTGCTGCTGAGCTTCAGCTGATGGGTTTGGCAGACCTCGTAGAGGTCTTTGAGGTGTTTGCAGGTCATATCGGCATTCTAGCAGAGTTGATCGGCCTTGGCAAAGTCTCTGGCCGTGGCGTTGCGGTGGGCGGGCAACTGGCAGGCGGCCGGTGTCAGCACTAGAATGGGCATTCGTTCGGAGGGTTTTTGACTCAGGCGTCAGCACAGGAGTCCTTGGCATGCCCGACGTCGTTGACTGCCTACGAGGTGGCCGCGTGCGGCGGGGACAGAAGCCCGCCCCAGTCCACCGCCTGTGGCTGACGGTCGCGGTTTCTGCTATGGCCGCGGTCCTATCCTCTCCCACCGACGCCGCAGAGACCAGCCAAGGTCCGACGGTTTACGGCCGGCTAATGGACCCCCGCGAGCACCCGGAGTATGCCCGCCGGGCAGTGAAGCCGCCGGACTGGGAGTTGTTCGGCCATCGCACCCATTTGCACTGTCTGCGAGAGTTTCGGGTGAAAGACGGCCGAATCGTCGACATTGCCGCCGATCTGGACAAGTACACAAAGACCCACGAGTTGGGCGATGTGCTTTGGCCGTCGTACCCATTTCTTTTTGCCGAAAATGTCGGTGAACTAGCCGATGAGTTGCGGCGACGGGAGCTATTCCTGTTCGACATCTTTGGCTTTGTGCCCGGGTCGGGACCGGGGGGATTTTGGCGGCAGTTCCAGCCCGCCGCCGGCACTTTGCAGATGCTCGAAGCCAAGCTGGGGCCGCGCTGGCTGGGCATGGACATCGGCGAGCAGGACGGTCGCTACGTGGGTGGCTATGCCCGGCAACTCTGCCCGGTGTCGGCCGACCGCGTGGAACAGTACTTTCATTTTCAGCGGCATTTTGAACGAATGGGCGACGACTTGGGCAACAAACTGGCCGTGCTGGTGTCGTTGAACTTCGGCCACTATTTTCTCAAAGAGGGTGTGTACACCATGATCGGGGCCGAGACCGCCCAGGCCCTGCCAAACAGCCAGGTCTACTATGCGTTCATCCGGGGGGCCGGCAAGCAATACGGCGTCCCCTGGTTCGGCCTGGCTTCGGTGTTCAATCGCTGGGGCTTCAAGTTCTACGGGCCGGCTGGCATTGGTGACGGCTACCCCTGCGGACCGACGAACGGCACCAGTTTGAGCTTGTTGAAGCGTCTGCTCTACAGCCAGATCCTCTACAATTCGATGATTGTGGGCTTTGAAAGTGGCTGGTTCGAGGGGACCAAGGTGCCCAACCCCGAGGAGCCCGCAAGCGACAATGGCAAGCTTTCGCCGATTGGCCAGATGCAGCAAGCGGCCGGGCGGTGGCTGAAGCAGCACGGGCAGCCGGGCACAATGATAACGCCGGTCGCCGTGATGACCGACTTCTTCGCTGGCTGGAGCTTTCCGCGGCATCTCTACGGCAACAAGGTCTATCGCGTCTGGGGCAACCTGCCGTATCAGGCCGGTGACTACTTGACCGATGGCGTGTTGACGATGCTCTATCCCGGCTATCAAGACTCGTCGTACTATCATGACGAATCGGGTTTTCTAACCGCGACTCCCTATGGTGATGGCGCGGATTGCCTTCTGAGCGACGCGCCAAGTTGGCTGTTGCGGCAGTACGGAGTGGTGGTGATTGCCGGAGAACTCGCCGGGGGCAAAGAGATCCGCGACAAGCTGTTGAAGTATGTCCGCGACGGGGGGCATCTGGTGATTACCGCCGGCAATCTGCCGAAATTGCCGGGCGGGCTAGCGGGCGTGGAAGTCGCCGGCGCAGCCACCGTTTTCAACTCCGGCCAGACGATCGCCTTCGCCAAAGGGAACGAAACCGAACCTGGCCGGTTCTCGTTGCTGCCGCTGAAGATGCCCGTGTCGGCTAGAATTGCAACCCGCTGCGGAAAGATGCCAGCGGTGATCGAGGTTGCCGAGGGCCGCGGACGAGTCACCGTGCTTGCCTCGCCGTTTGGCGTCGGCGTCGACGCGGCGGTGACCGGCCCGATAACCATCCAGATCGACCGACGGCTGCCCCAGCCGTATCCGCTGCTGCGGCATGTCACCCAGGTACTGGACGAAGCCTTCCGGTCGCAGATGCTGTTCGATGCCGGTCCTGGTCTCCACGTGATCACTTGCCGAAAGAGCCCGGGCGTTTATACCGTGGGTGTGCTGAACAATCAGTGGAAGCCGGTGCCGTTGCGGTTGTCGTCGCGATGCGGCCCGATCGAATTGATCAGAGAGTTGCCGCTGGACGGGAGTGAGCGCGGCGCGGTGGGGCAACTGCCGCCTGGGATCGAGGCGGCGGCAATCGGCGCCAGCACGGAAGACACGATCGCCGGGGGCGACGTACGCATCTTCGAGGTGCGGTTGAAGGAGGAACGCGTTCGCGAAATCGCCGCCGAAAGGTTGCCGCACCGCCCAAATGGTCGAGTCCTGCCGCTGCGGAAGGCCCTCTCGATCAAGGAGGAAGTTCTTGCCAGGCCAACCTTCTTCGAGCACTTTGACGGCGTGATGGTCGATTGGCGCTACCTGGGCATTCGCAATCGAGAAACCGTGGAATGCGAGGCGGGCTGGATCAAACGGCAGGGTCTGCGGGTCGTCGTCGACATGACTTCGGGGCTGAATCTCTATCCAGATATTCGGCTGGTAGACAACAGCGATGCGGATTACCCCGCGAGTTGGCGGACGATCGAGGATATCGTCGCGAAGACCAAAGCCCTCGGCGGCCAGGACTTGGTGATTGCTCAGCATCGCTTGCCGGAGAACAACATGACGGCCGACCGGGCGCGGGCTTCGATGGAGGCAACGATCCGCCGAATCTGCCAACGAGCGGCGGCCCTCGGCCTGACCGTCCACCTGCGGCTTTATCCTGGCAGGACGCCGGCCAATCTGGACGACGCCCGGCAGACCCTCGCTCGCATCGGCCAGGCCCATCTCCGCCTGGCGCCGAGTGTTGGAACGCTGTTGACTAGCGGGGCGACCGTGGGACAATTGGCAGGCGGACTAGGCGATAAGATTGGGTTGTGGATGGTTGGTCGGGCGGAATTAGACGCGGGCGGTCAGATCTGGACCGTTCATAAGCCGCTTGGCGACGCCGAAGCCTGGAAACCCTTCTTGCCTTGGGTCAACGCGATGCCGACGGCGCCGATCGTTTTCGATGCAATCTACGATGGTCAGGACGCGGAATACATCGATGCTTCGATCGTGAACAAGAACTTGGAACGGACGTCGCACCATTGAGCCATGCGCAGCGATGTACGGTTCCGCGGCTTGTGGAGCCCGGCAAACGCGGCTATTGAGGTTCAGCAAAGGAGTGTCGGGAGGCCGGTAAACAGGAGCTATTTGGCTTAGAACGTCCGACGCTATTTACCTGAGTATCAATAAAACTGCCGTATTTGCCGAGAAAAGCGAACAACTACATCGGTTTCAATAACATGAGTCACTGGCATCAACGCGAGATCGAATTACCCCGGTTTCGACGGGGCCTGCACCCGATCACCGACTTCATCCTGGAGTCAGTGCCGGAAATCAGTAAGGTCCATACCGGCCTGGTGCACCTGTTCCTAAAGCACACTTCGGCCGCCCTCTCGATCAACGAGAACGCCGACCCTGACGTGCTGCTGGATCTCGACGAGGCGCTGGACCATATTGCCCCGGAGAACGCCGCTTATCGGCATATCGAGGAGGGCTCGGACGATATGCCGAGCCACGTGAAAACGTCGCTGCTGGGCTGTTCGCTCATGGTGCCGATCCACCAGGGGCGACTTTGCCTCGGTACCTGGCAAGGGATCTGCCTCTGCGAGTTCCGCCGGCACGCCGCCCCGCGAAAGCTGGTCGTCACCGTGCAAGGGGAGAAACAGTAGAGCAGACAGCAGGAATCGCTACCTTTAGGCGATCAATCTCGGCAGTTTAGGAACATACTGATGCAGATCCAGGACTACCTTGTTGACCAAACGGGTTTGAACTGGGAGTCGCTGCTTGACGAGTGGGGCTGGTTGTTGCCATCTTCCTTCCGTGTATGGTTGCTTACCCGTGCAGGCGACCTATTTATAGTCGTTCCTGACGGCCAAGTGCAGATGTTGGACGTTGGTGCCGGCACGCTGCAGCAAGTGGCCCCGACTTTCGAACAGTTCTGCGATCAACTAGAAAAACCGACAATGGCGGACAAGTATCTGATGATCCCTATCGTCGATGCACTCCTGAAAGCAGGCGTCGTGCTTGGACCGGAGCAGTGCTACAGTTATCGAGAGTTGCCCGCGTTCGGTGGAACGTATGGCGCGGAAAACCGAATGCCGTTTCCAATCCGAGAGCATTTTGGCGGATGGGGAGCCGTCCATCGTCAAATCGCCGACGCGTCGGATGGTTCAGCCGTTCAATTGGAGATTGCGCGAAGTGCGACTCAAGGCGGGTAGAGCAGTAGAGCAGGGGCCATCTCATGATCGCGACGAAACATCTTGCCAAACGGGCCGCCGCGGGCGATCCTGACGCCAATTTTCGGCTAGGATATCGCCTTGCTTTGGGAAAGCGAGCCGAGCGCAGCGCCTGGCGACAGGCGGCCGTACTCTGGCAAAAAGCGGCCGCGGCCGGCCACGTTCGCGCTCAGTTCTACCTGGGAGTTGCTTACGAACGGGGCCAAGGCGTTCGGCGTGATCTGAGTCGCGCGGTGCAATGGTATTTGAAAGCGGCGAAGCAGGGGCATGAGGTCGCGCAGTACAACCTCGGCCTCAGCTACTTGCATGGCAATGGCCTGCCGCGGTCACCAAAAAAGGCCGTCCATTGGTATCAGAAGGCGGCCCAACAAGGCGACGCCGATGCGCAGCGCGATCTCGGCTACTGCTATCACCAGGGACTCGGCGGCCGAGTCCAGTATGAGCTGGCGGCGCTTTGGTACCGCAAGGCGGCCGAGCAGGGCGATGCGAAGGCCCAGTACAACCTCGGCCTCTGCTATAAGTTCGGCGAGGGCGTCCCGGCCAGCAAGCGTTGGGCCAAGTTCTGGCTGCGAAAGGCATCGCGGCAAAAGCATCCGGAGGCCGGAAGGATCTTGCTCGCGTTGGAAAAAAGCGATCGGTAGCTTGTCTGATCGCAAATCCCGCTGCCCGCGCAGCAGTCAGCCAATTTAGACTCTGAAGACCGATTCCGCTCGGCCGGTGGCCAGGTCGTCCATCCAGCACTCAATCACCGTCGTCTGGTTGGCGTTGCGGTCGATCTGACCGAACGTGTCCAGGCATCGGTCCAGTCGATTGGTCGTCAACTCCGCGTCGGTTTGGCCCGCTTCGATCGCGCGATGCACAAACTCGTTTGCTTCGCGATCCTCCTCGAGTTCATCGCGGCACTGGACGTGCAGAAGGAGGCGGTAGAACTCGGCCGCAAAGGTCACCAATTGCCGCAACCGGGCCCGCCGGGACGACGCCTCTTTGCCGGCCTCGTCGACGAACGTCGAAACCATCTGCGCAAGGTGGACCGAATCGATCTGCGGCGCGGAAAGCTGTTCGTAAAGCTGATTGCGGAAATCCCAAAGCTCGGGATCGGCCAGTTCCATTGCCCGTTGCAGGCTGCCTTCGCTGTGGGCGGCCAGTCGGGCCGCTTCGGCTGCGTCGGAAACGAGTTGCTTTTCGACGAGCAACCGGGCGACGACATCGGTCGGCAGCGGCTGAAAGCGGATTAACTGGCAGCGGGAGCGAATCGTGGGCAATTGCTTGGCCGGCGTCGTGCCACTCAAGATCAGGACCGATCGCGGTGGCGGTTCTTCCAGCGTTTTGAGCAGGGCGTTGGCCCCTTCCGCGTTCAGGTAGTCGGCATCGTCGATAATTGCGATCTTTCGGCCACCGAGATACGGCTTCAGACCCAGGTTGTGGCACAGGCCTTCGCGGCGGCGGTGTTCCCGTTCCCCAATCAGCAGCTCGAGCGGGATAAAGGCCTTGTCCGCCGGTTTGCGGATAGTATCGAGGTCGGGATGCGTGCCGGCCGCGACCTGGAGGCAGGATGGGCAAGTGCCGCAGGGATCGAGGGCGGCTTCAGGCCGCGTCTGACAGAGGAGCGCCTGGGCCAATTTCACCGCAAAGGTCCGCTTGCCGATCCCCGCCGGTCCGGCAAAGAGAAAACTGCTGGCCAATCGCCCCCGGCCGAGTGCTCGGCGGAACTGCTCGACAACCGCGTTGTGTCCTTCGATACCGTGCCAAGACATGTGTGGGCGGGGATGGGAGACGGGGATTTAGGGATTTAGGGATTTAGGGATTTAGGGATTTAGGGATTTAGGGATTT
>CALGFD010000063.1 GCA_937881075.1 uncultured Planctomycetales bacterium
TGCTATTGGCGTCTGTGACACCTTCCAGGCTAGCGTCAAAGAAGCTTGGGTCGAACACCGCGATGTCGTCGGTTTTCAGTTCTGCCGAGATCGTGCCCAGGTTCCGGGTTGAGTCCAAGGTGCCAGTATTGGCGTTCCAGAGTTCGAGGTAGATATCGGCCGTGTCCGCCGACGCCCATTCAAACCACGATGAGGTCACGTCGAAGGTAAGGTAATGCCAGTCGGATGCGCTTCCGTTGACCGAATAGGTTGGCGACGTCGTGATAAGGTCATCGAAGGTAAGCGTGTCATTGTCGTACACCTTGACGTAATACTGCCCCGCAATATTGGAATCTATGTCGAAGCCCACTTTCAACGACCCATACTTCCCATTGCTATTGGCGTCTGTGACACCTTCCAGGCTAGCGTCAAAGAAGCTTGGGTCGAAGGTTGTCGCAGTGTAGTTAATGGTAATAGACCATGAATCGATACGGCCTTTATTCCAGTCCGCATTTGGATCGTTGATGCTGTCTTTGATGTTGAAATACCACGTACCATTGACTGGGCAACTGGCCGACGGATAGACCGTCTTGCTTCCAGCAGAGGTTTCACTGTATCCATCCAGCCAGTCATCGCCGGTGCTCGCCATGTCCGTGTACGTCGAGCTTTCCCAATTGCCAAAGTTTTCGACATACCAGTCAATATCGGAGGTATAGTTCGAATCGACATTCCAAGAAACAGTCACCGAGCTAATCACGGCGTTTGACGGCGCGCCGGATATGCTGATGCCTGTATAGGCCCAAGAGTTAGCGGTCGTGTAAGTGGCGTCATTGCTGTTCGTGCCGCTCTTGGTATCTGCAACGTCGGACAGTGGGCCACCAAGGCTATTGGTGTGGTCATGGGCGTAGCCCATGAGATGTCCGGCCTCGTGGGCGATCAACTCGGACAAATCGTCGGTGTAGGCGTTGATGTCTGAGGCATTCACAGCATCAGTAAAGACAAATGCATTGTCGCTACGGTTTGCATTGCCCACGTCCCTTTGCTCCGCCACACCACTAAAGAGGCCAAAATCAGCGAACGGCGACGAATCGCCGCCGGCATAGATGATCGAATACGGAACCCCAACCGCAGGCGCGGCGAGCGTGATAATGACGCCTGCATCCGCAAATGTCTTCTGAACGGAATCCCATACGCGAGAGATAACCGCCTGTTCCCGGCCAGCCAACTCGCCTGCCGCTTTGAAGGCTGGCACATCGAGATTCTTCAAAATGACTGGCCCGTTGTAGTCGACGCCCTTCGCGCCGTCGAAGTCGAGATACACAATCTGCCCGCGCAAGTTCTCGGGGTTTGGATCGACAAGATGCATGCCCGGCAATTGCGGCAGTCCCACCGACAGTAGTCGCCGCTCCTCCAATGCTTCGCAGGTCAACCGACGATTAAACACGGAGGGGGCTAGCGTTAAGCGTCGTCGATCTTTGCGAGATTCTCGGAGCAGTTTGGTTGGCATTCGGCGGCAAGTGGAACCCATCGCTGCAACCCTTTTGAAATGGCGAAAAGAAGAAGTACCATTGGCGTGGATGAACACTTATCCACGGTGGGTGCCATTTTGGAGGGGAGTACTAAGGGATGTCAATTGTCTCCGAGGAAATTTTCTTTGCATTAACGACAGTCGCGGCAGACACAAACCAGACATGGGTTCTTGGACCTTGATGCGTGTCTGTTGCTCGTCGGGCAGGTCTCACTTGGAGGTTAGGAGTCTGATAAATCGGAGCACTCGCTTGCTTGTACGCGTATGGCAAGAAGCGTAACATCAATCGCCGAAATTAGATAATAAAAGGCGAGGTCCAAAATGGCCTTTCGTATTGGCCTGCGGACTGTCGGATTGCTGTTGCTAGGCGCCGACCATTCTAGGTCGGCCGAGTCATTTGAACGACTGGACCGCTTGCTCCCCCAGCAAACGTTGGCGTTCGTGTCTTGCAAGAACGTTCCACGGACTATCGAGCGCTGGCAGCGAGCCCGCCTGCGATCGCCGCTCGCGAACCCGACGCTACAGTGTCAGGGCGGCAAGGACGATGGTGAACCAGACATTTGTTGTTTTTGCGACCGATCGAATTGCTTGCCGCCCGGATGGCAACGTGGCGATCGAGCACCTACCCCTCAGTTCAGAAGACTATCTTAAACAGGCGAAGATAACCGGCTTCGATGCTTTTCGTGCAGTTGGTGGTGGCTGCTGGCGGGCCAAGAGCCCTATGCCATTCTTTATCGAATAGGCGTTTATCTGCCGAATGGCAAAGGAAGGGCCGGCCAATTGCTGCGCCTGCCGAATCGCAAGGAGCGCGAGCCGCCTTCGTGGGTGTCCAGCCAACTCGATGCGTTCGGCGATTGCTATTTGGAGATGCAGCAGGGTTTTCAGCCGTTCTGTAAAATCTTCAGCTTGGGGCTTCCTCCCATAGTCTTTCAGAATAACACTGATAATACTGGTTTGATCATTACGCTTTGGATTCAACGCGAGATAGTGGTTTCGACTTCCGCAGAGTTCGTCCAGCGACTCGGCCAGCGGGTTCTGTTGTTTCGGGGAAGGCAAACGACGAATGATTCACCCTGGCGGCATAGAGTAGCAGGCTTTGAGCTAACGGACGGACCGGCCGTCGCTAACGGCGTAGAGAAATACTTGCATGGAGCCGATTCGGGAACCGTAGTTAATCGCGACATCTCTATCTCTGGAACTACCGCGTACGAGCTAAATCTGAAAAACAAGGAGGTGTTTTGAGAAGGTGTTGGGATTGTCCAACCAGAGTCGTCTCCCATTTGTGTCGCTGTCGCCCACGGATACCTTCTGTGGGGCAATGACGGCGACTTACTGAAGAATCTTCTGAAGCCCGTTACTCCGCTGAGCGAAGACTCTAGCTACCTTAGACCCGAATCCGTGATCGTTGTCGGGGTGTTTTGGGGGTGCATCAACCGGTGGCGGGAGTGGGCGGGCGGAGGAAGCGTTCGTAGACGTTCTCCCACACCGATCGCCACGGATTGCTCCGCCACAGCGAGAGGCCCCACCGATGCGAGTGCTTGGTCAAGCGAGCGGCGAAGTACATCAAATCCTGAATCACGCTCCGCAGCCGACGACGGAACACTGGCCTGGAGAGCGGCATCTTCGACCTCGGCGGCAAAGCGTCGTTGGCGGCCAACGCCGTCTGACCACACAACCGCAACAGATTGTAGGCCACCAAGCCCAGCGACAACATCAACGCATTGGTGGCGAACTTCCCGCTCGGCAATCGCTCCAGGTCCAGATCGCCCTTCAACTCCGAATGAAACTGCTCGCTCGTGCCGTGTTGATGATACAACTCGATGACCTTCTTGGGCGAAAGCCTCAGGCTCGTCCACCACGTTGCGATTTCGACGTCCGGCACCAACAGCCGCTGGCCGTCGGCCGTGATGGTTCGCTGGATCACCTCGAATACCACCCGCTGCAACTTGCCATCTCGCTCTCGCCACGTCTCGCCCGTGTAGACTTCCTTGCCTTCCCGAGGCGTCTCCCACTCGCCGTGACACTGGGCTTCCTCCAGCCAATCGGCCTCCGACTCCCGCCGCAGATTCCGCCGGATGATCCAGTCGACACGCTTCTTTTTCCGCAGGCGGCGAAGGTTTTCAGCGTCGTCATTGCCCGCATCCATCCGCACCAGCAGCTTGCCTGGGGTGACGTGCCGGGCCAGTTCGATCGCTCGGTCCAGGAACTCCGGCGTTCCATCCTGACAGTGCTGGTTGCCGGGCCGCAACTCGCCGTGGATCAGATAACCCTCGTTGCCCAAGTAGGCGAAGTTCGGGGCGTAGGCGTCGAGCTTCTTGTAGGTCAACGCCACGCCCTCCTTCTTCGTGCCGCTGTTGTCGAACGGCGAAACGTCGATGACCAGTCGATGCAGGACACCAAGTTCCTCTTGGAGGCGGTGCGAGAAGTGGTCGAAGTGTGCCGGGCCTCCAGCTCGGCCAAGATCATCTTGGTTGGGGCCGGCTACAGCATCTTTCCCGAGGCCGCCCTGAAGTACCTGGACGCGGATTACGGCGTGTGCGGCGAGGGTAAGATAGTCATCCCCGCCATGCTGGATCGGCTTCAGTACCGCCAAAAGCCTGCTGGTTTGCCGGGCGTCTATAGCCGGGAGCAAAAGCCGCCGAGGACCAGGATCTTCGCAGAGGACTTGGACCAGTGCCTCCTCCGACCCAGCCGATCCCGACGTGTGGGTACCCGTGCAGACACCAATGACCGGAAGGTTCTTGAGAGCCAGCAAACTCTTGAGTTTGAGGAAATTGTACCGTGTGCGGATGGACCGCATACTTTTATCTCAATTAAGTTTCCTCTTCACGATTAATCGGGTTCGGTTCACGTAGTATGCGGCATTTCGACCTCACGGACCGCAAACGAATCGAGGATGAACTTGGTCGGGCCAAGGCGGCAGCCGAGGCCGCTAACGTGGCCAAGAGCCAGTTCCTCGCAAGCATGAGCCACGAACTGCAGACGCCGATGAACGCGATCCTCGGCATGATGGCCCTCGCTCTGGCCGAGCAACTGCCGGCGATCGTCCGCGATTACTTGCAGACGGCAAAGGAATCGGCCGACTTGCTGCTGGGGCTATTGAACGAAATCCTTGACTTCTGTCGCATCGAATCCGGCCGGTTCCGGTTGGAACACACTCCCTTCAGCCCGCGCGATGTCGTGGAACAGGTGCTAAAAACCTTAGCCGTCCGCGCTCACGAAAAGGGGCTGGAACTGGTTGCCGAGTTCCAGGAGCAGTTGCCAGCGCAAGTCGGCGATCCGCTCCGCCTGCGGCAGGCTTCCGGATTTACATCGGCATCGCTGTCCTCTAGATTATGGTTGAAATTGGGTATGGAAACGCCTGGCCGCTTTTCGAGGAAAAACAATGAAGGGCAGATTTTTTGTCGCGGTAAACCTTGTTCTACTCGTGACTACAGAGGCTCACGCCGACGTGCTCAGTATGCCAACTGGGCTGACAAGTTTGGAGATGGTAACGGTCGGTAATCCGGGTAATGCCAGTCATCCGATTACTGGCCGGGGCAGCGTTTCATTTACTTACTCGATCGGAAAATATGAGGTCACTGCCGCTCAGTATTGTGACTTCCTTAACCATATAGCGGCTACGGACCCGTACGGGCTCTATGACACGAGAATGGATATAGCGGTAGATAGCCGCGGCTGCAACATAAAACGTACTGGATCGCCCGGCAGCTATTCTTACTCGGTTCCTATCGACTGGGCTAATCGGCCCGTCAACTATGTCAGTTGGAACGACGCGGCCAGATTTGTGAACTGGCTCAATAATGGCCAACCCTCCGGCCTACCCGGTTCAGCAACTACCGAAGACGGCGCGTACTGTTTAACCGGAGTGGCGTCGCAACAAGACATGCTAATGATTACTCGTAAAGCGGGGGCAAAATGGGTGATACCATCAGATAACGAATGGTACAAGGCGGCCTATTACGATCCCGAAAAGCTGGGCGGCAGTGGCTACTGGCGCTATCCGACAAGGTCCGACAGTGACCCGTATAATGATGGGGCTGACGGCTATTCCGATCCCGGAAACCATGTTAACTTTTTCAATGGCACCACTTACACTATCGGATCACCGTACTATCGAACAGATGTTGGCGAGTTTGAGAATTCTGCGAGCGCCTACGGCACGTTCGACCAGGGTGGAAATGTTTGGGAATGGGATGATCTGTCTCGGATGGACCCCTGGGCAACGGCTTGTCGTTGCACTCGGGGGTTATCCTGGTACATGAATACTTGGGACACAAACTACCTCCGGTGGCTGCAATCGTATTCTATCGAGTTTGGGCGCCCCGAAGGCCTCATGTTCTTTGGTCCCCAGGACGACCAGACGTATGATGTAGGGTTCCGCGTGGGAATGGTTCCTGAGCCGGGCAGTATAGCCTTACTCGCCCTCGCTGCCCTCTGCTCGGCTGCCGTGCTAATAATGCAGCGGGCGAGCGTCAGGACAGGCATGATGTAAACCGTCTGTACAGAACGCGGCAGGCCAGCCGTTACCGATACCTGGCCGATTAACTGGCTGCCGGCAATTTGTCGGTGGCCCCTTGGAGAAATTCGATCCCGCGAGCTGTCTATGGGCAGGCACTGCCGTCGCGTCTCCGCTACCCCGCCCGGCTCGCCCTCGTCCCGCCTGTCATGGCATCGACCAGCGGGCCCTCCATGGTCGTCTCCACCGCCAGCGGTTGTGTCGTGCACCGATGCATTATCTCGTTTACTGGAGAATCTGTAAGAAGGTTTGTTCTAGAGCGCATCCGGGATCTCTGTAGCGGCGTAGCCGCAGTGGCGGAAGTAGCCTGCGCATTCCCGCGACGTGAACTGCTCGAGGAGCGTGCCGCAAAGTCGCCAAAGGCCATCGACGGTTCGCTCCGCGGCGCTGCGGACCAATCCCTTAAACTTCGAGAACACCAGTTCAATCGGGTTCAGGTCGGGACTGTAGGGCGGCAAGTAGACAACCCGAGCGCCAACCGCCTCGATCGCCGAACCCACGCCGGCCACCTTGTGCGCGGAGAGGTTGTCCATCACCACGATGTCGCCTGACCGCAGCGTGGGCACCAGTTGCTGCCGCACGTAGCCCAAGAACAACTCGCCGTTGATCGCGCCATCGACAACCAACGGGGCGGTCAGTCCGGTGGCGCGTAAGGTGGCACCGCTTCCACGATCCGCTGGCCGCGAATCGCCCGGCCTCGCGTTCGCGCCAGATTCGTTTTCACCCACGTTTCGTCGATAAAAACGAGTCTTTTCGGGTCGAGTCCCGCCGGCTGGACACGCCACGCCGTCCTCCGGTCGGCGACGTCGGGCCGGTCTTGCTCGGCCGCCCGGAAGACTTTTTTTTGAAGGTGTGTTTCAGCGCCTGCAACGCCGTGGAGAGGGTTTGCAGGCTGACTTCGACGCCTAACGCATCGCGCAGTTCACGTAAGGTGATGTCGGGACGTTTTTCCACCAGGTCTCGTAGGCGATCGGCGTAGGCGTGCCACTTGGGCGGCGACTTCTTGATCGGCGGACGAGCGGCGATCTCGCCCGTTTCCCGCCGCCGCTGCTTCAACCGCCGCACCCAGGAGTCGCTCACTCGATGCTGAATGGCCACGGCCACCGTGCCTATCCCGGCATCACAATCGGCCAGCACCGCGCGACGAAATTCAATCGAGTAGGGTTGCATGACAATCTCCATCTCTAGAAGATTGCCTAGCTTACACATCCGCCGCAGATCGCGCTAGAGGGATCCTAGATGCGCTCTAGAAGCAGTGAGGCCAGACGTCTTTCCGTCGTTCAGTTGCTCGTCAAAGAGTTGCTCCAATAAATCGTATAATTCGTATTTGGTCGGGGGACATTCGCACATTGGTCGTGCAACGTCATCAGACTTCCTCCGCGGCATAGTCCAATCCTGAGCACACGGGCGACGAGCGGAAGCTGCGACGCTTCCGCCAAGAGTGGATCAATAGTGATATGAGCCCCGTCGACAACAAGACGAACGTCGACGATTCCGGCACGGCGGCGAACTGGCTGTTGTGATCGAGGACCGCCCAAACCACGTGATTGGTGGTGTCAACGCCGTAGCTGCCCAGCGCCGAATATGCGGCGCTGTAGGGATGATTGCCAACGTAGTTGCTGATGCCGCCGAAGTTGCCGTCTACGGCCCGAGTCCAGTGGTCGTCAGCCGTGCCGAAGGTGACGTCACTGCCCAGGTCAAGATAGCCTAAGTAGAGCCGGCCCTGAGCGGCGGCGGTGGCCTCGCCGATGCTCCAGATCTGCTGCATCAGGCTGGGGTCGTAACTCATTTGCAGCACGAACGTGTCGGTCTGGTGGCTGCCATGGTAGGATTGGCCGCCGCTGGTGGCCATGCCTTCCAGATCGAGAATCTGGCTGATCAGGCCGCCGCCCGCGCGAGTCAACTCGGCGGTCGCCCGGCCGCGCCAACTCATGGTTACGTCGTGTGTGCTGCCGGCCGTGCCGGCCAGCAGGTCGGCAGTCGTTGCCGGATCATTGCCGACGGCTGCAGTGCGGGAACCGATGCCACTGTAGCTGGCCCCACTGCTAACGCGGCGGGTGAGGCTCACGTCGCCGTTGCCGTCGCCGAACAGTCCGTTGCCGTCGCGGGCAAGCGAGACCTTGTTCGAACCGTTGTTGGCCAGCGAGCCGGTCACTTGGACCGCGCCGGCGCTGACCGTTAGGCTGCCACTGAAGCTGTTGGCGCCGCTAAGCGTCAGCGTGCCGGTGCCGGTTTTGGTAAGATTGCCCGAGCCGCTTAGCGCGGCGACGCTGAGAGTATCGGAAGCGTTGTTCACGGCAAACGTGGTGTCGCTGTCCAGCGAGACGGGCGCGGAAACGGTGTTGCCGCTGCCGGTGGCCGTGAGGGCAGCCGAAGCGCCTTTCAGGTGCAGGCTGCCGCCGCTGCCTTGCGAAAGCGAAACCGAGCCGCCGAGGGTCAACGCGTTGACGCTAGGCGAAGCGCCGTCGAGCGAGGTCGCGCGGCCCGTTGGCAGCGCGGCCGTGTCGACGTTGTCGAAGCCGGCGAAGGTGCCAGGCGCGGCGTGCACGCTGTTGCTGTCGATCCAGTTGGCATGGGCGCCCCAGGAGCCGTTTTGGCTCATCGTGCCGCTGCCATTAAAGACCTGGGCCGTGTAGCTGACGGGAATCGAGGCGTAGGGGCTCCCGTCGCCGGTGCTGGCGTCCTCGGCGCTGCTAACAGCGAGGTTATACAACGTGCCGCTACCGGCGGTCAGGTTGCTGGGGCCAGCGAGGCTGCGGGTCTGGTTCACGCCGGCGCCGCTGGTGCCGTCGAATGGGGTCGAGCCCCCTTCTACCCTGACTCGCGTGTAATGACTGTCATCGCCGGTCGTGCTGACCGTGGTCGTGAAGGTCGTGCCGGTGAGGTTGACGCCAGTATGTTGCAGGCCGAGATTGACCGGCGTGGCGGCCAAGGTGCTGCCGGCCGTGCCGCGCTGGACGAGCACGGTGCCGGTGACGTTGATCGTCGCTGCCCCGTTGTCGGAGCCCTGCGAGGGATCGTTCCAATCGCTGGCCAAATTCTGAACGGTCACCGTGCCGCTAACCGGGCCGTTGGACGACGTGTTCAGGCCGACAGTGATCGATCCCAGCGACGAGACCGCGGGCACCTGGCTGGGCGCGGTGGTGGTGGCCGCTCCGCCGGTGCTGACGCTGACCGGTGTCGAGCTTGCGTCGGAGCCGGTGATTCCCAGTGAAATGGTAGCCGAAGGGCCGGCATTCTGCATGATCCGGCCGAAGGCTTGCGCGGTGCTGGTGGCCTGATGCGAGGCGGTCGGTTCGGTCGCGCCGACCCAGATCTTCGTGTTGTTGCCCAAATGGTTCATGTTGGCCAGCACGTAGTTCTGCATCACGTCGGACGAGATGTAGTGGGTGGACTGATAGCCGTCGGAGTTGGTGATGCTGGCGGTATGTGGGTCGGCATAATACTGCCACTGGCCCGCCCCCAGTTCGCTGACCTTGTTGGCCACGACGTTCTTGAAGGCGTCGGCAAACGTGCCATTGAAGCAGCAGTCGTCGTAGAGGTTGGTGACCATGACCTCTTTGCGGCCCGTGCCGTAGCCGCCCAGGGCGTAGATTTCTTGCCAGGTGGCCACGCCGCCGCCCGACATGTCGCTAGAGTTGATACTTTCGCCGAACAGGGGCGTGTAATACTGCTCGGGGGCGTCGCCGATGAACGTCGCACCGTTGAGGTTGCGAGAGTAGAGCGGCGCGGAGCCGGCCACCGGTACGGAAAGATTTATCCGCGGGTCAATGGCCGCGGCCATGTGTGTCGACCAGCCGCCGCCGGAGATGCCGGTCATGGCCACGCCGGCTGCGCCTGAGAGGCTCTTCCAGTAGTTGACGTTCTGCACGATCGGTTCGACGAACAGCCGGAACTTCAAGCCGTCGTTGCCGTGATTCTTGAGCACGGTGAAGACGCTGTTGTGATCGTCCATCGTCAGATTGTAGGGCACCCCGTCGACCGTGAGTGTGGTGTCGTTGTTCCAGCCCTTCAACGGCATGGTCATCACGTTGACCGTGTAGCCGGCTTGCAGGGCCGCGTTGATGCTGTCGCGGACGCTCCAGTCCATGGTGTTCGTCGAGTGCCCCTGATGGACGATCAAGAGTTTATTCGCGTGCGCCGTGTTGGTCGGATGCAAGAGATAGGACTTGGCGTGAAAATCGGTGCCGCCGACGTTGGCATCTATGCGATCGACCGACGCAACGAGCGACTGGCTGACGCCGTTTAGGTCGCTGGTCGGATAGGCGACGTTCTTGGTGACGCTGGGCATCGTCCCGGTAGGCAGATTGCCGTTGAAGATCCAGTTGACGAGTTGACTCCGCTTGGCGTCGGCCTGCTGCGGCGTAGAAAAGCGGATCTGGGCGTTGGGGTCGGCGTTAGTAGGGAAACCGAAGTTGATGTTGCGGACCTGGGCGTCGTTCAGGGCGCCACGGAGGATCTGAAAATCGTCGACCGAGGCCTTGGCCCCCGCCTGATTCTCGCCGCCGCTGGAAACGCCCAAGGCACCGATCGTGAAATTGGCAAACGAGGTGTGAAGCGGCGCGGTGAAAGGAATGAACGTCGTGCTGATGTTGTTGCCGTCGACGTAGAACTTAGCCTCCTGCATCTCGCGGTTGACCGTTAGCACGGCGGTATGCCATTGGCCGTCGCTGGTGACCGGCGTGCCGTTGCTATTGAAGTTGCCGAACATGGCCCAACGCTGGGTGCCGCCGTCGTTTTGGGCGATCAGGCCATTGGGCGCCGGGCGGTTGGCACCGTTGTAGTTAAAATCGATGCCCGAGCCGTTCCAGGTGTTGCCGTACAGCCGGCCGTTGAGGCCCGAGGTGTCGGTGGTCTTGTAGCGAATGGCGATCGTGTAGTCGCTGCCGGCCAACGTCGAGGTCAGATCGGGCATCCGCACGTACTGCGTCGCCGCGACATTGCCCGTGGGATTGTTGAACGTGATGTAATCGATGTACTGCGGATCGTACGCGGCATTGCCCACCAGCGTCCCGTCGTAGCCGTTGCCGGTCACGTCGTACAAGTTGTAGTGGAACATATAGTGGACGATTGGATCTTCGGCCCAAGTGCGACTGGCCAGAACGACCAGCGCGGTCAGGGCTACAAAAGAATTGAAGATTGTCTTCATGGTGCGAATCCCCACGTCTGCCTGCCCGGAAGGAAGTTAAGCGAACAAGGTCGGAAAGGAACGCCTCGTCCGAGGGGAACGGAGCGATCCATCACCCACGACGCTTTCGCAAGGCGTAAATCGCCAAGGCCGCAAAACCACCGGCCAACAACACCATTGTCGACGGCTCGGGGACGCTGATGGGAGTGAGCAGATAGCCGTGTTGAACTGTACCGACCAAGCCGATGGCGGCAATCTGTCCATTGTCATTGATGCCCCGGCCATAAGTCAGGTTGACTCGCAACGACGGATCGATGAGGTCGTTCAAGTTAGTCATGGTCCCACCACTGTAGAGGAAGGCGGCGCGATCGCCGCTCGATGTTTGGGCGCTACCGACAATCTGCCCAGCCGAATCAATGCCGTGGGCCTCGCTCATGAGCTCATAGCCGGTCAGCGTTGGCAATTCGGTGATGCCCGAGCCGGCGCTATACGAAAACGCACACACGCTGTTATCCGCTCGCCGGGCGTAGCCGACGACTTGACCGCTGTCGTTCATGTCGCGCGGATAGGTGTAGTTTCCTCCCGGCAAGAAGCCCAGGTCGAGCATTCCCGAGCCTGGCGTGTGGACGAACCCACGCGTGACGCCGGTCGATGCCTGCAGGGACCAGCCGGCAACCTGTCCGCTGGCGTTGATTGCGTAGGCATAGGCGACGGTATCGCCGGGCAACCTGCCCAAGTTGGTCATCAGACCGGTCCCCAAATCATACACGGCAACATCAGCGTTACTGGTTCCGGCTAGCAAGCCGCTGTTGTTGATGTCGCCGCCGTTGAATCCCGAGATGTTGTGGACCGACCCGTCCCAGTAGCCGCCATAGATGGCGACCTGACCAAGATCGTTTGGGCGGCCGACGGTGGTCGCGGCAAAGAAATGCATCGCGCCGTCCCAAAAAAAGCCCTGCCCCGCGGTCGACCAACCGGAAACGTGTCCAAGATTGTTGATGCCGTGGGTGCTCAAGTTGGCTCCCAGGTCGGTGACGGTGTAGAGGATTTCGGCCTGGGCAGCGGTGGCGAAGGCCAGCAGCAGGGCTGCCGCCAAAGCCGTCCTTCGCGTCTTCGCAAACATCGTTCGGGTCCTAAGTGAGAGTGGGTTTCGAGGGGTGTTGGGTTCTTTCGTGTCTTGTTTCGGGCGTGGGCCTCATAATCGCATCGATTGCCCGCAAGCAAGCGGCCGAACCCGCAGCCCCTCTCCCAAGATGGGAGAGGGGAACGGAGCGATCCATCACACACGACGCCTCCGCCAGGCGTAGACGGCCAGGCCCATTAGCCCGCAGGCCAGCAACACCACGGTCGACGGCTCGGGCACCGGGGCCAGGAGGTAGGCGTGATTCACACCACCGACCGTGCCCCAGCAGGCCACGTGCCCCACGTCGCTCGTCACGAAGACGTTGCTAATCGTGATGCCGAGGGCCGGATCGATGAGGCTGTTCAGGTCGGTCCAGGCCCCGCCGCGATAGACGAAGCCATGAACATCGCCGCCGGGGGCAGTTCCGCCAGCGACCACTACTCCGCTCGCGTCAACATCCATAGCATCTGCAATGACGTAGCTGCCCACGTTGCTAGGCAACGCGACCATCCCCGATCCCGCGGTATAAAGAAACGGATGACCGTGTCCGTCCGCGTCTTTGGCACCGCCGACCACGACCCCGCTGGCATTCATCCCGTAGACCATGGTGGAGTTCCCTCCCGGCAGGAAGCCGACCTCCACCATGCCCGAGCCCGGGGTGTAAAGGAAGCTACGGAAGGTGCCCCAGGTTGTCCAGGACCAGCCTGCTACTTGTCCGCTGGCGTTGACAAGCTTGGCCGTGCTATTGGTATTGCCAGGCAGGGCACCGAGGTCATTGAACAGGCCCGTGCCCAAGTCGTACACGGAGGCAACACTGTTGTGGGCACCCGCCAACAGGCCGCTGTTGTTGATGTCGTTGGCACTGAAGCCACTTACACTGTGCACGGTGCCATCCCAGTAACCACCGCTAACGACCACTTGGTCAAGATCGTTGACGCCACCTGGCCACGAAGCGGACATGGCTTGCAACGACGAACCGTCCCAGAAATAGCCGCTGCTACTGATACGACCGGCCACATGGCCGAGATTGTTGACGCCTGTCGGAAAAAAATTGCCGGCGCCGAGGTCGGTCACCGTGTAGGCGATTTCGGCCTGGGCCGCGGCGGCGAAGGCCAGCAGCACGGCTGCCGCCAAAGTGAGTCTTCTTGTCTTCGTAAACATTGTTTGGGTCTCCTCAGGAAAAGGTTGTCATTACATAGCCTGTACGTCTCTGTCAAACCAACACGGCGTTGACCAGCTCTTCACATAAGCCCTCCTTCCGTACATATTGCGAGACAGTTCTTGCCTGGCACGACGCAACGTCCAGTGGTGGCGTTCAACCAGGAATGTCCGGCGTAATCACCTGGACGCCGGTCTTTAGGCCCGGATGAAGCGAGACGTTGCGGAACTCAATTTGATAAGCCGGTTGGGTTTGCAGGCGAAATAGCTTGACTTGATCGAGTTGCAGGTCTTCGAATCGGAGAACCTGGATAACAATGTTCCGGTTGACGCGGGAATCGAGCGCCTTGCCCAAGTGCTCGGCATCGCGGTGATCGATGGCAAGCAAGCGCAGATTTCGCTCAACGCTAGCGTAACTCAAGCGAACGTCGATGCGGTTTGCGCTCGGGACGTTGACCGGTTCGTCGAGAAACAAATCGGTGGCGTTGCTGGCATCCGCCAAATGCGCGGACGGGTGCTCGAGGAGCGTTGTCCACTCCCCCTGGGAGACGTTGAGACGCAGCGATACCCTTTGTGCGTTCTTGGCAACCATGACCACCGCCGCCTCCCATGGCGCGAACGATCGAGTATCTGTCCAAATGGTCGACTTCTCTTGGCCCTTGGCCTGTCCGACGATCCACCATTGCACGACAGGTCCCGGAGATAATGGGCTCCGGACGCGAATGAATAGCTCGCGCATGAGATAGCGGTGCGGGTCCGGCGGGGCAGCAGAGTTCGCGTAAACGAGTGCTCGGTAAGGCCGACTTGCCAGCGGCGAACCGTCGGGCTGCCACCAGGGTCGATCCTGGGAGGGATATTCGGCGACGCCCACGAGTTCCACCGTGGTACCATTGGGCAAGCGAGCTTCAAAGGGAGGTTTGGAAACCGTTCGGAGAACGTGCTTGGCCGGCTTGGGAACAGGCTGAGACGCGACGCCGGTCAACGGCGATTGCGGCGGCGTGGCGGGTTTCACCGGCACCGGCGACGAACCAGCAAACGACAGGTAGGCCAACAGCGCCACCAGCGGCAGCGCGATCGCCATCATGCTGACGGACTGCCGCGGCCAGGAGTGAGGCGCTCGCAAGGCAGGCGGCGTGGCCGCGGGACGATCCACGCGCGACACCTTCTTCCCGCTGCCGGTCAGCACCGTCTCGACCCGCTCGCGGATCTCGCTGGCCTGACCGTAGCGCCGCTCGGGCAGCTTTTCCAAGGCACGTAAAACGATTTCGTCGATGCGGACATCCAACTGCACCTTGCGCGACGGTGGCGCGAACTGCCCGGTCGGCAGTTCGTCGGTCAGCATTTGATAGAAGACCACGCCCAACGAGTAGAGGTCGGCCCGATGATCAACCGATTGCGGACTCTCCATCTGCTCCGGGGCCATGTAGTCGCGGGTGCCGATCAACTGCCCAGCGCCAGTCAGACTCGCATCTACGGCGACGATTGCGTCCGACGCGGCGGCGACCGGTTCACCGGCGTCCACGGTCGTCGTGGCGGCCAACTTGGCAATGCCAAAATCAGCAATCTTGACCTGGCCACGCTTGTCCAACAGGATGTTGGCCGGCTTGATGTCGCGATGCACTACGCCGCAATCGTGGGCATACTGCAAGGCGTCGCAGATCTGCGGCACGATCGCCAACGCCTCTTCGGGCGACAACTTCTGCGACTCGAGCAACTGCCGCAGACTGAGGCCGTCGACATACTCCATCAGGAAGTAATAGAGCGTCCCCCAGCCCTCGGACGGTTCTTCCGGGGGCTTTGGGGGACGAGATTCGAGACCGGCCGGCGGATCCCCCGGGGCAGAAGAATCAAGAGGCGGTCCGGTCTCATCCTTCCATAAACTTAAAGGCGCCCGCGTTTGCCCAAAGTCATAAACGGCGACGATATGCGGATGGCTCAGCATGGCCATCGCTCGGGCTTCGCGGGCAAATCGCTCGGCAAAGGCCGGATCGCGGGCAACTTCCGGCGACAAAATCTTCAACGCGACCCAGCGGTCAAGTCGCTTCTGCCGGGCCTTGTAGACGACACCCATCCCGCCGTGACCAACGAGCTCAAGTATCTCGAGGTCGGGCAGCAAGGCACCGAGTTTGAGGGGCGTCGGCGGTGCAAATCGCATCTGACCCGACCGGTCACCAACAACTTGCGATGCTCCGGTGTCCGTCGCGAGCCCCTGTCGCAATAAGCACCGTGGACAGATGCCGCGCGGAGCATTAGCGGGAAGTTCGGCATTGCAGGCAGCGCAACGAGTAGTCGATGTCATGGCAAAACGCCTGGTGACAGATGTCTCTACCGTTACAAGAGGACTTTTTCAGAAAAGGTTACAAACTTGGGTAAAGATTTTTCGCCGCGGGCCCGAGGAGTGGCAGCGACTAAAGGCAATCCAAGAGGTGGCAGATCTCATTTTGAAGTTCGCTCTGATCTGCAATCGTCTGCAATATTTCCCGGCGGAGCAGTTCCCGGTAGCGCCGTCGCAAGCGATGAGCGGCTACCTTGACGGCGCCTTCCGTCATGCCGAGTTCCTTGGCAGTGTCCGCGTAGCTCTTCGCCACGTCGCCACCGAGGGTTCCTTTGAGGGCATCAAAGATTGCGGTTTTGCCACTCGCGGCGTACTCGGCCGCCAGCTTGCTTAGGACGTGCCCCAGTAGCGACAGTGCCCACTGCTTTTCAAAGAGCCGTTCGGGGGTCAACTCGTTCGACGGTTCCAGGCCGTAGCGTGTTTCCGCGTCCAGACTATCGATGGAAATGGTGAGGCAGTCGCCGCCCCGTTTTTGCGCTCGATTGCGATCGCGTTGGTCGGCCAAAAAATGCCGCAGTGCGCCCAGCAGAAAAGATCGAAACTTACCTTTCGTGCGATCGGCGCCTTCAAAAAAGCGATTAGACGACAAGAGCCGACAGAAAAATTCCTGCGTCATATCTTGGGCATCCTCGGCGGAATGCCCGGCGCGGCGAACAAAGGCATAAAGTGGAAACCAGTAGTCTTCGCAGAGCGACGCGAGTGACCGCTGCGCCTCCGGTGATGGGCTCTGGCTGGCGCGTACCACCATGCTCCAATGGGTCGTGGCGAATCGGTCGTCGCGCCGGCGAGAAAAGTCGAGATTGCTTGGGCAACTCGTTGTCATACCGCTGATGCTAGTCAATGGCGTTCGTTTCTGCAATCAGCCTGTCGGGTGATGCCGGTACGATTCCGATGCTCCACGTTTACCAGGAAACACAACATATGCAGCAGAATGGTTGTTGGGCAGCAGGCGATGGTAGTCCATGGAGCCCGCCAGCAATTGGTCCAGCACATCTTTGACGTAGAGCCCCACGTCGAGGTCATGCCGACTGGACCGTCAGCTAGCGAGGTTGTCGGGCATTGACCTGGGGACAATTCGCTATCGCCGCTTCGACGTCCAACACGCCGACCGACTCGACCAGGGATTGAACACCCTCGAAGCCGTGGCCGAACGGCTGGCCATCGTGAAGCCGCCGTTCAATCTGGAAAACGTCGCCGCTTCGGCCGATGCCTTTCATGCCGACTTGATCGTCTTGGACGACGCTGAAAGAGCGGAGCGCAGCGACGATCGCAGAACGGTCCCGCAGGGGCCGTTCGCCAGAGCGGGCGCAGCACGATCGAAGGCAGCCGAGGACTTGTCCGAGGTTGCCGTAGAAGGGGATGCCGTCAGGCATCCTCTTCGCGCTTATAATAACAGCGGTAGCTGAAGTCGAAAGATACATTTACATTGATGGTGCTTCTTCGGCGCTAATTTTTTCAGTCGGCTACTATCGCTGCTCAGGAACCTTTTTATAACCCGTTCGGAAGAACCCTGAAAATGATCATCGAGCAACCACTTGTTCTCCAGTTCAAGCGTGTCATTAGCCGATGGCCAGGCCGTGCCACTCGCTATGCTTTGTCTCCGCTGCTGGGCAGTCGGGGTGTTGAATCCAACGAGGCGGTTACGCTGGAAGCTAGGTAGTCGAGCACCGGGCCTGGCGGGCGCGAATGTTTATGCCCTTCGCGGCGAGGGTTGGGCACCCATTGCCCAGACGTGCTACGGGTTTGCTCCAAACTGTCCGCCGGTAGGCGTTTACACAAAACCAAGCGGGTTGCGGCCATGTAGCCTCAACCAAGTTTGCCGTACTGCTGGTGCCGCAACACGGTCCTTGCTGTCTACCCGAAGCTCGACTGGTTGCTGAAGGGCTACCGGGAGCGATCGCAGTCTGTGGATCTACTGGAAATCCGGACGACGCGCAGCTACCCGATCGACGAGTGGTCGCTGGAGGAGGGACCGGCGGCCTGGATCTCCAGTTACCGTAGCGACTACATTCGCAAGCACTTGTCGAAGGCCCTCGGGGTGTACTCGCTTTTTTCGATCGAAGCCCCCGACTTCCGGAAGCGTTCCGCCGCCTGTTACTTGTTGCGGCAAAGAATCTTAGCACTTGTGTCTTGTAATCACCCTACGCCGCCTGAGGCTCGCGAAGAGGACCAGGGGATTACTATCGAACGGGCGGTCAGCCGGGTGATCCAACCAGACGACCGTAAGGTTGCCGGGGCGCTGGGTCGGACGGCTTTGTATCCTGTCCAGATGCTCCGCGGACCGGTCAAGGAGACCGCCGAGATCTTGCGAATCCTGCAGCGCTCCAGCCGCGTCACGCCGGAGCGATATTCGCGGGCGATACCGCGTGGTCCGGGGCTTCGCATGTCCGAGAAGTACGGGTTCCTTAGGGGCCAGAAGTTACCATTCACGTCAATGGAATCTCCCTCAAGCGAGGAGGGGTTCGAGCAGGAGCAACCGGGCGACTAAAGCGCTAGCGGACGCGGCCGTGAGAACAGAGGAAGCCCTGTGCCGACGGGTGCCCTTCGGCAACCACGCCCAGTGTTTTACGCTCCGTTGCCCGGTGCGGAAGAAGTGGAAAAGCTGCTCCGGCAGATTCTATCCACAGTCACCCCAAACCCTCCCATCCTCCTGTCGCAGCGTGTTATAGAGGGCCAGCTTCGGCGGCGGGACGTCGTGGCCCTGCAAATGCGGCCGGCCATCCAGCCGAAAGTACTTCACCGGCTCTTCTCGGCCGTCTTGTAAAAGCAGCCGAATGGCTTCGACCGTCAACGCCCCGATTTGCAGCGCCCGATCCACGGCCCGGCCCAGTTCATTCCATTCGCATAGTTCTCGGAGCCGTAGCACCTTGATGAACTCCCGGCGGCCAGCCGGGCCAAGTTCGCCCTCCAGTCGCCGCCGCAAGACTCCAAAACACTCGGGCAGGTCCCAAGCGTCGAACGGCTTTCCAAAGTCCAACGCCCCGGGCTTCCGTTCCAACAAGGCCAGGTAATGCACCGGGTTGTAGTGGACGTTCTCCTTGCCCCAATCCCGCAGATGCTCGGCCACGACGCTGTCCCGCACCACGAACCGCACCCGCTCGATGCCGCCGATCGCCAGCACCGCCTGATGGGCGTATTCGGTTGGCACCGAGTAGTCGTTGCAGTCAAAGCGGACCAACGACAACGAGTTCGCCTGGCAAGGCTCCATTCGTCTCGCCTCGAAGGGATCCTCTGGCAGCGGCAACATCGCCAGTCGGTCTTCTTCTAGAAGTTCGGCCTTGCTGCCGGCCTTTCCCCGCAGCTTGCGCTGCAGATCCTGTCGGCAGGCCTCCGTCAACTGCTCGTTAAAAACCTCGAAGTCGTCGAACGCCGGAACAGGCACCATGAAGTTCCGCCGCGCATAGCCGACGAGCGTTTCAGTGTGCCCCTTCTCGTTCGGCCGACGGGCCAGGCAGAAGTGATGCTCGTAGAGGTAATGGCTCGCCAGCCGCAGGAACTCGCTGGTGAACACGCCGCCTCGCTTCCGAATCACCTTCGACACGGCGATCTTGCTGTTGTCGTAGCTGATGCGTCGTGGGACGCCGCCAAAGAACTCGAACGCCCGGCGGTGGCCTTCTTGGAACGACTCGGTGCACTCGCGGGGAAACGCCTGGCAGAAAAGGGCGTCACTGAACGGCAAGGTCATCACGAAGAAGGCGATCTTCCGCTCCTGCCCACGGTAGACGACCGTCGCCTCGCCGAAATCGACCTGGGCCTCGCCCGGCGGATGTTTTAGGGGCATGAAGACTTCGGCCGACCGCCGCTTGATCCGCCGCACCTCTACGGCCACCACCGTCAGACCGCCGCGATAGCCCTGCTCCCGCAGTCGCTCGAAGACCCGCTTGGCTGTGTGCCGCTGCTTCTTCGGGGCCCGCTTGTCGGCTTCGAGAATCTCCTCGATCAGCGGGATGAACGGGCCGAGGATCAGCTTTTCTCGCGGCCCTTGCTTTCGATAGCCGGGCGGCTCGCTGTGCCCGAGGATCTTCTTGAGCGTGTCCCAATGCAGTTCGTACTTCCGGCACGCCTGTCGTTTCGACAACTCGCCGGTCAGCACCCGACGTCGCACTTCGCTCCATAGGTTCATGTCCGTGTACACTCTCGACTACCTCGCGGCGGGGTTCGGCTGGTGACGGTTGTTCCGCCACAAGCCTTGCTCACCCTGCTGCGAGTGTGTTCAGAGCGCCACGTTTTTCGACCGGTACGCAGGCCGCCGCCCGCGCCACGGTTTTAGACCGTCGTTTACAGTACAGGGATGACAATCTCGTTGAGACCTGATGAGCCAGGGCGTAGGCCGGCCGGCATCAAGTCTCTGCAATCACTCCAAGGCGGCGGCTACGCTCGCGCCAGTACGTTAAATTGCATCCGCGCTGTAGGCACTGAGGGCCTCCTCCAGCCGCTCCCTCGCTCTGTTGGCGAGTCGTGCGAGTCCAATTTCACGGGCTAGGGCAATCGCCGGATCGCCGCTTCCTGTGAGGTGCGAGTGCTCCTGCACTAAACCGATAAGCTCCGGTAGCGGGATTTCATCGAGGCTACGTCGATCGCCGTCGTCTGTGTGATACCGGAATGGAATCAAATCTGGTGGCGATTCAATTGCCCATAGGAAGCGCCCAGGGGACTCTTCTGTCACTACTACATCAGGCAGCAAGTCAAGAACTCGCTGCTTAATCTTGTTTCCTGTACGAGCAAAGCCATGTGCACGAGCGATCTCCCTCGCTAAAGCGTCATCGCGAATGGGTGACTGGATCGCAAGTACCTTCGCAGCCATCGCCCGTAAAGTGTCGGAGTAGTCGTCGTCGAAAAAACGCCCCTGATTCACCGTGGCGTCCGGGAGCTCGGCGCGGACGTAGAGAAGTCGACCCTTGGCCGGGACTTGGCTAGCTACCAATTGAGGACGCGATTGTCCTTCCTCCGGACACATGGGGACCGTTTCGCAGACGTTTCTGTCGTGCTCGACATTTATTCTGTCCGAATCGACCTGATCCAGGTCTTCCGCGTTCTTTGCCTGACCGCTATCCATACCGTCAACGCTCGCAATCCTCAATCCCTCCGCCGCCTCCTCACGAAGCCGCGTCAACCGCTTGTTGAGAAACTCATCGAGTTGCCGGACGGCAGAATCCGGGTCATACCACCAATCGGTTGACCAGACGCGAGCGATCGTCCATCCCAGGTTCTCAAGGATCTGTTGTCTCGTCTTGTCTCGGTCCCTTGCCACGGCGGACCGGTGATACGTTGCGCCATCGCATTCCACGCCAGCTAGATATGTGCCCGGCCGGTCAGGGTGTACGACACCAAGATCAATACGGTACTTGGACACACCGACTTGCGTATCGACCTGCCAACCGTGTTCCATAAGCGCCGCAGCAACCGCTTCTTCAAGTGGAGACTCGGGATCGCCCAGAGCACCATCGACACGAGCAACGAGTGCCTCCGGTCCTTTTTGGGCGTACTCCAAGAATGCCTTAAGATCATGGACCCCGCGTGCACCGGACCGTTCCGAGCGGAACTGCTCTGGCAAGAACGAGGCAAACACGACCAACTCCCGTCTTGCGCGGGTCACTGCGACATTCAAACGCCGCTCTCCTCCGTCACGGTTGATAGCGCCAAAATCAATAGGAAATCTACCGGAAGCATCAAAGCCAAATGCCACGGAAAACAACATTACGTCCCGCTCATCGCCCTGTACATTCTCAAGATTCTTCACCACCGTTGGTTCAAATCGGTCGTCAGAAAAAAACCATTCGAGTTCCGGGAACCGCCGCTGCGCATCGTCGAGGAGATCCAGCAGCAGTTCTTGCTGCTGGCCGTTGAAGGTCACGACGCCGTAGCTTAGCCGTTGGTCCTCCGGCTTGCCGAGGCACAGACGCATCCGTTCCACCAGAGTGGAAACTATTGCCTCGGCCTCCAGGCGATTTGTCCGCCTCTTACCCCGGTCGTAAAGGGCGCCGTCCACGTGCCGGAACGATACACCGCGACCTATTTGGCTAGCGGCGGGGAACGTCACAAGGCGGTTGCCATAATAGTTCCAATTCGAAAAGGCGATCAGTGACTCATGTTGGCTTCTGTAGTGCCAGTTGAGTTGCCGTGTTGGCAAGCCAGACGCCTGAGCTTCGTCCAGGATGCTCTCCAGGTCTCTTTCGTGGTCTTCCAGTTCGGCATTGTCTTCGTCGTTGTCGCTTCTCCCGAAAAAGTTGGTTGGGGGAAGCTGCTTGGGATCTCCAACAATAATGGTCTGTTTGCCACGAGCAATAGCCCCGATCGCGTCCCAGGTGGCAATCTGCGAAGCCTCGTCAAATATCACCACGTCAAACAGCGCCTGGTCGACGGGCAGATACTGTGCAATTGACAAAGGCGACATGAGAAGACAAGGGGCCAGCTTACCGAAAGTCCCGGGCATGCCGCCGATTACCTCGCGGATGGACTTGCTGGGGCGTTTGAGACCCATTTGGTGTCTCAGAAGGCCAAGTTCCGACTTTCGCGGAACTTCGTTGCTAGGTGGTAGGCCGTGAAACGCAGTCTGACGCACCCATGGCGCGGCCTCGCGGCGCGCTTCATCGTCCAAACGCCGGAATTCTTCGATAGTGCCCTCGTGCATGTACTTCTGAAATGCTCGGAGTGGCTCGCGCTGGTCGACCACGGAGGGCAACCACCATCGGGCGTAGGCGAGCTCAAACCGGGAGACTACATCCGATGGTCTCAACTCGCCAGAAAGCAGTGCCTCAACGAATACCGCTAGACCAATTTCGTCTGCTCGTCGGCGCACAGCTTTCCAAGCCGTCAATGGCTTGAGCGACGTGCGGTTGGAAACCACAGTCTGAGCGTTCCGACCCGCATCAGAAATGACAGACGATGATTCTTTCGCCACCGGTGTTGTTCCAGCTTCCCGGTTGTAAGCGGTCCAGGCCGCCTGAAATTCCTTGGCCGACTGGCAGAAATCAGCCGCTGTTATTTGCCGGGATTGCGGCGACGCCGTCAGAATAATTTGGAGTACTTGCCTAAGGTCGTCGGCTGAAATTCCGAGAGCGGCGACCGCTTCGCGAAGTTGGTATGCCGCTTGTATGGGCATTGCGATTCCGTCCGCGTCCTTTTCAACAGCCGCCTGCAGCGCCGGCGGAAGGCCAAGAGTTAAAAGGTTCTCCTTCAACTTTCCATCAAGGACACTGATTTCATTTTTGCCGGACAGGAGCCGGCGGGCGGCCGCGACCAGGGAATCAATGGTGCCACGTGTAGCTTTGCCGACGGCTTCCGGGGTTAGTCCTGCTGCCTGGAATGCCTCCCGAACGCGTTGGGCTAGCTGGAGTTGGGCGTCAAGCCCCGCAGGATCATCTTTGACCAATTCCTGGAGATTGGGCGGCAACCCTAGTGATGTCAAGTTTGCCTCTAAACGCCTGCCTACTTCTCGGTATTCGTGGAGCAGGGGCAAATCAACCTCGGGTGCCGCCTCGGCCTCCGCGGTCATATAGGCCTTGATCCTCTTTTTCACACTTCTCTTTCGCCATACCGCTAGCGGCCAGTGTGATGAGGAGGCTCTTTGCCATTGTTGCTCTAGGCCTTCCACCGGAATTCGGTCAATTAACGCTGAGCTGAACGAACGGGCTTGCATGGCGTCATGCGCCGTGTTGCGGTCCCGCAACAGTCCGGCTCGGCCCGCCAACGCCCTCGATAGTGAGTCAAACCGTTCGTGGAACACGATCGCGGCCTCCGGTAGATCAGACCGCACCAACTCGTTTGTGAGGTTGTAAAGAGGGCGAATCATTTCCTTCGGAATGACGCCTGCGGCCGATATGCCAAGCGATTCACAAAACGCGAGAAGCGTCGTATGTAGCAACTCAGTCGCTTGGCTACGACGCCGAAGAAGATCACCTCGAGCTTGCAACCCGACCTGCAAATCATCCAAGCGATCGTGCAATAACAGTTCCCCGGGGGGCAGGTCTTGTCGGGCCAACTCCCGAGCCAGTCGGTACAACGCCGTTAGTCCTGCTGAAGAGACGTCGACCCGTTGCGGTATTCCTAGTCCTTTCACAAACGCGCCAAGCGCCGCAGCCAGCGGCTCAGATGCACATTTGAGCTGGTGACAAGATTCCAACAACCGGTCTTCCCAGGCAGTTGACCACTCCGTCATCTGCACTCGCAGAACTGCCGCATCAGTAGGCATTGCCTGGATGGTCGAAGCAAGTGAAGATACGGTTTCCAGGAGTTCCTCGTACTGTTTGCGGTCGTGCCGCACGGTGGACGGCCAGTTTAGACGGGGCGTTTCGACTTGCCGGCCCCGTACGCATTCCCCCATGGCCTGATAAGGCGTCCACCCGTTCGCCTCAGGTGTGTGAACCGCTGCCGTATAGGCATTGAGTTGGTCCCGCCGCACGCGGAGTTGATCGTTAATCCTTATCCAATCCGTAGCATCTCGCTTCCCGCGCTTCTGCCATGAAGCAGCGAGTTGTTCAAGGAACCGACATCTATCGGCCTTGTTGGAGTGCAACTCAAGGCAGCAATCCTCCAAACCGTGTCCCCGAAGCCGCCGGTAAACGACGTCGAGGGCCGCCGTCTTCTCCGCTACAAATAGCACCGTCTTACTAACGGCAAGGCACTGCGCAATAAGATTTGCAATGGTCTGACTCTTTCCAGTGCCTGGCGGACCCACAATCACCAAGTCATGCCCTTCGGAGGCCGCCATGATCGCGGCCAGCTGCGACGAGTCTGCGGGGAGCGGGTGGGCAAGTTGGTGGGGCTTGTACCGCATGTCAATTTCATGCGGTTGAGGCATTGGGGCTGCGACATCTGATTCAAAGGCCCTGTCCGGCTCGTGGATCAGATGACGCACGACACGATTGTGTTCCAGCTGGCCGACTCGATCGACCAGGTCTTTCCACATGAGGTATTTGGCAAACGAAAATGGCGCAATGGCCGCCTCCTCAACAACCTCGAACCCCGGTATGTCACGAACCGCCTGGCGCATCCGATCCAACACCAAAGGCACATCAATGCCGCTGTCATCTGTTGGCAACTCAGCCCCAAACTCCGTCAGATCACAGTCGAAATCCTTCTTCAGAAGCTGGAGCAGTGTTGCGTTGAACCGAACGTCGTCCTCGTGGCTGCTCAGGTAGTAGGGAGACGAGGTACTTCGACGCGACAGTGTTACGGGAACCAAGAGCAAAGGTGCCCGGTAGATGGTCACGTCTGGGGGAGGCTGTTTCCAACGCAAAAAGCCGACCGCAAGATAAAGGGTGTTCGCCCCGCCTTCGGCAAGATCGCTGCGCACCTTGCGATAGAGCGCGGTGAGCCGAGCATTGAGGTCAGGTGACTCAACGGGGCAGACGATTTCGTCTCGTTCGAGCGCCTGTCTGGCAAACTCCTGGTCAGGGTCTTGCTGGGTGCGTCTCCGGTGCAAATCGACGTCTCGTTGTGAAATTAGGTTTCCATCGGCAAGCGAAACCAGTCGCATACGAGCTCCGTCAGCCAACCGGTCTTCGAGTCGCGACACGTCAGGGCAGAGAACCGGCACCGTCTGCTTGGTCGGTCGGAAGTTCAGTAGGCGATTGCGTAACGACAAGTCGAGTAGCCGTCGCTGCCATCGCTCAATCCGTCCCGCGGGGGTTCGCGGCCGTTCAATTTCCTCCGCTGCCACGGCCGCGGCGAAGTCGGGCGCTGTTGGCAACGGCGGAGTTGCCGATTTCGTTTCGTGGTCGACTTGGCCGTCTCTTCGTGCCTCACGTGACGCCAGCGGCCGGATCTGAGACATCCGGGCTCGGGCCACGTCGATGACGGCCACGAACTCATGTTCCTTATCTTCCGACAACGCGAGCGACGCCATTGTCACTGCTTCGGGGAACTGGCCTGGCGGACAGTGTGTCACTGTCGTCGTCTCAAAGACTATCAATTCCTTGGCTGAAATCGCCTTCCGCAGTTCGCTGCAGTCCCGTTCGATGAGTTGTTTGAACGTCTTTTCAACCAGCCAGACACCGCAACAGCAATGGTTCTTGGTCATCACCAATACGGGATTCAGGCCCATTGCTTCAAGCCCCGAGCCGAACAGCAAACTGGTGTCCAGGCAAGTCGCCAATCTGTCGCCAAGCACAGTCGCGACACGGCGAACCTTCTGACCGACTTGTTCAAAACTGCCGGGTGGATTGGCGTAGATCAGTGACCGTCCTGCCACGGCAGACCAGAGCGATGCCGCAAACATGTAAGCCCGATTCGGGTCGCGGGATTGATATCCGTCCATCGCCGTCGAATACCCGCGCTGACCAAGCAGCGTCGCCGCCGCCGAAAGAAGTGGAGCGATCGCAGGATCATTAGGGGTTACAAACGCAGGCAATAGCTCCATTGCCGATGCACCTCCCCACTCGTCGCGCGCGAGGACACGTAGTGGCTTGCTTATCTCCTGTAGGAACTGTCCTTTGTGAGACAATTGGAAGACGATCACTCCCCGCTCGGCCTCGTCCAAGCCGTCGAGATAGTCGGGATCGATGTCAAGATCGATATCTTTGATGACCAGAGTCTCACCAGCGCCAACACGATCAATAGTCCAGCATTTGTCGCGTGAAAACGAGGGCGACGCCTTCATCTCGATAACAACTGATGAGAGTTCCGGACCATCGGTGTTGTCGATTGCCATGCGGCGCAGCAAGGGCACGGCGTTCTGCCAAGCGGCATAATTGAACGAATCGGCCGTATCAACCACGAGACATGGCGAAGAGTGGCCGACAGCGGACAGGCCGTCATCGGGATTGGCGGGGAGAGCTGAATCGGTATTCTGCATGTCGCGGATCCTGCAACAAATTGAGAATGCTGCATACTAAGGAGGCAGACAGGCTGCCATCAAGGGACTTCAGAAGTATCTCACCATTGGAGTCGCCGTACGCCCGGCTACCGTCCAAGGAACTGTCGCCTGTCAACTAACAGTCGCGCGGACGACGCGACGGGAAGTCCGCGATGCCGGCACCTCTCTTCCGGCTTACTGTCAACGCTTGCCGCGCCGACCTGCGAAAACCGACAAGGCAACCGCTGCAACCACCACCAGCGCCAGCGTCCCCGGTTCGGGCACCGCCGTCGGCGAGGTGGCCGCGAGCGAACCGTCCCCCAACATCCCGCCTGCCAGACTCCCACCGCCCAGTCCCGCAGCGCTGAGTCCCGCGCTGCCCGGACCATTGGCGGCAAAGGTTGCCGGCGTCCCGCTCGGGTCGACGGCGAAGATGCCGCTGCCGGCGGTGATCACCC
>CALGFD010000064.1 GCA_937881075.1 uncultured Planctomycetales bacterium
TTACCCAATCCGGTTTTACCAGATCGGGGGCAACAGGCCTTCATCCCATCTACGACTGAAGTCCGCAGCGAAACGCGTAATGCATTTGCAGCAGTGGCGAGCCTGTGCTTCGCGGAAGCAGGCCAACGATCAATTAGCGAGAGGGGGCCTGCGATGTGATTTCGTAAGTAGAAAGATGCTGGTGTCGCATGTGTTCAATGATTGTGGGCCGTTTTGCGGCGGGGTAGAATGACGGCAAATGGTGCCGTTTAGCCATGATTACCCATCCCGCCGGGCGCTATGCACATTTGGCAGGCTACCCGCCTGCAAAGGGGCGCTACCATGAATGATTCAGAAGTCGAACTCACCTCATGCACATCTAAACGTCACAGGCAACGTTACAGTGTGTGGGCGGCGATTATCACCGCCACAGTCCTAACATCTTTGCTTCTGGCATGGCTTTGGCAATCCATTGAACCCAGTCCGTTTTTTTCCGAAGCCATGTTCGACGGTGACCCGCTGGAGCCCATTCTCCAACGGTCGTTGTTGCGGTTTGTCGAAGACTCCCACTTCAACCCTGCGGGCATCAAGACTATGTCGCGTTTGGCAAGCGAGCTTCCCCCGACAGAGGTACTCGGCAGTGGCGGCGAATCCGGTGCCGACGGAAAGGGCCAGTGGTATTCGCGGCAGCATCGAACGATTCGATGTCCGCCAGACGTCATGGAACAGGTGATGAGCGATCTTCTAACCTGGTCTGAATATGTCTGCGCGAGAACAGGAGCACGCGTCTATTCAGGCGGCGGGTCCGCGACTGGCCGATTGATAACCAATTTCAGCTTCCGCTACGAATATGGGCGCCACCAAGGTGTCGTTTGGGTAACCATGGATGCCCCTAAATCCCCAGCGGCTTCGGCTGAGTCGCCGACCCACACAAAGCGTGATATTGGCGTGCAAGCTGATTCATTTGACTTGCGCTGGGACATACGAGAATCCGTTGGTCCATCACTCCCCAAGTGGGTCGAAACCGCCGATGGCCGCCACAATCACTGGGAACTTGAGCTTACGGGACGTTTCACCGGCAACACTCCTTAGATGACACCTTGCTGGGCGGTCACCATGCGGTGAGCGGCCTGTTTGCATCGACGACGGACCTGGCTTCACGGGATTCTTCTTCCCGCTGTTCCTACCAGTGTTCGGGATGAGCGGCTAGCCTTCAAGCCGCAATAGAGCGACGTAGGGTGGGCATTGCCCACCGAGGCTCTTCGATGTTTGGATGCGGTCGCGGTGGATGATGCACGGCCTGGCCTGTCAGATCGTCGGTTGTCTGACCTCAGTTACCGGGCTTTACCCACGGTGCCACCTTAATAATTCGGCGTGGGCGGGCGGTAGTTTCCCAAATCGATCGAGCGGAACCATTCGATCGTCCGCGTGAGGCCTTCTTTCAGCGGCACCGTAGGCCGCCACTTTAGCCGCTCTTTCGCCAGCGTGATATCCGGCTGTCGCTGTACCGGGTCGTCGACCGGCAGCGACTGGTACACGAGTTTTGATGGCGACGCGGTCAATTTCAGCACGAGCTCGGCCAACTCGAGGATCGTGAACTCCTCGGGGTTGCCGAGATTCACCGGGCCAATGAAATCGTCGGGCCCGTCCATCATGCGGATCATGCCTTCAATCAAGTCGTCGCGATAGCAGAAGGAGCGGGTCTGGGAGCCCTCTCCGTAGATGGTGATGTCTTCGCCGGCCAAGGCCTGGCGGATGAAATTCGAGACCACGCGACCATCGTAGGGATGCATCCGCGGGCCGTAGGTGTTGAAGATGCGCACGATGCGAACGTTCACATCGTTCTGGCGGTGGTAGTTGACGAACAACGTTTCGGCCACCCGTTTGCCTTCGTCGTAGCAGGCCCGGGGGCCAATCGGATTGACCACGCCACGATAGGACTCCGGCTGCGGATGGATTTCCGGATCGCCGTAGACTTCGCTGGTCGAGGCTTGCAGGATCTTGGCTCGGCAGCGCTTCGCCATGCCGAGCATGTTGATCGCGCCCATCACGGACGTCTTGAGTGTCTTGATGGGGTTGTATTGATAGTGCCCCGGCGCCGCGGGGCAGGCGAGATTGTAGACCTGGTCGACCTCGAGAAAGATGGGCAGCGTGACGTCGTGGCGAATCAGTTCGAAATTGGGATTGCCGAGCAAGTGGGTCACGTTGGATTTCTGACTGGTGAAGAAATTGTCCAGGCAGATAACGTCGTGCCCACGTTCGAGCAACCGCTCGCAAAGAAAGGAGCCGAGAAAGCCCGCTCCACCCGTCACTAAGACTCGTTTGACCATAAGTTAACGCCGTCAAGCTCGCTGCTGCTATCGACTGGGCCGCCCGACTGACGGCGAGCGGTGGTCCTTACAACTGTTGCGAACGTAATTAGTGTAAGCACGAACTTTGAAAAATATTTCCCTACGAGACCAGAATTTGCCCCCGAGACCCAAGGAATCCTACCACAAATAGGCGGAGCACGGCGTTTATGTGGTTTTCCACGTGCAGGTGCGCATCAAAACCGTTGCATCGTAGGCTTGGAGTGTGGTAAACCGAAAACTAGGGGGGAACTCCGTTTCCGGCTTATCGCACAAATGTCTCCCTGGAAGGGGTGCCTCTTGAACCGCGAAGCCACGATTTATGTGGTCGACGATGATCCGGCGGCACAGCGAGCCCTGGCCGCAATGGTGCGGGTGGTGTTTCCCAACGTCGAGGCGTTCTCGTCGGCAGCGGAATTCTTAGCTGCTTACCACCCTGAGAAGCCTGGCTGTTTGATTCTAGACGTTGCTATGCCGGGAATGAGTGGGCTGGAACTGCAACGCAAGTTGGTGCACGAGAAGATAGCCATTCCCGTCATCTTCGTCACTGGGCACGGCAACGTGCCGATGGCGGTGGAAGCGATGCAGATGGGCGCTGTCAGTTTCTTGGAAAAGCCCGTCCAAGAACAAGAGTTGTGGAACAACATCCGCCGCGCGCTGGAAATCGATGCGCAGAACCGCCGGCGCCGAGCGCGCCGCGAGCGGGCTGAGGAACGCTTGGCCAAACTGACCCCAGGCGAGCGCGAAGTGCTCAACTTGATCCTTGAGGGCAAGATGAACAAGGAAATCGCGGGGGAGTTGAAGCTGAGCACACGCACCATCGAAGACCGCCGGGCCAAGCTAATGAAGAAGATGGGCGTGGAGTCGCTGGCCGAACTGATTCAGGTTGTGATGACGCATTAGTCGTCGACCGCACCCCGACAGCAAAGCTCAACGAGTTCCGGCTTTTTCCATCTCGGCCATCAGCAATTGAATGTCCTCCCACACGAATCGCTTGGCGGCAGGATTTCGCAAAAGATAGGCTGGGTGATACGTGCAAACGACCCGGATCCCCTGAAAATCGTGCACTTCTCCCCGCAAGCGACCAATCGGAACATCGGTGCCAAGGAGATTTTGCGCGGCCACCGCACCCAGGCAGCAGATGAAACGGGGCTGGATGATCGCTAATTGACGGTCGAGCCATTCGCGGCAGTTGGCGGCTTCCATTGGTAGCGGAGTTCGATTTCCGGGGGGACGGCAGCGCAGGATGTTAAGAATGTAGACATCTTCCCGGCGCAGCTTCATGCCCTTGACGATGATGTCGGTCAAGAGTTGGCCTGCCCGACCAACGAATGGCTCACCCAAGCGATCTTCGTCGGCGCCGGGCGCTTCGCCACAGAAGACGAGATCGGCGCACGGATTGCCAACTCCGAAAACGGTTTGAGTACGTGTCTCGGCCAGTTCTCGGCACCGTCTACACTTGGCCACCTCGGCCGCAATCGTTGCGAGGGCACTTTGGCGGTCCCCGGCGGCCAAAGGGGCCATCTTTCCCAGTTGGGCCTGCTCGTCACCCAGGGGGCAACGGGCGACCGTGGCGGTCGCGACGGGCGGCCGGCTGACAGCCACGGTTTGTCGGATCGGCACCAATCGAGGCTTTTTCATATGAATGACGCCCGCCCGCTGAAGGCTCTCCAGCCGCTGCACGAGGGCTTTGATGGTCTTTTGCGCCATGGACGAGTCCCTTTGCCAGGCTTGGCAACACTTATTTCTAGTCAAGGATTGCAGCGACTCCGCAGGCGGGGAGGCAAGCCGAAAGCCAAGAAAAGCTTGCTTGTGCCGCTTTGGCTGCCGAAACAGGAATTTTCAACACCGTGATGTCGCTCGGCAAGCGGTGCGAGGGTCGCGATCGGTTGCCGGCAATCGAGGGGGGGGAGCCGCGCTCGTGACCGATTTCGGCGAACGACTGGAACCCGACTGTTACCGCAATTATCATAAGAAGTTATGGGAATTCCGCAAGTTGTCATCGTGGGCCGGCCTAATGTCGGCAAGTCGAGTATCTTTAATTGGTTGGCCGGTCGTCGCTTGGCGATTGTCGATCCGACGGCCGGAGTCACGCGCGATCGCGTTACGCACCTGATTGATGTCAACGGCCGCTTTGCCGAACTGGTCGACACCGGTGGGATGGGCGTTGAGGACTCGGACAATCTGACCGAGCAGGTGGAGGATCAGATCCAGACCGCGATCGACTCCGCCCACTTGGTGCTATTCGTAGTTGATTGTCGCGAAGGCGTGGTGCCCCTCGATCAGGAGGTCGCGAAACGACTGCGCTACATTCAGGCCCCCGTGCTGCTGGTGGTCAACAAGGCCGACTCCCCCTCGCTCGATCCGCAAGCCGACGAGTTCTACAAGTTTGGCCGGAAAATGATCCGAGTCAGCGCGAAGGAGAATCGTGGCAAGTCGGAATTAATGGACGCGATATACGAACGGCTTCCCGAAGCATCGCTGGCGGAAGAACCACCGGGCGAACCGGTGATGAAACTGGCGATCGTTGGCCGGCGGAACGTGGGCAAGAGCACCCTGGTCAACACCTTGGCCAAGGGCGAACGGATGATCGTCAGCGAGGTGCCCGGCACCACACGCGACAGCGTGGATGTGCGTTTTGAACTGGACGGAAAGGCGTTCATTGCCATCGACACGCCCGGTTTCCGCCGTGGCAAGAGCGTCAGCACGGATATCGACTTCTATAGCACGCATCGTGCGCAGCGCAGTATTCGCAGGGCGGACGTGGTACTTCTGTTCTTCGATGCCTCGCAGCGCATCAGCAAGGTCGACAAGCAACTCTGCGATTACATTGCGCAGCAGTACAAGCCGTGCATGTTTGTGGTCAACAAGTGGGACCTATTAGCGAATAGCATGCCCACGGAAAAATGGGTCATTTACCTGCACGACACGTTCCGGACGATGTGGTACGCGCCGATTGCCTTCATTACGGGGCAATCGGGCCGAAACGTGAAGGCGATGCTGAATCACGCCCAGATGCTCTTCCGCCAGTCGCTCCATCGCGTGACGACATCCCAGTTGAACAAGGAGATTCGCGAGGCGCTGCGACAGAATCCGCCGCCGGTCTACCAGAACCGACGGCCGAAGATTTACTATGGCACCCAGGTCGGCGTACAACCGCCGACGGTCGTTCTTTTCTGCAATGACCCGAAAGCGATCGCCCCGCAGTATCAGCGTTACCTGTTGCGGGTATTCCGCGACAATCTGGGGTTTGGCGAGGTACCGGTGAAGCTCTATCTCCGCCAACGATCTCACGGCGACCAGCGCGACGAAATCGAGACGGCGAGGGAAGGCTCCTAGGCTCGCGACGCGGATAGCGGCAAGTGCCGGTAGACGCGTTTTGCGTCACAGATTGCATAACCGGACCATTCCTGGTTTGCCCACAGTCGTCGCTGGGCAATTACCCGTCGTTACGATCGCTACCTTGTGCACAAGTTCGGCAACCGGCAGTCTTTCTGCAAACTAGCCCCGTTCGCCAGGGCATTTTTTGGTGACTTTTCGCAACGTTGATGTATCCTTTCTACATTGACAGCCACCAAAATCCACTCTTTCGATCGCGGAGGATTTGCCGTGCGTGCCATGAAGAAGACAGCGGTGACCAGTGTGAAGGGAAAGCGAACCAGTGGCGAAAAGAAGGCGGTCGCCAAACGCAATTCCGCGAACGAAGGCAAGAATGCTCTGACGCTTGATCGTCGTACCAGTGGCGATCGTCGTAACCACAGTTCATCAGCCGTCATGAGTCGGCCGGTGGAACGTCGGGCAAAGGTTAATCGCCGCCGCCAGATTGATCCCACCACCTGCGAGCGCGACTACACCGTCGACGAGGTGGAATTCATGACGGCGATGGACGAGTACAAGCGTCGCAACGGGAGGATGTTCCCGACCTGCAGCGAGGTCCTGGAAGTCATCAAGTCGTTGGGATACGAGAAGCGCCCAAAGGTTGATTTGGTCGTCGCCACCGTCGATGAGACGATTGAAACGGTGACGAACGCCGTTACTTCGCTATAAGACGATTGCCGCGCGATAGAAGAGCGCGACGAGGGGAGCGAGTTAACACCTCGTTCCCCTCGTTGTTTTCTTGAACGTCTGTAATGACAAGGCCTTACGTCGATGCGGATCATCCAGTTAGGCCTCTCAAACCGGTCTTGCATGGCAGTGCTGTCACGGGTATTCTCCGCCATCACGATCGCGGAGGCATTCAGGTGGCCCATACAACAAGGGCGAAGGCCGTGGAAAAACCCTCGAAATCTCGTCCTGGGCGATTTGGCCTCGATCAGCCGCTGGTCGCGTTGGTGCTTGTGCTGATCAGCCTGTCGGGCTGTGGTGGGATTGCCGCCCAGGGCCGCAACGCCCAAGGGGTCGCCCTGTTTCAGCAGGGACGCTTCCAGGAGGCTCTCAAGGAGTTCCAGGAAGCAACCTACGATGACCCCGCCGATGCCGACGGCTACTACAATCTTGCGGCGACGTACCATCGGTTGGGACATATCGAACGCCGGCAGTCAGACCTTGATCAGGCTGAGACGTATTACAACCTTTGCCTCGATCGAAATCCCAATCACACCGACTGCTACCGAGGGTTGGCGGTGTTGTTGGCCGAGCAGGGACGCAAGGACGATGCCTTCCGGTTGGTGGAAGGTTGGGTGCAGCGGGAGCCCAGCGCGGCCGATCCCAAGATCGAATTAGCTCGCTTAAACGAGGAATTTGGCAATCGGCAAGTGGCCAAGGACCATCTCATCGAGGCGCTCGCGGCGCAGCCAAACAACACCCGGGCGCTTACCGCGCTTGGAAAAATTCGCGAAGACGCCGGCGATCGCGTGCAGGCGCTGGCGAACTACCAACGTTCGCTTAGCTACGACACGCGGCAACCGTACGTCGCGTCGCGCCTCACCGCCCTGCAAGGCACCTCGGCTAGCAGCGTTGCTGCACCTGCTGGCGAGACAGGCACGCGAATCGCTGATCGCGGTGCGACTCAATCTCGCTAGGGATTTCTAGAACTTCAGGTCGATCGTTTCGAGTCCGGCTCGTGTGCCCAAGGCCCACCAGACGTTGCCGTCGATCCGATCGTTGATCATGTGTACGGATCCGTCGACGAACAGGAAGTTGGCTCCTTGGGGATGTTGACTCCAGAAATCGTCGACGTGGTTAATAGTATTATTGGGTGTATGAGGCTCCTCGCCGGGGCCGCCCGTGTGCCCAAGAATCAGCACGGGGGCTTCTTCGGCGGGGTAGCCGTGCGGGTTGTCTGCCTTCGGCGGCACTTCGGCCCCAGTCACCGAGCCCGTCCAGGTAGCGTAGGCGAGGTTGCTACTGCGCTCGCCGACGAACAGGGTATTGCTAGCGCCATCCTTCACGTCGCCCATTCTCACCGGCGCATTGCGGCAGAACATGCCACGACGGGTGATGTCGCGACTCGGTTCGTTATCCGGATTGAGGAAGCCTGGGTCTTCGCAGATTTCCGGCTGGCCGAAGACGCCGACGTAGTTGCTTGTGGCCACGGAGATGGTGGTGTTGCTGGGGGTGAAGGTTTTCTTGGCGTCGTCGCTCGGGCAAAGGAAGGTGGCAACGCTGATGGAATGCGTGGCCTCGTTCGCGGCGTCGGCGATGTCTCTGTCGAAACGGATTGCCGTATGTATGTTGCCCTGCTCGAGGTCGGTCAACAGCATGGCTGCCCAGCCCCAGCCCGGGCCGGTATCGTGGGCGACGTTGGCTCCGTCGAAAGCGGAGATGTAGCCGGGCGGAAAGCTTCGGTGTCGTGCGTGATAGTTGTGCAGGGCCAAGCCGATTTGCTTGAGGTTATTGCTGCATTGCATCCGTCGCGCCGCCTCGCGGGCTGCCTGCACGGCCGGCAACAAGATGGCGATCAAGATCCCGATAATCGTGATCACCACCAATAATTCCACGAGAGTGAATCCGCGCGACTGATCGTCTCTAATTCTTGATAGGTGTGTTCTGTGTATTGCCATCGAAATCCCTCCGTCAGTAGGTGAGCCAACGCCGGAAGGCCGTGCCTAATCGGACCAAGCGCCCTCCATCGCGATTGCTGCTGCTAATTCCCAAAAGTGTTGGAATTAGGCGAGCCGAGGAGGGGCGCGGCTTGAGAAAGCCGTGAAGAAGCGAAGTTGCGGTGACAACTCAGGGGCGACGACAAAGTCGGTCACCGGCAGCGCGGAGGCTGCCAACTCAATCTCGTGCATCGGCACCGGCTTCTGCACGAGATACTGGCAGATGGGGCAGTCGTTCCCTCCGCAATCGTGGTCGACGGGACATGACGGCCTGTCGTGTTGGTGGCCATGTTCGTCGCAATGGTCCGGGCACTCCTTGGTTGAACAAGAGCGAGCAGCGTTATTAAGGGGCGAATCGGCGAGTGGTCCCGGGCGATGCGAATGGTTATGAAATAGCGCAGCGGTAACGAGCGCCACGAGATAGGCGGCGGCCACGAACGATGTTAGCCTGCGTTTGTCCGACCGGCGACCGAGCATGGTAGTATATGATCGAATTATATGATCATACTAAGGGTGGGATGGTCGGGTCAAATGGTAGGCCGCTCCAAGGGCTGCTTCCTCCATGCGCCCCTCAAGCCGCACTACCCGGTAATTCTCGAAAGAAGAGCGGCGGGATGTCACCGAAGTCACCTGACGTTGCGAGGGGGCTGTGGTAAAAAGGGTTAAGCGCAATATAGACGGTGACTGTTACTGTTCAGTGACTTTGCGGCTAGTTTTTTGACTATTACTTGCCTTTTGTATGGGTTTGCCGAGAAGGCAGTCTGCCGATGTCAGGGGACTACAGCTTGACTTATGAGTCGCTTTCAAAGGGTTACTTGCCCCTGGTCCTGCGGTTGAACGGGCTACCTTGCCTGGTGGTCGGCGGCGGACGGGTCGGTACGCGAAAGGCCCTGCGGCTGTCCGCAGTTGGCGCGGCGGTGGCCGTTGTGTCGCCCGATGTGACGGCCGAGTTGAACGAGGCAATCAATCAGGGAAGGGTCGTTTGGCACCGCGGCGTTTTTGAGCCGCGGCAGTTGGCCGGGATGCGTTTGGTGGTGGCGGCGACGAGCGATGCGGACCTGAACATCGCGATCGGCCGGGAAGCCGATACGCAGGGGATTTGGGCCTGTGTCACATCCTCGGCTAAGGACTGCCGGGTGTTCTTTCCAGCCGTTTGGAGCGATGGCCAAGTAGCCGTTGCTGTTCATTCCCACGGGTCGAACTGCCAGCGGGCACAGGCGGTGCGGGACGCGATTGCCGATTGGCTGGTAACGGAAGATGCGGAGTCCGCAGGAGCAGAGCCGGTCGGCCCATTTGGCTTGGATCGACCCTCTTCCGGCGAGGAGAACGAACTTCTGCGACCGTCACGCAATGCGCTGGGCACGGTGTTCATCATCGGTGCCGGTCCGGGAGCCGCGGACCTGATTACCCTGCGAGGAGTTCTTGCGCTGCAAGCCGCCGATGCCATTTTGGCCGATCGCCTAGTGCCGCGAAGTTTCTTGTTTGAACTGGGAATTTCCGAGCGAGGCAAGATCGTCAAACATCTTGGGGACCAGTCGCCGCGATGGTCGCAAGAAGAGATTAACCGTTGGCTGGTGGAAATGGCAGAGGCGGGAAAGACCGTTGCTCGACTCAAGGGCGGAGATCCATTCGTCTTTGGTCGCGGCGACAGCGAGATTCAATCCCTCGCCCGACGTGGAATTGCCTGGGAGGTGATTCCCGGACCGACGTCCGCTACGGCGGTGCTGACCGCGGCCGGTTTTCCATTAACGCGGCATGCCGAGGGACGTTCGTTCGCCGTGACTACCGCCCGAATTGAAGGTGGGCGAGTGACCAATGCCTTGCCGAAAGCTGACACCCTGGTAATCCTGATGGGGATCGCGGCCCTGCCGCAAATTGTCGACCGCTTACAGCACGATTGCTGGGCGGCGGACGCTCCCGCGGCAATTGTCGAGCGCGGTACTCTGACCGGTGAACGCCGGGCAATCGGGACACTGCAGAATCTTTGCGCGTTGGCGGAGCAAGGCGGGTTTTCCGCTCCGGCCATCGTCGTGGTCGGCGAAGCGGCTCGCTCGATCGCCGTGATCCAGCAGCAGCCCACGATCCTCTTCACAGGACTTGATCCGACGGCTTTTCGCACCCTTGGCAACGTGCTTCATTGGCCGGCGCAGGAAATTGCTCCCCATCCGCAGGCCGAGACACGGCTCGAAATGGCGTTTACGGCGTTGGTCCGCAACAGTTTTGACTGGGTGGCGTTCACTGACAAACAAGCCGTGATCGCGGTCCTCGCGGCTATGGCGGCGCGGGGGCGGGATGCGCGATGTTTTGGCCAGGCCAAAATCGCGGCTCTCAGTCCGGCTACCGGAGCCCAATTGGTGCGCGGGCAAATCCAGCCCGACGCAACTTTTGCAGATATGGACAATGAGTTTATTGCTCGGCAACTCGTCTCGCGCGGCGACCGCTCCAAAATACTTCTTGTGCAAGGAAGCCACTCCTCGCTGGCGTTGCTGTCGCAGTTGAGGGCCGCCGGGAGTGATTTGACACAAGTCCGGCTGCATAAGCTTTCACCCCACCCGGGACTTGCTCGGCCGTTGCCCAAACATGACGTGGTCTATTTCGTCAGTCCTGCCGGGGTGCGGATCTACGTTGAAAACTACGGAAAAGCGGCCTTTGAGCGGGAGACGTGGTGTCTCGGCAAGGCCACGCAGCAGGCTTTGGCTGAGCAAGGCGTCGAGGCGAAGATCGTCCGCCCGGGCTAGGGGCTTGCGGCAAATCAGATCGCTTCAGCGCGGCGCCGCCGAGGATTGGAGCAGAGCACCTCATGCAATCGCTGCGGCGAATGCACTTCCGCGTCCGGCCGTTCATAGTGCCAGCGGTCGTCGGTGGGCACCAGGCTGTCGCAGTGCGGCCAAGGATCAAAAGGGTCGTAGCCGAGGGCGTTGACGAGTTTGCGGCAGTCCATGCAGACGTTGCCCGCGCGTGGCGGAATCGGCCCTGCCTGATGGCGCGGTATGCCCATCAGGCATTTGGGATCGTAGCCGCCCACGCGATTGATGATTTGAGCGATCTGGAAGAGGCTCAGCCGCCGTGAGGCTCCGGCGTGAAAGATGCCGCTCAGTTCGTTGGTCAGCATCTGCTCGTAGAGATGATTGAGACAGTCGGTGTACGTCGGTGTACGGATCTCGTCGAAATAGAGGGTCGCCGGCCGTGACTTCTTGAACCGCGACGCGATCCAATCGATTGCCCCAGCGTGGCCGCTAAAACTGACGCCCATCGGCAGCGAAATTCGCAGGATACAGGCCGTCGGGTCGGCCGCCAGAACCGCTTCCTCGCCGGCCACCATCGTCTTGCCGTACATGGTGACCGGATCGGTTGGATCGGTTTCGACGTACCCGCCGTGTCCATCCTCGCCAGAAAATACCAAGTCGCACGACAAGTGGACCAGTCGCACGCCGCGCGGCACGGTCTGCGAGAGGAGGTTCTTCACCCCTTCGACGTTAATTCGCCAAGCGATCTCGGGCGCCAATTCGCATTGCTTAAGGGCGCAATTGCCGGCGCAGTCGAGTACCGAAGCAAACCGATATTCGTGGAACAATCGGGCCAAGCCCTCTCGGTCCTCGGCATTGCAGGCCACAATTCCGGGGCCACAAAGGCGAAGGTTGTCCACCTGCCGGATGCCGATGACCTGCCCCGGGTAGCGACGGGCGAAGTAGGCCATGGCATTATAGCCCGGAACCCCTGCCACGCCGGTGATCAACAGCGGCAGCGGGATCTCAGAGAGGTCGGGGACGCGGCGGATCATCGTGGCCAGTAAAACGGTGTCGGAAAGCCTGAGCAAACCACCAAATATAGCGGTATTTGCCCTCGTTTTCTACACCACGCTCTTGATTCAACTGGGAAAGCTGCGGGCGAAGGCCAATTCGATCTTGGAGCTTCGCTTTCAGCCGTCATATAATGCGGACCTCTCCCCCTGGGATTTCAAAGACAAGGACGTCGCCATGAAAAAGACTTTCTTGACGGTTACTGCCTTGATAGCAACGGGTGCGTTGCTCTGCTCACAGGCATTCGCTGCACCGGGCGGTGGAGGAGGCCATGGTGGCGGAGGCGGCGGAAGCCGCGGCGGCGGAGGCAGTTTCGGCGGCAGTCGTGGCGGAGGCGGAGGTTTCCACGGCGGCGGAGGATTAAGCGACCGCTCCACCGCTGGCGGAGGTGGGCACGGCAGTGGAAACTCACATGTTGGTGGCGGCCATCCCGGTAGAACTCGCGATTACCACGGTTCGAGCCACGGGGCAAATCACACCGGCGGAAGCAGCGGGCATTCCGGCGGTTCGCGAGACTACCACGGTTCGTATCATGGTCCGTACCACGGCTCACATCACGGCGGTGGGAGCAGTGTTCGTTTTGGCGTTTCTGGTTCCGGGTTTGGAGTTAGTGTCGGGCATCATTCGCCGCCGCATCATCGCTACTATGGGCATTGGTATCACGGCGACTGGCACGACCATTGGCACCGCCCTTGGTATGGTGGACCGGTCGGTTGGGTGTCGGTCGGTTTTGCTACCGGAGCGATCGTCTATGACGCGCCGTGGCGATGGGGCTACTGGTCCTACTACAATCCCTATTGCACCCAGGTGTTTGTCGTCGATGGCGCGGTGATTGACTACGCGCAGCCAATCGTCGTGGCGGCGCCAACGACCGTCGTAGCGGCCGCACCCGGACAGCCGTCGGCCGAAGAGGCAGTCAGTCAGGCTCTCGATGCCGCGAGAGCAGCGTTCGCAGCGGGGGACTACGCCACGGCCATGACGCAGATCAACCAAGCGATTGCCAAGCAGCCCAACGACCCGATGCTGCACCAGTTTCGTGGTTTGATCCTGTTTGCCACGAAGGAATACAAGCAGGCGGCCGGAACCGTTTATGCGGTGCTTTCTACCGGGCCGGGCTGGGATTGGGCCACGCTCTCCGGATTCTATCCGAGCGTCGACGTTTACACGAATCAGCTACGAGCCTTGGAACAATACCGCAACGAGAATTTGAATCAGCCGGAAGCTCGGTTCCTGTTGGCGTACCATTACATGTCGTGCGGCTACAACGACTCCGCAGTGACGGAATTGAAGGAGGCGGTCAAACTCAGTCCGAAGGACCAGTTGTCGGCCCAACTGTTGGCCGGCCTGTCCTCGGAAAACGTCACGACACCCCCGCCCACGCTGCCTGAACTGCCGGCAAAACCCGTCGAGGCCGCTGCCATGCCGGGCACTTGGGAGGCATCTCGAAGCGATGGATCGACGATCACATTGAACCTCATCAACGACGGCACGTACACCTGGAAGTACACGCGCCAGGGGACGTCGCAGGAGTTCAGCGGCGGCTATACGGTCGCCGACAACCTGTTGATCTTCAAGCAGAACGGCGACCCGACGATGATCGGCCAAGTGACTTTCACGGCCGACAGTCAGTTCAATTTCAAGCTGGCCGGCGCTAGCGCCAGCGATCCTGGGCTGACGTTTAGGAAGAAGTAGACCGTTCAAGTCGATCGGTCATCCTGTATTTCCTTTCCTTAGCCGGAGGCTAACAGCCTCCGGTGTGCAGTACGGTGCGTTCGGAAATCCATTCTTACTGGGGTAGGCTCATGAATCTCTCGTGTTTTTCGCTCCTGTCAGTCGTGTTTGGCTTTGCTGTCCTATCTGCACAGGCGGCCGAAAACGTTTCGCTATTGCTGAAGCGAGCCGACAACTTTCTTGAGAAGAAAGATATGGAGAAGAGCATTTCTGCCTACAGCGAAGCCATTCGTCTCGATCCAAAGAATGTTAAGGCTTACTGTTCCCGTGCTAGAGCGTACGGGATAAAGGGCGAACTGAAGCGAGCACGTGAGGACATCGAGACGGCAATCAAGCTCGCACCAAATGACGCAGAAGTACATTATGTAAAAGCGATGATCTATGTTAATAGTGGTGACGCCAAGACCGGCATTCATGAGGCGTCCAAAGCGATTCGGCTCAATCCACTGTTTGCCAAAGCACATTGTAAACGTGGCGTTTTACTGTTACGTGGCATGGAGGTTTTTTCTGAGCAAGTGGAACTTCTTCAGGCTGAGCAAGACCTTCGTAAAGCGATTGAGTTGAAGTCGGATTACAGTGAAGCACTTTGCTTCCTGGGGATAATTTGTCGCATTCGGGGCGATTCGAAGGCGGCCCTCGAGAATCTTAACAGGTCGATCGCTTTTGATGGGAAGCAGTGGCGCAATTTTCATTGCCGAGCGGATGTTTATCTGGAAAACGAAGACTATTCCGCGGCAATCGATGATTACAACTCGTCTATCGAACTGAATCCTCACATTGGAATATCTTACGCCAACCGCGGGCTAGCCTTTCATGCCACGAACGATGAAGCTCGCGCGCAAGCAGATTGGGCGATGGCTCGCAAGGTTGATTCGCGGGCAGCGATGCCGCATCTATGCCTCGCTAGAGTTCACTTCATCAATGGGAATGTAGAGCGAAGCCTGCGCGAGTGCAATTACGCCCTCTGCATTGACCCAAACAATTCGTTGGCATATCTCGTACGCGCTGAGGTAAACGGCACGCTTGGCAAGTTGGACGATATGCTCGCCGACGCCACTGCGGCGATTCGGCTCGCCCCTAACGACGGCGCATGCTACGTAGTGCGGGCAGGAGCATACGAGGAGCGAGGGGAGTACCAGAAGGCTATCGCCGATTGCAACGAAGCAATTCGGTATGGTGAGGCAAACAACGTCTACCGGGTTCGCGGACAGTCATACGCTGGGCTTGGAGATGTTTCAAGAGCAACAGAAGACCTCGAGAAGTCACTGCGGCTAAATCCTACAGATCCAAAAAGATACTTTGACCTGGGACAAATGTGGATGAGGAATGGCGATCTTCGCAAGGCATGGCAGTATTGTGAACTGGCCATCGATCATGATCCGATGTATGCGGAAGCATACGTTCTTCGCGCTTTGATTCACATAGAGCAGAACCAGAATGAACGGGCCATAGCTGACACCACGGAGGCAATTCGGCGAGGCGGGCCCCGCAAATGCTATGCAGTGCGTTCGGCTGCAGAGTTGGCTTTGGGCTATGTCGCGAAGGCAGATGCCGATTTTCAAGAGGCACGGCTGGACCAAAGCCAACCAATGTCGAAAACAATTCGACTTGGACTTCTTGTTGCTAAGCGGGAATTTGCTCGGGCTCGGGAAGAATGCGAACGGCAATTGTCCACCAAGCCTAGCTCGTTTGTTCCCTATCTATATCGATCGCGAATCAACAATGCTGAAAGTCGATTTACCGAGGCTTTGCAGGATGCAACCGAATCGATGAAGCGTGGTGGCGGACTTGCCGCCCAAATTGAGCGAGGGAAGGCGCTGCAAAAACTCGGGCGCTACCAAGAAGCTATCCAAGAGTTGGACAATATCATCGCTGCCGCTCCCAATTGGCCCCAGGGATACGTAGAGCGCGGACACATTCGGCTTGAATTGGGCGAGCTCAAGCAAGCCATCGACGATGAAACGCAGGCCATCCGGCTGGGTTGTGATCAGAACAGCTACCTGCTTCGCGGGATGGCGTATATGCTTGCCAGCGACCTGGACAAGGCGGAAGCCGATTTCCGCAAGGTCACCACGATTACTCTCGACCGCCTTCGCGGACAACTTGGCTTGGCTGCGGTGGCCGCCCGACGCAAAGACGCAGCCAAGACTGCGGAGCACCTCACCAAGGCAATCCAGATCGACCGCAACAACTCGATCGCGTTGAACAATCTGGCAGTCGCTCAAGCTGCCGGCGGTGAGCTAAACGCGGCGATCGCCAACCTGGACGAGGCAGTTCGACTTTCGCCACAAATGTACGAGGCCTATCAAAACCGCGCTGCCGTCCATCGCCGAATGGGCAACCAGGAAAAGGCCGCCACCGATCAGGTTCGCGCCAAGGAGCTTGCAGGCGATCGGGCGGCGAAGTTCGGTGCCGATTACATCCGCCACGGCCTCCGCCCAGAGGTCAACTTGATCGAAATGCTGCCTGCCGTGGAAAAGTAAGCGTCCTCAGCCAATCCGCGCTTCGAGCAACGTGACGTCGTCGTCCAAGCGTAAGCCGTTTGAGAATCGCAGCAGGCGCTCTTCGATGGCGCTCATCTGAAATTTCTTTGTCGGGTAGTCCAAATCGCTCAAGATCCCCAACAGCCCGTTGATGCCAAGCATCTGGCCGGCCGCATTGTGAATCTCGAAGACGCCGTCGCTGAACAATAGCAGCGTGTCGCCCGTTGCGAGGGCAACTTCGCACTCGTCGTAGTCGCTGTCTTCGAGCATGCCGAATGGCACGCCGGGCGATAGAAAATGTTCGACGCGACCGTCCGCCCGGAAGAGGATGATGGGTGGTCCGCCCGCAGCGGCGAAGCGTAGTGTCTTGCGGTCGAGATCAATCAGACCACAAACGGCCGTGGCGAACGACTCGTCTTTGACCACTTTGCCTAGGGCGTTGTTCAACGTGGCGGCGAACCTGGCCGGCTCAACCAGCAAGGGGTGGAAACGGCCCCATAGCGAACTTAGGTGCATCGTATTCAGGGCGGCCGAAATGCCGTGGCCCATTGCGTCGGCCAGCAGAAAGCCGTACTGATCGGCGTTCAACTGGCGGATCGAAAAATAATCGCCGCCGACAATTTCCTGGGGCGTGTAGTAGGTTGAAAACTGAATCCGCGCGTCGGCTGGCAAATCGTGTTCGAGCGAAAGCGACTGGATGCGTTTGGCCCGTTCCAAATCGGTCAGCACGGCCGACATATCGCGAAACGTCTCGACGCCGCCAATGATCGCGCCTGAGGCGTCGCGAATCGGCGAAACGCTGACCTGCATCGGCACGCGGCGCCCGTCCTTGGCCTTCGCAAAGACGATCAGCGGCGCGGTGCTGGTGGTGCCTGTAATCATCGAACGATGCAAAGGGCAAAACTCCTCGCCGCAAAGCAGGTGGCCGTCCTTGTCCACATGGCACAACACGTCGTCCAAGCAGCGGCGGCCCACCACGTCGGAGGATGTCCAACCGGTGATCCGCTCGGCCGCCTTGCTCCAGTAGGTGATCCGTCGATCCCGGTCGCAAACGTACACGCCGTCGCTAAGTGAATCGAGAATCACGTTCGAGAGCGTGAGGGGATCTTGCATCGGCGGCTCCAGGATGATCGAACGCGGCGGCCGTTCAATCTTTTACTTCGTAGCTGGTCGGGTTGTTGCGGCGATAGAACAGTCGGCCACTCTTCTGAAAGGCTGCCATCGCCTTGGCCGCATCGTCGTGGATGTCGAAGATCTTGTCCATGGCGGTGATTTTGAAGACTTCACGAATCTCAGTCGCAATATTGCAGAGTTTGAGATCGATGTTGTACTGCTTGCATTTCTTCAGCACGCGAACTAACAGGCCGAGCGCGGCCGACGACAAGAAGGCGACCCGCCCAAAGTGCAATAGCAAGCAACTCTCCTGTGTTTTGTCGATGACCTCGGCAATTTCGCGAAAACACTGGTCGATATGCGGACCTTCCACGAGTCGGACGATGTCAATGGAAATGACACGGACGTCGGCGTTGGCCGCGTGCTTGATAATTGGCATGGAAGAGAACTCGATCAGGACGCGATGAGGGGGCAATGGCCACTGGATGTCTATTCTAACAAGCGTTTCACGGCCCCGCCACCATTGAGCCATCCAGATCGACAGCAGGATCTGCTGTTATTTGCGGAGGTGGCCCTCTTTATTGGCCTGCCAGACTTGGCCCGAGCCGACGTCCAGGACCGTCAGCCAGCCCGTGTCGTAGCATCGCGTGTCGATGCACTTCAAATAGCCGAGATCCAGGACCTCGCCGTTTTTCTGAGAGGCATGGCCGACAATCGCCGTCTTGCCCGAGAAGTGTGGACCTGGCAATCGCTCTTTCAACGAGTCCCAGAGCAAGACGTCTTCCGGTTGATCGTCTAACGGTACATCCGCCAAGTAGTTGCCGTGGAGGAAGAAGTGTGTCTCCGTCTCGTAGATTAGTTGGCAATTGCGGAGAAAATCGATGTGGGAGGTGGGAATGCGTTCGGGGCGCAGCGAGCCATAGGACCGGAGCGTTTCGTTGCCGCCGAACATCAACCAGTCGATATACAACTCCGAATGCCCTTCGCAGATCTGGAGCATCATCTGGTCGTGGTTGCCGAGGAGGGAGACTAAGTGACACTCCCTGCCGAGGCGCAACAGGCGCTCGAGAACGCCCCGGCTATCGATTCCCCGATCCACGTAATCGCCGAGGGTGACCAATGTGTCGGAAGTGCGGGGGCCGATGACGGCTAGCAGCGACTCCAAGGCTGGCAAACAGCCGTGGATATCGCCGATGGCAAGGGTACGCGGTGGGAGCAAGATCCGTTCCTTGATTTGGTCCTTGGCATTATAATCCGTGGCATGCCGTTACATAATGCCGGATTCTTCGCCAATGTGGGTATGACACGCCGTTTACTGTTGATTCTCCTAGTTTTTTTGGGTCGGTGGGCGAGCGCTGCTGACCGAATGGGGGCCGCCGAGCCTTCACTCAACGGCCCGACGCCGCTGCCGCTGCCGACGCTTGGCGGAAAGCAGTTCTGGGCCGACGAACTGTTCTTTCACCAGTGGCGCATTCAGCGAAATACGCTCGACGGGCACTACCGCCTGTTGGACGAGCGAGACTATCGCTATGCGTCGGGCACCTATCCGCAGTGCGCTGCGGCATTGGAGGCAATCAAACGCCAGCGGCATCTTCCGCCGATGCGCGGCCGGGCCGTTGTGGTTTTGCACGGGCTCGTGCGAAGCCGCTGCTCGATGGAGTCGTTGTGCCGCTATTTGCGGGACAAAGGGGGCTATCAGGTTTTCAATGTGGAATATCCGAGCACGCAGGCGGACGTCGGCGAGCACGCCCGGGCGCTTCGGCACATCATCGAGAATTTGCACGGCATCGAGGAGGTCAATTTTGTCGGCCATAGCATGGGCAACATCGTCATTCGCCATTATTTGGGTGACTTGGCCCGGCAGGATCGGTCGAAGCAATCGGCCAACGAGATCGCCGCGGACCGGCGGGCGAGTGCCAAATTTCACCGGTTCGTGATGCTCGGGCCGCCCAATAATGGCGCTTTGCTCGCCACGGCATTTGCCGACAACCTGTTGTTTAAGGGGGTTGCGGGCGAGGCGGGACAGCAACTCGGTCGCGACTGGCCGCAGTTGGAAAAACGCTTGCAGACGCCGGCCTTCGAGTTCGGGATCATTGCCGGCGGCAAAGGGAACGGTACTGGTTACAACCCGATGTTGGAGGGCGATAACGACGGTACGATCAGCGTTGAGACGACGAAACTGGGGGGCGCGAGAGACTTCCTTGTTACTCCGGTCTTGCACTCCTTTCTGATGGACAGTCCGAAGGTGCAGCAGTGTGTGCTGCAGTTTCTCCGGCACGGCCATTTCACCACCGCCGCTGAACGGCATCCCTTGGAGCAGCTACCATGACCGCCTCGTCAATTGGCCGCGTAGCCGCAATTGATTACGGGCACGTGCGAATCGGGATCGCCATTAGCAATCCCGAGCGGACAATTGCCAGCCCTCTCGAGAATTACACGCGGCGGGGGGGGGAGCAAGATGCTAAGCGGTTTCGGCAACTCGTCACTGACGAGCGGGTAAAGCTCTTTGTCGTTGGACTGCCCCTCCACGCGGATGAGCGGGAGAGTCCGAAGTCGCTCGAAGCGAGGCAATTCGGCCAATGGCTCTCGGAAGTGACCGGCGTGCCGGTTGAGTATTTCGATGAGCGGTTCACCAGCCGCGAGGCTGAAGAGTTGCTGCTTTCCGCGGACATGACCCGCAAGCGGCGCAAGAGGCGGCTTGATATGCTGGCGGCGCAGTTGATTTTGTCCGGCTATCTGGAAGGTCAGGCAAAGTAAGACGATTTTGCCAGCGGAATATGCGATGACGAGCACGGAATCGCAGTTGTACCAGGGCCGTTTATGCGGTCTATGCCGGATATTCTCTGAATACCGATCGCACCGCGCGCCGATGCTGTAAGTAGCCGACCCAGGCCGTGGCACCCAGGGTGCCGACGAGAATTATCAGGATTTCAGGGGGGACGTCATGATCCAACGGACCATCTACGCGCTGCTTGCTGCCATCAGCATCCACGCCGTCGCGAGCGACGCAAACGCCCAGCAGGCTTACGGTCAGCAGTGGGGCCACAGCTATAACACCCAGGACTGGAACCGGATGTACCACTATCCGTATGTCTATTATCCGCAGAACTTCTGGGGTAAAGACTATTACCGGAGCAGTGAGGACCTTTATTACCGCTATCCGGCGGAAATGCGGGTCCCGGTGTATCACAAGCAGTGGCAGAATATGTACCCCGAGCATCGTAAGGATCCATACTGGAAGGAGCACCAGTTCTTTCCGATGTTCCGTGGGGAACGCCATACAGGCGTGAAGTACTACCAGGGGCACCACTTCATAGCGGATGTGTTCTGAGATAGGGGGTGCTGAGGAAAACCACGTGCATGAGCATGGCAAGGGCTTGAAAAGAACGCGGACCTGAATCATATTAACGGGCGTGGGGGGTACCACCCACATATCGCCCTTCGCAGGTCCCTGCCCCACCTGTGAAGGGCTTCTTTTTTTCTTGTCCGTGTGTTGTGGGGGGAGTGCAATGGAGTGTGCTTGGGCTTGGATGTCGGTGCATGAGATGCGAGCGACCGACGTTTGGTAACTTGACCCCGTAGGGGTATCTCTCTAGAATCTGCCAGACTTTGGCTCCTGATCCAGATAGGAAGCCCCCGACGATGGAGCAAACGCTTCAGCCGATTCTGCCCATATTTCTGCTCTTCGTCGGCGTAATCGGTCTGGCGCTGGGACTGCTGATTGTTGGCAACGTCTTTAATCCGGGGCGTCCTGATCGCGTCACGCGAATGCCGTATGAGAGCGGCATGGATCCAATCCACGACACGCGACGTCGTTTCGATGTGCGGTTCTACCTACTGGCGATAGCCTTCTTGGTTTTTGATGTCGAACTGCTGTTCCTCTATCCCTGGGCTGTCGCGTGGCGTCCAGCGGTTGTCGCCAGTGGGCCCCGCGATGAAGGGCAATCGGCAAGTGACCGCATTGACACAGCGGTTCTAACGTCCCATCGACTGTTGCCGGCAACCACTGATAGAGGTGAAGTCTCGGCGGCTTTTGCCAATCGCCACATCGTGTTTTGGTCGGTGATGACATTCGTCGGGCTGTTGGTGCTCGGTTTCGTGTACGACTGGCGGAAGGGAGTGTTTCAATGGCGGTGAGGGAGCCTGCCAGCGAGAAGGCGTCGGCGATTGTCGAGCTGCCCGATAACGTAGTGGTCGGCAGGTTGGACGAGATGGTCAGTTGGTGTCGGAAGAACAGCCTGTGGCCAATGCCCTTTGCGACGGCCTGTTGCGGAATTGAACTGATGGCCACCGGGGCCAGCCGGCACGACATCGCGCGTTTCGGCGCGGAGGTCTTTCGATTCAGTCCGCGACAGTGCGATTTGATGATTGTGGCCGGGCGGGTGGTGATGAAGATGTTGCCGGTGTTGCAGCGGATCTGGCAGCAAATGCCCGAGCCCAAGTGGTGTGTCTCGATGGGGGCTTGTGCGTCGACCGGCGGCGTGTTCGACACTTACAGCGTGGTCCAAGGGATTGACCGCTTCTTGCCCGTGGATATTTATGTTCCGGGCTGTCCGCCACGACCCGAACAATTGATCCAAGCGATTACCGATTTGCAGGAAAAGATACAGCGGGAGGGGACGATCTTCGGCCGGGAATTCGATGCCCCTTCGCGGCAAGAGCCGAAACGGGCGCTGCAGAGACGCGGCCGGGGCGCAAGTTAAGGGGCATGATGAATACCGAGTTAGTCCAGCAAGTATTGCAACTCTTCCCCGGAATCACGGCCAGTGAATTCCGTGGCGGCACCCGTCTGGTTGTGCCTGTCGACCTGCTGCACGGGCTGCTCGAGGAACTGAAGCAGCGTCGTGGTTTTGATCTTCTGGTCGACATTACTTGCGTCGATTATCTCGAGTATCGCGACGCGAAAGATCGGTTCGGCTTGGTGTATCTGCTGGCGAACACGGAAACCGCCGAGCGGTTGACCGTTCGTTGTTTTGTAAATGACCCCGAGCCTAGTGTGCCGTCGGCGGTCGACCTCTGGGAGGGCGCGAATTGGGTGGAACGCGAAGTGTGGGACATGTTCGGCATTTCGTTTTCCGGCCACCCGGATTTGCGACGCATTTTGTTACCGGAGGCGTTCACCGCGCATCCGTTGCGGAAGGACTATCCCCTGCAAGGGCGAGGGGAGCGGCACAATTTTTCGGTGGTACGCCGGGCGGAACCGCCGGCCAAAGCTTGACTTAGAACTGGACGACGGACCTGGAACCCCGAACCCGGATCCCTGCTGTATGCCGTTGACTCCGTTGACCTATCCCGGTGACCTTGCCCACGACGAGTCGCAGCCGTACCTGTGGACGATGAACTTCGGTCCGCAGCATCCGGCCACGCACACGACGTTACGTCTCGTGTTGAAACTCGAAGGCGAGACGGTGGTCGACGCGATGCCCGACATCGGATACCTGCACTCGGGGTTCGAGAAGATCGGGGAACATCTTGATTACAATCAGTACGTGGTCGTGACCGATCGGATGAATTACGTTTCGCCGATGGCCAACAATGTGGCCTGGCATCTGGCGGTCGAGAAGTTGCTCGGTTTGGAGACGACGCGTCGTTGCCAGTACATTCGCGTGATCATCAGCGAACTGGCCCGGATTAGCGATCATCTGCTTTGCCTGGGGGCGATGGGCTTGGACACCGGGGCTTTTACGCATTTCATTTACGCCTTCAATCCGCGAGAGCAGATCTGCGATATTTTCGAGGCCCTCTGCGGCGCGCGGTTTACGAACAGTTACACGCGCGTGGGCGGCTTGATGTACGACGCATCGCCGAAGGCGATTCAGATGATCCGCGAGTTCCTCAAGCAGATTCCGCGGACCTTTGATGACATGGAACGGTTGCTGAACCGAAATCGGATTTTCGTTGAACGGACTCGCGGCGTTGGCGTCTTGAGCAAGGCCGAGGCCATCAACCGCAGTTGCAGTGGCCCGGTCGCCCGGGCAAGCGGGGTTGAGCGCGACCTTCGCAAGGATGATCCATACTTAGTCTATTCCGACTTCGATTTCGACGTCTGCTGCGCCGAGTCAGGCGACTGCTATGCTCGGTACCTTGTGCGGATGGGGGAGATGCGCGAAAGCGTCCAAATTCTTCGTCAGGCGATCGAGAATTTGCCAGAGGGGCCGGTGAACATTGGTGAAGACGCGCGGTCTATCTTGCCTCGCAAGGGAGCGGTGTTCTCGACCATCGAAGGTCTAATTTCGCATTTCGAACTGGTGATGGCGAATCGCGGCATGAAATCACCCTGCGAAGAGGTTTACTGTGCCACCGAGGCGCCCAACGGGGAGTTGGGCTTCTACTTGGTCGGCGACGGCAGCAATCGGGCTTACCGCGCGCGATGTCGGCCGCCTTCGTTTATCCATTTTGCCATCTTCCCGCACTTAATCCGCGGACATACCATCAGTGATGTTGTTGCCGTGCTGGGAAGTCTGAATATTATCGCCGCCGAATTGGACCGCTAGCGTAGCGAGTAAAAGAATGCCGATTCTTGACGCTGACGTAAGGAAACAAATCGAATCGCACTTCGTGCGACACCCGACGAAGCAAGCAGTGGTGTTGCCGGCATTGCACCTGGTGCAACAGAGGCTCGGTCACGTGCCCGTCGAGGCGGTGGCGGAGATTGCCGAGATTCTGGAATTGTCGCCGGCCCAGGTTCAGGATACGCTGAGCTTCTACGGTTTTTTCAAGCAAGACAAGCCGGTCGGCAAGTACCGGGTCTGGGTCTGCCGGTCGATTAGTTGTGATGCCCGAGGTAGCGAAGAACTGCTGCAGCGACTGATCGAACGGTTGGGCCTCCAGCCGGGCGAAACGACGGCAGACGGCCTGGTGACTTTGGAAACGGCCGAATGCCTCGGTGCGTGCGATTACGCCCCTGCAATCCTGGTGAACGACATTTTGCACGAGGACATGACCGTCGAAAAGCTTGATGCTTTGATGGACACGTGGAAGTGAAGGGCGTTTTCAACAATCATCTTTAATCCCCAGTCCCTAATTCTCGAATCTTAGTCCCGGACCTTCGACCGTGTCCTACCAACCCGTCCTACTGGCGAACATCCACAAGAAGGACAGCCACGCGCTGGCCGTCTACCAGGCCGGCGGCGGCTACCGCGCGCTGCGCCAGGTGCTGAAGGAGATGAGCCCGAAGGACGTGGTCGAGTTGGTGAAGTCGAGCGGGTTGCGGGGCCGCGGCGGCGCTGGTTTTCCCACGGGAATGAAATGGTCCTTCTTGCCCGAAAATCATCCCGGGCCAATCTACTTCTGCGTCAATGCGGACGAAAGCGAACCGGGCACGTTTGTGAATCGGGTGCAGATGGAGCGCGACCCACATCAGGTGCTCGAGGGCATTATCATCAGTTGCTACGCCACGCGGGCGAGCACCGCCTACATCTATCTCCGCTATGAGTATCCGTTGTGTCTGAGGCGAATGCAGTCGGCGATCGAGGAATGCTACGCCGCAGGCTTGTTGGGCAAGAACATCCTCGGCAGCCCGTTCTCGTTGGACGTCCATATTCATCGCGGCGCGGCGGCCTACGTTTGCGGCGAGGAAACCGGCTTGATCGAGAGCATCGAAGGTCGCCGGGCGTGGCCGCGGATCAAGCCCCCCTTCCCTGCCGTCGAAGGTTTGTTTCGCAAGCCGACGGTTGTGAACAACATCGAGACGATGGCCTGCGTGACCCAAATCGCCGAGCGCGGGGCGGCCTGGTTCCGATCGATCGGCACCCCTCCCGAACCGAACAATCCTCGCGATCCCGGCAGTTTCGGGCCGAAGCTTTTTGGGCTAAGCGGGCACGTCAACCGTCCCGGCTGCTACGAAGCCCCACTGGGAATTACGCTGCGTCAGCTTGTTGAAGAGTTTGGCGGCGGGGTCTGGAAAGGGCGACGGGCCAAAGCCGCGGTCCTTGGCGGTCTGAGCACGGGCGTGGTGACGGCTGGCGAGTTCGATACGCCGATGGATTTCAGCGGGCCCTTGCGAGCCGGGTGCCTGGGATTGGGTACCGGCTGCGTCGTGGTGTTCGACGAAACCTACTCGATGGTTGACTTCCTTCACAACAGTTGCCGGTTCTTCGCCCATGAAAGTTGCGGCCAATGCACGCCTTGCCGGGAGGGCACGCATTGGGCGTTGCAGATGCTGAACCGCATCCAAGCCGGACGAGGACGGCTTAAGGACCTCGAACTGTTGCTGGAAATCGGCGATTCGATCGGCATTATGCCGGGCACGACGATTTGCGGGTTAGCCGACGGCGCGGCCTGGCCCATCAAGACGGCCGTTCGGAAGTTTCGCGATGAGTTTGAGGAGTACGTTGCACGAACCAATCCAGAGGGATATCTCGATACGACGCCAGTTCCCGGTATGGGGACGCCGCAATCGCTTTACTCAATCGCCTGACCACTGAGCACTACTTGATGCCAACTATCCTGATCGACAATCGCGAACTGACGATCCCCGCTGGGCAGAAGCTCAACGCGATCGAAGCCGCGCGGATGTTGGGGATCAAGATTCCGCACTACTGCTGGCATCCTGGCCTGTCGATTGTCGGCAGTTGCCGCATGTGCCTGGTCGAGATCGGCTCGCGCGATCCGAAGTCAGGCAAGATCACGATGCAGCCGAAGCTCATGCCGGCCTGCAATACACTGGCCACGGACAACCTTGTTGTCGTGACGGATAGCGAGAAGGTGGCGCACGCCCGGGCGATGGTCGAAGAGGGGCTGCTGCTGCGGCATCCGGTCGATTGTCCGATCTGTGACAAGGCGGGTGAGTGCAAGCTGCAGGACTATTACTTCAAGTACGGCCAGGATGAACGTCGAGCCGACATCCGGCCGTTTACCAGTCGACGGCGTGATCTGGGGGACGTAACGCTGTTCGTCGACCGCTGCGTGATGTGCAGTCGTTGCGTACGGTTTGCCAATGAGGTCAGCGGCACGAGCGAATTGATGATTACCGGCCGTGGCGCGCACGAGGAAATCAATGTGGTGCCGGGCTACCCGCTGAACAACAAGCTTTCAGGGAACGTTGTCGATCTGTGCCCCGTCGGCGCCTTGGGCGACAAGGATTTTCTCTACAAGCAGCGAGTGTGGTTTCTTGAATCGCATCCCAGCGTGTGCACGGGCTGCTCGACGGGCTGCTCGATCTGGATCGAAGAGAATCAGGATCGCATCTACCGGATCAAGCCGCGGCAGAATCCGTTTGTGAATCAGTGGTGGATCTGCAACGACGGGCGCTACGACTACCCGCATGTGCACGATGCGCGGCGAGTTACGCAGCCGCGGGGCTCGACGGCCGATTGGACGACATTGCCGGGCCAGTTGCGCGAGGCGTTGCAGTCCGCCGGCCGCCTGGCGGCGGTCGTCTCGCCGTTCCTCTCGGTTGAAGAGGCCTATCTGCTCTGCAAACTGATTCGCGACATCGACAAAAATGCCGTGCTCGCGCTTGGCCCCGTTCCGACGGTCGGTGAAGACGAACGTTTTCCCAAAGGCTTCATCATTTCCGCCGAGAAGTGCCCGAATCGGCGCGGCGTCGAGGCGGTTCTCGCTTATTTCTCGGGACAGGTGACGGGGTTCGAGGAGTTGCTTTCGGAAATCGACTTGGGACAGATACAAGGGGCTTGGGTTTCGGGTGGCTACAAGGCCGATTGGATCGGCCTGGCTACGGCGGCTCGCTTCCAACGGCTGAAGTTGCTCGTTGTCCAGGACCTGTTCCCGTCGCCCTTGATGGAGATCGCCACGCACGCCTTGCCGGGGGCGGCCTATGCCGAGCGACCGGGGTCGTATGTCAACCGGAACGATCGGCTGCAGACGGCTGCTCAGGCGATTCGGCCTCCGGCCGGGGTGCGCACGGAAGGAAGCCTGTTGTGGGAGCTGTCCTGCCGCAAAGGGCTTTACAGCCCAGGCGCCGTGCTGACCGAAGTTGCTCGTGAGATCGGCTATTTTTCGGCCGCCCTTGGCCCCGTGCCAGAAACGGGGGTTGACTTGAAGGCAAACCTATTGGCGCAAGCCTCGCCGGTGCAACCGAACCAAGCGTGAAGGCAAATTGACGAAAAAGGAAGAAGACGGGTGAGTCCTGCGCTCCCTTAATCCCCGAATCCCTGAATTCCACGCGTTTTTCCCATGCTCCTGCCCCTGATCGAACCGCTGCTGAAGATCGCTCTGTTGATCGGCGCGCTGATGACCGCGGCGGCCTATTTGGTGTTGGTCGAGCGGTGGATTGCGGCGTGGGTGCAGGATCGACTGGGACCGAATCGCGTCGGCATTCCTTTGACCAAGATTCGCCTGTTTGGGTTGGGGCAGCCGATCGCTGATGGCGTGAAGTTCCTTTTCAAGGCGGAGTTTACGCCGGCCCATGTCGACAAGATGCTGTTCTTTGTGGCTCCGCTGACGATCTTCATTGCCGCGATTGCGGCCTTCGCCGTGATTCCGTTTGGCAGCGTGATTCCTGCAGACCTATTTCCGGCTTCCTGGGGGATTACTCAGCCGATTTCGCTGGTCGTAGCGCCTGGGTTAGACGTAGGCATCGTGTACGTCTTCGCCTTGGGCAGCATAGCGGTCTATGGTGTTGTCTTGGGTGGTTGGGCCAGCAACAACAAGTACAGTTTCCTGGGCGGGCTGCGAAGCAGTGCCCAGTTGATCTCGTATGAACTGCCGCTGGGCCTGGGAATTCTCGGTGTTGTGCTTGTGACTGGCTCCTTGCGGCTGGACGCGATTATTCAGCACCAGGCCCAGACCGGCCTCTGGAATGTGTTCACTCAGCCATTGGGCTTCGTGGTGTTTTGCGTAGCGGCCTTTGCCGAGGCGGCCCGCCTGCCGTTCGACTTACCCGAAGCCGAGCAGGAACTCGTCGGCGGCTACCACACCGAGTACTCCGGCATCAAGTTGATGATGTACATGGTCGCCGAGTTTTTGCACATGGTCACGGCGGCGTTCTTGATTGTGATTCTCTTCCTTGGCGGTTGGCACTTCTGGGGCCTCAGCGGGGCCGGCGACCTGATTACTTGGCCGGTGGCGCTGTTGCGGGTGGTCGTCCTATTAGCCAAGGTGATGGCGGTGATTTTGTTCTTCATGTTGGCGCGCTGGAGCTGGCCCCGTTTTCGCTACGATCAACTCATGGGCATTGGCTGGAAGGTAATGATCCCCTGGGGACTGGTGAACTTCGTGGTGGTGGCCACTTGGCTAGAGTATGGCGGCAGCTTGACGGGACTGTTGGGCTGGTCCATGGAGAGTTCGCTGGCCATTGTCGGGGTCACGGCCCTGTTGTTGTGTTGGCTAGTGATTACCGTCATCGATCCGACGGCAGTTGGCAACCGACCGCGGCCGACAAAGCGAGTGGGGAAATGACGCAGGACAAGAAGAAATCGCCCGAAAAAAACGTCGCCTGGGTCAAAGAGCCGCAGTTGGGGATGTCGGGCAAATCCTACCTGTTGCTTTTCCTGCAAGGATTGACGACGACCCTGCGCCATTTGTTCAGCCGAAAGAAGACGGTTGAGTCCCCCGACCAGCGGCACGAGATTCCCGACTCCCTGATTTATCGGGGCGTACATCGACTGAACCGTGATGAGCAAGGGCGGGTGAAATGTGTCGCCTGTTTTCTTTGTGCGACGGCTTGTCCGGCCCACTGCATCGACATTGTTGCTGCCGAAAGTCCCTGGCCGGACCGGGAAAAGTATCCACAGACCTTCACAATTGACGAGCTACGGTGTATTTTCTGCGGCATGTGCGAAGAGGCCTGTCCGGTCGACGCCATCGAATTGACGAGCCTCTACGACCTGTCGGGCAAGAGCCGCGAAGAGATGGTCTTCGACAAAGAGAAGCTGTTGAGCGTTTACGACCTAACCAAGGACCAGGAGCCGCCGCGAACGAAGCGAAGCGGCGGCACGACCAGCAATCCGAAGCCTCCAACCAAATAGTTCCTGACTCATGGGTCTTCCCACGCTGACCTTACTGTTGGCTGCCGTCGGCTTCTGGCTGATGTTGCCGCGCGGCACATCGCGCGGGCGGCTGGTCGGCACGGTATTGGCAGTCGTGGCGCTAGGCCTCGGCGGCTCGCGAATGCCGTTATTGGGACAATGGATGGCCGACGGGATGTTCGTCTGCTTGGCGGCGATCACGGTCGTCTCGGCCGGCTGCGCTGTGACGTTTCGCAACCCGGTCTATTGCGCGATCTGGTTTGGAATGTCGCTGCTAGGGACCGCGGGGCTCTTTCTGCTTTCCGGGGCGCAGTTTTTGGCCGTGGCGACGATCATCGTTTATGCGGGCGCCATATTGGTGACGTTCTTGTTTGTGCTGATGCTCGCCCAACCGGAAGGCAAAGCATCCTACGATCGCGTGAGTTGGGAAGCGCCGCTGGCAGCCGCTGCCGGAATGGTGATGGTTGGCGTGCTGTCGCTGGCGATCGGAAGCGTGCTAGCACCGGTGCCCGCGGTGAAAGGCGACGCGGCGCCGTCGGTGCTTGCTGCCGCGGAGGTTGCCACAGCGATCGCACGAGAAGAGGCGATGTCCCGGCACATTTTGTCGCCGGATCATGTCGCCGGACTGGGCCGGGAACTGTTTGGGCGGCACTTGATCGCCTTGGAAGTGGCCGGCATGCTCTTATTTGTGGCCTTGGTGGGCGCGGCGGTGATTGTCGCCCAGGGACGAGGTGAGCGAGAGCCGGACGGCGGAGAGCGTTAGAGGAAATATGCCTCACGAGATTGCCCTATTGCACAACTATCTGATCGTAGGCGCGGTGTTATTTGGCATCGGCGCTATCGGTTTCTTGAGCCGACGGAATATGATCGTGATGTTCATCTCCGCCGAGATGATGCTGCAGGGGGTGTCGCTCAGTCTGGTGGCCTGGAGTCGTTTTCACAACGATTTCGGCGGGCAGATGTTGGTGCTATTTATCATCGCGATCGCGGCCTGTGAGGCGGCCATTGTGCTGGCGCTGGTGATTGCATTGTTCCAGCGTCGTGGCAACCTAGATATCGCGCAATGGCAGTTTTTACGGGAAGCAAACCAGCCGGAGTTCCGCGAGGAGCCGTTGCCTGACGAGTCAGGTGAGCGCCCGGAAGAGTGGCCGCACCTGCCAGCGGCCGGAGTGCAGCCGACGGTCTCGCCGGAGGAAGCCGACTATCGAGCGAGTGTGTAAGGCCGACGTCGATGGAGTATGTGGAGAAAGGGGAAATTGACAGATCTTAGAAGAAGTATCGAGATCTTAAGTCACTTTCTGTTTCAGCAAGCTTAGAAATGCCCGACATTAGGACACTCGTGATTTTGATTCCTGCCCTGCCGTTGGCGGCGGCCGTGTTGACGGCTTGCCTGGGCAGCCGCGCGCTGCGCGGACGGAGTCATGTGCCCACGGTCGTGGCGCTACTGCTAAGTTTCTTGGCCAGCATAGCCCTGGTGTTCCAGTTGCAGGGGCGGATTGATGGGTCGGGCGGCCATTCCGGGCCGACCGCAGCCATTGGGCACGAGGAGCCGCCGGTGGTTTTGTGGCGATGGGCAAGTGTCGTTGCGGTAGATGGAACGTCGGCAACCGAGAAGGCTTCGGGAGGGCCGTTAGCGATCGACGTCGCCTTGCGGGTCGATTCTTTGACGGCCACGATGCTTGCCATTGTCACCTGCATCTCGGCGCTCGTAGCGATTTACTCAGTCGGCTACATGCGGGGCGATCCGGGCTACTGGCGATTCTTCGCCTACGTCAGCCTCTTTGTGTTTTCAATGACAATGTTGGTGGCGGCGAGCAATTTCCTGCTGCTGTACGTGTTTTGGGAACTGGTGGGCCTTTGCAGCTATCTGCTGATTGGCTTCTGGTATGAAAAGCCGGCTGCCGCTGCTGCCGGCAAGAAGGCGTTTTTGGTCAATCGCATTGGCGACTTTGGCTTTGCGTTAGGCATCTTTTTAATCTGGACAACGTACGGAACCTTCAATTTTCATGATGTTGTCGAAGGGGGGGAAACGGTCGCCGGCGTGCTGGGCCAGACGCGGCTGCAAGACCACCTGTTTGTGACGGATTGGCGGGCGACGGCGATCTGCCTGTTGTTGCTCATGGGGGCTTGCGGCAAGAGTGCCCAGTTTCCGCTGCATGTCTGGCTGCCCGATGCGATGGAGGGGCCAACGCCGGTGAGCGCGCTGATCCATGCGGCGACGATGGTGACAGCCGGGGTCTACATGTTGGCTCGCTGCATGCCATTATTCGCTGCGTCGGTCGACGCGCAATACGCCGTGGCGGCGGTCGGCGGGATCACGGCGCTTCTGGGGGCGATTGTCGCCATCACTCAAACGGACCTGAAGCGGATTCTCGCCTATTCGACCATCAGTCATTTGGGTTATATGTTCGTGGCGATGGGTACCGCAACTCTGGCTGGAGCGGTGGCCGGCATGTTCCATTTACTGACGCATGCCTTTTTCAAGGCCCTGCTCTTTCTCGGCGCCGGCAGCGTGATGCACGCGATGGGGGGCGTAATCGACATTCGCCAGTTCAGCGGCCTGCGGCGCCGAATGCCCATCACCCACGCCACTTTTTTGATTGGCTGCTTGGCGATCGCCGGTGTGGTTCCGTTGGCCGGCTTCTGGAGCAAAGACGCGATCTTGCTCGCTCTGCAACAGCGTGCTGATTTGAATGACCCGACGGGTCTCTACGGGTTACTGTTTACGTCCACGCTTTTTGGGGTGTTGTTGATCGGTTTTTACACATTCCGCCCGTTCTTCCTGACTTTTTACGGCGTGGAAAGGATCCCAGCAGAGGCCGGGCACCACGCCCATGAATCGCCGGGCACGATGACGGGGCCGCTGGTCGTGCTGGCTTTTGGCTCGGCGGTGGTGGGCTTATACTTCGAGTGGACGCACGGGCTCGCGCATTTTCTTAGGGCGACTCCCTCGCTTGCCTATTTGGCGACCGAGGCTCAGCACATTACGCCCGCCCAGCATTGGAGCATGGGCGTGACGAGCACGGTGATTGCGGTCATTGGCATCGTTGCAACCGCAGTGATCTACCTCGGCAGTTCCAAGAAGGCGGGGACGTTGGCGCGGGTAATGAACGTGTTCGGGTTGTATAGCTTGTCGTACGGCAAGTTCTTTTTTGATTTCGCGTACGATCTGCTCGTGGTTTCGCCGTTGTTGGTCATTGCCCGACTGGCGGCATGGGTGGACAGGAACCTGATCGACAGCGTGGTGGACCGCTGTGGCAGCGTTCCGGTTCGGCTCGGGGCCGTGTTGCGTCCGGCCCAAGGCGGCCTGGTACCGTTTTATGCGTTGGCGATGATTCTCGGACTGCTTGCGCTGCTGGGCACCCTGCTTTTGTAATCAAGGCGAGACGTCTTGCCGAAGGCACTGACAAAAAGCTCAAGATATAAGAACGACTGATGGCGGCTCTCCTGCTCATAGCCCTGTTCCTGCCGTTGCTTGGTGCGGTTTTGCCGTTTGCTAGTCGGCAGACTGCTCAACGCATGGCGCTCGGTGTCGCCGTCGTGGTCTTGGCGTTGACTGTTAATTTGGTCGCCCGTTATCCAGCAAGCACGGAACTAACGGCGACTGTGGACGGTGCCTGGCTAAGTTGGACAGGAGCGGACATCCGTTTTAGCATAGCCCTGGATGGGCTGAGCCTCTGGTTGTTCGCGCTTACCTCGCTGTTGATGATCGTGGCGGTGCTGGTGAGTTGGGAGGCGATCAAAGAGCAAGCATCGCTCTTCTATCGCCTATTATTGATTCTTGAAACGGGGATGCTTGGGGTTTTCGTCGCCCAGGACATTATTCTGTTCTATGTCTTTTTTGAATTCACGTTGATTCCACTTTTCTTCCTGATCGGGATTTGGGGAAGCGATCAGCGGCGGTACGCGGCGATCAAGTTCTTCTTATTCACCCTTGCCGGCAGTGTTTTGACATTTCTTGGCCTGTTGTCGCTTGTGATTTGGAACTACTACGCGTCCAGTTCAGAGCCGGCGCTGCGAGTGATGACGTTCTCGATTCCGGAACTCACGGAGTCCTTGCAGGTGGCAGTGCTTCGCGGCGCGGGCATGAGCCTGGCGCTGCAGGTGGCGATATTTGTTGCCCTGTTTGCCGGTTTTGCCATCAAGGTTCCGCTATTTCCCTTCCATACCTGGCTGCCGCTTGCTCATGTCGAGGCGCCGACGGCGGGAAGCGTGGTCTTGGCCGGGGTGTTGCTGAAGGTTGGAACTTATGGCTTTTTGCGGTTCAACTTGGCGATGTTACCCGAGGCAACGGCCGCCCTGATGCCGTGGCTGCTTTGGCTAGCGCTGGCCGGAACGTTGTATGGCGCATTTGTTGCCTTGGCTCAGAGTGATATCAAACGGCTGATCGCCTATTCGAGCGTCAGCCACATGGGTTTCTGCATGCTAGGTCTGTTCGCCTTGAATCGACTGAGCGTGCAGGGAGGCGTTCTGCAAATGGTCAATCACGGTCTGGCGACGGGCGGGCTATTTGCCGTCGTTGGGATGTTGTACGAGCGCTACCACACGCGGCAAATTGCGGACCTGGGCGGCTTGGCCCGGCGGTTGCCGGTGCTCTCGTTCTTTGCCTTGGTGTTGACCCTCTCGAGCATAGCCTTGCCGGGCCTCGGTGGGTTTGTCGGCGAGTTCCTGGTGCTTCTGGGGGTATTTCAGCGGGCTTGGCTGAGCGACGGGCCGGATTGGCTGCAGCTGCGGACAATTGCCGTGGTGAGCGTTACGGCGGTAGTTCTTGGGGCGTGGTACATGTTGTGGCTGTACCAGCGTGTATTTTTCGGCCCTTTGCGGGAGCCTGCTCGCAAATCCGACGATCCACCGGTCCGAGACCTTGGCCTCCGAGAAATCCTCTGTCTGACACCTCTGGTAGTGACGCTGCTATGGATCGGGTTGCAGCCGCAGTTCTTCCTGGACCGAATCGGGGCTACAGTGGATAACTTGGTGAAGCCGAGCGTGCGGGCCATGGATTCCGGGGGACGAAGCCCGGTGCCGATATCCCCGGTGTCAGACAAGTCGTCATCTATCCCAGCGAATTTATGACTAGCGCCAGTATTCAATTCTTGCTGCCGGAGATCCTTCTGCTCGTTGCAGCAGTGACGATTTACCTGGGCGGGGCATTTTTTAATGCCCGGCGTCGCTGGCGATGGGTCGCCGTGATCGGTCTGGCCATGGCGGCGCTTGTTCTTGCACGTCAGCAACCCGGCGTTTCGGCCGACGGGGCGATTGCTTTTGATCAGTTAACGTTTTTTGGCCGATGGCTGGGGCTGGGGTTCGGTCTGCTTCTAATCCTCATAGCCTTTCGGCCGCTTCACTTGGGTGGGACTCCAGAATACCTGGGATCGCTGTTGCTGATCGTTGTCGGGCTGATGCTGGTGGCGTCGGCCAAGGATCTAGTACTGCTGTTCCTGGCGTTGGAACTGATTTCGATTCCCACTTACATCGTGTTGTATCTTGGCCGACGCGATGCGGCCAGCCAGGAGTCAGCGGCGAAGTACTTCTTCCTCAGCGTGCTGGCTTCGGCGGTTCTCCTCTACGGGTTTAGCTTCCTCTACGGCACGGCCGGATCGACGAATCTCGCGAATATCCGGTTGACGCTGGCCGGGCAGGTTCCGGCCGTGGCGGGACTGCTACCGCTGGGGAAATTGGCGTTGGTGCTGGTTTTCGCCGGCCTGTGCTTCCGAATCGCCGCCGTGCCGTTTCATTTTTATGCCCCCGACGTTTACCAGGGCACCAGCCAGGTCAATGCGGCACTGCTATCGGTGATTCCCAAGGCTGCCGGGCTGTTGGCGATGGTGCGATTATTCGACGCGATTTTACCGGGCAGCGACGCATACGCTTGGCGAACCGTGCTTGTGATTGCCGTGCTGACGATGACCTTCGGCAACGTCCTAGCGCTTTGGCAGGACGATTTGCGCCGGCTGTTGGCCTATTCATCGATTGCGAACGCCGGCTACATGCTGCTGGCGTTGGCCGTCGGTTTGGTTTCACGAGATTCCATGGCGGGCGGCACGGAGTGGAACGCCCTGTGGTTCTACTTAACAGTCTATGCCTTGGGGACGATTGGCGCCTTTGCCGTCCTGGAGCATCTTGGACGCCCCGGGCTACGGATCGACGGGGTGGAGGAGCTCGCTGGGCTTGCGCGCACCCGTCCGGCTGCTGCCGGCGTGCTGGCCGTATGCATGTTCAGTCTGGCGGGCATTCCGGTGTTGGCTGGTTTCTGGGGGAAGTTCCTGGTTTTTGGCGGGGCCTTGTACGTTCAGCCAGCGGCGGCAGGCGGATTCCAATGGTGGTTTGTCGGGGCGGCGGTGATTGGCGTGTTGAATGCTGCGATTGCCGCAGCGTACTACCTGCGAATCGTGGGTGTGATGTATTTCCGAGCGCCGTTGGCCACGCCGCCGGCGGGCGGCGGGTATTCGCCCGGCGCGGTGGGGTTGGTATGCGCGCTGTTGCTGGTGGTCGGGGGCATCTTCCCGCAGCCGTTGATGAGCTTGACGAGTGGGGCATGCCCGAGCGGGCCGAAACTGAGCGACGTTCGGCCAGTTGCTGAGGCTGGCGAGAAGAGGGCCACCACCCCGGCGTGCCCCATGATCCGGGGTGGCGGCGAAAAGAGAGGCACAAATGGTCAACTGCCCGCGATGCCTGCGACATGAGCCGAGGGTGAGCTGGCAAGGTGGTCCAGGTTGTGCGGCTGCGATGCTCCTATTATCGTGAAGAGGTGTGTCAACCGGTTGTCATACGGTCACGAGCTGGCTTTTGACACCGTCGACAGGGATGCTCTTTACAGCGGACGGGACTGATGTCGCTCCAGCGAATCTCGACGGCAGAATTGGGAAAGTTGTTCAATTCGAGCAGCCAGCCCGTCTACCTGATGGACGACCGTCTGAGAATCGCCTTCGTTAATCGGGCTGGGTTGGACTGGTTGGGCGCGGCCGCAGAAGGGCTGGTTGGCTGCCGCTGTGTCTATCGCTCTTCGACGACGGGGAGCGGCCCCGAGGCGATTGCTGCGGGGTTGTGCCCGCCGCCCCAGGCGCTTCACGGCCAACAGCTTCGCGCCAGCATCTGCCGCACCGGCCATCAGGGTGAAGTAGCTGAACGCATTGCCACCTTCATCCCGCTTGGCCAAGGTGAAGATGTTTGGGGCGTTCTCGCCATCGTCGATCCGAGCGATTGTCTGCCGGATCAAGCGACCAGGCCGGCCTCCGAATCCAGTGCCGACGTTTTGCATGAACGGATTCGGCGATTCCGGACGGAGGCCGCCGCGCGGTATCGGGCCGATCGGTTGGTTGGCCAGGGGGCAATGATGCGGTTGGCGCGTCGCCAGGCGGAACTGGCTGTGGCCGGCCGAGCCAACGTGTTGCTGTTCGGCCCGCCTGGAAGTGGTCGGCAACACCTGGCGGCGGCGATTCATTATGCTGGCGGCTCGCCCAGCCACGGTGGTTCGCGAGCCGGACTGGTCCCGCTCGACTGTTCCCTCCTCGGCGTGGACGTGATTGAGGCGGCGTTGCTCGCGATTGCGCACGGGACTGAAGCGGCGGCTGCGGGAACCGTTTTGCTGCATCATGTGGACGAACTGCCGCCGGAGGCCCAACTCTATTTCTTCGATTTCTTTTTCCGTCGCGCTACTGGCTGGCGGCTGATGGGCACGGCCGCGACCCCGCTGACGGAACTGGCCCGACGAGGAAAATTTCACGCCGATCTGGCGGCTCTGCTGAGCCCGATTGTGATCGAGTTGCCGTCGCTGGCCGAGCGGCGCGAGGATCTGCCCTTGTTAGCGCAGTTGTTTCTGGAGGACCACAACGTCGGCGGACAGCGGCAAATCGGCGGGTTTTCTGCCCTGGCGCTCGATCGGCTCGACGCCTACCACTGGCCAGGCAACCTGGACGAACTGGCGCAGGTCGTCGCCGAAGCATATCAGCGGTGCGCGGGCGTAGAAATCCAGGAGTCTGACTTGCCGGAGAGACTGCACTATGCGGCTCAGGCCATCGCCCAGCCTCGTCGCGTTGAGGAGACAATTGTTCTGGACGAATACCTGGAGCGGGTCGAACGGGAGTTGATCCGTCGGGCGTTGGCACGTTCCAAGGGAAACAAAGCCCGGGCTGCGCGGCTGCTGGGCATCACGCGTCCCCGTTTGTATCGACGGATGGTGCAGTTGGGACTGGAGCAGGGATAGGCGAAGGATGAAGGATGAAGGAGCGGTGGCACGCTTGATTGTTTGTGAGCGCTGGGGGCGTTGGGCCGTGGCGATTCGGCGCGAAGTGGCCGATGTCGGCATGCGCGTTTGGGAGACACGGACGGTGGCCGACTGTCGCGACGAGTTGACCGCGAGCCCTGCCTCGTTTGTTGTTACGGAGATCATGGGAGACATCGACCGATTCGTGCGTCAAGTGGCTGGCCTGACGCAGGCCTTTCCTGCGGCTCGTTTGGCGGTCGTCGGCGAGCGTGGCCAAGCCGAGTATGAAGGGTTGATGCGCGAGGCGGGAGCGGTGCATTTCGTCGTTTCTCCCCGGCAGGCGCCGACTTTGGCCGCCATTGCCCTAAAGCATCTCGCCCGCGTTCCGCCGCCGCCGCAGAATCTGACGGAGCGTATCTGGAGCGGG
>CALGFD010000065.1 GCA_937881075.1 uncultured Planctomycetales bacterium
TGAGGTTTGCCGGCGAACTGCTGCCGCTGGTGTTGATGTTCTTGACCAAGGACGTTCCATCGGCCGTGCCATCGCTCTTCCAGAGTTCCACGTCGCCCGAGGCATCGGTTGCGGTGAAGAATAGTGTCCCGTCGACGTTGGTGAGGTTTGCCGGCGAACTGCTGCCGCTGGTGTTGATGTTCTTGACCAAGGACGTCCCGTCGGCCGTGCCATCGCTCTTCCAGAGTTCCACATCGCCCGAGGCATCGGTCGCGATGAAGAATAAAGTCCCGTTGACGTTCGTGAGGTTTGTCGGCGAACTGCTGCCGCTTGCGTTGATGTTCTTGACCAAAGACGTTCCATCGGCCGTGCCATCGCTCTTCCAGAGTTCGACGTCGCCGGAGGCATCGGTCGCGGTAAAGAATAATGTCCCGTCGACGTTAATGAGGTTTACCGGCGAGGAGCCGTTAACTCCAGAAACAATGTCTTCGACACACTGAGTCTCGGTGGTCGTGCTATCGCACCAGGAGTAGGCGTATGAGGTGACTAACGGGTTACTATAGTCATCATTGCTGGGATAGCTGGTCTGACTGGCAAGCAAAGGGCTGGGTTTACAGGGGCACTTACACACCTTCCGCCACAGTTTCATCTCCAACGCCCTGACCCAGGGCATCCCCGAGGCGATCGTTCGCCAGTGGGTCGGGCACGTGGACCCGCAGGTGATTAAGCTCTACACCCATATTCTCGACGATGCCTCCCAGGCGGCGATGCAGCGCCTGGCAGAGGCCAACAACCCCAGACCTGCCCAGGAGGGCAAGGAGGACGACGATGACTGCAAGGACGCAACGTAAGCACAATTTAAGCACAAACGGCAAGCCCGGCAAAACGCCGTCGGCGCAAAACAAAAGCCGTCAGTCACTTAGGACGACGGCTTCTTGCTCAAGCGGAGAGGACAGGAAACGGCTTTCCCCTCTTCGTAAGTTTCGCTGCGCCAAGCACTTTTAGCGATAAGCCGAAGCAGTCATTGGCATTACGACCTGTCAAACTTGGTCAGGCGTGGTCAAGGACTCTCAGACTTTGCCGGGGTGTTTGGCACAGTGTGCCAAACGATTTGGGCTACGCTTCGGTGCCTCCGATGCAGGAGGCATCGCCATGTCACAGCCTCGTCTGGAACCGCCCTTGGCTCCGCGCAACGGTAGCTTGCTGCGGGTGTTAGGGATAGCCCGTATCAGCACTTTGAATCAGGATCCCAAGAGCCTCGCTGATCAGGAGGCTCTGCTCCGCAAGTGGGTGGAAGACCGCTATGACGCCCAGGTGGAGTGGACTTTCGTCCGGGGCCAGGGAAGCGGCGAGTGCGTGGATCGCAAGCAGGTCGCCGAGGCCGAAGACTACGTCGACAGCCACCGCTACGACGTCGTGATTATGGAGGACCTCGGCCGCCACATGCGACGAGCCAGGGCCATCGATTTCTGCGAGTCGTGCGAGGATGCTGAGACCCGCCTCATCGCCATTAACGACGACATCGACACCTGCAAGGAATGGCGACTGCACGCCTTCTTTGCGGCCATGAAGCATGAGCAATCCAACAAGGACACATCGCTTCGGATCAAACGAAGCCTGCGACACCGCTTCGTTCAGGGAGAGGCCCTGCAACTTCCCACCTTCGGTGTTATCAAAGCACCTGGCGCGAAAAGCGATGAAGATTTGCAGAAGGACCCGGTTGCGGAGCCAATTTATGCCGAATGGTTCCGCAAACTGGACGACGGAGCTTCCTTCTCCGAGGTCGCGGATTGGCTTAACGACTCTAATGTTCCTGTTGGCCCCCACTGCCGAAAGAACAAGTGGGATGGCCCGATGGTTGGCCGCGTTACCCGCAACCCGATACTTAAGGGTATCCGGGAACGGAACAACCGAAAGTCCAAACGCGTCAACAAGACCGGCAAGTACAAGTCGGTCAAGGCGCCCCCCGAGGAACGCTTGGTGCGGCCCTGCCCGCACCTGGCATTCTTCGACCCTGCCTACTACGACCGGGTAGTCGCAAAGGTCAACGCCCGAAATGCTAAGTACCGCCGCAACGGTGCTGACGGCGTCGACCTGCGGCAGAATGTGCCCAAGAAACGCACTCGGTTTCCCGGCCAGTGCATCTACTGCGGAATTTGCGGGCGGCTCTTCGTTTTCGGTGGCCACGGTCAAACCGACCACCTGATGTGCAGCGGCGCTCGTGAATACAAGTGCTGGAATAGTGTTTCAGTGGATGGCCCTCTGGCCGCCCAGAAGATCTCGGAGACGATCCTTTCGCATGTCGAGAAGCTGGATGATTTCGATGCCGCCTTCCTGGAATTGATTCGCGAGGAGGGTCGCAAGCTGGACCTCGTCAAGGTTACTCGCTTGCAGGAGTTAAATACCCTAATCGATCAGCGGCAGCGGGAGATACAAAATCTCCTGAAGTTCATCCGATCTGGTGTGGAGAGTGTCAGCATTGGGGCTGATCTCCGAAAACTCGAATCGGAACTGGCTGGCTACCGCAGCGAGAAGGACGAGCTTGAGGACTCCCAGGATGATTCCCTGACAATCCCTTCCGTAGAGGAGATTCGGATCATGGCATGGCAAGAACTGCAAAACCTGGACCGGGAGAGCTTTGAATTCGCCGGGCTGATGCGGAAGATCGTCAAGGATCTGCATGTGTTTCCCTACCGACTCTGCGACGGCAAGGACTTCGTCCTGCGGGCCACCATGCGCCTGCAGTTGGCGAATCTCCTCCCAGAGAAACGCCTCCAGGAAGCCATGCGCCAGCCGCTGGAGCGTATCGTGACGGTTGATCTCTTCGCACCGCCCGAGCGAGTAGCGTACCGGGAACGCGTGTTGGCCCTTCGCAAGGAGAAGACCGAGCGGGCGACTGCGGGGGAACTGGGGATTACAATTACGGCCTCCCAGCGAGCAGCTGCGCTGGACCGGCTGATGAGGCAACTCGGCCTGGCTGACCCCTACGTCCGCCTTTGTGAGCCGCCGATGGATTATCCCAAAATGCGGCGGCACTGCAATCCGCGGTATCACTTTAGCCCGATCCCCGGCTACCCCATCGATTAGCGGTCGGTGTATCTCATCACTCTGAATCGTCAGCCCTGTGTCACAGCCGGACCCAGGGCTTTTTTATTAATTGCCAGAACACACCGAATAAGGAGGTAATCCGATGCCCAAAGACAGTTCTTTGAAACAATCGCCCTTTGAACCCGCGGAGGCTCCGATTCTCGGGTTCCTTCGTTTGCTGGCAAGAAACATCGTTCGAAGGCTTGTAGCCACCGGCCGCGCACCGGAACCCGGAGCAAAAGACGGTCGAGCTGATGAGGGGGAAAAGTCCAGCAAGAACGTATCCAAGTTGAAAGGAAAAATACAATGAGAGACTTTTTAAGAACCGTCGCACGGACGTTTGCTGCACTGGCGACATGCCTGGGCTGTTCGTCACGTGACGAGCAGCCGATCAAGCCACCCCCGCCAAGGATCCGATGGACGGGTGAGGAAACGGGCTACCGTAGCGAAACCCAGTCGCCGGCCAAACAGCCGGAAGAGGCCCGCGGGCCGAAACAGGAGATTAATCACCCATGAAAATGCTTTTTCTATTGTCGATACCCTTTGCCCTTGTGGTCGTTTGGCTGACGACGACTTTGTCCGGGGGAGCGCAGAAGCTAACGACCGTAACGTCACAGGGGCCAACGGTGGAACGTCTCGAAAGGCTGGCCCACCTCGTAACTACCCGCGTGTACGTCGCCGACGTGCTTGTCGGTGAAGGTGAGGGATGCCGTGGGGCTTGGCTCATTAAGGGCGATGCGCTGCTTGGTGTCGATATGCGGCGTGTTCAGATTGCGGACAAGGACGACGTGGCGAAGCAAGCGATGATTTGTTTGCCGTTGCCGACCATTCTGCAGCCCCGCGTAGATCACACAAAGACCCGCACCTGGGAGGTGCGGCGAACGACCTGGGTGCCGTGGAATGCCGATGCCGACAAGCTCCGCGACGAAGTCATGCGCCGGGCGCAAGAACTAGTCGGTAATTCCGCCGCGGCGGCTGAGAACATCGAGCAGGCCAAGGCGTCCGCCGAGACGACGCTTCGCGCGTTCTACCAAGAGCTTGGCTGGCAGGTGAATGTCCGTTGGGAAGCCCCACCGGCGACATCGAACCCACCCAGTCCACCAACAACCCATCCCTAACAGCTTCAACAAATAAGGAGTCTTGTATGAGCCACATTGTTCAAATCCAGACGGAGGTCCGCGACGCGCTGGCCATTCAGGCGGCCTGCCGCCGCCTTGGGCTGCCGCAGCCGGTGGAAGGTACTACCCGGCTTTTCAGTGGCGAAGTGACAGGCCTGGCCGTGCAACTGCCCGGCTGGCAGTACGCCGTCGTCTGCAACATGACCACCGGCCAGATTCAATTCGATAATTTTGGTGGCCGCTGGGGCAACCAGCAGGAGCTCGATCGGTTCCTGCAGGCCTATGCGGTTGAAAAATGTCGGATCGAGGCGCGACGCAAGGGGCATCAGGTCACCGAGCAGCAACTGGCCGACGGTTCCATCAAAATGACCATCGAGGTGGCAGGAGGTGCCCAATGAGGGTCGAAGTCATCGTCACCAGCGACGGCAAAACCACCGTTCAGACCAAAGGCTTCACCGGTGCCTCCTGTTTGGACGCCGGCCAATTCCTGGAACAGGCCCTTGGTCGGGCGATTGCCGACCGCCGCACCGCGGACTTCTACCAGACTGCTGACGTGCAGCAGCAACAGCAGCAGCGGTCCTAACATCAGGCCGTTGCTCCATCTCTTCCTATCCCTTTCTTGATCAGGAGATTTGCGATGTCACTGCGCGCACAGTTTACTGAACTCGTTGCCGCTTGCTTTTCAGGAATCTGGGTTCTTTCGCCCGAACACCAAGACGCCCTTACTGAGATCGGCCAGGCCTGCCGCGATGAAGGCTGGTCGTTGGCCGTCTGGGATGTCTCGCGTGGCCTGCAACTGCCCGGGCAGGCAAGTAATCCACCGGATGGCGGCGGTGATCCGTTGGCCGCCATTCGGGCACTCAGCACCCTCGCCACGCCCGAAAACTCTGCTGTTCTGGTCCTGGTGAACTTCCACCGCTACCTGACCAGTCCCGAAATCGTTCAGGCGGTAGCAGAGCAGATTGCCGAGGGAAAACAGCGGCGGACATTCGTGGTTGTGTTGGCCCCCGTGGTCCAGATCCCCGTGGAGTTGGAAAAGGCCTTTACGGTGGTCGAACACGATCTGCCCGATCGTGATCAGCTTACGGAGATTGCCCGAGGTGTAGCGACAGAGAACGGCGAACTACCCGAGGGCGCCGAGTTGGAGTCGCTTCTGGACGCGGCGGCTGGCCTGACGCGGATCGAGGCTGAAAACGCCTTCAGCCTAGGCCTAGTTCGCCACCGACGCCTGGAGGCAAGCACGATTTGGGAACTCAAGGCGGCCGAGTTGAAGAAGAGCAATCTTCTCACACTGTATCGGGGCCAGGAAAGTTTTGCCGACCTGGGCGGACTGGACTCGCTCAAAAGTTTCTGCCTGCGGGCACTTCGGCCCAAGCCCGCCGAAAAGCCAAGAGCCCGGGGAATTGTGCTGCTCGGCCCTCCGGGGACCGGCAAGAGCGCCTGCGCAAAGGCTTTGGGCCGTGAAACCGGCCGGCCAACACTGATCCTCGATCCGGGCAGTCTGATGGGCTCGCTGGTCGGCATGACCGAAGAGCGAACCCGGCAGGCCCTGCGGATTATCGACGCCTTCGGGCCCTCGATCGTGATTATCGACGAGGTAGACCACGCCTTGGCCGGCCACAACTCCAACGGCGACTCGGGAGTAATGAGTCGGTTCTTCGGTGCCATGCAGACTTGGCTCAACGACCACACTTCCGACGCGTTCGTCGTCTGCACGTCGAATGACGTGAGCAGCCTGCCCGCAGCCTTTACACGAGCCGAGCGGTTCGATGGTTTGTTCTACGTGGGACTGCCGGGCGTGGCCCAACGACGGGCGATCTGGCGGATTTATCTGGATCGGTACGGGCTGGATCCGGCACAACCGAAGCCGGTAGACGCGGATTATAGCGGCGCCGAGATCAAGGCCTGCTGTCGCCTTGCGGCTCTACTCGAGGTGCCGTTGGTCGAGGCGGCCCAAAACGTGGTGCCAATCGCACGAACGGCCCACGAGTCGATCGAACGGCTAAGGACTTGGGCGAGCGGCCGTTGCCTCTCGGCCGACGTGCCGGGGATCTACAAGTCGGTGGTCGATGCCGTTGCGGCCAAGCCAGGGCGAAGAGTTCGACGTGATCCATCAAACAACTAACCACAACAAGGAGACGATGTATGTCGACCTTACTTGAAGAATCCATTACTACGCCATCCCAACGGCTGCAATTCGCCATGGCGGCCGTCCGTGTGTCTTTCGTCTGGTTGGGCGTCCGCAAGACGCTCACTCCCGAGCAGAAGGCCGAGGCGGCCGAACCCTTTGGCACCGACGCCCGGTTTCTTTCTGCCGGCAAGCGGTTGCTCGATACGTCGCATCCGATGTTCAAACAGCTCTCGGCCGTCCGCAACCGCATCCTGTCATACTGGAAGGCGATGAGCCTGCCGTACCCCGAGGCGGGCGTGCGCTTGATCCGCCAGGACCGCATCGACGACTTTACCGCGAAGATGCGGGAGTTTCAGGAAGAGCTTTCCGAGGCCGTGGCCACGCTCGATCGCCACTACGGTGACCTGAAAACGATGGCCCGGCAGCGTCTTGGGTCGCTCTATAACGCGGCCGATTATCCCAACTCGCTCCAAAAGATGTTCGCCGTGGACTTCGACTTCCCGTCGGTCGAGCCGCCCGACTATTTGCAGCAACTCAATCCGGCACTATACGAAGAGCAGTGCCGGCGGATGCAGGCCCGCTTCGACGAGGCCGTAAAGCTCGCCGAGGAGGCGTTCCTCACGGAACTGGCCAAGTTGATCTCGCACCTGAGCGAGCGGCTCAGCGGCCAGGATGACGGCAAGCCCAAAATCTTCCGAGACTCGGCGATCGAGAACCTGACCGAGTTCTTCAAGCGATTCCGGGAACTGAACGTCCGCAGCAACGATCAGCTTGACGGACTGGTCGAACAGGCCAAACGGATCGTCAAGGGGATTGAGCCGCAGGATCTTCGCGACAACGCCGGCCTGCGGCAGCATGTGGCCACCGAGATGTCTCGCGTCCAAAGTGTGCTGGACGGAATGCTGGTCGATCGGCCCCGCCGCAAGATCTTGCGACGGCCCAAATAAGGAGCCGCCACTATGCAGCTTCTTATCGAACGCGGCGGCACCGTCCGTTGTGTCTACAGCGAGAAGATCGACGTGAGCAGCCTCGGAACTGCCACGATTCGCCGTGCTTCGCATGTTGAGCCTGACCAAAGTGGGCAGTGGCTCGCCGACCTCTCGCCGCTAGCCGGCCCCGTGCTTGGGCCTTTTCCGCTTCGCAGCCAAGCCCTAGCTGCTGAACAGGCATGGCTAGAAGCTAACTGGCTCTGCGATTACCAAGTCTAGTGTCTCTCTTCGCATAGCCCGTCCGTTTCCTTCGTTCGTTTTCCCCGTGCGACGCTGCTCCGCACAGCGTGGCAGCGTCGTCTCCTTTTTGACCCAAAGGACTATTTCCATGACCCAACGTGATCTGAATCGTGCCGTGGCCCGTGCCACCGGCGAATCAATCTCCACCATCTCGCACACGGGCTTCGTCCCTCTTCAGCAAATTCCCGTGGAACGGGAGCCACTTTTGGTGAACTGGGACAGAATTGATCGACGACGGCTTGCGGCGTTCCCGCAGCGGGCCGAGCAACGGCGACGGGTCGTTTAGCTTACTTCAATTCCAGAAAGGAGCAGTGCCATTTACCAGGAACCTATATCCATCCGTGCAAGACCCCCTGACAGCCTTTCGCCCGTCGCCTCACATGCGCGAGATGCCGTGCCCCGCCGCTTTCACCGGCGGGCCGGAGGTGCTCAGCGCGAGAGCAAAGTCCGTCGTCGCGAGATTCGGAAGTTTGGCGGGGATCTCGGTGATGCGACGACAGGCCACTCGAACGTTCGACAAGCCCAGTAGGCACCGCTCATCTCGCCCGACGCCGGCCACAATTATGCTGGCTCGGGCGAGGTGAACTAATTGTGCGGTATGCGGAGGGATATTTTCCTTTAGCTATTAGCTATTGGACCCCCGAGTTCGGTGGTTAAGCTATTGATGGGGACTCCCGATTCCTATCGCCGCTACGCCCTAAACCTTATTGCTCCCTTGCAATCACTCCTAACTGGCAGTCTGCCGGCAAATGAAGCGACGGCTCGAACGATTGCTTCACGGGACGCCGGTTTCGTAAGGTGAGCGACGAAGCCGACCGCATAGCTGCGGCGGACGTCGTCTTCCTGGCCGTACCCGCTTAAGGCAATGCCCGGAAGTTTATAGCCCCGCTGCCGAAGTTGCTGCATTAGATCGTGGCCGCTACCGTCGGGCAGCCCGAGGTCACTAATCAGCAAATCAAACTCATTGTGCAATGCTTTCTGTAGACCATTCGCGACGTCGCCAGCCGTTTCCACACTATGACCTTCCATCGCAAGAACCATCTTGATCATCTTGGCCGTAACGCCATGGTCCTCCACTAAGAGAATTCGCAAAGGTCGAGAGGGGGCTCTCTCTCTGTCGTTGGACTTCGGAGGTTCTGGCTCGGTTGTTTTGGCCGCAAGGGCAAGCCGGACGCGGAATGACGCCCCCTTGCCTTTGCCCTCACTATAGACCTCAATCTGTCCCCCATGCATTTCCACCAGTGCCTTGCTGATGCTCAGGCCCAAACCGAGACCACCGAACCGCCGCGTGATCGACCTTTCGGCTTGCTCAAAGGCATCGAAGAGCCGTGGCAAGGCCTCTGATTCAATACCGATACCGCTGTCGTTCACTTCAGCAACGACATGGCCGTTGTTGTCGGGACGGCATCGAATACCGACACAACCGCCGTGTGGGGTAAATTTGATGGCGTTCTTGAGCAGATTCCAAAACACCTGCTGCATCCGGCCCGGGTCGGCTTCCAGCCAGTACGGTGCGGACGGCCCGAGATCGACGCCGAACTCCAAGCCTCGGCCCTCGATGTCGGATCGGCATGCGTCGACCGCATGCCCGATGATCCGGCACAACTCGATGCGCTGTTTCTGAAGTTCGACCTTACCTCGGACGATTCGGGTCATGTCCAGCAGGTCGTCGATCAGCCGGGCCTCCATTTCCACGTTGTGACGAACCATCTCCAAGGTTTCGTGGGCGTTACCGGGAAGGTCCCGGCGAGACTGCAGGAGCGACACGCCCATCAGCACGGGCGTCAAGGGCGTTCGTAGTTCGTGGCTCAAGACGGCTAGGAAATGGTCCTTGGCCCGGTTGGCCTGCACAGCGGATGCCTTTGCACGTTCGGCCGAATCTCTCGCCGTTTCCAGTTCCTCCTCCGCTTGCTTGCGGTCCGAGATGTCGACGCAACCTCCAACGTAGCCCAAGAGCGCGCCGTCGGCAGTCAATCGCGGTACACCACGGTCGATTATCCAGCGGTATTCGCCGCTCCTATGCCGCAGGCGGTACTCCATCTCGAACGGCTCCCGATGCTCCACTGCATCAGAAAATATTTCCAGGCAATGGGATCGATCCTCGGGATGCACGCCCTCCACCCAGCCATTTCCCAGCTCCTGCTCCAATGTCCGGCCGGTGAAGTTCAGCCATGTCCTGTTGAAGTAGTTGCATTCTTTGTCGGGTCCGCACTGCCAAACTAGCACAGGCGTCGCGTCGGCTAAGCTGCGGAACCGTTCCTCGCTTTCCCGAAGTGCCTCTTCACTGCGTCGACGGTCTGTAACGTCCCGTCCGTAAAGATTGAACTGGCCCTCATGCTTACTGGGAGCGAGGAGGAAGGAATAAACACGTCCTTGCGAGCACTCCAGATCGAACTCGTGCCTTCCACCGAGCCCGACGAGAGGCAAAACGTGCTCGAGGAACTTCCGGGGTAGGCAATACCCGGGGAGCTGTTCGGTCGGGTCCAGAAGGTCAACGCCGGGTCGATTCGTGTAAAGTACGGCTCCGTCGGTCGCAATTCTTAGGACAGGATATGGATTCTCGGCGGGAAACTCTGCCATGCTGCGGGTTTCCTCTTCTGCCTTCTTCCGCTCGCTAATATCTTCAACGGTACCAATCGAACGCTCGACACGGCCTTCGGCATCACGAATCGTCGAGACGGCTACGTGAACCCATAGGGGTGATCCATCTCGTCGGAGATATCGTTTTTCATATTGAATCGTATCCCGCAACCCGTTTCGAAGCTCCGAATTATAAATATCGCTTTGTGGCCGATCTTCGGGATAGGTCAAGTCGTGGATCGTCATACCCCTCAGTTCCTCCCGGCGGTAGCCGAGGATCTCGCATGCGCGATCATTGACGGCAACACAGCGGTCGTCGTCTCCTTCCAACTCGATAATGCCGACGGCAGCTTTATGAAAGGTAGCACGTAGCCGCTCTTCGCTTTCACGCAGTTTTTCCTCGGCCTCTCGCCGGTCCGTAATGTCCGTCACGATACCCATCGCTCGAACCGGAGCACCGGCGGGTCCCACAAACGTTCGCCCCTTGACGAGGACCCACCGAACACTTCCATCCGGGCATTTCACCCGGAACTCGATCTGGTGGTCCCCGGGCGTCGCGTTGGCCTCGTCGGCATGGCGCCGCACACGATCGACATCGTCTGGATGGACATAAATCAATGCGGCCTCGAATGACGCCACGGGCTTATCCGGCTCCAGGCCAAACAGAGTCTTCGCGGTCTCGTCCCCGTCCACCATGTTTTTGACAAAGTCCCAGTGCCACCAACCCATTTGTGAGGCTTGTAGGGCAAGTCGCAGCCGCTCTTCACTTTCTCGTTGGGCGGCCTCCGCCTCCCGCAGTCGGCTGATGTCAATGTTCATGCCGACCCACTCGCAAACGCTGCCGTCATCGTTCATCAAAGGTATTGCCCGCGCCAAGCAGGGACGATAGGAGCCAGTCGCCGCCTGCCAAAGGCGATACTCTGTTTGGTACGGTTCACGATGTTTCTCCGCCGTCAGCCAATCAGATTGTGCCCGTTCGCGATCGTCAGGATGGATGGCCATTAGCCATCCATAACCAAGATACTGATTGAGCGTTTGGCCGGTCCATGACCGCCAGGAGGGCGAATCTTCTGCGACAGAACCTTCAGCGATTGCCGTCCACACGGCCGCCGCACTTGCCGCAACCAAACCTCTATAACGCTCTACGCTTCGCCGTAACGCCTGCTCGGCCCGTTTGCTTTCCGTGATATCCCGTGCTACATGAACCGTTCCGCTCATCTCACCACGCTCGTTGAAAAGCGGAGTGGTGGTAAACAGGAAGGTCCCGCTCAAGTGCTTCTCCGCAAACTCGGCGGAGTGCTCCCGTTGGTCCTTTAGGGTAAGGGCGTGCGGGCAATAGTCAGGAGGACTATTGGCGCCGTGTAACGAATAACAGGGCAAGCCGATGCAGCCTTCGGGAGTTGTACCGAGTCGTTCGGCGAGGGCTCGATTTGCCCGAACAATGCGATTCTTGCTGTCAATAATGGCAATCAGGTCCGGCACTGCATCAAATGTTCTCTCCCACTCCTGCTTGGATTGCCGCAACGCCTCCTCAGCTAAACGACGTTGACGACGTGTCTCGCAGTCACGAATTGCACGTTCCACTGCCGGGATCAGGCGAGACAGACGATCTTTGACGAGAAAGTCATCCGCCCCATTCTTCATAGCCGCGACCGCCAACTCCTCGCCCATGGCCCCGGAGACCAAAATGAACGGCACATCTCGACACTGCTTCTGAACCATCTGCAGGGCCGCCAGACCGTCGAAGCCCGGCAGGAGGTAATCACTAATTACCACGTCCCAAGACTTCTTTGCCAAGGCCGCCACCAACTCGTCGGGCGTGTCCACGCGGTCCACAATCAATGCGTAGCCACCCTTCGCGAGCTGCATCTCCAGCAGCAGGGCATCGTCTTCGGAATCCTCAATCATCAGCACGCGCAATTGTCGTTTCATGAACCACTTCTTGGGGCGGAGCGACATTCATCAAGAGCCAATACAGTCCCAATTGCCGCATCGCGTCAACGAACTCGCTGAAATCGACCAGCTTGCGAATGTAACTGTTCACTCCGACATCGTAGGTAGCGATAACGTCTCGGTCTTCCTTGGATGACGTGAGCACCACTAACGGCATCATTTTCGTTCGTTTGTCGGCTCGGATGCGACGGAGCACTTCCAAGCCATCCATCCTGGGCAGTTTCAGGTCGAGCAGCACTACCGTCGGGAGCTTGTGATCGCCGGCGTCGACGTCGCCCAGTAGGAAGTCGATCGCTTCGACTCCATCATTGGCAATGATTAGCCTCCTGAGAAGGTTATGCTTTTCAAATGCCAACCGCGTCAGCTCTTGGTCGTCAGAGTTTTGTTCCACGAGCAGAATAGTCTTGTCCTCCACCTGCCCCTCCTTGTTCGTTGAGTGTGAAGTAGAAAGTAGCTCCGTGGTCGGGAGAGGAGTTTGCCCAGACCCTCCCTCCGTGCCGGTGGAGAACCCGTTGCACAACCGCAAGGCCAATTCCAGTGCCGGAAAAATCCTTGACCGCATGTGTAGGCTTCCTGTTGTTCCTTTCCGTCGTGCGTTAACATAGCACAGCCAAATTCGATGACGGGCTGCGGCTGCCTGGCCGTGAACTTCCAAGCGTTTTCGAGCAGGTTGTGCAACGCAGGACGGAGCAACGACGGATCGTTTTTCATGTGACTGCTCCACCTTCAAGGCTTGAGTGCGATTGCCATTCACTCGACGTGATGAGCGCCGAAAGCGTAAGATGAGATGAACGGCCTTCGCCACGGGGCGTGCATCCAACTGGCAAATCACCGCGGAGAGAGTGGGGGGAGAGGATTCCGATGTGCAGCGTCCATACCGGCAGTTGCCGCTCGAACGTAAACGAAAGGACGACAAGGAAAAGAAGGTTGCGAAAATCTGACTCACACATTGTAGGATCCCCGAGTATCGCGGACTAGGTTTCAAAAACCGTCCTCGGGCTCGATTTGCCCAAGCCGGCCATCAAGCAAAACAGGAGCACATTTTCACAAGCGAGGAGCGTTTTCAATCATTTTTGTTGAAAACAGCTGTTTCCCCGTTCACCGCCGCCTACAATTCCTTCGGTCGCACACTTGTCAGGAAGGACCGAAAGGGAATGAGGCAATTTGAGATTAACTATTCGGGCTTGGATGGCGTTGCGGGGACATACGTGGATAGGTTGAAGAAGCGCGAGCCTGTCATTCGGGGCGTCCTTGACGAGACGGAATGGGGCACTCCGGTGCGGTGGTCGTACATGGAGGACGAGGCGGGCAACGTCGTGTTCCGACTGCTGGTTCCGGAGGCACAGGACGCCTGCATCCTCCAGTTGACTCCGCTACATCTGACCTTAGAACCCAGCCGCCTTCGAGGAATGTTGGCGGAAGGAAAGCGTTCGCGTATCCCTGCCTGCTCCGCCGAATGACAGGCTCGTAGCACTACGACTCGCCGCCTTTAGGTTGCTGCAAGCGAATGAGTGTCCTTGATTCCGGGCGGTCGGGGCTGAAATGGATGAGGACCGGCACTTCATCGCTCGTGAGATTGTAGAGCCCTGTTTCCACGATCACCTTGTCATCTCTCTGCAACTTTAGCGTGACGCGTTGCGTTTTCTTGTCAACTGCGACACAAATCGCCATGTCGAGCACGAAATCTTGGAGATTCCCTCGGATGACGCCGTCCGTGTTCACAGCTAATTGCGCTATGCGATCAGGCTGGGTCTGATTGGGCTCGCTGATCACGGCGAACACACCCAGTGGCAGCCAATCCTTATTGCTTACCGCCTGGCCCGCATCCGCCGCGTGACCGTTTGACACGCGAGCGTGCGGACGCTTGTTGACAAGGAGGATTAAACGCGTTGGCTGCGGGCGTCGCAAGAGGTTGAAGTGCGATCGCGGGTTCGGGGACATATTCATAAGATTCATTCCAAAGATGGCGACATTGTGGCGAAGGACCGACTGCTCATCGAGTTAGACCCGCATCCGTTCCAATCGGCAATCCAGCAAAGCCTGGCTCAGGCACGCGTTTACGAGGCGCAGCAAACAGCCGCGGAAAGAGATGTGGCGCGTCAGCTTGAGCTAATCAAGATGAACGCGGCATCCAAGGCTGAGTTTGAAAAGACTGTTCATTCCTTGGCCGCGCAAGTCGCCATAAAGCCATTGCTCACGTGTCTCTAGTCGATAGGACACCGGCCCGCGTCCCAGATCTCCGCAGCATACTGTGCAATCGTGCGGTCACTGGAAAACTTGCCCGAGCTAGCCACATTCATTATGGCCTTGCGGCTCCAACTCTCGTGGTCTGCACACAACCGCAATAGTTGCTCATCGGCTTGCATGTAGGACTGGAGATCGGCCAAGTGCATGTAGTAGTCACCATCTGCCAGCAGCATATCGAGCAGCGGCGCAAACACGCCCGGTTCGTAGCGGCTAAAGTGATTGGCAGCGATGAGATCCAGGGCTGCCCGCGTATCCGGATCATGTTCGTAATGCCAACGCGGATTGTACCAGCCTCGCGTGTTGGCCACCTCGTCAGCCGTTAGGCCAAACAGGAAGAAGTTTTCCTCTCCCGCCTCCTCGGCCATTTCGATGGTCGCCCCATCGCGGGTGCCGATCGTCAGCGCACCGTTCATCATGAACTTCATATTGCTTGTGCCGCTCGCCTCATAGCCGGCGGTTGAGATTTGATTGGACACCTCGCTCGCTGGAATCAGTCGTTCGGCCAGCGACACGCAGTATTCGGGCAAGAAGACGACCTTAAGACGATCCCGAACGGCCGGATCGTCCTCGATGGTTCCGGCCACATTGTTGATAAGTTTGATAATCAGCTTGGCCAGATGATACGCGGGAGCCGCCTTGCCGGCAAAGAAGAAGGTCCGCGATGGGCTGCTCGTATCGGAGCCCTCGCGCAACCGATTGTAAAGCACGATGATTCGCAAGGCATTGAGCAACTGCCGCTTGTACGCATGAATGCGCTTGACCTGGCTATCGAAGATGCTGCCCGGATCGACACTGATCCCAGAGGTGGCTTTCAACCATGCGGCAAATTGCGACTTAGCTTCTGTTTTCGCTCGGCGAAAGGCGTTCTGAAAGCCGCCGTTGTCCGCCAAGGGGGCCAGCTTTTGCAACTGGTCGAGATCGGTGATCCACCCGTCGCCTATGGCTTCGCTGATAATCCTGGCCAGCGGCGGATTTGCCATCAGCAGCCATCGCCGGGGAGTCACGCCATTGGTCTTGTTGTTGAATCGCTCCGGAAACATGTCGGCCAAGTCTGGCACCGTTTGTGTTCTCAGCAATTGGGAATGGATGGCTGCCACGCCGTTCGTGCTGTGCGTGCCAACGATCGCCAAATTCGCCATGCGCACCTTCGCCTCCCCGCCGTCTTCCATGACGCGGACCGCTGCTACGCGCCCAAGATCACCATTGAAATGTTGTAGGGCATCCGCTGCCAAACGCTGGTCAATTTCTCGGATAATCTCCAAGTGACGCGGTAAGAGCATCTGGAACCACGGTAGCGGCCATTTTTCCAGCGCCTCCGGCAGTAAGGTGTGATTGGTGTACGCCAGGGTCCGCTTGGTAAGGTCCCAAGCCTCGTCCCAGTCGAGGCGCGCGTCATCGATAAGGATTCGCATCAGTTCCGGAACGGCTAGGGCGGGGTGCGTGTCGTTGAGCTGGATGGCGACCTTGTCCGGCAACATGTGCCAATCGGAATTGCCTCGGCGGAACCGCCGCACCAAATCAGCCAGGGAGCAGGCAACCAGAAAGTACTCCTGGACGAATCGCAATCCCTGGCCCATGCTGGTGGAATCGTCTGGATAAAGAACGCGAGTGACGGATTCGGCGGTCAAGGTCTCGGCCAACGCGCCGACAAAATCGCCGCCTGAAAACCTCTGGAAGTCGAAATAGTCCGGCGCCGAAGCAGCCCACAGCCGAAGCGTATTGATGGTCTTTCCAGCGAAACCGACGATAGGCCGGTCGTAGGGAACGCCAAACAGGGTGGATGGCCGCCCCGAGACGACTCGCAGCGCACCGGCCCGCAATTCAAAGGAGCATCCCAGCTTGATTTCGACCGTATCCTGTGGTCGGGCCACCTCCCAGGGGTCGGGGCGACGAAGCCAGTTGTCCGGCTGCTCCCGCTGCCAACCATCGACAATCGACTGTCGAAAGATGCCGTATTCGTACCGCAGGCCATAGCCCATTGCCGGCAGCCCTAGCGTCGCCATCGAATCGAGAAAGCAAGCTGCCAGTCGCCCCAGGCCGCCATTGCCAAGTCCCGCATCGGGCTCCTGCTCCAGCAGAGCCAACCAATCCACGTTCTTCTCACGTGCTGCTTCTTGAACCAATGCATCGAGGCGGAGATTGATGAGATTGTTCGTCAACGATCGGCCAAGAAGAAACTCCATGGAAAGGTAGTACACCCGCTTGGGATTGACGCGATCGTAAGTCTCCTCGGTTTTCAGCCATTGTTGCGAGACTACATCGCGCACGGACCGGGCGACGGCTTCGAATTGTTCGCGCGGTCCCGCGGCTTGCGGGGGGATCACCTCATCGAAAACCAGATGCCGTTCGTAGAACGCGTTGTCTGTCCCCGCGAAGCGAATCGGACCGCAGCCGTAACTTTGCAATCTTCTCGCCAATTCGTCCGAGTTCGCGGCCGCTTCAGAAACGGCCTTTGTGGTGTTCATTATCGTCCCTTTCATCCGGCAGCGAGCCGTTGGGGGCCGGGAGTCAACCGTCCCCAAGCAACGGCCACCAGCGCCACTATAATTGTTTGAAACAGGGCAAATGTCAGAGTTGTTGTGATGGCCGGGGTCCCGGCAAAGCTGCTTGTCGCGATCGCCAACGCCACGCCAACATTTCGTACCGCTGTGGTAAATGCCATGGTTCTGCGATTACCGCCGTCGTGGTTTCCTAGAAGCCAACCGATGGCCAAGGCAGCAGCAACGAGGGCCGCCATGCCAAGAAATCCGCGGAGAGGAATGTTTGCCAGGGTCCGAAATTGAACCGTGATAATCAGGCCGATCATCGCCACATTAAGCACCATGCTGACAAGGTTGACAGGTCTCAGCACGCGGATGGCAGCTTTGGGACACCAGTGCCGAAACATCAGTCCCGCCACGAGTGGCAGGAGTTGGACAACGAGCAGTACGCGGATCATCGTCCCAGCGTCGATGTCAAGGGCTTCGCTGCCCGTCGCCACCAGCGGCAGAAGCGACCGCAACAATAAGGGGGCAAGAATGGCGGATGAGGCGGTTAGCATGATCATCAATCCAACCGCGACTGGCACGTTTCCCTTGGCCAACGCCGTGAACGGGGGCCCATAGGGTGCCCCCGGACAAACGGCGGCGATCAAAAAGCCAGCAGCGACCATCGGCTGGGCCTGAAACAGAAGCAGTAGGACCACAGCCACCGCCGGCACGCAGAGATAGTTGGCGATAACTGCTTGGATTATCAGTCGCCGCTGACCGATTACGGCCGCTAGCTCCGCAAATGTCGCGCTCAATCCAATCGATAACATCAATTCGATGACGGTAACGGTAACGAGGATCTGAATCAAACTGTCGACCGCCAAGGTTGCACCTCTGATCGCCGCCTCGCGGGGTCTATCTGGATACCGGGGCTGCAAGCACAGGCTTAGGTGCTTCAGCTTGTTCGTTCATCGCACGCACGACTGCCAGCGTGTGAACGGCAATGACTTTCTCCTCGTCGGTGGCGATGCCCCAGACGGAGGGAGCATCGGAATCGCTCGAAATGCGTCCGGCACCGCGTTCGTTGACAGAGTCGTCGATCTCGATGCCAAGCCAGAAAAGTCGCTCGCAAACTTTTTTACGTATGGCAGGCGAGTTTTCACCAATTCCGCCGGTAAAGATCAGCGCGTCCAGCCCACCCAACACCGCCGCCAACGAACCGATCTCGCGGACGATGCGGTACACGAAGAAGTCGATTGCCTCGGCGGCGAGTGGCTCACCGCTGGCCAGGAGTTCGCGCATGTCGCTACTGACGCGTGATATTCCCAACAGTCCCGATTGGCGGTAGAGAAGTTCTTCGATCTGCTCAAGATCCCAGCCTTGCCGTAGCAGGAAGAGGATGACGCCGGGGTCGACTGTCCCGCAGCGGGTACCCATCGGCGGCCCGTCCAGAGCCGAGAAACTCATCGTAGTATCGACACTTTGTCCGTCTTCCATGGCGCAGAGGCTGACACCGTTCCCCAGGTGCGCAACAATCACCCGACCTGCGGCGATTTCCGGCGCCACTTGGTGAAACTGGTTGGCGATGGACTCGTAGGAGAGCCCGTGGAAACCCCAACGCCGCACCCCATTAAGGAACATCTCGTCAGGAAGACCAAAGCGTTCGGCCACCTTTGGTTTTGTGCGATGAAATGCCGTATCGAAACACGCGACTTGGAGGAGTTCCGGTCGCAACTGCGTCACGGCTCTTACGCCGGCGAGATTGTGCGGCTGATGCAACGGCATGATCGGCACGAGTTGTTCCAGCTTTCGCAGAACGTCTTCGGTGATCAACGTCGGTCCAATAAATTCCGCGCCCCCATGAACGATGCGGTGGCCCACGGCGATCGTTCGCAAGCGCTCGCCGTAATGCTTCAATGCCCAGTCGGCCAAGTGCGCAAAGGCCTGGGAGTGGCCAATTTGGCTGGAAGCCGAGATTAGCGGATCGTCCGCCAGTGACTGCCCCTGCTGATCCTTGGCTTTAAATCGCGGCGAAGTACCCAGCCCCTCGACCTGCCCCCGCGCGACCGGGCGGAGTTCTGAGCCAACTACCTCGTAAATTGAGAATTTCAGACTCGAAGAGCCGGCATTAAGAACAATGACTGCTTCGTTCATGGCTTTTCCCCTCTATCATGACGGCCGCTCTTTCACTTCGTGGCGGAGCGGCTGCCAGTACGGAACAGGACTTCCATCTCGTCCAGGCGCCGCCGTGCCTCCCCGTCCAGTGCTCCTGCCGCCGTCCTGATTGCCTTGACCTGCTCAAACAACTTAGCGCGCGCCTCGGCATCATCCGGCAGCAGCCTCGGCAAGGCCTCCAAGGCCGCTTCTTGATCGATGGTGAGCATCGCCCATTGGCGGCGCAGCACGTCCTTGTAACGGGCAAGACTAATCTCGGGATGGGCCTTCAACAGACGGCGGAGAACCTCGAAGGAACGGGCATCGATCGCCTTTTCGCCAAGGGCGACGTAGACCAGTGCCCTCACTACCGCGTCGAGTCTGTCCCCCTCGCCCATCGTCTTGCGAAGTTCAGCAACCGTTGCTGCCAACGCGGTCTGTTGGTCCGTCGACGTGCCAGGCTTTGGGCGCGGCCGTTCATTCCGACGGACACCTAGTGCCGCCTGCATCCATGGCGATCCATAGACCGCATGGAAGCTGGTTTCCTGCAATCGGTCACGCAACATGGTCAGAGTTTTCAACGAGGTTGTTGCCGCTTCTGACACTTGCTCCTGCAGTCGGTGAAACGGATTATCGGGAGGTATCGTCTGCCGTTGGTGACGAGCCTTTTCAGCCATCGGAGCTATCGCACGCATTGCCGGGTTCCGGTCGGAGTAGAGCGAGTACATGACTCGCAAAGGCTGCAAAGCAAGCGTGGCCGCGGCCATCTGTGGCGTAACGGCGGCTCGAATCCACGGCCGGACCAACATGGAGTACACGGCGTTATTGAGTTCGGAGAGCCGGGCAACGGCGTCGAATTCCCGTTCATCCTCCACGCTATTGCAGCCCAGCGATCGGATGTCCTCGAGCGTGCGTTCTTCGATCCGCACGCTAAAATCGCCCACCAGCAGCTCCGCGCCCGGATCGCTTTCGTTCTTGTCCGAGATAACGATCTCGTAGAGGCCGGGAGGCATTCCGTCGATCAGGTCCATGTAATTGATGAACTCGGAGTGCTCTTTGGCCGCGACCTTGGCGCCGACGAAGATGGCAAGATGCCCCGCCGTTTCGTGCAGGCAATAGAGGATGGTCTGGCCGCGGTGCCGGATCTCCTCGACACTCTCATAATTATCGAGTATCCAGTCCAAGGCTTGTTGTGGCGGAGTGATATTGTCGGCCTTGGAACAGAAACAGAGAATAGGTGATTTGATGTTGCGAATATCGATTCGAACACCGTCCCGGGTAACAATCCGAGCCGTGGAAAGCTTGTTGCCGACAAAGAGGTTGTCGACCATGTACTGCAGTTCCTCGCCGCGGAGGTGGACGAAAGCGCCCCACCACTTCTCAAACTCCAAGTAGCGTCGTTCCTCCTTTTCGGGCTGCGCCCAAACGTTGTAGGATTTCGTCCAGAAGGTATTGGCGAGATCGAGGCTGTTGAAGTTTGAGATCAACCAGGCCCCGTCGAAGATGCCGCCGCCGAGATCGCTCACCAGCCGGGCAAGCCACGTTCCTCCGAGCAACCCGGCGGTGTACCGCATAGGATTTTCGCCGTGGACGCCGGCCCAATAGGACAGTGGAGCACCGGCCAGCAATACCGGACCAACCAGATCGGGTCTCATGCAGGCCGCCATGATCGCGTGCCAGCCGGCCTGGCAGTTGCCGATCAAAAGCGGCCTTCCCGATGCTTCTGGTTGTAGTTCGACCACCTTCTCCAGGAACACCGTGTGCGCTCGGGCAACGTCCTCGACGGTCTGTCCTTCGATGGGTTCGGCAATGAAGCCAATGAAATAGACGGGATGACCGGCCTCAAAGGCCCGGCCGATTTCGCTAACAGTCTTGAACCCTCCGATGCCCGGTCCCTGCCCAGCGCGGGGATCAATTACGACCACCGGCCGTCTCGTCTGGTCGATCGTGGTTCCTTCGGGCGGGACAACTCGAACTAGGGCATAATTGACCGGCCGTCTCAGACTGTCTCCCTTCAAGATAATCTCATAGTTGTAAATCAACACTGCATTTACGGAACGCGAAGTCATCTCCGCCTGTTGATTGCCGGATTGGCGGAGTATGTCGAGGAAGATTAGCGAGCGTTGCCAGAAGTCGATTGCATAGTCGACGGCTGCACGGACGCCAGGCATCGGGATGTAGTCAAGCGGGGTTATCGTTGCGTGAGGATGGGCTGTCGCGTACATGTTGAACCTCCACCCTGCAAGATCCGATTCTTACGCCATAATGTTCAGCCCGGCGTCAACATACAGAGTGCTGCCCGTTAGTCGGCTGGCGGCTTCGGTGGCCAAATAGGCGGCAGCCATGCCAACGTCATCGATATCCACCAACTCGCCCATCGGTGCACGCTGTGCCGCCTGCTCCAACAACTGGTCAAAATCCTTCAATCCCGAGGCGGCACGTGTTTGAATAGGACCAGGCGAGATCGCATGGACTCGGATGTGTCGAGATCCGAGCTCGTACGCCAGGTAACGCACGGCTGCCTCCAAGGCCGCCTTGACCGGTCCCATTACGGCATAGTCCGAGATCACCTTTTCGGCGCCGTGAAAGCTCATGGCCAGGAGCGTTCCACCTTCCGTCATTAGCGGAGCCGCTAGTCGGGCCATGCGCACGAAGGAGTGACAGGATACGTCCATGGCTAGCCCGAAGCCTGCGGCTGAGCAGTTCAATAGGCCGCCCTGCAAATCCTCTTTGGGGGCGAACGCGATCGCATGCAAAGCAATATCCAGCTTGCCCCACGTTTGGCCAGTGCGGGCGAAGACGGCCTCCAACTGCCCCGGTTCTTGGACATTTAGCGGTTCGAAAATCGGTGCCTCCAATTCACGCGCGAGTGGCTCGACATAGGGGCGCGCCTTGTCGTTGAGGTACGTGATCGCCAACTCGGCTCCCAGCCTCCGAAAGGCCCGTGCGCAGCCGTACGCTATCGAGTGTTCATTAGCGATTCCCAGAACGAGCGCTTTTTTGCCAGCCAACGGCGGCGATGCTGTTTCGACCATTGGTGATTCTCCCGCTAATCATGCCCGTCATGGTGTGCCGCTATTTCGGCCGCTCCTCCTCGTGTGGGCAACCAACAGGGCAACCCCGCACGAAGCCATTCGAGTGCGAACATTGTCGGCGCGGCTGGTCAGAATGATGGGCACTCTAGCGCCGAGAACAAGCCCAGCAGCATCGGCATTGGCTAGAAAGGTCAGTTGCTTGGCAAGAATATTGCCCGCCTCCAGATCGGGAGCCACGAGAATATCGGCATCGCCGGCGACTGGAGAAGCTATGCCTTTGGTCCTTGCCGCCTCGGCACTGATCGCATTATCCATGGCAAGCGGGCCATCGAGGACAGCGCCAGTAATTTGGCCCCGATCGGCCATCTTGCAGAGCGCGGCTGCATCAAGTGTCGAAGGGATTCTTGTCGTCACGGTCTCCACGGCGGAGAGGATCGCGACCTTCGGCAGGGAGCGGCCCAAACAGTGCGCTAAATCAATAGCATTTTGGCAGATATCGCGTTTGTCCTCCAATGTAGGTGCGATATTGATCGCCGCGTCGGTGACGATCAGCGGTTTCGGATAGGTGGGTACCGACATGACAAAGGCGTGGCTGATCCGTCGCCCGGTGCGCAAACCAGTGTTGGAGGCAACGACTGCGCTCATCAACTCATCCGTGTGAAGGCTACCCTTCATCAAGGCTTCGGCCCGGGCAGCCCGCACCAGTTCGACGGCCGCAGCCGCCGCTGCGCGGGTGTCGCTTACGTCCTCGATCGGACAACCACTAATGTCGAGACCAGACTCGGCCGCGATATCGACGATTTTGTGCCGGGGACCGACCAGGATCGGCGAAATGAGCCTCGCCTCGGCAGCCTCAACCACTCCGGTCAAGGCGGTCTGCTCGCATGGATACGCTACGGCGGTGATGACCGGCTGCAGCGCCTGGCATCGCTCGAGTAGCTTTTCGTACGCATCGTGATGCGTCTCCAACACTCCGCCGGCGGCAACCGATGTAGTCATATTCCGCTCCTTGAGGACGTAGTAGTGGCCCGACTTCCGCTGAATTCCGCTCAAGCTAAACATTGTCTCCTTCCGTGGAGGTGCCCGTCGGCGCTGTACTGCCCCCACGGCTCCAGCTCCAGCCAGAAATGTCCGGCATATCGTCGCCATGCTTGGCTATGTACTCCTTGTGGTCGAGGAGCTTGTCGCGAATTGCCTGTTTCGCATACGCCGCCCGCGGCGCCAATTTCGCAACCCGATCGATCACGTCGTTCACCAGTGAGAAACGATCCAACTCGTTGAGCACCACCATGTCAAACGGCGTGGTCGTGCTCCCGACCTCCTTATACCCGCGAACGTGCAAGTTCTTGTGGCCCTTTCGCCGGTACGTCAGGCGGTGGATCAGCCAGGGATAGCCGTGGAACGCGAAGATGATGGGCTTGTCGGTGGTGAAGATGGCATCGAACTCTTGTTCTGGCAGACCGTGCGGATGCTCCTGCGGCGGCTGCAGTTTCATCAGGTTGACAACATTCACCACCCGAATCTTAAGAGTCGGCACATGCCTTCGCAGCAAGTCCACAGCGGCAAGCGTCTCCAGCGTCGGCACATCGCCACAGCAAGCCATCACCACATCGGGCTCATCGCCCTTATCATTGCTGGCCCACTCCCAGATCCCCAGGCCAGCGGAACAATGCTTGACCGCCTGTTCCATCGTTAGCCACTGCGGTGCGGGCTGCTTGCCTGCAACAACCACGTTGATATAGTTGCGACTCCGGAGACAGTGGTCGGTGACCGAAAGCAGCGTGTTGGCGTCGGGCGGCAGGTAAACACGAATCACCTCCGCCCGCTTGTTGACCACGTGGTCGATGAAGCCCGGATCCTGGTGGCTAAAACCGTTGTTGTCCTGCCGCCAGACGTGCGAACTGAGGAAATAGTTAAACGAGGCGATCGGTCGACGCCAGGGAATGTGATTGCTGACTTTGAGCCACTTGGCGTGTTGGTTGAACATCGAATCGACGATGTGAATAAAGGCCTCGTAGCATGAAAAGAATCCGTGCCTGCCGGTAAGGAGATACCCTTCGAGCCAGCCTTGGCACTGGTGCTCGCTGAGGACCTCCATCACGCGGCCGTCCGGCGACAAATGGTCGTCCTCGGGATAGATCTCCGCCATGTAGCAGCGATTGGTTACCTCAAGCACGTCCTGCCAGCGGTTGGAATTGTTCTCATCCGGACTGAACAAGCGAAAGTTCTTGCTTTCCATGTTCAACTCCATCACATCCCGCAGGAATCGCCCCATAACACGTGCGGACTCGGCAGTCGTCGCTCCCGGATTCGGTACCACCACGGCGTAGTCACGGAAGTCAGGCATTTTCAGGTCGCGAAGCAGCAGGCCTCCGTTGGCATTCGGGTTATCGCTCATCCGACGGCGGCCCCTCGGCGCAAGCTCGGCAAGTTCCGGCACCAATCGCCCGTCGCCGTCGAACAACTGCTCCGGTCGGTAGCTCTTCATCCACCGCTCAAGGATCTGAATGTGCTCGGGATTGTCCATGTCCGCCATCGGAACCTGGTGGCTTCGCCAATATCCCTCGCATTTCTTGCCATCGATCTCGGCCGGGCAGGTCCATCCTTTCGGGGTGCGAAATACGATCATCGGCCATGTGGGACGTTGTACCACTCTGCCTTCCCGAGCATCGGCCCAAATCTGCTTGATCTGCGCCACGGCAACATCCAGCGCCCCAGCCAGTTGCTGATGAACCGACGCCGGATCATCGCCTTCAACAAACAGAGGAGCGTAGCCCATCCCCTCGAAATACTTCTGCAATTCCTCCCTGGGAATGCGTGCCAGGAAGCATGGGTTCGCTATCTTATAGCCATTTAAATGAAGAATCGGCAGCACACAACCATCTCGCGCCGAATTGAGAAACTTGTTGCCTTGCCAGCCGGTGGCCAACGGTCCTGTTTCCGCTTCTCCGTCGCCGACAACACACGCAACAATCAAGTCAGGGTTGTCGAACGCGGCGCCGTAGGCATGACTCAAGGCGTAGCCCAATTCGCCCCCCTCGTGAATGCTGCCGGGCGTCTCCGGAGCGACGTGGCTCGGAATCCCACCGGGAAAGCTGAACTGCTTGAAGAGCCGTTTCATCCCGACGGCGTCTTGGCTGATGTTCGGGTAAAGCTCGCTGTACGTGCCCTCCAAATAGGCATGGGCGACCATCGATGGGCCGCCGTGTCCCGGGCCAATCACGTAAATCACATTCAGATCGTCTCGCTTGATCACGCGATTCAAGTGGACGCAGATCATATTCAGGCCGGGCGAAGTTCCCCAGTGTCCCAGCAACCGTGGCTTGATATGTTCCCGCTTCAGCGGCTCCTTGAGCAAGGGATTGTCGAGAAGATAGATTTGGCCGACGGAAAGGTAATTGGCTGCCCGCCAGTACGCGTCGATCTTCCGTAACTCTTCGGAAGCAAGAGGACCTTCGGCGGATGTTCCCTGAGTTTCGCTCTTTGTTCGTTCTGCCGTAGTAACTGCCATGAATCTATTCCTTTCCTGAAGTACCTAGTGTTTCGTTTGTCCCCAAGCTGTGCAGGCGAAATAGCCGCCCGCCGAGTCTGATGGAAAAGTCGGTCCGCTGAGGGCGAAGACGTCGCAATGCCGGCTATTAATAGGAATTATAGAAGCGTGAGAAAGAGGCTGCGAGGAGTCGGGCAGAGCACAACTTATTCGGACTAGTTAGCGGTAGCGAACAGCATGTTCCTGTGCTCGTCGAGGAAGTCTGAGGGAGCGATATGCTGAGCTTTCCTGCCTTCTAACAACGGTAAAGACCTTAGCCGCGAAGCGGGGATTATCTGTGACAAGTTGAAACGGGACAAATGATGGCTGAAGTCGAACCAATTTAATCAAGGCAAATGCCTTTTTGCCGGCCGGCACTCGTTTTGCGTGACCAATATATTCTCCTTGCGCGCAACTCGGTGTACTCGGCCAAGAGTGTGGCCAGATGGCCTATTTCGCTCAATGTTTCAATTCGATCAATGCAGTTCCACGAGAGGATTGGGCGCGCTTGTCGGGCGGGATCAACGACCTTTACATGGACCCGTCTTTCATATCGGCCATAGAGGACACGCTACCGGGGCGATACTGGGCAATTGTGGTCTACGATGACCGTGGGAAGTCAGCCGGAAGTGCAATGGCTTGCCTGTATCCCATTGACGCGGCATTGCTTTGTCCGCCCCATACGCGTCGTATACTGGAGTCGATCCGCCGCCTGTGGCCAGATTGCCTGCGTTTCTGGATCGTGTTCTGCGGTCTGCCTTTTTCGGCCGGGCAAAGCCAAGTACGAATCGCCAGTGACGCCGACTCCAGCCAGGTCCTTCGACAACTCCACAAGTCTCTTAAGCACATTTCGCGCGAGGTGCCGAGTGCCGCCATCGTCTGGAAGGAATTCACGGAAGAGGAACGTTTGCAGACAGACGGTTTGCTCAAAGTCGGCTACGTGCGTGGCCAGAGTCTGCCGATGAACCGGTTTGCCGAAGGCTTCCGCAGCTTCGACGCGTTTTGCGAGGCCCTAAGGTCGCACTACCGTTACAAACTCCACCGCTCGCAACGGAAGTTCGTACGAGCTGGCTTTCGGATTGAGCATTTTTCCGGAGCGGAAGCAGCTTCACATTATACGGACGAAGTGCACGAACTATATTTGGCGGTGTCTGAGCGCGCAGAAGTGCATCTTGAGATCCTGCCGGCCGAGTTTTTCCGTCAATGGGCGATTCGCTGTGGCAACGGAGTGAAGCTGACGGCTGTTTTCCAGGGCACACGAATCGTCGCTTTTGCCTGGGGAGCGGCTCTAGGCGACACCTACCAAAACGTCTTCATTGGGTTGGACTATCAACTGAACCCCGAGTACGACTTGTATTTCAATCTTATGGCCTCGGATCTCGATTGGGCGATGCAAGCTGGCTCGCAGCACATATTGATGGGTCAAACGACGGACACTTTCAAATCGCGGCTGGGGTGTTATTTGGAGCCACGGTACGTGTACGTTAAGGGCACCCATTGGTTCACGGCGTTAGCGCTTCGACTAACGCACAAGCTGCTTATGCCCCCGCCCCCGGCGCCACCCGAGCGACACCCGTTTCGCGAACAGCCCGGCCATCCGGCAGATTCGCCAGTGCACGAGTTCGCGGGTGGTTCATCGCAGCAGCACCTGTAAACTATGGATATTGTCGAAGCGGAGGTTCTTCTCCATCGGCGCGGCGATGTAATAGTATTCGCGGGGACCTGGCAAGAAGCCGGTGGCGAGCAGATCGGCCAGCGCGTAGGACGATCCCCAAAGCATCATGGCAGCCTGGGCTCCTCGGTCTGCAATACGACTCAAGGTCGCCTGGAGCAATCTTCTTCGATCATGCCAGGAAAGCGTGCCAAATGCGATCAGATCAATTTGGGCGACGCGAAGCACCCGCCGGCCTAGAATCTCAAGGAAGCTGTAGTTCACGAAACCGGCTACCCGTCCTTGCTGCTCCAGCACAACGGTCTCGGAGACTTGTTCGCAGTGTAGAAGCCGGTCAAGCGAGGGAGGCTCCCAAAGATAAGCAAGGTCAGCGCGTCTTCCAGCCTGCTCGACCAAGCCAACGCATCCTTGAAGATCCTCACCGTCGCGATAGAGCCGAATATCGCTTTGGCTCCTGGGTGGAACTGGTTGTTGTTGCACGGTGGACAGCAGTTTCGCACCGTAGGCCTCGAAGGAGTGCAGTTCAAACTGCGATACCGCGGCGTGATCGATGGGTCGAAACAATAGACGAAGTTTCCGGATGATCGGAAATCTGTCCGGCTGACCGAGCCAGAATTGCGGGCCGAGGGCAGACGGCGAGCGGATGTATTGAAAGCCGAAGTTCACGCGTGCCTGGCGTTCCACGTGGCGTCGCGCCCACTCGCGCTGCATCGCAAGAGCGACTCCCTGACGCCGGTATTCGGGATCGACGGTGATGAACGACCCCCAGGTAGCCTGTATTTCATCGCCGCGCAAACGAACTCGCAGCGATCGAGAGGGATGGGAACCGACCAGTCGACGACCATCGTAGGCCGCAATCAGAAACTCGCGTCCATCGGCTTGGTCGAAAAGCTCCCGGCGGAAGAAGGGCTCGCTCCAAAGAGTGATGAGCATCTTTCCTTCATAAGTCTGCCGCCACACTCGGACCGTGAAATCGGCCAACTCTTCAGGCTCACCTTCAAAGGTGCGGATCTCGATCATCCCAGGTGTGGGGCTTCAACGGTGTCGGCTCCAAGGCTCTGCCCATTCCCACCTAGCGAAGCGGCGTGAATTGGAGCGGCCTGCGTGCGTCCGGGTGGTTCCGAACCGTGCTGCCCAAGGACGGCCTTGGCGATCATTTGATCAAGTGACGAGTAGAGCGACTCGACCTCGCGACACGATTGATCGATCGCGCCGATGAAGTGGTCTGCCTCTGCCGCCGTCAGTACCAAGGGCGGCTCTACGCGGAGCAGGCAGGGATTCGAACGAGCCACCTGAGCGTAGATTCCGTGCTCTTTCAGCAAGGCCACGATATAGAGTGCCGTTAGCGAGTGTTGGATGTTCTCGATTCCCGGAACTAAATAGATGCTTGCACCTTCCGCGAGAAGGCCCTGCAACCGCCCGATGATGGATTTCGGGGGAGAGTTGAATTCAATTCCCAGCAGCAACCCCTGGCCGCGAACGTCCCGCACAATGGAGTACTTGTCGACCAGCGGCCCTAGGCCCTCCCAGAGTTGTCGTCCGAGGTCTGCGGCTCGGCGGATCAGGTCCGTATCGCGCAGGATTCTTAACGTCGCGAGTCCGGCGGCACAGGCCAAGCTCCCGCCACCGAAGGTGCTGGTGTGCAAAGCGAAGGTGTCCACCGAGCCGTAGGCTTTCCTCCACAAATCACGGCGGGAGAGCATCGCGCCTATCGGAACCAATCCTCCGCTTAAGGACTTCGCAACTGCCATCAAGTCGGGCTCTACTCCAAACCGATCAACGGCAAACATCGCCCCCGTCCGGCCGAAGCCGGTTTGAACCTCATCAACCGCCAACAGGGTTCCCGTTGTCCGACAAAGCTCCTGGGCAGTTTGCAGATAGCCAGGCGGCGGGACAATCATTCCTCCCTCGGCCTGGACTGGTTCCACGACAAATGCGGCAAACCGCCTCGAAGATAATGCTTGCTCTAGCGCATTGATGTCTCCAAATGGAATCGCTTGGCACTCGGGGACGAGCGGCTCAAAAGGCCGTTGATAGACAGGGTTGCCAGTTACGGAGAGCGAGCCCAATGTCTTGCCGTGGAAGGACCGCTCGCAGTAGAGAAGTCCTCGTCGCCCCGTCGCCCGGCGGGCGAGTTTCAACACCGCCTCGACAGCTTCCGTTCCGCTGTTGGCGAAGAAGACCATTTCCAAGCCGGGTGGGGCAACCAGCGCAAGTTGCTCGGCCAACGCAGCGGCGTACGGGTTGATGGCCGCGGGGGAAAACCCCGGCGGGTTTTCGCGCAGTGCGTTCTGCAAGGCGGCAACAATGTCCGGATTGTTATGACCGAGATTAAGCGATCCGTATCCGCCCACAAAGTCCAGGTAGCTGTTCCCGTCGGCATCCCATACTCGGGCTCCTTGTCCTTTCACGAGCGGCATGACAAATCCCGCGCCGATGGCAAGCATGGCGGGATTGATGTGGCGGCGGAACAACTCCGCAGCCTTTCGGCCAAGATCGTCGACCGCCGGCAGACCGGGTGACTTCGTGGCTTTGGCATCATGCATCCGCACCGGCTGCCTGGCCCTGGTCTTTTTAAACGCTATTAGCGAGGAATCTTCCTGGAGCATACCAAAGGAGTATAGCTGGGAAAACGTGAAACCGTGAATCTCTGCTCGGCGGCCAATATCCGCGATCCTCGCGGTATCGAGTTGCCGCCCGAGGGATAGACACGTCGGCGAGTCATCCAACGCTAGCACAATCGTCTCGGCAAGGCAGGCGGCCATTGCGCCGCGATGGAACCATAGATAGTGCGACGACATTGGCATCGTCTCAGGCACACGGCATAGGCCGCCGCTTAGGAATAGGCAATCCTCACGTACGGCATGGCTGCCAATTATATCGGTGGGAACCGCTACGTCGCTGGCAATCGTGCCGGGAGCAAGCCATGCCGGGTCGATGCAGCCGCCTGACGAGGTGGCCGTCAGCACGACACAGCGTGTGGCGAGCGATTGGCGTAGGTCGGTCATTAGTTCCGCGTCCAACTCGGCTGCCAAGGCAGCAGCCGGTTTCGAGGCGGCTCGCGCTACCAATCGCAGCGACCGGAACCTGGGTCTTAGGATCCTGGCTGCCGCCGCGGCGATACTTCCGGGAACGCCCACCACCACAATGTCTTCCTTGCCTGGGTCGATTTCGACCATGTGGCAGGCATGGAGCAAGTTTTCCACTGCCGCATACACGGTCAAGCTGTTACCCGTCGTCACGGCAATGGGGGATCGTTGCGCCGTATAGGTACCTTGACCGCCGACAATTCCTGTCATCGAACCCAAACCGACGATCTCTGCCCCCCACGCGGCGGCCGTTTCAATGGCGGACATGATGTACTCCAGCGCCCGATCCGGTTGCTCAAGGATGGCAAAGGAGTCCATCGGGATCTGGTAAAGCCGACCTTCGGTTTGGCTGCCCAAGCGCGAGGCGAGCCCAGAAAATTCATCAAGCAACCGGACCGACGGGGGTAAAGAGGAGTTGCTTGCCCGAGCCATTGCCAGATGCATATCGTGGACAAATCCCGCTATGTCCCAGCCGAAGGAGCGCGAGAGGTTGACTTCGCGAAGATAGTCTAGCACTCGATCGGCATCGTTGCCCAGCGGATGGACAAGGAAGGCGAATTTCATAGGGGGTTGCTCCGTCACGGTTTTTGCAAGTAATTCGCCACCGTCCTCACGTGTCTTCAAAATCCCGCCCGCGATGGCCGGGTTCCGGGAATCTTTTGCCGAGATGACGGACGAGATCGAAGGTCGCTGAGGAGGAAAGCAAGAAAATTCCTCGCTGAAGAGTCGGATATTAATTGGGGATCGAATGTGGCCTGAAAGTGCGTCCGTCCCCGATATTGATTTACGAGCAAGGATAGGCCCGTTGTTGGCCAAACGGGGCCACCAGCGAAATAGGCCGTCTCCACTTGCTGCCCAAATAAGATGTCACCCAAAGCGTCCAGAGATCCGAAGTGGGCATACCAGAGCGAGCAACTGTGCAAGAGAATGTGTCGGAGGATCCAGTCCAAATGGTGAAAGCGTCGGCCAAGTATCCCAATCGATTCCAGCACCCCCAAGTCGATGTTGCTATGGAGTAGTTCCTGTAATTGCCTGCTTAGTAGGCGTACCGCACGTTGCCGATCGCCGACGCCATCGCTGGCGAGCCGAATCGGCACAATGGATGTGAGATTGTGGAAGACTAATTGGTGATGGCGATTGATGCGCAAGGGTATCCCAAGGGTGGCAACGAAGTCATGTGAGTCATCGTTTGGTGAGCCGAGTCGGTCAACAGCTCGAAAGGCACTGGCCAAGACGGACATCGAAAGGCTGGGATATCCGCATAGTGCAACAGTCTGATTCCGTAGTTCGGTGGTCTCGTCCTGTCCCAAAACCTGCGTTAGTATCCTCAACCGAGTGGGAGCGGAGGGAATTACCCCGGCCGGAATAAGCGTTGCGGCCTTTCCCCGTGGAGCGTATGTCTCCGGTCGCATTACTGCGCGGACTGCAGCGTGACGGCGTTCCCGGGAAAACTGTCGTAAATTTCTCGTAATCGGGCGATCCGGTTCCCCAAAAGAAGACTCCATCTCAAACAATTGTGAGGTCGATCGAGTCAACAGGTTAAGTTCCCGTAGCAACGGCATCGCCATCCGGTTGTCCATGAGGACGTGGCTGTATTGGATCAGGAGCACATCGCGGCCATCGGGGCAATGAAGCAAATGGAACCCGATAGGATCAGCGACGGCCAGGTCGCGATCAGCGGAGAGCACCTCACCGGCATAACGAAAGACCTCCTCCATGGAATTGGATGCCAAGGTAGCTTCATGGAGTCGACACACTTCTCCCGGTCGAAATTGCCAGTACCCTCGCTCCTCTTCTTGGTCTTGCAGCTCAACAAGCCGAGCCGCAAGGATAGGGTAGCGAAGGCTTAGTCGAGAGATTCCGCGCTGCAGAACATCCACGGACACTTCGCCGCGAAAGTGGACGTGCATCTGGGTCTCGATACCCGGGTAGCCGGCCTCGCGAATGAGGGAATCGGCATAACGGATAGCACGGTCCACCGGACTCAGAGCCTGCAACCGTTCCCGCTTTGCGCTTTCGCTTGCGTAGGAGATGGCGTGTGCCGTCATGCCTCGACTCCTTGTGGCTGCGGGTGAAGCACCTTTCCACTCGCCGTTTGGGCTAGCGCGTCAACGAACTCAATAACCTCTGGCACCTTATAGAACGCCAGACGGGCCTTGCACCAAGTTCGCAAGTCGTCTCTGAGGGCGGGTGAACTTGTCCCCGCCTTACACACGACGTGCGCGTGGACAGCTTCTCCACGTCGACTATCGTGCTCGGTAAAGACCACCGCCGCAGCAACGGCTGGGTGCGATCCCAAGACGGCTTCAACTTCCTGAGGAAAGAACTTCATCCCCATGATGCTAATCACGTCCTTCCGCCGCCCACGGATATAGAGGCAGCCGTCCGAATCAAGCTCACCGATATCCCCGGTGGCAAACCAACCGTCGTTCACGATCTGACCACGCGGTCGCCACGGGCGGTAATAGGCGTCGAACATCCCTTTGCCACGGACGTAAATCTCTTTCAGTGAGTCCCCTAAACCTACGTCCACCAGTCGCAACTCGTATGCGGGAAGCACTCGCCCCACCGAGTCAGGTTTTGTCTCCGCAAAGTCGAGATTGATGCAGGGCAGCCCCACCTCAATAATTCCGAGGGCCTGCGTCAACGGCGGTCCGTAGTTCTTTCGGAACTTATCGGCGACGGGAATATCCAGCGATGTGGTTGTGGAGATCGCAAGGCGGAGGCTCTCGAGCGGCGACGGAGTAGGATAGGCGGCCAAAATGCCCCAATGGGTCGGAGACGCGTAGATGAGTGTTGCCTGGTGTCGTCGACAGGCGGCAATCACGGCCGAGGCAAAGTGGTTGTCGGGCAAGACGATAGTTGCCCCGTAGGTCAGATAACTGACGATCGAGACCGTGAAGTGATACGCCATCGAGAGAAGCCAGAGGACCCGGTCGTCGGACCCGATGTGAAGGGCCTCATTGGCAGCCTCGATTCGCTCCAGTACAGTCCGATGCGACAGCACGACCCCCTTCGAAAGCCCGGTTGTTCCCGAGGTAAACCGGATAAAGGCAGTGTCGATCGCGTCGAACTCCGGCGGCTGATCGCAAGGACTAGCCAGCGCTGTGATGAAAGCGTCTTCGGCGACAGGAGCTGGATCGCCGCAACGGTGAGGATCGGCAAACGTCAGCCGACCTCGACCCGATATAACAAAGTTTAGGGCAATCTGGCGAAAAATCTCCGTCTTCTCGACCGAAGCAAGTTCGGTCGCAATCGGGACCACGCTGGCACCACAACGCCAAAGTGCGTAGTTGAGAATGATGTACTGGCTGCCACTAGGATAATGCAGCCCGACACAATCCCCTTCCTTGACGCCTGTCTGGCGGAGCCATTCACTCGTGTCACTTATCATTCGGTCTAACTCGCCGTACGTTATCGCGTAGCGGACAGGGCCCAGTATTGCGGCATGATCTGCTTGCTTGACGGCCGTCTTGTGAAAGAGGTCATATAGTAGAGAACTCATTGGTACTTCCGATCTCAGTTCCTTGGGCAGCTGCCTTTCCAACGGCCTCTCCCATCGCCCAACACGTGCCGACAACGCGGGCAGAAGCTTGCGCATAAGCATCTGCGGAAAGACACTTTCCCGCGACCCAGACGTTCCTCCATCCTTTTACGCGAAGGGATCGCAGAGGAATGTCGTAGTAACCATCGTCAGGCAAGTACGCTAACGATACACCTTGGCGAGCGTCCCAATATTCGATGGGCCAGCAGCCACGGCAGGCAGCGTCCTCGAACTTTCGCAATTGCCGGACGTCACTCTCGGTCAGACGGTATTCGCCCCACACACGGCCACCGTCACGTATGCCCAGATCGCCACACTCGACGACCGTCGCGTTAGCATACCCCGGTAGTCTCCTCAGAAAGCCAAGGATCTCCTCGCGGTCCCGCTGTGCTCGGTTTATGACGTCTGCAAGTCGGCAATGTTTCTCCCAGAAGATCGGAACAAAGAGTTTTACGAAGGCTTCATCGGGATAACACCCAGAGTCGATCCATGCCTGACCGCACGTGCCCGGTAGGGCTCCGCTGGCCGCTGCCTGCCGAAGGGATCGGACGAGCTCAAGCCCCTTGGGAAAATCCAGCGTTCCCGGCACGATGCCCCGTATGCGGACAACCATCCCTCCGGCCACCGCTTTGCCGTTCTCTTGCACCAACCCCGGATCAATCTGCCGCACCATCGACGCGCTGCCCGTGGCGTCAATGACACAATCGGGTTCCACCGAGAGGCGGCCCGCTTCCCCAACGATCTCCATGCCCGTCACACGTCCACCTACTTTGGTTTCTTTGTCCGTTGCAAGGGCAATTCTAGAGACTCGGCCATGTCTCCATACGGCGATGCGTGGCAGGCCGGCAACCCATCCTTCCACGACACGTCCGTAATCGTCGGGTGATACGTTTAGCACCCAGAGACGGCCCATCCGCCGACGGCGAGCGGTTCCTCTGCAGGATGTAAGGCGATCAACCAACTCGGCAACCAATCCCTCTTGGAGCAGTTGCCCCTTGCTGTCGAAGACGCCGCCCAGGGTATGGATCAGCGAATGCGTAACGGTTCCGCCAAGCTTGCTTCGCTGCTCAACCAAGCAAACCTCAGCACCGTGTTCGGCAGCAGCCAAGGACGCCGCGATTCCTGCCGCCCCGCCCCCGCACACCACCACGACTCGACGCCTGCCTTTTGAAGCAACTTCGTTTTCAAACCTCGTCGGTGCGGCCGGCCTGCGATAAATCAACATTGTTTTCTCGTGACAAACTCTGCAATTCTCTCCACAGAACCAAAGTTCTCCGGAGTGAGATCGCCATTGTCTATCTCAATGGAAAAGTGGTCGGCCACCTCCGAGACGAGACGGAGGATTTGCAGGGAATCGAGGAGCTTCATCAAGTCTTCATCGTCGTTTACGGTAATCGATCCCTCCTCCGCCAAGTCGGTGACGTACTCCCGGATCGTATCTTTCACCTGGGTCGCCGTGTTTGGGCTCATATTTTCTCGCTTGTCTTGACGACTCTCACCGTTTTCGAGCCTTGATATTGCCAAGCATCGCTTGGAAGTGCTGCCTCGCCGATTCTTGCATGTTATGCAATGCCTCTTCGGCATCTTTCTCGACTGGTCGCTTCACCAGTTCGAAGTAACCCGCGGTGTCCTCGCCGCGAGCCAGAATGGCCGGCGGACGGCCCTCTCGCGGACGAACTTCGGGAGTGACATAGCGAATCACAAAGCCAATCCGTTTTAGGTCGGATTGGTTTGGGCCCGAACCATGGATGATATCAACGTCATGCAGGGACATCTCGCCAGCCCGAAGCACTACGTCGATTGCCTGCCTTTCGTCCACCTCCACCGCGGTCGGGCGCAGCTTGCCGTGAGTGCTTTCGAGAAGACGCCTTGATGAGCGCCGGTCCGGCTCAGGTATCGCCCGCATACATCCATTGGCTGGAATGCTGTCGGCGAGCGCGACCCATGCGGTTACTGTTCCCCCCCCTTCGAAACCCATGTAGGGGCGATCGCGGTGCCAACCGATGGAGACCTCGTGATCGTGTGGGTGTTTGGCAAAAAGTTCGGTTGCCCACACCAGAAGATTAGGCCCCAAAATCTCCTCCACGGCGTCCAATATCTCGGGGTGCACTGCCAACTCATACGCCCAGGGAAAGTGAAGATGCATTTGCCGCACGTCGACCGTGCGTGGCTTTCCTCCGAGTCGTTGTTCCAGCCGGTCGCTTTCGGCACGAAAGCGTCGAGCCTCCGCCGCAGAGAGCACTGGGATCGGAAATACGATACCTTCCCTTTGGTAACGTTCTCGCTCGGCCGCAATGAGTTTTGCTGCAACCTGGGTCATGCTATCAGCGCTCAGCAGAAATAACCCGATCTCGCGATACGATGAACACGGTTATTGCACAACGTGTGCCTGACTCTGCCATCCTTTTCCCCGAAGATTCGTGCGCAAAGTTTTTTTGGCACCACCGGGTTCGACCGGCGTTGGAAGTGGGGCGATTCGCGAGGGGAACACCGGAGCTTTTCGTAGGTGCCCCGTCTAATGAAACCGGCAACATAGGCACCGGCACTTGCTTTGCAAAGGAAGGGACTATGGCAGCGATCGCAACCCGGTACTTATGGAAAGTGTATGGCCAAGGGGAGACTCGCACCGAGGCCCTGCGTGGAGTAACCCTCAGTGTAATGCCCGGTGAATACGTAGCTGTGACGGGTCCTTCCGGATCCGGCAAAAGCACCTTGCTCCATCTGTTAAGCGCACTCGACCTGCCCACAAGCGGACAGGTCCTGTTGGACGGCCGCGACTTGGCAGCAATGAACGACGACCAGCGAACCATCATGCGACGAGAACGTGTTGCCATGGTCTTTCAGTCGTTCAATCTACTGCCGATTCTTACCGCCGAAGAAAACGTGGCGTTGCCGCTCCTTTTAGCGGGAGAGAATCGATCATCCGCGCGAGAACGCGCCGGCGAGGCGCTGGCGGCGGTTGGCTTGCTGCCGCGACGACACCACATCCCTAGCCAGTTGTCCGGTGGGGAACAGCAACGGGTCGCCATCGCCCGAGGTCTGGTGATTTCGCCGACAATTCTTCTCGCCGATGAGCCAACGGGCAACCTGGACACCGAGGCTGGCTCAGCTCTCATCCAACTTGTCAGGCGCCTAGTCGATCAGCGCGGCCAGAGCGTCCTGCTGATTACGCATGACCCTCACGTTGCCTCCACGGCCGATAGGATATTGCAGTTGCGAGACGGACGCATCGCATCAGACGAAAACAAACGCGTCGCCAGATAGTCGGGCCAGGTCAAAAAGGTATTGATGTCCCTATGGCGATCTGGCATATCAGCCTGCGAGAAGTTCAGCGGCGTCCGGGACGGACCTTGCTTACAGTGCTCAGTGTCGCAATCGGCGTGGCGGTATTGATCTCGGTTGCCTTGAGTTCTTCGGCTGTGCAAGGCACCTTCCGTGAGCTCTATCAGTCGCTGGCAGGCAAGGCGGCATTGCAGGTGGTAGCGGAGGGAGGCGGTCCCTTCGACCAAGTAATCGCCGAGAGGTTGGGCCGTGTGAAGGGCGTGCGCGCGGCTTTGCCGCTTCTGCAGCGTCCCGGCCTTATCTACGTGCGGCATAAGCGTGTCCAGTTATTGGTGCTAGCTGTCGATCCTGCAAGAGACCGCGCGGCGCGCGACTATGTGCTTCAGTCAGGGGAGTTTTTTCCTGCCGGAGAGACGATCATGCTCCCCGCAAGCTTTGCGGATGCCCTGCAAGTCAAAGTAGGTGACGAGATCAAGATTTTGACGCGTCGGGGACTCCGCTCGGTGCGGGTCGGTGGCCTGTTGCGTCTGCAAACCTCTTTGGAGATGCGGGGCGCCTCTCTGGTTCTCCTTCGACTCGCAACCGCGCAACGCCTGCTGGGAAATTCGGGGCAGGTGGATGCGATCGACCTTGTCCTCGACGATAACACGGAAGAGTCCGGGATACTTGAAGCAATCCGAAACCAGCTCCCGGCAGGTCTTCAGGTGCAACGTCCCGCTGCCCGGTCCACTGTCTCCGAGGAAACGTTGCTTTCGATGCAGATGGGGATGAACTTTGCGAGCGCGCTCTCCCTGTTCGCCTCGGGACTCATCGTTCTCAACGCACTACTGATGAACGTCTCGGAACGGAGACGGCAAATAGGCATATTGCGAGCCATAGGTGCTACTCGCCAGCAGGTTACGAGGATAATCCTCCGCGAAGCGGCGTTTTTCGGCGTACTGGGAACGCTCTTTGGTGTTGGCCTGGGTATAATCGGTGCCAAACTGCTCACATTGGCCATGGCAACATTGTTCCAGGTCCAATTTAGCGTGCCGCTAACAGTAAGCTGGGGCGTGCTTGCTCTTTCATTGGTGTTGGGCCCCGCCATCTCCCTGTTGGCTGCCTGGATCCCTGTCTGGCACGCGGCGAGGGTATCACCGCTGGAAGCCATGCGCGAGGCGATTACTGTGGATTCGCACGCTGATTCGGCGCCCGCGTGGCCGGCAAGAATTGGAATTGCGTTGTTAGCGGCCTTTCTGGCCACAGCAATCCTTTATACACAAGGATACTTGCCGCTTCAGGTTGGGACACCACTGATCTCGATCGGTCTTGCAGGAATCGTCTTTCTCCTACCGGCCGCAATGAACGTTACGTCGCGAATGATGGCGTCTCTCTTCTACAGAACAATCGGTTTCGAAGGAGATCTGGCAGTCCGGCAATTGGTGCGGCATCCCCTTCGAAACAGCTTGACTGCCGGAGTGCTCTTCGTGGCAATTGTGCTCGGCGTCGGCCTTGGCAACGCCTTGCTCAGTAATGTCGAGGATGTTCGCCGCTGGTATCGGCAGGCAATTTCCGGCGATTATGTTATTCGGGCGATGATGCCTGACATGGGTACTGGCCTCGCGGCTGACATCCCCCAGGGCGTCCTGGAGGATGTTCGACAGATACCCGGCGTACAAAACGTCGTAACAGTGAGATTCTTTCGAGCGGAGGCTCAAGGACGGCCCGTGATCGTCATCGCTCGGTCGTTTTCTGACGCTCGACCCGTTCCGCTAAATCTCGAAGCCGGCAATCCCGACATATTGGTCGAGCAAATGCGGCAAGGCGATGTGATTATTGGCACACTGCTCGCCCAGCGCACCGGCGCACGGTACGGTAGTTGGATTTCTGTCGGGACGCGGGATGGGGTGCAGCGGCTTAAGGTGGCGGGAATTTTCAACGATTACACGATGGGCGGGAGCGTGATTATCATGGACTCGCCGACGGCACAACGGCTCTTCCAGGTAAGCGGAGCGAGCGTATTCATCATCCGGGCTGCACCAGAGACGAAACAAGCGGTCGGCGTCGCTTTGCGCGACCTTGCCGACCGACAAGGACTGCTGCTGCAGTCCTTTGAGGAATTAAACGGGATATTTGAAAGAATGATTGCCGGCGTGGTGGCCGGACTATGGACGCTCCTGGCCACGGGGTTCGTGATTGCCTCGCTCGGTATCGCGAATACCGTCACTATGAATGTACTGGAACAGACCAGAGAGATTGGACTGCTCCGAGCCATGGGCATGACCCGAGGGCAACTCTACAAGCTAGTCTTTTCGCAGGTGGCCGGCATTGCCTTGTTCAGCATGATCCCCGGGGCGATTGTGGGCATCGGACTTGCCTACCTCTTCCATTCGGCCGCGGCGCCGGTCTTAGGTCATCCGCTCCGTTTTCACTGGCACCCACAGGTAATTGTCGCATGTCTGGCTGCCGCCCTCACAATCGTCTTGCTGTCGGCATGGATGCCTGCACTGCGTGCCGCCCGCCTGCCAATTGGCGAAGCTCTGCGCTACGAGTGAATCTCCGGCATCAGCGCAGCCATACCAGTCAGGCATTATTGCAAAGGCAGCCGTTCCTAGGTCTTCCCGCCGACAAAACGCTCCTAGCGAGCGGTCACTTGACTTGTACAATTTCCATTCGATGATTCGCCACCGAGTCGGCCCCGCACGGGCCCTCGATCAATAGAGCAGTTTTCCCTGCCAATCCCTTCTCGCGAATCCAACGTCGCACGAAGCTTGACCAATCGGTGGGTAGCTCCTCTAGGTGAAGCGGTGTTATACCGAAGGAAAACTGAAGTCGGCGGACGACTTCAAGATTGTCGGTAGGAGCCACAACCCAAATCGGCAGCCGGAAGCGAGCAATAGCACGAGCCGTGGCACCACTACGCGTGGGTACTATAACCGCCGCAGGCTTCTCCGCGGCCATGATCGCCTCGACACTCAGCGAGAGGAGATCCGCAGGGCTGTAGACCTCATGTTGAGGTAACGTCTTCAATCGTTCCCATAGGTCGAAGCGGGCTCGATTGGGCTCCGTGGCCTCGGCGATCTTTGCCAGCATGGCAACTGCTTCGACAGGGTAGTCGCCGGTGGCCGATTCACCCGACAGCATGACGGCGTCGGCACCGTCCAAAACCGCATTGGCAACATCGGTTGCCTCAGCACGGGTGGGCTGACGACTGTGCGTCATCGATTCCAACATTTGCGTAGCGACGATGACCGGCTTTCCGTGCCGCAACGCTCTTCGCGTCAATTTCTTCTGCAGAATCGCAATCCGCTCGATCGGCACCTCCACACCCAGATCTCCCCGGGCAATCATGATGCCGTCGGCCGCAGCGAGAATATCTTCTAGCTGCTCTAATGCACCCGAACGTTCGATCTTCGCGATCACGTAGGGCTCTCGGCCAAAGGAACGAGCCGCTTCCCGCACAGCCTGCACGTCGGCTGCCGATTCGACGAAAGATTGACTGACGGCATCCACTCCTTCCCGTATCGCAAACTCCAAACACTCGCGATCGTGATCGGTGAAAGCGGAAATGCCCAGATCAATTCCCGGTAAATTCAATCCTTTCCGGGATCTCAATTCTCCGCCAGTCATAACGCGGCAATGAACCTCTTGCCCTTCGACCTGTTCCACTTCCAACTGGATTATTCCATCGTTCAAAAATAGCTTATCGCCCGGCCTTACGACCAGCGGAAGTCGGGCAAACGTCATCGAAGCACCCGTCGCATCCCCAACGACGTCTTGCGTGGTAAGAGTGAACCGGCCGCCAGGCACAAGCTGGATCGGCTCTTCCGCCAACTGGCCGATACGCATTTTCGGACCCGGGAGGTCGGCCATCACGGCGATCTCTCGCCCGGCCGCCCTCGCCGCCGATCGCAACCGCGCGATGCGCATCTTATGTTCAACAAACGTTCCATGCGAGAAGTTGAGACGGGCAACGTTCATTCCCGCACAAATCATTTGCTCGAGCATTTCCGGGGTGTCACATGCCGGGCCGATGGTCGCAACGATCTTAGTCTTGTGCGATTCCAGTTCCATGTGATTCCTTGAAGCTCATTCTGCAGACTTGTTTGAACATCGGCTGCCGGGAGTCTGTTGCACAGCAATTCCGACAACCTGCTGTTGTTCGGCACCAGCGTAGCCATTCAAAGCATCATAGTCCATTCGTCGCCTGGCGAAAGTCATATCCCACGCGAATCGAAGTGAAATAGTTTCGGGTCGAGCCGCATCAACAGTTGCTGGATGTGCGGAATCTGGGCGGCTGTCGCCTGTTCGCCAGCCTCGGCAAGTTCTCGGGCCCGCATAAATTCCGCCAGTTCAAACCGCGTGACATCGGGCTCAATGGTCACGTCAGCCGATTGTACGGCGAAAGCGTTAAGATTGTGATTCTGCACTTGCAGGCTGCGTAGAAGGGTTTGCAGTGTTGAGGGAGCTCTCATACGAGGCGTGGGCGTGTCCGGCTGGTTGACGCCGAACTGCCGCTCGATCTTGGCAGTAACACTTACGGCGATCACAAAATTGCATCCGTGGGCCACGAGTACATCGGCTGGGAGGTTCTTAACCAAACCACCGTCGACTAGTGCTTGACCATTGCGGCAAATCGGTGAGGCGAGCCCGGGCAAGTTAATGCTTTCCAGTATTGCATGGACGGCGTCTCCCCGATCGCGAACCACGGTCTGGCCGCTGACCAGATCGACGCTGACGGCGAGAGACGGCAGTGGTAGCTGCTCCAACTTCCAGTCGGCCAGATATCTTCGAAGCATTGGATCGAAGTGGCCGCGGCGGTACTTGTATAGCAGATACCAATAGCTGCCACTGGGAAGCTTCCGGAAGAGCCAAGGGAGTTCCAGATCAGCGGCGAAGTGGGCAGCGCTGTAGTCGCAATCCAGCCCCGAACTGTAGATGACGCCGGTCATGGCCCCTGCACTCGTGCCGGCGATCATGTCGACCACAATGCCGTTTTGTTCGAGGGCCTTGAGCCCCCCAAGGTGCGACATGCCGCGTGCAGCCCCGCCGCCCAACGCAACGCCGATGCGAATCCCCCGCAAGTCATGCACAAGGCGTTCCATGCCATTTGAGACAACTTTGCCCCAAGGGAGCGAAGGCGTCGATTCTGCGATCATATGCTGGTGGCTGGAGAAGTCGCGGAGTTCCGGCACCACTGGGGCGACATTACGGCCGTTCTCCAAGAGCCAAACAATCCCGATCTTGTCACGTAACCCTCGCGCCGGCACATCGAGCAATCGTAGTCGTTGAAGCAGAGACTTAATTTCGCTGGGTCGCACGAAAACCAAGGTCCGGTCGGCTGACAGCCACTGCCCGGTCCGATCTTGATCGAGAGTAGCCAAGGCGTCCACCACCACGCGTTTCGCTTGGTGCCACTCGGCAATCTGTCGGCGGATCTCCTTGATGTCCAGCGGGCGTCCCCCCTCGGTCAACATACGAAGCCGCACGCCCGACATCGATCGCCAACTATCTGTATCGCTGAGGACAGCAATCTCTTCCCCTAACTCCCGTAGCCGCTGGATGAGTTGGTGAGCAAGGTGCCGCGTCGCAGGGGATTCGTGAAGCAACACAAGAACCGCCGGTGCGCGCCTAGGGATTACCTCAAAGTGGTGCTGCCGCACGCTGCGGGCATAGGTATGGAACCATCGGCGACGCACGTCAGGATGTTGAAACATTAACTCCATCGACGCTTCGTGTTCCAGCATTAGGATCATCGAAGGCTCCAGCGCGAAGATACGAACGGGTAAAGGCTCACCGAGGCCACCGAGCACGATTCCGTATTGCTCACCGCGCTCAAACATCCGAAACAAGTGCTCGTGGCCCCTCGCATCCACCCGCACAGCCTTCAACCGGCCACGCAGCACAAAGCAGACCGATGCAAAGGGCTCATTGACCTCGTGGACTACCTCGCCAGCGGCGTAGTTCGAAATACGTCCGACGCTCACGATGTCTCGCAGAGTGTCGTCGCTGACCTCGGAAAAGTATTCATGTGCCTTTAGGAGCGTGACAATTTCCTCAGCCATGCGGCAGCCTCTCGATCTCACTTGGGGGGCACTGGCAACGTCGTTGCACTCGCTGTATGGGACGGAGGGGGCCCGGATCGCTCCTTTCCCGCGAACCGCATGATCATCGAGTAGAAGACTGGCGTAAAGAAAAGTCCAAAGAACGTTACGCCGAGCATTCCGCTGAACACCGCCACGCCGAGCGCTACGCGCATTTCCGCCCCCGCGCCTTTGGCCAGCACCAACGGTACCACGCCAAGGATGAAGGCGAACGAGGTCATCAGGATAGGACGCAACCGCAACCGGCATGCTTCCACGGTGGCCTCGAACCTGCTCGCTCCCTGATCCTGCTTCTGCTTGGCGAACTCAACAATAAGAATGGCGTTCTTGGCGGCTAGACCAATCAACACGACAAGGCCAATCTGGGTAAAGATATTGTTTTCCAGCTTCACGAGCCAGATTCCCACGATCGACGCCAGCAAGCACATGGGCACGATGAGAATAATCGACAGGGGCAAGGACCAACTCTCGTACTGCGCCGACAGCACCAGAAACACGAAGACTACGGCTAGCGGAAAGGCCAGTTTCGTGAGGATGTCCTGGCCGGCGAGTATCTGCTGAAGCGTAATCTCCGTCCAGTCTGCCCCGACGGTCGAGGGGAGCGACTCGGCCGAGAGCTCGTCAACTATGTCAACCGCCTGGCCGGAACTGGTGCCAGGGGCCATGTTTCCACTTAACTCGGCGGACGGATAGCTGTTGTAGTGGTTCACGATCGCCGGCCCGCTATCGTCGCTAACGTCCACCAACGTCCGCATGGGGACTCGCTGGCCATCGGCATTGCGGACCTCTAGCTGGCCAACGTCCGATACGCGCATACGGAATCGAGCGTCGGCCTGGACGTTCACTTGCCAGTTCCGATTGAAGAGCGTCACGTCGTTTACGTATAGGCCGCCAAGATACGCCTGGAGCGTGAGATTCACGTCATCAAGCGATACCTTCTGCGCCTTGAGTTTGTCGCGATCGATTTGGACAAAAAGTTGGGGTTGGTTCACGGTGAAGCTGCTGAACAAGCCGACCAGACGCGGATCGGCATTGCCTTGATCCCCCAGGTTCTGCACAGACCCTTGCAGGGCGCGTAGGCCGGCTCCACTGCGGTCCTGTACCTGAAGCTTAAACCCGCCGGTGGTGCCCAGACCGTCGATCGCCGGAGCGCCGAAGACCGAGAGCCGGCCGACGCGGATGTTGCTGTACTGTTGGCGCAATTTGGCAGCAATAGCAACGGCACTACGTTCCGGATCACCCTTGCGTTTCTCAAAAGGCTCCAGAATCACGAACATGCCTCCCACGTTGCTGATGTTGGTCCCCAGCAGCGCGGAGTAACCGGGCAGATCGATCGTGTGCCAGACGCCAGGGACTGCGTCGCGCGCGATTTTACTCATCTGCTTGATGATCTTGTCGGTGCGGTCCAGGCTAGCGCCGTCCGGCAACTGGGCATTGACGATCAGGTAGCCCTTGTCCTGGTCGGGGATAAATCCGACCGGGACTGCCTGGAACCCAAGGTAAGTCAGCCCCATGAGCCCGGCATAGACTGCCAACGCGATTACTGAGATCCTCAGCAGGGCTTCCACGGTCCGACCGTAGGAGGAGATCGCGCGGTCGAAGGCCCAGTTGAATCCCGCGAAGAAAACGTTCATGCCCCGATTCAACAGGCCGGCAAGGAACCACCCTGCGGCCGCTCCCGCCAGCCCGGAAACCAGCCGTACGCCCCACATTGCGGTCGCGCTGGAATGGCCGTTGGACACGTGCTCGCCGTGGCCGTTGGGCAATTGCACGCCCAAGAGGGGAGCAAGGTATGGCGCGAGCAGGAAGTACGCCAACAGGCCGGCGACCAACATAACGCCCAGTCGCGGCAAGGCTTCTTTTTTCGCCTGGCCGTGAGCTTCAGGCCCGTGCGCGCCGCCATGCCCCTTGAAGAGGATCGCGCATAGCGCGGGACTGAGGGTCAACGAATTGAAGGCGGAAATGATCGTGGAGGCGGCGATGGTCAGGGCGAACTGCCGGAAGAATTCCCCGCTGATGCCCGCCATGAACGCCGTCGGAACGAACACCGCACAGAGCACCATGGCAATGGCCACCACCGGACCAGAGACTTCGGCCATCGCCAGACGCGCGGCCTCGCGCGCGGGGTGGCCCATTGCCAGGTACCGTTCCACGTTCTCCACCACAACGATTGCGTCGTCCACCACGATGCCGATCGCCAGCACCAGCCCGAAGAGCGAAAGATTGTTCAGCGAGAAGCCCAGCATGGCCATTAGCGCGAACGTGCCGATCAGCGACACGGGCACGGCGATCATGGGGATGATCGTGGCGCGCCAGTCCTGGAGGAAGATCAGCACCACGAGGAACACGAGGATGAACGCCTCGAACAGCGTCTTGTAGACCTCGTGAATCGACTCGTTTACGAAGACCGTCGTATCGTAATAGATTCCGTAATCGATTCCCTCCGGGAACTTCTCCTTCAGTTCCTGCATTTTGGCCTTCACCGCATCGGCCGTTTTCAGCGCGTTCGATCCGGGCATCTGGAAGACGGCCAACGTCACCGCCGGTTGACCGTCCAGATAGCTGTTCACATCGTAGTTCTTGGCGCCCAACTCGACGCCGTTCTCATCGCGGACGACGTCTTTGAGATACACATTCTGGCCCCGCTCGCCTGTCTTTACGACAACCTTGTCGAAGTCCTCAATGTTCTCCAGGCGGCCCTGCGTATTGATCGTGAGTTGGAAGGGCACGTTGGCGCCTTTGGGCAACGGCGGCTGACCGATGCGCCCCGCCGCGACTTGGAGGTTCTGCTCTTTGATGGCCTTGACCACTTCGCCGACGGTCATTCCGCGGGCCGCCAACCTGTTCGGGTCGAGCCAGACCCGCATGCTGTAGTCGCGAGGACCGAGGAAAGCCACGTCGCCGACCCCCTTCAGCCGGGCCAGGTCATCCTTGACATTCATCAAGGCAAAGTTGCTCAAGTGAAGCTGGTCGTAACTGGAGTCGGGCGAGATCAGGTTAACGCACAGCAGGATCGCAGGCGATTTCTTCTTCGTGGTCACGCCCTGCCGTTTGACCTCTTCCGGAAGTTTGGCTTCCGCAATCGCCACGCGGTTCTGCACCAACACCTGCGCCATGTCGAGGTTTGTGCCCACCTCGAACGTGACGTCCAAGTACATCTGGCCATCGTTCGTGCAGCGTGACGACATGTATAGCATCCGCTCGACGCCGTTGATTTCCAGTTCGATGGGCGTGGCCACGGTTTCCGCCACCGTCGTGGCATTGGCGCCGGGATAGACGGCGGAGACCTGCACCACGGGCGGCGCAACCTCCGGGTACTGGGCGATAGGCAACAGAAGATACGCAACCGCGCCGAGAATAACAATGACGACGGAGAGCACGGTGGCAAAAATCGGCCGATCGATGAAAAAGTTCGAGAACATTCGATGTGCCTACTACATTGTTACGGCTACTCCGCGGACGCGATTGTTGACGGGGCCGACTCGGAAACCGGCTCAACAGGATAATTCAACCGAGCCCGCTCCATCCCTTCGACAATGATCGAAGCGTTTGACTTGAGTTGGGGCCCGAGGACGACTCGCATCCCGTCGTCCAGCAAACGTCCAAGTTCTACGTTCAGGCGTTTGACGTTCTTGTCGTCATCAACGAGTAGTAGGTACTTCTGCTTCTGGTCGGTGTTCACAGCCGTGTCGGGCACTAGCGCCGCCTCGTAATTGTCGCTCACCGGAATGCGCACGCGAATGCGAGAGCCGGGAATGAGCCGGCCTTCAGGGTTGCGGGCGACGCCCCGGACGAGGATCGTGCCCGTGCCCTCCGTGTACTTGTTGTCCGCGAAGACGAGTTGGCCCTCGTGGGGGAATCCCCTTTCCGTGTCGAGCCCGAACGCGAACATGATCTTCTGCGCGCGGAGTGGTTGCTGTCGGTCACGCCCTTGCCGTTCCAGGTTGGCATTCTGGTACCGCTGGATCGCGCGTTCATCGACGTTGAAATCGACGTAGATCGGATCAACGGTCACGATCGTCGTCAGCACCGGATCGCTGCCGCCGGCGTTCACCAGGGCGCCCTCGGTGAGGGCGGCCTTGCCGATCCTGCCGGTCAGGGGCGCCTCGATCCTGGCGTACTTCAAATCGAGGCGGCGTCGATCGGCTTCCGCGTTCTTGGCAAAGATCTGTGCTTGAATCGAACCGAGTTTCGCCAGGATCTCCTCGTACTCCTCCACTGTGACGACGCGCGACTTCACAAGCGGGGTTTTGCGGTCCACCTCTTTTTGAGTTGCCCATCGTTGTGCCTCAAATGCTTTGGCCTGGGCCTCAATCTCCTTCACCTCGGCCACAAAAGGAGCCGTGTCGAGATCAAACAGCGGTTGCCCCTGCTTCACCATGTCGCCGTCGTTGAAATGCACCTTGCTGATGTGCCCGCGCACACGCGCGCGCACCTCGACGGTCCTGTACGCCTCCAGCCAACCGTTATAGTCATCTTCGTCGACTAACTTGCGCATGACCGGCCGGGCCACGGTGACCCGAGGCGCCTCGCGCGCTTTGTCGACCGGGGCGTTGCTGCTACATCCGGCAAGGATCGCCATGACCAAGACGATCAGCAGAGAACCACAGGCGAGCATGTAGCTCGACGAACGGGGAAAAGGGTTACCATCCATAGAAATGTTCTCCTGCCCACCCATGTTCAACAACACGGCGTGTCTAGCTGGAATCCGGATACTTGGCGCAAACACCGGCACACCACGTAGAAAGATTATACCGGCCCGCGCGACTGAGGTGGACCGCCGGCATGCTAGAGATGGTGCTTTGCCAACGCCAATCGAAACGTGAAGTGGCAGATGGTCCCCCCGCCCCCGATAATCCCGTCCGCGTTTGCCTGATGACGTGCAGACCTTGTCAGGATTTCTCTCATGCGACTCTGGCCTTGTCCCCTTCATCGCGGCGGCGTGTCTAGAAATCTGCCTGAGTTTCTCGATAGGCAGCGCGTATTATTATTTCGCTGCATCACCTACAGCGATCCAATGCAACAACAAGGAGAACAAGTCATGTCGAAATCATTCTCGACGTGCATCGCCGCCCGCTGGCCGCTTGTGACGGTCGTGGCCATGCTCACCCTGGGCGTCGCGGTCATGTTGCCCCTTGGCGTATCCACAGACGCCGCAGAAACAAAAGGGAACACGAAATCGAGTGACAAGTCGGACGAGGACGCTATTCGGGCCGCGGTGGACTCTTACGTTAGCACCTATAACCGCGGCGATGCCAAGGCCGTCGCTGATCATTGGAGTGACAGCGCCGAGTGGGTCAGCCCATCCGGTGAACGGTTCAAAGGACGGCAGGCCATCCAAAGGGAGATGGAGGCCATGTTCACTGAAAACAAGGGCGTAAAAATCGAGGTCATTGAGCCGAAGGTACGCCTAATCTCCGCCGACGCTGCTTTGGAGGAGGGCACCGTGCGGGTTGTCCGCCCTGGGGAACCTCCCAGCGACTCGACATACATTGCAGTCCACGCCAGGAAAAATGGCCAGTGGAAACTGGACAGCGTCCGGGAAACCAGCCTGCCCGACGTGCAGCCGCACGAGCAATTGAAGCAGTTGGAATGGCTGGTGGGCGAATGGGTCGACGAGAGCCCGTCCGAAGCGGTTGAGCATCGCTGTCATTGGTCGAACGATGGACATTACTTGCTGGGAGAATTTGTCGTCCAGTGGGAGGGGCTTCCCGCATTGAAAGGGGATCTTCGCATCGGCTGGGATCCATTGACCAAACAAATCAAGTCCTGGGTCTTTGACTCGGAAGGAGGCTACGCCGAGGGCTATTGGACGAAGGTCGGCGAGGGCTGGATCGTGAAGATGACCGGCGTCCGCCCAGACGGCAGCACCGCTACCGCCACCAATTCCTACGTACCCTTACGCCGCGATCAGTACCGGTATAGCTCGGTGGACCGGATCGTCGGCGGGCAGACCGAGCCAGACCAAACGGTCACCATCGTTCGCAAACCGCCGCAACCGAAAAATCAGTAGTCGCGGCGAGGATCAAAACAATCTTTCAAAAGGGTCGATATGATGAAACGCTTACGATTGACGGGTTTGGTCGTGCTTGCGATGCTGCTCTCGGCAGCCGCGTTCTGGCCCGGAACCGCCGACGGACGCGGCGGTCGAGGTGGCGGTGGTGGCGGACGTGGCGGTGGTGGCGGATTCTCGGGCGGAGGAGGTCGAGGGTTTTCGGGGGGCGGCGGAGTGCGGGTTGGTAGTTCGCCCAGCTTCAGCCGTCCAGCCTCACGTCCGTCTTCTGGTGTTTCACGCCCGTCGGGTGGCTCACGTCCATCCGCGCTTCCTTCGCGACCTGGCGGGGCCGGCGCGCGGCCCGGCACATTGCCCAGCGGTCTCCAGTTAGGCGGTCGTCCCGGAGTCGGTACCGGTCAACGTCCTGGTGTTGGCAACCGTCCCGCCCAATTTCCATCCACCCGTCCAGGCATTTCCCAGCGGCCCGGTATCGCGCAGCTTCCAGCAGCGGGAATCGGCGCGGGTATCGGTGCCGCCGCAGGCAGTCGGCTTCCCGGTGCCGGCAACCGCCCGGCCCAACTACCAGGTCTGGAGCGCGGCAGCCGCTGGGACCAGATTCAGGGCAACCGGCAGGACTTTGTCTCGGATCGTCGCCAAGACCTGCAAAGCCGGCTGGAGAATCGGCAAGATTTTCGCAATCAGTGGCAGGAAAACCGCCAGGACTTCCTCAATGATCGCCGCGAAGATTGGCAGAATCAGCTCGACGACCGCTATCCTTGGCACGACGGCTGGCATCACGGCTACTGGAACGGTAACTTTGGCAACTACTGGGAGCACATGTGGTCCGAGCACCCCGTCTGGTCAGCGTTTTCGGTGACCGGTTGGGCGCTAAATGCCGCCAGCTATATGTTCGGCACGGGGGGCTACAGCGATCCGTACTACGACAGCGGTTCTTCCAGCGGAATGGCTTATGACTACTCGGAGCCGATAGTAATGTATTCTGAGCCCGTTCAAGAAGCGGCTCTCCAAGTCGCGGCCGACGGGTCCGCGCTTCCCCCCGGGGTTACCCAGGATGCGCTCAGCCAGTTCGAGCAGGCCCGATCGGCGTTTGGCCAAGGGCAATACAAGCAGGCGCTCGACTTGGCCAACCAGGCACTTAAGAGCATGCCCAGCGATGCGACGCTGCACGAGTTTACCGCGCTGTGCTACTTTGCATTGGGACAATACCGCCAAGCGGCGGCCGTCCTAAACGCGGTCCTCGCCGTGGGGCCCGGCTGGGACTGGACTACGCTAGTCAGCCTCTATCCCGACGTTGATGTCTACACTGCGCAGCTTCGAAAACTGGAGGAGTACATTCGAGCGAACCCCAACGCTCCTGACGCGCGGTTTGTGCTAGCGTACCATTACCTCACCACGAACCATCCGGAGGCGGCGGCAGGGCAACTCGAGTACGTCGTTAAGTCGGTACCGAACGATGCAATAGCGAAGCAGCTCTACGACATGCTTACGTACAAAGCTTCGGGAGAGCCGAAGCTTCCGGTGGAATCTCTCGCTCCAGCAGGACCAGCGGTGACGGCAGAAGAACTCGCGGGCACATGGAAGGCGAAAGGTCCTTCGAACTCGGCCTTCGAGATGACGCTAACTAAGGAAGGCGCGTTCACCTGGAAGTACGCCAAAGGAAAGAAGGAACGGGTTGTCAAAGGCGCTTATGCTGTAGATCGCAACACATTGGCCATGGAGCCGGCATCGGGCGGCGTAATGCTTGCCGATTTGATACCGCAGAACGCCAACGCCGTAGACTTCAAGATGATCGGCTCGCCGGCGACAGAGGCGCCACTAAAGTTTACACGTTGACATGTGCTGTGGCATCTGTGGTGGATAGAGCACTAGGGTCCTAGCTCAACCACCGGGGGTCAACGCCAGTCTTCATCTCCGCAACTCGCTCTTACCGAGTGCCTCGGTGGCGTTTTTGGACGCGGCATTGTTGTACCATTTCCCATAATCTTGTCCCAAGATAGAGCTTAAATGAGTAGAGGAATGGACTTCTCCTAAAAGGAGAGAGCTCTCGATTCGGCATGCAAGGCAACAGGCGTTCCGTTGGCTTGACGGCTATCTCCGAGCGCGGCCCGACCTGCAGAAGGCATGGCTTGATGTCATCGCGGCGGAGCAGGAACTGCTGCGTCCCCGTCGATCCGCCGCCGATCGGGCGAGGAAGATCGCTCTTCTGGAAAGACAGGCAGCCAATCTCGCCACGGCGATTGCCGACCGGCAGAGCACCAGGGGAAGCACCTTTCGGGAAACACTGGTCGACATCGCTTTGGTCATTAAAGGCGTATCGCCAATGACAATCAAGCAAGAGGCACTGGCCCTGGCTATTGCCCAACTCGCTCCAGTGATTCCGCGCCACCGACGCTCTCTTTTGTTCAGGTTACACTCGTTCCATAACACTTTGGCGCGGCCTTTGTTACGGCAAGTTTACCGACCGGATTGAATCTGGTATGGTCGTGTCCACGAGGATGCCGGATTCAATCAAGTGTGTGAAGTTTACTGAACATATAGAACTGGCCCTTCGCCGGCACTCGCACGCCGGTTCGACGCCGACAGTTCAGCCACAAGGGATCGCCATATCGTTCTTCTTACCGCATCCATCGTCGGCTCTCCTCCTCATTCCGGACTTGGCTCGCACCCAGAGATCGACTCCGGCACACCATTTTCCGCCACTGCTGGAGTTGCTTCAGACGCCGTTTGAGAATGCCCCTCATCCACCTGAGGCGGAAGTAAAGGTGGGGTCGAGGGTGTGTCCTGGAACAAAGTCTCAGGCTGGCTGACGGACGCATTCACTGCCTGCAATCGTTCTTCAGCGAGTTGGGCACGTCGGGTATCGCCCACCGACTGCCAATACGCCACTTCAATCTGAAGTTCCTCTTCTCGCGTGAGCGGACGTACCGTGACGCGCATCGGCAACTCACGATACCATTGTCGATCAATCGCGGGCAGGAAATCGGTTTGCGAAATTGCCTTGCAATGGTGCGGCACGGAAGCGTCCTTCCAGACATGGATTCCAGGAAACGGTGGCGAACTGTCTTCCGCCCATTGGATTACTGCCTGGGCGATTTCATCAGCAGGCTGAACCATGTAGCAAGTAATGCCCATGACCTGCTCACGTTTCTTCCACTGTTCGTCGAGAAACTCCTGCTTCGCAGGATCGTCAAGTTGCGGGGAGTTAAAGGTGACACCGGGAAGGAATCCGAGAAATTCTTCCTGATACGCTACGCCCGAGGCAGTGTCCCGCACGAGATAGAGTGTCGTAATGTCTCGCTTATCGTCCCTCAGCCTGTCGATGATCTGACGATAAACAGTCGGCGCATCCGCAGGGGCGGCCGAGGTAATTGCCACTGCATCCTCATGCGAAACAAAGAGTGGCAATGGAATCCGCGTGTCGATTTTCAACAACGCCGCAAGTAGGTCGGGTTGAACAAACTCGGTCGGAATACGCGACTTCGTGGGAGGAAACGACATCTGTGCAAGCGATTGGCCGATTTTAGCGACGGTCAATTTCAATTGTGCGCCCTTGCGAGAAATCAGTTCGGCCATTTGCTGATATGTCGCCAGGTCACCGACCGTCATGCAATTCGGCCTTGGTGAGAAGGTTGCCTTTCCGGTTGTTTCTTGGGGAAATCGTCTTGGTGGAGACATTTCCACGACGATCGGCAGCGACGTCGCCTCCGGCTCGCCCAAACCATAACCAAGTAGATGGACAGCGCAATTTGCTGTATCAACCTCGATCTTGCATCGCATGTCTAACCTAGCGGCCGGAACGGCATGTCCTGGACCGATACTTACCATAACGGGTGCGGACTCCACGGCGTTCTTGGGTGACAGCGCCTCGGCAACATCGACTTGAAGGCGTGACTCGGGCGTGTTGAGTAAGCTGACATTTGTGCCGGAGCGAATGCCAGCAAGTGCGAGATAAGCAAAACCGGTCGATGGCATCGGGTACGTCCGCGGTATAGTGTGGCTAATTGTCACGTGAGCTTCGGTGTCCAGCGGATTTTGTGGCTGGGTCTCGGCGGGGTGGAGCAAGACGCCGGAAATTTGCTCAAGCGTCCAGCCGCCGATTAGCGCCAACTCCTCCAGAAACGTGAGGAACTTGGGCAATTGGTCGGTCATGTCGCGTGCGAGAGTTTTCGCGGCTTTCCGCGTATCGGGGTCCAGCAGCAATTCAGGGTCGCGGAGCACGTCAACCAGAAAACCAAACAACACCCCTCCGGCGAGCAAGTCTCGCTTCACTAGACCGCTCGGCGGCGGGGCGATGTCGGAGACAAGTCGGCACGCCGTGGGCGACTTTTCGATCAGTGAACGAACACGAGAGTCAGCCTTCTCCAAAGCAAGATCGACCGAGTACCCTTGCCGCACAGCCGGCGTCACGGCATCCGCAACATATCGCTGTCCGTAACTCGCCCGAAGCAACGTGAACTCGTGGTCTGCGGCATACGGCCCGGTGCAGCGTCTGTCCATATCATCTGCCGATCTCGCGAGGTCTAGTGCCCATCGCGACTGCCGACCTGTTGACGCCAGCATGTAGCATGGGGGCAGTAACGTGCCCGGCGACAAGCGGCCGTCCTGAATCAATTCCGCTGTCGTTCGTCCGATTTCCGCCCGGAGAGCCTCTGTCGTTACGTTCGACTCATCACACAAGCCGGATAGGTCGGTCCTGTCACCGGGCATATTCTGGAACGCAGTGAGAACGCGCTCAACAATCTGCTGTTCACCCAACGGTCGTTCGTCAGCAAGGCATCGAAGCATCAACAGTTGCCAGATGTGCGATCTCTGCCATCGAAGAAGGACTCGTCGTATCGGCGTGGCAAGTCCCTCAGCTTCCGCTTGTCGATTGAGGTCATCAACCGCCAAGAGCGCTTTGCGAAGAACGTGACGACGCAAATCCTCCTCAAGGGCGGGAGTCTTGGGCCGGACATCGAAAGTAAGCTGGTCGTTGATTAACGCCGGCCCTGTAACCGCGGCATGCCGTTCCCAATGTGGCCGAGATTCCTCGCTAACTATCTGTTTCCATTGCGCGACCCTCTCCGGGGCACGATCTGCACCGATATGCAATTCGTCCGATGCGTAGACTATGGCCGAAAGCAACCGTAGTCGAATTGACCGTCCTGGTCCAAGAATGCGATCCTTATCAAGGTCGTCCCAAGACGCTCTCCCGTCTGCGTTACGATTCGGGCGGTGGCCGCGGCAGATGTCGCCGAGAACGGCTGCTTCGTTCTCGTCTTCAAATCCAAGTGCCTGCCGCGACTCAACGATTTTCCGGGCGATACTGACTGCATGTTCACGGCGCGCCTGCTCCCTACCCGCGGCTGTGGCATTATCGACCTCAGTCCCTGCCATGCCGAGGTCATGGTAGTGAAATCCCAATAGCAGAAAGAAAAGTTCATCATCCGACAGTGCCGATAGCAAAGCATCGGTTACGAGCATCGAGGCAATCTGCTCAACCGTTACGGTATGCGGCGGGCCATGTTCTGTGCCACTGGGAAAAGTCGATAGGGTGTGTGGCAAGAGTTGGCTGGCTCGGGCGATCAGTTGCTCCGCGCGGTGGAGCAAATCAGGATCGCGCGAACGAATTGCCTCACGAATGCGACTCGTTTGAATAAGGCTGTTCATTAGACGCATTCTCTCCTCACACAAGGGTAGCTGTACTTATCGAGATCATACGACGACTTTGGCTCCATCGGTCCATTCCATCACGTCACCAACCGGCACGAGTTGCGGGTGCTCGCTGAACAGATCATGCGGAATCGCATGGTACGCATAAGGATTATGGAGAACGAGTACGTTGTGTTCAATCCAGGCACGGTTGTCGGAACTGAAGTGCTGGTCGCGGGCTTGTTGCCAATAGGGCCACCGGGCACCGCGGCCTTTTTCATCCAGCAAAGCAAACGGGTCCGGGAAAGGGTATCTCTCGGCGATGATTTCTTCAATGCAGACTACCGCGCTGATGCGGCGGTAGCCTGGAAATCCGTCGGGCTTGAGTGGTTTGCCGCCGGGACGTTCAGTATTGAGGAATTGGCCGTCTGGGAAGAACTTGACCTCGGTCGGCCCGCCCTCGCCCGTTTGCGTATTTACCTGCCACGTAATTTTGCTCTGGCCAAACGCCGCTTTCACCAAGTCGTTGCGATGAGAATAGCACGGATGCCGGAGGCTGGGGACTAACGCAAGAATGTTGGGACGGTCCTTCGCAAACTGCTTGTTGGCCGTTTTCAACGCATCGACGATCTTGTCCGAATCATCGCCCCACCACAATCGCTCCTTGGGCTGTTCCCGAAAGGGCGCTTTCACTTCAACGCCAACGTCAACGGTGTTTACGACAATCCGCATGTCCAGATTGCGACGATTGCGGCCTGGCGCGTCCGCTGACAGAGGAAGTTTCTTCCGACCGGCAAGGAACCAACACACCATGCACTCCGCCATCGCCGACCTGAAGCACTCGGCATCCGTGCTGCCGAGCCGATTGCGGACTTCCTTTCCCCGCTCACCTTCCAACATTTCGCAGGCATAGGCAGTGAAAAGGTAAGTCTCCCAGGCGGCTCTGCGGGCACGCAGACAACGTAGTTCTTGGGCTTGCGCCCGATCAGACGGATATGGACCGCACGCGCATAACACCCGAAGACGATACAGAATCTCTTCGTTCAGGGACTTTCGCCACCCATCGCGAATGTCCGGTGTAAACACGGCGTTCAAGGGATCGGTCGGTGGAAGGAATCTGCCGACTCCTCCCGTGATTGCCGACAACGACGACCTAGTTGTGCTGGCTACCATGACCATGTATTTCCCCTTGCCCTGTTGCCGCCGCAAGAATATCGCACACACCGATTAGTACGCTGCCCTTGGCCTTCACGAGCAGGCTTCCGAACGGCTCTTGGACCCGCAGCAGCCGAGAATTCGGCATGGCGCAATTATAAAGAATATTTGCGTATAGCGAGCGTCCCCATGCGACGAGGACGCATGGAATTCCAGATTTCTAGAGCAGCCGAGAATCCGCTCGCGGACCGACGCCTTCTGCTTCTGCAGGCTGGCGATGGCCTTTTCGACCTTCGCCAGTTGGGCCTCGCACTCGGCCGCCTTCCGGTCGTGCTCCTTGGCCCGGCCAAGGGCATCTTCGACCTGATCTTCGCCCTTGACGATGGACCGCGCCCTTTCGGCTGCAACGTGAGCGGTCACCCGCTCCCGCCATTCGCACGAGTCGCTTCGCAAAGTGGCTTGCCTCAATCCAGGCCTTGGTCAGGCCCGATTCCACAGTCGCCAGCTCGGATTTCAGTTTTCGGTCGTCGCAGGTTTGCCACAGAGTCCTTTGCCGCCTCGCGGATCTCCTGCAGCCGACACTCCAACGGGTACACTGTCTCCGGCTGCTTGGTCTCGGCCTCGTCGAGCACCCGCCCGCTGGCTCAAAGCCGCTGATCCAATACGCCAAGACGTTGTTTCTGCCGGCTCTAAGAATGACTGTGCACGCCGACAAAGACCATCACAACCTGCCAGGGAGGCGACGTACTGCGTGTGGGTTTGCAGGGGCTGACGTAGCCGGGTAGGGCGTGAAATTCGGCCCCGCCCGTGTTTACTCAGGCTGCCCCGGTTGCATCATTCTGGGAGAATTTGTCTTATTTGCATTGTAGTGGACGTTCTCCTTGCCCCAATCCCGCAGATGCTCGGCCACGACGCTGTCCCGCACCACGAACCGCACCCGCTCGATGCCGCCGATCGCCAGCACCGCCTGATGGGCGTATTCGGTTGGCACCGAGTAGTCGTTGCAGTCAAAGCGGACCAACGACAACGAGTTCGCCTGGCAAGGCTCCATTCGTCTCGCCTCGAAGGGATCCTCTGGCAGCGGCAACATCGCCAGGGGCCGGCCGGCGATGTCGCGTGGTCCGCCCTTCGCGAGGAGTCTGGAAAACGTGGCTTGCTACCCCATGCGACGCCTTGCTCACCCTGCTGCGAGTGTGTTCAGAGCGCCACGTTTTTCGACCGGTACGCACGGCACCGCCCGCGCCACGGTTTTGACCGACGTTTACGGCCGCACCGCCGCAATGCCGCCAGGCGTGTGGCCATCGATTTCATCGCCGGGCCGGCGGTGCGCAACGTGAGTGCAAACTCCATCACCATGCCACCGGCGGCAAACGGAAACCGGATGGCCATTAAAGACGTCCGGCTGGCTTTAATTCTCCCTCCCCCAGAATCCAAGAACAGAAGGAGGCACGTATGGGAGCCCGAGACAAGCTCAACCAACACTATCTCTACGGGGCGATCGGACTGGCGAGTCTGGCCGGTCTGCTGACCGGCTCGCACGACTGGCAAAACACAACGATCGATGCTACACTCAGGCATAGTGGCGTAGTCTAGGGAGGGGCAGACAAATTACTTGATTCGCAACTACGTCACCCTTTTCAATGTACTCAGTACGCAATTGTTTGGTTGTCTCCCGGGGTAGTTATTCTGGCCGACTTCAAGTTCAAGTCCGGCCAGGAGCAAATGCCCTGTCGGCAAAGAATCCGAGCCTGTTCTCGCGTCTGTTCGCGGATGGCCCCAACATGAGGGATATGAGGATTCCAATGTCCGAATCTCCACGAGGCGATCGCTTTAACACAACCCACTGGAGTGTGGTGGTGTCAGCTGGCGGCAGTAGTTCAACCGATGCCAGTCGAGCCTTGGCCACCTTGTGCGAAACCTATTGGTTTCCGCTCTACGCTTATGTGCGGCGGGCCGGCCATTCTGCAGCGGACGCCCAGGATTTGACGCAGGACTTCTTTGTCCACCTGTTAGCGAAGAACCGCTTGGCGATTGCCGATCGACAACGAGGAAGGTTTCGAACATTTTTACTGTGCTCGATGAAGAACTTCCTCATCAACTACGAGAAGATGCAAGATACGCAGAAACGCGGCGGCGGTCGACCGACTATCTCGTTTGACATCAATTCTGCCACGAATCGCTACGGTATCTTAGAGCCGGTTGACAATCTTACCCCCGATCGCATCTATGAAAAGCGATGGGCATTGACGGTCCTCGATCTCGTGGTGAGACGGCTTAGTGAGGAGTTTTGCGCGGCAGGAAGACTCAGCCTATTTGAACAGTTGAAGCCATTTCTTGCTCGGGGAACGACCAAAGCCAGTCGCGAGGCGGTTGCCCGTCAGTTGGGCATGAGCGAGGGCGCAGTAAAAGTGGCGGTGCATCGCATGCGTCAACGTTGTCGCCAGTTGTTCCGAGAGGAAGTCGCCCGAACTACAGCCGACCCGGATGCGATCGACGATGAACTGACCGAAGTGCTGGCGGCTCTTCGCGCAGAAAAATAGAGCCAAAATGTGTAACCAGCACTCACTTTTGCTTTAGATATGGCTGGGCCGAGTTCTCGGCCGGCATATTTCGTGTATTGGGGGGGAGTGCGGTGGGTGTGGGTATATTCAAATCCTGTCCGGAATGCGGAGCCGAAATACCCGCTGATGCGCCGGCGGATGTATGCCCCAACTGCTTATCTGAAGGGCTGTTTGCAACGGATGGTCTGCCTCAGCGTGTCAAGAAGTCAGCAGACAGTCGTGTGATACCGCCTGGGCCTGCTGAGTTAAACGCCTACTTTCCGGATTTGGAGATATTGGAATTTCACGGGCAAGGCGGAATGGGAGTGGTCTATAAGGCCCGGCAGAAGCGACTTGACCGCCTAGTAGCGCTGAAAATCCTCGCGCCGCATATTGCCAGTGACGTGGCCTTTGCCGAACGGTTTGCTTGCGAGGCAAAAGCGATGGCGCTGCTGAGCCACCCGCACATCGTAGCTGTGTACGAGTTCGGTCAAACGCAAGTGCCGTTGAGGTTATGGGAAAGCTCGAACGCCAAACCTACTGAACACGCCGGCTCTGTACTCGGAAGTACGGATAGCCGATCGCTGCATCCCTCTGCCGTCCCGTCCAACGCCGAGACCACGGGTACACTTTATTACTTCTTGATGGAGTTCGTCGACGGGGTCAATCTGCGACAGTTGTTGGAGACGCAGAAGCTCTCTGCTGAGCAAGCCCTGGCGATCGTGCCACAAATCTGCGATGCCCTGCAATACGCGCACAACAAAGGCATTGTCCATCGCGACATCAAGCCGGCCAACATCCTCTTGGACAAGGAAGGGCAGGTTAAGATCGCCGATTTCGGCATCGCCAAGCTGGCTGCACGCTCAGTGGGAAAGAATGCGAACGATTCGGCTAAGGGTAGCGGCACCACCACCGCCGATGTCACGCTGTCGCTGACACCAGGGCTGACTGCCGCGGGTCAATTGATCGGCACTCGTGACTACATGGCCCCAGAGCAAATCGAGCATCCGCAGGCAGTCGACCACCGGGCCGATTTGTATTCGTTGGGCGTGGTGTTCTATCAAATGCTTACGGACGAGTTGCCCACGGGTCATTTCGAGCCTCCGTCACGGAAGGTGCAACTCGACGTCCGCATTGACGAGATTGTGCTTCGCGCTTTGGAGAAACAACCGGAACAGCGTTACGGCCAGGCGAGCGAGATTAAAGACGAGGTCGAAACATATGTCACCGGCGCGCGGACCGATAGGAATCGCACCGTGGGGCCATCGCTAACGAACAAAGCGGCCGTGTCACGCCACCCACGCAGGCGGCAACTTGCTGTTCTCTCGGCCATTGCGTTGCCATTGATCGGTCTGATTGGCTATTTGTCCTTCGCACAGTTGGCGGTCTTCGGGCCACCCGCCGCTATGGCAACTTCTAGGGCTGCGGCATTGCCGGTGTCCGAGGCCGCAAAAGCGGTGCCGGAAGTCGCCCGTCCCGCAGTCGCCCCGCCCTTTGCAGCGAAACTACCTTGCGGCGTTACCGTCGAACTATTAGGCATTAGCAGGCATCCGTCGAATGAGCGTGATTGGTGGCGCCCTGACGGATCTGTCCTCTCAAAGCCTCCGAACGTATTGCTGCGGCAATTGTTGAACAAAAGCAAGGAGCATGTCGGCGAATCGTGGCTCGTCCCAGGACCAGCGGTAGCGAACAGCCCCTATGATCGAGTTGTGGTAGTGCGTTTGCAAAATGTACCGACGAGCCCGGTTGCATGCCGTTTTCGAATTCCTGCGGGACGCTGGTTTTCGATTCCCGCCCCCCCCATCTCCGCTCAGCAAGAGGGCGAACTCGTCTACTTTGCCCCTGTGTGGGTGGGGGCAATACCGACGGAGAGGGCGGCGGTAACAGTAGAGTGCGGTGTGGCGGTCGGCGAGTGGCGTACCATCAGCGAACACGAAAAGAACGGATCATATGGTACGCCGAGTAGCCTTATGTCGGCTCCGAGAGAGACCGCGAATCGCCAAGTGGTTGTGTCGTTCACGGTCCCACACGATGATCGCGAGGTGCAGGTGGTTGCGATTGATCCCGACAAGCATGAGCATCTCCCGGCATCATTCCAAGGAAACATTGCCGGCCGGATGTCACAGTTTACGGCCACGTTCCGCGACATCTCACTCAGCCAGATCGAACATTTTCGTGTGCAAACCAGGCCTTTTCAATGGGCTGTCTTTCGCAATGTAGCCATGGCGTCTGGCCTGAAAACGGACGTGCGGATTAGTTTGGGCGACACAAGGGATTCCGACGGGCCGAACACGGCTAACCGCGTAATCTCACCTGTGAAGCTTCCTGCACGCAGCGACAAACCCTCGGCACAACAAACGCCTCGAACGGATTCGGTCGAGGTTCTCCGGTTCAGCGACAAACCTCCAGCAATCTCTTGCCGCTCGGCGACGAACTGCATCTGGTGGAGGTACCCGCCAGCCGGATCTTAGTTTCTCGATCGAGGTATGTGCACTAACTGTCTGACGGTACGCGCCTAATGCAACAACGTGATCGTGTTTTTCGATAACCCTAGTGAGTCCCGTTCTCAGAAGGAGCCTAACGATGAAGTGTGTGAAGAACTTTCTGGTCTTGGTCGCGGCCATGTTGCTGTCGGCCGCTTCTGCGCAGGCCGAAATCCTTTACTCGGTCACCGACTTGGGGAGCGTTGGCAGCGGTTCCCAGGTCCTAGGGATAAGTGCAAGCGGGCAGGTGGTCGGGTTTGGCTCTACAGGGGCTTTGCACTGGGATGGAACGCAATTGAACAACCTTGGAGCCTTCGGATTCTCGGGCGGTTACAACGCGGTTGCATATGACGTAAACGATAGCGGCCATGTTCTGGGGTATTACGTCAAGAGCGGCGTCGGATACACGGTTCTTCGCAGCGGCGAGAGTACGTCGTCTCTGTTCACCGGTGAGGGACACGCCATCAATAATGCCGGTCAGGTCGCAGGTGCGACAAACGCCGGAGAGCCATGCTTCTATGAACCTGGGGTGGGATTGACAACGTTACCAAGCCTTGGGGGCGGCCTCGGAAGAGGTATTAATGCAAGCGGTCAAGTGGCCGGTGAAACAGGAGGCCATATCGCCTCTTGGACCAATGGCATTCTGCAGGATCTGGGCACTGGTGCCGCCTTCGGCGGAACCTCGGGATTTGCCAACGGTCTGAATGACGCCGGACAAATCGTAGGGGCCTTCTATGCTAACGGACAGGCCCGTGCCTGGCTCTGGAGCAACGCCGCGGAGACAAATCTTCATCCCCTCATTGATGACGGTTCTTGGACAAGTACCTACGCAAAGTCGATCAATTCCAGCGGCCAGGTAGTCGGCCTGGGATTGCTTGGCGGGGCTTGGCGCGGGTTCCTCTACAGCAACGGCGAGGGAACAGATTTGACCGCACTCATCGATCCGGCTTCGGGCGTGACTGTTGTTAATCAAGCAGCGGCCATCAATGATTTCGGCCAGATTGCTGCCAGAGGGGTGATTGGAGGTTCCGAGCACTTCTTACTCCTGTCGCCGATTCCGGAACCGTCGACATTCGTCTTGCTCGCCGGCGGGCTTGTTTGCCTCCTTGGCTATGCCCGGCGACGGTACCATCGATGAGCAGGGCCAACAATTTGTGGGATCGCTGAGCGTGGCACCTAGTCGGAAAGCGTTTCCGGTTAGGTGCCTCACGCTGGCGCGTTCTGACAATATGTCGGCGGGGAAAGTAGGTGTCGAGTCCTGCAGGTATCCGAAAGCCGAAGACCGGAAACGAACGAGAACTGTCTATGAGAATGATGCGGCCATGCGAAAGCCGGACTAGTAATGGCGGCGGATCGAAGTTCCGTCGGGTCGCCGCGAAAACTGGCAACAGCATGCTTCTCCCGCTGGTCGTCGTGCTGGGGCTCGTTGCCTCGGCAGCCGCGCAGGAGCCAATCCTGCATTACATGTTCTCTGGCAACGCCCATGACGCGACCGGCAACGGCTACGATGGCACGATCTATGGAAGTCCGGCGTATGCTTCCGATTCGACATCGATGGGGCTCGCCTTCTACAATCCAACAGGCGGCGATCTGGCCACGCAGTATGTCGCATTGCCTGACCTAACCACGCTTCTTGGCAACTCCTCCTATTCCATCGCGGTTCGATACAAGACCACCGACAGTTCGGGTTTAAACGGAGCCCTGTATGGAAATAACTGGTGGAATGGCAACGGGTTGGTGCTGAATATCAATTCTGTCAACCGCCCTGCACCCAACGGACTCATCTCGCAGAGCGGCTCATCCTTTCCCTATGGCTACATTCTGTACGGCAATTATAGTTCCACGGCAACTCCGAGGACGGCCGACGGCAGCTGGCACACGGCCGTTTTAAGCGTCAATCGCTCGGCACAGAGTCTGGATTTCTTCGTCGACGGCAATTTGGTAAGTCACGCGTTTGACTTGAATTTCAATTCGATCCCGGCGTTTGGTACGCTTGCGACCTCATTTGCCGGCATGACGGTGGGAGCGGCTGCCAACGCGGGCTATGGCTCCAAGGCCACCGTCGACGATTTCCAAGTTTTCAATCAGGCCTTAACCCAGTCGCAGATTGGCGGATTGAATTTCGGTTTTCCCACCAACAATACTCCCGCTAACCAGATTCGCTTCTCTACGGCAGCCCAGGCTGACGCGAAGCGTAACCAACTGGTCAATTGGATTTGGACGGGCGGCCTGCCCACGTCGGAAATGCCCACGGTCACCAAAAATGTGAACGTTCTCGCCGCCTTGGACGGTGTGAATCCGTCGCTGATCTCCTCCGTCGACCGACTAGTCGCCAATGTCGGCGGGACGGGTTTCTACTCAGGATCGCTTCTCATCCATCCAACGAACAGGACGCACGCCAATAAACTGTTGATCGTACATCAAGGGCATGCGGCCAATACGATGGATTATGGCGTTCGAGATACGGTTAACGCGGCGCTGGCTGCCGGCTACACGGTTGACGTTATGGCCATGCCCTTGTGCGGCTGGAACGCTATGAACAATAGCATTACGGTTGACGGACGCACCTTGACTTTGACGTCGCATGATGACATCTTCGCCCAACTGAAGAACGTCGGCAACGACGGGTTGAAGTTTCAGCTCTTTCTCGATCCCGTAATTCAAAACGTGAACTATTGGAGGAGCCAAGCGGGCGCTGGAGCGGTCTCGATGACCGGTGTATCAGGAGGTGGTTGGACAACGCACTTAGCAGCGGCGGTCGATTCGCGAATCAAAGTCTCCGTTCCAGTGGCAGGCTCGGCTCCGTTATATGCAAGAAACGCCAACGGCCCAAGCTTCACCGGTGACCTCGAACAGAACTATGCGCCCTTGTATGGTGAGAACATCGTTGATGGCAGTGGTGGTGGAATAGCGACTTGGCTGGAACTCTATACCCTGGGGAGCTACGGCGTTGGCCGCAAGGAAGTCATGGTCAATAATAAGTATGACGACATTTGTTTTGCGGGCGATTTCGGTGACACATTCAAGGACATCGTGGTCAACAAGGTCTCGAGTCTGGGAACTGGATACTTCCAGTTCTACTCCGATCAGCACACGGCCGTCTACACACAGAATACGGCCCCCGACTCGCTCAATACCACGCATTACATCTCGGCGGATGTTATTCAGAATTATGTGCTGGCCAACCTGCTCCACCTCGGCAACAACTCGAAACTCTGGGTGGGCTCGACCGAGCCCACCACATCGCGGGCGACGACCTCGACCACCCAGGCATTCGGGAGGGTGATGCAGGGATCGAGCCAGTCCGCTAGCGTTGCCCTTAACAGCAGCGGCTCGGATGCGACCGCAACCAACGCTAGCATTGCGGCCACGGGCGGTGCCGACACAACGACTGCCAATCCCATCATCAACTTCGGCGGCGTATCGTCGGTCAATGTTCGACTGAACACGACTGCCACAGGTATCATTACGGGGGCTGTAACGCTCAACAATCTAGCCACCGATCTCAACGATCCTTCGCAAGGTTCCGACAACGGGGCGGCGACGATCAATATCACCGGCACGGTGCTGGTCCAACGCGGCACGGCTGGCAGCACCTTGGCCGCCACGCCGATCAATCTCGGCTTGCAGCACACGGGAGCGAATCTCTCGGGCAGCAGCTATACGACGACTGTCAGTACCACCGGCGACGACAACCAATACACCCGCGTCCGCGTCGAAGGTGGCTCGACTGCCTTCGACGGCACCAGCGGCAGCGGTGTAAACCAGACTCGCGGCCTTGCCGGCCCCAGCAACCTGACCGCCAGCAGCGGCACGTTGGCCAACTTGGCGGTCAACAGCGCCGAAGATGCCAGCACGGGGGACGGAACCGCTTACGCCGCGATTCCCGTTAGATACACAGCCCAGGTCTTCAATGGTGGCGGCACGATGAGCCAAAACGGCTCGTGGGGCACACACGCCAACTGGACCGACTCCAACGGCGTGCATGCCGCACCAGGCACCTTCGCCGGTTTCAACAATGTGGATGTGGCCACGCTGCCGACCAGCCGATTGGCTACTCTCAACGGCGCAACGCCGAGTATCTGCGCATTGACACTTAACGGATCTGTCTCGCTCACTCAAGGCACCGGTGGTACGCTGCATCTAAAGGGTGCCGCGGCTACCGTTACAGTCACGGGAGCTAGCAACACGATCACCGCTCCAGTGGCGTTGGATAGCGATACGACATTCCTCCTACCCAATGCCTCGGACGCTTTAGGCATTTCCACGATCAGCGGTTCCGGCCTTGCCGTCAAGACTGGTGCTGGCACGCTGACCTTGACCGGTATTAGCTCCCTTAGCGGCGGTCTGACGGTCAACGCCGGTTCTGTGCAGATTACCGGCTCGCTAGCCAGCAATGGCTCGTCGAATGTTTTTATTGCCAATGATACAAACGGTGTCTTCGGCGACGGCGTTGGTGATGCAGTACTCGTCCGCCGGATTGTCTCTGGGGCCAGCTACAACGGCTACGGCTCACAGATGACTGATAATGGACGGACGACCACAGCCGAGGTGATCGATGGTACGGCAGGAGCGACAACAGACTTGGTGATGGCTTGGCGAGCCCCAACGCTCTCCGAGCAGTTGCGTGGTGGCGTGGTTAGCCAAGTCCTCGGTCTGAGCGGGGTTGCTGCTGCTGACAGCGGTATACACAACGGTACTCATCAGACTGATACATTTGTGCTGCAAATGAGCTACACCCCCAACCAACTCCCGCAGATCGGGAGTGTAACTGAGCCCCTAGCGGCAGCCAACGGCTCGCTCTACCTCGGCTATCTCGACCGAGGCCCCGACAGCCTCGCTGGTACGTCGGATGACCAGTGGCGAAGGGCCGTCGAGGGCAACTTTGGCGGCACACCCAACTACATCGGCGATTGTGCATATTCATCGACCTACGGAGCTTTGGGCAACTTTGGTATCGACACGACGACTCACGTCGTCTGGGCGGTGGTGAATTACAACAGTGAGTTCGCTGCCGTCCCCGAACCGTCGACGTTTGTCCTGCTACTTGGAATTCTGCTGTTTTGTTTCCGTAAGGCAAGTAACGGGCGCTGAGTCTCAACGCTGTTGGGGACAGGCCTGCTCTGTAGAAAGCCTTGCTTCTTATGAAAGGATTAGGGACCGTCAAAGGATCATAATATTGTGGGGCACCAACATCAGCATCAAGTCGCGGCGGCGGGACCAGTCGTTGCGACCGCTGGTCGGTAAACGTCGGTCTAAAAGCGTGGCGCGGGCGGTGGCCTGCGTGCCGGTCGAAAAACGTGGCGGTTTGAGCACACTCGCGGTAGGGGGAGCAAGGTTGTTGGCAGAACAGCTATCGGAAGCCGAACCCCGCCGCAATGCAGCCGAGAGTATACACGAACATAAACCTATGGAGCGAAATGCGTCGCTGGGTGCTGACCGGCGAGTTGTCGAAACCGACCGTCTGCTGGCATTACGAACTGCTTTGGAATACGCTACGAAGATCATCGGACGCCATGAGTCGTCGGGCATTCGGAAACGGAACGGTATTTGTAATTCATTGAATCGCAATGGCTTACGACGACAGATCCACAATCCAGGTATAGTAATTGTCTGCTTCCGCAGGCGCGCACAATACCTTGATAACGTTGTCGCCGTTCCATCAACCCACACTATCGTATCTGGCCTGCTGTCCGCTACCGCAGCCGACGGCTAGAAGCGCCGCACCAAGGTCGGCGCGAGCATCACGTTGCTCTCTCAATCCTTAGCCCCGTCGCCGGGGATTTCGCCCGGATGTTCACACTCGGGTACAGCGGCCAAAAACTCAGGAAGGATGCATCACACCCACTGCAACTAAATTCTGGCAAGAAACGTGGCATATTTATATAGAGGGGTCAATAGCTATTGCCGGCACCTCTTTCTGGCTCCGGGACGCCCGAGTTCCACTTCGCAGTGGTGGTAACTGCTTGCAGAGTGGAACGGACATCAGCTGCATTTCAGATGCCCGCAATTTCCCCGTTAAGGGTCAATTGCTTCCAGGCAAGCTACCTCGATTCACGCTGTTCTTCGGCGATACCCTTGGATAAGAGGACCGCCAAGGCCCTGGTTTCTAGAATCGCGAGACTTTGCGACCTTCAGGTCGCATTGTCTCACGTTTTCCAAGACGCCATGCAAAGGGCGGACAGGGAAATCGTGACGCCGCTATCGCCTGCCGGCTTTGGCGTCGCTGCTGAATTGGTAATCCGAATCAAGGAGGAAAACGTGAACAAACGGAAGATACTTCCACGCCACTGCTTGACCGTCGCAACCTATGACGAGTTGCGCCAGTTAGTCAGGGCGTTCGCCTGCGGCAGTTACGAACTCCTGTGCATCACCGGAGGGCCAGGGCTGGGCAAGTCCGAAATCGTCAAACGTATCATGCAGGAAACGCGGGGGGCCTTGGGCTGGGGCTTGGTCAAAGGCAAGCACACCCCATTGGACCTGTACGAGCGGCTGTACTCCTTCCGGCGCATCCCGGTGGTGATGGACGACCTTGACGATCTGCTGACGAGGAAGGAGAACGTGATCCTTCTCAAGTGCGTCTGCGACACCCATCCGACCAAACTAGTCGCATGGGGTAGCAAGCACTGGGCATTGACGAGCGGGGAGCTCCCGAAAAGCTTCGAGTCCGTCAGTCGAATTTGTCTTATTTGCAATGACTACGACACGCTGGATCGGAACATTGCCGCCGTGTATGACCGCGGCCTGTTGATCTCCTTTCAACCCTCGGCACTGGAACTTCATCGACAAGTTGCGCAGGGAGGGTGGTTTGACGACGAAGAAGTTTTCGATTTTATCGGCCGGAATCTGTTTAGCATCGTGGAACCCAGTTTCCGATTCTACATCACAGCCCGGGAGCACAAAAAAGCCGGGTCGGCTTGGCGAGACCTTATTCTTCGAACCATCGAAGCCGAAGCCGATCCAAAGCAGATCCTGGTGCTCCGGCTCCTGGCCGATCCTCAGTACGAGACCGAAGCCGCTCGCGTGCAGGCATTCAAGGGTCATCCGGATGGCGGCTCGAAGGCCACCTACCACCGGCACAAAGCCGTGTTGCTTGCCCGCCGAGGCAACTTCAATCAGGCGGACGCGGCGACCACCAAGCTTCAGCCGTCGAAGCCCGACCTTCACTACCTTGCCCAACTCGATCGTCGTCGGCAGATTGAGCAGGTGGGTGATCAGGCAGACGACCTTCGTTCCGGGGATAGCGGCAACCGCGCCGATGGACAGCCGCAGCTTACCGCCGATTCCCTTTCCCACCTTCACGGTGAGATGCAGAAAGCCATTGCCGAGGAAAAGTACGAATTGGCCGCCAAGTTACGGGAGAAGATACGGCTGATTGAGAATGGGCCAGAAGGACAGGAGAAGTAGCAGCCCGCTCAGTTGCACCCGGGGCTCAATGGCCTTTACTGAAGCTCCCGGCCTCTGCCATAGCGGCGTCTACGCACCCATATATCCTTGTGGATTTCAGCTTCCGACGTCTGCATGGCCGATACCATTTCGCCAATCCTTAAGTTGACACCATCTCCCGATCAGCATAGGTTGGATTCGGGAGGTCGGACGCAAGGAGAATTAAGGTGCAGCCAAATTCAACCGGCCGAAAGTCATCGGCCATGCCAGGGTTCCGAGAGATAGCCGTCCCACAGCAGTACCGCTGCCACCCGTTGGTCCAGGATAGGCTCTTCTTCACCTTGCCCCGGAAGCTCTTGGAAGCCGTCGTTGGCACGATCGGCAACAAACGATTCGATGGTGATCTCCTCGGACTGGAGTACGCCCTCTCCGATGCCTGTAATGACACGCTCAACGTCGGATTCTGGGGTGGCCGGCCCATCAATTATTCGTTGCTGCGTCCTGAGCCTTTGTCGCTTTCCAGCGAGCAGTTGCAGACGTTAGCAGCCGCTCTGAAAAAGACGCCACAACGCGTGCAGGACATGCTCAGGTCGGCACAACCCTCCCTGGCCTGGAACGCCTCGGTGTCACGCGGCTACGTCGGCTGGCTGCTCACCTCGCGCACGTTTCTCGAAGAGCACCGCCAACTATTCACCAAGTGGCAAAGCGAAGTTTGGAAATCGGGGGTTCTGCAGCTTGGACCGCTGGTACCAAAAGGAACAACGCTTCCGGGCGCCAGACTCGTATCCAGCAAAACCACGCTGCAGTTTGCCAAGGAATTCGAGGACTTTTACATCCGTTGGCGCCTCAACGGGCTCGCCGCGCCCCATCTGCCGATTCCCCTCACGCCGAAACTATCGGGCGCTTTCCCGCTTACGGTGCTGGAGCAACTTAACGGAGCTGGCGGCATCTTCTTTATCCCCGATACGTTCCCCATTCCCAGCCGCGATGATCTCCGGCAACTCTTGGATGATTCGCTCCGAGGTGACAAGGGGCCAGAGCACCTGTCGGACTGGACTCGAATGGTGCGACGCAGCAATGCTGCAAAGAGGGAAATCGGCCGGCTCGCACGGCTTTTTGAACTTCAGCACTATTGGAAAGTGCTCTGCCAACGGCATCCGCAGGCATTGAAGCGGAACGAGGGTAAGCTGAAACAGGCCGTGGCATCCTTCCTCAAAGTTGACGAGCAGGTTGTCCACCGGGATCTTCTTCTCATTCGCCGGCGAATGGGCTCCGAGTGGACCCAGTCCACGATCTGACCACGGCGTCAATCGAGACCCGCTCGCTCGACCTCTCTCTTCGCTTTCCGCCATGTTTCCGGTCGCGGTTCGCAAGCACCCCGGCCCGGGTCACGAAGTGCCAGGTCCGAATCGAGGTTAATTGCTTCCAGGCGAATGCACTGGATCAGGCATTGTGCCCTCGCGTTTAATTAGGTCGAGGATGCTCAGTACGGCGCGACTAGTCGATTGCCGTTGCGAACCAACCGACAACAAACGCGACGGACATTGCCATGGACGGCAGTACCAAACCGCAATTTCTGACGCTCAAGGAATTCGTTCAGCTTTCTCGGCTGTCCGAAGCGACCCTACGGCGTCGCGTCCGTGACGGAAGTCTGCCAGCGGTACAAATGGGAGGGAAGGGCAAGAAGCTCCTCTTTCCTGCTAGCGCCTTGGAACAACTCGGGCAACACCTGGCTCCGTATCAGCCCGCGGGCGAAGTGGAGTCTGCAAATACTATCCCATCCACGGGGACGCCGACGCAAGCACCGTCCGGTCCGCGCCCCCGTTGGGCGCAAAAGCTAGTGCGGCGTCCTGGCACCTCCCAAGACGACCAAAGATCATGCCCAAGCAAACAAAATACGAACACGTAACGGGCCGCTACTTCGTATGGCGGCTTTATCAGCGCCCAAGCGGCGTATGGTACGCGGATGGCCGGGCAAACAATCGTTCGCCCGGCCGTCACTCTCTCGGAACCAAGGAAGGTAATGAAGCCCTCGAAGCCGTCCGCCAACTCGATCTCGTCAAGGCCGTTGAGATGGGGCTGGCCGACGCCAAGGAATTGGATAACGTAGTCAACAATTCCTTATCGTTAGAAGAGGGGATCCGCCTCTACCGGGAACACATCGCTCGCAGCCGTGTCACCGGCGGTACCCGACCGAAGACCCAGTCGCGATACAAGGCAGTCTTTGACAAGTTCGAGCCATTCGCACGCGGGCAGGGTGTGCGGTTCTGGAATGACGTCTCCGCCCGGCTTCTGGAGCGCTACTCCGCCTGGCTTGACGACGAGAGCTACGCATACAGGACCGAGTTCCTGGAACTGACCACCATCAAGCAGGCGATCAACTGGATGATCACCGAAAAACACTTGCCCGAGGCGTCTCGCGTCCGGTTGTCCCTCACCCGCCCCACGGGCACGGACACCTATTGCTGGCGGCAGCCCGAAGTGACCGCCATCTTGAACCGCTGCTACGAGTCGGCCGACTTGAACTGGTTGGGTGACGCACTGACGGGGCTGGCGTGCACCGGCATGCGGATCTCGGAGCTGGCCGCCCTGCGCAGGTCCGACATCAATTTCGAGGCCAACGTGATCAAGCTCACCGACGAGACGGCCAAGGCGATGCGGGGCGTGGGACACGAGGCGCGACAGATGAAGAACCGCCGAGGCCGCGCCTTCCCGATCCACCAGGACCTTCGTCGGGTGCTGGAACTGGCCAACCATCACCCGAGCGGTCGCGTGTTCTGCGGCCCCCGGGGCGGCGTCTTGAGCGCCGATATAGCTCGACGAACGCTAATCAAGGAGGTGCTTAGGCCCCTGGCAAAGCAGTTTCCCACGCCCGATGGCGAGACAGGCTTCCAGGACGGCCGGCTACATAGTTTTCGACATTACTTCTGTTCGGTTTGTGCCAATACGGGCGTGCCGGAGCAGGTGGTCATGCGGTGGCTAGGCCACCAGGACTCGTTGATGGTCCGCCACTACTACCACCTGCACGACGACGAGGCACAGCGGCAGATGCAGCGTGTGAACTTCGTGGGAGGCTCCGCCGCCAAGGGGGCGACGGAAGGTACCACATCTGTTTCGTAGAGGAGGTCACCGAGGTGGAACCCAAACCGACCCGATGGGCTCGGGACTGGACCTGCCCGCCATGCTTGCGATGCCAAGCGGCAGGCGGCGGAGAGTCTCGGGGAGAGTGCAAAAGGCCGGGATTGGCACACTTGTGGCACAGTTGACTGTGCCAAACAAAACGGCTCTTCGCAAGTGCTTCTGCGAAGCTTACTTACGAAGAGCCGATTTGATCAAGCGGAGAGGACAGGATTCGAACCTGCGGACCAGTTTCCCGGTCACCGATTTAGCAAACCGGCGCTTTCGACCACTCAGCCACCTCTCCAGAAAATCTGAAAAACCACCCTTCAGGAGGTCTCAGCTACGTTGTTTTATTCTAATCAATCATCGGTCGGCTGCAAAGTGACCCGCCGCAATTTTGCGACATTTGCCATCCTCGCTTGATTCGGGGGCTTGGCTCGCCAACGAAAATAGCTAACCACCAGCATTATTTACCATTTTCAGGTGCTAAGTTGTTAACCTTTGGACGTATTCCTAGAGAGGAGGAGTTCTTGCTCGCGGCTTCCACTTTTCTTGCGACCCGGTAAGCTGAGGCGGGGGAGGACTTTTCACGCGTTAGGCGTTTCTGACTTTTTTGATTGGCTGCCCTTCCTGCAGTCAATCCCGGAGATCGACCATGAAAAAACTGCTGCTCGTCGCCGCCACACTATTCCTTTTGACCGCTTCTGTCGGCCAAGCCGCCCAGGTCCTCCACTACAACTTCAACAACGGCAACGTTGACGGTACGGTCGTCGATGTCAGCTACTTCCATAACAACGGGACTTACGTCGGCAATCCTTTTTTCACGGGAGGAGAGGGTGGCGGCGGCAATTACGCCGTCAGCTTCAATAACCCGGTCGGCGACCAGGCGGCCACACAGTTTGTCATGCTGCCGGACCTTACCTCGGTGCTCGGCACCCGATCGTTCTCGATCGCGGTGAAGTACAAGAGTTCCGATGCCTCGGGCAACAACGGACGCCTCTGGGGCAACACTTGGGCTGGCAGCGGACTGGTCATGAACATCAACACCGCCACTCGCCCGGCTCCGAACGGTTTGGTGACGACCGACGGCGCCAATTACGCACTGTTTGGCAGCTTTGCTGCCGATGGCACACCGAACACGGCCGATGGGCAGTGGCACCGACTGGTTGTCACCGTCGACCGAAATGCTTCTGTCTCCACAGTCTACGTCGACAATAACGTGATGAGCAGCAGTCCCTTTGGTTTCACGATGAGCGGCTCGGTTTCCTTTGCCAACTTCGCTTTGGGGGCTTTGGGCGTCACGACCGGCGGCGAGAACCACTTTGGCGCCATCGCGGCCGTCGACGACTTCCAAGTGTTCAATTCGGCGTTAACACCAGCCCAAGTCGCGGCCATCACCGACGCGCCAGAACCGGCGACCTGGGTCCTCTTGGTCATGGCAGCGGCCGCAATCCGCCTCTGGCCATGTCGCCGTCGGGGCGCTTAGAGCCCGTCGCAACCTTACGGTAGAACGCGGCGGCATCATCAAAGGCGATCCCGGTAAGATCTCTTGCCGGCTGCCAACGCGCCAGCTCGTCGCACCGCCCATTCGTGGGTGTTGCGGCTGGTCGGTCCGAAGACGGCCTTTTTCCCGGGCGCTGCCTCAAACAAGCAGGCAGATATGCCCGACGGCAGTCCATCGTTTCTGTTATGATAGGGTAGAGTATATTCAACTCTATTCCCTGGAATGGCAGCGATGATCTTCGCTGCCCGCCCCTCCTTTTTTGGTTAGGGCCGAAACCGTATGAGAACTTTGAACATACGTTTTGCGATCATTGTCTCGGTCGTCGTTGTTGTGGGAGCCGTCCTCGTGCATCTGTGGCACGGACGCCAAATGGAGAGCAACGCCGGTTTTTTCTACAAGGAGGCACAACGCAACCGCGAACTGGCGGCGGCCGCAGCACAAAAGGGCGATGCCTCGGCCAAGGCCGAGGCCGAGAAACAAGCGATCGATTACTTGACTTGGTATGTCCGATTGGCCCCCAACAAGCTTGATGCCCTGGAGGAGTTGTCGCTCATGACCGCCGACCAGGCACAGCAGGGCGACCTCGTCCTCAGCCCTCGGAAGTTCGGCGAAGCGATCGGGCTGCTCGAACTTCTGGTGCGCCGGGATCCCAAGCGAAGTGCCGCACGACAACGTCTGATCAAGATGTGCCTGTTCGTCCACCGCTTCCGTGACGCCAAGGAACATCTGGAAGAGTTGCTCAAAACCACCCCCGGCGACGCGGCGCTGCTCGAACAACTGGCCAAGTGCCAAGTGGGTCTGGCCGAGTATGATCGGGCACTGACGAGCTTTCAAAAGGCGCTCGATGCCGACCCGGCTCAATTCACTGCCTATACTCAAGCGGCAGCCTTACTGCGACTCCACTTCTCAAAACCGGCGGAAGCGGATGCGATCATCGAAAAGATGGTAACGGCCAATCCGGAAGCCTATCAAGCGTATCTGGGGCGATGCAATTACCAGTTGGCTTATGGTGTTCGCAAGGATCAGGCGGTTCAAGATCTGACGAAGGCCCTTCAGCTTGCGCCAAACAATGCTGAGGTGCTGGAGTTGGCAGCTAAATTGGCGCTTGCCCAGGGCAAATTCGACCAGGCGATGGATTACGCAAGCCGCGGCCTGAAACACAATCCCGCCTCCGCCTCGCTGTACGACCTTGCCGGCCGCGCGGAGATGCTTCGCAACGAGCCGACCAAGGCGGTGGAATTGATCCGGCAAGGGCTGAAGGCTACTGACGGCAAGCCGGAACTGTGGATGGATTTGATGGACTTTCTGATCGATGACAACCGGCTCGACGAGGCCAAGAAAGCGCTCGCCGAGTTCCAGATGTGCGATACCTGCCCTGATTACATCAAGCGTCAGCACGTTGCCTACATCAACGCCCGCTTCCAGTTCGCCGAAGGCAAGTGGTTGGCGGCTTGCGAGAGTTTCGAGGCGGCCCGCAAGTCGCCGTTTTTGACGGCCGAGCGGCTCAAACCCATCGATATTTGCATCGGCATGTGTTACGAGCGTTTGGGAAACGTTGGCCAGGAAGAACTCGCGTACCGACGGGCCCTCCGAATCGACCCGAATTGTCCCATCGCGCAGCGTGCTCTGGTCAAGGTTTTGCGCAAGCGTGGCCAGCTTGACGAAGCCATGGACCAATATCGCCGCCTGAGTGTCCACGAAGGGGGCGGCTCGGCCCTGTCATGGGTCGTATTGCTGTTCCAGAAGACCATGCAACAGCCGGCCGAGCAACGAGATTGGACGGCGGTGGAAAAGGCCCTGGAGCGCGCCGAGGCTAGCCAACCCCAACTCGCCGAGGTGCCCCAACTGCGGGCTGAAATGCTTCTGCTTCGCGGCCGCGGGGACGATGCTCAGCGGGTGTTGGAGGAGGCCACTGCGAAGACCCCGACCAAGGGCGAGTTGTGGCTGGCCTTGGCTTCGATTGCCAGCGTGCAACGACACCACGAGGCGGCCGAGGCGGCCCTGCAACAGGCGGAAAAACTGCTGCCCGATAGTGCGGCGGTGCGTCTGACCCGGGCGCACTACCTGACCCGTCGTTACGGAGCCGAAGCCAGCGGACCGCTCCAGAAGCTATCCCTCGAGGTCGCGACGCTCCCAGACGATCAGAAGCTTGCCTTGTGGCTCGGCCTGCTCGATCAACTCACCGACCGCCAATTGCTCGGCGTGCTCTGCCAGAAGATTCGTGAAAAGGACCCTGGCAACTTGAAAGTGCGGGGCATGACGCTGTTGGCCGCCGTCCAGACCAAGGACCAGAAGCGAATTGCCGATGCGCTCGCCGATCTTCGCAGCGTGGCGGGGACCAATTCCTATTGGTATCTCTATGGACAAGGCGTGCTGACCAGCTTGGGCGCCGGGCAAACGAAGAATCCCAGCGAGGCCCAGCAAAAGGCCCTTTCCTATCTGGCCAAGGCACGGGAATCGCGTCCTCATTGGCTGCCGGTCGTCCTGGCCGAGGCGGCGGTGTATGAGCAGTTGGGCAACCATGAGATGACCGTACAGCGCTGCATCGAAGCGCTCGATCTGGGCGAGCGTAGCGAAGCGTTCATTGTGCGACTGATGCAGTTGCTGCTTCAGAACGGCCAGTTTGCCCTTGCCCAGGAGCAGTTCGGAAAGATCGAAGGCGACCTGAAACGTCTGTCACCCCAATTGGCGCTCCTGGCAGGCGAAGCGGCGTTGCAGCAGCAAGACTTCGCTCGCCTTGCCCGCTTGACCGATCAGCTGAACAGCGCGAAATCCCGAGACTATCGCAGCGAACTCTGGCTGAGCCGTGTCTATAAGGCCGAGGCGGATCGCCTGAAGGAAGCAAAGCAGGATTCCGAGGCGGCCAAGAGACTGGAAGCGGCCGAACAAGCGCTGCGGCGGGCCATCGCGCTCCAGCCCGAGACGCCGCAGGCCTGGATTACCTTGGTCGACCTGCTGCAAAAGGCGGGCCGGCCCGTGGAAGCAGAAAAAGTCATTGCCGAAGTGGGCACACGCCTGTCTGCCAAGAACGCTGCGATTACCGCCGCCCGCTGTTACGAGGTGCTGGGCAAGCCTGAGTTGGCCCAACAGCGGTACCAGAAAGCGCTGGCCGTTGCCCCGGACGACCTGACCGTGGTTCTTCCCGCCGTCAGTTGTTACGGTCGCCACGGTAATCTTGACCAGGCGGAAAAATTGCTCAGCGGCGTCCTGCAACGAAACAAGACGCTGCAAACGGCAGAGGTTGTTGGTGTTCAGCGGCAACTGGCCCAAATCTACCATGCGCGGGGCGGGTTCCACAATCTGGAAAAGGCCAATGAGCTTCTCACCGCAAACCTTTCCCTCGACCAAGACTCCGTCGACGATCTACGCTTGAAAGCTCTGGTGAATTTGGGACATCCGCGACGCAACCGGCGGACCGAGGCGGTGGCCGCTCTCGAGCAGTTGTGCCAGGCGAAGCGAGCCACGGCCGATGACCAGTTCCTGCTTGCCAAAACGCAACTAAAACTGGGAAATTGGCCGCGGGCGAATGAATTGTTCCGCAGCCTGATTGCCGAGCATGGCAATGTGCCGAAGTATTGGATCCCGTATATCGAAGGCCTGTTGCAGCACGACGCGTTGGCCGATGCCGACATGAGCATCGCCCGCCTGGAGACGCTTACCAAAGAGACTCCGATCACGGTCGGATTCCGCGTGGACCTATTGTGCGCCATGGACGAACCGCAGTCCGCGCTGGCTGCGCTGAAGCGATTTATCGATGCGGTTGACCAACAGTCTCCCGAGCGCGACGCGCGCATGCACTTCGCCGCCGACAAGCTTGCGCAACTGACCCGGCGATTGACCAAACCCGAACAACAGCCGATGGTCCGCACGTTCACGGGCTTTGCCGAAGCAATGTACCGGGAATATGCCAAGAAATCGCCGCGAGACCAACTTGTCCTGGGAATCTTCCTTGCCAGGCAGGGCAAACTGGACGAGGCCATTGCCATTGTCCGCCAGTACGCTCCGGAATGTTCGCCCAACGACGTCTTCGCGACCTGCATTAGGCTCTTGGAGATGCAGAAGCTTCGGCCGGTTCACATCGAAGTCCTCGACTCGGTGGTCGAAGCACATCTGCGCAAGTCGGAACGCACGATGGCGATGGTCCACATGCTCGCCAACCTCCGCGCCTACCAGGGACGTTGCGCGGAAGCTGAGACCCTCTATCGCGAAATCCTGGCGAACAACGGCAACATCGTTTCCGCCCTCAACAATCTGGCTGCCCTGCTAGCGCTGCAAGGCATCAAGATCGAGGAGGCCCTGGCGCTGGTCAATCGGGCCATCGATCTCCAGGGCCCGGACCCCCAACTGATCGACTCGCGGGCCACGATCTATCTGGCCCTCCGCAAACTCGAACTGGCGATGCAGGACATTAACGCCGCCCTGGAGGACGAGGAAACGGCGGTGCGGTTGTTCCACAAGGCGCAGATTCTCACCGCCGCGAACCGCGACGAAGAGGCCGCGTCCACGATGCTGGCCGCCCTGCGAAAAGGTCTTAAGCCCGAGATGCTGCATCCCCTGGAACTGCCCGCCTACCAGAAACTGCTGCCAGCTTCGTCCCGCTAGGGCGCGTCTTGCTACCGCCATTCGCTTTCGGAAGCACGCTTTCTGACCGCGATTGCGCGCTCCCGGGTGCGCCTCGCACTAGCAACCGCTGAGTTTGCGGCAAATGGCATCGGCCATCTCTTGCGTGCCCACGGCAGTAGGATCATCGCGATCCGGCTTCATGTCGTAGGTCACGTCCTTGCCTTCGGCGATCACGTCGGCAACCGCCTTTTCCAGGCAGTCGGCGGCCTCGGCCTCTTTGAGATAGCGGAGCATCAACATCGCCGACAGGATCAGCGCGGTGGGGTTGACGCGGTTTTGCCCCTTGTATTTTGGGGCGCTGCCGTGGGTTGCCTCGAAAACCGCGCCGCCGGTGCCGATGTTCGCGCCGGGCGCCACTCCCAGCCCGCCCACCAAGCCGGCGGCCAAGTCACTCAAAATGTCTCCATACAGATTCGGCAACACCAACACATCGTACAGTTCCGGCTTCTGCACCAGTTGCATGCACATGTTGTCGACGATGCGATCCTCGAAGGCGATGTCATTGAATTGTTCGGCCACCTTTCGGCCGGCCGCAAGGAACAAGCCATCGGTGTGCTTCATGATATTTGCCTTGTGCACCACGGTGACTTTCTTGCGGCCGTTTTCCCGGGCATACTCAAAAGCCCAACGGATGATCCGTTCGGCGCCAAACTTGCTGATCGGCTTGATGGTGATGCCCGTCTCGTCGCGCCCCGACTTAATCTGTCGCTGCGGCGAAATGCGGTTGATGTAGTCGATCAACTCCCCCGTGATCTGTTTGCCCGACTCAAACTCGATGCCTGCGTACAGGTCTTCGGTATTCTCGCGCACAATCACCAAGTCGACGGGGCGGTCGCCAAAAAACGTGCGGACGCCGGGGTAGTGCTTGCAGGGACGAAGGCAGGAAAACAGATCAAAGGTCTGACGCAGATGAACATTGATGCTGCGGAAGCCGGTGCCCACGGGGGTGGTAATCGGCGCTTTCAGGGCACACCGCGTACGACGAATGCTTTCGAGGGTAGCCTCGGGCAGGGGGGTGCCGGTCCGATACATCACGTCGACGCCCGCTTCCTGCACGTCCCAGTCGATCTTCACGCCCGTCGCATCGACGCAACGCCGCGCCGCCTCGGCCAATTCTGGTCCAACTCCATCCCCCGTGATCAGCGTTACTTGGTGGGCCACCTCGACCTCCTTTTTGCCTGTCGGCCTTGCCGCGACTCGTTTTCATCAAGCTGATAAGCCTACTAGCCTAAGCAACGAGGGTCAATGTCCAGCTCCCGGAGATGCTTGCCTGCCCCCCGGCGGTCGACTATAATGCGAATCTCCTTCCGATGGAAAGGGTATTTTTATGACCCTGGAGCAGGAACTCATCGACATTTTCGCGTCGACCTCGTATCCGCGAAATCGGGAGATCCTCATCGGGTACTATGGCTGGCAGGACGGCCGCCAGCACACGTTGACGGAAATCGGCAATCGCTTCGGGATTACGCGTGAGCGCGTCCGGCAGGTCTGTGCCAAACTCACCAAGCGATCGCGCGACCCCCAGTTTCCGGCCCCCGCGATGGAACAGGCCCTGGCCTTGATTCACGGCCGGTTGCCAGCCGCCGCACAGGCTCTCGAAGAAGAAATCGCGCGGCACGGCCTGACGGCCGTTGGACTCTCGATCGAGAGTGTCGTCGCCGGGGCCAAACTGCTCGACCGAGTGGCGAACTTCAAGATCGTCAGCTTGCCAAACGGGACCGGGGGTGATCGTGACGCCCGACTCGTCGTCGCTCCCGACCAGGTCGGGGCGGTCGCCACGATCGTCGATTTGGCCAAGAAAGAAGTTTATTTCCATGGGCTGGGAACCGTCCCGGCCATCCAAGCCCTTGCCTCGGCACGTTGCGGCGCTGCAGCGAGCTTTGAACTCGTGCGGCAGGTGCTACGATTGATGGAAGGTTTTCAATGGCTTGACGAAGCCAGCGGCTGGTTCCGTTTGTTGCCGGTCCATCGCCATGGACTGCCCAAGGCCGTTGACAAGGTCTTGGCGGTCGCCGGCAGCGTCACCGCTGCCCAACTTCACTCGGCCTTGGGACGGAACCGCCGCTTGTGGAAGGAGCCCCCGCCCGAACAGGTTCTGTTGGAGTTCTGTCGGCAAATGCCTGGCGTCCGGGTTGAGGGCAATCGGATTATTGGCGATCCACCCCGCGACTGGAACGAGGCCCTGACCGGTGTCGAGGCACAACTGGTCGCCATCCTCAAGCAGCACGGCCCGGTCATGGAACGGGGAGCCATGGAAGATTTGTGCGTGGCCGGGGGAATGAATCGTTTCAGTTTTCACGCTTTTGTGTCCTGGTCCCCCGTGATCACCCAATACGGCCACAGCGTGTACGGCCTCCTCGGCGCGGAAGTCGCCTCCGAACAGGTCGAGGATTTGCTCTCGGAACGTCGTGCCAATCGCGCCAATCATCGCGTCCTCGACCAACATGGCTGGACCCACGACGGCAAAGTCTGGCTGCGCTATCGACTCTCGAAGGCGGCCAGCACCTACGCCGTGATTACGGTGCCGGCCGCCCTGAAACAAGTCGTGCGCGGGCGGTTTCAATTCCTGGACCACGACGGGCAGGAAATCGGCACCCTGGCCACGAAGGAAGGACGAGCCTGGGGCCTAGGCGCGTTTCTCCGCAAGCAAGGCGCTCAAATTGGCGATCGCATCATCCTAACTTTGGATCTGCAGCAGCGCACTGCCGTGGTGACGTGGGATGAACGTGGCAATGGTTCGGCACAAGCCGCTGATCCTGCCGAACGCGCCGACGAGGCGGTTGAAAAGGTGGCAACGCTGTAAACATCTAGCAAGACCGACCTTTTCAGACGACCGCCCGCCCAATTTTAGCTTTTTTTGAATCATGAAGCTTCCTCCTGAAGGCGCGCGATGGCTGGTGTCCTTGCGGTGGCTCGCCTGCGCGGCCGTCGTCGGGATGACCTGGCTGACCTCCTCCGTCCTGCCGGTGTTAACCGATCCGCGGCCGCTTTATCTCGTGGCCGCCGCCATGCTGGGTTACAACCTGCTTTTCTACCTCGCCCAGCGCGACATCTCGGCCGGCGAAGGCAACGTCGATCACAACATCTTCCTCCAGGTGTTGCTGGACCTCGTCTCGCTCACGCTACTGCTGTATTTTTCCGGCCTTCCACGCAACCCGTTTCTCTTCTATTTCGTCTTCCATATGATCATTGCCGGGATGTATCTCCGCGGTCGATTGCCCTATTTCTTTGCGGCACTTTCGACCGTCATGGTCGGCAGTGTGATGCTGTTCCTTTACCTCCAGTTGATTCCTGCGTATCCCTTACGATTTCCGACCGATCCCCGCCAACTGCCGCCGCCTGATAAGTTGGATCTGCTAGGCACCTTCGTCGCCTTCGCCAGTGCCCTGTGGATTGCGGTCTACTTCACCACGTCCATTCGCCGTTACGTGGATCGGGCCCACGCCGAAATTCGCCAAAAGGAGAAGATGCTGGGCATTGGCCAACTGGTCGCCGGGATTGCCCATCAAATCGCCAATCCATTGGATGGTCTCCAGAACTGCCTGCACCGCATCGGTGAGCGGGTGAAGGACGATTCACACCTGACCGAATATGTGCAGTTGATGGGCGAAGCCTTGGAACGAATCGAACGAACGGCTAAGCGGGTTCAGGCCTTCGCCCGACCGCGTGGCATCACGTTGCAAAGCACGGACGTCAATCAGGCGGTCGAAGCAACGCTGGAAGTGCTGGGCGTCAGCCATTCGCGGAACGTTTGCATTGAAAAGGAATTGGAGGACGTGCCGCCCGTCCAAGGCGACCCCTACACGCTCCAGGAAGTCCTGTTCAATCTGTGCACCAACGCCATGAACGCGATGCCCAAGGGGGGCACGCTGACGATCCGCAGCTACGCCCTGGGCAGCAAGGACGAGGACCAGATGGCGTCGGTCGCGATCGACATCAGCGATACCGGGGTGGGCATTCCGCGCGTGAACTTGGAGAAGATCTTCGAGCCGTTCTTCACCACGCGGGCTGAAACGGGTGGCACCGGCCTCGGACTCGGCCTTTGCCGAATGCTGATCTCCGAGATGGGTGGCCGGATCGAAGTCCGCAGCGCCCTCGGCCAAGGCGCCACGTTCACAGTGGTTCTCAATCGGGCCGACGCGAAGCCGTTGACAGAAAAAACGGCCGCCAAGAAGTTCAGTAGCGCAAACAAAAAAGGCCGCTGAACATTTCCGCGGCCTGGAAATCTCTCGATCGGCACCGCAATCACGACGCGGTGCAGTCTTGTGGGCAGCCGTCTACTCGCCGGTGTACGGCAGCAGGGCCATAAATCGGGCCCGCTTGATGGCGCGGGTGACCGCGTGCTGACTGACGGCCGTGCAGCCACTCTTACGGCGGCTGATGATCTTGCCTTGCCGATTCGTCAGCTTCTTGAGCAGTTCCACGTCTTTGTAGTCGACATACATCGGGCGCGGCCGTTGTCCGTCGACAAAAATCGGATCCTTCTTCTTGGTGCGAACCTTCGACTTTGCCCGCCGCTTGCTGATCTTGTTGACCTGAAGTCGTCTTGCCATTGGAATTCCCTAATATAGGCTTTACCCGGTAAAGGGATATCGGCCTTTCAGTCACACGAAACGCTCCCCAATTCGGGACAAGCACTTAAGTTTATCAAAATCCCGCGCCGCTACAAGGCGTCCTTCGGGATTTGGCCGAGGCTCGAGCGGCCCCTGTACGCCGTTTTGCGTCGGTCCGATCCGGTCGGCCGCCAAGCGCTATTGGCAGCCCCCGCGGATCGGCGTTTCCCGTACCGACGGCCTGCCGCCGCCACCCCGCCAGTAGGCGCAAGCTACTTCCTTCTGAGGACTTAGGTCGACAGCCGGAAGAAGCGCAGACGAGTGGGCCCCTTGTTGTTAGAATACTAGCAATGTTGCGAATCAGAGAAATGGGAGGACCTTTCCGCATCTGCTTCATCCGCCGTTCGTCTCTCTGACGAGGAGAAGCCGGTTCTCCGTAGGTCCAGTCGTCTATGGCTAGTCCGCCCGTTGTCGAAGAATTGCACGCTGCCGCGCCGTTGGTCGCGCCGTCGTTATTGTCGTGCGACTTTCGGCGTCTGGCCGACGAAGTGGCCCAGCTCGAGCAGGCCGGCGCCCGCCTGTTGCATCTCGACATCATGGATGGGCACTTTGTGCCGAACCTCAGCTTCGGACTGCCAATCGTCGAAGCCATCCGACGCAGCACCGAGTTGCCGCTCGATGTGCACTTGATGATTTCGAACCCCGCCGATTATCTGCGGCGATTTTGCGATGCGGGAGCCGATCTGCTCACCCTTCACATCGAGGCCGTTCCGGATCCTCGCCCGCTCTTGAGCGAAATTCGGGGGATGGGCATCGCCGCGGGCATTTCTCTCAACCCGCCCACACCGGTCGATGCGATCGAAGACTGCCTCGATCTGTGCGACCTGGTGTTGGTGATGAGCGTGATGCCCGGCTTTGGCGGCCAACCGTTTGACCCGGTGGCTCTCGACAAACTCCGCCATCTCCGCCGCGCCGCCCCCGAGGTGTTGCTCGCGATCGATGGCGGCGTGAACTTGGAAACCGCGAAAGCTTGTGGCCGGGCCGGCGCCGATCTATTCGTGACCGGTTCGGCACTGTTTTCCGCCGACAATTATGGCCGCTTCATTGAGGAAATGACCGGCCTGGCAAAATCAGGAAAGGAAGTGCGAGTTTAGCGATGCTTCACATCGTGCTGATTCGGCCCGGCTCGACCGACTACGACGAGCAGGGGCGGATTCAAGGGAGCCTGGATATCCCGCTGAGTGAACAGGGTTTGCAGGAGGCAGCCGCGACGGCCGAAGCGCTGCAGGATCTGAGCTTGGAGGTGCTGTACACACCCGTTGCCCAGCCGCCCCTGCAGACCGCCGATATTATTGCCCAGAAGCTAGGGCTGAAACGTAAGAAACTCGATCGACTGCAGAATCACGACCAAGGACTTTGGCAAGGAATGCTGATCGACGACGTCCGCCACAAGCAGCCGAAAGTCTATCGGCAGTGGCAAGAGCAGCCGGAGAACGTTTGCCCACCGGAAGGCGAAATGCTCGCCGAAGCGGATGAGCGGTTGCGCGCGGCGGTCAGCAAGCTGTTGAAGCGCCATAAAGAGGGTGGCGTGATTGGCATTGTCCTTCCGGAGCCCCTTTTCAGCCTGGCCCGCCGTTTCCTCGCCCATCAGGAATTGGGCGATTTGTGGAAGATCTCCAGCGGTCCCAACCGATTCGAGACGCTGAGCGTCGATGCGGAAGAGCTCTTGTCGGCCAGCGTGTAGGGCCTTCATCCCCACCATCCACCCCCTTCATCATTAGGTAGCCATGTCAGCGAGAACCGCCGATCCCAGCAATTGGAACAACGTCCTCAAGCATCCCAAGCGCGGCGTCCCCGAGGGATTGTGGAAGCGGTGCCCCGGTTGCCAGGCCACGATCTTTCGCAAGGAGGCCGAGAAACGCCTGGGCGTCTGCCCCGAATGCGACTACCACTGGTACGTCCCAGCGCGGCAGCGGATTGCCCAGGTCCTGGATGAAGGCACCTTTGAGGAATGGGACGCCGACCTGCAATCGGGCGACCCGCTGGCCTTCGTCGACAAGGTCCCCTACCCCCAAAAAGTCCGCGACGAGCAACGCCGCACCGGGCTCCGCGAAGCGGCCGTGGTCGGCGCCGGCATGATCCGCGGCCGCCGCGTCGCCTTCGGTGTCACCGACTCGGCCTTCATCATGGGCAGCATGGGCTCCGTGGTCGGCGAAAAGCTGACCCGCACCATCGAACGGGCCACCACCCAACAGTTGCCGCTGATCATCGTTTCCGGATCGGGCGGCGGCGCTCGCATGCACGAAGGCCTCTTCTCGCTGATGCAGATGGCCAAGGTCTCGGCGGCGTTGGCCCGCTTCAATGAAGCCGGCGGCCTATTCATTTCCGTTCTGACCAACCCGACGATGGGCGGTGTTGCCGCCAGCTTCGCCTCACTAGGCGACGTTGTCTTCGCCGAACCTCGGGCGCTCATCGGCTTCGCCGGCCCGCGCACCATCAAGGCGACGATCCGCATCGAGTTGCCCAAGGGCTTTCAAACCAGCGAATTTTTGCTCGAGCACGGCTTTATTGATCGCATTGTCCGCCGCCAGGATCTACAATCGGAATTGGCCCGCACGATTGACTACTGCGGCAAGTGATTTCAGTGGCTCGTGCCAGGTGGCCGGTGTATCCGCCTCCACTCCTCGCTTGATCCACGGACCGCGAACCACGACTCGGACATGCCCTTCTTCGAGCAACTCAAGTCGTTACTGTCGGGCGGCGGCGCGGTGAATGTGTCGAAACGCTTCGTGCTGCTGCATGAAGCAATCTCCGGCACAATGTCGAGCTTCTACATGGCTCGCGACCTGCAATCCGGACAAGTAGTCGGCCTGAAACTGCTCGATCCGGGCAAGACGGCCGTCTTCGAGGCCCGTTTCAAGGGGCTCAAAAAGCCCAGCGAAGGCGAGATTGCCACCCAATTGAAACATCCCAACATCGTCCAAACCTTGGAACACGGCTGGACCACCGAAGGCGGCCAGTATCTGGTGATGGAGTATCTGGAGGGCCCCAACTTCAACACGGCGCTGGCCGCCCGCGATCCCTGCCTGCGAGGCCGCCGAGCCTATTTCATCCGCCAAGCGGCCGAGGCCGTTGCCGCCGTCCATGAGGCCGGCTTCATCCACCGCGACATCTGTCCCCGCAATTTTCTGCTGACCAACAAGCGGCAGGACCTGAAACTGATCGACTTCGGCTTGACCGTACCGGCGACCCACTGGTTTATGCAGCCGGGCAATCGCACCGGGACCCCCAATTACATGGCCCCTGAACTGGTCCGTCGCCGGGAAACCGACCAGCGCCTGGACGTATTCGCCTTCGGCGTCACCGCCTACGAATTCTGCACCTACGAACTCCCCTGGCTGCGGGGCACCACAGGCATGGCAGCGATGACGCACGACCAGCCGCCCGACGACATCTGCAAATACAGCCCCGAGATCGACCCGACCCTAGCTCAGGCCATCCACGCCTGCATCGAACCCAACGTCAACAAGCGATGCCCCTCGATGAAGGAGTTCTTGCGGATGATCCGCCGGCTGCCGGACCATGGCGGGCTCGACCAGTTGTAGGCACCAGGAGCTAGCTCTCATTGCCAGCCCCACCGCAAAGGGGGCGCTGAATCGCCATGCTCAAGACCGTGTTGCCCGAGTACAAAACCTCGTCTCCGCTTGTGGTCGCTGCCGAAAACGCCTATACTGACGTGTTTGCCGGCCATCGGCCGTACTCAACGGACAATTCCCCTTTCGGTTGAGCATAGCGAGGAGTGTACTAGTCATGACAATGGACAAAAGCCTGAAGGTGCGGATGGGTTTGGCCCGCGCGCGAAGCGTGTTGAGCCGCGCCGAGAGAATCCAGCGCCTGAAGACGGCCGACCGCTGGCAAGAGGGTGACAGCCCCTTCGGCCTTGCCAAGGTCCGCGTCTACAAGCTGGCCATGAAGAAGAAGAAAAAGAAGAAGGAAGAGGAAGGCGAGGCAGGTGCTACTCCGGCCGCCGATGCCAAGAAAGAAGCCGCCAAACCGGGCAAGAAGTAACGCGTTTCCTGGCGCAAGGGGACGGACTTTCGCTTGTCCGTCCCCCGTCGTCGCCGCGTGATCCATCCTCGCTTGTTGCCAGCCGACAACGCTTATGCGGGTCCATCTCGAATATGGTCGGACAGGCCTCGAGGTCGAGCTACCCGATCGTCATCTTGTCGGCTGTCTCCAGTACCGGCCTAGCACGCCCTTGGCCGATCCCGACGCTGCCGTCCGTGCCGCTCTTGTACGGCCGACCGGTGCCCTGCCCCTGTCGCAACTCGCCCACGGCCGCCGCACGGCGTGCGTGGTAATCAGCGACGTCACCCGGCCGGTGCCCAACCAAGTGATCCTGCCACCGATCCTCGCAACGCTCGAGGCCGCCGGCATCGCCCGCCAAAACATCCTGATTCTGATCGCCACCGGCATGCATCGGCCCAACTTGGGCGAGGAACTGGTGGAAATGGTCGGCGCGGAGATCGCCGCTAACTATCGCATCGAAAACCATCACGGCCAGGCTCGCGACGAGCACAGCTTTCTCGGCCACAGCCCGCGCGGCGTGCCCGTGTGGATCGATTCCCGCTATGTGGCGGCCGACCTAAAAATTACCACCGGTCTGATCGAGCCGCACTTCATGGCCGGCTTCTCGGGCGGCCGAAAATTGATTTGCCCCGGCATCGCCGGCCTCGATACCGTGCAGGTTTGGCACGGCCCCGATTTCCTCGAACACCCCAAGGCAAACAACGGCTGCATCGACGGCAACCCGGTTCACGAGGAGAGCACGGCAATCGCTCGCATGGCCGGCTGCGATTTCATCGTCAACGTCATCATCGATGCCCAACGCCGCCTCCTGCGCGTCGTCGCCGGCGATTTGGAAGCCGCGCACGCCGAGGGCGTGGCCTTCGCTCGCGACGCCGTTTCGGCCACGCTCCGCGAACCGGTCGATATTGTCGTCACCACCTCGGCCGGCTACCCGCTCGATACGACTTTTTACCAATCGGTCAAAGGCGTGGTCGCGGCCCTGCCCGTGGTCAAACCCGGCGGCACGATCGTTCTCGCCGCCAGCATGTGCCAAGGCATCGGTAGCCGAGAGTTCCAAGGCCTGTTTGAGCGCCACCGGACGATTGCGTCGTTCATGGAGTGCTTGCTCGCCAAACAGAGCTTTGTGATGGATCAGTGGCAGCTGGAAGAATTGGCCAAGGCGCTGCGCAAAGCCAAGGTGAAGGTGTTCACCGAGGGCTTGCCGGCCGAGACATTGCGGCGAATGTTCGTCGAGCCGGTCGAAAGCATCGAAGCGGCCGTGGCCGACGCGATTGCCGAACATGGCCCCGACGCGACGCTTGCCGTGATCCCCAAGGGTCCGTACGTGCTGGCCGACGCGAGCTAGCTTTTCCGGCGACCGGGGGTCCACGCCTGGGAAGATTGCTGATTTTCTGGTTTCCCGGTTTTTCGCCGGCCGATACTCCTGGACAGCAGTACGATACATGCGTACACTAATCCTAGAGGGATCGGTACGTGCACAAGCACTCGTCACCAGCACGGGATTTGGCGGAATTGCGGCGGCGGATCGCGCGCCTGGAAGGTCGCAGCCGATCCGGGAGGGGCGAGGCCGTCTCCAGTGGTTGCGAGGCGTTAGATCATCTGCTCCCTGAGGGTGGATTCCGGCGAGGTACGCTGATCGAATGGCTCTCGGCCGAGGCGGCGGGGGCGGCCACCTTGGCCTTGATCGCCGCCCAACGGGTGTGCCAACAGGGTGGCAAGTTGGTCGTCCTCGACCCGCGTCGGGAGTTTTGCCCGCCGGCCGCCGTGCGATTGGGAATCCGTTCGGAACAACTGCTGGTCGTCCACGCCGAAACGACCCGGGACAATCACTGGGCCATCGACCAAGCCCTCCGCTCGTCGGCCGTGGCCGCCGTGCTTGCTTGGCCCCGCAAAATCGACGACCGCACTTTTCGCCGCTGGCAACTAGCTGCCGAATCGGGCGGCACGCTCGGCTTGCTGCTGCGGCCTGAAACCGCGCGAAGCGAAGCCTCTTGGAGCGACGTACGACTGGCGGTCGAGTCCCTGCCCTTGGCCGGCTATGCATGGCTCCATCCCACGCCGGGCAACAGCAACCGATTTTTGCGGATCCGTTTGTTGAGATGCGGTGGGAGCACCCAGGGCCGCAGTCTTGAAGTGGAATTAGACGATGAAACGCATCGCCTGTGTCGCCTGGAAAAGCAGCGACGCCAGCTTGCCCGGTGACGTGTGCGAATCCCTACTACTCGCCTGTGGCCAGCGGTTCAGCCCCCTCGTCGGCTTCGAACCATCCGAGGAGCGGAGCCTGTTATTGGACCTCACCGGCTTGGCCCACCTCTTCGGCGGCGAACCGGCCTTGGCCAGCCAACTCTTGGGCGAAATCAGGGGCCTCGGCTTCACCAGTCGGATGGCAATCACCGACACGGTCGGGGCCGCTTGGGCAGCCGTTCAGTTCCGGAATGCCGAATGTGTGATTGTTCCACCGGGCGAGTTGCGACCGCTGCTTTTTCCGCTGCCGGTCGAAGCCCTCCGGCTGCCTGAGGAAACGTTGCACTGGCTGCATGAACTGGGGCTCTTTCAGGTCGGCCAGGTTGAGTCGCTTCCCCATGCCGAACTCCCCTCGCGTTTCGGGCCGATCCTGCTGACCCGCCTGGATCAGGCCTTTGGACGTCTGGACGAGCCGGTCCAAGCCTGTCCGCCTCCGCCACAGTTTGAAGCCCGATGGCTGGCCGACTATCCGCTCACGTCGCCGGAAAGGATCGACGCCGAACTGGAACGGTTGGTGCATCGCGTGGCCGGGCTCTTGAAACACTGCGGCCGAGGGGCGCTACGAGTGGAATGCCGGTTGAACTTGGAGCGTCCCCGGTCCGACTCTCCTACCCCGAGTATTACGCTGGGCTTTGGCTTGTTCCGCCCGACTGCCGACGCAATGCGTCTGCTCGAACTGCTGCGGCTGCAATTCGAGCGAGCGCGGATTCCTTCTCCTGTCACGGGCGCCTCGGTCGTCGTAACGCTCTCCGAGTCTTTGGAAACACGTCATCAGGCGACTTTATTCGAGTCGGGCGACGAGGACCAGCGTGAGCCGCAGCACATTGCCTCTCTGGCCGAGCGGCTCAGCAGCCGGCTGGGGCGCGATGCGGTGGTCGGGGTGCGTCTGCGGCCCGAAGCCCAGCCTGAACTTGCTTGGCACTACGATCCGCTGGTCGGCGATCGCCGCCGACGTCGCATCTCAAAGAAAAACGAGGACCTGCCACCGCGGCCGGTGCGAATGCTGCAGCGACCCGTGTTGCTTTCGGCCACAGCGGTGGCCCCCGACGGCCCGCCCGGCCGCTTTCACTTCGCCGGCCGCGACCACACGATCGTCCGCCACTGGGGGCCGGAGCGGATCGAAGCTGGCTGGTGGCGTGGCCAGCCCGTGGGCCGTGATTATTTCCAGGTTGAGACGCGGACCGGCGGCCGCTACTGGCTCTTCCGTCGTCTGAGGGACGGCAAATGGTTCTTGCACGGGATTTTCGAATAAGGACTGGCACACTCGGTGTGAGGTAGCCCCCTGCCACGTTGCGAAGGCGGCTGCTAAAATGACAGGTCTGATTGTGCCCCCGTCCATGATGACGACAACCCTGCGAACCCGAAGCCCAAGCGCGGGTCGATTTTGCCCGCCTCGTTCGCAGTCAAGCCTCAGGGAGCGAGAACGTGACCGCCGTGATTCTCGATGGTAAGACCCTTTCGCAACAAATCCGCGCCGAAATCGCCGAACAAGTTGCTCAATTCACGCAACAAACCGGCGTCACTCCCTGCCTGGCAGCCGTGTTAGTCGGTGACAATCCGGCCAGCGAAGTGTACGTGCGGAACAAGCAGAAGGCCTGCGCGAAGGCCGGCATCACCAGCCAATTGCACCGGCCAGCGGCCGACATGAGCACCGAACAGTTGCTGGCGTTCATCGACGAGCTGAACACGGACCCGGCGGTGCATGGGATCCTGGTGCAGTTGCCGCTGCCAAAACAGATCGACGAGAAACGCGTGCTCGAATCGATCAACCCGATGAAGGACGTGGACGCTTTTCACCCGGAGAACGTCGGCCGACTCGCGCAGGGACGCCCGCGGTTCCTGCCTTGTACGCCGCATGGCATCCAGCAAATTCTCGCTCGCAACGACATTTCCACGGTCGGAGCGAATGTGGTCGTCGTCGGTCGTAGCGACATCGTCGGCAAGCCGATGGCCGTCATGCTCATGCAGAAAGGCAAGGGCGCCGACGCGACAGTGACGGTCTGTCACAGTCGTACTCGCGACCTGGCGGCCGTCACGCGAACGGCCGATATCCTCATCGTGGCAATCGGTCAGGCGAAGTTCATCAAGGCCGACATGGTCAAACCGGGGGCCGTGGTGATCGACGTCGGCATGAACCGGCTCGACGACGGATTAGTGGGCGACGTCGATTTCGCTGCCGTGAAAGAAGTAGCGGGCAAGATTACGCCCGTCCCCGGTGGCGTCGGATTGCTGACGGTGACCATGCTGCTGCACAACACGCTGGCCGCCGCCAAATTGCAGTGCGGCGGACGGAACGGTTGAAGAATCACCACCGAGGAACGTTCTCCGTATCTCCGTGGCGCATGGTCTAGGCACCTATTTTTCGGCCGGCTCGCCACTGTGCCGATAAACGATGACCCGAGCCCGCTCGAGCGTCACCAGCCCTTCGTCCATCATGGCATCCAGTTCGGGTAGAAACTCGGCGATCCGCTCTGGCTTGTCGACGATCTCGACGATGATCGGCAAGTCTTCGGAGAGCCGAAGGACTTTGGCCGTGTGCAAGCGGCTGTTGGCCCCAAAGCCCATGATCCCGCGCAGCACGGTGGCGCCCGCCATGCCGCGCTGGCGGGCGGCAAGCACGATCGCCTCGTAGAGCGGCTTTCCGTGATGGCGATCGCTTTCGCCGATAAAGATCCGCAGCAATTCGGCTTCTTCCGGCAGTCGCATTCGTAAGTTCTCCTGTAAGTGATGACTTCGCGTCTGCCTGGCAATTCTTCGGCCGCCAACGCTAGATTAGTTCCCCTAACCACAGCCCGGCGAGCAACGCGGCAAATCCGACAACGTTATGCAAGGCGAAGTAGCCCAGCGCCGGCAAGTACTGCGAGTCGCGCAACAACTGCGACGTCTCGAACATGTAGGTCGAAAAGGTCGTAAACGCGCCCATGAAACCGATCAGAATGATTGCCCGCGTTTCCCCGCTGGTGGCCCAACGATCTTCCAAGGCCGACCATACGAGGCCGAACACCAAGCAGCCGAGCAGATTCACGGCGACCGTGCCCCAGCCAAAGGCCTTCCCGGACCAAGATTGGACAAGGCCGCCGAGGCCGTAACGGGCCAGCGTGCCGGCCGCCCCGGCAAGGGCCAAGAGAAGCAATTTTTGCGGCAATGCGGGCTCCTTCGCGTTGACCTTCGGGCCGTGGCTCACTGTTTTCCCGAAATGTCAAGAACCGCCTTGACGACTCCATCGCGATATCGGGCCACCAATTCAAAAGCTTCTGTGATTTTCTCGAGTGGGAAACGGTGTGTCAACATCGGGCAGGGATCGATTTGGCCCGCCGCCAGCATTTCGATGATCGGCTGCATGCAATCGCGCTGGCGGCGGACGTTCTTAAACGTCAGCTCTTTGCGCCGCATCTCGTGGATGTTGAAAATCAAGCGATCGGTTGGCGGAATGCCGACCATGACCAGCGTCCCGCCGGGGCCCAGAATTCTCAGCGCTTCGTCGACGCACAACGGATCGCCCGAGCACTCGAACACCAAATCGACGCCCCAGGGCTCGAAGCGGCGAATGGCCGCGGTCGTGTCGCTGCGGCTCGCGTTGCCGGTCCAATCGGCGCCGCATTTCTGGGCCACCGCGAGGCGCTCGTCGAGCAAGTCGGTGACGTAGGCCTTGCAGCCGGCCAGGGCCTTGGCACAGAGAAGCACGCTCAACCCGATGGGCCCGCTGCCGATGATCACGATCCGCGCCGCCTCTTGCAGGTTGCCCAGCCGCACTGCATGTAAACCGACGGAAAGCGGCTCGATCAGGGCCGCTTCGTCCAAAGCCATCGTATTCGGGATACGATAGCAGTTTTGGGCTGGCACGACGCGCAATTCGGCGACTGCCCCCGGAGCCTCGTCCGGACAGCCCATGAACCGAAGGTTGCGGCAGGTGTTCGTCCGCCCTAGGCGGCACTGGTCGCAGGTACCACAGACCATGGCTGGATCGACGGCCACGCGATCGCCCGGCTGCACGTTCTGCACCGCGGCCCCGGTCTCCAACACGGTGCCGGCACACTCGTGACCAATGGTGGCCGGATAGGTCAGCATCCGCCCACCGAGGCCACCGTCGACATAGTAGTGAATGTCCGACCCGCACACACCCACCCGATCGATTTGCAGCAACACCTGGTCGGGGCGATCCAGGCGCGGCTCGGGCAATTCCAAGATCTCGACGTTCTTCGGCGCAGTGAAGTGGGCAACTTTCATGGCCGTTGCTCCCAGAACCGGGTGTCACGGATCGCGCAAGGCCGACACACCTTCCTCGCAGACAGCAAGAGCGATGCCAGATAGGGTGAGGTGAGGGACGTAGCGGGCACCGCTGCCGAGCAGTTCGGCAACCTGGGCGCCGGCCCCGCCAGTCAGGAAAACCTGCGGAATTTTGCCGCCGATCATTGCCCGAAACTGCGCCAACAATTCTCGCACGGCCCCCACGGCGCCCCAGAATAGACCGGCCTGAATCGCCGGCACGGTGGCGGTTCCCAATGCCGGTGGAGGAACGGTCAATTCCGCCATGTCGACCAACGGCAACATGTCGGTGTAGTCGTGCAGTGCCCGGCCGGCCATGTGGATCCCAGGAAGGATCGCACCGCCGAGAAAGGCCCCGTCGGCTGAGACCAAGTCGACAGTGATCGCTGAGCCCACATCGACAATCGCTGCCGCTTGTTCAGGATGTCGAAGGCCGTTGGCTGCCACGGCATCCACCAATCGATCGATGCCGACCATGTCCGGTCGCGGCAGACGCACTTCCAACGGCAAATCCCCGCTGGCCAACAGGACGATCGAATCGCCGGGCCGGTGACCTCGGAGCCAATCGATGAAACGAGTTGCCGCAGGGCGGTTGACGCTGGCGATGCACCATCGCACAGTTTCGACGTTGGCTTTTGCCAGCCAGGGCGGAATGCCCTGCAGCCCCGGCTCATCGCCGAGCAGGCTGAACGTCTCGGCCGGTTCCGGGACCCCGTCCCGACGGCCTGCCGCAAAGCATCCGAGCTTCACCCGGGCATTGCCGATATCGACGGCGACTAGCGAAGGCGACTGTCTCACAGCTCACCACGGCGGCGGTTCGCCTGACAACGTTTGGGCAATTTTGCCGATAAGTTGATTCAAACCCTGGCCAGTGACGGCCGAAATCAACAACACTTCCCGATTTGCCTCTTCGGCCAACTGTTGCTGAACGATCACGGCCGAGGGCAAGTCGGCCTTGGTCACCACGACGATTTCCGGTCGTTGGCCAAGCTCCTGGTCGTGCATCTCCAGCTCATTACGGATCGCCCGATAATTGGCCAGCGGTTCCGTGCCGTCGGTTGGCTCTGGTTCGACGAGGTGGACGAGGATGCCTGCGCGTTCGATATGCCGCAGGAACTCGTGGCCCAGGCCCACGCCCTGGTGGGCGCCTTCAATCAGCCCGGGGATGTCGGCCATGATGAACGAGCGGTCGTAGTCGACTTGGACGCGGCCGAGGTTGGGGTGTTTTGTGGTGAATGGGTAGGCGGCAATTTCGGGGCGGGCGCGAGAGAGGCGGCTGAGCAATGTGCTCTTGCCGGCGTTCGGCTTGCCGACCAGCCCCACGTCGGCGATCACCTTCAACTCCAGCCGGAGGTTGCGTGCTTCGCCCGGCTCCCCGCGAGTCGATTCGCGGGGGGCGCGATTCGTGCCCGACTTGAATCGGACGTTGCCTTTGCCCCCGGCCCCGCCTTGGGCGACAATCACCCGCTCACCGGCCGGCGATAAGTCCTTCAAAATGTGGCCGTGGTCGGCGTCGATGACGACGGTCCCGGGCGGAACAGGGATGGTCAGGTCCTCGGCCGAGCGACCGTGGCAGTTCGCGCTGCTGCCGGCCTGGCCGCTGGGAGCTTTCCAAAGCCGCTTCTGGGTAAGCGGGGCAAGGCTATCGACCCCCTCTTCGGCGACAAGGATCACGCTCCCACCACCCCCGCCATCCCCCCCATCTGGCCCACCGCGAGGGACAAACTTTTCCCGCCGGAAGCTGACGCAGCCGTCGCCTCCTTTGCCTGCTTCTACCCGTATTTCCACTTCGTCAATAAACATAGGACTTTAAGTGTACCGGCTGGGCTCCAGCGGGGGAAGGAGCGACGGCGAGAAGGTCTGGCCATCGACTGCGCCGGTCGTTTTGCCACCGCCGGTACGGTTGCCCGGGGGATCCGACGTTGCTGTCGACCGCGATCCAGACATAGCGCTAGGCGATCCGTTACTGCACCCCACGACGGTTTGGGATTGATTCGTCACTCCGCCACTCGGTATACTGCGGCCCCCAAAACGAATTGTCCTTTCGGTTTACGTTCTGACGGCAACTTGGCAAACGAGCAGGGAGGCTCGCGTGACGGGGTACTTCTCCGACGTCTGGCGGCTACGGCACTTCTGGCTGGCGCTGGTCCGCATCGATTTGCGCAAACGCTATCGGCGTTCCGTGTTAGGCATGGGCTGGTCTCTCCTGCAACCGATCGCCATGATGATCGTCCTCTGCGCCGTCTTCGGCCAGATCTTCGACGTTTCCGTGCGCGAGTATGCCCCGCTGCTTCTCAGCGGGCTAACATTCTGGGCCTTTATCATGGCCGTGGTGCTGCAGGGCTGCCAATGCTTCTTCATGGGCGAGTCCTACATTCGTCAGCACCCGGCGCCGCTGGCGATCTATCCCCTCAGAACCACGTTGGCCGCCGGCTTCCATTTTCTGGTCGGCTTCGCGATCACGCTGGCGTTCGTCTGGGCGCTGAACGGCTTCGGCAACCTGCCGGCACTGTTGAGCCTGGCGCCGACGTTCCTGCTGCTGTTCCTCGTCGGTTGGTCGCTGTCGGTCTGCATGGGCCTGGCCAATGTCCTGTTCCAGGATTCGCAGCACCTGATCGAGGTGTTCATGCAAGTCATGTTCTATCTCACCCCGATCATGTACAAGCCGGAGATGCTAACAACCCGTCTGCAACGCCATCATCTGGCGTGGCTGATGGACCTCAATCCGTTCGCCGTGTTTCTGGAAATGATTCGCAAGCCGTTGCTGGAAGGGCAGTTGGCCTCGACCAGCGTGATGTACCACGGGGCGCTGTTCGCGATCCTGGCCGTGTTGACCGCCGGGCTGGCCTTGAAGCGGTTCGAAAAGCAAATGATTTTCTACCTCTGAGACCATGAGTCTGATTCAACTCGACGATGTCGGCTTGCGATTCAACGTGCGGCGCTTCGGCCGCATCAGTTTCAAGGAATACATGCTTCAAGGGCTCTTTCGCCGCTCCAAGAAGACCACCTTTGAAGTGCAGGCCCTCGAAGGCATCAACCTCACCGTTCACGAAGGCGAGCGGCTCGGCATCATCGGGCACAACGGGGCCGGCAAGAGCACGCTGCTGAAATTGCTCGCCGGCATCTATCCTCCCACGGTAGGACGTCGCCGCGTTGCCGGCCAAATCAGCGCGTTGTTTGAGATTTCACTCGGCTTCGAGCACGATGCCAGCGGCTGGGAAAACATCATGTACCGCGGCTATCTCCAGGGGGAGACGCCGCAGTCGATCCGCGCCAAGATGCAGCCCATCGCCGATTTCAGCGAGCTGGGCGACTTCCTCAATATGCCGGTCCGCTATTACTCGGCCGGGATGCTGGTGCGGCTGGCCTTTTCGATTGCCACGGCGATCGATCCTGAAATTCTCATCATCGACGAGGTGCTTTCGGCGGGGGACTTGGCCTTCCAGGCGAAAGCCCGCGAGCGGATGAAGTCGCTCATGTCGCGAGCCCGCGCCGTCATCGTAGTCAGTCACGACTTGGCCTCTTTGTCGATGCTGTGCGAGCGGGCCATTTGGCTCGATCACGGGCGCATCCGGATGACGGGACCGACGGCCGACGTGATTGCCGCTTATACCAACCAAGTGAACCAAGGCGCACACCGCCAGGCCGCCTAATGACACGGCTTCTGTACTTTTCGCCCGTCCCTGCCGGCAGCTACGCTCAGCGGCCGCACTTTCTAGTGCGCGCCTGCTTGGAGCAAGGCGTCGAATCGGTCTTGTGGGTGAATCCGTACCCGTGCCGCTTACCTCAGTGGAGCGATTGGCGGCGGGCAGGCGTGCCGCGGCAACCGAGCACAGCCTGGGACAATCGCGTGCAGATCGTGGACGTTCCGGCCTTGCCCCTCGAGCCTCTGCCGGGCGGCACGTGGTTGAACCAACGCCTGTTCTGGCGAGGCGCTTGGCAAACGATCGTCGAATACGCCGCGGCGGGGGATTTCCTGCTGGGCATCGGGCGACCGTGTGCCTTCGCGCTTCAGGCCCTCGACAGACTTCGACCGACAAGCAGTTTCTACGACGCGATGGACAATTTCCCCGAGTTTCACCAGGGGCTGTCGCGTCGGGCAATGCAGGCCCACGAGGAAGCCATCGCCAATCGAGTCGACCGCATCCTCGCTTCGTCAACGTTCCTCACCGACAAGTTTGCTCGTCGCGGGCTGCCCGTGGAAAAACTGCTCAACGGCTTCGAACCGGACGCCTTGACGCCATGTTCGCACGTTGTCGAGCAAGGAACGACGGTCCTCGGCTACGTCGGCTGCATCGGCCGCTGGTTCGATTGGCCGCTGGTGATCCAGCTTGCCAAAGCGATGCCGTCGGCGCGGATCGAATTGGTGGGACCCTGCGTTGTCGGGCCGCCCGAAAAACTCCCCGGCAACGTCCGCATGCTGCCGGCTTGTCGGCACTCCGAGGTAAGGAACCATTTGGAGCGATTTTCGGCCGGCTTGATCCCGTTCGTCAACGATGCGCTCACGGCCGGCGTCGATCCGATCAAGTTCTATGAGTATCGCGCGGCCGGCTTGCCCATCCTGAGCACGAGTTTCGGCGAGATGGTCCTCCGCGGCGCCGCCGACAACGTCTATTTCCTCGATCAATCGGCCGATATCGCCGCCACGGTTGGCGAGGCGTTAAACGGCCAAAGAAACGTCCGAGAACTTCGCGATTTCGCCCGCGAAAATAGCTGGGCGTCGCGATTTTACCAGAGCAATTATTTCCAAAAGGTCCTCCCGGCGTCGGTGACTCGACGCGCGGCCTGAGTTTTTTTGTCATGGATGGCAAATGGGTTCGCTAGTCGCCACATCCACGGTTGCCTTTGCGGCCTCCCTGCTTCTCACGGCAGTGGTGCGGTCGGCGGCCCGCCGTCACGGAATTGTCGACCTGCCCGACGGTCAGCGGAAACTCCACGGCCGGCCGATTCCCCTTTGGGGAGGCGTGGCCGTTTACGGAGCAACGGTCCTTGGTCTGTTTGTTACCCGCTGGTGCTTCGGGGCCACGAACCATGAGTTCGTCGAGCTGTCGAACGCCTGGATGCTCACGGCCGGCTTCGTTTGCTTCGTCGGCAGCGTGGATGACCGCTACAACTTGAAGTCGCGGATCAAACTGGCGTTGCAGATCCTGGCCGTGCTGCCGCTGATTGCCTTGGGCTACTACGTCGACCGGATCGTCGTTTTCGGCTGTCCGATCGAACTCGGCTGGCTTGGCGTGCCGCTAACGGTGCTCTGGCTCGTCGGCTGCATCAACGCCTTAAACTTGATCGACGGCATGGATGGATTGGCATCGATTGTCGGCCTTTCCACCACGGTCATGATGGGCGTCATCGCCGCCAGCGAAGGGCACCCGCACGTTGCCGCCATGGCGATCGTGCTTGCCGCCGCTTTGGCCGGCTTTCTGACCTACAACCTACCCCCGGCCAGCATCTTCCTCGGCGACTCCGGCAGCATGGTAATCGGGCTCAGCGTCGGTGTGCTGGGCATGCAGGGAACCCTCAAAACGTCCGCCACCTTGGCGATCACCGCGCCGGCCGTGGCGATGACCTTGCCGATGTTTGACATTGTCGCTGCCATCGTGCGGCGACGTTTGACCGGGCGTCGTTTCGACGCGCCCGACCGGCTCCACATCCACCATCGACTGCTCGATCGCGGCTGGACTCCCTGGCAAGTGCTCTGCCTGATGGGCGCGCTGTGCTTGACGATGGGGGGCGCTGCCACGGCAGCGACCATCTTCCGCCGTGATGCCCTGGCCTGGATCGCCGCCATGACACTGATCGTGCTGATGATCCGGCTGAGACTGTTTGGCCACGACGAGTTCGCCCTGGCGAAAGGAGCCGTCCTTCGGACGTTCCGAACGCTGCTTGCGTCGATCGCGGCCGTCGCCCGTCGCTGGGCGCCAGGCTCGTCCGGGAACCATCGAGAGACCCAACGGGCAAAACCCCTGCTGGCCGATCTGGGCGGATCAACGGATCAGGAGATATGGCAACAGTTCTTGAAGCGCGTGCGGCGGTGGGACGTCAAGCAGGTCGAGTTTCGCTCGCAGCGCGATGAGCGACCCTGCCGCCTGCAATGGTTGGATCCACAGTCCACTGCCCGTTTGGCTTGTGGCTGGTCCCTGGCCGTCTCTATGCCAAGCACGGACGGAGCGATTTACGAACTGCGCGCGGCCGGCTTACGGCCGATTCGTGGCCGTGGGGAAATGGACGCCCTGACCGGCCTGTTGAAGATTTACGGCGTCTATTTCGCGGCACACGCCGAGATGTTCTTTGGTCAGGCTGTCGCCGACACGTCGGTTGAACCGGATGTCTGGCCCGACCGCCATCGGAAAGCGGCGTAACACCACGCGAGATTCAGCCCAGCCCATTGACTCATGTCTGAACCTGATCTCGACATCGGCGTCGTTTATACCTACGAGCGGGAGTTGATGCCGCGGCTACTCGACACCATGGCAGCATCCGGCGAGGGGCTGCGGATGCGGTTGATTCTCGTCGACAATGCGGCCAAAGAGGGCGTCGACGTCTGGCGGCGGAGGTTTCCGGAAGTGAAGGTCGTTCATAATCCGCGCCGGCTGGGCTACGCCGCCAATCTGAATCGAATCATCGCGGCCTCCACGGCGCGGTACGTTCTGTTGATGAATACCGACATGTATTTCGACCCGCCGCAGCAGTGCCTGCGGCGGATGGTCGATTTCATGGAGGCACAGCCGCGCTGCGGGGTGGCCGGCTGCCGGTTGTTCCACGCCGACGGGGCCGACGCCTTTGCCGCGCGGAAGTTTCCCACGCTGCCCCTCATTCTGGCCCGGCGGTGCGGCTTGGGACGGATGTTGTCCCGTTCCCTGCACGACCACTTCTACGACCGGCATCGCCCCGATGAGACCTGGGCCTGCGATTGGCTTTCAGGCTGCTTTCTGATGATGCGACGGGAGGCGATGGCGGCGGTCGGCCCGTTCGACGAGGGGTACGGAAAATACTTCGAGGACGTCGACATGTGCCGCCGGATGGCCGAGCAGGGTTGGCAAGTGATGTACCACGGGGCCACCTCGTGCTACCACCTCGAAAGCAGGGCCAGCAAAAATGTCTTCTCCGCCGACGCCTGGATTCACGCCCGGGCGTACTGCCGTTGGCTCTGGAAATGGGGGGGGCGAGCCACGAAACCGGCCGCGGCCGCCTGATTTTTCCGCGGCGTCGGTACAGCCCGTCGCCGATCTTGTTTGGCGGCAAAAGCCTCGGCCCGGCCCCCTTGAAATCGGCGGCCGAATGATCTACAAGGTATATGTAGTGAGTGCCGCCGAAGTGGCGGAATTGGCAGACGCGCTAGGTTCAGGACCTAGTTCCCGTCAAGGGAGTGGAGGTTCAAGTCCTCTCTTCGGCACTCAGTAAAGCCTTGCGAGTCAACGACTTGCAAGGCTTGTTTCTTTTCTTGAAAGACGAACCACGACATGGCGTGCAGGTATCTGGACGGTTTGCCCCTTGTAACTGCAACAAGGATAGTGCAGATTAGGACATTAGGTGGCGGAACGACTGCCCCGTTAATCCGCCGCTTAGCCCTCGGTTTTCACTGCCCCGATGACCGAGGGCGTCTTTATTGGCCGACGATGCGTCTGTCAATCTCTGGCGGCACCTGCCTCTGGTTCTTGCTGCTCCTCTCGTTGCTCGATTACCTGTCTACTAGCTGACGGCAAGCTTCAATCAAGACTGATACTATTCCTTTGCCTTGTCCGTGTCCTTTGCCGGTTTGTCGGACTTCGCTTCGTCTTTGCCCATGTAGAAAGCTTCTCCCATCTGGAAACTCAGCGGGCGTTCTTTGGCGTTCCGATAGACCTTTGTCTCGGCCCCGTACCTCAGAATACCCAGCTTTCGCAACAACTCCATGAATTTCACGGCAAGACTCCTGTTTGGTTTCTCGGAAAGCCACACCATCGACGGTTGGCTTCCGATGGACTGTTGGACCCCATTAGGTCACCCTCGCCCCCAATATTCTCACACCTTCATTGCTCCCGACTAACCTTGAAATCGGTCAGCGACAGCGTGCCGTTGGAGGTCTTTACCAAGCCGATCTCGAAACGCGCGAGATCGTCCATCCGGCTGACAGGTCCGGACACTACCACCTGCCCATCAATCATCACGGTCAGGATTTCCTTGTTTCTGTGAATTCGCAGGATGCCGTTCGGCTGGCCCACCCGGATCTCGTTGCTAATGCCGCTGGGCAATCGGAGGAGGTGATAGTACTTCTTGGCGAACAGCGGCGTTCCCAACCCGTTGGGACGCCAATTGTCTTGCTCGCAGCCGAGTTGCCAATCGACGGAGTGTCTGGTTCCCTTGCTATCGACGAAGACGATCCGGCTGGTGAGCGGTTGCTTCCACCAGCCCAGCACGCCCCGTGTCACTTCGGGGATCGGGGCCGAGTAGCGGCACTCGATCGAGAATTGGTACGGCAGCACCAGGCTCCGCCCCACCATGGAAAGGCCATCGACGTGCGCTACCAGCCAAGGATGCTGATCCTGTCCCAGTCTCACGAAGGCGCCGTTTCCCCAGGGTGTCGTTTCGCCTTCGCCGTAGCGGGAGAAATTGTCCTCAAAAAGCAGCGTTTCCAGCCGGAGCGGTTGCGGCGCGGCCGGCGTCGCTGCCAAGGGCCGAACAGCTTTGGGCACCGCGCGAGGTGACAGGTCGTCTGGTTGCGTCCCCTCGGCCGTAGCGCGCCAGGGCAGCGGCCGATCGTACACTTCACCGGGCAAGGGTGCGTGGGCCGACTTCACGGCCGTATCGGCTGGTACTGGTTGGGCCGGCGTCGGCTGCAGCACGCGATTCGTGAGCACCCATAGAATCAGCCCACTGGCGACGGGCACACCCAGCTTTTCCAACAGGCCTCGCATCGCATCCGTCCTGTCGCGGTTGCTCGCCGCCGTGCCTTGGTTACTCACGGAGCGTCCCGCTGCTCAAAGACCCCATTTTACCAGTCTCGACGATGTCTACAAACGGGAAAATGTGCCCCGCGCGGCTCCAACAATCGGCGAGGTAGGTGATTTTCTGGTTACCCAGAGGAAAGCCCCCGCAAAGCTTTGCCTTATTGTCACAACCCCTACGCCAGATATGATTCCTTGGTTGCACTCCTAACCGAACTGGGACGAAACAATGGCCAAGAAACGTGTCAACAAATCACAGGCGGTTCGTGAGTACCTCCACGCACACCCTCAAGCCATGAGTGGCGAGATTGCCACGACGCTTGCCAAGCAGGGCATCAAGATCACCCCCGGCTACGTGGCCAACATCAAGAGCCAGTTGGGACGAAAACGCAGTTCCAAGACCACCGGCGAAAAACCGGCCCCGGTCGGTGAAACTGCGATGGGAAGTGAACGACCCGTGAAAACGGGGGACCATGTTTCGTTGGACCAGGTCCGGGCGGTTGCCGCTGCCACAAAAGCCCTCGGCGGTTTCTCCGGCCTGCACCGAATGTTGGAATTGGTGCAAGACCTCGGCGGGCCGAAGCGCGTGAAGGAACTGGTAGACGCGATGTCGATCGCCAGCGGGGAGCACTCCTAGGGCGCGCTGCACCTGCCTAACAAGGCGCACGACGCTGCTTGTCTGAAATAGAAAAAGGCCCCGTTTGCATTGGCGGGGCCTTGTACGGTCACATCCGTTACTTGCCTGTGTGTCACGGAGTTCGTCACGCCGCCGGCGGTTGCCCGGCCGCGCGGGTCTTACTTCGCTCGATCGACTGCAAGGCAAGGTAGTTCTCGCCAAACTTCGCCATGTTGTCCAGTTCGGTGTCGTACTGATCGTAATGGCGTTCCTCGTCCATCACGAGGTCCTCGAACAGTTTCTTTGACATCGAATCGGCGTGGGCACTGCACTCATTGGCCCAGTGGTTGTAGTCCTGAACGCTCTGCTGCTCCATGCCCCGCGCGATTTCCAGCATCTTGGCCACGTCGTGGACCTTTTTGACTTCGGCGGCGGCCACCATTTCAACCTCGCCCTTGAGGAACAGGATTCGCTCGGCCAGCCGTTCGATGTGAAGCATTTCTTCGATGGCCGTCTGCCGGAAGAGGTTCGCCAGCAGGTCGTAACCCTGGTCGTCACAGTGAAAATGGAAGTACATGTATTGGTGGACGGCCGCCAATTCGTCACGGACCGCGTTTCGCAGAAGTTCGATGCTCTTGTCGTGCATGTTATGCTCCCCAATTGCTGTGATAGGACAATCTCTCGGGTTTATTGATACTCAGGTAAATAACGTCGGGCGTTCTAGGCCAGAAAGCTCCTGTTTACCGGCCTCCCGTTAGTCGGCCTCCCGACATTCCTTTGCTGAACCTCAATAGCCCCTTCCCCTCCGACTAATTATCGGCGGTGGGCGTTTGGAATGCCCATAGAATCTACTTCTCCGGGAGGCGACCGGCAAGTAGTGTTATTGGCCCGAATCTCGACCGTCAACGTCACCTGGAGAGCACCGGAAACTTCGCCCGCAGTTGGCGGGAGACACCGAGCAACTCCGGCGCCAACACCGGCAGGCGATCGACAATGTAGCCGATATGGGCTTCCATGCTCTCGCGGAAGACCGACAATCGCCGTACGCAGGCGGCGTCGGTGGCCGTGATCAGGGCATCGAAGACCTGGTTGATTTCCGAGGACTCGATCTCGACAACCAGACGCAACGCGGCCTCGACCGAATCGATGCGGTAGACCGCGGCTTCGCTGGCCTCCATCTGCTGTTCCAGGCGAGGCAAATAGTCGTGCCATGGATCGAAAAGCCGCGCCTTCCAGCCGTTGCGAGCGGCCGCGGCTTGAACGAGTTGCAGCAGATCGGCATGATGCTGCTCTTGCTCGGCTAGATTGGCGAAAAACAGGCTCACGACGCCTTCGTCCTCGAGGGCTCGGGCCAGCACCCGATAGATCCGCTGGGCCCGCAGTTCCAGGTCGATGCATCGCTGAAAGATCGAGGTGAGCGAAGACGGTGAGGGGCGAAAGCACCCCGACTCCTGCAACAACTGCAGGAAGGAGCGACCTTGCCAGGGGGCGACGGCGCGAAAGAAGATCAGCCAGCCAAACGACTGAATGATCGAAAGCGGATGGGCCAGGATATCGCGAGTGGTAATCACACCGACCATCGAGCCCTCCTTGCCAAAAGCCACATCGCCCACCGTTCAAACTACCATTCCATACCAAACCGTCAAGAGTGTCGGCGATGGGAGCGGCAGCGGAAGGGGCGCGATGACGGCATGGCGGCCGACCGGCCTGATGATCCCCAGGAGACCCGCGGCTCACGGCTGCCCCTTGACCGGCCGATATAATGGCGCAACCTCGGCCAAAAGGGTGGCCGGGGATCTGTGACCACCAAAGGGACTGTCATGACTCTCAGGGAATACTTCGAGCAGACAAAAGGTATCGGCGTTTTGGCAACTACGGATGCCAGCGGACAGGTCAACCAGGCAATCTACGCAAAACCGATGTTTCTCAGCGAGGATGACGACACGTGCGCCTTCCTGATGAGCCAACGACTGTCTCACGACAACGTCCTGCATAACCCCAGTGCGTCCTACCTTTTTCTCGAGCAGGCCGGCGAATACGTCGGAAAGCGGGTGTCACTCACCGCAACCGTCCAAGAGTCCGATCCCAAGACGGTGGCCCAGGTCTACCAGCGGTTCACACCGCCCATCAGCAAAGAGGAATGCAAGTACCTGGTGCACTTTCACATCGACGGTGTGCGGCCATTAATTGGCAATGGCTGATCAACGGCTCCAGCGCATCTCACCACGGTGTAGCGTCATTTCGCGTTCGCAGCCACTTGGCTTGATCGCGATTGCGCGCTAATAGCCCTCAGATTAGTAATGCAATAAGGGCGCGGGCGCCGACCGAAGGTTGGCCGCGGGAGCCCGACTGCCGAATACCAATAGAGCGTCCTACGTCCGCGGTTCCTTCGGCGCGGCGACATCCAGCTTCGTTACTAGCTTGCCATTCTCAATGAACTCCACCGCGCGGTAGGGGCCGTGGGGAATCGAGACGATCAGTGGGCAAGCGAAGCTGGTCGTGTTGCTCTTCTTCGCCGTGGTCGTGTATCGTAGTTTCACTACATCGCTGTCAAGCGTGACATCTTCGACCCGAAAACTCCAGACCGCGTCACCGCGTTTCACCGTCGCGAGGACAATTCGCGATGCGAAGAGGTTGTCCGGCAATCGATGTGATTGGTCTCCCATGACCATCGCAACCCCGAAGACGTTGTCGAAGTGTTTCTGATCGGCCACCACGGCGAACGAATTGGGAGCGTTCGGCTCGAACCGATTGGAGACGAAGTAGCCATTGAACGTCTCGAACGGTATCGCCTGGACCGTCGCGGGCCCTGACTTTTGGAAGCCAATTTTCCAGCGAAGGGAAGCGTCCTCCTTGCTCTGCAAGGTAAGGATAGCCAGCCCACCGTCGACACGCACGCCAGGTTCCTCGCATGTCCAGCCGTGGGGAAGGCTAAAGCATATTTCGTACGGGTCCTTGCCGACCACTTTGCTTTGGCCAATGTAACAGCTGCTGTCGGGGTCCCAGCGGGCCCCGATCAGATCGTCGGCCCCTTGGGTAATGTGACGCGACGTGCCAAGGAGTTGCGGATGGGCAAGCCGCGGGCGGACCGTCAGCAGCTTGCACGACGTCGCCGGCAGCGAAACCGTCCAGCCCGACGTGCCGTGACCAAGCAGTTTCTTTTCCCAAACGTCGTAGTACAGGTAATCGCCGTTTAGCAGGCCAAGCTCCCTCGGTTCCAGGTGGACGGAGGCCGGCTTGTTGTCCCAGTTGAACACGGCCACTACGTCCCATTGGCCGACACCAGCCTTGGCGACCCTCAAATCGAAGATGCGGCGATTGCCGGTTAACGGATAAAGGTCGACGGGACAAATGTCGGCCGCCGGCAAGATTCGTTTCAAAACCTCGACGCGATCGGCGGACAACGTCAGCATGTCATCGCCCAGCATGACCAGTTGCCCCGTAATGCCCACCAGCGTGGCGCACGCCCGGGCCTGATCGAGCGTCAACGGCGGACGCACGCAGACAATATCCGGATCGGTCCAAAAGCAGATGCTGTTCTTGTACAAGTGGGCGAGCGTGGCCGAAAGCATCCTTGGCATCCGCGACCAGTCCGGGCCACCAATGTCGTCGCCGATGCGAATGCCTTGGTGGTAGCCGCAGCTCGCGTACTCCTGGCCGACGTTCAGCAGGAACCGCTTCGGCCCGACGGTCGTCGCCATCGCCTCGAGTTGCAGCCGGTAGGCGTCGTCGGGCGGCAAACTGGGGTCGGCCAGCCGATCGTGGAACCGCCGGCAAGCTTCCGTCGCGCCGCCTTGGCCGTCGAGTTTCACGAAATCATAGCCCCACTCGAGGCATACCATCCGGAACAAGTCTTCGGTCCACTTGCGACTTGCCGGGCTGGTCGGATCGATCACGTATCGGCCTGTCCAATTGAACTTCAGCTTTCCCGTCGTTGGATCACGGTCTTCAAAGACGCTGCTTCCATCGGGGCGACGCACAAACAGTTCTGGCTTCTCTCGGAACAACTTCTCGTCACTGGTTGCGCAAGGCACGACCCAAATACCGGGCGACAGGCCGCGGCCGCGAATGTAGTCGGCCAGCCACTTCATGCCGTGCGGAAACTTGTGTGTTGCTGTCACATACCAATCGCGATTGTCACCCAGCCCTCGCCCCCGACCCTGCCAACCGTCATCCAACTGCACGAATTGAAGGCCAAAGGGCTGGAGGTGGGCTGCCAACCAATCGGTATGCCGCACCATGTCCTGTTCACTTACATCGAAATAGTAGATATACCAAGAGCACCAGCCCGTCGGCGCCCGAGAAAAGACCGACTTGTCCAGGGGCTTGTAGTAGGTCACGCCGCGGGTCTTCTTCATGTAGTCGCGAGTGAGCGACATCCGCAGCGGTCCCCGGCCCGTAAGCCGGTAGTGGTCGCCTTGCCATGAAATCGAGACTTGCTCAGCCTCGAACTGCACCGCTTCGTCGCGGGAAGGACTGTAGAGGGCATTGCAGCGGAGATTCTTCACCCGGCCGATGGTCAACTGCACCAGATCGGGATTACCGGCCGGAGTAAGGCGACAGAGGAAGGCGTCGGCCGGCGCAACCACTCGCGCCGACAATTGGGCCGCATTGGTGACGAGAGTCCCTTGGGCCGACATCCGAACGTCCGCCGGCTTTTGGTCGCGAACCACCAACTCGTCGAGCCGCCAGATCGGGCTCTCCTCCACGTTGGCGCGAAGCAGCGACATTTGGGGCGATGTCACGGACCACGCCGCCACAAGAACGGCTACCCAGACTACCTTGCGAAATGCTTGGGACATGATCGAGGCGGTTGTGAAGGGGCGGGAGGGTTGGCTCGGTATGAGCCCCCCAATTCTAAACAAAGGCCGACCGCCGCACCATAACGACGCCCGGAAACCGCTGCCGCGATCGTGAAACACTCGATGAACGGCCACACGCCGGCAAGCGTCAAGCGGTCCCGGCCACCTCACGTTGGGCTTCTTCGGCCAACTGCCGCGAGCAGAGCACCGCGTCGATAAAATTTTGACCCGGCTCGCGGTACGCCTTTAGCGACTCGTCGAAACACCGGATCGCCTCGGCGTGCCTGCCAAGGTGATACTGGCACTGCCCCTTTTCGTACCATGTCGTGGCGCTGGGCCGCAATTGTAGCACTCGGTCGAAACAATCGTCGGCCTCTTCGTACCGTTTCAGCCGCAATAGGCTGTTGGCCTTGATCGCCCAGGCCGAGTCACAATCCGGCTTCCGCTTCAAAGCGGCCGAACAATACCGCACCTTCTTGTCGAGGTTCGTCTCCCCCAAGGCCAGGCTCATCCAATGCGTGTAGTCCTTCCGAGCAAAAAGGCTTCCCAATGCGCTGAGAGTGTCACTAAGGCGATACGTCCAGCCAAGCAGGCCGATCGTCAAGCGGCCACTCCCCCGCGCCGCGCGGGCGTCTTTGCCGCGTCTCACGCGACCCGATAGCGTAGCTTCCGGCGACGCCCCCTCGCGGCCGATTCCCAATCGTTCTAGGAGCCAGGGGATCGCCTGCCCGATGCCAGCCAGCACCAGAATCAGCACATACGCGGCTGCCAAGAGGAAGAGCAGATCGAGCCAGGGCACCACATCCTCCTTTCGGCCTCACTGTTGACGAGAGAAAAAGCTGCCGAATCGCGTCACGAGAAGAATATTGCGCGGCTGCGGCGGATGTCAAGTCGCTGGAGCCCAGTGAGCGCAGAAACCATCAGAGATTGCTACCCCGAACGAGGCTTATTGATACTCAGGTAAACAACGTCGGGCGTTCTGAGCCAAAAAGCTCCTGTTTGCCGGCCTCCCGTTCGTCGGCCTCCCGACATTCCTTTGCTGAACCTCTATAGCTGAAAGATTGCCGAACAAAGACTAGCGGATAATCTCCAGACCTAGCGACAGACCGTCCAAACCGACCGTGCCGCTGCTGTCGTATCCGCCGAGTTGCCTCGGACCGAGGGCCAAGCCCGTCACGCCATAGTATTGATAGCCGGCCCGCAGCCAGGCACACTTTGTCAACCGGCAGCGAAGGGCCAGCGAAAATTCAAACACGGCGGCCAGATCGGTGCTGCTGTGCGCGAGCGTATAGGGGCGGAAATCGACCGGACCATAGCCAAGGTCCTCGGCGTTCTGCGAGTGGGGATTGGCGTAGAGTCCGCCCTTTAGTTCGGTGGTCAATTGGAAGCGGTCCCAGCCCCATGCCCACTGCACGCCCAATTGGGCGCCGATCAGGTTGTTCTTCGTGTGCCAATCGAGTCGCTCGAAGCTCCCGGTATAAAGGTCGGAGCCGGCCAGCGCAAAGTCGTCGGCCAGGTAGAGGTAGCGCACACCCCAGAGCCAGGAGAACGATCGATACGGATCGTCGGAGAACAGCTTGAAACGCTGGTTCAGTTCCACGTTGGCCACCTGGCTGTCGTAGCGGTAGCCGAGACTGTCGTCGAAACCGCCGATCATTTCCGAAGTCTGTAGCCAGGGCGAGTAGGCCAACACGCTACCTTCCTCGGGATCCCCGTAGATCGTTCGACCGACCGACCACTGCTGCAAACCCCAAGCGTTTGCCTCGATTGCCATTTTGTCGGTTACCCGCCCAATCAGCTGCAACCGTAGCCCTGGCGCCAAGGGGAAATAGACATCATCGCTCCAAAGCCGATGGGTGTGGACCTGCTGGGGCGCGTGCGACTCGTAGTTGTATTCCGAGAAACCCAACGGCTCGCCGCGGCCGTTGCATCGAGCCAGCCACAAGGCGTCCACGCCGATCTCCCAGCGGGGATCGCCTTCACCGGGCACGAGCCCGAGGTGTGGACTCACCGGGGGCAGCCATGGCGCTGGATAAACCGGCGGCGCGGGGATCAAAAGTGAGCCGGGCGGCGGCGCGTCGACCGGTTGTTCGGCTGAGGAGGCATGTCCGGCGGCAATCGCCCCCGACGGGCTGCCGCGGAGCGCCCCCACGTCGCCCGGCGGTGCCGACGGTTGTGGCACGGGCGAACTGGTCGGCGGCCAAGCAGGCGCGTTACCCGCGGCCGATGGGGCGGGCTGGGGCAACGGCGGCGGAGCGACCTGCGCGAACGCCTCGATCGCCGCCGCAAACACGGTCAGACCGACCAAACTCGAACGAAGAAGGTGAGGGGCCATCATGGGGCGCATCCTAACGCGTCCCCGCCTCCTTCACCAAGATCAACCGGCGCCAGCGATCAGAGCACTGTGGCTACTGCCTTTTACCAATCCTCCCAGTCCGCCCGACTTTTTCCTCCAGGGCCGACGGCCGCTGCTGGCATAGCGTTTGCTCCTCTCCCTAGAACTTTTCTGAAACCGCTGGAGGGAACCGAGGGTGAGGTAAAACTATGAAATCTTTACTCGCATTGGGTGGAGTGGCGGCCGATGCGGCCGGCGCGCTCATACATTTCACGCTGTTTCCGGCCCAGGGCACCTTTGCCCCTTGGACGTTGCTGTGCCTTTCCGGCATCCTTCCCTTGGCCTACGGGCTGACCCGGTCAGCGTTTAAGAAGTTCGAACAGATGCCGGAAGTAATACGAGTAGAGACACGTCGGCTCGTCGATCACGAAAGCGCTTAGTCGCGGCAACGTCGACAGAGGTCCTGCAGTTATTTTCCCCGCAGAATCGCGTTCATGTTCTTCTTGTAGGCTTCCACGCCGGGCTGGCCGTAGGGGTTGATGCCGATCAATCGCCCCTCGGCCACCGTCGCCAGCATCAGCATCTGAAACAGTTGGCCAAGCGAGGCCTCGTCTAGCCGAGGAAGACGAATGGTGGCGGTGCGACGATGGTCCTCGGCATAGGCTTGGTTCGTGCCCGAGTAGGCCGCGTGCAGAATATCCGGAAGCGTCTTCCCCGAGAGCGAGTTCAGATTGTCCTGGTCGAATGGGGACCGTTCGATCGCGATCGGGTCGCGCTGCGTGTGCTCGACGACCAGGTTGGTGATCAGTTTGTCGCGTCGCCCCTCCTGGTGCTGCTGGCCTCGCGAGTGCAGGTCGCGGGTATTCACGACGGTGATCGGCGTAGCGCCCTGGCCGTCCTTGCCGAGACTTTCGGAAAGCAGTTGGTCGTACCAGAGTCCGGCCGCCTCGAGCCCCTTGCCCCAGGTCGACAAAATACGGATCGTTGCGCCGCGGCGGATTTCCAACAACCGCGAGACGGCGACATAGTCCAACACCGGATTCTCGCCTAACGCCGCGGTGCGGAACCGCTGATTCATCGCCGCGGCGCCTTCTAGCAGGTGGCTGACGTCGAGGCCCATCACGGCGGCCGGAAGCAATCCGACCGCGCTGAAAATGGAATAACGACCGCCCACGCCATCGGGAATGGGAAAAACCGTGGGGCACTTCAAGGCGTTTGCCAAATCACGCAGCCGGCCGGTCTCACCGGTGATCGGAATCACGCGGCGGCGGACCTTTTCCATGTCTCCGCTGCACGACTCCTGCAGCGCTTCGAGGAAGATGCGGAAGGCTACGGCCGTCTCCAACGTGCCACCGCTTTTGCTGATCACGATGATCCCCCAGTCATCGCTTCCCTCGACAAGGTCCAAAAGGCCTTGCAGCGAATCGTTGTCGACGTTGTTGCCCTCGAAATAGATGCGTGGGTAGCCGCCGCGCCGCTGCCGTGACAACTCGTTGTAATATGGATGGCAGCAGGCCTCGAACAATGCCCGGGCGCCCATGTACGAGCCGCCGATGCCAAGCACCAATATCCGATCGACTTCCTTGGCAAGTTGATCGCCAGCGTGAATAATCGCGTCCAGCAGCGCTCGCTCCTCGCCCAGCAGCCGCTCCGGAAGATCGATGAAGGCCGAATCCAAGGGCTGCTTTTCGGCCGCAATCGCCTGACCGCTGCGGTACAGTCCAACGTCATCGAGCACTTCTTGTCGGGCTGCCAACAGGCGTGGAGCAATCCACTGCAAATCAGCCTGGCTCAAGCCGGTCTGCCGCACGAATGTCGGCAAGTCAGCGGGGACGATCAGCGCGGAATAGTCGTAAGTAAGCGGTGCCAAGGGTTGCATGAGTGAATGGTGAGTGGTTAGTGGTCGGTGGTTAGTGGCTGGCGGGCGCGGCGTCTGTCGCGCGAAACATCCCCAGGGCGCTCAGCAGTCCGCATTTTTCCCGCCCCCTTCCGCAGCCCCCCATCTTCTGATACCGTGAAACATTCTATCGACCAAAGCAGGGAAATAAAGGAGGCCTCTTTCATGGATATCCAGCAACTCGTCCGTGACCTGAAGACCACAAACAAGTCCAAGATCGTCATGCTCGTGGCCGATGGCCTCGGCGGGCTGCCGATTGAACCCGGCGGAATGACCGAACTAGAGACGGCGAAGACGCCGAACCTGGATAAACTAGCGAAGCAAGGCGTCCAGGGAAGCATGTATCCGATCGCCCCCGGGATCACCCCCGGCAGCGGACCCGGCCACCTCGGACTTTTTGGCTATGATCCAGTCAAGCACCTGATTGGCCGCGGCGCGTTGGAAGCCACCGGCGTGGGCTTCAAACTCGGGCCGAACGACGTCGCCGTCCGCTGCAACTTCTGCACTTTGGACGCCGAGGGAAAGATCTCCGACCGCCGCGCCGGCCGCATTCCCAGCGAGGAAAGCGCCCCGCTCGCGGTCAAGCTCCGCCAGGTCAAAGTGCCCGGCGTGCAAATCTTCGTTGATCCCGTGAAAGAACATCGCTTCGTGGTCGTCTTTCGCGGCGAGGGGCTGGGTGGCAATGTGGCCGACACCGATCCCCAGGTCACCGGCAAAGCGCCCTTGGATCCGCGAGCGCTGGATGAAGCCAGCAAGCGGACGGCCGAAGTCGCCAAGCAATTCGTCGCCGAGGCCCAGAAACTTCTGGCCGGCCAACCGAAGGCCAACGGGTTGACCATGCGCGGTTTCTCGGCCGCCCCGAAGATCGACAGCTACGAGGACGTCTACGGTTTGAAGGCGGCCGCCATTGCCGTCTATCCGATGTACAAAGGTCTGGCCCAGTTGGTCGGGATGGAAGTCATCGGCGCCGCCACCACGCTGTCCGACGAGATGGACATCTTAGAGAAGGCCTGGAACGACTACGACTTCTTCTTTGTTCACTTCAAATACACCGATAGCCGGGGCGAAGACGGCAACTTTGCCGAGAAGGTGCGGATGATCGAGCAGTTAGACGAAATCATTCCCCGCATCGTCGCCTTGAAGCCGCAGGTGTTGATTGTCACCGGCGATCACAGCACGCCGGCCCGCCTGGCCAGCCATAGCTGGCATCCGGTGCCCACGCTGCTGGTGGCCGACACCTGCCGACCCGACGGCCTGACGGCCTACGGTGAAAAGTACGCGTTGCAGGGTGGTTTGGGCCATTTCCCGGCCGTGCAGTTGATGCCCCTGGCCCTCGCTCATGCTGAACGCTTGGGCAAGTTTGGTGCCTAAGCAAGACAGCGCTAGGTAGCAGAAGTCAGCACAGGAATGAACCGGCGGCGATCAGTCGCCGGTTTCTTTTGCGCTGTCCAATTCTCATCGTATGAGCCGGGCGTTCAGCCAATTGGCCCGGTCCAACACGTCGGCCCGGTCTGCATAGTCCACGACCAGTTCCAGGTTCTCGCCGCCGCGGACATCCACCGAGACAGGCACCGGTCGATCGCCGCCCCGAACCACGCCGCTGAGAAACCGTTCGCGGCCGTCGACCAATACGCGGAATTGCACGCTGCCTTGGCCCTTCCCAGAATCATCGATCGCCACCTCGGCTTCAAAACGCTTTGCCCCGCTGGGGAGCGTGTAAACCAACTTCGTGTGACTGTGGACGCCGAGCCCCTTCAGGTAGAGATGTCCGTCGAAACGTAGCAGGTTCCCGCTCACGCTCCGGTCTCTGCCATAGGGCCACGGCGTGCCAAGATAGGGCGTTTGTTGGAAATTCGACACCTCCAGGTCAGAGAGATAGACTGTTCGGCCACCAAGCGGTTGCAGAAAGACAAGTTCCTTCGGCGACGTTTTCCAGGTCTTAGGGCCGATTTCCATCTGTAATGAATCGGCCGTCAGCAACAACCGCGACGCCAGCAGTCGGCTGCCATCGGAGAAGCCCGTCCAGCAGCGCGGGCCCCCTTCGGGCTTTCGACCGCGGGGATCAAACACAAGGGCCGTCACCCGTTCCAGCGGCATGTCGACATCACCGAGATCCGTCTTCAACTGCAGACTGTCGGCGTTCATGGCGAGAATCGTTCCGGCGATTTCGTCGCGGTTTTCAAGCAAGACCCGATCCAAGCGGCGATTCTCCCGCAACGCACGTTCACGCAGCTTGTCGGCGTCGGCGGTTGAGATGGGGACCGTGAAGACAATCCCTGCGACACGATCCCGTGGCAATTGGATCTGGCCAAAGATCTGGGAGCGCGCAGAGATTGAGGCTTGGTTGATGCCGTTCACCTCGGCGGCCAAGAAACCGCCGTCGACCAGCACCAGCCCCCCTGCCCTGCCCGGCTCGCGACACTCTCCCCAGTAGACAAGCTCTTCGGCCGACAGAGTCCGCTGCTGTCCTTGGGACTCAAACGTAATTTTGCCCTGCTCGTCGAGCAACACTATTCGGGCAGGAAACGGCGAGCCGGTGACAGGTACCGCGATCGGCGATTCGGCCGCCCGAACAGATGCGGCGACGGCCAACGGCAGAAGGTAAAGAATGAGGGCAGCGCCCAGCACCGCGGAGCTACGCTCGCCTGCCCCGCGACTTGCGGTTCCTCGCATCTCTCAACGTCCTTTCCATCTTCGTTACGAGTGTCTCTCGTCCCGCCCGTCTCTATCGCTGCAAGATCGGCAAGACATCATTCGGCACTTGTAGGGCAAAGCAGGCCATTGCCGTGCCACACTCGTCGCCTTCGATTGCCTGCCAGGAGCCATCGGGCCGCTGTCGGGCGATCAATGCGTCACGCATCGCCGGATACCAGCGTCGCCACGATTCCCCGCCCACCTGCCACATTGCCTGTGCGGCGTAATATTGACCGTAGAAATAGTAGCTTTGTCGTTCCTTGATCGGCGTGCCAGGCAGGAATTGCATGAGGTAGGGCAACGCCTTGCCCAACTCCGGGCTTTCGTGCGCGCCACCTCCATAGAAGGCCACCACCGCGGCGGCCGAACGCGGAAAGGCGCTCTTGCCGGGCGGCAACATGTAGCGAAAGCCGCCGTCGCCATTCTGGCACCGCTTCACATAACCGATCGCCCGATCGATCGTTGCACTCGGCACGAAAATGCCCGCGTTACGGGCTGCCCGGAGCGCCACGATCTGGCAGGCCGTCACCGAGATGTCGGCGTCGGCTCGGACTGGTTGATACCGCCAGCCACCCTCCTCGTTCTGGCAGTCGACAATCAGCCGCACAGCCTTGGAAAGCTTGTCTCGCAGTTCCGGCCGCCGCGCCGCACCATAGCACTCCGCCAAGAACATGGTGGCGAAACCATGACCGTACATCGGGCCATGACTGGCGTCCTGCGCAAAGATGAAACCGCTCGGGCGAACGTTGCCAAGGAGGTGATTCAGGCAGCGGTTCACGGCTTCGCCGTACGCGCCCCGGCCCGGCGTACTGCCGTTGGCCATCCAGGCCATACCGGCCAATGCCGTCACGCCCACATTGCCGCGGTTCGCACCGGCGCCAAAACTCCCGTCTGCCCTTTGCTGGGCAACGAGCCATTTCAAGCCCGAATCGATCGACCGCTCGACTGCCGGCGTGATTAGCTCCTTCGCCGGTGCCTTGGCGTTCTCCGCGCCAGGAGCGGCCGCCGCTGCTGCTGCGACGGCAAGAACACCGATCGCGCTCAAACACGACCGACAGCAGGTCCGCGACCGACGTGCATCTGCTTGGCGCTGCTCTCCGATCAGACACCCTGTCATGGCCGACTCCTTTCCGGCTTAGGTTCCTCGGCCAGGCGACGGAAGTATTCCTCGATCAACGCCGCGTCTTGCGGCGGAAATTCCTCGATCGAGCCCGGCATCAACTCCTGTCGCACGCGCTCCGGCAGTTGGCCCCAAAGCCGTTCCATCCGTGCCCGCGTCCGCGCGGGGTCCGGTTGGGCGACTTCCGGCGTCGGTTGTATCTCCACTGCCGCCCCGGGACTCGCTCCGGGCTTCTCGGCCGTGGCGGCCGGATTTTCGCCGCGATCCTTTCGATCCGATTCTTGTCGCTGACTACCAACTGCCGCCTCTGCTGTCCCTTCCCGGCTGGCATCGGACGCATCATTCTTGCCGTGGTCCTCGCCAATCAGCAGGCGGGCGATCGAATGCATCTTCTCAAATAGATCCTTCTGCCCGGCAATGGCCTGCCCCACCTGGTTGCGTGCGATTTGTCGGCTCACAAATCGCATTTGATTGGCCAGCCCCGGCCCCCGAGCCACATCGAGGGCGCGATGCACGACGGCAGCTTGCTTTTCGTTGTCCCCATTCCTGGAGTGAACAATGCGATCCATTCGCGCCAGAAAATCCTCCATCGTTGACGCCATTTCCACTTGGTCGCGCGCGCGGTTCACCAATGCCTCTGCGTCCTCAGCAGAGACATTCGCAGGGTCGCGGCCTAACGTTCGTCGCGCGAGTTCCACAGTGCGCTGGTTGATCGTCTGCTGGTTTGCGAGCATTTGCGCGAAGAGCTTTTGTGCGGATCGAAGGTCGTCGGACCACGACAAAACGGTTATCCAGCGGCGCAAGACCTGAACCACAGCCCCCTGGTGGTCGGTGATTCGCCGCAAAGACTCGGCCGACTCGCCAAGCTGCCGGGCGTTGTCACCACGGCCAGCCTTTTTCGCTGCAAGCTCGAGATTCTTGATCGTTGCCCCCAATTCCTGCCTCAGCATGCCAAGCTGATCGCGTCGCAGTTCGCCCAATTCTACCGAAAGCTCCGCAATCTGTCGTCTGGCCGTCGCCGCCTCCGCCGGGTTGCTCTCCAACTCTTCTTGAAGCGTTTGCAGACGCCGCGGCAGAGACTGGCCCGGATCGAACAAGCTCTTCTCGATTTCGTTTTGGCCGTGCGAGACGGCTTGCAACGGACCAACCCATGCTGTCCATCCGTTCTTGCCTTCGGATCGCGCCATCATAAGCTCAACCTGCTGGCGCAGTCGCTGCTGCCGCTCGGCGATGGTCTCCAGGTCCGATCGAATCAATGTCTGCACTTTGGCGACATGGTCACGAAACTGGGCCGAAGTCACTATCGTTAGCTGACGTCGATCGCTGTCGCCCGTCGCCGAGGCGTAATCGCTCGCGGTGAGATGATACGACACTTGCGTGCCAGGTTTGAGGTTCAATGCTTGGAGGGACCAACGGAAATTCAAATCGCGAACGTCGTGTGCATCGGGCTCGATCGCCGGCGGCCGACTGGGCCCAGCGAACAGTGGCAGCCGATGCTGCTTTCCATGGAGTTCCTCGCTGACATCCAACTGCACCTCGCGCAAGGCTCGATCGTCGCTGGCCGTTGCCGAAACCGTGATGATCGCCCGCGGCGTAGCAACCATGTCGCTGCTGGGCCGATGCAGGCGCACCCTCGGTTCGACGTTCGGAACCGGGACAATTTCCCAGCGATTCTCCATCCCTCCGGCGACTCCATCGCGATCCACAAGCTCAAACCAATAAGAGCCTGGTTGCTCAACGAGCAATGGCGAAGGCTCTCCAACCACAAAAGTGCAGCCGTCGTCCAGAATCCGCCCGGCGATACGCGTACCATTGCTGACACACAGTTCGACCGACCGGAGCGGCCTCGTCGCGCGGCCGCGGAACCCAATGCTGCTTCCCAAGGGCACACGCAGGTCGCGGGCGTCGGCGGCCGAGGCCCCTCCATACCAGCTCGGTGGGACGACCTCGATCGCCAGATGCTCGATCGCCGGCGGTTCCACCACCGCGACCTCGGTCCAGGGCATCGAGCGATCGTCGCCGCCTTCCACGCGATAGAAAAAGTCGTTTTGCACTGATTTTCGCCGCGCGATCGCAGTTGGCCCCAATCGCCGCAACGACACCGTTTCGCCCACTCGCCCGCCCCCATCCTCACGGTAATGGATGCGAAGGTCGTCCGGCAAGGTTGCACCGAACGCGTCCACCACGGCAATCTCGAAGGTCTGTCCGCGACCGATCTGGTGGACGGGGCGCGGAATCGACAAGTGCGATGATCGCGGCCAGGACGCGCTGCTCCAAGGGTTGGACGTCCGCGCCAGGGCAGTCAAGGTCACGCTCGGCCAGCACAACAACGCAAGCAGCACCGCCATAAGTACCGCGCCACACAAGCAGACCGCGCGAACCGCCGGCCGCCAGTCCAAAACCTGCCGGAAATCGCAGTCCTCTGCCCGGTTCGTGGTGTCGGCAATGAAAGCGCCGCGCAGCGTCGGCGAGCCCAGCCGTTCGTCGCCTTCTTCCTTGAGCATGTCGATCGCATTGACCAAACGGTTGGACAAGGCGGGGAAACGCCGCTCTACGTGCTGCCCGAGCGAGACGGCGGAAAGGCGATTTGTGAGGGCCGGCACAAGCAGGCGACATACAGCCCAACCGACGACTGCCAGAACCCCGCCGCTCACTAACAACCGCCAGCCGCGGTCCTCAAAACGTGCGAGATAGTCGAACGTGCCGAAGGCGAAGGTGGCGAGGATACTTGCCGCGGCCGCAAGACTCAGGGCACGGACCACCGCAAGCCCGCGGGCCCCACGTCGCAATTCGGCAATCTGCTCTTCCAACGGATGACGCATGTGGTTACGCGAAGACAATCGGATATTAGAGGACTCGAATCCTATCTGGTTTGATCATGCCATACCATGACGCCGGCGCAAGCCCCATTCCAAACCCAATAGCGCAAGCAGCGCGGCCAGCACCGGCCAGCGGTTCCACAATGGCCAGGGGGGCAAACTCTCGGTAATCGACAACTCGCCCAGGGGCAGTTCAACTGGCAACCGATCGGCGCCGTCCACCGTATAGAATCGGCCCCCGCTTCGCTCGGCCGCTCGAACCATTTCGGCTTTGTCCATCTGAACGTTGCTCATCTCGTCGTCGGGCACGATCACGTTGAAGGAGAGCGGCGTCACGGCAACTTGACCCGCCGGCGTTGAAAGCTCAACGCAGTAGGTTCCCGCCATCGCCGTGCGAATTTCGCCAGTAAATAGGCCGCGCTCGAGCGATCGGCGCACCAGTCTCACTTGCTGGCTCTGGCCATCTGGCCGAGTCAACATCACCGCGACCCCTTGGTCATCGGCCGGAGCACTCGTTTCATCAGCGAATTCAAGGCCAAGATGGACCACCTCGCCCACGCGGTACTGTTGGCGGTCGACCGTCAACCGCAGGCGGTCCGCGGGCGAATGCGGCCGGCACAGATAACGAATGGTCTGCAGCCAGTATCGGCCAAAATACCCATCGCCCACTCGATAGCGCCAACGCCAAGTCTCGTCGGTGGCATGGAACAATACCTTGCCGCTGCCAACATACTGGAAGCAAAACACCGGCCACGGCCGACCATCCGGGCCGTTGGAAAGGGGATGTTCGGCGAGCACCCGGGCTCCCGGCTTCACGGCCGACAACTCCACGAGCCAGTCAAGCGGAGCAAGGCCCTGCCAAAGTCGCTGATTCTCTTCCTCGGTATCGGCCAACTGCATCGCCGGACTAGCCAGCCCCAGAGCCGTCGGCCGTACGACAAACGGTGGCAGCGAATTCTCACCGGAAACCGCCGACTTGTCATCGGCAAAGGGGAACAACTCCGCCAACGGAGTGTGGAAATAGGCCCAAGGCAGATAGCTCGGCCCGGCGATGAAGATCACCGATCCACCGCGGAGCGGTTGCCGCACGTAATCGGCCAGATTCTGCAACGTCACCGAACTTAGCAGGGCCGGATTCACGTCGCCGACAATGATCACGTCGTAGGTCGATAACTCGTCACGGCTCGTCGGGAAGGCCGTTCGAATCGAGGAATCTTGTCGCGTCAGCTCGGGATCGGCCTCCTGCAAGATGGTGTCCAAGGCGATCGTCTTCTCGCGCAGAAGCACATTTCGCAAGTAGCGGAACTCAAAACTCGGATACGACTGAGCAAGCAGCACCCGAATCGGCTCGCTACGGACCTCCACGCTCCGTCCCACCACGTTGCTTTCCACGCCCGGCGTGTTGCTCCGGTCATGGGCTTGCAGAACGTAGTTGAAGCGTCCCGAGCGTTTGGGACGATAACTCAATTGGAGCGATTCCGGTTGTTGCCGGCCACTCGCGGCCATGTCGACTTGGGCGAGAACCTCGGGCTTGTCCTTCTCGCGCAGATCCACTCGAATCGGCTGTCCCTCCATGCCCTCGCAAACGAGTCGGCAACGGAAGATCATCGGCTCGTCGACGAAGGCGACCGAATTGACGGTCACGTCCGACAAGCGGAGTCGCTTCGTCAGACGCTCGCCGCCGAAACCGACGATAAACAGGGGCACACCTCGCTGCCGAGCCGCTTCGGCGGCCTCCGCCAAGTTCGGCCCATCGTTCGAGACTCCGTCCGTCAAGATCGCGATCGCGACAACTCGGGCATGGCTCGAATCGGCCAACGCGGCCAATACCGCGCGGCCCAGCGGCGAGCTTTTTCCCACCGGCTCCAGGCCAGCGATGGCCTCGGCGAGGCCTGCCCAATCGCTGCCCGCTCGTGACAGGCTGCCTGTCAACGTCCGCACCTGCAATCGATAAGCCTTGCCGAGTCGACCGAGGAGGTCGCTTGCGTTTACGAACGCTTGCAGTCGCTGAAAGCGACTCGTCGATGGGGCGGTCGGGGCAGCCGCATCCGCGGTGGACATGCTCTGCGAATCGTCGAGCACCAGCGCGATTTCCGGCTGACCGCGACGCTCGATGGTCAGCGTCACCTGGGCAATCATGAGCAGGACGATCCCGACAATCGCGATCCGGATGCCAGCCAACATCAGCCGCAGCCGCCGCGGCGCCGTCGGGGCTTCGCGCCCGTAAATGGCCAGAACGAAGAAAAACGCGCCGGCTGCTATCAGGATTGCCAGCCATAGCGCCAACGGGCCCTCCGCGCGCAAGATCCCCACGGCCTCCTCACCCGCTTTCACGGGCAGTTGGAACAGACGGGCAACGCTGTTGGGCACGACGAATGTCATTGGTTCGACGACGATCAAGGATTAACAATCACGGAACAATTGACGCCTTTCGGCGGGAATGTCCAAACCGCCACGCGCAAAACGTCTCGCCAAGAGCTACAGCCAAGGCGACGAACAATAGAACAGTATCCAATCGCAGGGATTGGTTATGTCTTGCCAGAGCCGCGGACGCTGAGCCGGCATCGCCGACACCGTCATTTTCGTTGAACGCGACACCCGGCGCCATCGCTCGCAACCGACTCTCATCAACCTTTGCCAAGTCACTTTCGGCGGTATCGACATTGATCGCAAAGTGCTTATTGCCCGTCGTGGCCTGACCCAGCACGGTATACATGCCGCTCTGGGTCGCGATTCTCGCCGATCCGGCGTCCGGCCGAATCATTTGCACTCGCCCGTCGGGCAGCTGTACCCTCTGGCCGCCATGAGCAGCCAGGAACACATCGAACGGCTGCCCGACCTGGCCAGTTCGCCCGGGCGCGGCGCCGGCAGCGCACCACAGCGCCATCGAACGCACCAACGGCACAAAATGCGGGACAAGCGGCAGCGCCGACCACCCCGGATCTGCGGACGTGGCCACCAGCAGGACGCGGCCCCGATGCACGTTCTGTTCCACCAGCAGCGGATCCCCGTTGTCCAGCGCCAACACCTTTCGTGCCGGTCCAGCTTCGGACACCTTCAGCCGGTAATACTTCCAGACGGGGATTTTGGCAAAACCCTCCTCCTCCCGGCCGCGCCAGGCCTTGAGCATCGGATGTCGAAATCCAAGCGGATTGATTTGAGAACTCTGACCCGAGACGAGTCTTTCCAATCGGGCCGGCAACAAGCGCAAGCCCGCGCCCCCGCCCGGCCCTGGTTTCGATTCGCCCGCCACCCCCAGCACGTCGTGATAACGCTCCGGATCCACGTGCTCGCCAAGGAAGAAGACAATGCTTCCGCCATCGCGAAGGTACGAATCCAGGCGCTGGGCTTGCCCCGCGGTGAAGTGACTCACATTGCAGAGAAAAAGGCAATCGTAGTCGCGCAAATCGCGATCGATCAAGCCATTTTCCCCAACGGTTTCGACCCGCAACAAGTCCAGTTCGCGTTTCGCCGACGGCGCCAAGCCCAGGGCGAGATAATCCGCCGCACCTTGGTAAGGTCGGCCCGACGGACGGCCATCAACGCAAAGGACTCGAACTTGCTTTCGCGGGGAGACAATTAGAAAACGCCGGTTGTCGATTTCCAAGCGATCGCCGGGGGCCCGAATCTCCAGACGGTGCTCGCGTTCTTCGTCAAAAAGACGCGGGAATTCCACGAGCGCCGATCCCCTTGCCGGTATCTCGACCGCTTGTTGGCCGACTTGCCTTCCATCCGCCCAAAGCTCTACCGCCTGGCGGTGCAACTGAGAGCCGAAGTTCTCAAGGGTTGCCTGCAGTGCCGCCGGGCGACCGACAATCGTCAACGGATCCTCCGTCTTGAACTGGCTGACGGCGATATTTTCCGCCGATGCAACGCCGACGTTGATCACGCGCACCGACGTTTTGGCAGCCAAACGCTCGAACCGATGCCGCAATTCATCTCGCGATTCCGCCGCCGGGCTCCACGTTTTCGCCTGTAGGTCGGAAACGATGATTACTTCCGCCCGCGAAAACCGCGAGCCATCTCTATCGGCCGACTCCAACAACTCGCTCGATTTCAGCAATGTGGCCGGCAGACTCGCCTCGCTCTCGCTCAGAGAGAGCTCTTCAATCCGCTTGGCAAGAAGTAGACGGTCCTTCGATGGCCGGTCCACAGCCACGACGGGCCGCTCCGCCATCAGGACAAGCATGTAGGCGTCGCCCAGGCCGCCTTCGCGAACCATCCGCTGGGCGAGCGACTTCGCCCGCCCAAAAAGCGTCTGGTCGTCCCACCGGTAGCCCATCGAATAGGAGCCGTCGATAACCAACAGTCGCAGGCAGTTGTCTCCCGCTCCACCAATGGCTGTGGCCGATTGGAGGCGCGGTCCGGCGGCCGCCAGGACTACCAAAACGATGAACAGGGTCCGCAGCGCCAGCAGTCCCCATTGCTCGAGCCGGACCCGGCGGGTTTCATGCTCGATGGCCGCCCGCAGCCACCGCATGGCCGCCCAAGAAACCTCTCGGTAGCGTCGCCGGCGCAACAAGTGGACCAACAGCGGCAAGGCCGCCGCAGCCAGCCAGCCGAGCATCAGCGGGTTCGTCCATCCGAACGCCAGTAGCACCAATGCTTCACCCTCTCGACGCTAAATAATCGGACAAGATGGCTTCCAGGGACTGGTCCGTCCGCAACGGCACGTAATCGATCGACAAGCCATGGCAGGCCGCCCGCAACGCGCGCACGTAGGCCTGAAACTCCTTTTGATACCGGGCTCGAATCGCACGGGGCTCGGCCAAGACACTTGCCGCCCCCTCCAGCCCATGAAACATCGTGCTTTCGTCGAAGGGGAATTGTTCCTCGTCTGGGTCGAGCACGTGCATCACGATCACTTCGTGCCGTCGATAGCGTAGGTGCTTCAGCCCCAACGAGAGTGTGTCAAGATCGTCGAAAAAGTCGCTCACGACGATCACCACGCCGCGTTTCTTCAACCGGTCGGCCGCCTCATGCAAGATCGGCGCCAACGACGTGCCTTGCCCGGCTTCCGTTTGTTCCAAGACCTGCAAAATGTCTTGCAGATGCGAAGGATTCCCGCTTGGGCGAACCCAGGAGCGAATCGCGTTGTCGAACGTGGCAAGCCCCATGCTGTCTTGCTGATGAAGGACGATGTAAGCCAGCGCTGCGGCCGCCCGCTTGGCGTAGTCGAGCTTCGACACAGCCGAGACTGTGCCGCGGTATCCCATGCTCTCGCTGGCGTCCAGCAGCAGATGGCACACGAGATTGGTCTCTTCCTCAAACTGTTTCAGGTAGTACTTGTCGGTGCGGCCGAAAACCTTCCAGTCGAGATATCGAGGATCGTCGCCGGGGGCATACTCGCGGTGTTCGGCAAACTCGACGGAAAAACCGTGGAAAGGGCTACGATGCACGCCCGAGGTGTAGCCTTCGACCATCAATCGCGCGCGGAGCGAAAATCGCTGCAAACGAGCGAACGTCTGCGGGTCGAGCAGTGATGGTGCGTTGGGCATGACCGATCCGCCCTCTTGTCTGTTTCAACCTGCGTTTGTCATTTCCGAAATACCTCGGGCAAGTCTACGACCGAAGCCTTTTCGGCATCCACGGCCTCGATGAGCCGCCGCACGATCTCGTCCGGCTTGACGCCTTCCGCCTCGGCGTTGAAGTTGGTCACGATGCGATGGCGAAGCACCGGCAGCGCCGCGGCCCGGACGTCGTCCAACGTGGCGCAGAGGCGGCCTTGCAGCACGGCCCGCGCCTTGGCGCCGAGCACCAGGTATTGGCTGGCCCGCGGCCCCGCGCCCCAGTGGAGATACTTCCGCACGAACTCCGGGGCGGTTGCCAAGTGCGGTCGGGACTGCCGAACGAGTCTCATCGCGTAACGCACCACGTTCTCGGCCGTGGGCACCCGTCGCACCAGGTTCTGCAACGCCAGAATCCGCTCCGCGCTGAGCACCGGCCTGAGAACGGTCTCGGCGTCACACGTGGTCCGCCGGACGATATCGTACTCCTCCTCCTCGTCCGGGTAGTCGACGAAGATTTGGAACATGAACCGGTCGAGTTGGGCTTCTGGTAGTGGGTAGGTGCCCTCGTGCTCGATCGGGTTCTGCGTCGCCAACACGAAAAATGGCCGAGCAAGCTGGTGCCGCTCGCCACCGGCGGTCACTTGATACTCCTGCATCGCCTCCAACAGGGCCGACTGGGTCTTGGGCGGCGTACGGTTGATTTCGTCGGCCAAAATCACGTTGCCGAAGATCGGTCCCTTCAAAAACCGGAACTCCCGCCTTCCCGACTCGCGATCCTCTTGGATCACCTCCGTGCCGGTGATGTCCGAGGGCATCAGGTCGGGCGTGAACTGAATGCGGCGGAACTCCAAAGCCAGCGTCTCGGCCAGGGTCCGCACCAGCAGCGTCTTCGCCAACCCCGGCACGCCCACCAGCAGGCAATGTCCGCGGGCAAAAAGCGCTACCAGCATCTCCTCGATGACCCGGTTTTGCCCCACGATCACTCGTCCCAACTGCTCGGCAATCAACCGATACGCTCCGCTCAGTTCCTCAACGGCCCGCAAGTCGTCTTGCTCCGCCGCGCCAGGCTGTTTTTCGTTCAATCTGTCACTTCGCATTGCTGAGACCTTAGGGGTTGTTGCGCTTGCCGCCATACATGCCGAGGGCAATGACTTCGCTGTCCGAAGCAACGAGCAGTTGCCCCGCGACAACGAGCAGATTGCCCGCCGTCGCGCCGCGATTTGAGAGTTCAATCAGCGTTCGCGGACTTCCTGCAATCGGGTCGAGCGCCACGATCCGTTCCTTGATCGGCAGGAGTAGCGAGTCTTCCGTCAACAGGCCGCGGCCGCTGGGCGGGAGCGGGTCGCCGTCCGGCCACCGTCGTTTCACCCGTCCGGCATCCTCGCCTTCGGTGCTGATCCAATACACATGTCGCCCGTCGACGAGGAGTCGATTGCCGGCGATTCCGAGCAACTGGCGCACGTCATCGAGTTCCGAACTCTGCCAAAGCAGTTGGCCGCCAAAGGCATCGAAGGCAAAGACATGCCGGCTGTCCGTTGGGGCGACATAGACGCTGTCCCCGGCCAACAAGCACGGATTCGGCCCCCCGTCCCCGCGCGTCGCCCGACCATTGTCCTCAGCGCCTTTCGCGCGCGGATACAAGGCCAACCAGCGAACCTGTCCCTTGCGCCGATCGACCGCAGCCACCGCCCCTGCATTCGTGTTGTAGTAGATCGTGTCGTTCGCCAGCGTGAGCAAGCCATGAAGCTCATCCGGTAACCTGCGTTCGGACGACACGTCGGAACTGCAGACGAACGTCCGCCAACGCAGTCGGCCGCTGTCCGGGGCGAAACACGCGACAAACAACTGGGTCCGGGCGTCCAAGCGCCGCATGCCAACGTACACGCCCTGGTCATCCACCACCGGCGTCCCCTCGAAGGCCCAGCCTTCTTCCGGTTCATTCTTCCAAAGCAAACGGCCCTCCGCCTCCAGGTCCAGACAGACCATCTCACCCCGACCAGCCAAGGCCGTCCCGTGGTGTTGTCCGTCGACTTTGCCCCGCAACCGCGCGACAAGCAAGTTGCGGTGCACCGTCAGCGTGTGTGGCGTGAGAGGCCGTCCGTTGCTCGCGCGAGCTTGTTGCCCAAGCGCCGAATCGACGTTCGAGTAGATGATCGGTGTGCCGGCCCAGGCCGGTTGCCCCCTGCGACGGTCAAAGGCGAGAATTTGCTCGCCATTCGAGACAAAGAAGCGCTCGCCAATCGACACCGGATAGCAGTTCGACGCCTCCCGTGGCTTCGCCACCGTGGCCCATTCTTCCGCTCCCCTGCTCAACAGCGCCGACCGCCAGGCAACGTTGCCGACGTCGATCAGCGCTGGTGCAATCTTGTTCCTTTGCGGATTCCCGGCAAACGTGCTCCAATCGGGCGAAGTTCGCGGCTTTGGCCAACTTTTGCTCGCGGAGAGCAGGTGCCTCAACAATTCCAGGTACGGCCCTTGCTGCTCACCCAGACGCCCCTTAGCGTCGGGATGCAACCGTTCATATTCCCGCAGTTCTTCCTGCGCCCGTTGGTGGGCACCCTCCAGAATCGAGACGAGGACCAGTGTCGCGCGAATCCGGGCTGGATCCATCGACGTGTCTGGATAGTACAGCCGTGCAGAAGCCAAGGTGTCGGCGTCGGAGGGCTGCTGCGGTGCTACGATCGGCTCGAGAAAGTGCCTCGCCGGAGCGTATTCGGCCGCCTCGAGCGAGATTTGCGCCAACGCCCAGAGGGCCTTGTCCCCGTAGCTGCTGGCGAACATCTCGTCAACGATGTTCTCCAGGCTGGCGCGATCGCGTTGGGCAATTCCCCGCTCATATAACGGCTTGGCCACTGGATCGGTCCGCTCCCGATACGATTTCAGCGCCTCGGCTGGCAAGGCGACCAGTTGCCGTTGGCACCATGCTCGCAACGGGAGGTAACGCTGTGGCGTTACGGCCACCAGTTTGTCGGGAGCCAGATCGATCAACTGCCGCAGCCCGTCGAGGGCCTCATGCCACTGCCGCTCGGCCAGGAGCCCCCGAACCCGCTCAATCTGTCCACGAACGGTCAAATCGACTTCATCTACTTGGACGGCCGACACGAACGGACGACCGTCCAATCGCGTCCCGGCCGGCGATGGATTGGCAGCCTCGAACCGTGCCGCAAAGGCAACTGCGGCGGCCAGCGCCAGCAGCGCGCAACAAGACGGGAGAAAGAGTCGACCTCTCATCCCATAAGTATAAGAGACAAGCCGATTTGGGGGAAGATTGCCCGTTGCCGAGCAAGACCGCTCGGGCCCGGCCGTCGAGTTCCAATTCCGGTCGGTCTGCACTAGAATGCGATCAGCGTTTTTCAGCGTGACTTGCTACCATTGCCAAGGAGATATTCCGGTGACTCAGGACCGTTGGCCCGCTTCACTCGCAACTATTCTGATCCTGCTGGCCGCCTCCGCCGCAAACGCCCGCGGCGACGATTGGCCGGCATGGCGCGGACCGAATCGCGACGGTATCTGCCGCGAAACGGGACTGCTCAAGCAGTGGCCCAAGGAAGGTCCGAAGTTGCTTTGGAAAGCCACCGGGCTGGGCATCGGCTACAGTGGGCCGGCCGTGGTCGGCAAGGTCCTCTACATCATGGGCGGCAAGAACGACCAGGAATGGGTGATGGCCCTGGACCTCAGCCAGCAGGGCAAAGTGCTTTGGGCCAAATCCATCGGCAAAATCCGCTCCGAGGGCGCCGGCTATCCCGGGCCGCGTTCCACGCCCACTATTGACGGCGACCGGCTCTACACCCTCGGCATCGCCGGCGATCTGGTTTGTATGGACATTAAGGACGGCCGCATTCTCTGGCAAAAGGACATGGTCAAGGATTTCGGTGGCACGATCCCGTTGTGGGGATTCGCCGAGTCCGTCCTGGTCGACGGCCCCTGGGTCGTCTGCACCCCCGGCGGACCGAAGAACACCATCGTGGCGCTCAACAAGACCGACGGTGCGTTGGTTTGGGGCTCGCCGATCGGTGACTTGGCCGAGTACGCCTCGGTAATCTCGGCGAACCTTGCCGGCACAAAACAGTATGTCAACCTGACCAAGCAGGGCGTGATCGCCGTGGATGCCGCCGACGGCAAGTTCCTCTGGCGCTATGCGGCCCCCGGCAACAAAGTGGCCAACTGCACCACCTGCGTCGCCGAGGGTGACACGGTCTTTGGCACGAGCGGCTACGGCAACGGCGGCGGCCTCGCGCACATCGAAGCGAAAGACGGCCAGTTCACCGCCAAGGAAGTCTATTTCACCAAGAAGATGCAGAACCATCACGGCGGCGTGGTCCTTGTCGACGGCTACCTCTACGGCTCCAGCAACCCGGGCATCCTCACCTGCCTCGACTACAAGACGGGTGACGTGAAGTGGGCCGACCGCGTGCCCGGCAAGGGCTCGCTCCTCTGGGCCGACGGAATGCTCTACTGCCGCGACGAAAAAGGCCCGCTCAGCTTGGTCGAGGCCACGCCCACCGGTTTCAAGCTGAAGGGCCGATTCGAACAACCGGCCCGCAGCAAGAAGGCCAGTTGGCCGCACCCGGTGATCGCTAACGGCGTGCTGTACCTCCGCGATCAAGACGTGCTGCTGGCCTACGATGTTCGAGCCAATCCCTAGGCGAACAGTGCCATGTTAACCGTCTTTGTCGTCTCCGACGCCACCGGTCGCACGGCCGAGCAGATGGTGCGTTCGGCGCTCGTACAGTTCGACGGGGCCTCGGTACACATTGAGCGGCGATCCCGCATTCGCACCGAAGCGCAAATCCGGGCACTCGTCCAGCAGGCCGCGGACGGCAACGCGCTGATCATGCATACCCTCGTGTCCAACGACTTGCGGAGAGCCATGCTGGCCGAAGCCCGCACGCATGGCGTCGATTCCCTGGACCTCTTGGGCCCACTGCTGGAACGTCTCACCGTACACTTGGGAGTCACGCCCCAAGAAAAGCCAGGCCTCTTCCAGCAACTGGCCGAATCGCGGACACGGGAAATCGAAACCGTCGCTTTCGCATTTCGCCACGACGACGGCCAGAACGTCGATGGCCTGAGACAGGCGGAAGTGGTCCTGGTCGGAGCGTCGCGCACGATGAAGACTCCCACCACGTTGTACCTCGCCTATCGCGGATGGTTCGCCGCCAACGTTCCGCTGATTCCTCACCAGCCGGTGCCGGACGCCCTATTGACTTTGCCGGCCGAGCGGGTGTTTTGCCTCAGCATGCATCAGGAACACTTGCGACGATTACGAATCGAGCGAGCGACACTCGAAGCGATTCCCATGGAACCTTACACCTCGGTGCGGCATATTGAGGAAGAATGCCGGTATGTCGAACAACTGCGTCAACGGCATGGCTGGGAACGCATCGACGTCACCGGCAAAGCCGTCGAGGAGGTGGCGCGAGAGATCATCTCGCTTCTCCCGCCGCAGCAGCCAAGAGGACTGTAGGTCAGGCCATACCTGACGCCCCTGTCAGGCGATCCACTCTTTGGAACCGACAACGGGGCAACCTGCGATTGCCGAAGCTGCAAGCGGTTCATCCACCGCAGAGCCTCAGGGGACGCGGCGTTTCGTCAGGCACAGCATGCCTGACGTACGACTGCTCATTCAGCTTCCCGGACAACGCGAAAGCCGGTGGTGTTGTCCCCTACGGACGGGAGGTCAAAACTGCGTGACGCGGAACGCGCCGAGACGGGGCAACTCAGCCAGGAACCGCCCCGACAGACGCGGTCACCGGTGCTCGGTCCCTTGGGGTCCTCTACAGGCGACGTGGCGTAGTAGTCTCTGCCATACCGATCGGCACATAATTGCCATGCATTGCCGTGCATGTCGTAGAGTCCGAAGGCGTTGGGCTTGAACTGCCCTACGGGCGATGTGAAGACATAGCCGTCACTGGCCTTGATCGCGCACCTGACGGCATCGCTCTCCCGAAACCTTGCCGACAACGTCGCGTCGGCCACGTTCGCCACCTTGGCGAGCGTCTCGGGATCGTCGCCGCTGTAATATCGGGTTGTTGTTCCTGCTCGGCAGGCGTATTCCCACTCGGCCTCGGTCGGCAACCGATAGATCTTTCCCTCTTTCTGGCTGAGCCATTTGCAGAAGGCCGTCGCGTCGCGCCTGCTTACGACAACGACTGGGTGCTCGTCGGTCTGCTCGAAACCGGCATTCCGCCAAGAGATATCGTCTTTGGGAACTAACGCCCCCTTCCTGGGATCCCATCCCTTCGGCGGAAGCCTGAAGCCGTTCTCCGCATCCGTCCAATAGGCTGAGTCCTTGACGAATTGGCGGAATTGGCCGCGCGTGACGTGGTAGGTGCCCAGATAGAACCCTTTCGTGATTCGCACTCGGTGCTGCGGATGCTCGTCGTCGAAGGCCTGCCGAGGGACAATGGGATCGATGCCCGGGACCAGAGTAGGCAGAACAGGAGGAAGAGGAAGAAGAGTCAGGCCGTAATTCTTCGCGAAGTAGGCAGCGGTCTGCTGCGCCGACTCGCTGCTGCCCATCTTGAACTCGCCGGCCGGGATCAGCGTCAACTTCATGCCGATCGAGTTGCTAATTTGCTTCAGCCCGCCAACCACCTGCTTCTTCTCCTCGGCCAACGCGAAGGTTACGGTGCCGACTACAAAAGAGATCGCCAGAAATGCCATGCGGAACATGCGTGGATCCTCTGCAAGAGTCTGCAAGTTGTGTTGCTCTGCCCGGGATGCAGTGGAACAAGGAAAATGATTGCCCGAGCTTACCACGAAGCGGTCAAACCGAAAAGGATGGAAAGAAAAGCGGCGATGGGCTTCAGGGAAGAACCAAGCAGGCCGGCAAACAATGCTGGGTAAACACCGCTCACCTCGAAAACAAGCGAGACTTTCCACAAACTTCTGCGAGTTATGTCGCACTAGGCCATCGGGCTGCTGTCCGAGATGGAGTTGGTGGCGATGCCCACCCTTCTACGCCTCATCCGCACGTATTCCTCTAATACGACTAGCATCTCGTATCTCACCATCAAAATAGGATAGCCGGATCGTGTCGTCATCTTCCGGCCATGGCCCCTCAAATGTCGCTCCTTCCAAAGCCGTGACTGCACCGTCTGCAACATGCACCGCAAAAGCAACAAGCTGTCCCTCGATATCTCCTTGCACATCTCCAATGTGAAATGCCGAGTGCGGAGCCGCAACACGTGGTGCACTCGGTGGAACAGAAAAGAGCACAAAGAAGCCCACGCCGGTAAATGTTCGTTGTCTGACTTCTGCCACTCGATATTGTTCACGTAATACTCCAAGTTCGGGTTCATTACCCGCTAGGAGCATGTTCATGACACGACCTTCCAGTTCGCTCGGCTCTAGCTTCATGTTTGCTTTCTGTTTAAAAGAAGCTACGGTCCTCGGAAAGATGGAGCCGTCCGAACACAGGTGAGAACGGGATGGGCGGTGCCTACCTTACACCTTGTTCGCAAGTCCGCTAGCCGAGCCGGCGACACTCCCCTACTCCACCCTGCGCACCACGCCGACCACCACGCCTAGCACCTGCGCGTTCTTCACATAGATCGGCTGCATCGAGGAATTGGCCGGCTCCAGCCGGATGCGATTCTTCTCTGGGTACCAGCGCTTCAGCGTGGCCTCGCCCTCGTCGGTGATGGCCACCACGATCTGGCCCTTCCGCGCCGTCTTCTGCTTCTGAACCACGACAAAATCGCCGTCGGCGATCTGGTCCTCGATCATCGACTCGCCCTGCACCTGCAGTGCGAAGAGATTCTTCTTCTCGGTGTCGAACAAGTCCAGGAAATCGACACGTTCGTCCTGCTCGATGGCCTCGTGCAGCACGCCGGCGGCGATCCGGCCAGCCAGCGGCAGCCCGCGGGCCTCCAGCGGCTCGGCGGCCAACTGGATCGCCCGCGACATGTTCGGCTCGCGGGTAATCAACCCTTTCTTGACCAGCGCCTTGAGGTGGCACACCACGCCATTGGGAGAATTGATGTTGAACTCGTTGGCGATTTCGCGAACCGTCGGCCCATAGCCGCGGGTTTTGATTTTCTCGCGGATGAAGCGGTAGACGTCGGCTTGGCGTTCGGTCAGATTCTCGAAAATGCTCATACTGTGCTCGTCGGAAAGAGGTTTCTGCCCCTCGGCAGGTAATCGTACGATATACACCTGTACACAGTCAAGCGACGGGGCGCGACGAACGCAGTTTATCGGCCAGCGTTGGGGTCCGTGGGAGCAGCCACCCCATGGCCGAACAGACAACCGGCGATCCTCCTGGCCACCAACGACAATTGCCCTCGGAAGGGAGAAAGGCCGGAGGCGATGCCCCGAGTTTTGCCATGCCCCCAACAGGTTTCCCTACGTGTCTCGCAGGAAGGCCTCGGACCCCTGGCGGCCGCCGCGGAAACCCGGACAGGTGTCTTGTGAAAATTGTTGCGAAATGAGAGACTGTAATACTTGGTATTGCTTCTGCTTAATGTTGTTTTTCAGTCTCCAGCAGTGAAGGCAGATTCCCATGCACCGCGTTAATCTCGATATTCCCCAGTCGCACGCCGCGACCGACGGGAAAGTAGCCGATTTCATGACAAAACTCGTAGCTCGCACCCCCGGCGAGAATGAGTTCCATCAGGCCGTCCATGAGGTCATCGAATCCGTCATGCCCGTGGTCGAGAGCACCCCGGCCTATCGCAAGGCCAAGCTCCTCGAACGCATGGTCGAGCCCGAGCGGGTGATCCTGTTCCGCGTGCCGTGGGTCGACGACCGGGGGGAAGTGCAGATTAACCGCGGCTACCGCATCGAGATGAACAGCGCCATTGGCCCCTACAAGGGCGGCCTCCGCTTCCATCCGACGGTCTGCCTGGGCGTGCTGAAGTTCCTCGCCTTCGAGCAGGTCTTTAAGAACAGCCTCACGACCCTCTCGATGGGCGGCGGCAAGGGCGGCTCCGACTTCGATCCCAAGGGCAAGAGCGACAACGAAGTCATGAGCTTCTGCCAGTCGTTCATGACGGAACTGTACCGCCACATTGGCCCCGACACCGACGTCCCGGCCGGCGATATCGGCGTGGGCGGCCGTGAAATCGGCTTCATGTTCGGCCAATACAAGAAAATCACCAATCGGTTCTGCGGCGTGCTGACTGGCAAGGGACTCGAATGGGGCGGCTCGCTGATCCGACCCGAAGCCACCGGCTACGGCTCCGTCTACTTCGCTCAGGAAATGCTATCCACTCGCGGTGACAGCGTCCGCGGCAAGATCGCCACAGTCTCCGGTTCTGGCAACGTCGCCCAGTATACCGTCGAGAAACTGCTGCAGCTCGGCGCGAAGCCGGTCACCCTCTCCGACTCCAGCGGCACGATTGTCGACATGGACGGCATCAACACCGAGAAGCTCGAGTGGGTGATGGACCTCAAGAACAATCGTCGCGGCCGCATCTCCGAGTACGTCCAGCAGTATCCGAAGGCCGAATTCCTCGCCGGCAAGCGCCCCTGGGGCGTCCCCTGCCAATTGGCCTTCCCCTCGGCCACGCAGAACGAACTGGATTGCGACGACGCCAAGACCCTGGTGGCTAACGGCTGCTTCTGCGTCGCCGAAGGCGCCAACATGCCCACCACCCCCGATGGCGTCGATGTCTTCCTCCAGGCCCAGATCCTCTACGGCCCGGGCAAGGCCGCCAATGCCGGCGGCGTGGCAGTCTCCGGTTTGGAAATGACCCAGAACGCCGGCGTCACCAAGTGGCCGCGTGAGGAAGTCGATCGCCGGCTGCACGAGATCATGCAATCGATTCACGCCAATTGCGTGAAGTATGGACGCAACGGCGAAGTGACCAACTACGTCCGCGGCGCCAACATCGCCGGCTTCGTCAAGGTGGCCGACGCGATGCTCGCCCAGGGCGTGGTGTAGCCACCGGCCAATGGCCAAGAAAACACAAAGGGGGACGCATCCGAGCGTCCCCCTTTTCGTTGCGCCCGACGCGCAAGGCGTCGTGGTTTGCGGCTTCTCTGTTGACGTGGTTAGCCGCCTAGCGCGATATCGTTACCCGCGGAATGAGACGAAGACCTTCAATAGCCGATGGAAGAGTCTTGCCCCAACCTAATGCCCCGGAGGGCACGAGAAATGATCCGCTTGGCGTTTGTATAGTCCTTTTCTATGGAAATGTCAACGATGCCCTCGCGAATGAGAAAAAATCGCTTCAGCTCAGCCATCTTATGCCGGCTGACGATCGACATGCATCGCGGTCATGCTCCCAGTTGGTGAACTCCCGGAGTCGCAAGTGGATGCGGCAGCGGAACTTAAAATCACGCGGCGAAAACCGGGTCCCGCTGACTATCCCAGCCAGCGCACAAAGGCTTCCATCGCGTAGTACTCCGGCAAGCCGATCGCGTTATACAGGTCGGCCGTGTGCCGGTTGCGGTCTTCGGCCCGCTCCCAGAATTCCCGCGGATCGTCGGGGCCAGGAAACAGCGCGGTGTCCTTTTGCGACTCGTGGCGGAAGATCGCCTGTCGCTTCCGTTTCAGGTCCTCGGGACTCAACGGCACGGCGATGTCAATCACGTGGACCGGCCATTCCTGCCACGCCCCTCGGTACAAGAACACGTCCGGCCGGTAGCCGGTTTCTTCCTTCAACTCGGTAATCGCTCGGAAGATCGCTTGCGCGCACAATCGGTGCGTGCCGTGCGGATCGGAAAGATCGCCGGCAACGTACACCTGGTCTGGCCGGAGACGCTCAATCATTTCCCGGACACACCGCACGTCGTCGTCGGTAATCGGCCGCTTGGCAATGGTGCCGGTTTGGTAGAACGGCAGGTCGAGGAAGTGGAGATTCTCCTCCTTGCAACCACAAACCGTAGCCGCATCCTTCGCTTCGCTCCAACGGATCAACGTCTTGATGTGCAGGACTTCCGAGCAGTCGGCGTCGCCCGGCGTCTTGGCCGTCAACGACTTGACGACCGTCGCTTCCACTTCGGGTGATTTGGCAACGTCGATGCCGAAGCGGCGATTGAACTCCGCCATCAGGTCGACAATCCGCCGCGCGTCGTGGTCGAACACCGCGATGTTGCCGCTGGTCATATAGGCGACGTGCACCTCATGCTGGTCTTCCAGCAACCGGATCAACGTACCGCCCATGCTGATGACATCGTCGTCCGGGTGCGGGCTGAAGCATAAGACCTTGTGGCCATCGCGCCCGCCGGGGTGGTATTCGATGGTGTCCATCATCCACTTGAACACCCGGTGGGCCAACTTGGCCGAAGGGCCGTGGTCGCGGAGCAATTGGTGCAGATTGTGGTGACGGAAATCATCGCCATCGAGCTTCAACAACGCCTTGCCGGTCTGTTGCGACAGCCAAAGCACGGCCCGCTTGATCAGCGCGTCAGTCCACTGCACGTTGCCGAGAATCCAGGGCGTGGCCACGCTGGTCAATTCGGCCGCCGAGGCCTCGTCCAGCAAGAAGGAGGCATTCGGGTGCTCGCGGAGGAAACTGGCCGGGACGCGGTCGGTCATCGGACCCTCGACCGCCTCGCGAATGATCTTCGCCTTGTGTTCGCCGAAGGCCAGCAGCATGATTTGCCGGGCTTCGAGGATCGTGGCGATGCCCATCGTCAACGCCTGATTCGGCACGTTGTCTTCGTGGAAGAAGTCGCTGGCGGCGTCTTTGCGGGTAACCGGGTCCAGCGTGGCCAAGCGGGTACGGCTCTGTGGCACGCCGAACGGCTCATTAAACGCGATGTGCCCATTGCGGCCAATGCCCAACAACAAGACGTCGATGCCACCGGCCTTTCGAATGGCCTCTTCATACTGGCGACAGTGCTCCTCGACCGCCTCTAAAGGCGTCGAGCCATCGAGCAAGTGGATGTTTTCGCGACGGATGTTGATATGATCAAAAAACGTTTCGTTCATCCAGCGATGGTAGCTCTGCAACCGATCGGCGTGCAGACCGTAGTATTCATCGAGGTTGAACGTGATGACCCGGGAAAAATCCAGCTTTTCCTCGCGGTGCATGCGGATCAGTTCCCGGTAGATGCCTACCGGCGTTGAACCGGTCGGCAAGCCGAGCACCGCGTTATGCCCGAAAGCATTCCGCTCCCGGATCGTATTCGCAATGATCTGGGCAACGTGGCGGGAAACGTCTTCGTTGGACTCGAACAGATAGCAGGGGATTTGGGTGGCGGGAATTAGGCGGGCGGTGTGTTGACTCATTCCTGTTTCGCAGTTTTTCTCGTGGTCAAAACCATATTGTCGCGATGAATCACTTCATCGTAAGGGCAATGCCCTAGAAGCTCCGTAATTTGGGACGTCTTCAGCCCCTTGATCCGATGCACTTCCTCGGCATTGTAATTTGTCAAGCCACGGGCGAACTCCGTGCCGTCCGGCCCCCGCAAGGCGACCACGTCCCCCTTGCTGAACTGGCCTTCGGCATCGACGACGCCCGCCGCTAGCAGGCTTCGCCCTTTTAGTTCCACGGCCGTTTGGGCCCCCGCGTCGAGGAACAGCCGGCCCCGCGGCTTCACCGTCAATCCGATCCAACGCTTCCGCGCCGTCACGCTTCGTCCCTGGGCAAGGAACAACGTGCCAACCGGTTCGGCGGCAATGATCCGCGGCAAGATGTCGGGCGTGCTCCCCGAGGCAATGATGACGTTTTCGCCGGCCGTGGTGGTCAGCCGGGCTGCCTCCAACTTGCTGGCCATGCCACCCTTGCTCATGCCGCCCAGTCGATCGCGAACCAGACTCCAAATCGACTCATCGAGGCGTTCCACCGTGGGCAAAACGTGGCTGCCCGGCTGCCGCGGGTCACCGTCAAACAGCCCGTCCACGTCCGACAGCAGCACCAGCAGCGGCGCGCGGATCAGGTTGGTGACAATCGCCGCTAGCCGGTCGTTGTCGCCAAATGTGGTCTGCAGTTCTTCCACCGAGATCGTGTCATTTTCGTTGATGATCGGTACCGCGCCCAGGTCCAACAGGGTCAGCAAGGTATTGCGGGCGTTCAGATAGCGGATGCGGTGCTCGACGTCTTCGGCCGTCAACAAGACCTGCGCGGCGTGATGGCCGTACTTGTCCAACGCCCGCTCGTACGCCTCCACAAGCAACGGCTGTCCGACGGCGGCGACGGCTTGCAGTTGAGCCAAGTCCGTGGGGCGGCTCTTCAGGCCCAGTCGGCCCATGCCAGCCCCTACAGCCCCGGAACTGACCAGCACGACCTTCCGGCCGGTCTGCATGACCCGGTTGACTTGGTCCACCAATTCTTCGATGCGCTGGTGGTTGAGGCGGCCGTCGTCGCGAGTCAGCACCCGGGTGCCGACCTTCACAACGATCGTCGAGGCCATCGCGGCGATCTCTTGTCGCAAAATATCAATCATAAACTGCCAAGATAACGCAGCTTTGGCCGCTGTAGAAGGGCACTTGAGGTTTGGTAGCCAAACGGGCATGACGGTTTGGCGGCCGACGGTACGTCGGTCCAAACAGTCGCTGCCGAACCCCACCCGTTAGAAAAAGATGAGAAGCGTTATATTCTGGCGGTTCGTTTCGCCCTCAGGACTGGACGCGTTGAAATTGCGAGTCACAGCAACCCCCCTTGCCACCTATTGGTGGAGGCTATATACTCCCGCTCTCGTCCGCCATTTTCTCGGTCATCAGGAGGTCGACCATGTCGACGGCATCGGAAAACGTCACTTGTATTGTATGTGGGCAGGCATTAACCGAGTCGACGGGAGACTGCCGGGCTTGCGGCGTTGGCCGATCGTGGCAGGATTTATTGGCGGCCAACCGTTTCGCCCGCGAGTGCTTCCAACAATGGACCGCCGATGGCCTGATGGGGGTTCGCGCGGTCGAAGCAATCGACAAGTTTTATGCGGAACGCTGGTCCGCACTGACGTGCATGGCAAAAGACGGAGCTAGCCTGCCGTCTGACTCGATGCTGATGGCGCCCGACCGCTGCTGGAACTGCCGGGCAACGGTCCCCGCTGCCGAACGACATTGCGCCAACTGTGGTGTTCCGGTGCAGTCGCCATTGGTGGCTCAGCTTCGCTACCTGACGTACATTTGTCACGAGACCAAGGCCCACTGCGACGACGGCCGCCTTCCGCTCTCCCAAGCCCATGCCTGCATGAATGCCGCCAAGGCCCGCATCGCTGGTCTGCGCGGTCGCCTGCAGAGAGAACGGGTTGCCCGCGCGGAGGTCGTTCAGGAAGCAACGCCGGCCGAGCGCGCTGCCGCATTTGCCGATGCCGTCAAGGAATCCTCGGAGCGGCGTCCGCCGCTGGCCGCAGCCCTTGCACAAGATGCGCATGCCGCAGCGTCTCCGGCTCCGCGCCCACCGCGCAAGCCTTTGTTGGAAATTCTGCTTGACCCGCGCACGATCCAATGGTTGCTGGGCCTGGGTGGTGTCTTGCTCGTTTTGGGTCTGATCATTTGGCTGGCGACCTTGGGCATCTTCAAGAATCCCATCATCGTTGCTGTCGCCTTGGGCATCGGCAATGGCGCGGTGCTGTTGGGCGGCTGGGCCGTCATCCGCTACACACGCTATCAAACGGCCGGCCGGGCACTGACACTTCTCGCCTGCTTGGTGATGCCGCTCAATCTCTGGTTCTACCACGCTAACAACCTGATCACGCTCGATAACCACCTGTGGGTTGCGGCGTTGGTCTGCTGTGTCCTCTATCTGGCCTCCGCCCTGGTCCTCCGCGATCGCCTGTTTGTCTACGTGTTCACCGGCGGCATCGCCATGACCGGCTTGTTGATGTTGGCCGACAATGGCCGTTTCTGGGAGATCGCCTCCCCGGCCGCCATGTTGGTGGTGCTCGGCCTGCTGTCGATCCACGTCGAACGCGCCTTTCCCGAAGTGGACGGACCGTTCGGTCGCCGCAAATTTGGCACCGCCTTCTTCCAATCAGGGCATGTTCTCTTGGCTTCCGGTTTGCTGCTGGTGTTCGGGGCCCAATTGACCGGCGACTGGCTTTACCGCCCCTTGTTTGCCTCTTTGTACCAAAACTGGAACCTTCAGCCGCCCGCGATCGTCACCGAGGCCTGGGGCCGCTTCGTGGCGCTGGCGATCATCCTCGCCGGCAGCTACGCCTACTTCTACTCGGACATCATCGTGCGGCGCGTGGGCCTGTACGTCTACTTGGCCGTCTTCACGCTGTTGTGGGCCGAAATGTTCGTTATTGAGTTGGTCGTCGCCCGCGATCTGACCGCCGAAGCCGCCATCCTCGCTCTGGCAATCACGGCCTTCGTGGTCAACCTGCTCCAGCCGCAATTGGCCCGGCTCAGCAGCTTGGCCGAATGCACCGGCAGCGGGGCGGAAAAAAGGGCCTTGTCCTTCATCCGCGCCGGCCAACCGCTGGGGCTGTTCCTTTGCACCGTCCCGGTGCTGTTGGGCGTCGTGCTCCACTTGCGAGCCACCTACCAGCCGCTGAACGAAGCTTGGCCGCTGCCCGGCGGGGCTTCCTACCAGGTCGGCTGGTTGTACGTCCTGGCCATGCTCGCCACCGCCGTCTCCTGCCGGTTCGGCGCCTACTTGTATCGTCACTCGGTCCCTTGGCTGTCGGCCACCTACTTTTTCGGCACCGCCGCCGCGACCTTGACCGGCGTGATCGGGCTGCTGTCCTTGGCCGGTTTCCGAAGTTGGGATGAATTGGCCCCGCTGGTGATGATCGTGCCCATCTTCTACATCCTCGCCGCTCGCGTGTACCGCGGACATACCGCGGAAAAACCGGTCGCCTTGGTGGGCCACGCCGCAACAGGAGTAATGATCGTTTCGGTGTTGGCCGCCGCGCTGCACCTGACTCCGCAACACGTCTTCGAGCCTGTGGCCGGCAAGTCGCTGAACCTCTTACTGGCCGCCTTTTTCGCCGAAGTAGCTTTGTTCTACGGTCTCGCCGCCACGTTCCGCAAGCAAAGTTTCAGCATCTACCTCGGCACGGCCGCGGCCTGTGGCGCGCTTTGGCAACTGCTCCTGTTCTGGCACGTCGGCGGCGAATACTACACGCTGACCTTCGCCTTGCTCGGCTTTGGGCTGCTGATCTGCTACCGGCTGGCCCTGCTGGAATGGACCGGACTGGCCGACGCGGCGTTCCAATGTGCCAACGCCTTGATGTCGCTCTCGTTCGTGGCCGCTGGGTTGATGACCATCAGCAAACTTTTGACCCACCAGGTTGAGTATTCGCTGGTCTTTTTATTACTCGGCCTGGGCGTCCTGAGCCTGTTGGCCGCCTGGCTCGTCCGCGATCCGGCGGGTCGTCGCTGGTACGTCGTAATGGCGATCGCCGAGGGCGCCCTGATGTTCCTGACTCTCCACCTGTTGAGTCAACTGAACGTCTGGCAGAAGCTGGAAATCTTCAGTGTGGTGGCCGGCTTGGCGATGCTCGTGGTTGGTCACATCGGCTGGCATCGCGAACAGGACCAGCAAAACGATATCGTTTCGTTCGCCCTGTTCTTTGGCAGTCTCCTGGCCGGAGTGCCACTGATGATTGCGGTGCTCATCTATCGCGGCCAAGCGATCCCCTACTTCTCCACGCTCAACGAGTTGGGCATGTTGCTGGTGGGGCTCGTCTTGCTGACCACCGGCTTCGTGTTCCAACTCCGCGCGACGACCATCACCGGCGCCGGCCTGCTGTTGGTCTACGTGCTGTCGATGGTCCTGTTCATCAAGATCCCCGAAAACATGCAAACCGCCGCCATCTGGCTGACCATTGGCGGTGGCTTGCTCTTTGCCACGGGAATTCTCTTGAGCGTCTACCGCGACCGGCTGTTGACGCTGCCCGACAAGGTGCGACGACGCGAAGGTGTCTTTCGCGTATTAAGCTGGCGCTAAGTGGTTCGCCGCCGCGGCGTCCACCGGATCGACCTCCGTGGTGAGCGAGCCCGGGCTGGTCGCCTCGGTGTTCGCTTGCACTTGGTTGCGCCCGGCCTGTTTAGCCCGGTACAGCGCTTCGTCGGCCGCGCGCAAAACGCTCTCCGGCGAAACGGCGGAGCAGGAGTCGGCGATGCCGAAACTGGCAGTCACCCGAATCGAGCCGTCCTTCACCACGACACACGACTTCTCGATCTCCCGGCGGCAGCGCTCGGCCAACACCCAGGCGCCACTGGCCGATTCGTTGGGCACCACGATTGCAAACTCCTCGCCGCCGAAGCGGGTGGGCAAGTCGGTCTCGCGGCACTCCCGGGCAAGCGTCGCCGAAACCGCCTGCAGCAGCTTGTCTCCCGCGTGATGCCCATAGGTATCGTTGATTTGCTTGAAGTGATCGAGGTCGGCCATGATCACCGCCAGCGAACCGCCGTGACGGCCCATCCGCGCCCATTCGGCCTGCAACCGTTCCATCAAGGCCCGCCGGTTCGGCAACCCCGTCAAGGGATCGACATGCGCGTGTTCAATCAACAGGTCCTGCAAGTGTTTCGTGCGCAGCGCGGCGCGGACGCGGGCCCGGAGTTCGAACGCATCGAACGGCTTGGTCACATAATCCACCGCCCCCAAGTCGAGGCCTTGGACCTTGTCTTCCGCCGCGCTGGATCCGGACAGGAACAGAACCGGGATCATGCACAACTCGGGGTCGGCTTTCAAATAGCGGCAGACGTCGAAGCCCGAGATGTCCGGCATGTCGAGGTCCAGCAAGATAATGTCGGGGTCTGCATTGCGGGCCGTCTCGAGCCCCGCCAGCCCCGTCTCGGCGCAGACAATTTCCAGGTTTTCCCGAGCGAGCCGCGCCTTGGCAATCTCCAACGCCACTGGATCATCGTCAATAATCAAGATTTTCACGATTGGGAAATCTCCGCGAAGGTGGTTTCCGTGAAGCCGGCTTTCACCGACTGAACAAGGCTGGCGATAACTTCCAACGCCTCCGCCTCGGATTCGTCATCCGAGGCTTTGGCCGCGTTTTCCAATGCCAGCGCCGCTTCCGACAAGGAGGGATAGCCGTACGACCCGCCCGCCCCTTTCAGCCGATGGGCCAGTCGCTGCAGTTGTTGATGCTCGCGGCTCCGCCAGGCTTGCCGCATGTGGTTCACCTGGTCGTCGAGCCGTTCCACAAAATTCCGCAGAATCGGCGCGATTTCTGGGTCGTTGGCGTAAACGGATACAATTGCCCCATCGTCTCCGGCGCTGGCCGTCTCGGTCTCCCGACGATTGGTCGCTGCCGTCGCACTCAACCGCCCGCTTGCATAGTGCGCGATCGTTTGTATCAACTTGGCGCGGTCGATCGGCTTGGCGAGATGCTCGTTGCAGCCGGCAGCCAGGCATAACCGGTCGTCTCCCGACATGGCATTGGCGGTCAGCGCTAAGATTGGCCGCGTGTATCCTTGTTCGCGAAGGGTTTGCGTGGCTTGGTAGCCGTCCATCTCCGGCATATTGATGTCCATCAGAATCACATCGTACTGCTCCGCCTGGGCCTTGGTCACGGCAATGCGACCGTTTTCGGCCGTGTCGACCGTGGCCCCCGCTCGTCGCAGCAGGGCTTGAATCAATTCGCGGTTGTCAAACCCATCTTCGGCCAGCAGAACGTGAACGCCCGTTAGTTCCCGGTCGCCGGCAGACCAGGACGCGTCGATCGTTTCCTGCTGCACTTCGGCCGGGCTCTCCAGGAGGCGAACGCCCGTCAGATCGCCCGTCGGAATCGTAAGCGTGAAGGTGCTGCCTTGTCCCCAATCGCTTTCCGCCGTCAATTTTCCGCCCAACAATTCGGCGATGTGACGTGATATCACCAACCCCAGCCCGGAACCGCCGAAACGATCGGCCACCGAGCGGTCTCCCTGAGTGAAGGGACGGAACAACTGGCCAAGAACCTCTGGACGAATGCCGATCCCCGTGTCGATCACCTGGATCTGCACCGCCGGCTTCCCCTCCTTCGCCTCGGGCAGGAAAGACACCACGATTCGCACCGTGCCGCGTCGGGTGAACTTGACCGCATTGCCCACCAGGTTCACCAGCGTTTGACGCACTCGGGCGGCATCGGTCAGGATGGTTTCGGGCATGGCCGTCCGATACTCCACCGCCAGCGCGATCCCTCGTTGCTCGGCCCGTGGACGCATGAGGCTTGCCACGTCGGCCAGCACGTTCACCAGACTCGCACGCTGCCAATCCAGAGCAATTTTGCCGGCCTCGATCTTCGACAGGTCGAGAATGTCGTTGATGAGCTTCAATAAATGCTCGCCGCTGCGACGGATCACCGCCAGATAGTTGTTGCGATTGCTGGCGCTGAGATTCGGATCCATCATCAAGTCGGTGTAGCCGAGAATCGCCGTCATCGGGGTGCGGATTTCGTGGCTCATGTTGGCCAGGAAGCGGCTCTTGGCCTCGTTGGCCACTTCCGCCTGTCGCCGCGCCTTGACCAGTTCGCCAACATCGATCACGTTTAACAACGCTCCATCGTACTTGCCGTCGCGGTGGATTGGCTGCACCCGCAGAATGACTTCGGTGCCCGCCAGCGATCGCTGGAGCACCAGCGGAGCGGCCGTGGGGTTGCGACGGTACTCCTCCAAGACTGCCAACAGGCGGTCGCGCACGGCGCCGTGGTGCAATTCGTCGATCCGTTTTCCCAGCAACGCTTCTCGCGTCTTGCCGAGAAAACGACAGAGATACCCGTTGATTTCGACCACCACGTTGTCGGCGTCGGCGAACACCACCCCTTCTTCCATCCCCGAGATCATCGCCGAAAGCTTCGCGGCCTCACGCTGGGATGCCTCCTCGGCCCTCTTCTGCGCGGAAATGTTGGTGAAGCAGTCGAGCAAGTACGACTTGCCGTTGATCGATAGCGACGAGACCGACTTAAGCACTGGCGTCTTGGTTCCGTCGCCGCGCGTCAGGCACCTTTCCGCATGGTGGATGCCAGTGCAACGCTTCTCTTGGAAGGGGCATTGGCTGCCCTGCGCCGAACAGTTGAAGAAGTCGCTGCAATGGCGGCCGATGATTTCGTTTGGCCGCAAGCCGATTTCCTCCGCCGCCGCCCGGTTGACGTCGGTGATCACGCGGGTCTCGGCGTCGATCGCCAGAATGCCGGTCGCCACCGTGTCGAACACCGCCTGAAGGTACTGCTCGTTTTCCCGCAGCGTCCGCTCCATCTCCTTCTGTTCGGTGATGTCGCGAACCACGACCTGGAGCATCCGCTTGTTTTCCAGCTCCATTCGCGTCAACATCAAGATCGCATCGAATTCGCTCCCGTCGATTCGCTGATGCCGCCACTCGAACACGTGCGCGCCCTGCCGCAAGGCGAGCGTTACCAGCCGCTCGAGCTCGGTCGATGACGGCCGCCCGTTGGGCTGGCAATCGGGCGAGAGCTCCAGCAGCGAACGGCTAAGCAATTCGCCCTCCCGATGGCAGCCGAACAACGCGACCGCGGCCGCGTTCCCATTGAGAAAGCCCTCGTGCGGATCAAGGAGCAAGATGGCGTCGCTCGATGATTCGTACAGGGTCCGGTACTTGATCTGGCTCACCTGCAGCGTCGATTGCGCCTGCTTGCGTTCGAGGATTTCGTGTTTCAAACGCTCGTTGGTGTGTGAAAGCTCCTCGGCAAAGCGAGCCGTCTCGTCGTGACGCCGGGCCATCAGCACCAGGTACGCCACCAGCAGCCCGGTCAAGGTCAAAGAGGCCCCGGCGGCGCCCCACGCTCGCCAGTCATAGTCCGCCACCGATAGTCGCCGCGAGGCCACGCAAGTGATGGCCCAGATCTGACCGGCCAGATGGACTTGGCGATGAATGCGAAACGCGTCGCTGCCCTCGAACACGGGCTCCAGATCGCGCGGGCTGCCGAGCCGGGAACGATGGGCGTAAAGCAAGGCCGGGCGCGACCGATCGGTCTCATCCTGCAAGCAGATGTGAATCCCCATCGGGGCTAGGCCGCTCAGACTCTCTTCGAAAATCTCCTTCAGGCGAATGATTCCCACCACGTACCCGCTCAACTGTTCCTGGCGGGCACTCACCGTGGCGGGAACGACGTGCCCGCGGTAGACCGGCAGGAACATCCGCACGCCGACTCGATTGCCTGGCTCGTTGACCAACGATATCTTGCCGGTCAACACCGGTTTTCCCAAGTCCCGGGCGCGCGTCATCGCCTCGCGACAGTCGGGATCGTTCGCCAAGTCGTATCCCCTGGCGGCCACGTTGCCCCGCGCCGGTTCAACGTACAGGATTGGAAAGTATTCGTCGCGTCCCCGCGCCGGCACGAGGAGCCCCGAACGGTCGCGCTCTTGAATGGAACAGCTTTCCGTTCCGTTGCCGGTCGCCAGCTTCTGCCAGTTCGCCCGCGCCGATTCCGGCACACGGGGCACCCATTCGATCCCCCGAAGACTCGGATGCTTGTCGATCAGGGTCGCCACGAATTGGGCGAACCGTTCGGGCGTCACCTCGGGCGTTACAGAGCAAAACGTCTGCACCGACCGCAATTCCACGAAATCGAATTCCACGGTCCGCTGCAACGACGTAATATAGCCTTCGCTGGCCTGAACAAATTCCTGGTAGCGATCGTCCCGATTCTCATCGCGAATTTTCAGGAAGAGTAATCCCGAAAGAAGAATGCCCAGCAGGCAAACGGCGGCGGCAATGCTATATTGCCCCTTCAAAAGAGCGCGCATGGCTCTATTCTCCGATAATACGAGCACGCGATTGCGAACGATCACGGCAACGCCCCGCTACGCTCCGTGCCCAACGGCAAAGGCGGGTGCGACACCATTAGGCCGCCCAACCGGCCTGCGCAAAGATAGGTTCTGTCGGCGAGCGCGCCCCGCCGCAAACCAGCCGGCCCAAAGATGGCGAAAAACGCCCCTTGCCTGACTGGAATAAAAGCTACAACCGGCCAGCGGACGCCCAGTGGAACACCATCCGCAGCGGAACGGCCAGCATCGCGCTCAGCAGCACCGCCAGCAGCACCTGACGGGCCCGTCCCATTTGCGCGCGCATCCCGCGCGGCACAAGACACGCCACGACCAGCGGCGCCACCAGGAAATAGGCCAGCCAGAAAACCCCGCCCAGCGGACCAACCCCAGCGGCCGGCCCTGCCGTCGCCGTGCTTACCGCGGTGTCCCTTGCCCCGAAGCCCCAATTCGGACCGCGAAAGAAAGCGCCAACAACGATCGGCAAAACCCCCAACAGCCAGAAGCCCAATTGAAACACCAGGTAGGCAAAAGGTCGGGCATCGATCGTGTAGTAACCGCTGCCGCGCGGGTTTCGATCGAGGTAGGGTATCGCCAGAAGACCAACCACCGCCAAGACCGGGATGGCAAGCCCCGCCATCCAGCCGTCGCAATAAAACAAAATCTCCTGCAGCCCCACGAAGTACCAAGGCGCCTTGGCCGGATTCGGCGTCAGCATCGGATTGGCCGGCTCTTCCAACGGGGCCGGCGCCAGCAAGGACCAGGCGATTAAAAACGCCATCACGGCCAACCCGCATACCAACTCGCTGTAGATCAAGTCCGGCCAGGTGAAGAACTTCACATCATGCTCATCCGCACTTCGGCAGACGCCGCCGCGGTTGTCCGTCTGCACTGCCTGCCACAGCGCCAACCAGGTGAAGCCGCCGAGCAGAATCAGTAGCCCCAGGACCGGAAGATTATCAGGCGCGAGTGCGGCCACCACGACACTGGGATGCGCGAAAACAACGATGCCGATAGCCACGATGGCCATCGCCAACAAAGCCGCTCCCACTGGCTTCACCAAGATCCGCCGCCCAAAGAACACCAGCAACACCGCCGCCAAGACCACAGCGAACAGGCTTTCCGGGCCGGTGATGGGTTCAATGACTGGCTGCATGTCTCTCGTCAATACGTCTTGTCTTGCGAACCACGGCGCCGGTTCATAGCGGCCCACTGATGCCATCCTTCCGCACCCGCCAGAAATGGAGGCCGATCAAGACGGCCGACATCAGCGGCAAAGCCACACAATGGAGCACGTAGAATCGGTTGAGTGTCTCCTCGTTCACGGACGAAGAGCCCAACAGGACGGCTCTCGCATCCCCCGCCATGTTGGCGCCGACGGTCACCGCCCATAGCGACAACTGATCCCACGGCAACAAATAACCGGTGAACGAAAAGAGCAGTGTCAGCAACATCAGCACCACGCCGACACACCAGTTGAACTCTCGCGGCGTCTTGTAGCTGCCGGTCAAAAAAACACGGTACATGTGCAGCAGGACCGTCACCACCATGGCATGCCCACCCCAGCGGTGGATCTCACGGAGCACGCCGAACGCGGCAACATCCCGCAACTTCAGCATATCCTGGTAGGCACACTCGATGGTTGGCCGATAGTAGAACATCAGCAACACGCCGGTGACGGTTTCCACCAAGAAGAGCAGAAACGTGATCCCGCCCATGCACCAGGTGAAGCGGGGATCGATCGCCGTAGCGGAAATTCGAACCGGGTGCAGGTGCAAGAAAAAATTGTTGCGAACTACGCCCATGCGACGTCCGATCGCGGCCTTCGCCGGCGAGCGAACGATGCTTTTCCAGATCTGCGAGCGGCGTAGTTGGGGAAGCACGGCAAACCTATTCAGGATATTTCGGAAACCTTCGGCCACTGCTGCCAAAGGTCAGGCAACGAGGGTCAACTTGCCCGACACCTTTTTCATCGCTGCAAAACACCCGACCGCGCTAGCCGGATCACACTACCAGGTAGCTCGCCGGATCGCTCCACTCGCCCCGTTCCTGCCGGTACGTCCGTTCGGTGTCGATTTCAATGTGTCCCTCCTCATTCAGGCAAATCGCGCAACGTTCCAGCGGCCGTGGCGCCGGCCCCGCGACGTTCAGTCCCCGCATTGTAAAGGCGCTGCCGTGGCAGGGGCAACGAAACAGGCCTTCCCCCTCGTGCCATCGTGTCAAACAGCCCAAATGGGTACACCTCACCCGGAGCGCATAGAGGCATCTTCCGCTCGGTCCCGCGTCGCAGACAATCCACACGCCCCGGCTCTGCGAAAAACGTGTATCGACCTTGCCGGGAAGAAATTCCCCGGGATGGCCCGCCTTGAAAATGCGCCCTTCTTTCTGACTCCCACTCGGGGCAAGAAACCGCCCGACAACGGCCAACCAGCCGACCGTGGTCGACGTCAGGGCGGCGACACCCACGGCCAACGCCGAGCACCACCCTCGCAAGAATAATCGGCGGCCAAATCGCATGAAACCCCCTGAACGATTGCGTGTCGCCGTCCCAACTGCCTGGTACGCAGTAAGTGTTTGTGAGTATGATGGATAATGCTGTTTGTCTAGACGCCGCTGGTGCCGTCGGCTGCCAAAAAACATGACGCCCTCCGGCGTTCCGCCCACGACCTGCCAATGCTTGCCGGAGTTCCCACCGACTGGTACCATGTCATTGTCGTATGGTCTGTCTCTTTTTGCGAGGGTCTTTCGATGCCATTTTCGGTCCGCCAAGCACTCCTCTCCTGGACTTTGCTCAGTATTCTCGCCGGCGCGGCTTGGGCAGCCAAGCCTCGCTCCCCGACGACTCCGCCGCCGACCAAGAACGAGGCCTATTCGGTGATTCAAGTCGGCCAAGAAGTGAAGGTCGTCAAGAAGTCGGAGGTCAAGGCCGAGGAAAAGAGCGTGAAAGATCGCTATCAGCGAGACATGAAGGCCTATCAAGAGGCCAAAAAGAGCGCCGGCAAGAATAAGGACGCCGCCAGCCAGGCCGTGAAGCCCGACAAAGCCAATTACGTCTTCAAAATCCTTAAGGCTTCCTGTAAGACCAAGGACGAAGCAGACGATTACGCAGCCAAGCATCAGGACGGCAAGACCGACAAGACCAGCAAAACGGATTCGGCCAAGACCGGCAAAAAAGACTCGCCCAATTGGTAGAACACGGGCCGTCGACCTCGATCCCCGTCCGGCCCCAGGCTCTAGGGGAGACGCGCGATGTCACAGGGCACCATCAAAACACTGGTGGCCGATCGAGGGTTCGGCTTCATCGCCGCCGCAGAAGGCGACGTCTTCTTCCACCATCAGGCGGTCACCGAACATAAGTTTGACGAGTTGTGGATTGGCCAGACCGTGACGTATGAACTTGCTGCGGCCGAGCAGCGCGGGCATGACAAAGGCCTCTGCGCTATTTCCGTGACCCCGGCCTAACTTCCCAACCATTTCGCACTGCCAAAATGTCGAACCGTCGGGTCGTCGTTCACGATTTGATGCAGCAAGGTTATGTCTATGATCTGACCGAGCCTGTCGGGAAGAACTTTGCCCCCGAGTTTCGCCCCGAGTTGACCCCTGCCGAAATGCTGGAGCTGGGTGTCTTTGGCGGCAAGTATATGACCGACTGCCGCGACGAGTTTCCGGCCGAGTGGTTCACGCACGCCAAACTCTGCCACGAGTTCCACGACCCCAAGCTCAATTTCTTCGGCGTAAATGCCTCCCAGCCCCTGTCCGTTTGGGTCGCCAAGGGTTGGATCTATGCGGACGATCCGCGGGGCTGGTTCCAGTGGTATTGCCGCTATTACATGGGCCGCCGCTGCCCCGACGACGCCCGCCAGATCCAACGCTGGAAAGCGATTCAGCGACACATTGCCCAGGTCAAGAAGCACTGCCGCCAGGGTGACTGGGACTGCCGTCGCAAGCAGCGACAAGCCATTCTTCATTGGGCCTACGACAGCCGAAACCTCTGACAATGGCCGTCTCGTCTACCGCTCGTCCCGCGTGATTCGCAGGGCTAGCAGGTCCAATTGGCTCTTCAAATCCGCCAACAACAGTTGCGGGCTAGCACCATGGACAAAGTGCGAATAGAAAGAACTCGCGTCGGGGGTATGGGCGGAATGCAGCAGGGTTGCGGCGGTTCGCAATGCATGCAACTGCTCATCGACCTTGCGGAGTCGGATGGCCGCGCAATGATTCTCGTGCCATAGTCGGTCCAACTGAGCAATGAACGCAACCAGGAGACCGATCTGTCCGACCAGTGCGATCGGCAAACCGACCGTCCACAGTTCTTGACGTCCGCTGTAGAGCGACCAACCCAGCAGAAAGATGCCGCAGACGAAGCAGATCATCCCAGTCGTTAAAAAGCTGGCGATCACCACGCCCGCGCCGTGCCCCCGTTGCCGGCCGTCCCTGCCCTCCCGTTTGGCTAACCGAGCCTTGCCGGCGTGCCAATTGCGCGGCTCGTTGTGCGGCAAGTCGAGCCGGATCGCCGGACGATCGAAGGCCACCTTGTCCTCAGGCCGCTGCACGCCCAGCACCCGTCGAATGTGCTCGAGTTGCTCCTCCAGTTCCCAACTGTCGTACCAAGCCGGCGCGGCCGCGCGATCTTCCGGCGGCTCCGACCGCTCCTCTGTCATCAACGAGGGCTCACCATTCGCTTCGGTCGGATCCTCGCTAACCGCGTCCTCGCAGCGAGTGCGCAAGGCAACGTGGCACCGCGGACAGCAAAGTGATTGCGAGTCCGCAGAGAGAACAGCAGGGACATCCTGGCGGCATACTCGACACCACATCGTGTTCTTAGGAATCGGCCGCCGACCTGATAGCCTGTAGGGTTTTCGTCGGTTTTGAGGCGGATTGGCCCGGACTGGGGGGATGGGAGCGATGGGCAGAACAAGGCCTCTATTGCCCCCTCTCGGCCCGCGGTTCCAACTTCAGCGAGGCCGAGTTGATGCAGTATCGCAGCCCAGTCGGTCCCGGGCCATCGTCGAACACGTGCCCCAGGTGCGCCCCGCAGTTCTGGCAAGTCACCTCGGTCCGTGCCATGCCATGACTATAGTCGGCCGCCCGCTCCACCACTTCCCCCTCGCTTGGGCGCGTGAAACTCGGCCATCCGCACCCCGAATCGAACTTGTCCTGGGACTCGAACAGCTTCGCACCACAGCAGATACAGTGGTATGCGCCCGGCGTTTTGCAGTTCCAGTACGCGCCGGTGAAGGCTCGCTCCGTCCCCTTCTGTTGCGTCACATAATACTGTTCCGGCGTCAGCACCTTCCGCAAATCACCGTCCGACTTGACCTCGCCGCGATCGTGCCCAGGTTCCATGAAGAGATCCTCCTGAACGTGCAAGAGCGGATTCCACAACTCCGGCGCCAAACCGACAAAGAGGCTGTTCGTGGATTCTACGAAGGCGGCGGTCGGACGGCAAATAGAGCACCAATTTAGTAATATTGAGCCCGCTCGGGCCCCGAATATTGCCTCCGTAATGGTCCCTCCTACAATTGCTGCGAGGTTTTTTCACTATGTGAAAACTCGTATCTTCCCGAACGCAATTTCCCCGAAAAGTAACTGACAAGAAGGATCAACCGATGTCGACCGATGGCGTCCAAGTGTGCGAACGGCCCAAGTCTACCCCCAAGCAGCCCACCGCCTACACCGGCGTCTCGATCGGCCAGTACCTGATTGAGCGGCTCCAGGAATACGGCGTCCGCGACATTTTCGGCATCCCCGGCGACTACGTTCTCGCTTTTTATGCCCAAGTCGAAAAGAGCCCCCTGCGGCTAGTTGGCTGTACGAGCGAAGATTGCGCGGGATTTGCCGCCGACGCCTACGCCCGACTGAACAACATCGGTGCGGTCTGCGTCACCTACGGCGTGGGCGGCTTGAGTCTCTGCAATGCGGTCGCCGGCGCGTATGCCGAAAAATCGCCGGTCGTGGTCATTAGCGGCGCACCCGGCATGCGCGAGCGCTTCGACAATCCGCTGCTGCATCACCGCGTCAAGGACTTTCGCACCCAGGCCGATGTCTTTCGCCGAATCTGCTGCGCCGAAGCCGAATTGACGGAGCCGCATCTGGCGATGCGCGAAATCGACCGGGTGTTGGCCGCTGTCGTTCGCCACCGCCGTCCCGGCTACATCGAACTGCCCCGCGACATGGTCGACGTCGTGCCCGAGGGCACCCATGTGCCGGTGCAGAAGACGTTGACTAGCAATCCCCAGGCGCTGGCCGAGGCTGTCGAAGAAGCCGCTCGCCGGATTGCTGCCGCGCAGAAGCCGGTCATTATGGCTGGCGTGGAAATTCATCGCTTCGGCCTGCATTGCGAACTGCTCCGCTTCGCCCAACAAGCCGGCATCCCGATTACCGTCACCATGTTGGGCAAGAGCGTCGTCGGCGAGCATCATCCGCTCTTCGCCGGCGTCTACGAAGGCGCCTTGGGCCGTGAAGAGGTCACCCGCTTCGTTGAGGAAAGCGACTGCATCCTCTTGCTGGGCGAGTTCATGACCGACATCAATATGGGCATCTTCACGGCCAATCTGGATCCGGCCCGCTGCATCTTCGCCACCAGCGAAACGCTCCGCATTAGCCATCATCATTACCAGGGCGTGCTCTTGAAAGACTTTTTGAAGGGCCTAGCCGATGCCAAGCTCAAGGTGCCGCAACGGGCCCTGCCGCCGCGAACGCCGCTGGAATCGCCAACCTCGAAAGGCCAGCCGGGTGAACCCATCACGATCCGCCGCGTGATTGCCAAGTTGAATCAGTCCCTCGACGCCAACATGGTGGTGATCGCCGATCCAGGCGACGCCCTGTTCGCATCGAGTGAATTGGTAATCCACCGCCAGACCGAGTTCCTTAGCCCCGCCTACTACACCTCGATGGGCTTCGCCGTGCCAGCGTCGCTCGGGGCGGCCATCGCCCGGCCCAAACTTCGCCCCATCGTTCTCGTTGGCGACGGCGCCTTTCAAATGACCGGCATGGAACTCTCGACCGTCGTTCGGCTGAAGCTTAATCCGATCGTGATCGTGCTGGACAACAAGGGCTACGGCACCGAGCGAATGCTCCAGGCCGAACCGCACGCCTACAACGACGTCCAGCCGTGGAACTACCACAAGCTGCCCGAGGTCTTTGGTGGCGGCCGTGGGTTTGAAATTCGCACCGAAGGCGAATTCGACGCCGCCCTGCAAGCCGCCCTGGAGGACAAGTCGCAAATGAGCCTGCTGCAAGTCCATCTCGACATCAACGATCGCAGCACCACCCTCGAACGGATCACCGAGAAACTCGGCGCCAGAGTCTGAGACGGGAGGCGCGGGACGGGAGATGTGCGGCGAGAGGCGGAATCCGAGACGGCTGCCAGCCGGTTCTTGGCAGTCAATTAAGCCTTCTCTCCTTTTTACCCAGATCAGAACAAGTCCCCTCGCCCTTTCGCGCAACTCAACAAACGGTCCCCTCTCCCTTTTGGGAGAGGGTTCGGATGAGGGCCGCCTACTCCTTGCTGCATTTGTCTTCCGGAAGATCACGAAGGCCACGAAAGCACGACCTCACGCAAAGGCGCTAAGGCGCAAATGGAACAACACGCCGGCTTGGTCAGCGGCGCCTTGGCGAGAGGCAACTCTTCTTCGCGCGTTTAGTGTCCTTCGTGGACATAAGCCGCCTGTTAGTCCTCCACTCTCAACTTCAACTCGTCCGAGTTGGCCTTCAATTCCGGCGCATACATGGCCGAGCCGCGGGTGGGCAGGGCGCTGAACTTGCCCGGCACCTCCGCCCGCATCCGGTACGAAACGCTGTGCTTGCCGCGCGCGATCTGTCGGGCGAAGAACACCACGCGGTTGTCGCGGAACTCGACGTACGCCCCCAGTTCGTTGCCCGTGTAGCCGCTCCGCAGGTCAACCGGCTCGAAGCCGGCCGGCTTCATGTCCTCGAACACGAGGTACTCGTAGTCGTTCTTGCTGTCGATCTCCAGTTCGATCTCCACCAGATCGCCGCTCTTCAATTGAGCCAGGTTCGGCAACTCCTGCCGCTCGTATTTCTCGACCTTCTGATCGACCACCTGGCCGCGCGACCCAGCCACCTGCGTGGTCTTGTCCAACTGCACGAGCTTGTAGTACTTGCGGTTGACCTTGATCTCCAGGCCGGCCCGCTTGATGAACTCTTCCAGCGTGAAGTTGGTCGCATAGCCGTTGAAATAGAGCGGGCCGTTGCCCTTCTTCTTAAGCTCAACCGTGTGCTGCCCGGCCGAAAGGTCCCTACCTTCGACGACGAACTTGTTGTCGAACTGGAAGAGGGTCTGAGGCGTGATTTCGACCGCCTTTTGCAGCTTGCCATCGAAATAGACCTCGACGGTCATCTCCGGCCGGTCCTCACCGCTGCGGCGCAGGAAGTCGGCGAAGGCCTCGATGCACAAGGCCGTGTCCCGGGTCGAGTTCCAGTAGGTCGCGTGCTTGCGGTTGTTCAACAGATACTTCACCAGCCGCCGGGCGAGCTCTCCCTTCGGATCGGTTCGCGCCAACAGCTTCAAGTAATAGGCCTCGGCCTCAAATTCACTACCGTACCAGTACCACCAGCCCTGCTGCGGCAGCCGCAGCCAAGCCGTTTGGTTCTCGTCATCCTGCTCGACATACTGGCCGATGTTTCGCAGCACCATCGCTAGCTTTTCCTGCTCACCCTGCTTCTCCAAGGCGATGCCAAACACAGTCAGCCCGTACACCGACAGGTGCGTCCGATCGCGGTATAGGAACTCGCGCATCTCGGCATTGCTCACGCCCGCGTCGGCCAGCACCATGCTGACCAGCGCGTCGAGATTGTCGGCCGCCGCCTTCCACCGCAGATGATCCGGCTTCTCCTTGATCGCCGCGTTCTTCAACAACTGCACCTGTTCGTTTTGGTAACGTGTCAGCCATTCGACACCCCGTTCCAGCACGCCGGGCACCAAGGCCACATCGTTTTGCCGTGCGATCTGCAAGCCATGCACCACGACCGCCGTGGTGTGCGGCGAGGAATACTCGCCATAGCCGGAGAACCAGCCCCAGCCGCCGTCGGCGCACTGCATCTCCGTCAGCCGCGCGACGCCCTCCTTGACCATCCGGCGCACCTCGTCCTCGTCGAAAACAGGATTCTTCTTCCGGCCACCGGCCGCTGCCCGCTGGCCCTGAAGCCCGAACCCTGAACCCTTGTCCCATGCCTGACTATCGAGATTCGTCTGCTTCCGCTGGATCTCCTTGAGGTCGAGCTTCATGTCGAGCAAGACTTTTTGGGTGATCACGGTCGGCAGGAAGCGGTTCAACGTCTGCTCGGTGCAACCGTACGGGTAATCGACCATGTACGGCAACGCATCGACCATGGCCCCGGCCAGCGTCGGCGAGAATCGCACTTCGAGTAGCGATTGCTCCGGCCGCCGTTGCTCCGGCACGCTGATCGTGAACCGCCCACTCGTGTCGTTTGGGCGGATCGAGCCTGAGTAGGAGTCGGTCTTCAACATCCCGTGGATGTAGCAAGGGAACCGCTGCTCCATGGCGTCCGATTCCTCATCGGTCAACGCTTTCATGCGGATCACCGCCTCGCCCTCGTCGAGAACTTTCACCCGCCAGTCCACCCGGGCTTCGCCGTTGGCCTCGACCTCGATCGGCCGGTTGTACGACTTGCCCGTGTTCAACATCACCGGATGGCCGGGCTTCGGCGACAGCTTGTCTCCTTCGGCGATGACTTCGAGGCACTTGCCATCGAGTTCCAGTGCCACTTGCACGCTCTTCTTCGTCTTCAAATAGTTGTGCACGATGGCCGAGAGCACGACCTCGTCCGTTTGAACGAAGAACCGCGGGGCCTCAAGGCGAATGATCAGATCCTTGCGGGTGACGACGTCGGTCTGCCCCTGGCCGACCTTCGTCCCATGGCCCATCCCCCAGACCTTGATTCGCCAGGTGGTCAGGTTCTCGGGCATGGTCAGCGAAACGTCGGCCAGCCCGTCTTTGTCGGTCGTCAACGCGCCGACCCAAAGGGCCGTGTCGGCGAACTTGGTGCGAATCGTGGGCTGGACGATTGCAGCGGCAGGTTGCTGTGCGGCCGCGACATCTGCATCTGACATTTTCTCTGTCGCGAAGGCTTCCCCAGGTGCTGCTGCCGGCGCTGCCAACAGGGAGAAGGGCCGGGCACCGCGCCCCTGGGATTTCACCGCACCGCCTCGGTCAAAACCGACGACGAAAGAGAAGTTCTCTGCCGGTCCCGCGCTATCATTCTTCACTATCCGGCCGTACACGCCGAGATCGCTCATGCCAATCGATCTCGGCTTCACCATATTCCCAAACCATCTTTCCAAACTTGTTTCCGTCCGCGGGTGGTGCTGTCGCCGCCACTTCCAGAAGAACTCCTTGATCTCCGGCACGTTCGAGCCGCCGGCGAGGTATTCGAGCGACTTGTCGTAGATGGCCACGACCGTCGAGCCGACGAACGGCCGCCCATGAATGTCAGTCAGCTTGATCTTCGCCTGGGCCTTTTCGCCCGGCTTGTAGGCCTCCTTCGACGGCCGTACCTCAACGTTCAGCACGCGTTTTTCTGGCGGAACGATGATCTCCTTGGCCTCGGTGTAAACGCGGCCGTCGGCGATCGTGACGGCTTCGACGAAGAAGTTCGGTATGTCCTTTTGCACCACGCCGATCTCTTCGACCGTGCTCTTGCCGTCCATCCGAATCAACTTCGGCGGCAGGTAGATGCCATTGGCCGGCCGTGCGAACAGCAACACCGTGCTGCCGACACGGTCGGTGTTGATTTGCAGCTTCACCGTCTCGCCCGGCGCGTACTCACGCTTGTCGGGGATCAGTTCCAAGTGGTTGAAGCGGAACTGCGAGCCATCAAAACCCTCGCCGACGATCGTGAAGACGTACCCGCCTTCGATCGATTGCGGATCTTGAATTTTGCCACTTCCACTCCCTGAACCCTCCCCTCTGAACCCCGCCCCCTGAACCCTATACGACAGCCGATACTGTCCGGCTTGCGACGCGGTGATCTGCTGTACGGCCACGCCTTCGGCGTTGGTATCCAACGACCACGTCTGCACGACCGTTTCCTTCGGCTTGCCGTCTTTGTAGGTGATCTTCAGCAGTCGCAACTCCCCCTTGCCCTGCACCGGCTTGCCATCCGGCGTCCGGGCGGCGAAGTGGGCCGCGACCGTGTCCCCCGTGCGATAGTAGCCGCGATCGAGCCACGCATAGACCGAAAACGGTTTTCGGGCCACCAGCACGTTGCCCGTGCCGACGATCGTCCGCCGCGACTGGTCGACCACTTCGGCGGTGATCGTGTAGCTGTGATCCTGGTCGGGGTGCACGGCCTTGGCGGCGGCCGTGTCGATTTCGACCTTCACCGTGCCGTCGGGCCCAATCGCCATTTCGCGCTCGGCGACCAACTCCGGCGGCGACGAACGCTGCGGCCACCAGAAAGCGGTCGGCCGCTCGCAACCCCAATGCCGCCAGCCCGGATACCAGGTGTAGTCGTAGCTAAACCACCAATAGCCCGCGCCGTAGAGCCAGTCCCACGGTTGCACGGGATACCAGCGGTCATCCTGGCTCGTGCGGGTGACTTTGTACTTCACCTTGGCCTTCGTGACCGGTGAGCCAAAATAGTATTTGGCCCGGATTGTGGCCGTGATCTTGTCGCCCAGTTTGACCGGTTCCGTCGGCGCGTCGACGGTCACTTCAAACTCCGGCTTCTTATATTCTTCGACGCGGAAACTGCCGCCGCCCAGGTCCTTGACCTGCAACTGGTAGACGCCCAAGGTCGCGTCGGCCGGAATCGTGTACTCGCCTTCGATACCGCCGTAGGCGTCCGTCTGCTTCGTTTCTGAAACGATCTTTTCCCCCTTGGGACTGTAAATCTCAACGGTGAAATCCTGGTTAGCGAACTGCGAAACCTCCGGCATATCGTACTGCGCGTGGCGAACCCAGAACTTGTACTTTACCTTCTGATCCGGGCGGTACACCGGCCGGTCGGTGATCGCGTAAACCTTCGTCGCGTTGTAGTCGGCGTCGTACCGCTCACCGTACCAGACGCCGCTAAACCCGAGATAGGCGAACCGGCCCTCACGGGTCCGCGCGGTAACGAGCCACTGCATTTCCTGCGGCTGATTCTGCGGGTCGGTAATCACCTGACCGTTCGCGTCGCTGTATTCGGCGAACTGCTCAGTGGTGACATAATGTCGCCGCGAATTGTTCTCGTACTGTTGCTTCCAGCCGAAGAATTCGACGTTGGCCTTGGCCACCGGTTTGCCGCTGACGGCGTCGGCCACGAAGTAGTAGCTCTTGCCATCGAGCGGCTTGCGGACGATCGCCGTGTCGTCGATCCAGATGACGATGAAACTCGTGTTGCCACCGGCCATATTGGCCGTCAACAGATACGCCCCGGCCTTTTGTAGCGGCGTGGTTATGGTCACCCGCTTGTCGAAGTGGTCTTCCCGCGGGGCGAGCTCCAACTGCCACTGCGCAACCTGTTGGCCGACGTACTGCCGCTGGTTCTCTTGCACCAGGCGATAGCCAATGTCGTCGATGCGGATTCGCCGCCAATCGATTTGGCGCGGGTTTGACTTGAGGAACGTCTTAACGTCCTCCAGGAGCTTGTCGACCTTGATCTCGTGAACGGTGAAGTTCACCTGCTTGCCGTTGCGGAAGCGATACTCGAGCGTGGCCCCGCGACCGGCCGGCTGCGTTTGATTGGGCTCAAAACGCCCCCAATTCCCCGTAATTTGGTCGAGCCGACGCTGCCAGGCGAGTCGCTGCTGACGCACGGCATTCGGGTAACCGCTCAACAGCCGCTGCCAATAGCTGGCCGCCTTGGGATACTGCCGGCGATTCTCGAAAATCTGCGCCAGATGTTCCATGGCAGTGATCGCCTGGGGACTTCGCGAGTCCGCAGCCACCTGCTGATAGATCTTGATGTAGTTGAACTCATCCGGCAGTTGAAAACGCTTGATCCCGGTGGCCAGCCGCGCGATCGTCTCACCTTCACCAAGCGTGTGGACCGCGTAAACGCCGCTTTCGTCCTCGCGACCGTCGTCACTCTGCTCACGCCCCAGCCTCCATCCCCACTCGGCCAGCGTCTGCACGCCGAACTGGCTCCGCAGAAAGTCGGCCAGAATCATTCGCACCGGGTTTCGCTGCTGCGGATTCATCTCCACCGCCTGGGCCAGACACCATCGCCATCGTTGGCCGTCGTTCGTGGCAGCGTCAAAACTCCTCGGCACCGGGTAAAACACCGGATTGCCTGCCTCGTCTACCGGCGCACCGGACGGTTCCCGGTACCGGTACCACCCCTCTTCGTAGTCGGGCAGAACGTTCAAATCGGTCAAACTCTGCAGCCGCCAAGCCTCGTGAAAGCCACGATTGTTCAGCAGCATGTTCGCCAATGAGAACAAGAAACTGCCGACCTCGTCGTGACGCTCGTCTTGCATTGCCATTGGCATCGCACGGGCCATCAACTGCAACGCCCGGACTCGATCCCGCTCGGTCGCATCAACGACCTTGCCGCCGCCGCGATGATCACCGCGTTGAAACTTGCCGGCCACGATAAAACCATGATGTGGGATGCTCATGTAGTTCTGCGCGGCGAACCACAGCAGACGCCAATTTTCCTGATGCAGCTTAACGGCCTCCTCCAGCAGTCCATCGATCTCGTCCTGCCGGCCTAGTTGCTGCAGGCACTGCACGGCCATATTCAGGTCGTTGCCAACGAGTTTTGGGTCGGCATCGCGAGACAAAGCGAGCGACCGCAGCCCGTCGAGGGCGTCCTTGTAGTTTCCCTGGCGGAAACTCTCTTGAAGCTGCGAACGCGTCGCGCCCGTCGATGGGACACTCCCGGCCGAAGAAAAACCGGACATGGCAATGGCGAGGAAAACTGTGGACAACGAAAGCCAAGAGATCGTTTTCATTGTAGATGTGGGGCTGTGATTTGCGGGAAAACCGGGAGCCTCCCAAGCGTCTCGCCGAGTCAGCGGGGCGGACACTTTAACCATACGACGCTGCCCGAGGGGAAATGGTTCCGCGTAAGCATATCGCGATTCGGCAGCCGCGTCGCCTCCCCCGTCGGTGCGAGAGCGAAAATTTGCCTGCGAAAGCCGCCTTGTCCAACCACCGACAAGCTGGGTAAGTTATTCTCCGCTAATTAGGCATACCGGGAGGCCGTTCAATAGAAGCGTTCAAGAAGTGACCGGCCCCTTGTGAACATACGCAGGCCAAGCCGCATAGGAAAGCTATGTCGAAACCGTTCCATCCGTATCAGCAGTGGCTGGGCATCACGAACGCCGAAGCCCCGCCCAATCGCTATCAACTTCTCGGCCTCGAAACGTTTACGGACGATTCGGAACGAATCGCCCGCGCCGCCGACGCCGCGATGGCCCAACTGCGAAAAATTCGCCCCGGCGAGCACGCCGCCGAATGGAGCCAGTTGCTCGACGAACTCGCCCGGGCGAAACAGTGCCTGCTCGACCCGATCGAAAAAGAGGCCTACGATGACGCCCTGCGGATGCAAGGCAGGCTGCCGCCGAACGCCACGCCCGATGCGAAACCCGTGGCGTCCCCCCCCGTGCCCCCGACGCCCCCGGCCGCGTCCGACGATCTGCCACTAGAGGACGATCTGGGGGAAGCGAATGGGGCGTCCTGGATGGGCCTGGTCGTCACCTGCCTGATGGCCACGCTGATCGGCTTGGCCGGGCTTCTCTGCTACCGGCTCGTCCACCAAAGCCAGAACCTGGCAGAAATTCTGCGGCCAATTGCCCCAGCGGAACCGGCGGGCCCACCGCGCACCAAGGTTCCGACCGTCGCGTCAAAGCCGTCGCAACCACGATCCTTGCCGCAAAAGCCGCAACGAGAGCATCGACCGGAAGTGTCTCCCGGACAACCGACGATGCCAACGCCAGCGAACACCGTCAACCCAGCACATCAGCCGGCGAATCGGAGCGAGTCGGCGGCTACACCGGCGAACCAGCCGGCATCGACACAGCCCCCGCCCCCACCCGCTCCAGTCGTCGACCGCGCCAAAGCCGCCGCGTTTCTCCAAGCTGCCACTGAAGTTCGGGCGGCCTTCGTCCATCGCAACTTGGCCGCGGCACGACAAGCCCTCAGCAACGCGACGGCCAATGCCCAGACATCCGAAGATGCCGCGCGATTGGACCGTCTTCAGTCGATGCTGGACAGTCTGACGCAGTTTTGGGAGGGAATCGGGGCCGCCATGGCCCGCTTTCAGCAGACCGAAGAATTGGCCTATCGCGACCAGCGAATGGTCGTCGTCGAAAGCGGACGCGACCATCTTGTGGTGAGGGCCGAGGGACGCGTTCAGAAGTTCCGCGCGACCGAATTGCCGAGCTGGCTGGTGATGACCATCGCCGACCGCGACTTCGGTAAGGATCCTGGTTCCAAGGCCATTATCGCCACATTCTTGGCCGTTGACCCCTATGGAAATCGAGCGGCCGCTCGGCGATACTGGGAAGAGGCCGCCCGGGCCGGCTACGACTGCGCGAAACTGTTGCCCGAACTGGCTGAAACATACCCGGCCGAGTAGCCGCGACAACGCTATTGACCTTCAGATTAGTAATGCAACAAGGGCGCGGGCACCGACCGAAGGCTGGTCGCAGGAGCCCGGTTTCGTGGTGGAATCGTGACCCGACCGTTGCCTTACTTTGCTGACTACCAAGAAGTTGCCGTGGTTCGATTCCCGCTTCTTCAGAGGATTATGCAATGAACTGCCACGCTCGCAATCTGGTTTGGGTTTGCCTCGCGCTCTTTTCCTCAATGGCCGGCTCCGCGATCGCCATGGAAGATTCGGCATCGGCCCCCGCCGCGCTCGACCGTTGCAACGTCATTTGGGATTCGCCCAGCACGGGCCCTGACGGCTCCATGCCGTTGGGCAATGGCGAGGTCGGCCTGAATCTGTGGGTGGAAGAAAACGGCGACCTGTTGTTCTACATCTCCCGCACCGATGCCTGGAGCGAATGCAACCGCCTCCTGAAGCTGGGACGGGTGCGAGTCAGCTTGTCGCCCAACCCGTTCAAAGCCAAAACACCGTTCCGACAGGAACTCAAGCTCCGCCAAGGATGCGTCGAGATTGTCGCCGGTCCCGTCACCCTCGACGTTTTTGTCGCCGCCAATCAACCGGTCATCTATGTAACCGCCAACAGCATCTCGCCGGTCGACGTCAAAGTCAGTTTCGAGACCTGGCGGAACGAGCGGCATGTTCTCCAGGGCGTGGAGCAAGAGTCAAGTTGGTCGATGCGCGACGCTCCCAAAGATGTCGAGGTCTGGGAAACGGCCGACGTCGTTGCCGAGGGCCTAAAGGATGCTGTAGTCTGGTACCACCGCAACGCCTACTCGATCGTGCCGCTGACGCTAAAGCACCAAGGAATCGAAACCGCCGCCCCGCTGGCCAACGATCCGCTCCTCAACCGCACGTTCGGCGGTTGGCTCACCGCCCAGGGCTTTGTGAAAGACGGCGACCGTTCCCTCCGCTCCCCGACGCCGGTAAATCAGTTCGAAGTGCGCATCGCCACCGACTCCGCGCAAACCGACTCGGCCGACCAGTGGCTCAAGCAAATCGAAAAGATTGTTGTGCAAGCGGAACCGGCTGCCGCCGCCGAACAGAAAGCGTCTGCCTGGTGGAACGACTTCTGGAGCCGCAGTTGGATCTTCGTCGAGGGCGATCAGGCTACCGCGGTGACTCGAGGATACGCACTCCAGCGATGGGTCACGGCCTGTGGCGGTCGTGGAAACTTCCCCATCAAGTTCAACGGCTCGATCTTCACGGTCGATCCCAAGTACACCAGCAGCAAGAGGGATTTCAACGCCGACTGGCGGGCTTGGGGCGATTGCTACTGGTGGCAGAACACCCGGCTCCCCTACCAGCCGATGCTGGCCCGCGGCGACTTCGACCAAATGGGCCCGCTGTTCAAGCTCTATCGCGAGGTGCTGCCGATCTGCAAGGCCCGAGCGAAGATCTATCACAACGTCGAGGGCGTCTATTTCCCTGAGACGATGACCATCTTCGGCACCTACAGCAACGGCGACTACGGCTGGGATCGCAAAGGTCATCAGCCCAAGGACGTGCTTTGCCCCTACTGGCAGTACGCCTGGCAGCAAGGGCTGGAACTGACCATGCTGATGCTCGACTATTACGACTACACCGAAGACGACGCCTTCCTGAACGTCGAGTTGCTCCCCATGGCCCACGAGGTGCTGAAGTACTACGACACCCGCTTCCGCCGCGACGCCCATGGCAAGCTGGTAATCAGTCCGACGCAGTCAGCCGAAACCTACTGGCACGACGTGATCAACGATACGCCGAGTGTTGCCGGACTCGACGCCGTGCTCTCGCGATTATTGGCTCTGCCCAAGGGCAAGGTCTCGACCGAAGAGTATCGCTATTGGGAAACGCTGAAGACCGCCGTACCGCCGGTGCCGGTGAAGACCGAGAACGGCACGAGCTTCGTCCTGCCCGCCGCCAGCTACAATCCCAAGCGAAGCAACTGCGAGAACCCGGAACTGTACGCCGTCTCACCTTTCCGACTGTTCGGCGTTGGTAAGCCGGACTTGGAAACCGGCCGCGAGACCTACAATCGCCGCCTCACGAAGGTCACTTTCGGCTGGTCCATCGACGGGCACTGCGCGGCCCTACTGGGAATGACCGACGAGGCGCAACGTCAGGTGCTGGCCAAAGCCGCCAACTCGAACCCCAAGCATCGCTTCCCGGCGATGTGGGGACCGAACTACGATTGGGTCCCCGATCAGGATCACGGCGGCAACTTGATGCTGACGTTGCAGTACATGGTCCTCCAGGCCGACGGCGACAAAATCCATTTGCTGCCCGCCTGGCCGAAAAAGTGGAACGTCCAGTTCAAACTCCGCGCCCCGCGCGACACGATCGTCGAAGGCGAGTATCGCAACGGGGAACTGCGGAACCTGAAAGTCACCCCGGCCGAACGACGCGCGGACGTCGTGCGCAGCGACCGATCGTAGAAGGATCGAGAAACATCGCCGGCTCTCGCGACGGGGGCTCCGTGAGATCGCCTGATGTCGCATCTTCAAACCAGACAAGAGGATCATGACGAGCACCGTGCAACAACGGATCAAGCGCTGGAGGCTCTTTCAATGGCTGCCACAATTCTTGTTGTTGCGCAATAACCGCATCCGTAATCAGGCCCGCTTGCTGGCCCTCGCCGGTCTGGTGGGCGTGGTCGCCGGCCTGGGAGGCATTGTCTTCCACTTGGCTACGCGCGTGGTCGAGCACTACGCGCTTGGCGCCATTGTGGGCTATTCGCCATCGCCACATCCGGCCGGCGAGCCAACCCTGTCGTGGTTGAAGGAACTCCATCAACCATTGCATTTGTGGCTGCTGCTCCTGGTCCCCGCCATCGGCGGCCTCTGCAGCGGCATCCTTGTCTATACGGCGGCCCCGGAAGCGGAAGGACACGGAACAGATTCGGCCATCGATGCCTACCATCGCCGCCAAGGCCAAATCCGCCCCCGCGTCCCCTTGGTCAAGATCGTCGCCAGCGCCTTGACACTGGGCACCGGCGGCTCAGGAGGCCGCGAAGGCCCTATCGCCCAAATCGGCGCTGGGTTTGGATCGCTGCTGGCACGCCTGCTCGGGCTGCGACTGGCCGAACGCCGCATCTTGATGGCCGCCGGAATGGGCTCCGGCATCAGCGCTGTCTTCCGGGCACCTTTGGCCGGAACTTTCTTCGCCGCCGAAGTCCTTTATTCGTCGATCGAGTTCGAGGCCGAGGTCCTGCTCCCCACCGGCGTGGCCAGCGTCATCTCCTACTGCATCTTTGGCTTGTATAGCGGCTGGGAACCGCTGTTTGCGATTCCCGACTTGAAGTTCACCGACCCGCTTCAACTCGGCCCCTACCTGCTGCTCGCCCTGATGATGAGTCTCCTGGCAATGCTCTACACCAGGACCTTCTACGGCTGCGAGCGACTATTTCGCCGACTCCCCCTGAAGCCTCATTTTCGGCCGGCCCTGGGCGCTTTTCTTACCGGCGTCGTGGCGATCTGCCTGTACCTCGGGATGAGCCATTTCAGCGGGGCCAAAGCGGCCGACGGCGGCCCGCAGCAGGTCCTCTCCGTCCTCGCCTTCGGCTACTCGGCGATTCAAAGCGCCCTCACCCAAGATACCCACGTGACGGCGATCCTGCTTTTGACCATCGCCCTTGGAAAGATCGTTACCACCGGCTTGACCATCGGCAGCGGCGGCTCCGGCGGCGTATTCGGCCCCTCCATGGTCATCGGCGGTTGTGGCGGCGGCGCGCTCGGCATTGCTTTGCACGATCTTTGGCCGCACTTGGTCCCGCACCCCGCAAGCTTCGTGATTGTTGGCATGGCCGGCTTCTTCGCGGCGGCCGCCAAAACACCGTTTTCGACCCTCATCATCGTCAGCGAGTTAACCGGCGGCTACACCCTGCTCTTGCCGTCGCTATGGGTTTGCACCCTGTCGTTTGTGCTGTCCGATGAAGAGTCCATCTACCAGTCGCAGGTCGAAAGTCGCGCCCGCTCGCCGGCTCACCAAGGAAGCTTTGTGCGGCAGGTCCTGGCCGAGGTGCGCGTCGGCCAGTTCCTCGTTTCGCAGCCGTCGGTCATTTCGTTGAAACCAGGGGATTCCCTAGAGATCGTGCTCCGACAACTCGAGACGGCTCAGCTTCCCACCCTGCCCGTTGTTGACAACAATGGCAGCCTGCGAGGAGTTGTCAATATCGAGGAAGTTCACATCGCCATTCAGAATCTCGACATGAAGTCTCTCGTGGTCGCCGAGGACTTGATGCGGGGCGAAATCCGGCCGTTGCTTCCTGACGACACCTTGGATCGCGCTCTCGAATTGTTTGTCGAAAACGACCTCCTGGCTCTGCCGGTCATTGAGGACGAACAATCGCGACGCGTCCTGGCCATGGTTCGGCGATTCGACATCGCCAGCGCCTATCTGCGACACATGCACGCCCCCCTCCCGGCCAACGACTAGCATGCCCCTGACGCCTGAAGACGCCCCGGGGAAAGTCGGAAGGATGACCCTTCGAGCCCGACATTTTGCTGCCTAGGATTAGGTCAGTGGATCGACTTCAGTAGTTGATTCTCACTCCCCGGCAGCGAAGGTCGCGCGCCAGTTGCTCGGCGGAGGTGAACTGCACGGCATCGAAACCGGCTGCCCGGGCACCTTCGACGTGCCCGGCAACGTCGTCGACGAAGAAAATCTCCTCGGGAGCCACGCGGGCCAGTTCGGCCGCCGCCCGATAGACCTCGCCGCTGGGCTTCATCGCACCGATCTCGTAGCTCAAGGCATAGCAGGCAAAACCGTCGGCGACCACGCGGTAGTGCTCATAGCAGAATGGCCAATGCGTTTCGCAGGTGTTCGACAGAATGCCCAGCCGGTAACCCGCCTGCTGTAGCTGGGCCACGATCGGCAACACCGGCAGGTTCATCTCGAAGATGTCGGCCGCCGCCGCGAGCAATCGCTGGTAATCCGGCCGCCGACCAATCGCGCCGCAAAACTCCTCGTACAGTTCGCGGCACGAAACCTTGCCCGACTCGTGCCGATCCATCAGGCCGTCGGCAAACAACACCCGACGCGTTTCCTCCGCTGTAAGACCGGCCACTTCGCCCACCTGGCAAAGCATGCGATCGACGCTGAAGTTGATAATCACCTTGCCCAGATCGAAGTAGATGAACTTGGGTTGCATGAGGCTTGTGTTCGTTGCGGATCGACAGGACAGATTTTCGTAGGCGGCCCTTCCCAGGCCAGGGAGCCGAGCAAGGTAAGGTATCAGGTTGCCGGTCGACTGACAAGCGACCGACGACTGTTGAACGGCCGACACCTCGGGGCAGCCAGCCCCGGATTCTGACGATTAGCGGCCCACGGCACGTCGGCCCCGGCGGCATGGTTTAGCGGCCGACGGTACGTCGGCCCGGGCGGCACTCCGATTTCCTACTTCGATGCCAAGAAACACGAGCGGGTTTTGCCGACCGACACCAGTCTGGAGGCCCGGTGTCAGGCAAAACCCGCGGTTAGCGCCAAAGGTCAATCAGGGGTGTTTTCGTCGGGCGTTGTTCGAACGCGCCGCAATGGCCCGGGCTGCCGGAGACGCCGAATGCTCCCACTTCGCCACTAATCGTCGTAGCCGAGCGTCCATTCGCCGACCAAACGCTAGGTACGCCCGCAACTCCACGCGAACTGGAACATCCCAGTGGTCGCGACCGATCAACATGCCTTCGTCGGTGGTGAGTTTGTGGTGGCTCATGGCCGCGTCTCCTCATGCCCTCACCCGTTACTACGACTCGTCCAACCGACCGGTTCAAAAGAAGAAAAAACGCCCGGACGAAGAGCGTTTTCCCCGGGCGCTGTGGTTTAGCGGGATTCAGGAAAGGATTGTCGGGAGGCCGACTAGCGGGAGGCCGGCAAACAGGAGTTTTGGCTTGGAACCCCCGACGCTATTCCCTGTGTAGGCGGCAGCGTGATCCAGTTCGTCTCCATGGTCGATCGCCATCGCGGAAGCCGCCGGGCGGCGACGCTCAAAAAGCTCAATCCGCCTGCCGCGGTTTCCCGGGCAACGAGGCTCCCCACCGCTTCTTCTCGCCCGAGGCGACGGCGGCAGAATCCGAGGGCAGTTTGGCATTTCCTTCAATGCGGCCTTGGCGCCGTCGTAAAGATTACAAACACGTGCCCCCCCAAGATTGGCGGATGTTTCCCGAGAAAGGGACCAATTCCGGATTCCCGGCCATCGGGCCCCCTTCCCTGCTTTGCCAAAACCGCCGAGGCTAACGAATTGAACGCCGGCCGATCATTTGGCACAGCCCTTGCAATACTCATCCATCGGCCAGCGAACTTCCAGGCCGAGTCTCTCGTAGAGACAACCAATCCTGGAGAAGTCCGCTTGGCCGCCGGGGCCCGGCGGTGCATAATGTGCATAGTCGCCAGGATCCCGATGGTTTGTAGAACTCATGGAGGAGTTTTGCTCGGCAAGGCCGCTTCGACCGAATGTCGCCGAAGCGGTTGTTCGCGGGGGGACGTTGACGAAATACCGCCGACGAATCCGCGCCGCATCATTAGGCAAGAAAAGCTGCCGGCACAGCCGCTACAACGCGCGTCCGGACGCTTTTCCCTACGAGCGGGTCATGCGACGATTCGGTGGATTCGCAGCCAACCAGCGGCCGATGAGACGATTGCAAACTTATCTTTAAGGAAGAGAAGCAATGCACATTTACGGTCCGAGTCAGATGCACGGTCCTCAATCCATCGGCGCCCCGCACGCAGCCAAGTCGGCTCAACCGACCAACCGCCCGGAAGCCGCTCAAATTGCGGACGAAGTACAAATCTCCGACGCCGCGCGTCTGGTGGAACAGGTTCACCAGATGCCCGACATCCGCGAAGATCGTGTCGCCGCCGTCCGTCAGCAGATCGCGGCCGGCACGTACGAAACCAACGAGAAGTTGGAAGCCGCCCTGGAGCGGTTGCTGGACGAAATCGGCTAACCACCGCTATGTCGCCTAGCGCAGGCGTGGCGACAAGCCCCCCCTGACTGCAATGAAAAACAGCACGCCCTGGGAGCGTGCTGTTTTTCTTTTCTTGCGCCGGCGAACCCTTTCGAACGGCCAGCGCGTCTTACAACCGGATAACAGTCGTCCCGCTCAAGCGCCGCACCAGCCGCCGCATTTCCAGCACGCTCAGGGTCGATAGAACTTGGGGCACCGGCAGTTTCGATTCGGCCACGATGTGATCGATGGGGGTCGCCTCAGTGCCAATTGTCTGCAACACGAATTGCTCGACTTCATTGAGCAGCAGTTCGGCCGGATGGTGGATCGTTTGGCCGTCTTCTCGGGGTGAAGCCGCGACCAGCGGCCCAAGTTCCTCGAGCACGTCGTCGACCGATTCGACAAGTTTCGCCCCGTCACGGATCAACTGATGGCAGCCGGTTGACGCGCGGCTATCGACGTTTCCCGGCACGGCAAAGACTTCGCGACCCTGTTCCATGGCATGGCGGGCCGTGATCAACGCACCACTGCGTTCGGCCGCTTCGACGACAATCACGCCCAGCGAAAGACCGCTGATGATTCGGTTTCGCTGGGGGAAAGTGCCGGATAGCGGCGCTGCATGGGGCGGCGATTCGCTAATCAACGCGCCGCGGGCGGCCACTTCCTCGGCCAGCTTGTCATGCTCGGGCGGATAGATGCTCATCACGCCGCTGGCCAGGACGGCAAGCGTTCTTCCGCCGGCCGTAAGCGCGCCGCGATGGGCGGCTGCGTCAATTCCTCGGGCCAGCCCGCTGACAATCGTAAAACCCGCCCGAGCCAGTCCACCCGCTAGCCGCTCCGCTTGGCGGAGGCCGTACTGAGTGGCATGCCGCGTGCCGACAATGCCAATTGCCAAGTCATCGACTGATGAAAGCGTGCCGCGAACAAACAGCACGCCGGGTGGATCGTGAATTTCGCGCAACACCCGCGGATAAGCGGGGTTCGACTCGGTGAGGATCTCAATACCGTGCTGCTGGCACAGGACAATCTCGGCCTCGACGTCACACTGCTGGTCGGCGCTGAGAATGCTTTGCACGAGCTTCGGGCCAACGCCGTGAACTTCGCGGAGTTCACTGGGGGCAGCCTGCAAGACGGCCTTCGCCGTGCCGAACCGTTCTAACAGCGCCTTGCGGGTCCGCGGCCCAACGCCAGGAATCATGCACAGCCGCATCATGTCAACGAGCGCATCGTCGGACGATCTGCCCAATAACTCGCTTCCCTGCCCCATAACGATTCCCCCCGGAAAGAACTCACCACAGAGACACGGAGGGCACAGAGAATGATAAATGCAGAATGATGAATGCAGAAAACCCTGCTTCGTCATTCGAAATTCTGATTCGACATTTCGGATTCTCCGTGTCCTCTGTGTCTCCGGGGTGTCACTTTGTGAACAGTTATTGCTACAGTACGGCCGCGATGTCCTCGGCTGCGATGTCGCCAACCAGTTCCACGTGCCCAAGCCTCGTCGGCAGGACGAACTGCAGCTTGCCGTGCTGCACCTTCTTGTCGTGCAGCATCGCCTCGAGGACCTGCTGCGGCGGCAACTTCGGCATCGCCACCGGCAGGCCGAATGTTTCCAACAGTTTTTGCAGGCGGGCGGTAAACTGCGCATCGACCCGGCCCAAACGTTCGGCCAGACGCGCGGCAACGACCATGCCAATCGAAACCGCCTCGCCATGCAACACGGTACCGTAGCCGGACAGCGATTCGACCGCATGGGCGATCGTGTGGCCAAAGTTGAGGATCGCCCGGTGGCCCGTCTCTTCGCGTTCGTCCTTTTCGACCACGTCGGCCTTGAGGCGGCAGCAGCGGGCGATGACGCGGTTCAGAACCCCCGCATCTTTGTCGTTGATCGCGGCCGCCTGATCCTCCAAATATTGAAAGAACTCGCCGTCGAGGATCACGCCATACTTCACCACTTCGGCCAAGCCGGCGCGGTACTCCCGCAGCGGCAGGGTCTCGAGCGTGGCCGTATCGACGAGCACGCCCAGCGGCTGCAGGAACGAGCCGATCATGTTCTTCGCGTCGGGCAGATTGATACCGACCTTGCCGCCGACCGAACTATCGACCTGGGCCAACAACGACGTGGGCACCTGGAGAAAGCGCAGCCCCCGGGCGTAGGTCGCGGCGATAAAACCGGCCAAATCGCCCACTACGCCGCCGCCGACGGCCGCGACGACTGTCTTGCGATCGGCGCCGAGTTCCAAGAAGCCTTGCCACAGACTGGCTGCCACTTCGAGCGACTTGCTTTCCTCGCCCGGTTCGATGCAAACAACGTCGACGTCAATATCTTGCTCGCCCAGGCTCTCGGCCACGCGCATCGCGTGCGGCTTGTGGACGTTGTTGTCGGTGATCAGGACGACGTGAGTCACCCGTCCGCGGCTGACGAGAAACTGGCCGGTATTAACCAGGTTCCCTGCCCCGATCTCGATGTCGTAGCTGCGGTCGGCCAGATTGACGCGGACGTTTTCCATCGTTCGTCCCTACTTGGCGGTGAGGCGTTCGAGATCAGCAGCGGTCACGACAATCTTGCGAATGAACCCGGTAGCCAAGCGGACATAGTCGAGTTCGGCAGCGGCGGCCGGCTCGGCATGCAACCGCGCGGCGATCTGCCGGCGCGACTCGGCGTCCCGCGGCTTGTTCGGAAGGTCGTCGGGCCAAACCGTCTTCGTCTCAACGACCAATGCTTCACGATAGGGATCGATCTTGTTCGGCATATCAACCGCCACCATTTGCTTTTCCTTCGATGCTGCTGCGAAACGGGAATTATCCCGCGAAAGGGACTATTTTACGCTCGATCGATGGGGAACGCCATTACCTCGGCCACCGAGCGGGCGCCGAGGGCCAGCATCACCAAGCGATCGAATCCCAGGGCGACGCCCACCGAAGCCGGCAGCCCCGCCTTCATCGCCGCCAGCAGCCGGCTTTCCTCGGGCAGCGTCTCTTTGCCGTCCGCCAGACGCTGGGCGTTCACCTCGCGATTACGGCGACGCAGTTCGGCCGGGTCGAGCAGTTCGTGATAGCCGTTGGCCAGTTCGATGCCGTCGACATAGAGTTCGAACCGCTCGGCCACCAGCGGGTTGCCGGGCTGAACCTGAGCCAGGGCCGCCTGACTGGCCGGGTAGCCATACAACAGCGTCGGCCGGTCAACGCCGAGGTTCGGTTGGATGCGGTCAACCATCAACAGATCGAGCCAGACGTCGCGGTCGTTCAGATCGAGACTGGCTGGCGGCTCGATGCCGCAATCTTTCACGGCGGCCACGAGTTGCTGGTTGTCGATCGAAAGCGGATCGATGCCGACGAAGTGATCGAAGGCCTCGGCGTAGCTAAGCCGTTCGGCCGGGCCGCGGCCAAGAATCGCCTCGCACAGGTCGCTCGTCAGTTCCATGCCGGCCGCCATGTCCTCGCCCGGCTGATACCACTCGACCAGCGTGAACTCGGGATTGTGCAGCGGGCCAAGTTCATCCTGGCGAAAGACGCGGGCCACCTGATACATCCGCCCACCACCGGCCGCCAGCAGCCGCTTCATGGCAAACTCCGGCGAGGTCTGGAGCCAGAGACGGGAGGCGGGGGAGGAATGTGGGGCGGGGGACGGGGGGCGGGAGGCGGGGGATTTGGGATTTTGGATTTCGGATTGCGGATTGGAAGCGGGGCGTTTAGCAGCGGAGGGTACGTCGGCTAAGGATGCAGATTGGGCCGACGTGCCGTCGGTTGCTGAATGCGGAGCCCCGCCCGGCGGCGCGATTTGAATCGAGAAGGGGTCTAAATGCCGGTCGACCACCGTGTCGGCCGAGAGGATCGGGGTTTCGACCTCGACGAAGCCGCGGTTGTCGAAGAACTCCCGCAGCCGGCGGAGCAGGTCGGCACGGCGCTGCAGGTTTTGCCAAGTGGCAGTCGGTCGAAAGTCGTTCGATGGCATGTTTCACCACAGAGACACGGAGGATCGGTCGAGATAATCCCGCAGTGGCGTTCCGTATCTCGTGTTCAACCGTAGATACGCAAGAGGCTTTCGGTCGTATTCAGAAATGCGATAGCGGTGATTACCCAAAGCGCCGCCGCAAGTATGCCCAGCAGCAACGCGCTACAACTCACCCCAAAAGGTCGTTTAAACTTCTTGGCGGAGCGAACAGCCATTGTAGCGAAAACAAGGTTAGTCGCCGCCAACACAAGCACGAGGGCGATGCCGATGCGGGCGAGCCAAGCATGAAGATGAACAACCGCCTTCCCATGGTCGCTAACTGCCCATACTTGCGCGGCCAAAATCAACGTAGCAGGCGATGCGATTACGAGAACAGCAGCAATTATCAGTGAGCCCAGCCCCCACTGAAAGGCATCGTCGTTTGCAGTCTCCTCGGGCAAATGGGAACTCGTTGACTGGATTTCATACGACATCCAAATTCTCCCCAAATACGAAGCGCGGTAGGATGCGTACTGGCGCGCACCCCACGACCACGACTATCCATTACACAAAAACCTCGCCCGACAGCGGTCGAGCGAGGTCTGTTGTTCTCTAATCGCTAGCCCCTAGCCTCTAGCCCCTGTCCTTACTCTTTCACTCGCTCCAGATACTCGCCGGTGCGGGTGTCGATCTTGATCAGGTCGCCCATGTTCACGAACGCCGGGCAGGGGAACTCGGCGCCGGTGTCGACCTTGCAGGGCTTGGTCACGTTGGTGGCCGTGTTGCCCTTCGCACCCGGCTCGCAATACTCGACCCGCAGCACGACGTGGTTCGGCGGGGTCATGCTGATCGGCGCGTTGTTGTACAACACGATGCTGCACAGCATGCCTTCCTTCAAGTACTTCCAGGCGTCGTCGACCTGCTCGGCCGTCAACTCATATTGCTCATAGCTCTCGTTGTCCATGAACACGAAGTTGTCCTGCTGGCGGTAGAGGAACTGGGCCTGAATTTCCTCGATTTCGGCTGCTTCGAGCGAGTCGCCGCTCTTATAGGTGCGATCGAGCACGGTGCCGCGGAGCAAGTTCCGCAGCCGGCACTTGTAGAGTGCTTGGCCCTTGCCGGGCTTGACGAAATTGCACTCGATCATGATGTACGGATCGCCTTCCAATTGGACCTTTAGGCCCTTCCGGAACTCGCTGGTGTTGTAGCTGGCCACGACTGGGTTTCCCGTTTCGCTTTCTGAGAGCTTCTGGTTATGGTACGATCTGCCGATATGGCAAGTTGTAATTTCGGTTGTCGATCGGCGACGTTGGACGGTGCCACCGAGTGGCAAACCGTCTTGGCCGATGCCGTCCGCAGCCCGTCCGAACTGGGCCGACGGCTGGGGCTCGATTTGGCGCTGGTTCGAGCGGCCGAGGCCGCCGCGGCGGGTTTTCCGCTGTTGGTGCCACAGCCCTATCTGGACCGGATGCAGCCCGGCGATCCGGCCGATCCGCTGCTGTTGCAGGTGCTGCCCCAGGGGGCGGAGTTGGACACGGTGCCCGGCTACTCGGACGACCCGTTGGCCGAGGCGGCGGCGATGCCGGCGCCCTGCCTGCTACGGAAGTACCGAGGCCGATCTTTGATGGTAGCAAGTGGAGCCTGCGGCGTCCATTGCCGCTTCTGTTTCCGCCGCCATTTTCCCTATATAAACGACGACTTTGCCTTTGGCCCGGCCCTACAGACCATCGCGGCCGATCCTTCGACGCACGAGGTGATCCTCAGCGGCGGCGATCCGTTGATGCTCGACGACCGGCAGCTTGGCGACCTGATTGCAGAACTCGCCGAAATACCCCACCTCAAGAGGGTGCGTGTACATACGCGGCTGCCCGTCGCCATCCCGCAGCGCATCACAGGCGAGTTGGTCCACTTGCTCCGCGGCAGCCGCCTCGCGGCGATCGTGGTTCTCCACGTCAACCATCCGGCCGAAATCGACGAGCCGGTGGCGGCCGCTTTCGCCCGGCTGATCGACGCCGGCATCCCGGTACTGAGCCAGTCGGTGCTTCTGCAGGGGGTCAACGATCGGGTGGAAGTGCTCGCGGCCTTGTGCGAACGGTTGGTCGATCTGCGCGTGATGCCGTACTACTTGCACCAGTTGGACCATGTCGCCGGGGCAAGCCATTTCGAGGTGCCGGTGGCGACCGGCATTAATTTGGTCGAAGCCCTGCGTGCCCGATTGCCCGGTTATGCCATGCCGCGGTATGTTCAGGAGACGGTAGGCGGGGCCTACAAGGAACCGTTGGCATAGTACTGGTGAGTGGTGAATGGTGAGTCTCCGCGTCCTCCGGTGCCTCTGTTGTGAGTGAGATGAGTTCCTGATGAAAGACAACTGGTCGCCCGATTCCTGGAAGTCGAAACCGCTGGCGCAAGCCGTCTGCTACCCGGACCCGAAACGCTTGCGGGAGACGGTCGCCGAGTTGGCGGCCCTGCCACCGCTGGTCACCAGTTGGGAGGTCGAGGCGCTGAAGAGCCAATTGGCCGAGGCCCAGCGTGGGCAGCGTTTTCTGCTGCAAGGCGGCGACTGTTGCGAGCGATTCGACGACTGCCGCCCGGCGCCGATTGCCGGCAAGTTGAAGATCCTGCTGAAAATGAGCCTGATCCTCATCTTCGGCCGCAACCAGCGGGTAATCCGCGTGGGTCGATTCGCCGGGCAATACGCCAAACCACGCTCGGTGGATACGGAAACGCGCGATGGCGTCACCTTGCCGAGTTATCGGGGCGACCTGGTCAATCGCCTGCCCTTTACCAGCGCGTCGCGAACGCCCGACCCGGCCCTGTTGTTGCGCGGTTATCAGAATGCCGCGCTGACACTCAACTACATTCGCGGCTTGATCGATGGCGGCTTCGCCGACCTTCATCATCCCGAACTTTGGGACCTCGACTTCGTGCAACATGCCGCGCAGTCTCGGGATTATCTGGCGATCGTTGAGGCGGTGGGCAGTGCCATCCGCTTCATGGAGACCGTTGCCGGCACTTCACTGGGCGAACTAAATCGCGTCGAGTTCTTCACCAGCCACGAGGGACTGCACCTGGATTACGAACAGGCCCAAACCCGCCAGGTGCCGCGGCGAACGCGATGGTACAACCTGACCACGCATTTACCTTGGATCGGCGACCGCACCCGGGCACTGGACGGGGCACACGTCGAGTATTTTCGCGGCATCGCCAACCCGATCGGCGTAAAGGTTGGGCCGTCCATGACACCAGACGAGTTGACCGCACTGGTCGAGCGCTTGAATACCGAGAACGAACCCGGCCGGCTGACGATCATCCACCGCTTCGGGGCCAAGCGAATTGAAGACCATTTGCCGCCATTGATCGAAGCCGTGCAAAAGACGGGCAAGTTCGTGTTGTGGTGCTGCGATCCAATGCACGGCAACACCCAACCGACCCACACCGGCCGAAAAACCCGCGATTTCAATGACATCTTGCGGGAACTCGATGGTGCCTTCGAGATTCACCAGCGGCTCGGCTCGATCCTCGGCGGCGTGCATTTCGAGCTGACCGGCGAAAACGTCACCGAATGCATCGGCGGCGCTCGGGGGTTGAGCGAAGCCGACCTCGATCGGGCGTACCATAGCGACGTCGACCCGCGGCTGAACTACGAACAGGCACTGGAGATGGCCCTGTCCATCGCGCGGCGGATGGGCAAGCAACGGAATGGAGCCTAAGCGGCCAAATGAAGGCCGTACCGATGGCGTCGCTATTGAGTTTCAGCAAAGGATGTCGGGAGGCCGGTAAACAGGACCTTTTTTTAACTTGGAACGCCCGACGTTATTTACCTGAGTATCAATAAACGCAGCCCCTGCCACGGTCGAAACAAAATGCCAACCATAGCCGGGAACTAACAGCTCCCGGACCGCTCAGTGAGAGACGGTCTTTGGACCCGCAGTGCTCCGGAGGCTGTTAGCCTCCGGCTATTTCGGGCTATGTAAGCTTCCAGGTTGCGTAGCGGCCTGCTCCTGGCCATTGCTTGCCACAGGTGGGGCAAGTATGATGTTCTGTTAGTCTGCTTTAGGAGTGTCCCATGTCGTTCTTGCGCTCGATCGTCCGCCAATTCAACCAATTACTGCTCTGTCTGGCAGCCTGGTTGCTCCTCTACGTGCCGGCCCTGGCCCAGGTGAACACCGGCAAGAAGGAGGAATCGGGCAACTCCTACGTCCTCTCCTACTTCCTCGTGTTGCTGGGTATCGGCATGGGCATGGCGCTGGTCTGCCGAGCGGCGAATCGCCGCGACCGTGCTCTCCAAGACAAGATGGACAAGCCGGTTTCGGCGAAGAAGAAGTAGCGGTTATGAAGGTCCTCGGCATCTCCGGCAGCCCGCGTCGCAACGGCAACACCGACATCCTGATCAGCACCGCCTTGCAAGTGCTGTGCGAGGAAGGAATCGAGACGGAGTTTTTGTCGCTGGCCGACCGGCCGATCAAGCCGTGCACCGCGTGCGGGGGTTGCTTCAAGGCGGACGGGATCCGCTGCGTGCAGGAAGACCCGGCCTTTGAAGGCGTGCTGGAGAAGTTCGCCGAGGCCGACGGCATTCTCGTTGGCTCGCCGGTTTATTTCGGCTCGGCTACCCCGCAGGTCATCGCCCTGCTGGATCGCGTCGGCTACGTGGCTCGCCGGCACCCGGAGTTGCTGCGGCGTAAGGTGGGGGCTGGCATCGTGGTGGCTCGCCGCGCCGGACAAAACTTCACCTTTGCCCAACTCAACTACTTCTTCTTGATTAGCGAGATGATTGTGCCCGGCTCGACCTACTGGAACGTGGCCTTTGGCCGCGAGAAGGGCGAGGTCGAAAACGACGCCGAGGGGATGGAAACCGTCCGGACGCTGGCCCGCAACATGGCCTGGCTGATGAAGAAGCTGGCGGGGTAGCCACATTTTTCGCAAGAGTCGCGATTTCGCAGGCAATGCAGCGCGAATCGAACCGCTGCTCTGCTGGGGCTTGTCCTGCAGTCCTCACAGTTCGTGCGAGGACGTCGATACAGCGGCAGTGTCGATTGTTTTGCCGCTGCCGGTACGGCGGCGATGACGCTACTGCGCCTCGGCCTCTGTACAGGCCGCCACGGTCATTTTAAGATAGCAGCCTTGGTGCTCTTCTCTCCAACAACGTTTGCCCTGGTAGAGGTGAATCGATGACCGGCTTGGACTGGAGTGTGATCTGTTTGTACTTCTTGTCGCTGGCCGGTTTGACCTGGTATTCGATCCGCAAAAATCGCGACACGGCCGACGACTATTTCCTGGCCGGCCGCAACCTGGGCTGGTTCATCGTGGCCGCCTCGATCTTCTCCTCCAACATCGGCTCGGAGCACCTCGTCGGCTTGGCCGGGTCGGGCTGCACCGATGGCGTCGCCATGGCCCACTATGAATTGCACGCCTGGTGCTTGCTGGTGTTGGGCTGGATCTTCGTGCCGTTCTACGCCCGCAGCCTCGTCTACACCATGCCCGAGTTCCTCGAAAAACGCTACTCGCCCACGGCCCGTTGGGTGTTGTCGATCATTTCCCTGGTGGCCTACGTGGTCACGAAAATCGCGGTCGGCATCTTCGCCGGCGGCATCGTGTTCGCCGTGCTTCTGCCCGAAATGCGGCTTGACGTCGGTTTCACCGTCCTCGATTCGTTCTGGCTCGGCTCGATCGCGGTGATCGTCATGACCGGTCTCTACACGGTCATCGGCGGTCTGCGCGCAGTTGCCTACACCGACACCCTGCAAACGATCATCTTCATCATCGGCTCGGCGTTGGTGACTGTGTTCGGCCTGATCGAACTCGGCGGTTGGCAGCAACTCCGCGACGCCTGCGGCTCGGACATGTTCAATCTTTGGAAGCCGCTGGTGCCGCAGGGGATGCAAGCCACCTGGGCGCCGGTCCAAGAGTCGGGCCGCGTCGCCTGGTACTTCAATGACCAGTCCCCCTGGCTCGGCATGTTGTTCTGCGCCCCGATCGTCGGCCTCTGGTACTGGTGTACCGATCAATACATCGTGCAGCGGGCGTTGGCCGCGCCCAATGAGACGATCGCTCGGCGCGGCAGCATCGCCGCCGCGTTAATGAAGCTGCTGCCGGTCTTCGTCTTCATCATCCCGGGGATGATTTGCTTCGCCCTGGCTAAGCAAGGCTACACCGGCCTCGGCGATCTGGTGAAAGATGGCGAACCGGTCCGCGATGGCTGCCAGGCGGCGTTCCCGTTGATGGTCCGCCACGTGCTGCCGACCGGCGTTCGCGGCTTGGTCGTGGCCGGCCTGCTTTCGGCGCTGATGAGCTCGCTGGCCGGCGTGTTCAACGCCTGCTCGACGCTGTTCACCATGGACCTCTACCGCAAGTTCAAGCCGGCCGCATCACAATCCCAGTTGGTTTGGGTCGGGCGAATCGCCACCGCCTTCATGGTGCTGATCGGCCTGCTGTGGATTCCGGTCATCCAAGGCCAAAAGGGCCTATACTTCTACCTTCAGGCCGTGCAAGGCTACTTGGCCCCGCCGATCTTTGTGGTCTTCTTCTTGGGCGTGTTCAACAAGCGGCTGAACAGCAAAGGCTGCCTCGCCGCGCTAACGGTCGGCTTCCTGATGGGCGTCTTCCGACTGGCAGTCGATACGCCGGTGCAATTGAAGCTGGCCGGCTTTGAAAACGGCTACGCCCACGGCTCGTTCCTGTGGATCGTCTACCACATCTACTTCCAGTACTACAGCGTGCTGATCTGCGTGGTGTGCATGGCGGTGATGGTCGGGGTGAGCTATGCCACCGCCGCGCCGTCCTTGGAACGCATCGAGGGGCTCACGTTCGGCACGATCACCGCCGAACAGCGCCGCCAATCGCGTAGCAGTTGGGGCGCGATCGACATGGTCCTTTCGCTGCTAGTGCTGGCCGGCATCGCCGCCGCGTATTTGTACTTCACCGGGTAGTGTATAATGCGGCTGCGGCGCCATAGGGGCAGGACGATATCAGCTAACAACGGGAGGGGCTCGCCGTGCGATACGGAAGACCGATTGCGTTGGTTCTGGTCACCTCGGCTCTAGCAGTGGCAACCGCCGTCGGCGAGCCGCCCGCAGCAACAAAATCGACTCCGCCTGCGGCCGCGAAGGCTGCTCCTGCGGGCACAATCGAAAAAGCGGCCCAAGCCGGTCACCTCAAAATCGCCATCGCGAAAGATACGACGGGAATCACCGAGCCGCTGCGGCCCGACGGCTATCCCGACTACTACCCTGCCATCAATCAGCGATGCACCGCCGGCGTGACGCCCGAAAACAACGCGGCGGTGCTTTGCTGGAAAGCCTTCGGTCCCTGGTCGATCAAGAAGGAGCACCGTGCCGAATACTTTCGGCGTTTGGGGATGCAGTCGCTGCCCGACAAGGGCGACTATTTTCGCGATTGGTACCGCTTCTTCAAAGAAAACGCAGTGGCCAATCCACCGAAGCGGCAAGACTATCGTGAAGAACTCGAACAAATGACCGCGCGTCCCTGGTCGCGGCACGACCATCCACTTTGGACAAAGTGGTTGGAAGTGAACGAAAAACCGTTGGCCCTGCTGGTCGAGGCGTCGAAGCGGTCGAAGTTCTACGACCCGCTGATTCAGGATGCCGAGTACCAATCGCTCTACCTCCGCCTAACTCCGGGAATCATGGATCGGCGCGATGCCGTTGAGGCCCTGCGCGCTCGTGCGATGCTTCACGCGGGCGAAGATAGGCTCGACGACGCCATCAGTGACATCCTGGCCGCCCATCGCTTGGCACGCTTCAGCAACCAGGAGCCATCCTGGTTCGAGGCATTAGGCTTGCGGGCCGCGGATTCTTACTTGGCTAATGATAGGGCGTTGCTGAAATACGCCGACCTCAACGCCGAGCAATTTGCCCGGATGCGCAAGGAGTTGGCGTCGCTGCCCCCCTTGCCCAGCGTGGCGAGCGTTGTCGACCGCTACGAACGGCTGGTTTGCATGGACGCAATCATACTTTGTGCCACGCAAGGCCCAGCCAAAACCAAGAAAAATCTTGCTGATAAGGACAAGCAACTGCTCCGGCGGCTTTTGGCCATCGATCCGTCCGCCAACGTTGACTGGAACACGGTCGCCCGAACGTGCAACTCGTGGTGCGATCGGGTTGTCAGCACGTTCCGCTTGTCCCCCGGCCCGGCCCGACAACAGGCCGTGAACGATCTTGAAGAAGAGCTAAAGAACTTGCGGACGGCCCTCTTGGATGGCGACACCGCACCGCAAGCCGCATCACCCGAGGCCCTATCGGCTGAAGTGGGCGATCTGTTCACACTGTTGCTTGTTCCCGATCTGCTCATCATGACCAAGGGCGAAGATCAGGCGATCGCCCGCCAAGATCTGACCAAAATCGCGTATGCGCTTGCGGCGTACAACCGCGACTTCGGCTCCTATCCGGCCAGCCTGACGGATCTGGTCTCGATGTACCTACCGCAGGTGCCCGATGATGTCTTCTGCGGTGCCCCGTTCGTATATCGCCGTGAAGGCACTGGCTACTTGCTGTACAGCGTGGGCATGAATGGCAAGGACGAGGGGGGCAAGGGCTACGAAGACCGCAAGAACAACGAGTCGTGGGACGACATCGCCGTGCGCTTTGAAGCGAAGCCACCGGTTGCCGTCGGCAAGCACATGGCACCCCGCTGAAAAATTCGTAGTTGGGGGCAAGGCTGGAAGGCAGGAAGAGGAGCTTCGATGAACATCCTTGTGATTCTTGCCCATCCCCGCGAGGGAAGTTTCAACCATGCGATCGCGCATGCGGCAAGGAAGACGTTGTGTCAGGCTGGACACCGCGTCGCCTTTCACGATCTATGTGCCGAAGAGTTCCCGTCGCACCTGCCGGCCGAGGAAATACCAGACGACGGTCCCGTGTCGGCCGTAGTTCAGCAACACTGCAAGGAACTGGCCGAGGCGGACGGCATCGTCATCGTTCATCCCAACTGGTGGGGCCAACCGCCGGCGGTTCTCAAAGGCTGGATCGATCGCGTGGTGCGGCCAGGCGTGGCCTATCGATTCGAAGAAACCGACAGCGGCGAAGGCGTGCCGATCGGCCTGCTGCGTGCCCGCTCGGCGGTGGTCTTTAACACCTCGAACACCTTCCCCGAACGGGAACAGGCCGTCTTCGGCGACCCGCTGGAGACGATCTGGAAGAACTGCATCTTCGATCTTTGCGGCGTCAAGGACTTCTACCGCCGCACGTTCTCGGTGGTCGTCACCAGCTCCACCGAGCAGCGGGCGCGGTGGCTGGCAGAAGTGGAAGAGATCGTGGCAGAGCGATTTCCCAGCGCTGGGGAATAGAGTCCAAGCCTGGCCTACAATTTGCGTAGCAGTGCGCGGCGGGCCGCCCCGTACGCACGGGACGCCGACACTGTGGTAAACAATCGCCAATCCTTGGCACGCCAGAAGCCGCCACCGCGCATAAAAAAGGGCCCCATTGGGCCCTCGAGCAAGTATCCCCGACAGGATTCGAACCTGTAACCTTCGGCTCCGGAGGCCGACGCTCTATCCAATTGAGCTACGGAGACGTTTTTTTTGCGTGCGGCAATGACCGCACTTGCAAAGGTTAGCCAAGCGTTTCCCTTGCGTGCGGCAACACGCCCTCATCCTAAGGATTTCTCGGCGTCTTTCTCGCGCACATTTTAGGGTGCAGCAACAATTGCGGCCTTATGCCTGTTTAGCGGCCGACGGCACGTCGGCCCAAAACCGCCACCGTACCGGCGGTGGTTAAACAACATTTTGACCACAAAGAATTGCAAACCCTTGTCCCACAAGTTTAGCCAATCGGCCGGGGGCTTTCAATGGGCGGAAAAAACCGGGGAAAGCGATAATTTTTCCGTCTCAGGGTGACGTTCGCTTCAGATCGAGTTCGAACGGCCTCGGCAAACCGGTCTGCCGCTTCGGTTTGCCAGCCGGGCCGAGTTGGGCCATAATCGGCCCCATGGACCATCGCGAAGTTCAGGATCGACTGCGGGAGTTGGCCAATCCAGAAAGTGCCGCCTTCTTGCAGCGGTTTTTCAAAACGGGCCCCGGGCAGTACGGTGAGGGGGACATTTTCCTCGGGCTGCGGGTGCCGCAGATCCGTAAAATCGCCGGCGAGTTCCGGCTGTTACCACTAACGGAAGTGAACCGGTTGCTGCAGTCCAAGGCGCATGAAGACCGGCTGGCGGCGCTGGTGATCCTGGTGGGCCAGTTCGAACGCGGCACGCCGGCGGCACGAAAGCAGATCTTCGAACTCTATCTGGGCAGCACCGCGCACATCAATAATTGGGATCTGGTCGACGTCTCCGCGCCGCAGATCGTCGGCGGCTACCTGGCGGACAAGTCACGGCGGCCGCTCTACCGACTGGCCCGATCGGCCTCCCTGTGGGAACGGCGGATCAGCATCCTGGCCACACTGGCCTTCATCCGCCAACAGGATTTTGACGACACACTGCGGCTGGCGGAGTTGCTGCTTGCTGATCGCGAAGATTTGATCCACAAGGCGACGGGCTGGATGCTCCGCGAAGTCGGCAAGCGCGACCAAGACGCGCTCGAAGGTTTTTTAGATCGCCATTACCAAGAAATGCCGCGAACGATGCTGCGGTATGCCATCGAACGGCTGCCGGAACCCGAGCGGCGGCTCTATATGGCGCGGAAGTAGATGATGCACTACTGCTACGAAGGGCCTCGCTTGTTCGATTATTAATTTGAGGGCAACGTAAGGATTGCGACCAACTCATCGACGAGCGGCACCTGCGTCTCCTTGATCTTCTGCTTCGCTTCGTCGACGGGGAAGAACTGGACGCGGTCCATCTCGGGAAACTCCACCTGGCGTCCCGAGTGTGGCGGCCACACCATCACGAAGGTGTTGCTCTTCATACAGGCCGGGTCGCAATCGCCCTCGAACGCCCAGGCGTGCACGATCTTGCCGCCCTTTTGCTTGATCGGTTTCAAGGGAATGAAGGGCCCTTCCGGCTCAAAACCGGTTTCTTCAAGAAACTCGCGTTGGGCGGTGGCCAGGAGGTCTTCCTCGCCGTCGGGCTCGCCCTTGGGAATCGTCCAGTGGCCGTCGTCTTTCTTGGCGAACAACGGGCCGCCGGGATGGGCCAGCAGCACCTCTAGCGAGCCATGGCGATGGCGGTACATCAACAATCCGGCGCTGATTCGCGTCATAACGGCTTCTCGGCTTGCGGCTTCGCAACATTGCCGCTTGGTAACACGGCCAGCCCCGTTTTCGCTGTCCGCCGGGCCGATTCGGGCTCTAAAGTGTATGCCGAAGCCGCCCCGCGGGGCAAGCGACCGTGGCACCAGGTGCTGAAAGCGTCGATTGAAAGGGATGGCCCGTGAATTCGCGGCCTGCAATGGGCCGTCCGCAACTTCACGGCTTACACCATCCACCGCTGGTATTTGATCCGACATAATTAGGCCTTCCAGGACGTCGATCTGCAGCGACCGCTGGACGGCAGGCCATCTTCTGGCTCGCTTCCAGGCCTCGCATGCGGTGGTAGAATGGTGCGTGCCAGCACGAGCCCTACGTGACTAACAACTTGATGAAAGCAGAGCTAGGCCTTGCCGCCAATGGATTAGTTATGCTAAGACACGAATTCGGCCTACTTTCGGAAGCGATCCCATATTCGTCATACTCACAATACTTTGCGCGTCTTGATATCAAGATTGACGATGATATCGTGCTCTATATATGGGATACGCTGACCTGGGTTCCGACACTGAACCCAGCAACACGAATCGCTGGTTATGGTTTGAACTACCATGGCGTCACGATCATCGACAAGCATGGCGCAGAGAAGCTATCGAGCATTTGTCGATTGTGGGCCGAGTTGTTTGATCTAGGCCCGGATCAACTGGAACTGACTGGTCAGTTCGGATGGACAGAAGGTGGTGTGCAAGCGTCTGGAGAGTATTTGATCCTCAAAGCCAGGAAAGGAGAACTTGTGCAATCTCTTCGATCTTTGGCCCAGTACGCCGATCGAGCTGCATCCGGGAATTACTACATACTCCATGCCGGAATATAGTACGGCAGGTAACGCGACCAAATCGCAGACCTCTTCCGCTGAAAGGTATTCGGAAGAATGAGCAGTGAAAGATGGTTGAAACTGTGGTCAAACATGACTATGACGGCAATTGCCATCCTTGTTATGTGTCTGTGGGCAACGTATAAACATGCTAGTGATGGGGCCATCGTACGTTATTCTCCGATATTGTTCGGTTTGTTCTCGATGCACTTTGTCTTCGAAAGAAGGCTTCTCGTCGCAAGCGGCAACAACCCACGAGGTGCGAGTGTCTTCAAGGTCGTTGCCTATCTGAGCGCTGCCACCGCAGTGGCGGGGTTTTGTCTTTCGTTCGTCCTTTGAACGCCAGTTCCGAATGACAACGAAAGCATCGATCCGAATTGAGCGGCCCCCTTGGGGCTACCTGCCCTGCCGGCCGATTCACGCCATCCCTCGTCGATTCGCCCGGCAGGTTATAAAATGGCCGCATGGCAACTCCCGATCCTAATCCGCCTAATCCGACCCAGTTGCTGGCCACGCCCGTGCAGTTTCTAAAGGGCGTAGGGCCCGCCCGGGCCGAATTGCTCGAGCGAATGGGGCTGCACACCGCCCGCGACGTGCTGTTCCTATTCCCCCGCGACTATCAGGACTTCAGCGACGAGCGGGAGGTCGACCAGCTTGAGGAGGGCAAGCTGCAAACGGTTCGCGGCGAGGTCGAGGACATCGACTTTCGCCCCATCCGCTCAGGCGGCAGTATTTTGGGCGTTTCGGTCCGCTCGGGAACGGGGCATCTTCGCGCCCTCTGGTTCCACCAGCCGTTCATGCGCGACAAGTTTCAGCTTGGCCAGAAGGTAGTGCTCTCGGGCAAGCCGAAGTATGAGGGCATGGTGTGGCAGATGACCCACCCGCGGGTCGAAGTGCTCGACGCCGAGGAAGACGAGCCGCGGGCGACGATCCTGCCCGTCTATCCGCTGACCGAAGGCCTGTTGCAGTGGCAAATGCGAAAGATTCTTCGCGCGGCGATCGATACTTACGCCAGCCTGCTCGACGAAGTCTTTCCCGCGGCCTTTCTGGAGTCGCACCATCTCTGGCCGCTCGAAAAGGCGCTGCCGGCAATCCATTTCCCCAGCGATCAAGAGAGCCTCGAACAAGCCCGGCGACGGTTGGTCTACCAGGAGCTGTTGATTTTGCAGTTGGGACTGGCCGTGCGACGCCAGCAGCAGCACGACCAGCGACGCGCTCCGGCCTTGGAAGCGACAGCCAAGATCGACGCCCGCATTCGGCAGCGGTTTCCCTTTGAACTGACCGAGGGGCAAAAACAATCGATTGCCGAGATCGCCCGGGACATGGCCGGACCGATGCCGATGAACCGGCTGCTGCAAGGGGACGTCGGCAGCGGAAAAACGATCGTGGCGGTGTATGCGATGATGCTGGCGGTGGCCCACGGGTACCAAGCCGCGCTGATGGCGCCGACCGAAGTTCTCGCACGGCAGCATGGCCAGACGCTCAAGCGGCTGCTGGCCGGCAGCCAGGTTCGACTCGGGCAGTTGACCGGTGGATTGACCGCTTCGCAACGATCCGAGGTACTGGCGAAACTCGCCGCCGGCGAGATCGACATCGTCGTCGGCACGCAGGCGATCATTCAAGAGGGCGTTTCGTTTGCCAAGCTGGGCCTGGTGGTGATCGACGAGCAGCACAAGTTTGGCGTTCGGCAGCGGGCGAGCCTTAAGCAGGCCGGCGAAGATCCGCACTACCTGGTGATGACGGCCACGCCCATCCCGCGTTCGATGACGATGACCCTGTTCGGCGACCTGGACGTCTCGACGCTCCGCGACAGCCCGCCGGGCCGGCAAAAGATCAACACCTACCTGGCCAACGAAGAGCAACGGGCGAAGTGGTGGGACTTCTTCCGCAAAAAACTCCTCGAAGGCCGACAGGGCTATGTCATCACGCCACTGGTCGAGGAATCGGACGCGGCCGAGATCGCGAGCATCGAGACGACCTACGAATCGCTGGCCAACGGCGAACTGGAGGCCTTTCGGCTCGGCCTGATCCACGGCCGGATGACGCCGGCCGAAAAAGACGCCGTGATGGACCAGTTCCGCTGCGGCGAGGTGCAGGTGCTGGTGTCCACCTCGGTGGTGGAAGTGGGCGTCGACGTGCCGAACGCCACGCTGATGACGATCGAGGACGGCCACCGCTTTGGGCTCGCCCAGTTGCATCAGCTTCGCGGGCGGATCAGCCGCGGCAAGCATCCGGGTTTCTGCTGCGTGTTCGGCGATCCCCAGACCGAAGACTCGCAAGAACGGTTGAAGGCCTTTGTGGCCTCGACCGATGGTTTTGAGCTGGCAGAGATCGACTTCAAGCTCCGCGGGCCGGGCGACATTTTTGGCACCAAGCAACACGGCCTACCGCCGCTGCGGATTGCCGACTTGCTGCGCGATCAAGCGATCTTGGAAGAAGCCCGAGGGGATGCGCAGTCGCTGGTAGCCGCCGATCCGGGCTTAGCGAATGAAGAACACGCGAAGCTCCGGCGGATGATGCTCGTCCGCTATGGCCGAGCATTAGACCTCGGCGACGTGGGGTAGGCGTGGGACGAGGGATGGGTGGGGTGAGGGATTGCCGTAAACGTGATAGACCGCGTGGAAGCGAAGCTGTTTCTTGTGGTGAAAGGGGTGGACTTGAACATATTTCATCTAACCAAGCACTCGCGTGTCCGATTTGCGTTGCTCAGCTTGGTCGTATTTCTTGTGGTTGTTGTGAGTTATCTTGTAATCCTGTTTCACCGCGCACATAGCCAACTTGCGGCGGTCGAACTCTTTGTAAATTCTCTTCACGGCAGCGTCTCGTATGCGTTTGATTTTGACGAGCGGTTCGAGCGTACTGCCGGACGACCACGCGTTCCTTCCTGGCTTTTGCATACCTTTGGACGAGACCTGTTCTATGACGTGGCCGATGTTTCGCTCTGGCAAAAGAAGGTAACCGATCACGAGTTGCAACATTTGGATAGCCTTCCAAACCTGATCAGGTTGGATCTGCGGGGGACTGGCGTTACCAACGCTGGCCTTCGCTACGTGGCAGAGTGCCGCGACTTACGCGGTCTGTATCTTGGAGGCACAAGAATCGACGATGCCGGCCTAAAGTACCTAAGCCGCTTGAAAAGACTCGTTGAACTTGATGTCTCCTACACGAAAATCTCTGATGCGGGCTTGGCTCGTCTCCGGGGACTGGCCAATCTTTGTGCCCTTAACCTCGGTTACACCAGCGTTGCTGGCAACGGGCTGCGTGACATCGGGTCACTGACAGAACTGCGAGGTCTGAGACTTGACGGCATTCGTCTTCGCGGAGACTCGCTTGTTAGCATCGCGAGCTTGCCTAATCTACAAGAGTTAAATCTCAATCATTCAGGTGTGAACGACGTACAGGTAGATTGCCTTCAAAAGTCGCCATCTCTTGAAAGTCTGTGGCTATATAAGACCGATGTCAGCGAGGCCATGATGAACAAGTTGCGGCGTGTGCGACCCAATCTGACGATCCACCTGACTTCAACGATTGATTAGAATCGATTTTCGATAGGGCGCAGCGACGTCAGTCCAACCGATACGGGCAATCCGGTTGGTCTTCGTAGCGGAGTTCGTCGACCGGGCTGCGCTTGCCGGGGCCGGCGTAGAGGCGGTTCGGGGCGTTGAACACCCAACTCGGCGAGCGGCCAATGTTGCGATAGGCGTGGACCACGCCCGGCGGAACCGTGATCGAAACCTTGTTCGATTCGCCCACGACCAGTTTTTGGCGGTTGCCGTAGGTGGGCGAGGACTCGCGGGCGTCCCAGAGATAGAGTTCGTACTCGCCTGGTCCTAGGAAGGCGAAGCAGTCGGTCTGGTCGACGTGCTCGTGTGGGCCGCGGGCGACACCGGGCAACGTCTCGCTGACGTAGGCCATGACCGGATGATGGGCCTCGGCCAATTCATCCTCGCGATAGAGTTCCATCAGCCAGCCGCGACGGTCGTGAAAGGCCTTCAGCGGTCGAAAGACGACGCCGTCGATCGGGCCTTCGACGAACACCACCGGCTGCTTCGCGGCATGGGAAGGCATTGCACACCCATTTCAGTTCATGGGTAGGGTGCGTGCTGGCACGCACCGTTTGTTTCACGTCGTATGCCATGGTGCGTGCGAGCACACACCCTACAGATTTCTAGTCGTTGACGTACGTTTCCAGGAAGCGGGCCAGGCGGTGGAAGTCGCTGCCGGGCTCGATGTAGCGAACCACCGTGACCAGCGTCGCCGGGTCGACCAACTGGTTGAACGGCACGTAATGAATCTCTAACTGACCCGAGACCGAGACCATCACGCCGTCGAGCCGCTTTTCTACCAACGCCCGATAGGCGCCGACGCCCAACTGGCTGCCGAGCATGACGTCGAAGGCTTGCGGCCGGGCGCAACGGCACTCGTAGCCGAGTTGCAGGCCGTTGATCTTCCGCTTCTTGCCGGTCTGGCGGGTGTATTCCTTGCCGACCAACTCGGCAAACAGGCGGCTGAGGTTCAACTTCGAGACGGCGATGTGGCCGTGGTCATCGCGGGGCACGCCTTCGATGTGGCTATAAGGGAGGAACTCGGCCAGGCCTTCGGCGATCACGATCACGCCGAACTCCTTGCCTTCGGCCTCTTCGCGGACGCGCATCGTAGCCACGATGCGGCGGACGATCTCGTCGAGATCCATCACGCGGCGAATCGTGGTCTTGCCGGTCTCCGGATCGGTGACTTCTTCGCTGGCTTCGTACTTGCCGGTGATGTCCTCGACACTGATCACCAAACTGGCTTCGCCGGCGATCGCGGCGCCGTAGGCCAACCAGCCGGCGCTGCGGCCCATCGTTTCGGCCATGAAGTAGCTCTTGGTCGATTCGGCGTCGGCCAGCAGGTTGCGGATTTCGCCGGCGAGGACTTCGACGGCCGTGAAGTAGCCGAAGGTGAAGTCGATGCCGGAGTAGTCGTTGTCGATGGTCTTGGGCAGGTGGACCACGGGGATTCGCTTGCTGCCCGGCGGCAGTTGCTCTTGGAAGAGCTTGAATTTGTTGGCCGTCTTGAGGGTGTCATCGCCGCCAATGGAAATTAAGGCGTCCACGCCCATCGAGACCAAGGCGTCGTAGACGGTCTTCAGTTGGGCAGTCCGCTTGGGATCGGCCAGATGGGCCGGTTCCGAAACCGACTTGCCCGGGTTGGTGCGGGCGGTGCCGATCATGATGCCGGGGCTGTTGCGGGTCCGCTTCAACACGTTGTGGGTGATGCGGATGTAGTCGCGGCCCTCGGCCATCGAGTGATCGGGGGTATACTCGACCAGGTGCGAGTAGCCGTTGAGGATGCCGAAGACCTCGATATTGTTGCGGAGGAAGGAAACCGCCGCGGTCGAGATCACGGCATTGGCGGCCGGCGCCGGACCGCCGGCGAACAGGACGGCGACGCGGCGAATGTTGGATTCGAGATGGGGTGGCCTCGATAACGTGCTGCTCATGGAACGCTCCGCTGACGATTCGTTTTTTTGGGGGGGGCTGGCGGCGATCGACGGTGGGGCGATCAACCGTTCGAAATCATAGCTTTTTCGCAGGCGGGGCAGTCGCCAACATAGCCTGCCTTGGTTCGTTTGCCGGTCGCTGTCAGGGCCGCCGTGGACGGCCCCAGCAGCACGAGTCCGCTCAGGTCATCCACGTCCGTTCGATGAACGTGGTGTCGACGCGCGACTCGTGGAAGGCGGTGTGGTCGAGGATCTTCTGGTGCATGGGGATCGTCGTCTTCACGCCTTCGATGTGCAGTTCGCTGAGCGCCCGCTTCATGCAGGCGATCGCCTCGCTGCGCGTCGGCTGGTGGACGATCAGCTTGCCGATCATCGAATCGTAGTAGGGCGATACGACGTAGCCTTCATGGACGTGGGAATCGAACCGCACGCCGAACCCGCCCGGGACGCGCAGCTTGGTGATCGTGCCCGGTGTGGGGCGAAAGTTCTTGTCGGGATCTTCGGCATTGATGCGGCACTCGATCGAGGTGCCATCCAGATGGATGTCTTCCTGGCAAAACGGCAGCTTCTCGCCCGCCGCCACCAGGATCTGGGCCTTGATCAGGTCGACGCCGGTGATCATTTCGGTGACCGGATGCTCGACCTGAATGCGGGCGTTCATCTCGATGAAGTAGTAATTGCCATTCTGATCGACGATGAACTCCACCGTCCCGGCGTTGGTGTAGTTGGCAGCGCGAACCAGCCGTACGGCCGCTTCACACATCGCGGTCCGCGTCGCCGGATCGAGCTGGGGCCCCGGGCTCTCTTCAATCAGCTTCTGGTGCCGCCGCTGCATGGTGCAATCGCGTTCCCAGAGGTGGCAGACGTTGCCGTGGTTGTCGGCAATCACCTGGACTTCCACGTGACGAGGTTTCTCGATGTATTTTTCGAGATAGATGTCGGCGTTTCCGAACGCGGCTTGGGCCTCGGCCTGAGCCTGCTGGATGGCGGCCTTCAGGGCCAGATCGTTGGACGCCACACGCATCCCACGACCACCACCACCGGCCGAGGCCTTGATCAGCACGGGGTAGCCGAACTCGTGAGCCAAGGCGACCGCTTGGCCTTCGTCCTCGACCAGCCCGTCACTGCCCGGTACGGTCGGCACCTTGACCTGCTTGGCCAGTTTGCGGGCCGCGTTCTTATCGCCGACCAACTGCATGGCCTCGTGGGTTGGACCGATGAACTCGATCTCGCAACTGCGGCAAATTTCGGCGAAATGGGGATTTTCCGCCAAAAAGCCGTAGCCGGGGTGGATCGCCTGGACATTGCCGATCTCGGCCGCGCTGATCACACGGTCGATTTTCAAATAGCTGTCCGAGGCCTTCGGCGGTCCGACGCAATAAGCTTCGTTGGCCAGGTTCAAATAGGCGGCGCCACGATCGGCTTCGCTGTAGATGGCGACCGTTTCCACGCCCATCTCGCGACAGGCGCGAAGGATACGCAGAGCAATTTCACCGCGGTTGGCAACTAGGATTCGCTTAAACACTGCTACTCTCGCGTATCAACCTTGAATAGGGGCTGTCCAAACTCGACCGGCGAGCCGTTCTCGACCAGCACGGCGACGATGCGGCCGGAGATCTCGGCCGGAATCTGATTGAAGACCTTCATGGCCTCGACGATACAGACGGTGGTCTCGGGGCCGACGTGATCGCCCACCTTCACGTAGGATGGCGAATCGGGATCGGGGGCGGCGTAGAAGGTGCCGACCATCGGGCTCTTGATCACGCCGAAGTGGGTCTCCACCGCCGGCGCAGCCGGAGCGACAGGCGCCGCAGCAGCCGGAGCAGCCGCGACGGGAGCGGGCGCGACCGGGGCGGCAGCCACGATCGGCGCCGCGCCAATGCCGGAACGGCGCAACTGAATCCGCACTTCGCCCTGCTGCAGGTCGATCTCGCTGAGCTCGTGCTCCTTCATCAGCTCGACCAAGCGACGAATTTTGCGGACATCAAAAATGTCTTGGTTGGGGGAAGGGGGTACAGCAGGCACGTTCATATACTTCCTCGCAGGAATCCACAAAAGTCGAGGGTCGAAGACAAACCAGTCAAAAACTGGGCAAAAGGGCGGATATTACGCAGTCTAATGGAATAAGTTTCGTCATTCCGGCCGGGGCGGGTCTAACGATTTACGCTGGCATTCGGCCGTGGTGTGTTTTTGATGGCTAACTCGGACTCAACAGGATACGACCGCGTCTTCCAGGCGTTTGGGGACATGGGTAAGGACTTCGTGGCCGGTACGCGTAACCAGGACATCGTCTTCAATCCGCACCCCGCCCCAACCGGGCAGGTAGATGCCTGGTTCGACGGTCACCACCATCCCGGGGCGAAGGACCGTTTGATCACGCACCGCCAGGCGTGGCCCTTCGTGCACCAACAGACCCAAACCGTGTCCCAATCCGTGGCGAAAACGCCGGCCGAAACCGGCTTTGTCGATCACCGATCGGGCGATTTGATCAACATCGTGGGCAACCACACCGGGACGAATCGCGGCAATCGCTTGGGTTTGCGCTTCCAGCACCACCCGATAGACCCGTTCCAGTTTCGGCGAGATTCTACCTGTGACCAAAACCCGCGTCAAGTCGCTTCGATACAAGCCTTCGCTCGCCCCCCAATCGACCAGGACAAAGTCATCTTCGCCAATCTTCTTGGACGTCGGCGTGGCATGTGGCAGGGCCGCGCGGGGCCCTACTGCCACAATGGTGGGGAATGACGCGTCCTTGGCGCCAAACAGACGCAGTTGGTGCTCCAGCAGGTCGGCCGCCTCCTTCTCGGTCATCTCGGGACGAAGCACCGAACGAAGGACGCCAAAGGCCTTTTCCGCCTGCCAGACGGCCTTGCGCAGTCGCGTGATCTCGTCCTTGTCCTTGATCAGCCGCAGCTTCTCGACCAAGCCCGAGGTGGTCACCAACTCGGCCTTCGGCAGCTTGTGGGCGATTCGCTCGCGGAGTGCAACCGTCATCGAGTCGCCTTCGATGCCGAGACGGACGCTGTTGGCCGGGCCCACGTTTCGGGCAACGGCCTGCACCATGTTCACTCCCGGTGGGCGAATCTGGACGTCGACGCCGGGGCACTCTTCCGCCAGCTGGGTCACATAACGAGGATCGCTTAGGACGGTCTCGCCCTTGCCGCGGACAATCAAGTAGCTGTCGTCGCCGGTGAAACCGGTCAAATAGGTGACGTTATGGAAATCGGTGATTAACAGGGCGTCGAGAGACGCCTTTTTCATCGCCTTGCGGAGTCGTTCACGTCGGCCTTGGAAATCCATAGTGGTCTGCCGAACGGCTTTTGGTCTTGGTTTTGATTGGGGGAAGGGCGGGAACGGTTATGGAAAAGGGGCCCGGGAGTTTTCTCCCCGGCCCCTAATTGGACTCGACCGGCCGGCGGCTGGCAAGGTCAGTCGGACGCGAAAACGGAGGCTTTTCCCGCCGCGGGCCAGCTAGTGGAGTGCTTCAGAAACAAGACCATTATCGTGCGACGGAGTGGCACTGGCTGCGTGTCAGCCAGTGCCTTCCCCGGCAGGCTAGCTGCCCGTGCCACCCCAAAAGATAATCTCCCAGCGGTCGGATACACTAATGGGCCAATTTCGACCGCTGCATTTCCTGGTACTGCTTGAAACTCGGGCTGGCATTCACCGTAGGCTTGGCCGGAGGCTGGGGGAGAACCGCCTGAGGGGACTGCGGCGCATAATTGCCCGCTCCACCCATGCCACCCATCCCCATTCCACGCACGCCACCGAACGAGCGATTCAACGACGGACGCTCGCCACCGGCGAACGGATCCTTGTCTTTGTCCGCTGCTGCCTGAACCGATTCTTCCTTCCACTCTCCGTCCATCGCCGTCTCGGCGGTCGGCAGCCCGATGGCCAGGTTCCGGTCGAACTCCACGGTGAAGCCGTACTCTAACAGCCGAGCCTTTTCGGCCGTCGCGCCAGCCGGAATCGTCAGGTCCCAGCGGAGGATGTTCTTCGGCTTCTCCGTTCGCACGTACAGCGAGTCCGTGCTCAACGGCTCTTTCATCTCCCCCAGCTTGATGCGAACCTCGGCCGGGCGATCGCTGAACGGCACCCGGTCAAACAGCCGCACGGCCGCCGCTTCGGGCTTGAAGTTTTCGAGGACCAAGCGGTACTTGAAGCTCAACTCGCGATTGCCCCCCTGCACCACTTCGGTCCGCTCGATCAGTTCACGCCGCGCCCGCAGTTGCGGATCGGCGCCAAAGCCAACCACGAAGGTCTGCCCCCGGGCAACGGTCGGGATCTCGCTACGGCCAACAAAGCGACCGTCGAGATAGACAGTGATCGGGCCGGCCAAAAGGTCCTCGTTGCTCTGATTCCGCAGTTCGGCCTCGCGATAGACGTAGCTGCTCAGCACGGGCGTGGCCACGTGGTAGAAGTTGCCCTTGATGTTGGTCTGCATGACGCGAACCATCTGCTGGTCGCGGCGACTGGGCAGGCTGACCGGATGCGGGATGCGATAACTGAGGCAAGGCCCTTCGGCGTCGGCTAACCCCGCGCGGGAAGCCAACAGTTCCTTGCCGGCGGCCAGTTCGAGCGTCTGGTAGTCCCCGGCGGCCCGGTTCAACAGCCACCCCAGGCCGATGGCTTCCTCCAACTCGGTGACGTTGCGGCCCTGTTGGGCGACGACGACCTGCCGATTGCGGATGTCGTTGGCCTTGGCGGCGATTTCGGTCTCATCGGTCTTATTCGTGCCCGCGCTGTGGGCCGGAATCAACGAAATGGGGAACGGCGCCAGGCCGGGTCCCGAGGCGCTCAGGGCCGGCGAGGCCGTCGACAGCGTCAACTGAACCTCGTTCCAGTCTTCGCCGGTCATTTGCATCACCACGCCATTGCATTCCAGCGACACGTCCTTGCCGTCGATAGCGCGGACGGTGTAGGCGGGCGACCAATTGCAGTTGGAGACCAGGTAGCTAAGTCTTACGTTTTGCACGGCGTCGTTGCGTTTGCTCACGAACAGCACCGCCTCGCGCGAGGCCTTTTGGGCGCCGGCCGTCAACTCGGCGCGCTTCCGCTGCAGCAGCCGAAGTTTCTTATTGAGTTCCTTCAGAGTCTTTTCCAGGGCGCCCGTTTCATTCGCCAAGGCTTGGCGACGGTCGAACGACAGTTTCGTTAGTTTTTCCAGTGCGGCGGCGTCCAAGAAGCCGCGGGCAAGATCGGTCTTCATCGTCGGCAGCACGAAATTATCCATCTGGTCGAGGTAGGCTGTTTCGCGGGCGACAACTTGCTGATTGCGCTGGACGCTTTGAGATTGCTCGACGATCTCTTCCAATTCCTCATCGAGTTTTCGCACTTCGTCACGAGGCTCCTCGCCGAGTGCCCGCGTGCGGTAGCGGACGGCGCGGATATCAACGCCGTCGCTCCCTTCGGCGAACAGACTTTGGGGAACGATCTGTTCGGGCAGCGGCCCGACAGCGATCTCCACCGTGCCGGTCTTGCCAGCCACGGGAATCTGGCGAGTGACCAAGGCCTGGCCGCGATAGAAGGTGACCTCGATTACCTTGCCGGTAATCGCCGCCGCAGCGTCCGTCTTGTCGGCGGGGGTGTCCGCTTGGCAAGCGACGGCCGGCAGCAACCACCATAGAAATACCGCTGGAGCGAGACGAGTGACGACGCAGGTCATGGCTTTACCTCCCTCTGGCATGTTACAATGGGCACAGAAACCATTTGCGAAGCCGAACCGTAGCGGTCGGCAGACTACCCCAAGTTCTGTCTTAGTTGCGCGGCACGCCCGAGAAGTTCCCAAAAAATGAACCGGCAACAATTACATCTGCTTACCAGACAGCTCCTGGCGGGTCAATTGACGGAGGAGGACTTTTTGACCCAGGCGGCGAAAGACGGCATCGCCGATGTCGGCCCGGCCCAGGTCGACCTCGACCGCCACCGCCGCTGCGGCTTTCCGGAAGTGGTGTTTGCCGAAGGGAAAACAGTGCCGGCGATGGCCAAGATCTTCGCCGCGTTACTACGGCACAGGGCCGAAGTCCTGGCCACGCGAATGTCGGCCGAGCAAGCCCACGAATTACTCGCTGAGTTCCCCATGGCTCGCTACAACGCTGTCGGTCGCACGTTCCGCATCTCACCGGAAACGGATAGTGCAACGGATGGCGATTCGACCAGAGCAAAGGCCACCGGCAAGGTGGCGATTGTCACGGCCGGCACCAGCGACCTGCCGGTGGCCGAGGAAGCCCGGGAGACGGCCCTGTGGACCGGCGCGGCGGTGACGATGCTGCAAGACGTGGGCGTGGCCGGACCGCATCGGCTGACGGCCAGTCTGCCGCTGCTCGAAGGCGCCGGCGCGATTGTGGTCGTGGCCGGCATGGAGGGCGCGCTCCCAAGCGTGGTGGGAGGTCACGTGTCCTGTCCGGTAATCGCAGTGCCCACGAGTGTCGGCTACGGCGCCAGTTTCGGCGGCGTTGCGGCCCTGCTGGGAATGCTCAACAGTTGCGCCTCGAACGTGACGGTGGTCAACATCGATGCCGGCTTCAAGGCCGGCTACGTCGCGGGCTTGATCGCCAAAAATCTGGCCGAGGCACGGGAGAAACGGCCGTAGAATTTGGAGTGAGCAAGATCTCGTTTCGCACCGCGTGAGTTAAAAAGAACGAATGGCAAGCAAGTATGATTCCCGAAGACTTCTCGGTGCCCTCCGTGTCTCAGTGGTGATTTATGACCAGTGACCTCCCCCGCTTGCCGCCGCGAAAGCCCGATGCCCACAAGGGCGATTTCGGTTCGGCATTGATCGTCGGCGGATCGCGCGGGATGACCGGCGCCGCGTCGCTGGCCGGGATGGCCGCCTTACGCGGCGGGGCCGGACTGGTGCGGGTGGCCGTACCCGACGTGGTGCTCGACATCGTGGCCAGCTTCGAGGCGTCGTACATGACCGTGCCACTGCCGTCGGACTCTGCGGGGCGGATTGCGGCGGCCGCCTTTGACCGAATCAAGGAAGTCGCGGCAGTGTCGACGGCGATCGGACTGGGGCCGGGGCTGGCACGATCGCCCGATCTGGACCGATTAGTCGCGAGGCTCTATCGCGAAATGACGATCCCGATGATCGTCGACGCCGATGGGCTCAACGCTTTGGCCGCCGTACCGGGCACGATCGAGCACCCCGGCGGGCCACGAATCTTGACGCCTCACCCGGGAGAGTTCGCCAGACTGATCGGCAAGAAGCTCGAGGCTGAGGCCCGCAATGAAGCCGCGCGGATGCTCGCCGAGCGATGCAATCTGGTCGTCGTGCTCAAGGGGCATCGAACCCTGGTGACCGACGGGCGGCGACAAGCATTGAACACGACGGGCAATCCGGGCATGGCCAGCGGCGGGTCCGGCGACGTGCTGACGGGACTGATCACCGCGCTAGTTTGCCAGCAGATGGAACCGTGGGACGCCGCGCGGCTGGGCGTTTATTTGCACGGTCTGGCCGGCGACTTGGCGGCCGAGGTGCTCGGCGAAGTGTCGTTGATCGCCAGCGACCTGGTCGACTGGCTGCCGGACGCGTTCCAGGAATACGTTTCGCCCGGAGACGCGCCGTAGTTTGCTGCCGACCAATCAAGATCACAAAAGATGCCTCGCCAACCGACGCTGGAAACGCCCCGGCTTGTGCTGCGACCCTTTCGAATGGCCGACGCGGACAATGTCCAGCGGCTGGCGGGCGATTTTGCCATTGCCGACACCACGCTCAACATTCCCCATCCCTACGAAGATGGCCTGGCAGAGAAGTGGATCTCAAATCATCGCGATTGGTTTCTCGACGGCGAACAGGTGATCTTCGCAATCACGTTGAAAGAGCCGGCCGGGACACTCATTGGCGCGGTTGGACTGCAAATAAATCCTCTCGACGATCGCGGAGAATTGGGCTACTGGCTCGGCAAAGATTTTTGGAACCGCGGCTATTGCACGGAGGCAGCCAGAGCGGTCGTGGAGTACGGTTTCGAGCAAATGCGACTGCATCGCATCCAGGCCTGCCACTTCACACGCAATCCGGCCTCCGGACGGGTGCTCGAGAAGATCGGCATGGTTCGCGAAGGACTACTGCGCGGGCACTCCAAACGCTGGGAGGCGTTCGAGGATATCGTCATTTACGGGCTGGTGAATCCCGATGGCCGCGCAGCTACACGGCCATCAGCCTGATAGCCGCTACGCCGGCCAGCAGCAGGGCGAGGCGATCGAAATAGAGTTGAGGAATGCGTGCCAGGACGTAAACGCCCAGCAGCGAGCCGAGAATCGTCAATGGCGCGAGCGTGGCGGCCAGCGGCAGCATGTTCCACGTGAGCATGCCCATCGCGCAGTACACCGGCACCTTGCTGAAGTTGAGGATCAGGAAGAACCAGGCGGCGGTGCCGATGAAACGGCGCTTGTCGAAATCCTGGCTCAAGAGATAAATGGTCATCACCGGCATGGCGGCGTTGGCCACGTAGGTGGTGAAGCCGGCGAAGAAACCCATTCCGGCCACAAACCACCATTGGTGCGGCACGCGCGTCCAGTTCTGCCATTTGCGGCAGAGTTCGATCAAGATCATCAGTGCGACCAGAAGGCCGATAAACAGGCGAAAGTGGCAGCCATCGACGGCTTGGAGGACATACACGCCGGGAAGCATCCCCAGCAGCACGTACGGCAAAAGCTGCACGAGCCGTCGCCAGTCGGCATGTTGGCGGTACCAGAAGACGGCAAACACATCGCCGGCCAAAAGCACCGGCAGGATCGCACCGACCGAATAACGGGCATCGCACGGATAGACCTCGGCCATCAACAGGATCGCCGGCAACGAAGCGCCGGGCAGGCCGGTCTTCGACAGACCGACCAACAGCGCCGAGGTGACGGCGAGGACGATGGCCGTGGGAGTCATGGGGCATCCTAAATGATGAACGATGAATGCTGAATGATGAATTGAGGATTATGCGTCAATCCCAAACCAAACATTCTGCATCCATCATTCATCATTCTGCATTTGCTCTTACGCCTTGCCGGCCATGGCGGCGATGAGGATCTGCGAGGTGCTTTCGCGCATGATCCGCGGATCGACCGGGTGGCCTTCGATCAGCGCCTTGCGGACGTCCTTGCCGGAGATGAACACCGGCTTCTCGTCCTTGTGGTTTTCCATCAGGTCGACGCGGTTGATCGAGGCGTAGAAAGCGGCGAAACCGACGTTCAACGGCTTAATTTTTAGGTCGCCCTTGAGGTTGTTGAAAATCTCCTGGGCGTCAAAGTCGCCCCAGATCGGCGAGCCGTCGTGGTACGGAGCATCGGCGTGCTTGCGGCCGATGATGATGTCGGTAAAACCGAAGTTCTGCCGATAGATCCCGTGCATCACCGCTTCTTTCGGGCCGCCATAAAACATCTTGATGTCGAGTCCCAACAGGATCACGCGATCGGGCACCGACTCGCCGCGCGGGCCCCAGAGGGCCGGGTCGCTGTCGCCGTCGCCCAGCGAACGGTTCTTGATCAACGCTTCGTAGGTGTGCATGCGGACGTCGGCGTCGACGTCGTCGCCCTTGGTCTCGCCGATCAAGGGGTTGAGGCACGCGCCCGCATTGCAACCGGCGCGGAGCAGCGTCTCGAGACCATAGACCAACGCGTACTCGTGAGCTCGGTGCAACGGATTGCGGGTCTGGAAAGCAACGACGCGCTCCCAGCCTTTTTCGGCCAACAGCTTGCGGACTTCGCGCGGCGTGAGCACGTACTGGCCGAACCGCGGGTCCTTCGGCTGCGGCAGGACTTCGATGGTTCCGCCGAGCAAATGGGTTTTGTCGGCATCGCCCTTCAGAACCATGTCGGCGCCGGGGTGATCGGTGCGATCGGTCAGGTAGACGCTCTTGAGGTACTTGGCCTTGTCCCAAGGGAAGATGTCGGTGATGTCGAGCACGGCGACGATCTGGTCGGCCGAGTTGACCAGCGCGACTTGCTGGCCGGGCTTGAGTTGCTTGGCCAAGGCTTCGGTCACCGGCAGCGCCAGCGGAATCGTCCAGGCGTAGAGCTTGCCGTTATGTTCGAGGACCGATTCATCGAGCACACGGTTATAGGTGGCCGAATCCATCGGGCCCGTCAGCGGGCTAAGTCCGCCGTCGCCGAAGCGATAGACGGTCGACAGGTCGGCGTCGGACACGGGCACGCGGGTCAGCTTGGCGGCGTTGGCCAAAAAATCGTTGACCTTTTCAGCGGCAACAGTGCGGCAAACGGGTTCGGTCAGGCCGCCGTGGGGGGCAATCAGAGACATGCTTTACGCTTCCTTGTAGTTCAGAAGTAGATAACAGATCCTCACGGCAAGGCCGAGAGAGGTGGGCTGCCGCAAGGGATCATCAGTGTCAAAGAGAACAATTTGCGCGGATCGGTAACGTAGCGGAGCGAGCAGTATAGCGGTGGATTGGGCGGGCAATCAACGGGAATGTGGCAAGGTTTTCAGATGTGATACATCTGTTCGGCGTGTTCCTTGACACGCTCGACGAGGTCGGAGAACTTCATTTCGCCCAGCATTCTACGCTGCACGGCAGCCACGTCCTTCCAGGCTTGGAGCAGGACCTTGACGGCCGGAGACTCCGGCGAGGCGCTGCTCTGGGTCTCTTCTTCGAGGAGGCCATCGATGACTTCCATGACTCGGCCGAGGGTGATTTGCTCGGGGGAAACGATTAATTGATACCCCCCGGCGGCCCCACGAACGCTGGTGACCAGACCGGCCCCTTTGAGCTGCAACAAAATCTGCACGAGAAATCGGGGCGGGATGTCGTGCCGTTGGGCAATCTCGCGAATGCGGACCGGCTCGCCGGAGTGAAACTGGGAGGCCAATTCAAGCATCGCTATACAAGCGTATTCGGTCTTGGCCGAAATCTTCATCCCCTCGCTCCTTGTTCACCAGGATGCTAATTATACGCAAGTTTGTGAACAATGTCTAGTATCGGCCCGCCGGGCCACGAAATCAACAGGCTCAGTCAGAAACCTTGAAAAACTAACCCTCCACGGAAAATGCTCCTCGAAGGGCACGAACTACTTTCTTCGTGATCTTCGTGTCCGTGGTGGATCTATTGGGGACACACCGTCCCCGGCTCAACACTTGACCATCGCGGCCGAACTCGCCACGATAAGCCTCATTAGCGCAAACACCCGGACTCATCGTGGCTTCTTCAGAAAGGCGGCGGCGGATCATGGCGGACAAGGCGTATTTGGCGGTCGACATCGGCGCATCGAGCGGGCGGCACGTGTTGGGGCTCTTTGATGGGCAACGTCTGCGGCTGGAAGAGGTCTATCGCTTCGAAAATGGCGCGATCGAGGCCGCCGGCCGGCTCCACTGGGACGTGCTGGGACTTTGGGCACAGGTCCGCAAGGGGTTGCGGGCGGCGGCAACGACCTCCGGCGCTCCGATCACGAGTCTCGGCGTCGATACCTGGGGCGTCGATTTCGGACTCTTGGGACGCGGCGACGAACTGCTGGGCAACCCCTACCATTACCGCGACAGCCGCACCAACGGCATGCTGGAAAAGGCGCTGGGAATCGTCCCCCGCGAAGACATTTTCTGCCAAACCGGTCTGCAGTTCATGCAGATCAACACGCTCTACCAGTTGCTGGCAATGAAACTGGCCGGTTCGCCGCTGTTGGACATCGCCGAGTCGTTCCTGATGATTCCCGACCTGATCCACTGGCTGCTGACGGGTGTGAAGTGCAACGAAATGACCAACGCCAGCACCACGCAGTTCTACAATCCGCTGGACGGCGTTTGGGCGACGAAATTGTTGGAGCGGTTCTCGTTGCCGACACGGATTTTGGGAAACATTGTCCAGCCGGGCACGACCATCGGTGGACTGCGGCCGAGCGTGGCCACGGAAAGCGGGCTCGCCAATGCCCAGGTCGTTTTGCCCGGTTCACACGACACGGCCAGCGCCGTGATGGCGGTGCCCGCCAAGAGCCAACCGGGCGTCAAGCCGGACTGGTGCTACCTGAGCCTTGGCACCTGGGCGTTGATGGGCATCGAATCGCCGAAGCCGATCGTCAACGACAGCGTGATGCGGCTGAACTTCACCAACGAAGGCGGTGTCGGCGGCACGGTCCGCGTCTTGAAGAACATCACCGGTCTGTGGCTCGTGCAAGAGTGTCGCCGGGTGTGGAACCATGGCGGCGCCAACCTGGATTGGGAAGACCTCAATCGCTTGAGCGCCGCCGCGCCCGCCTTGCGGTCGTTGATCAATCCCGATGCGGCCGACTTCCTGGCTCCAGCCGACATGCCGGCGGCGATCCGCAACTTCTGTCACAAGACAGGTCAGGCGGTTCCGGAGGAAGAAGGCGCGGTGTTGCGTTGCGCCTTGGAAAGTCTGGCGTTGAAGTTCCGCCAGGTGTTGGCGATGTGCGAGGAACTCAACGGCGGCCGAATCGAGACGATCCACATCGTCGGTGGCGGCACAAAGAACCAGCAGCTTTGCCAGTTCGCGGCCGACGCCTGCGGTCGCCGCGTGGTCGCCGGACCGGTCGAAGCGACGGCCACCGGCAACGTGATGCTGCAGGCCGTGGCGGCCGGTGACGTGGCCTCGATCGCCGAAGCCCGCGAGGTGATCCGCCGCAGTTTCCCCGCCGACGAGTACCTGCCGCAGAACACGGCCCAGTGGGACGAGGCGTATGGGCGATTCTTGAAGATCGCGGGGTAGAGAAAAGGAGGCGGGAGGCGCGTGGGACGTGGGAGGCGAGACGGGGGACGGGAGGCGGGAGGCGAGAGACGCGGAGTTGGGACGTGAAACGCGTGGCGGGAGACGGAACGAAAATCATGAGAGGCGTTTACGCCTCTTGTCCGCCACAGGCGGTATTAGGCCCGACGTTTACGTCGGGTGTTTCGAGAGAAACCGGGACGCCCGTCAACGGGCGTGACAGCGGCAAGCAGCAAAGGCAGAAGATACGGGAGAGGGCCGTGCAGCCCGTGCTAAAGCACGGGCCGAATACCGCCTGCGGCGGACAACGCCCATGAATGGGCGTTTGCCGACTTAGCACAATTGGTAATCGGCCGGTCGGAAAAAAAGGAATTCTCAAAGTGGCAGACCAAGAGAACACGAAACGACGGCAATGGGCAACTCCATTAGCACTGGGGGCGATCTGTTTCCTGGTGGTCTTCCTGGCCCTGCTGCCATCCACAAAACACCTGCGTTTCTTCGGTGCCAGCCAAACCGAAGACCATCCACCGCCTCGGTTTCCCGTCGTTCGCCTGGAAATTGTTCACCGAGCAAAGCGGGTTCCGATACCGATGGAGAACATAAATGCAACCGTCTATCACGGAGAGTCGACCTTCACCTTCCAAAGCAGATGGATGCACCCGATAACGTTAACATTTCCGCCAATCTGTCACTACACGTTCGGACGCAGCCAGCAAGACTGGCCATTCCCAAACACCGGAAGTGAAATACCGGATTTTGCGAAGCAGCAACGAGAAGTGGTAATCCCGCCCTTCAAGTCGGTCAGTTTCACTACTCCCTTCAACTCAACCGTAATGGGAAAACGGCCGCCAGATAGAAATCATGCGTTCGTATTTGGCCTGCCGCGCACGCCCTGCGAGTACCCGGTCGTAGGAACGGTGTACGGAACAAAGGTGGAGTACGTCGAGTTGCCGGAGGAGCCTACGAAGACGAGCGAGAAAAAGTGAGCGACGCCCACCTTGCCCATCACAACTGATAACCGATAACTGACAACTGAAAACCCTTGCTCACCACTCACCACTCACCACTCACCACTCACCACTATGATTCGCATTGGCATTGCCGGCTTGGGCTTCATGGGCATGACCCACTACTTGGCCTATCAAAAGATTCGCGGCGCGAAGGTCGTCGCCGTTTGTGAACAGGACCCGATGCGACGGGCGGGCGACTGGCGCACCATCCACGGCAATTTCGGCCCCAAGGGCGAGCAGATGGACCTCAGCGGCATCGCCCAGTACGCCCAGATCGAGGAGATGGTCGCCGACGACAAGATCGACTTGATCGACATCTGCCTGCCGGCCGTCTGCCACGCGAAAAGCACCCTGGCGGCATTGAAAGGTGGCAAGCACGTCTTCTGCGAGAAGCCGATCGCGTTGAAACTTGCCGACGCCACGCGGATGGTCGAGGCGGCCGAAAAAGCCAAGCGGCTGCTGATGATCGGCCATGTGTTGCCCTTCTTCCCCGAGTATCGCTTCGCCTACGACGCGATTACCAGTGGTCGCTACGGGGCAATGCTCGGCGGGCACTTCAAACGCGTGATTTCCGAACCGACCTGGCTGCCCGACTTCTACGATCCGGAGAAGATCGGTGGTCCGATGCTCGACCTGCACATCCATGACGCCCATTTCATTCGCGTCGTGTGCGGAATGCCGAATGCAGTGCGAAGCGTGGGAACGATGCGCGGCAAGGTGGCCGAACGCTTTGCCACGCAGTTTATTTACGATCCGCCGCGAATGGTCACCTCCACCAGCGGCGTGATCGGCCAGCAAGGCCGGCCGTTTACGCACGCCTACGAGATCTATCTGGAGAAGGCAACGTTGTTCTTCGATTACATGGCGATGCCGGCGCTCGGCGACGTATCGGTGCCGGTCACGGTGCTGTTGGACAACGGCAAGGCACTGCGGCCGAAGCTATTGGGAGCTGGCCCGAGCGATGCCTTCTTAGCGGAACTCAGCGAGGTGGTGCGATCGGTGAAGACGGGCGTCCCGTCGCGACTGCTGGCTGGCGAGCTTGCCCGCGACGCCCTGCTGATCTGCCAAAAGGAGACGGAGTCGGTCGTGAAAGGGCGGGCGGTGAATATTTAGCGGCAAGTGGCCGACATAGTCCTGGTTTATTTTGCACAGGAGTGCATCGGATGTATCGCGCTCTTGTTACAATCTTTTCCGCTGGCTGGGTCGTGCCCTTGTTGTTCGCGGGCCAGATGTATTTTTCCTTTCTGGAGCGCGAATTGGTGCCTCGCGCCGCCGAGGGCCGCGTGGAGGTTATCAAAACAGATGACAAAACACGCGTGCACTACCTTGGCGCTGACAAATTGACGCCCGCGCCGACACCAGGGAACCTGAAGGCCGCTCCTCTGCCTATAAGCAGCTTTCCCTACCTAAGATTCTGCAAGGAGGCCTCCACCGTTGCTTGTGTATGGTTGGCTCTGGTGATCCTTTTTTGGGCATGGAAGCTAGCTGGCATTCCTACGCGGGTGCCAGCGGCCGAGAGCGAAGGTCGACTTCAGCCGCCGCACGGTTAGGACGCAAACCTGCTACGGCGTGAGCACGATTTTGCCGGCCAGCGTGCCTGCCCGCCGCAGCGTGTTGTCTTCCTGCAACCGGTGGGCGTCGGCCGTTTCCGAGAGTTTCATGACGCGGTCGATTTGCGGGCGAAGCCTTCCGCGGGCCAACCAGCGATTGATCTCGGCAGCACACTTGCGTTGCTCCTCGGCGGGAGCGTTGAACATCGCAAATCCGAACAAGCGGCAATCCTTGGTGTAAAAGGGCCCAACGGGCAAAGGCGGACGCGATTCGCGGCCGGCCATCACGATGATCCGTCCACGCATGGCCATGTGGCGCACGGCCCGGTCAAAATCCTGCTCGCGCAGTGTTTCGAACCAGACATCGATGGGACCGAATCGCTCGAGGGCTTCGTCGAGGTCATCGGTGTTGTAGTTGACGGCCACATTCGCCCCGAGTTGCCGGCAGACTTGCACCTTCTGACTGCTGCCGGCAGTGGTGATGACGCGGGCGCCGACCGCCCGGGCCATTTGCACGACGCACGAGCCAACCCCGCCCGAGCCGCCGTTGACGAAGACCGATTCGCCCATCTTCAGTTGCGCATCGCGAAACAGACCGAGATGGGCGGTAATGCCGACCAGCGCTACGGCGGCGGCTTCCTGATCGGAGATGTTTTCCGGCGTGGGGTAGAGCCAACGTTCTTCGACGACGGCAAACTCCGCGAACGTGCCCTGGCGTCCGAGCAGTCCCTGGTTGCTTCCCCAGACGCGGTCCCCCTTGCGAAAGCGGGTGACGCCGGGGCCGACGGCCTCCACCGTGCCGGCTAGATCGGAGCCCAGCACGTACGGCTGCGGCAGGTTCATGGCGACCGTGCCGGCGCGGATGTAGGTGTCAATCGGGTTGACGGCAACGGCAAGGACTTTGACGAGGACCTCCCCCTGCCCTGGTTTGGGCTTGGGGAGATCGCCAAAGACAATATTCTGGACCGGTCCGGGTTTCTCGATGTATGCGGCTCTCACGGAAACGACTTTCTTGCCTGATTCGCCGAAAAGGTGCAATCCGACCGCGGAACGTCTTCCACGGAGGGGGACTGTTTGCCTAATTTAAGTTTACGAAGGAGAATATGGGAGAAAATCGGCTTTGTGGGGGGCGTAGTTGAATATTGCTAGCTGTCGACTGGCTTTTTTGCCGCCCCGATTTTTCTAACCCCTTAAAAAGTAGTAGGCCCCCCCTGACATCCTCGCCAGTTGGGCCGCTACCCTCTATATTTGCAAAAAAGCAAACATTGGACCTAAATTGCCATGCTGCAGCAAGAATTAGACGTCTGGCACATGCGCCGGGCACTGGATCTGGCCGTTCAAGGCGAGGGCCTGGTCGAGCCCAACCCGATGGTCGGCTGCGTGGTCGCCCGAGGCGCCGAGATTATCGGCGAAGGCTGGCACCGTCGCTTTGGCCAGCCGCACGCCGAGGTCGAGGCCTTGCGGTTGGCCGCCAGCCGCGCCGCCGGGGCAACCCTCTATGTGACCCTCGAGCCCTGCTGCCACCACGGCAAAACGCCCCCCTGCACCGAAGCCATCCTCGCCGCGAAGATTCGACGCGTGGTCGCCGCCCAGCGTGACCCGTTTCCAAAGGTCCAAGGCGGCGGCATCCAACGGCTGCAGGAGGCGGGTGTCGCGGTGGAAACGGGGCTTCTGGAAGCCGAAGCCCGACGCTTGAATGCGCCCTATCTCAAGCTGGTCGAAACCGGCCGCCCCTGGATCATCGCCAAGTGGGCCATGACGCTCGACGGCAAGATCGCCGCTTTCACCGGCGAAAGTCGCTGGCTCTCCAACCCCCAGTCGCGAGAGATCGTCCATCGGCTGCGTGGTCGCGTCGATGCGATTCTTGTCGGCCGGGGCACCGCCGAGCGCGATGACCCGCTGCTGACGGCCCGACCGCCTGGCCCTCGTACGGCCTTGCGGATCGTGCTCGACTCCCGCGGCTCCCTGCGGAGCAATAGCCAATTGGTGCAAACAGCGCGAGAGACGCCGGTGTTGGTCGCCATCAGCGCCGAGGCGTCGCCCGCGGGGCAAAAGAGACTCGAAGAGGCCGGCTGCGAACTGTTCCTTTGCCGCGGCGCAATGCCGGCAGATAGGCTTCGTGAACTGTTGGAGGAACTGGGGCGGCGGCGACTGACCAACCTGCTGATCGAAGGGGGCAGCCAGGTTTTTGGGAGGCTGCTAGACATGCGGGCAATCGATGAGGTGCACACTTTTATCGCGCCGAAGCTGCTCGGCGGAGCGGCCGCTCCAAACCCCATCGCCGGGCAGGGCATCGGGCAGGTTGCCGAGGCCGTGTCCCTGGAACAGCCGGTGGTTCAGCAGATTGGCGACGACGTTTACGTGCGAGCCCGCGTGCGACGTTGAGGCTTTCCAAAGTCAATTGAGAGGCGATGTCATCCTGAGCGCAGGCGAAGGATCTGGCCGACACTCGCTTTCAACCTTGATTCCTCACCCGTCGGAATGACCGATGCCACTGGCATAGATCGCCAGGCTCCCGTGAGGTGCGACAATAACCCGGCTACGGCAGCATCGCGCGGAACTGGCCGAACAGGTAGTTGCTGTCGTGCGGGCCGGCCGAGGCTTCGGGGTGATACTGCACGCTGAAAGCCGGCTGGCTGCGGTGCCGCACACCCTCAATCGTGTTGTCGTTGAGATTGAGGTGGGTCACTTCCAAGTCGCCGGGGAGCGAGTCACCATCAACGGCGAAGCCATGGTTCTGGGTGGTGATCTCGACGCGGCAGTTGTCCTTGTTAAGCACCGGCTGGTTCGCGCCGCGATGGCCGAACTTGAGCTTGTAGGTCTTCGCACCGCAGGCAAGGCATAGCAACTGATGCCCGAGGCAGATGCCGAAGATCGGCTTCTTGCCCAACAGGTTGCGGATCGTCTCCTGGGCGTAGCCGAGCGGTTCGGGATCGCCGGGGCCATTGGAGAGGAAGACGCCATCAGGCTTGCGGGCGAGGACTTCGGCCGCCGTGGCCGTGCCCGGCAAGACGGTGACCCGGCAACCGAGGCTGTACAGATGGCGGGCGATGTTCCATTTCATGCCGTAGTCGAGGGCCACAATGTGCGGCGAGTCGGCGTTCGGATCGGGGTACTCAACGCCATACATCCGTGCCCAGGGGCTGAGCCCTTCGCCCCACTCGATCGGTTCTGCGGGGATCACTTCGCGGACCAGGTCGCGACCGACGAGCCCCGGGCTGGCCTTGGCCTTGGCCACTAAGCTGGCGTCGTCCAAGTCGACCGAGGAGAGCACGCTCTTCATGGCCCCTTGGGTTCGCAGGCGGCGGACCAACGCGCGGGTGTCGATGCCTTCGAGACCGACGATGCCCCAGTGCTTCAGGTAGCCGTCCAGGTCGCCGTCGGCGCGGAAATTACTGACCCGCCGGCTGCGTTCGCGGACGACAAAACCGGCCAAATGCGGCTTGCGGCTCTCGACGTCTTCCTGATTGACGCCGTAGTTGCCGATCTGGGTGTAGGTCATGGCCACGATTTGGCCACGATAGCTCGGATCGGTCAAAATCTCCTGGTAACCGGTCATCGAGGTGTTAAAGCAGGCCTCGCCAGAGACTTCGCCTTCGGCACCGAAGGCCGTACCGGTAAATACTGTGCCGTCTTCCAGAACGAGTTTTGCGATCTTGGACATTGTGGTGGACAGTGAAGCTAGGAAAGGGGCCGTCGGCGGCCTGCTGCGCGCTTAAATTAACCCTTTGGGGGAACCTAAAGTAAGCCGGTTGTCCCGCCCGATAGAGCTTGTAACGGCTGCGGGTCTCTGGATCGACAATCCTCACGGATCGACAATCCAGGCAGCCACAAGTGAGGGTCTTGTACCGGCGAGCAAGTACCCTCATTTTTTATGCGCGGTCGGCCACGGGCCATTCTAACATCGTTTCCCGGCATCGACCAGTTGCCACCCGGGATCCGGTAACAGATTGTGGCGATCTGACTGTCTAGCGGCCGACGGCCACAAAGGATTGTTTAGCGACGAAACGTCGACCACCAAGGATTGTTCAGCGGCCGACGGCACGTCGGCCATAAAGGATTACTTCGCCCGAGCGGCACCGGACGACTCCATCCGCTAGCGTACGGACGGGTCGTGTTGGTCGGGGGGTAAGTCGGCCGGTTTCGAGCGAACAGCGACGGTCCCCGGCTCGCGACGCACCAGGGCCACCAGGCTGGCCCCGCCGGCGTACGGCCTCTTCCGACCGCCGAGACAAGCCAACAGTCGCTTAGATTCCCCGGAAAAAATTCGACGGAGCGCGGCGTTGACCGGGGGACGGGGAATCCAAAAATCCGTGCCGGCTTGGCCGGCCGCCTCGCCCCGACGACGTGTCCACCAGCGGACGCCGCGGATCACCGGCAGCAAGCGGCTGTTGAAATAGGAAAGCAACAGCGTTGTTACCGGCAGCTCGGACCAGACGGCTGCCAATCGTGCCTCCGCATAGCGACGATAATGCCCAAACGACTCGTCGTGCTCACTCCAGAGCGACGCGTCGGCCGGGACGGTAATCAGGAAATGCGTTCCAGGGCTGGCGGCGGCCAGCAACTCCGAGAACATTCGGTAGTCGTCGGCGACGTGCTCCAGGACATCGGTCAGAAGATACAGCCGGGCCTGAGCGGCCAGCTCGCCGAGGTCCGCCGGCGCACCACCGACCAGAAACTGCACCGCCGGGAAGCGATGCCGGGCGAACTGGATGGCTTCGGCCGAAGTGTCGATCCCGACGCAACGATAGCGCTCGGCCAGAGAGGCGATGTTGGCCCCGGTCCCGCAGCCCACATCCACAATCAGCGATTCGGGCGCAGGCGGCAGCAGCTCGACCACGAGACTCTGCAGAATTTGGCGCCGCCCGACAAACCACCAGTGCCGCTGCTCGATGTCGGCGTGGAGCTGGAATTGGTCGTGCTGCATGGCGGGCGGCTAGGAACTAGGGACTGGGGATTGAAGGATTTAAGGATTAGCGGGTTCAGGGTTCAGGAACCGCGCCGACGTGCCGTCGGCGGCTAAACGACACTCGCTCGCCACCACTCGCTCACTCGCCACGCATCAGCATCGGTCTTACTGCCCACTGCCCACTGCCCACTGCCCACTGCCCACTGCCCACTGCCCAATGGATTGTGGCTTGTGGCCGTTTAGCAGCCGACGGCACGTCGGCTCACTCACCACTCATCACTCACCGCTATTCCCCCAAGCAGCGGCCGATCTGGCGAATCGCCTGGCGGATGCGGTTTTCGTTTTCGACCAGCGCCATGCGGACGTAGCCTTCGCCGGCCTGACCAAAACCGGCGCCAGGGCTCACGACGACATCGCCGTCCTGCAACAGCTTCATGGCGAACTCAAAAGAGGTCATCCGCGCCGCCCACGGCTTGGGAATTCTGGCCCAGACGAACATGCTGGCCTTTGGCTTTTCCACCGGCCAGCCGATGCGCTCCAGTCCCTCGCAGAGCACGTCGCGGCGGCGTTGATACTCCGCGGCCTGGGCCTCGACGGCGGCATCGGTGTGCCGCAGGGCCATGATGGCGGCGATCTGGATCGGCCGGAACATGCCGTAATCGTAATAGCCCTTGATCGTGGACAGCGCCCGGATCATTTCGGCATTTCCAGCACAAAAACCGACGCGCCAGCCGGCCATGTTGTAGCCCTTGCTCATGGTCGTTAATTCGACGCCGACTTCCAGAGCGCCGGGAGCAGCGAGGAAACTTGGCGTCTTGTAGCCATCGAACGTGACGTCGGCGTAGGCCAAGTCGCTGATGACCATGAACCCGTAGCGCCGCGCCAATTTGACGACCTCGATGTAGAACTCGGGCTCGACGGTGACGGTCGTGGGATTGTGCGGAAAATTGATGACCAGGACTTTCGGCCGGGGGACGAAATGGCGACAGGTATAGTCGATATTGCTCAACAGCTTCGCGCTGTCGGAGACCTCCAACAGGATCGCGTTGGCGGCGGCCATCGCCACCGCGTACAAGTGGGCCGGATAGCTGGGCGACGGCACGATCGCCGTGTCACCGGGACCCAGCAGAGCCAGGCACATGTGGCTAAAACCCTCTTTCGAGCCCAGGCAGGCGATCACTTCGCTCTGCGGGTCGAGGTGCACGCCGTACTGCTTGAAATACTTGGCGGCCGCTTCTCGGCGAAGGCTCAAAATGCCCTGGGCCGGGGCGTAGCCATGATTCTTCGGATCGCGGGCGGCCTCGGCCAACTTCTCGATGACGATGTCCTGGGGCGGGTCACTCGGATTGCCCATCCCAAGGTCGATCACGTCGCAACCGGCGCGACGTTTCTCGTACATCAGCTTGTTGATTTGGGCGAAGAGATACGGCGGCAGCCGTCGGACGCGGTCGGCCACTTCGATGGCAAACGGACGGTTTTGCACGCCAGGATCAGCGTCGGCAGGAACGTCGCTCATGGATTCGGTACGTGGTCTTTGGCCAGTTCGGCAGTCAGCAGGTCCCAAAGGGCTTCCAGGGACTGAGGAATTGTATGAATGCCCGCGATCGAGGGCATGAAGTTCGTATCGCCAATCCAACGTGGGACGATGTGCCAGTGGACATGCCCGGGAAGGCCGGCGCCGGCCGCCCTGCCAAGATTCAAGCCAATGTTGAAGCCTTGAGGCTGCATCAGCCTTTCCAGCGCGCCGACCAGGCGGGTGATCGTCCGCGACAGTTCCAGCTCGGTGTCGCTGCCCAATTCGTCCAATCGGGAGACGTGCCGCTTGGGCGCTACTAACAGGTGACCGTTGTTGTAGGGGAAACGATTCAGAACGGTAATCGTGTGCGCACCGCGGCCGATAACCAGGCGAAGCCGGTCGTCCGTGCATGGAATCGCCTGGCAAAGAAAGCACTCCGCGTCGGCGCCGGGCTCCAACTCGGCCGGATCGGGGGCCGGGATGTTCGGCTTTCCACCGGCAATATACTCGAGGCGCCAGGGAGCCCAGAGCTGTTCGTGCGACATCGTTCCCCCCTTCTGACAAACTCACAGGTCGGGCAGCTTAGGAAGTCTAGCCCGGCCAAACTCATGGTACAACAATCCTTGATACCCCCCCAAATCGTCCTTTGCTGAAGTTGGCCTGCAGCCGAAGTCGAAAACGGTGATAGCGAGAAGGGAATTATTTCGTATCAGGGGGGATTTTCCGGTGGAAGCAGGTGTGCCGCGGCTCGTTATCCGCAGTCTGACTTGGTAAAATACATACCCTAGGCGATTGCCGACTGCTTCCCGTCTAGCCCGGCCTGCTAGGATTCCCCGCCGACGATTTCCCACCTTTCACGAGCCTCGTACGATGGTTGTCCGTTGAGCGATTTCCGCGTAGACCTGAACATTTTTCGAGGCCCCTTGGACCTCCTGCTCTATCTCGTGCGCAAGCATGAGGTAGAGATCGCGGACATTCCGGTGGCGACGATCGCCGACCAGTATCTCGAATATCTGGCGGTGGTCGAGCAATTGGATGTCAACGCGGTCGGCGACTTTCTTGACGTGGCCAGCCTGCTGATTGAGATCAAATCGCAGCAAGTGCTGCCGCGTTGCGACGAGGTCGAAGGCGAGATCGAAGATCCCCGCCAGGAACTGGTGCAGCGACTGTTGGAATACAAGAAGTACCGCGACGCCGCCAGTCTGCTCGAAGAGCGGAGCATCGAGTGGCAGCAGCGTTTCCCGCGGATGACCAATGATTTGCCAAGGCAGGAGCGCGATCCGGCCGAGGAACCGATCCACGAAGTCGAACTATGGGATCTGGTCAGCGCGTTTGGCCGGATCATGCGCGAGACCGAGGCAGCCCGGCCGTCGAGCATCGTCTACGACGAGACCCCGATTCATGTCTATATGGAGCGGATACTCGCCCGCTTGCAGGAAGTCGGCCGGCTGTCGTTCCGCGACCTGTTCGATGCCAGCATGCACAAGTCGCGGCTGATTGGCATCTTCCTGGCGATTCTCGAACTGGTCCGCCATCGGCACGTCCGCGTGGAGCAGGACAGCGTGTTCGGCGAGATTACGATTCTCCCCCGTGGCGACTCGGCCGCCCCGCTGGATCTGTCGCAGGTCGACGAGTACCAGCATGCGGCGAAATAGGGGTGCGAAATGGAAGGCGGTGGTGCTGCGCCTTTCGTTGCTACTGACCACTGACCACTGACGACTTCGATGATTCACAACCTGCCGGTCAAAACGCTGCAACACAAGGATCTGACGCTCGAGGGCTATTCCCGCGCGGCCGTGCAAACCTATTGGCGGGTGCCCGAGTTGAAGTTCGGCTTCGATCTCGGCGCCCAGCCGTGGTCGTTCATGGGCACGCCGACCTGGTTCGTCTCGCACACGCACATGGACCACCTGATCGCCCTGCCGGTCTACGTGGCGCGGCGGCGGATGATGAAGATGGAACCGCCGGTGATCTATCTGCCCGAGGCCGCGATCGAGCCGATGCAGCGGATTCTGCGGTTGTTCAGCCGGTTGGATCGCGGACGACTGCCGTGCACGCTGCTGCCAGCGAGGCCGGGCGACGAGATCGAACTGTCGCGCGAGCATGTGGTGACGGTTTCGGCGACGACGCATACGGTGCCATCGCTGGGTTTCGTCGTTTGGGAGCGGCGGCGGAAGCTCAAGCCCGAGTTTCAAGGGCTGGAAGGGCACCAGATTCGCGATTTGCGGTTGAACGGGACCGACGTCACCACCGAAGTGCGGCTACCGCGGGTGGCCTACTTGGGCGATAGCTCCCCGGCGGGCCTCGACGCTTGCCCCGCAATGTTCGAGGCCGAGGTGCTGATCATGGAACTGACCTTTGTCCTCCCCCGCCACCGCAAGGACAAGATCCACAAGTTCGGGCACATGCACCTCGATGATTTTCTGGAACGTCGCGGGCAATTCCGCAACGAACTGGTGATCGCCAGCCACTTCAGCACGCGTTACCATTCCAATCAGGTCCGCGACTGCGTTACCCGCGCGCTGCCCGACATGCTCGACGGCCGGCTGCATCTGTGGCTGTAATTAGCCGGCACATTTTTTTCCCATTCTTCCCCCCCGAAATGCTACGCTTTCTATAGGAGATCATGGAAGAGGCATCGATAGAAGAGGGGGAATCGCCATGGGTCACCATCGCCAAAAAAGACACAACCGTCGTTTTGGAAAAGCGTATACCGAGTGGGCTTGCATCCTCGGCTTCGTGACCGTGGCGATCTTGATCGCGGGCGGGCCGATGGGGGAGAACGCCAGTAGCTCGATCCAAACCACGGCCAGCGGCATCGGCAATCCTTCGGAACTGATCAACAACCCGATCTTTCGGGGAAACAGTGGAAGCACTGCGAGTGGCGGCAGCGGAAGCAGCACGAAGGGTAATAACGGCCTCGGCAATGGCTACGATCCGCAACCGCCCGGCAATCCGCCGGTCAACGACGGCGAAGGCACCAGTCCCGGCAACCCGGGCAATCGCCGATAGCACGTCGCGCGCTATGCGGGCGAACAGCTTTCCACCTGGGTATCCTTTCGCCCTCGCGCACCTCGCGCACCCACGATTCTCGAACAGTGGATCTGCTGAGCAGGCAAGCTGACCAGCGAGACTTATCGCGTCTTCGCAGCCATGCTGGTAAAATGCATCGATGGGAAATGCATCGCAGAAAATTCCTCAGGTAGCCGTCATTGGCGGTGGCATTGCCGGCTTGGCCGCCGCGCACCGCTTGGTCGAACTCTCGCCGCAGAGTCAGGTCACGCTGTTTGAGGCCAGTCCCCGACTCGGCGGCGTGCTGTCCACCGTTCACGAGGACGGTTTTCAGGTCGAACAGAGCGCCGACAACTTCATCACCACGGTGCCCTGGGCGGTGAATCTCTGCCGGCGGCTAGGCTTGATTGATCAGTTGGTGCAAACCAACCCCGCGTATCGCCGCACGTTCGTCGTGCATCGGGGCAAGCTTTGCCAATTGCCGGACGGCTTCTTGATGATGGCGCCCACGCGGCTGTGGCCGTTGGCAATTACGCCGATTCTCAGCCCCTTGGGCAAACTGCGGGCGGCGGTCGAGTATTTCATTCCACCCCGCCAGGACGAGGCCGACGAGAGCATGGCAGCATTCGTCCGTCGCCGGCTGGGGCGAGAGGCGTTCGATCGGCTGGTCGAACCGCTGGTAAGCGCGGTCTACGCGGCCGATTTGGAAAAACTCAGCGTGCTGGCCACGCTCGCCCGCTTCCGGGAGATGGAGCGCGACCATGGCAGCCTGATCCGCGCGATGCGGCAGCAGATCAGGAATCGTCCGAAGACCGGCGGCGAAAGCGGGGCCCGCTACAGCATGTTCGTCACGCTGCGGGATGGCCTTTCGAGCCTCGTGGCGGCGCTGGCCGCTAAGCTCCCGGCCAACAGCGTGAAGTTGAGCGCGCCGGTTCGTCGAATCGAGCAGTTGCCGAGCGGCGAGTGGCGCGTAGAAGCGGAAACGGCGGAGAAAGGGCAACAAGGGACCGCGGACGATCGGTCGGTGTCCCGTCCCCCCTTCCACTTTGATGCGGTAATCGTGGCAACCCCGTCGCCGGTGGCGGCGCGCTTGCTGGAGCCCCTCGACGGCGCACTGGCCGCGGACCTGGCGTCGATCACGCACTCGGGCACCGCGATCCTCTCCTTGGGATTCCGTGACGAGCAGATCGGGCATCCGCTGGACGGCATGGGGGCGGTGATTCCCGCGGTCGAGAACAGCCCAATCTTGGCAATTAGCTTCAGCAGCCGCAAATACACCCACCGCGTTTCCGAAGGCAAGTCCTTGCTGCGCGTGTTCGTGGGCGGAGCGCGGCGGCCAGAGTTGGCGATGAAGGACGACCACGAGTTGCGGCCGTTGGTTCTCAGCGAAATCGCACGGCTGCTGAAGATCACCGGCGAACCTTGCTACAGCAACCTGGCGCGATGGCCCGGAACGATGCCGCAGTATCACGTCGGACACAAAGAATTGGTCGGCCGCATCGAGGGTCGGGCGGCCAATCTGTCCGGCCTGCAACTGGCCGGCAATGCCTATCATGGCGTGGGCATCCCCGATTGCATCCACGGCGGCGAATTGGCCGCCGAGCGAATTATCGAGGGGTTAGAGGCAAGCAGCTAGAGATTTCGGGGTTCAGGGTTCAGGGTTCAGCCGCCCGTACCGGCGGCTGCTAAACGCTCTTCATCATTCATCATTCATCATTCATCATTCATCATTCATCATTCATCATTCATCATTCATC
>CALGFD010000066.1 GCA_937881075.1 uncultured Planctomycetales bacterium
ATCAGTTATCAGTTATCAGTTATCAGTTATCAGTTATCAGTTATCAGTTATCAGTGGTCAGTTATCAGTGGTCAGTGGTCAGTGGTCAGTGGTCAGTGGTCAGTGGTCAGTGCGCCGACGTGCCGTCGGCGGCTACACGAGCACCGCTGAGCAAGCCAGCAGTGGCACCCGGCGGCCAAAACGGGGCGCACATGAAAACCGAGTCGAAGTCGATCGACCTGAAGTTATCGCAAGACGAGGCCTTCGTGTTGTTCGAGTGGCTTGCGTCTGGGGATGAGAATGGGGGCCGAGCAATGATCGGCAGTGCCGAGGAGAGGGTTCTATGGAGGATTGAGGCACAGCTGGAAAGCAGGTTGGTGGAGCCGTTCGATCCTGACTACGAGAATTTGGTTGCCGGGGCGAGACAGCGATTGCTGGGCGAGGAAGGCGATCAAGATTGATTTTGCGTTGATTAGCGGAGATCAGCGTTCTTTTTGGAACACTGATCATCGCTAATTGGCACTGATCATGGTGGGGTTCACTGCGCTCGACCCATCCTATACTTATCGAGGCCTTTGTTCCGGGGGCATGCCGTTTGAGCCGCCGAGGGCGCCGGTTTGGATCAACCGATGCGTGCGAGCATGCACCCTGTAGTTGCTGGAGGTCTTTTTGAAAGGTTTTCAAGCAAAGACGATCGGGTTCTCCTCGCGCTCAGCACATTGTAGGAGTGACTCGAATGCATCTAAGAAGACTCGGAGGTCGGAAGCCGATGCGGAGGAGAGTGCCCGCAACTCATCGCGGAGCAGCGGAAGCTCGTTATGCGGAATTATGTCTCCGCAGTGGGTGCCTGAGTAGAGCACTTTGCTTCGGAGAATCGAATCCTTTGGTAACTGAGCCTTTTCTGCAATGGCTTGGAGGTGCGCGATCATGGAGACGTTTCCAAGTCGCCGGTGGACGGCGACAAAAGCGTCTCTTGAAATTTCGATTTGTGCCCCTGGCTTCAAAGGTAGCTTCGCCGGTCGCTAGCTCCACATCGAACAAGCCCTTCCCAAAGAGCTTTTTGAGTTCGCCGACATTTCGAAAAACAACGGCATCGAGCCCCATTAGCGAACCCTGTGGTGCCGAGCGTGGAAGCTAAGCTGTCAGTCCTTCACGTGACGCGTATTGGTCTCGGCGATCCTTCTTAGTGGCCGGCGGTGGTGCTGAGGCCGTTGAGCGACTCGGCCTTGCTGAGTTTGGGCCAGATGAAGCCATACAAGGCGACGAAGGCGAAGCAGGCCAAGGGGACGATGAACGCCCGGGACATGTCGTACTGGTCGGCGATATGGCCCATCAGCTTGGGCAGGACGGCGCCGCCCATGATGGCCATGACGATGAAGGCCGAGGCCTTTTTGGCCCGGCTGCCAAGGCCGAAGATGCCCAGGGCGAAGATCGTGGGGAACATGATCGACATGAAGAAGTAGCTGAGGAATACGCAAACGACCGACAGCCAGCCGTACTTCGCGAAGACCAAATAGCAGACGACCACGTTGAGCAAGCCGTAGAGGCCGAGCACTTTGTGGGCGGAGAACTTCTTGAGCAGGCCAGCGCCAGTGAAACGGCCGACGAGGAAAAAGATGAAGCCGAGGGAGGCCAGGATCGAGGCCCCCTTGTCGCTAATGCAATTGATCGAGGCGTCGAACGGGAGGATCTCCGGATAAGCGTCATGGAGGAGGTGGCGGTTAAGAATACGGAGATCGACCTTCTCCGGCTTCTTTTCGGCAGTCGTGGCTGCGGTCTTCGGAGTAGCGTCTTCCGTCGCTTTCCGTGTGAGCAGCCGTTTTGTCGTTTCGCTAAGTTTCATGCTCTTGAAGGCCTCTTGGTCGCATAGCAGTTCGCCCTTCTTTGCCTTGAAGGGATCCTGCTTGACGATGCTATTGAGGTCTTGGGCCAAGGCAACGCGAGCGACCGTGTAGTCGTCGTAGCCGTCCTTACTACCGAGTGATGTGATTGCCTTTTGCGAATCCTCTGACAGTTTGCTAGCAATAAAGGCCGAGATCGGGTCGGACTTCTGCTTGAGGCTGTCGACAAACTTCGGCAGATCCTTGATGTCGCCTTTGGCGATGGTGGTGTTCGTCTCGATCCACTCGTTTGTGGACTGTGTGCGCCAAGAGCTGGGGATATTGGGAACTTGCGAGGTCATGTAGTTGATGAAGAAGCTGAAAATGCCAGCCTGAGCGGCGACGTAGAGGAACTGGGCGGCGATCGCCATGACAAAGTGGGCGTGGCTCCAAATGGAACGCGAGGCGCCGGCTTGGTCATCGTCAATATGGTAGTCGTCCTCGGCCTTGATATCGGGCACGTCGGCCAAATAGAAAACGATGGCGAGGAGTGTTACAACGCCAGCGATAGCAGCGTAGGGAATCCAAAGGGTTTCGCTGCCGGTGCTCTGGCCGGCTTCATTTTTGGAGTAGAAGAACATGCCGCCGACGATCGGGCCAAAAATCCAGCCAACACCATTACAGGATTGGGCGAGATTGATGCGGGTGGCGGCGTACTGTTGCGGACCCAGGACAGTGGTATATGGATTGGCGATCGTCTCCAGGAAGGTCAGGCCGGAGGCGATGAAGCAGACGCCGACCAAGAACGCCCAGAATTGAGCGATGTGGCTGGCGGGGATAAACCACAAGCCGCCGACGGCGACCATGAGCAAACCAGCGATGATCCCGCCCTTGTAGCCGAGCTTGCTGGCGAGCCAGCCGGCCGGGATTGACATCAAGAAGTAGCCGAGATAATGGGCCCACTGGACGTTGGCCGATTGGGCAAGCGTCAGGTGCAGCTCTTCCTGAAAATGCTTATCCATCACGTCGATCATGCCGTTGCAGAATCCCCAGAGGAGGAACAACGAGCTGACCAGCAGGAATGTGAAGGTCAGGTTGCGGCCATCGGCGGTGACGAACAGGCTCTTCTTCTTGGTCGTGGTGCTCATGGGACCTGAGATGATTTTCCGACGTGATTGATGTTATTTAGCAGTTCTGGCTCGACCGCGGGCAAAAAAGAAAGAGCCGTTTCCGTCCGCGCCAAAGCAGGGAGAACCGCGATTTTACGGAATCTTGGAGGAAAACGAAAGTGGTGTTCAGCGGTCGCTGATGGAGAGCGGAATCGAAAGGGGCGTGCAACCGCACGGCGGCTCACCGCGACAGCGATGCCCCGTTACTGTCCCAACATTCCGCGGGCGATTGACTCCCCCGCGTTCAGCCGGTACGCTCGTGGCTGTCCATACGCCTCCTTTTGCCCTGCCGTCTTCCGGAGAGCCGTCATGCAATCCTGCTGGCCGACTGCGATCTTCGCCCTGCTTCTCAGCCTGTTGACCTCGGCTACTCAAGCCGCCGCTGCCCCGGCCGTGATCGTGGCCGTTGGCAAGTCTTGCCCTACAGAAAAGCTGGCCGCCAAAGAGATCCGCCGCTACGTCTATCTTCGCACTGGCACACTGCTGCCGCTGGCCGCTTCGGGCAAAGTCGATGCCTCGCCGCTGCCCCCGACTGGGGCGGTGATTCTGGTTGCCGCCAAGCAGCAGCCGGAGCTTGCCGCCCTGCAACTTGATCAAGCGACGAAGGAGCAGATCGCCGTCTTGCCGCCGCAAGGCTATCTCCTGAAAACGATCCGCCAAGTGGAGCGCCCGGTGCTGCTCGTCATCGGCGGCGACAGCCAGGGCACCCTGTTCGCCGCCTATCGCCTCGCCGAACACCTTGGTGTCCGGTTCTATCTGCATGGCGATGTCCTGCCTGACGAGCGAGTGGCCTTTAGACTGCCCGAACTCAACGAAACCCGGCGGCCGCTGTTCGAACTCCGCGGGATTCAGCCCTTCCACGATTTTCCCGAGGGGCCCGATTGGTGGAATCGCGACGGCTACAAGGCGGTCCTCAGCCAGTTGCCGAAGCTGGGCATGAATTTCTTCGGCCTGCACACGTATCCGGAACGCGGCCACGGCCCCGAGCCGCTCACCTGGATCGGCCCTGCCGGCGAACTCGCTTCCGACGGTCGCGTCAAGGCCAGCTATCCCTCCCGCCACTTTACGGCCAGCAACCTCACCGGGGCCTGGGGCTATCGACCGTGTAAAACCGGCGACTACGTCTTCGGGGCCGACCAGTTGTTCGACCGTGATGACTACGGCGCCGATTACATGCGAGACACCTATCCCTGGGACAAGATGTCGCCCGAGCAGTGCAACGATCTCTTCAACCGCACCGGGGACATGCTCGCCGACGTCTTCACGCACGCCCGCCAGCTCGGCATTAAGACATGCCTCGGCACCGAAACCCCCTTGACCATCCCCGCCGAGCTGAAAAAACGCCTCCAGGCGTCCGGCAAGAATCCGGCTGATCCGGCGGTGGTTCAAGAGGTGTACGAGGGCATGTTTCAACGCATCGCCAAAACGCATCCGCTGGACTACTACTGGCTCTGGACGCCCGAAGAGTGGACGTGGCAAACCAGCGAACGCAACCGTGACGCGGTCCCCCAGAACGAGATCGATGCCACCATGTCCGACTTCCGCGCGGCGATCGCGGCTGCCAAGAACACCAACGCTCCCTTCACGCTTGCCACCTCCGGTTGGGTCCTCGGGCCACCGCAGAGCCCGGCCCTGTTCGACGAGTCGCTGCCGAAGGAGATGCCAATGAGTTGCATCAATCGTTCGGTGGGCAATACGCCCGTCGAGCCCGGTTTTGCCAAGGTTCAGGGCCGTCCCAAATGGGCCATTCCCTGGCTGGAAGACGATCCGGGCATGACGATGCCCCAGCTTTGGGCCGGCCGCATGCGCCGCGACGCCGCCGACGCTCTGAAATACGGCTGCACCGGCCTGATGGGCATCCACTGGCGAACCCGCATCCTCGCGCCAAACGTCGCCGCTCTGGCCAAGGCCGGCTGGGAGCAAGGCAATTGGCGCGGCGAGGCCACCAAGGCCGGGGACGGCAAGTCCACCTTCGCACCAGTAGCCGACTTCTACGCCGACTGGGCTGCCACCGAGTTTGGCCCTTCGGCTGCCGGCCCGCTTAGCGAGATTTTCGCCCGCCTTGACGGACGTTTGCCGCGCCCGGCCGATTGGGTTACCGGTCCGGGCAGCATCAAACCCGACGACCGTCCCTTTAGTCAGGTGCAGCCGGAGTATGCCTTCATCGAGCAACTCGAAGCCCTCCGACCGCGGATCTCTGGCCCCGGCAACCTCGAACGCTTTGACTATTGGCTGAACAACTTCCGCTATCTCCGTTCGATTGCTGGAGTCCGCTGCGCATTGGGCACCTTTCAGAAGGCGATGGCCAAGGCCAAAGCGGAAAAGGATCCGGCCCTGCAGAAGCAGATTGCGAGCAACGAGGCCCTGCCGGCGCGAAAGAACCTCGTCGCCGCTTTCGCCACTTTGCATCGCTATCTGCTTGCTACGGCGAGCAATCCCGGTGAGTTGGGCACCATCGCCAACTGGCAGCAGCAAACACTTCCCCGCATGATCACCGAACCGGGCCAGGAACTGGCCAAGCTGCTGGGCGAACCGCTGCCGGCCGACGCCATGCCGTCCAAGGCGTATCTCGGCCCGCCGCGGCTCTTCGCCCCCGAAGTCCGCACGGCAATCGATGCTGGTGAGCCGTGCTGCTTGACGGTGATCGTTCTTGGCGGCAAACCCGAGTTGGCGAGGCTGTATTGGCGACCGCTGGGCACCGGCCAATTCACCGCGATCCCGCTCGCGCACGTCGCTCGTGGCGTCTACACCGTTCGCCTCCCGGCCGAGGCCGTCCAGAATGATTTCGAGTACTACCTCGAAGCGAGAGTCGCCGGCGAGAAGTTGCAGTTCCCACCGGGCGGCCCCGCGTTGCCCCAAACCGTGCTGGTTACCGGCCGGTAAACAGTCTCGAGGCGAAGAGCATCGCAGCACTCTTTTGAATCAGAGGAACACGCGGCACTGGCACGCCGATGCAATTGTCGTGAAGTAGCTGGGTCGAGCGTAGCGAGCCCCACCGCAATCAAGGTCGATTAGAGCGGATTTCAGAACCTTATAGAGTCATTCCGCTTTCGGAACCACGCGGTTGGGGTCGCGACGGTACGCTGTTGGTAAGTGCGACATGCACCAAGATCACGGAGCGTTCCTTGAGCAAGAGGCGTCTCACGGAGAAGCGAATTGGACTGCCCATAGTCCGATGCTCACACGTTCAGGCACTCATTTTCTCGCCACCAGCACGAAATTGCTTTCGCAAAGGGGTACGGCGAAACTCGGCACGTCGCGGTCATAAATCCTCGCCACCCTCAGGCCGGCGGATTCTACAGATTCGATCAGCCCCTGCCGCGAAAAGAAGCGGAACTCGAGCGTCATGCCTTCCCCGCCATGGAAGCAGAGGTCGCGGAAGCGGTCCTCCGTTCCATCCAGGCGACGATTCACGAGCGTTCGGCGGCCGCCTTCTTCGGCAATCTTCCAGTCATGAAGCTCGGGAAAATGCTCGCGATTGGCCGTTTCAAGGGTTGTCGGCACCGTGATAATCGCCACTCCGCCCGGCTTCAACAGGCGATACATGCCGTCGAAGGCCCGCTGGAGCGGCGGCTCGACGTGTTCCAGGACATCGGTGCAGGTGATGAAGTCGAGGCTGCCCGGCTTCCAGCGGCTTTCGTCGATGTTGCAGAGGTCCAGCCGCGGTTCGTGATCGTAAAACGTGTTCACATAGTCGAATTTCTCTGCGAGCAGATCGACGTAGCCCCAATCGGAGCAGCCCACGCCGCGAACCTCCTTGCGAGCCGCCATCCATGCCAGAACGGGCTGGTTCGGCGAAAACTCGGTGGTCACCGCGTACATCATCGAACGGAGCCGCCCGTAACAGCGGCAAGTGGAGCAGTGTCCGTCCTCGCGGGTCAACCGTGGCCGTGGCAATAGATTCACAGTGCCGCAAACGTTGCAGAGAAACGGCGCCAACTCCGGGGCTCGTTCGTCCGCCGCAGAAGCGGGCTCGTCTAGCACCCGCTTCAGGACCCGATAGCCCCTCCGGGCCTGCGTCTTCAGCACGGATTTAACACCCGACAGCACCATTGGTCGTTCTCCTTCGCGTCTCTTCGCCAGGGAAGAAGTATGACCCCTACGGTGGAATCGGGCAAGAACGAATTGTGGCTTTCTTGGGCTGAAGTGATCCAGGCCGCTGGCCGGCCCGTGTTCCTTGCCCTGCAATTAGACTTTGCGGCGACGGCAGCGGTACGTCAGCGCTGTGAGCAATCCGATGCCGACGAGCGCCAGCGTGGATGGCTCAGGCGTGGGCGTCAGCAACACGACTCGCCACATTCCGTCAGCGTCCGTTGCCGTAGCGGCGATCCAGCCGTTGTCGTTGATCGCCCTTGGCTCGACAATGTGCCATCCCGACAACGGATCGATCAGGTCGTTCAAGTCGTGCATCGTGCCATCACTGTACAGGAAGCCGTTGTACTGAAGGCCGTCGCTGGACCAGGACCAGCCGACCACCTGATCCGAGTCATTCATTGCGAAGGCAATACTACCGCCGTCGAGAAGTGTGCCGAGGTCGTGCATTGAGCTATCGCTGTACAAGAATGCATGCCATGGACCGCCGGCCGCAACAGTCGACCCGCCAGTGACGTGGCCTGCCGCATTGATATCGTTCCCGGAACTGTAGCCCCCGCCGAGCGAGCCGAGGTCGTGCATCACCTCACCGTCGTACAAGAACGCGCGGCCCTTTCCGTCCCTGGTAGCGGAGTCGCCAGCCGCTTGCCCGGCATCATTGATTGCATTTGCTCGTGAGACTCCCCAGTAAAACGGAGATGTGCCGCCCAGCGAGCCAAGGTCCTGCATGACACCGCCGTAATACAGAAAGGCGTAGCCGTCCGTGCCGCCGCTGCGATACGACTGCCCTACCACTTGACCGCCACTGTTAATGGCGTTGGCCCAACTGCAAGTGCCACCGAGCGTGCCCAAGTCCTGCATCACTTCGCCGCTGTAAAGGAAGGCATGCGAGGTGTCACCGCCAACGTCGGAACTCCCCGCGATTTGGCCGCTGGCATTAATGCCATTGGCCGTGCTCCACGAGCCACCAAGGGTCCCAACGTTGTTCCAAGTTCCGTCTGCATAGCGAACGGCTTGAATGGGATTCGTGGAAGAATAGCCGACGACAAGACCACCGATATTGATCGCCGTGGGCACCACGGGGACAAGGCCATTGCTAATAGCAGTGACCTGATACTGAATACTGCCCTGCGCGGTCGCAATGCCGGCAATAACAAAAACTACCGTCAGAACACCAAACCAGATCTTGTTCATGCTGCCCTTTCTCGGCTAAGTCGCTTCGCTGCAACTGCGAGTCCGAAAGTATGACCCGCTCTTGCCAGCGTAAAGCCTTTGATATCACAGGTCAATCGCAGATTTGCAGGGCATGCAGACGCTTGGCTGCAGCTCTTGCCCAATCGACAAATGCCTTACAGCGATGAATCGGGCATCCACCTTTGTGCAGATTGCCACTTGCCACCGGCCCAGACCCCGTCCCTAATCCCGGTTCCTACCCTTCCACCACCGGCAGTTCGGCGATCGCCGCTTCGATCCGGTCTTGGGGATAGGCGTAGTCCTCGAGCTTGTTGCTGAGGAACCGATCGTACGAGGCCATGTCGCAGAAGCCGTGGCCGCTGAGGTTGAAGACGATGCACTTCTCCTCGCCCGTCTCGCGGCACCGCTCGGCCTCACAGATCGCGCCCCGGATGGCGTGTGACGTTTCCGGGGCAGGAATGATGCCTTCGGTGGCGGCAAACAGCTTGGCCGCCTCGAAGCATTCGATCTGGTGATAGCCCCGGGCTTCGACCAGCCCCAGCGCCGCGCAGAGGCTGACCATTGGCGCCATGCCGTGGTAGCGCAGCCCGCCGGCGTGAATGCCCGGCGGCACAAAGCTGTGCCCCAAGGTGTACATCTTGATTAGCGGCGTCAGCATCGTTGTATCGCCGAAATCGTAGCGATACTGCCCACGGCTCATCGAAGGGCAAGAGTGCGGCTCGCAGGCGACGAACTTAATGTCCTTGCCCTTCAGCTTGTGCCGTATAAACGGGAACGCCAACCCGGCAAAGTTGCTGCCGCCGCCGACGCAGCCGATCACCACGTCCGGATAGTCTTCGAACTTCTCGAACTGCTTCTCGACCTCGAGCCCGATCACCGTCTGGTGCAGCATTACGTGATTCAGCACACTGCCCAAGGTGTACTTTGTGTCGTCGCGGGTAACGGCCGCCTCGACCGCCTCGCTAATGGCAACACCCAGCGTGCCGGGGTGCTCGGGATCGGCCTCCAAAATCTGGCGGCCGGCGTTCGTCTCCGTCGACGGGCTGGCCGTCACGTCGGCGCCCCAAATATGCATCATTGAGCGGCGATAAGGCTTCTGCTGGTAGCTCACCTTGACCATGTAGACCTTGCAGTGCATGTCGAAGAACGAGCAGGCGAAGGCCAGCGACGTGCCCCATTGCCCCGCGCCGGTCTCGGTCGTCAGCCGGTTGATGCCTTCGATCTTGTTGTAATAGGCCTGGGGCACGGCCGTGTTCGGCTTGTGGCTCCCCGGCGGGCTGTGGCTCTCGTCTTTGAAGTAGATCCGCGCCGGCGTCTTCAGCGCCTTTTCCAGGTTTCGCGCCCGGGTCAACGGCGTCGGCCGCCAGATTGCGTAGACGTCGCGGACCGCCTGGGGAATTTCGATCCACGGCTCCTGGCTGACCTCCTGGCGGATCAGCTCCTTGGCGAAAATTGGTTCCAAATCGGCGGGCGCGAGGGGCTGCTTGGTGCCCGGATGCAACGGCGGCGGCAGCGGTTGCGGCAGGTCCGCTTGAAGGTTATACCACGCGGTAGGAATCTCTTTTTCACTCAGGAAAACGCGCTTGCTGTCCATGGAGTTTGTCCTCGCCCGGCCGGAAACCACTCAGGAATTAACGGTGACAGGAAAATCCTAGTCTAATTCCCTAGTGGGGGAATGTCGAGTGCCGTCGGCGTTGGTCCCGCCCCCAAATCCCTAATCCGTGGCCCCTAGCCCTCGATAGTCCCCAATCCGTAATCCCTGTTCCCCGCTCCAGCCTTCCAACGATTGACCGAAATTCTCGAAAATGTTACCTTCCGCCGACGCCCATTTTCGGTCCTCTTGCCTTAGACCCTGCTTATGCTCACCAACAACATCCTCGACCTGATTGGCAATACCCCGCTCCTGCAACTGCATGGCGAAAACGTTTACGCTAAGGCCGAATTTCTCAATCCGGGCGGCAGCATCAAAGACCGCATCGCCCTGGCCATGCTCGAAGGGGCCGAGCGCGACGGCCGCCTCTGCCCCGACTCGATCATCGTCGAACCCACCAGCGGCAACACCGGCATCGGCGTCGCCCTGATCGGTCGGCTGAAGGGCTATCAGGTCCGCATCGTCATGCCCGAGGGCATGAGCGAGGAACGCAAGAAAATCATCCGCGCCCTCGGTGCCGAATTGATTCTCACTCCCGACGAGGAAAGCATCGGCGGCGCCGTTAACCTCGTCAACGAGATGAAGGCTGCCGATCGCCGCATCTACGTCCCCCAACAATTTGAAAACCCGGACAATCCCCGCTGCCATTACGAAGGCACGGCCCGGGAAATCTGGCGGCAGATGGGCGGAGAAGTCGACTGCTTCGTTGCCGGCGTGGGCAGCGGTGGCACCCTCCAGGGCGTCGGTTCGTTCTTGAAGGAGCGCAAGCCCGGCGTGCGAATCGTCGCCGTGGAACCGAAAAACGTCTCCGCCCTGCTCGGTCACGAACCCGGCTTGCATCAAATCCAAGGCATCGGCGACGGCTTCATCCCGGCGGTGCTCGATATCTCCCTGGTCGACGAAGTGATCGAGGTGACCGACGAGGACGCCATCAAGACCACCCGCCAACTCGGCCGCGATCTCGGCCTGCTGGTTGGCATCTCGTCGGGGGCGAACGTTTGGGCCGCCCGCCAACTCGCCGCCCGCCGCCTGGGCAACGTCGCCACCATCCTGGCCGACCGCGCCGAACGCTACTTTAGCACTTCGCTGTTGTAGCAGCACTTGGTGCCGCGAGGCCGGTCGACGTGCCCTCGGCCATCGCCATGTGCAGGGGGCTGCTGTCGTTGGCGACGATGACCAATCCTCGTTCGCCTTGCGTCAATCCGGTAGCAGCCAAGCAAAACACGCGCCGCGCGGGTGACCGCGGGCCGTCTCAACGGTCTGCCGGTGACATCCGCACAGTCCAGAACAGTTTTGTAACTCGCCAAGTTGATGAGGGATTGGTCATCAGGGGAGCGAACATACGCCGCGCGGTAACAGGGGAGCCTGCAACACGCCAAGGGAACAAGGGGTTCGGTGTCGGGCCCAATATTTGCACACTAAGGGTTGGGTAAACAAGACACTCCTTTACCTTTGGAGGGAAGAATCATGCCGGAAATCCAAGAAAGCACTCAACCGTCCGCCTACACCGCGACCCAAGAGCGGTTTCCCAGGTCGTCCGTTGCCCCGCCCGAACGATCGGAGCGGCCCGACATTGGCGGTGAAGGCAAGCAGCGTCGCTCGATGGAAGTCGTCGGCGGAGGTTCGGCGCTTGAGGCAGTCGCGGGGGCCGCGGCGATTGTCCTGGCGCTGATTGGCCTTTCCACCTCAGGCTCGATTCCCTATTACATGATGGCGATCTCGGCACTCGCCGCAGGTGTAGGCCTGGTAGTCCACGGTAGCAGCATGGCTGCGACGCTCAATGATCTAATCGCGGAAACGTCCGACAACCGCTCGGAGCAGGCCGATTTGTCGACCGGTGTGACGGTCGAGGTGCTGGGAGGATTGGCTGGAATTACGTTAGCCGTCCTCGCACTGATCGGTCTCGTGCCCAACCTGCTGCTGGCCATCACGGTCATCGTCTTCGGCGGAGCCTTGCTCTTGAGCAGTGGCGCGGCAACGGAATTGAACGACTTGCGGCTGGAAAGAGCCAACATCAGTTCGAGAACACGAACGGTTACCAGGCAAGCCACGATCGGCGCGGCCGGCATCCAAGCCTTTGCGGGCATCGCTGCCGTGGTCCTCGGTATCTTAGCCGTCACGGGCATTGAGGTGGTCATGCTCAATCTGGTCGGGTTTCTCACCGTTGGCGCTGCGCTGGTGCTGACCGGTGGAGTCATTAGCGCTCGGATGTTCACTTTTTTATCGCGTGCTCGGTAGTTCCAACGGCTCTCATCAAAGTTGGGAAACAATAAAGGGCTTCGGCCGATCGATCGACTGAAGCCCTTTTGAAGGACGATTCGGTTGACATGAATCGGATGAGCATGAACTGAAGGTCGCAAGGGGGGGCGAGAGGGCCAATTTTGGACTTGAAGCCCATTGTGATTCCGGATGCCAGTTCGCCTGTGACACCGGTACTGTCACGACCTGGGGCGCCCGCTATCTGAAAATCCTCGGCACCATGATGTTCACCGAGTCGAGAATGCTAGCGACGATGGCCAACGCTCTGCCGTCGCTGGAGGCATTTGCCGCAAAGCACTCCCGGAGACTCTCGTCCGACCCAAAGCTCTTCGATCGGTTCACGATTCTTCGGGCTCGACGGCTGGCGCATTCGATTCCTTCGGTCGTCTGCCGTTGATGGCCGGTTCGCGGGGGCCGGCCATCGACACGCCCGGGCGCCGTCTCTTGTAATGCCTTCGCTCGACCGCTCGCGCCACGCTCCTCTCAACGCTTTGGGCGGCGCGGGACGCCGCCTCCTCCAAGTCATCGGCGCGGGCTTCGCGCACGACGGTCTCCAGACCTCGCAGCTTAACCTCGATGCGGCATTGTTTGTCTATTCCGCCTCGCGGACCATTCATGTCCCCCACGCGAGCGGTCACGCGCTCGATTTGAGGCGTGAAACGCCCCAGGGCGAAGTACAGTCGCCGCGTGAGGAAATCGTGCAGACTTTCGGTCACCCTCATTTTCTCACCTACGACAAGCAGTTTCACGTCTGGCTCCTCAAAAGCAGGTTGTGTCGTTTCCAATTCACACTTCCCTTTATACCCGCGCGCCATTACATTGACTAATAGACTTGTATGCCATAACCCATAACTAATAGTTATGTATGGAGGCCCGAAGTGGATTGGCTCAACTACCACCATCTACTCTATTTCTGGGTCGTTGCGCGTGAGGGCACCATCGCCCGCGCCTGCAATCAACTCCACCTGACGCAGCCTGCCATCAGCAAGCAACTGCGCCAGCTAGAGCACTCTATTGGTGAGAGGCTTTTCAAGCGAGTCGGACGCAACTTGGCCCTGACGGAGACCGGGCAAGAGGTCTTCCGTTACGCGGAGGAGATTTTCGCGCTCGGGCAAGAGCTGAGCGAATTTCTCCGGGGGAAGCCGGCACGCCGGCGCCTTCGACTATCCGTAGGGGTAGCTGACGTGCTGCCGAAGATCATCGCCTATCGCCTGCTGGAACCCGTGTTGCATTTGCCGGAGCCCGTGCAATTGGCCTGTGACGAGAGAGGCGTGGTTGATCTGTTGGCGGACCTGGCTCAGCACCGTTTGGACGTTGTACTCTCCGATTCGCCGTTGAGCCCTTCGGTGAACGTCAGGGCGTACAACCATCTACTCGGCGAGTGTGGTGTGTCCATTCTCGGCAGCCGCGGTCTTGCCCAAAAGTTCCGCCGTGGATTTCCCCAATCACTCGATGATGCACCTATCTTGTTGCCGACGCCGAAATCCACGCTGCGGCGATCATTGGACCACTGGTGTGACTCGCAGAGCATCCGCCCCGACGTGCGCGGCGAATTCGATGATAGCGCGCTTATGAAAGTGTTCGGGCAGGCCGGGGCAGGGCTCTTCCCAGTGCCCTCTGCGGTGGAAAAGGAGACGTGCCGACAATACCACGCACAGCCCGTTGGCCGGCTCGATGCGGTGCGGGAGCGTTTCTATGCTATCTCCATCGAACGAAAGCTGAGGCATCCCGCTCTGAAGGCGATCACGGAAGCGGCCCACGGTGATCTCTTCGGAGACGGCTAGGCCGGCAAGCCCACGCCGGATGAAATCGGCGTGTCACCGACCGCAAGCTTGAATCGCAGTCGCCTGGGCGTCCTTCGGCATGGCCAGTACGTCGGGGGCTCGATTGACCGGCAAAGGTTCCGGTGCTGGAAAGAATCGCGCCCGCAGGTGTGACGCGACGACGCGGCACGACCGGAAACGGCAATTGGAATCTTGTCTACATCGGCGATCAGCATCTCGACGCCCACGAAAGCCAGCACCAACGCCAGACCGGTTTTGAGGTAGTGCAGATTTCCGATAGTGCTGGCCAAGAGAAAGAACAAGGCCCGAAGCCCACGAATGCGAAGATGTTCGACGTATAGACGATGAACGGGTCGCGGGTGATGGCAAAGATCGCCGGGACCGAGTTACACGCAAACACCACGTCGGTAGCCTCGATCGCAGATGGGCTTTGCGAAGTTTGCCGCACCGGCCCGGCGACGACGAAAGCTACTTGCCGCGGCCTCGCTCCTTCGAACGTGTCTCCTGTTAGCAGAAATTATGCAATCATATTTTTGAGGCCATCGTAGGTCGCAATTAAGCCGCTTCCACGGCCGGCATTGGTCGGTGATTCTCTGGATTGCCGTGGTCCATCTGGGGGCCCTCGGGGCATTTTTCGTATTTACCTGGAAGGGATTCGTGCTGTTTTGGGTGCTGTCGTGGATTACCGGGGGCGTCGGGATCTGCATGGGTTACCACCGGCTTTTGGCGCACGTGAGCTTTCAGACGTTCCCGATCGTTCGGCGCATTTTGGCCGTCCTCGGCACTTTGGCCGGCGAAGGGCCGCCTTTGACTTGGGTAGCAGTGCATCGGAAGCATCACCAATACACGGATGTCGCCGGCGATCCGCATTCGCCGCGTGAAGGCGCTTGGTGGAGCCATGTCCTGTGGCTGTTCCCGCGGCCGCACGAGCCCCAGTGGACGAAAATGGTCTGTCGGTACAGTGAGGACTTGCAGAGTGATCCGTTCATGCGCTTTATCGAAAAGACGTATCTGCTCTGGCACGTTGCCCTCGGAGCGGCGATTCTTGTCATCGGGTGGCTTGTCTGGGGGCCCTGGACCGGATTGTCGCTTCTCGTCTATGGCTCGTTTCTTCGGCTAGTGTGGGTCATGCACGTGACCTGGGCCGTCAACTCGGCTTGTCATATGTGGGGCTACCGCAACTACGGTACACCGGATGACAGCCGAAACCTGTGGTGGGTGGCCCTGTTAGCGTTCGGCGAAGGCTGGCACAACAATCATCATGCTTTCTCTCACTATGCTAGGCACGGGCACCGCTGGTGGGAGATTGATTTAACGTACCTCTCGATCTGCGCTCTCGAACGGCTCGGCTTGGCATGGAACGTCGTTCGCGACTAAATCCGTCGCCCGGCCGCAGTGGCTATTTCCTTCCGTACGTGGGGCTGGTACAATGGGGGCGTAGTGGCGAGATGCGAGCCCAGGCCGTTATGTGCTCTCGCTCCAGTCACCCTGCGATTCCTGTCACAGCAGCCTGCTGAAAGCCGCTGTCTCTTCAATTGCGGCTGATCATCTCTCTACCGTTTCAGCCGTTTTTCACTCTCTGGCGATATTTTGGGCTCGGAGAGGGAATCAAAGGCGCACATTTTACGCAGGAGTGGCACCAATGCCGCAAGGAACGATCAAGAAGGTACTGTCTGACAAGGGCTTCGGGTTCATCACTGGCGAAAAGGGAGACATATTCTTCCACCATAGTGAATTGGAGGGCACGACGATCGAGGCAATAAGCGTCGGACAGCAGGTAATTTACCAAGAGGGACGTGGTCCCAAAGGCGCTCGCGCCGAGAAGGTTCGGCTGGCCTAGCACGCAGAGGAATTATTGAACAAGGATCATTTGATGACCAATATATACGTTGGAAATTTGGCGTTTACGGCTTCAGAACAGAGTCTGCATGAAGCGTTTTCTCGCTATGGCACGGTTACCAAGGTGAGCATCGCCAAGGACCGTGAAACCGGGCGTCCGAGAGGGTTCGGCTTCGTTGAAATGGCGAACAACTCGCAAGCTGCCACGGCGATTAAGGAACTGAATCTCTCCGACATCGAAGGGCGATCAATTACGGTCAACGAGGCCCGCCCCAGGGAAGATCGGCCCCGCCGCAACAACGGTGGCGGTCGACGGTGGTAGGTACTCATTGCGACCAGCAATAGCGGCACTCGCTGCTGACCGCCTGGAAGGTGGTCGGGAGCTTGGCCGACATACAAGCAAGAGACGGTGCATGGAGTTCGAGGACTACGGAGTTCGGGTCACATCTTCGCCGACCGGGCTCGGCGTTTTCGCCAGCCGGCCGTTCTCGCGGCGCCAAGTCATCGGGCCGATTCTCGGTGAAGTGATTGACGATCCGCACTATGGCTCGAACTTCTGCATGGAGCTCGGTGGGAGCCTCTCGCTGGAGCCGGCTTGGCCCTTCCGCCTTATCAATCACAGTTGTCAGCCGAACTGCCAGTTGCTAACGCTGGAGCCCTCATCCGAAAACGGCGTCAGCCGCGCGCCGGAAGCGTGGCTGGAAGTGCTGGCCGACATTGAACCGGGCGAACAGTTGACGATCGATTACGGCTGGCCGGCGGAGGTTGCCATTCCCTGCAATTGCGGTCGCCCCGCGTGTCGAGGCTGGATTGTCGCTGCCGAGGACCGGAAACTTATCGCCGCTGACGGCGAGACATAAGCCTCGTGCTATCTCGCAAAGACCGAGCACAAGGGACAGCAGTATTTCGGCAAGGTCCAGACCGACGCTCGGCACACTCCGGCAGCTAGACGAACCTACGGATCAACCATCATTTTTTGGGGGGGACTAAGGCCAGCGTTTGACCTCGCAGCTTCGCCTTGGCTGCGTGTGCCGTCCCCAACTCCCGCGATGATACATTCAGACATCGCATCCCTGGGCTATCGGCCGTATTGGTCATTCGGGCGACAAGGATCAGCCGCGATTTTCCCGACGAAAGAACAGATGGTTCCAAGGCGACAAGATTCGTGCCGGCGCGCCCACACGTCTTCTGCATCAGCTAGAGTTCTTGGAAAGCGCGGCGAGGACTCAAAAAAACGCCACCTCCATTTTTCCAGGCACTTAGCAAGACGGTCTGTAGCACAAGGGTGACGCTGCCAGCCGCCTTCGCCCTGTGACCCGTCGATCGTGAGGGTCGCCAGCGGGCAGCGTGCGTTTTGCTTTTCTGGTTAGGGGGTCCCCTGCTGTCCCGTGCGCTGCGGCGCGCGGCGAGTGCCGGTGGCGAGGGAGGCGCTCATCAGGTTTTCTGCCAGGACATCGAGATCATCCAGGCCCAGCAAGTGCCCTAGTTCATGCTCGACAACAGTCAATAGGTCGACACGCCCTTTGGCAGGCGAATCGCCGGCGAGCAATTCGCCGGTGGCCGACGCGGCGAACTCCTCGTCGACTGCCGGCGTCTGGTCGATGAACCATCCTTGGCCGACGGCGTCGCGGTCGATGCGAATCGTACGGCCCGCAGTCTCGCCCAGCACGCCATCGGGCAAGTCGGCGATCTCGAAAAAGACATCGGCGAGTTTCGCCTTCGTGATGGCAGTCCAGCGACGAATTGCTTCGTCCGCGATGGGGGAAAGCATAGAAATGTCGCTCAGGACAGCGTCGTCCGTCACGGCAACTTCCGTTTCAATGCCGGACGAAGCAAGGCGGAGCAAGCGGGTGGCGGTGACTGTGACCGGCTGACTCGCACGGGAAAACTGAGCCGAACCGTTCCAGAGATAGCCGGCGATGTAGTATTGGCCGGACTTCACCCCGGTGGTTTTCCAGACGTACGAACCTGTGCCGTTGACGGCTGAAACCTGGTCGATTTCGATCCAGTGCTCGTTGCCGTTCCAAAACCGATCGCTGTCGTAGCAGAGACTGATCTTGCTTCCTGGAGTAACGTTGCTGGCATTCCACTGAATCGGGAGGTTTTGGCCAGCGACGACGCTGGCGGTAGCCGGATTAAGTAGAGCGAAGGATGGGGACGCCGTCGTGATACTGATCGGCTGAGTCAGGTGAGAAAACACCGCGTGGCCACCGGTCCAAAGGTAGCCGGCGACGTAGTAGGTGCCAGTTTTCACGCCGGCAGTGTTCCAATTGTAACTGCCAGAGCCATTCGCGGCAGATACCCGATCGACTTCGATCCAGTGTTCATTGCCGTTCCAAAGCCGATCAATGTCGTAGCAGAGACTGATTGTGCTTCCCGTCGCTACATTGCTGGCGTTCCACTGGATCTGGACGTTTTGACCGGCGGAGGACATTCCCGCGGTGGGGCCGGTAAGCGTGAAAATCGGCGTGTCGACGCTGATGCTAACGGCTTGGGTGACATGCGAAAAGTACGAGCGGCCGCCGGCCCAGAGATAGCCGCCGATGTAGTAGTTGCCCGGCTTCAATCCGGTGGTGTTCCAACTGTACATGCCCGAACCATTGCTGGCCGCAACCCGGTCGATCTCGATCCAGTGTTCGTTGCCGTTCCAAAGCCGATCGCTGTCGTAGCAGAGACTGATTGTGCTTCCCGCGGCGACTTTGTCGGCGTTCCAGGCGATGGAAATGGTCTGCCCGGTAATGAAGTTGCCGGAGGTCGGCCCAGTGAGCGAGAACGTCGGCGTGTCTGTGGTCACCGTAATTCTGTTGGTGAGATGCGAGAAGACGGGCACGCTGCCGTCCCAGAAATAACCGGCAAGATAGTAGGTGCCGGCCTTTAAGCCCGCGGTGTTCCAATAATACTCGCCTGTGCCGTTTCCAGCGCGGACACGATCGATCTCAATCCAATGTTCATTGCCGTTCCACCAGAGCTTGTCTTCGTCGTAGCAAAGACTTACGGTGCCGGCGCGTGAAGAGTCTGCCACATTCCAGCGGACGGGAACGAGATCGCCAGCGTTAAACGTGCCAGAGGTGGGCGCGAGCAACGTGAAGGTCGGGGCAGGAACTTGGATTTTCACCGACTGGGTAAGGTGCGAGAATATGGGCTGGCCGTCCGACATAAGATAGCCAGCGAGGTAGTAGGTGCCCGGAGCGACGTTGGTGGTACGCCAAGTGTAGCTGCCCGCACCATTTGCAGCCTTGACCTGATCGATTTCGATCCAATGTTCGTTGCCGTTCCACCAGAGCTTGTCTTCGTCGTAACAGAGGCTGATTGTTGCGTCGGGGACGACGTTTTTGGCATTCCACTGGATCGAGACATCGCTCCCCACGACATAGCTTTGTTGCGACGGGAGGGCCAGCGCAAAGCTGGTCGGCTCACCGGCCACAAAACTCTGTTCGGTGGCGAATACCGAACCCCTGAGGGCATTGTCCACCGCTTGGACGCTCCAGTAGTAGGTCTTTCCTGGCGTCAGCCCCTGCAATCGCCAAGTCCCGACTTGAATCCAACCAGGTTGTCCGGTGCGGCGGAATCCGTCGGCCGCAACCATCGGGCTAACGACATCGCAACCGCCCGGCGTGGTTCCAACACGCACGCTATAGCTGCGGCCGACTTCTGATAAATCAGACCAGGACAAGTCCATCGCCGTGGCCGAAGCCGCTTTGGCCGTCAACTCATAGGGCGCATTCAGCTGCTGTTGCCACGCTTGCCGCTGGGCTTGATAGTCTTTCGTCATCAGATGGCCGAGGCTATCTTTGCCGCTCACCAACAATTCCAGGCAGCCGTCGTTGTCGAAATCGCCCCACACTGCCGTGGGCGACGTGAACTTTGCGAAGCCAGGATCGCCGATGACAATCGGTTCGGGTTCTAACGTAGTATCGAAGGGCTCGACCTCTAAGGAACTCTGCGCGAGGGACGCGGCCTGGATGAGATACCAGTCTGGTGTCAATGGAATGAGAACCGATTTTGGCGCTGCATCTGAAAACGTGCCATGATCGTTGTGGTAGATCTTTGTGACGGCATGCCCCGAGCCATCCTCGCCCGTGACCAGGACGTCGAGCCATTGGTCGTGGTCGTAATCACCCCAGAGGGCCGAGCCGTTGAACACGCCCTCCAATCCGGCCTGGATGTCCTGGAAGCCGCCACCGGTCATGTTCCGAAGGACAACGGTGCTATGGGATGGACTGCCCACCGTTGTTCCGGTCAGCAGTAGGTCGAGTTGACCGTCGTTGTCGTAGTCGCCCCAGGCAACCGATTCGCCGGTGAAGCCGGGCAAAAGGGGAGCTTTCGCGGCAAACCAGCCGTTGCCTTCGTTGTGGAAGAGCTGGGTTGAGGGAGCGAGTGAGCCATCCTGGCCGGTCACGACGAAGTCCAGAAGCCCATCGCGATCGTAGTCGCCCCACGCCGCGACTCCGCGAGTCGTGCTTCCGTAGTTGCGGTCGGAGCGGAAAATTCCGTTGCCGTCATTGTGGTATACCTTCACCACGCCCAGCGATGCGCCGGCATGCAGGTTGGACTGGTCGGCATTTACGACCAAGGTGGGATCCGAGCCGGCCAACAAAATATCAAGCCGGCCGTCGTTGTCGTAATCGCCCCAGGCGGCTGATCCCGAGCCGACACCTGTCAGCCCGGCCGCGATATCGTGGAAATGCCCGCTGCCGTCGTTGTGATAGACCTTCGTTATGGCAGTCGTGCTGGATGTGTAGCCGCTGATCAAGATATCGAGCCAACTGTCGTTGTCGTAATCGCCCCAGGCGACCGAACCATCGGCGACACCTACCAAGCCGGCCGAAATATCCGAGAAGCTTCCGCTGCCGTCGTTGCGGTAGACTCGCGTGATCTTTGTCGTTCCGTTGTCGCCGGCAAGCAGCAGGTCTAGGTCGCCGTCGTTATCGTAATCGCCCCACGCCATTGCGCCAGCCGTCACCCCCGGTAGTCCATCCGCACCATCGCTTTGGAACGCGGTCACGACCTCGACAGCGGCGCTCGGGCCGGCCGACAGCGCCACGTTTCCAGCCCTATCGGCGGCGGTCCCGGCGGCGATCGAAATTGCGAGCGTGCCTTTTCCGGTGATGTTCGAAATCGTGACGGTACGAGTGGTGGCATACGACATCCAATCGACTGTGACGATCCCATTGGCGGTGCCCGTGCGAATCAGCGTAAGATCGGCAGCATCCAGAAAACCATCTGCCCAATTTCGGTCGTTGTAGCTTATCGTGTAGGTGACGCAGTTGTTTTCCGTCCAACCCGAGGACGGATCGCTGATCGAAATCGACGGGGGCGTGGTATCAATGTCGGTGCTAGCGGTAGCGCTCGTTCCCACGTTACCGGCTTCGTCGGAGGCACGGGCACGAAGAGTGTATTGGCCATCGGGCAGCGACGCGGGTGCAGGGAAGGTAGCCGTTCCGTTGATTAGACTGGCTGTCATGTAGCCCAGTTCGCCACCATCGTCAAAGTCGCCATCGCGGTTGAGATCCACGTCCAAAACCACTGTGGTTCCGTCGGCCATGCTCACATCCAAGTCACTCGCCGTTGCAGTGGCCCACGGGGCATCACGGGAAACAAGTTGTGGGCAGACGAGCGTCAACTGGGGAGGTTGAACATCGTTGGCGGGCTTAACCAGGTTCAAGTCGGCATCGAACAGGCGAAGTACGGGAACGCCCTGAACATTGAGGGTGATGCAGAGAAGATTATCGGGGGAAACGGCCATCAGCGCGTGAGGCCTGCCCGTCGCCTGCACCGATTTCGCCATATCGTACGTCGGTTGCGTCCAATACTGCAATTGCGCAGCGTTGCCGGTGTCGCGAACCGTGAAAAGCTTGCCGCCCAACCAAGCGGCATCAGAAATGCTATTTCCCAACGCCGTGGGGAGCCGCTGGAGAGTTTCGGCGTCGTGGATCATACCCGATCCTAAGACGACGATGCTCCCGTCAGGGGCAACGCGGATCGGATGACTGAAGCCGAAGCTGTCATGCAGAGGAGAATCTGCGGTGGTGCCGATCCCTCCCGGCGGCTCCGACGGGAAAGCAGTGCCGTTGGCGTTAATCTGTTCGCAGAGAAGGTCATTTGGAGAGGTGCCGTCGCGGAAAAAGTACATCTTCTGGTTTGCGTCGCTCCAGACGTATTCCGAAGAGTAATAATTCCAGTCCTTCGCATCGACCTGGACGCTATCGGGAGCAAAGGTGTAGTGAGTTCCCCAGGGCCCCGATCCATCGGCAACGAAGAGGTACGAACCGGCAACGCTCAGCCCAATTGGCCGGCTAGCCACGGTAGCAAACGCCTCTTCCTCCGGCTCCGCATTGTTGGGATCAATTTTCGTGATCAGGCCCGAAGCGTACGCGAGGTAGACGGTGTTCGTCGCCGACGAGTAGGCCATGTAGCTGGCGGCACCGATCAGGGGAATTGATCGATCATAGACCTGCGTGGCGGGATCCCAGCGAAAAATACTCTGGTAGGCTTTGCTGTAGAGTAACACCTTACCGTCGGCAGACAAGACGACCTCGTCCGGCGTATAGCTCAGGCCGACCGGATCGATCGGTTGCCCCGGCGTGGCGGCATGTAGCGAAGACAACGGGACGATTTCGACGCGGTAGCCTTGGGGCGCGCTGGCATCCGGCGTGAAAGCGACCACGTCGTTGCTGTTGACGAAGATCTTCGTGGCTGCGGTAGGCAACGTAGCACTGCCGGTTGGCAGGATCTGTGGGCTGTAAGCCGTCACCGTTTGGCCATTGAGAATTACCGGAACGTCGCCCCCTAAAAAGGCGATGTCGCTGATGGAACTGCAAAAGCTGTTGACGTGGGTGAGGTCCGACACCGCATAGACCTGACCGGAATCGTCGACCACTTTCGAGCCGTTGGGAAAGACCCATGTTGTTGTCGCGCCGGAGTAGGCCCCGTGGTAGGGGCTATTCCCGTGCGTCGTGAACTTCCCTTCGTTCGTGTAGTTGAGGTATGTAATGTCCGAGGGAGAGAGGCCCTGTGTACGGCCGAAGATGCAATTCGCACTAGTTGCGATCGATGAGCCGAAGAGGGCGTCGATATATTGATTCCTAGTATCGATGAGCGTGTTCGTTGCCTTATCGAGGCTCAGGACGTCCGCATAGTATCCGTAACTGTCATTGATGAACAACAGGTTGCCGTCGGTGTGGATGGACTGGACGCTGTGCTGGGTATTCAGCACGTGCGTTCGGTTGCTGCCATCCAAGGTGTAGCGAAACACGCTCCTGTCGACGGCGACGTAAATTCCGTCGCCGTCGACGTGGGCCACGGTGGGTGTTCCGGCCAAACCGCCCAGGGCGACGGACGAGAGCCACGTCTCATTGGTGATATCGTACCGATTTACTGCCGCGTGGGCCGCGTCGAGGAAGTAGCCGATGCCGCCATACTCGGCGATGGTTGCCGATAGCATTTCCTTCGACTCGAGCTGTTCAATGCGAAAAATGCGACGACGCATGGCAATGGTTCCTCAGTGCTAAGCAGCGGGAGCAATACGGCGAACCGCCCAATGTCTGTGCAGCGGAAAAGGGGAATTCTGCATCCTTTCGACCACCGCCGCGCACCAGCAGCAGTCTGAAGAAGTTGCCCGCTTGCTTCGCCAGCCCCAGCGACTGAATGGGGACGGGACTAAGCCGTACCCAGGCGAAAAAGCTACCCCTTTAGGCGATATTATGATGACCCTGCACGATGTGGTCAATGCTTTTCCGTAAGACGCCTTATGCCGAACTCGCATCTCCGCTCGCCGAAAGGCTCCCGTCTCCTTTCCGAACTTTGTTGAATAGAGTACGCTGCCGGCCGAGGAGGGGCCGGTGGAGCCCAACCGATGCCCGGTTTCGAGGAACTGCTGGGCTTGGAACCGCCCACGCGGCTGAGCTTCGAACTGGAAGAGGTAGATGCCCGCTCGCCCAGCTACGAGCAAACGAGGAACGGGTGTGCAGAAACTTTGCTTGTTTGCTCGCGCCGGTCGGCGATGATGACGAGAGTTAGTCTTCTTCCTCTCTTCCCTTTTTTTGCGAGGCCAAGCTGATTCGGACCACCGGCTCGGCTCCCACGCCTTCAGGGCTGTAAAAGGAATGGCGGTCATTCCTAGTCGCATCCCCCTCGATAAACCCCCGCCCGAAGACGCCGGTGCTGGGAAGTGCTGCTGGCCGACGGCAAGGAGATTCAGGTTCAGGACGGCGGCAGTGACGAGGCCGAGGCGCCGGCATTCCAGGGCGGGGGCGCCCAAAGGTTGACGGCGCGAAGGAGGAGGCGAAGAAGGCGGAGGACAATGCGCCGCCGAATCTGGATATGCAAGTGCCGGCGATGGACGGCCCGGGGAAGTAGCGATTCCGATCGCTCGATAGGCGGAAAACCTAAGGGGGTTGAGTGCCTCCTCGTCGGGTTTGCGCAGGTCGCTACCTGCCCCCCCACAGGGGTTAGCCCAAATGATTGACACTAAATTCGTTAATACCTAGACTGAGAGGTGATGGGGGGCTATGTCTTCGCGGGAGCGATCCGGGCGGTCTCATCAAACAACGCCACATCGCCGGGGCTCTACCGAGTACGTGGGAAATTGCCCTGAGACGGCAAACTTCTGGACGGCTATTGAGGAGGAAAAATGATGGGTGGCAGAAAGTCTCTTTTCCAAAACGGCATCTTTTTTCGCACAGCTCTTGAATCGCCGCAGACTCTGCTTCGCGCGGTGATCGTTTCCACCTTGTGGCTGATCGTCGCTGCTCCTGCGACGTCAAAGGCGGCGCCGATGTACGTAATTACCGACCTCGGGGCACTACCGGGTGGCAGCGGCTGCTATGCAATGGCGGTGAATGATTATGGACACGTCACAGGCTACGCCTACACCGGTGGACGTGATTCCTTTGGGTACAACATTACTCATGCCGTCCGCTATGAGAACGGCAGCCTGGTAGACTTGGGGACACCGGCCGGCTTCTCTCAGAGTCAAGCTGTTGCCATGAATAACACGGGGACAGTCGTTGGGATCTTGCAGAACCCTGGGACTGGCGGGAATCACGCGTTTAAGTACGACGGTTCGTTCGTTGACTTGGGAACTCTTCCTGGAGGTAGTCACAGCCGCGCTTACTCGGTGAACAGCGCCGGCGAGGTCGTAGGCGACGCGTCGACGGCAGACCTTGGGTGGCGTGCAGCAGTGTTTGCCAATGGGACGGTGAACGATCTAAATAGCTTGGTGCACCAGTCGTCTGGCCTGACGCTGGTTGCGGCAAAGGCCGTTAACGACGTAGGGCAGATCGCGGGGCAAGCAAAGACTGCTGACGGGAGTTATCGTGCCTTCCTCTATACAGGCGGAACAGTCACCGACCTCGGGACGATTGGTGGGAACTCGAGCGTTGCGACCGGTATCAATGCCAAAGGCCAGGTCATCGGCTATGCCTTCGGGAGCAATTGGACTCACTCTTTTGTTTACAGCAATGGTATGACGAATGACCTGGGCACGCTTGGTGGCTCGACCTGCTACGCGCTCGGGATCAATTCTGACGGAGTGATCGTCGGCCAGAGTTACACCACTAGTTCCTTGCAGCATGCCTTTCTGTATGACAACGGCACTATGTCTGACTTAAACGAATTTGTCGATACAGACTCGGGCTGGAGCTTGCAGACTGCGTCTGGAATTAATGATTTTGGACAGGTTGTCGGATACGGACTGGATCCGACGGGAAATACTCGTGGCTTCCTCCTCACTCGTGCCGAACCCTGCGGTTTAGCCTTGTCTTCAGACTACTCGGGTTTGCGGACCCTCGTCGCTGGGACCTCCAATCGTTCGGCCGCTATCACGGTGGTTCGCCCCGGCGGTTTCGATACGGCTTATTCTTTGTCTTCACCCGATCTCAATGTATCGCCCACAAGCGGCACCGTCCCGGGCGTCTCGATGGCCTCGGTGCCATTTTCCTTGGAGTGGAAAGACACTGCCACAACCGGCCCCAAATCCGGTTTGATTTCGCTAACTGCCAGCCCCAGTGACCCAAACAACCACGAAATGGCTGTAAGTGGTGCCGTGGTGGCTAACCGTAGCCTGACAGTCGGATCGATTCGTGGCCGGGTAATGGCGGCAAGGGCGTTTGCTACGCAGACGACAACGATTCGTTCGGGAAGCGACAGCCTCCTCAGTGACGACGATCATGAAACACGCGTGAATACCGTCGCCGGCGGCACTGCGACCGACGGATTTGCGAGCGTCGCTTATCAAGTCAGCCCCATCGTGCAGTTCAACGCCGCCAATCAGGCAGCGGATCTCAATGTTAGCTTTACTGCGTCTTCTCAAGCCGGTCTGCATCACGGCTCGCTCGATTTGACCCCGACGATGCTCGCCGATGGCGAAGACAGTTCTGTGGGCGCGACCGTCCATCCGGTCAATCTCAACTACGACATCAGCGTCTTGGCCAATCGCCAGCTTACGGTGGATGCGATTGGCGGGGCGCAGGCGGCGCGGGTTGTGCAGCGGACGCGGTTTGTCACCGCAATCCACAGCGGCAGCGATC